>CAVZQE010000006.1:0-150849 GCA_963777325.1 uncultured Alphaproteobacteria bacterium | reverse complement strand
AGAGCAGCAGGAAGGTGATGTCGCGGCGGTTGAGATCGACCGAGAGTTCGAGCGGCGTCATGCCGAGCACGTTCTTCGCCTGCAACTCGGCGCCGCGATTGATCGCGTCCCGGGCGGAGGCGATGTCGCCGCGGTTGATTGCGTCGAACAGCGCGTCGTTCGGCTGCATCTCGGAGGGAGGACGGTCGGCCGGCGCCACCATCTCCTTCTCGACCCGCGCGCCCGGCAGCGCGGGCGGCGGCGGTGGCCGCTTCGCCTCCTGGCCGGCGCTGCTCTTTGCCGCGTTCAGCCCCGCGCCGGGACCGCCGATGAGCTGCGCATGCGCGGACCCCGCGAACGACAAGGCGGACAGGAAGAGGACAATGGCGAGGGAGCGAGACCTGACGCGAATCATACGGGCACTCTACATCAAGCCCCGTTCAGCCACAAAATCCCGGCGGTGACGTAGGCGACGTACCCGGTCCAGGCGAAATAGGGCGCCATCAGCCAGGCGCTGACCCGGCTGATGCGGGAAAAGGCGTGGATCGTGACCAGTATCAGCACCAGCAGCAGCGCAAGCACGCCGGCCGCGAGCGCCGGGCTGCGCAGGCCGAAGAAGGCCGGTGTCCACAGCGCGTTGGCGAGGAGCTGCCAGCCCCAGAGCCGGACCGGCCGGCTCGCGCCGCACCGGCGCCAGACGAGCCAGCCGGCGACCCCGATTGTCAGGTCGAGCACGCCCCAGGCCGGCCCGAACAGCCAGGCGGGCGCCGTGAAGGGCGGAAGCGCAAGCGAGGGATACCAGTTGCGGAGGCCGAGCGAGGTCAGTCCGCCATCGGCGACGGCGACCAGCAGGCACAATCCGACGAAGCCGACCAGGGCCAGCCTGGGCGACCAGGGTTCGGAGGAGCGGGGGAAGAAGCCGCGTTCGTTGGGATCGACGTTCTGGAAGGCACGATCCTTTCGCGGTTAGGGGGTGAGCAGGAACTCTGATGTAAGCATGCCTCGCGCGGTCCGGAAGGGAAAATCACATGCCTTCGCGCCGCCATGCGACCAGCAGCAAAGTGAGCATCAGCGGCAGCGCGATCCAGGGCGGCAGCAGCGGCAAAGCCGCGATTCCGGTCACCAGATGGTCGTGCCGCCGCTGCAAGCCGATCCAGTCGGAGCCGGACGCGCTTCTCCCGGGCTCCGTCCGGAGAAGGCTGGGGACCGCCCCTTCCTGCGTGCCGTCATCCAGCCAGTGCGTGCCGCCTTCCGAGCTTTGGGCGATCGCGGCCACGCGCGTCGCGGTCGCGCGCAGATCGGCGATCTCGGGTGGATTGGCGGTGCCCGCGGCGGCGTAGGCGGTCCGGGTTCCATCGCTCGCCTGCCAGACGCCCGGCATGGACGCGGGCATGGTCGCCGTCGCCCGGCCTGGCCCGGCGTCCCGGAGCGGCGCGGTTCGCTTATGGCCGTCCGGGTCGGTGATCGTGACCTCGCCCGGCGGTCCGTCCTCGGTCGCGTGCCGCTCCACGGTGAGCGTGCCGTTCTCGACCGTCGCGGTCAGGCTGTTCTCCTCCAACTCCGGCTCCTTCATCAGCCAGTGCGCGACCCGGCGCAGCAGCTCGGCCTGCGGCCCGCCGCCCTCATGGCCGCGCGACCAGAGCCAGATCTGGTCGGAGAGCAGCAGGGCGGTCCGGCCCTCGCCGACGCGGTCGAGCAGCAGCAGCGGGCTGCCGTCCGGCGCGCTCATCAATGCCTCGCCACGCACATCCTCGGCCGTGATCCGGCGGTACCACGAGCCCCAGCTCGGCGCATCGCTGCCGGACGGGCTGCGATTGGCTCCCGCCAGTCCCTCCGTCACCGGATGGCGGAGGCCGAGCGGGGTCACGCGCGGGCGGAACGGTTCCTCGACCAGCGCGCCGGTGCGGGCGGGCCGTCCGGGCAGCACGGCGCCGAGCGGCGTCTCGGCGAGGCTGCCCGCGCCCGAGAATTCCGGCCCGACGCTGAGCAGCAGCGCGCCGCCGTTGCGGACGTAATCGGCGATGTTGCGCAGATAGGGCAGGGGCAGCAGGCCGCGATTCTGGAAGCGGTCGAGAATGATCAGGTCAAACTCGCTGATCTTCACCTGGAACAGTTCCCGCACCGGGAAGGCGATCAGCGCCAGCTCGTTCAGCGGCGTGAGGTCGTCCTTCTCCGGCGGCCGCAGGATGGTGAAATGCACGAGATCGACCGCCGGGTCCGCCTTCAGCAGCCGCCGCCAGGTGCGCTCGCCCGCGTGCGGCTCGCCCGAGATCAGCAGCACGCGCAGACGGTCGCGCACGCCGTTGATCTGCACCACGGCCCGGTTGTTGATCGGTGAGACCTCGCCCGGCAGCGCCTCGGCCTGCAGATCGAGCACGGTCGGACCGGCGCGGGTGATCGGCACCTCGATCGCGTGCTCGCGGCCGATCGGGACCATTTCCGTGCGCGCGGGCTCGCCGTCGCGGCGGATGGTCAGGCGGGCGGTGCCGGCCGGGTGCGCGACCCCGAGATCTTCGATCGCGAGCCGGACCGTGACCGGCCGCCCGACGATCCCGAAGGCGGGGGCCTCGATGATGCGCAGTCGGCGGTCGGTCTGCTCGCCGCGCGCCGGGATCAGCACGTTGAGCGGCACGCCCCCCGGCGCTTCGGCGGGGACGTCGTGGATCTGCCCGTCCGTGATCGCGACCACGCCCGCGAGCCGCGCGCGCGGCATGTCGGCGAGCGCCCTGTCAATCGCGCCGAACAGGCGCGTGCCGGCGTTGCCGCCCTCCGGCACGGTGATGGTGCGGAGGTCGAGATCGGGGAATCTCGCCGCCTCTTCCTCTATTTTCTTGCGTGCGGCGTCCGCGAGCGCGGTCCGGTTGCCGATCCGCATCGAGGCGGTCTGATCGACCACCAGCAGCCCGATATCGGAGAGCGCCTCGCGCGTTTCCTGGACGGCTCTCGGGCCGGCCAGCCAGAGCAGCAGCACGGCGAAGGCGAGCGTCCGCGAGACCCCGCCCCGCGCCCGGCGGACGAGAGCCGGAACGACGACGAGCAAGCAGCACGCCGCCAGCGCGGCGATCAGCCAGACCGGAACCACGGGGTCGAAGCGGATGCCGGCGAAGGCCTGCTCCATCACCTGCGCCCTCTCACTGGCCCAACCGCTCCAGGATCGCCGGCACGTGCACCTGGTCGCCCTTGTAGTTGCCGGTCAGCGCGTACATCACGACGTTGGTGCCGAAGCGGTAGGCGAGCGTGCGCTGCCGGGCGCCGCCGGGGATGACGGCATACGGGTTCTGCCCGGCGGCATCGACGGCCCAGGCGGCGGCCCAGTCGTTGCTGCCGATGATGACCGGGCTCACGCTGTCATTGGCGCGGTCCTGGTCGCGCTGCACCCAGACCGGATTGCCCGCGTATCGCCCGGGGAAATCCTGCAGCAGGTAGAAACTCCGGGCCAGCACATGCTCGGTCGTGAGCGGGGCCAGGGCCGGGATCGAGAGGCCCCGCGCCGCGCGCGCCAGCGTGTCGCCGCCGCCGCTGTCGCCATCCCGCGTGTCGATCAGGATGATGCCGCCCCGCGCCATGTATTCGTTCAGCGCCGCCGCCGCGTCCGCCGGCAGCGGCTGCGCTCCTTGGGCGATGGGCCAGTACAGCAGCGGATAGAAGCTGAGATCGTCGCGCCCCGGCGTCACCGCGTCCGGCTCGACGAGCGTCGCCGAGGTGCGCCGGTTCATGTAGTCGGACAAGCCTTCGAGCCCCGCCCGGGAGATCCCGTCAATCTGCTCGTCGCCCGTCACGATGTATCCGAGCCGGGTCGCGAGCGCGGGCGGGCGGCCGGTCTCGAGCGTCGTCGCCCGCGCCGGCCCGGACGCGAGCAGCACGAGCGCGACCGCGACACCCGCCGCCGCCGGCCGGCGCAGCACGCCACGGATGCCGAGCGAGAGGGCGAGGTCGATCACCAGCAGGGCGATGGCGGAGGCGAGCAGCCACGGCCCGAGCGCCCGTTCCGAAGCGGCGGAGCCGAGCGTCTCCACCCGCGCGCCCGCGATCGGGGGGGCTTGTGTCAGCTTCGGCAGCGCGGTCGCGAGATTGAGCGCTTGGCGGTTCGTCGGCGGTCCGTAGAGGCCCGGCGGGTGGCGGGGCGAAACCTGGGTGGTCGCGAACGCATTCGCCGCGAGAGGGATGGCGGAGGCGGGAGGAGGGGACAGCACCCCGAATGCGTCGAGCGTTTCGGCGGGAGCCAGGGGCGTGTTGCCCGCACTCCCCGCGACGCCGGCCGAGAGCCGCACGAGGCGGCGGAGCATGTCGATGAACAGACCGGACAGCGCGAGGTTGGACCAGTCGGCATTCGCGGTGGTGTGGAACAGCACGACCCGCCCCGACCCGCGCGCCGCTTCCGTGACCAGCGGCGTCCCGTCGGCGAGCGCCGCCCAGGTCTGGCTCTGGAGTTCGGCCGAGGGCGTTGCCAGCACCTGCCGGCTGACCCGCACCTCGTCCGGCACGCGCAGGCCCGCGAACGGCGAGCCGGGCGGGAAGGCGGCGACCGTCGCGGGCTTGCCCCAGGACAGCGCGCCCCCGAGCTGGCGGTCGCCGCCCAGCAGCTTGACCGGCAGCAGCGGATCGCCCTCATCGAGTGCCGCGTTCGCGGTGCGCGGTCCGGCGAAGCGCACGAGCAGGCCGCCCTTTTTCACCCAGGCGTCGATGGCGTCCCGCTCCTCTCCGGGCGGCAGCGGCCGGTCCGCCAGCACCAGGACCGAGAGAGCGCGCTTCAGCAAGGTCCGCGGATCGCCTTCCCGGACCTCCGTGAACGGCCCGAGCGCCCGCTCGAGGTAATAGAGTTCGCCGGTCAGCGGCGCGTCCGCCGAGATCGCCTCGCCCGCCGCAAGACCCACGGGCCTTCGCCGCAGGCCCTCGTCCAGCAGCAGAACCGAGGCGGCGGACGGTGCGCCGTCCAGCACCAGCCGGGCCAGCCGGTTGCGCAATTCGAGCGGCAGCGCGACCGCCGCGTCGCCCTCGGACGCACCCGCCGGAAGCTTGACGGTGGCGCGGGCGAGCGTGCGCCCGTCGCCGCTCTGCGCCAGCACGGCCGCCTCGGTGGGCACCGGCACGGGCAACTGCGCCACGCGCGCGACCAGCCGGTCCGCCTCCGGCCGGGGCGGCAGCAGCAGGCGGACCGGCGCTGTGTCGCCGACGAGCACCGTCACGGGGCCGCTCGCGGCAAGCGCGTCCGCGAACGGAGCGAACGCGCCGCCGTCGGTCAGCCCGTCCGCGACGTAGACGACGGCGCTGCCATCCGCGCGCCACACCCGGAGCGCCGATGCAGCGGCGGTGCGATCGGGCGGCCACGGGCGGGGCCGCAGCGCCGCGAGGCGGGCGCGCAGATCGGCCGGCGGAATGGCGGCGCTGACGGACGGCGCGGCGCCCGTGCCGTCGGCGGCGGTGGCGAGCAGGGCGACCTTGCGGCCGGTGCGTTCCGCCCGATCAAGCACCGCGTCGGCGGCCTGGACGCGGTGGTTCCAGTCGGCCGCCGAGGCCCAGCCATTGTCGAGGACGAGCAGCAGGGGGCCGGCGCCCGCGAACTGGCCGCCTGCGTCCAGCACCGGCCGGGCGAGCGCCAGGATCACCAGCCCGGCCGCGGCGATGCGCAGCGCCAGCAGCCACCAGGGCGTGCGAGCGGCGGTCTCCTCGACCGCGTCGAGGCCGCTGAGCAGCCGAATCGCCGGGAAGCTCTCGCGCCTCGGCGCCGGAGGCATGACGCGCAGCAGCCACCAGAGCACCGGCAGGCCCGCCAGCGCGACCAGAACCCAAGGGGCAACGAAGATCACCGTGCCGCCAGGGCCGTGTACAGGCCGAGCAGCGCGGCTTCGGGCGGGTGATCGGTGCGATGCACGCCGAACGTGAACCCGGCGGCGGCGGCGATCGCGGCCAGACCCGCCTGATGATCGGACAGCCGCTGGCCGTAGGCGTCGCGCACGTTTTCGGCGCGCGGCACCAGCGTCTCCCCGTCCTGTTCCAGACCGATGAACCGGACCCGCCCCCGGAACGGCAGCGCCGCCTCGGCCGGGTCGAGGATCTGCACCAGATGGCCGCCTGCGGGCACCGCCGCCATGCGTCCAAGCGTCTCGCGCACGCGCTCCAGCGGCGTGAGGAAGTCCCCGAACAGCACGACGCGGGCGTGGCGCGGCACCTCGGTCGTGGGCGGAAGCCCGGCTCCGTCCGCGTCCTCCCCGGCGAGGATCAGCGCCAGCCGGTCCAGCCCCACGCGCCCGGCCAGCGGCCGCGTTCCGGCCCCTGCGCCGCCGATCGGCAGCACGCGCTCGCCGCCGCGCAGCAGCAATGACGCGAGCGCCAGGAGCAGCAGGCTGGCCCGCTGCACCTTCTCGGTCGTGGCGCCGCGGGAGCGCCAATGCATGGAGGCGGAGGCATCCCGCCAGAGCGCGACCGTCTGCGCCGCCTCCCATTCGGTCTCGCGGATGAAGACGCGATCGGATTTCGCGGATTGCCGCCAGTCGATCCGGCTGCTCGCATCGCCGGCGACGAAGGGCCGGAACTGCCAGAAGCTCTCGCCCTGGCCGACCCGCCGCCGTCCATGCACGCCCTGCGCGACCGTCGCCGCCACCCTCTCGGCCGCGACCAGCAGCGGCGGAAGGCGCGCGCCCAGCGCTTCGGCACGCCGGGCGAGGGCGATGCCCTCAGCCAAGCCGCTCGACCATCCGCTCGATCACCTGACCGAGCTGCACGCCGTCGGCCCGGGCCGAGAAGTTCAGCGCCATGCGATGCCGCAGCACGGGCCGGGCGAGGGACGCGACATCGTCGATGCTGGGCGCGAGCCGCCCGTCCAGCAGGGCGCGCGCCCGCGTCGCGAGCATCAGCGCCTGCGCCGCACGCGGCCCCGGCCCCCAGGCGAGAGATTGGCGCACGAACTCGTCCCCGGCCGTTTCAGGCCGGCCGCCCCGGACCAGGGCCAGGATCGCATCGACCACGCTCTCGCCGACCGGCACCCGGCGGATCAGCGCCTGGGCGGAAGCGAGTTCCTGCGCCGTCATCGCCTGCACCGGGCGCGCGTCGGCGCTGCCGGTGGTGGCGAGCAGCATCGTCCGTTCGGCGGCGAGGTCCGGATAGGAGATGGCGATTTCGAGCAGGAAGCGATCGAGCTGGGCTTCCGGCAGCGGGTACGTGCCCTCCTGCTCGATCGGGTTTTGGGTCGCGAGCACATGGAAGGGCTGCGGCAGCTTGTGCTCGACGCCCGCGACCGCGACCCGCTGCTCCTGCATCGCCTGCAGCAGCGCCGATTGCGTGCGCGGGCTCGCGCGGTTGATCTCGTCCGCCATCAGCAACTGGCAGAACACCGGGCCGGGCAGGAAGCGGAAGGCGCGCTTGCCCTCCGTCTCATCCAACACCTCGCTCCCCAGAATGTCGGCCGGCATCAGGTCCGGGGTGAACTGCACGCGCTTGGTCGCGAGGCCGAGCACGACCCCGAGCGTCTCGACCAGCCGGCTCTTGCCGAGACCCGGCACGCCGACCAGCAGCATGTGGCCGCCCGAGAGAAGGGTAATCAGCGCCTGGTCGACGACGTCCTGCTGGCCGAAGATGAGGCGGCCGATCGCCGCGCGCACCGCGCGCAGCCGTTCGCCCAAGGCCTCGATGTCGTCGAGCAGCGCCCTTGCGTCCGCCTGGCCGGCGAACGGATGCGGGGTCGGCGTGATGCCATGCGGCATTGGGGCCATACTGGCCGTCATTGAGGCTCCTGCCTTTGCGTTTTGACCGTTCAGGCGCTCTCGCCACTTAAACGGGCGGGGGGATGCTACCTATATCGGCCCCCAATACGGAAGAACCACGATGCGTCGGGACATAGTCGTGAACGCAGCGGGGCAAAGACAGCAAAGGACAAAAGATGCGGACTGAACTGGTGACACCGCAGAGCGGCCCGGCATCCGCACGCGGCATCCCAACCCAGTTCGCGAAAGCCGCCCCCCCCCCGGCAAGCTCGGTCCGCAAGCGCGCGCCGGTCGATTGCGGGGCGCTGCCCTTCCTGATCAAGCGCTGCGGCACCTGGCTGTACCGTGGCAGTCCGATCGGCCGCAAGGAACTGGTGTGCCTGTTCGCGAGCGTGCTGAAGCGCGAGGCGGACGGCTCTTACGTGCTGGAGACCCCGGCGGAACGCGGGCGGATCGAGGTCGAGGACGCGCCGTTCGTCGCGGTCGAACTGGATTGGACGGGGGACGGTTGCCAGCAGGTGCTGTCCTTCCGCACCAATGTGGACGAGGTGGTGACCGCCGGCCCCGCCCATCCGATCCGGGTCACGCACGCCCCCTGCACGTGCGAGCCCACTCCCTACATCCACATTCGCGACGGGCGCGGCCCGGCGGCGGTCGAGGCCCGGATCGGCCGCGCCGTCTATTACGAACTGGTCGCCCTCGCCGTGCCCGAATGGGTGGGCTGTCGGCGCATGCTCGGCGTCTGGAGCCAGGGCCGGTTCTTTCCCTTGGGGGAAATGCCGGCTGGCGGCGAGTAGCCGGCGGGCGCTACTCTCCGGCCCGTGGATGCGAATGCCCTTCGGGGCCGACTGGCCCGGCGTGCCGCAAGCTCTCGGCCCGATACACAAGCCGAGTTCTTCGACCAGCCCTTGCCGCCGACCGTCATCGCGGCCGAAGCGCAGTCCCTGGACGCGACCGACCTCGCCGATCGTGACCTGATCCGCGCGGCGGTGCTCGTCCCGATCATTCTCGGCCCGGCTCCCGGCGTCCTGCTGACCAAGCGCCACGAACGGCTGAAGGCGCATGCCGGGCAGGTCAGCTTCCCCGGCGGCCGCATCGATCCCGGCGACGCCAGCCCCGAAGCCGCGGCGCTGCGGGAGGCGAGGGAGGAGGTCGCGCTCGATCCCGAGCGGGTCGAACTCGCGGGCCGGCTGCCGGACTACGTCACCGGCACGGGCTACAGGATCACGCCGGTGCTCGGCCTCGTTCCTCCGGGCCTGCCGCTCTCGCCCTCGCCGGATGAGGTCGATGCGGTTCTCGACCTGCCGCTCGCGGTCCTGCTCGACCGGGACGCGCCTCTGCGCAAGCAGGCGTTCTTTCGCGGCCGACTGCGGGAGTTCTGGGTGTGGCCGCATCCCGATCACTATATCTGGGGCGCGACCGCCGCGATCCTCGTGCGTCTGGCGCAGATCCTGCGCGATACGGACTAGGCCGATGCTGCGCTTCGCCGAAATCGCGATGTTCCTGGCCCCGTTCGCCGCCTTTGCACTGTGGCGCTTCACGGCGGCGCGGGGCGGGCCATCCACGCTCGTGCTCGCGTTCACGGGCCTGGCGCTGGTCGTGCTCATCGTGGCCCTGGTCGGGTTCTCCCGCCAGAACGCGCTGACCGGGCCGGAGCGCTACGTGCCGGCCCGCATCGAGAACGGGAGCATCGTGCCCGGCCACGGCGCGGGCCGGCCGTGACGGAGCGGGCGGCGCTCCGCCTCCAGACCAGGCCCGCCTTCCTCCACGATCCGGGGCTCGCGTCGGTTTTGGCCGCCGTCCCGGACGCCCGGATCGTCGGCGGGGCGGTCCGGGACGCGCTCAGCTTGCGGGCCGTCGCGGATGTCGATCTTGCGACGCCGGCCGAGCCGCAGGCGGTGATCGCGGCGCTCGGCCGCGCCGGCGTCCGGGCGGTTCCGACCGGCCTCGACCACGGCACCGTCACCGCCGTCGTGGACGGGCGCGGCTTCGAGATCACGACGCTGCGGCGCGACGTCGAGACGGACGGGCGGCACGCCCGCGTCGCCTTCACGGCGGACTGGCGGGCCGACGCGGCGCGGCGGGACTTCACGATCAACGCCCTGTCGATGACGCAAGACGGGTCCGTGTTCGACTATTTCGGCGGCATCGCCGACCTCCGGGCCGGGCGGGTCCGCTTCGTCGGCGATCCCGCAGCCAGGATCGCCGAGGACTATCTCCGGATCCTGCGCTTCTTCCGCTTCGCCGCGCGCTACGGCGTCAGCCCGCCCGACCCGGCGACCCGGGCCGCGCTGCAAGCGGCCGCGCCGGAACTCGGGCGGCTGTCGCCCGAGCGCGTCTGGAGCGAGCTGCTGCGCATCCTGGCCGCGCCGGACCCCGGCGCTGCGATCGCGCTCATGCAGGAGACGGGCGTGCTGGCGCGGGTGGTCCCGGAGGGGTTCGACGTCGCATCGCTCCGGCGCTTGCTGGCCGCGCGCGCTCCCGCCGACCCGCTGCTGCGGCTGGCCGCCCTGCTCGCGGGCGATCCGGAGGCGTTCGCCGACCGCCTGCGTCTCTCCGGCGCGGAGCGGGAACGGCTCGCGCTCCTGAAGCGGCCGCCCGTCCCGGACCCCGCCGATGACGACGCGGCCCTGCGCCGCATGCTGGCCGACGAACCCTCGGACGTGCTGATCGACCGGGCATGGCTCGCGGGCGGGGGCGATCCTCTCTGGGCGGCGCTCCGTGCCCGGATCACTTCCATGCCCCGGCCGGTGTTCCCGCTTGAGGGCAGAGACGTGCTGGCGCTCGGCCTCGCGCCGGGGCCGCGCGTCGGCGCCCTGCTGCGGGAGGTGCGGGGCTGGTGGCTGAAGGGAGGGTGCGTCGCGGACGCGGCGGCGTGCCGGGCGGAACTGGCGAGGCGGGCGCGCGGCTGATACACGCGGCGGATGGACGCCATTCCCTCCGGCTCCGCGCTGCTCGAAAAGCACGAATCCTCGCGTGCCCTGCTCTTCCGGCTGTGGCGGGAGCATATCCGGCATCACAAGGGCCGCCTGCTCGGGGTGCTGCTGCTGACGCTGGTGATGGCCGGCACGACCGCGATCTACCCGGTGGTGATCGACCGTGCCTTCTCGATGTTCACGCAGCGCGACCCGCGCATCCTCTACCAGATCCCGGTCATCGTCCTTATCGTGACCTCGATCAAGGCGGCGGCGCAGTATTTCCAGAACGTGCAGGTGCAGCAGGTGGTGCTGCTGGTCATCGAGGAGCTGCAAGGGCGGATGTTCGCGCATCTGGTGCGCACGGATGTCGCGCGCCTGGAGCGCGAGGCCCCGGCCCAGCTCGCCGCCCGGTTCACGACCGACGCGACCATCATCCGCGAGGCGCTGACCCGGGCCGTCAACGGCATCGCCGACGCGATCACGGTGGTCGGGCTCGTCGGCTCGATGCTCTACCTCGACTGGCTGCTCAGCCTGATCGCCGCCGCCCTCTACCCGCTCGCCGCCGTGCCGATCCAGCGCATCGGCAAGCGGGTGCGGCGCGCGTCCGGCGGCATGCAGGAGCGGATGGGGGAGACGGCGGCGCTCCTGAACGAGAGCTTCGCCCAGGCCCGCACGGTACGGGCGTACCGGCTCGAGGAGGCCGAGACGGGCCGGGCCGAGCACGCCTTCAATCAGCTCTACCGCGCGCTTCTCCGCATGACCCGCAGCCGCGCCCGCGTCGATCCGGTGCTCGAAGTGCTGGGCGGCGCGGCGGTCGCGGCGGTGATCGGCTTCTCGGGCTGGCGGGCCGCCATCGGCGTCAGCACGATCGGCAATTTCACGGGCTTCGTCGCCGCCCTGCTGATCCTCTCCCGCCCGCTGCGGGCGCTCGGCTCGCTGAACGCCGCGATCCAGGAGGGCCTCGCCGGCCTCGTCCGGGTGTTCGCAATCATGGACGAGGAGCCGCGCATCCTGGACGCGCCCGATGCCATGACGCTGCCAGCGGGTAGGGGCCATGTCGCCTTCCGGGACGTGGCCTTCGCCTATCCCGACGGTCGCCTCGGCCTGAATGGCCTCAGCTTCGAGGCGGTCCCGGGTACGACGGTCGCGCTGGTCGGCCCCTCGGGCGCGGGCAAGTCGACGGCGCTGGCGCTCATCCCGCGCCTGCAGGACGTCTCGGCCGGGGCGGTGCTCGTGGACGGCGCGGATGTCCGGTCGGTCACGCTCGCGAGCCTGCGCGACGCCATCGCCTATGTCGGCCAGGACACGCTGTTGTTCGACGACACCGTGGACGCGAACATCCGCATGGGCCGGCCTGGTGCGGATCGCGTCGAGGTCGAGTGCGCGGCCGAGGCCGCCGCCGCCGCGGAGTTCATCGCCGCCTTGCCGGAGGGGTACGAAACCCGCGTCGGCCCCGGCGGGCAGCGCCTGTCGGGCGGTCAGCGCCAGCGGGTGACGCTTGCACGCGCGCTGCTGCGCAATCCCCGCATCCTGCTGCTGGACGAGGCGACCAGCGCACTCGATGCCGAGAGCGAAGCGGCGGTGCAGGGGGCGCTCGCCCGGCTGCGCCAGGGCCGCACCACGATCGTCGTGGCCCACCGGCTCTCGACCGTCCGGGACGCGGACCTCGTCGTCGCCATGGCGGAGGGTGCGGCGGTCGAGCATGGCACGCATGCGGATTTGCTGGAGCAGGACGGCCTCTACGCCCGTCTGGTGCGCAGTCAGGCGCTCGCGCACTAGAGATTACGTGAACGCTCACGGCTTCCCTTACGGCACAGGTCGCGCGCATAACGCTGACCGACCGGTTCGGTCGGGCGAGAGAGGTGGGTAAATGGCAGACCGGGAAGGGACCACGCAGCGCAGCCGCGAGGATCGCCAGAGCGATGGCGACGGCGACGCGCGCGAGACCGAGGGGCTGCAGGAGGACGAGGAGCAGGAGCCGCCATCCAAGCCGGACGGCAAGCAGCGGGGAGAGGCGCCGGACGAAAAGAAGGGGAAGGCTCCGGACCAGAAAAAGAAGCGCTCTCCCTGGATCAGGATGGCCGTCATCGCGGCCGTGATCGCGGTGGTGATCGGCGGCGTCCTGTATTGGTTCCTGACACGCAACGAAGTGACGACCGACGACGCCTTCACCGACGGCCGCGCGGTCACGATCGCACCCCACGTCTCCGGCTACGTGACCTCGCTGAACGTCAACGACAACGAGTTCGTCCACAAGGGCGACGTGCTGGTCGAGATCGATCCGCGCGACTTCATTGCCGCCCGCGACCGGGCGCAAGGCAATCTGCTCAGCATCCACGGCCAGCTGGAAGGCGCGCGCTTCGCCTCCGAAGTTGCGCAAAAGAACTTCCCGGCCCAGCTCGAGCGGGCGAAGGCGCAGCTGCAATCGGCCCAGGCAAGCTTGTTCAAGGCCCAGACCGACTACAACCGCCAGCACGGCCTGCCGAAGGGCGCGACGACGCAGCAGGAGGTGGACGCCTCCACCGCCGCGTTGAAATCGGCGCAGGCGCAGGTGGCCGAGGCCGAGGCCGAGGTGGAGCAGGCGATGCCCGTGCAGCCGAATATCGGCGAGACGGAATCGCGGGTCGGCCAGCTCGTCGGCATGGAGAAAGAGGCGCAGGCGCAGCTCGACCAGGCCAACCTCAACCTGGCCTGGACAAAGGTGGTGGCGCCGCAGGATGGCTGGATCACCAGGCGCAACGTCGAACTCGGCAATCTGGTGCAGAGCGGCCAAAGCCTGTTCTCGCTCGTGACGCCCGAAGTCTGGGTGACGGCGAACTTCAAGGAGACCCAGCTGGATCGCATGCGGCCGGGGCAGAAGGTGGACATCGCGGTGGACGCCTATCCCGATCTCAAGCTCAAGGGGCATGTGGACAGCATCCAGCTCGGCTCGGGCTCGAGGTTCAGCGCCTTTCCGGCCGAGAACGCGACCGGCAACTTCGTCAAGATCGTGCAGCGCGTGCCGGTCAAGATCGACATCGACAGCGGCCTCGATCAGAACCGGCCGCTGCCGCTCGGCATCTCGGTCGAGCCGACAGTGACGGTGAAATGAGCGCGACGGCCGCCGACCGGGATCAGCCGGGCCAGAAATCGTCGCAACGGGAGCACGACGATAACTGGCGGCCGGCCGCCAATCCCTGGCTGATCGCGGTCGTCGTCACGTCGGCCGCGTTCATGGAGGTTCTCGACACGACGATCGTCAACGTGTCGCTGCCGCACATCGCGGGCACCGTCTCGGCGACCTACGACGAAGCCACCTGGACGCTCACGTCGTATCTCGTCGCCAACGGCATCGTGCTGCCGATCTCGGGTTGGCTTGGGCGGGTGTTCGGCCGCAAGCGCTATTTCATGACCTGCATCGCCATGTTCACCCTCTGCTCGCTGCTATGCGGGATCGCGAGCAGCCTCGGCGAGTTGATCATCTTCCGTTTGCTGCAGGGCTTCTTCGGCGGCGGATTACAGCCGAACCAGCAATCGATCATCCTCGACACGTTCGAGCCGTCGCAGCGCGGCAAGGCGTTCTCCGTCGTCGCGGTCGCAACCATCGTCGCGCCCGTGATCGGTCCGACGCTCGGCGGCTGGATCACCGACAGCTACTCCTGGCGCTGGGTGTTCTTCATCAATGTGCCCGTCGGCATCGCGGCGTTCTTCGCGGTCGGGGCGCTGGTCGAGGATCCGCCCTGGGTCAAGCGCGAGCACGAGGAAGGGGATTGGAGCATCGACTATATCGGCCTCGGCCTGATCGCGATCGGCCTCGGCAGCCTGGAAGTGATGCTGGATCGCGGCGAGGATCTGGACTGGTTCGGCTCGCCCGTGATTACGATGTTCGGCCTCTTGGCTGCGGTCGGCATCGTCGGCGCCACGGCGTGGCTGCTTTATACGGACAAGCCCGTGGTCAACCTGCGGGCGCTCGGGGACCGCAATTTCGCGGTCGGGTCGGTGGTGATCTTCGGGATCGGCGCCATTCTCTATTCCAGCGCCGTGCTGATCCCGCAGCTCGCGCAACAGCGTCTCGGCTACACGGCACTCTGGGCCGGCCTCGTGTTGTCGCCCGGCGCGCTATTCATCATCTTCCTGATCCCGTTCGTCAGCAAGATCGCACTGCCGAACATTCAGACGCGCTACATCATCGGCTTTGGCTTCTTCGTGCTCGGCTGCGCCCTGCTCTACGCGCACACGCTGACGCCGCAGGTCGATTTCCTCACCCTCGCTCTCATGCGCGGCGCGCAGACGGCGGGGCTCGCCTTTTTGTTCGTGCCGAACAGCACGATCGCCTACTCGACCCTGCCGCGCGAACTGAACTCGGACGCGAGCGCGCTTTACACCATGTTCCGCAACATCTCGGGATCGGTCGGCATTTCGCTCTCGACCGCGATGGTCGCGGAGCAGACGCAGGTACATCGTGCTTACCTTTCCGAGCATCTCAACCCGTTCAATCCGAGTTATGTCGATCTGCTGGCCCGCTATCGATCGATGCTGGAGGGGATGGGCCGGTCCGTCCGGCAAGCGGAGAGCCTCGCGCTCGGGCTGATGAACCACACGCTCGAGACCCAGGCGGCGATCCTCGCCTATCTCGACGTGTTCCTGTGGTGCGCCATCGCCTCGTTCTGCATCGTCCCCTTGACCCTGCTGTTCAGTAAGGGCGTCGCGGGCAAGGGAGCGCCGGCGGGCGGCCACTAGCGCCGGGCGGAACATCTCGGGTTGACGGCGTCCCGCTAGTCGCCATCCTTTGCCCGCGCAAGGGGAGCCCATGAGCGATGCCTGAAACCGTACGCCTGACCGCGGAAGACGGGCATGTTCTTTCGGCTTGTCGGGCCGGTTCCCTAGATGCTGCAGCCGGGCTGGTCGTGGTGCAGGAGATTTTCGGCGTGAACCGGCACATGCGCCATGTCTGCGAGGCGTTAGCGGCCGAAGGGTATGCGGCGGTCGCGCCGGCGCTGTTCGACCGGGTCGAGCGAGACGTCGAATTCGGCTACGATTCCGCCGGCATTGAGCGCGGTAGGGCGCTCCGGGCCAGGCTCGACGATACGGGGACGATGCGGGACATAGCGGCGGCGGCGGCTTCGCTCGGCGGCAGGCCGGTCGGCATCGTCGGCTATTGCTTCGGCGGCACCCTCGCATGGTGGGGTGCGACGCGCAGCTGCCTGTTCGCCGCCAGTTCCTGCTGGTACGGCGGCGGCATCGCCGGGACCAGGGCAGAGCGGCCGAACTGCCCGGTGCAGATGCATTTTGGCGGGCGGGATCGCGGCATCCCGCTCTCGGACGTGGATGCGATCCGGGCGGCGCAGCCGGAAGCCGAGATCTGGGTCTATCCGGAGGCGCAGCACGGGTTCGGATGCGAGGACCGGGCGAGCTTCAGCCCGGCCGATTTCGAAACCGCGCAGGCCCGCACGCTCGCGTTCTTCGGGCGGCATCTGCCCGCCGCCTCGCGGGCGGGCTGAGGCGGTGTTCGCGGTGGCCCGGCCGAGGGTGTCGAGCGACACGACTCGGGCGCAGCACGTCGCCCGCGGCGTGCTTGGCCTCGCGCTCGCGGGCGCGGCGATCTTCACGCTGCACAGCTTCCTGCCGGCGCTGGCCTGGGCCGCGGTTTTCGCGATCGCGATCTGGCCGTCCTACCAGCGGGCCCAGAACCGCTGGCCGCCGGGCAAGCACAACATCCTGCTGCCGGGATGTTTCACCCTCGCGGTCGCGCTCGTCTTCATCGTTCCTCTGGCGCTGGTCGGCATGCAGCTCGGCCACGAGGCGCGCAGCCTGTTCCAGCTGGTGGACAGCGTGCAGCGCACGGGCATGCCGGTGCCGGATTGGGTGCGGCATCTGCCCGTCGGCGCCGACTACGTCGGCGGATGGTGGCAGGAGAACCTGGCCGAACCCGACGACGCGCACGAGCTGGTGAAGCGGCTGCATCAAGGCGAGGTGCTGGCGTTCGGCCAGCATGTCGGCGTTCAGCTCCTGCATCGCGTGATCTTGTTCGGGTTCACCATTCTCACCTTGTTCTTCCTGTTCCGCGATGGGCGGCGCCTGACGGAGCAGCTTCGCCGCGCCAGTTACTGGACCTTCGGGCCGCGCGGCGAACGGGTCGGATTGCAGATCGTCGCCTCGGTGCATGGCACGGTGGACGGCCTCGTGCTGGTCGGCATCGGCGAGGGTGTCCTGCTCGGGATCGCCTATGCTGTTCTCGGCGTGCCGCACCCGACGCTGCTCGGAGCGCTGACTGCCGTCGCCGCCATGATCCCCATGGGCGCGCCGCTGGTCTTCGTAGTCGCGGCGCTGATCGTGCTGGTGCAGGCCTCGGCCGCCAAGGCGATCGGCCTCGTCGCTTTTGGCATGGCCGTTGTCTTCGTCGCCGACCATTTCGTCCGCCCGGTGCTGATCGGCGGCTCCACGCGCTTGCCGTTCCTGTGGGTGCTGCTCGGCATATTGGGCGGCGTCGAGACCTGGGGCCTGCTCGGCCTGTTCCTCGGGCCGGCCATCATGGCGGCGTTGATCCTGTTGTGGCGCGAGTGGACCGACGGTCCGGACTCGATCGCCGCCGACAACGAACCGGATGCAATATGAGCGACAAACCGGCACGCGACGCTCGCGTTCCACCGGCATCGTTTGACATCCGGAAGGGTTAGGTCATGGGCTGGGGCGCGGTACTCCTGATCATTCTCATTCTGCTGGTGCTGGGTGCGTTGCCGACCTGGGGCTACAGCGCCGGCTGGGGCTACTTCCCGTCCGGCGGGCTGGGCCTGCTGCTGCTGATCGTCATCGTGCTGCTGGTGATGGGCCGCATCTAGAGCGGGCGGCCGGGCGGAAGGTCAGGCGGCCCGCAGCACCCGCCCGGCCACCGCGTCGAGCTTCGCCGCAAGATCCGGGTCGCGCATATGCGTGGCCGTGACGATCGCGTTGTCGAGCGCGCGGTCGCATCCCGCGGGACAGGCGCCGCGGGGCGCCCCGATGCGCGGCACGACGGTCCGCAGCAGATCGCGCCCCCTGTCCGCGTTGTCGAGCAGGGCGCGCACGACCGCCTCGACGGTGACGTGGTCGTGGTCCGGATGCCAGCAATCGTAGTCCGTCACCATCGCGACGGTCGCGTAGCAAAGCTCGGCCTCGCGGGCGAGCTTCGCCTCCGGCATGTTGGTCATGCCGATCACCGAGCAGCCCCAGCTCCGGTACAGCTCGCTCTCGGCCTTGGTCGAGAATTGCGGGCCTTCCATGACGAGATAGGTGCCGCCGCGCGTCACCGGCAGACCGAGTTGTTCCGCCGATTGCAGGAGCGCGTCGCCTAGCCGGGGGCAGACCGGATGCGCCATCGAGACGTGCGCGACCACGCCTTCGCCGAAGAAGCTCTTTTCGCGCGCGAAGCTGCGGTCGATGAACTGGTCGACGATGACGAAATGGCCGGGCGGCAGCTCTTCCCGGAGGCTGCCGACCGCGGAGAGCGAGATCACGTCCGTGACGCCGGACCGCTTCAGCGCGTCGATATTCGCCCGATAGTTCAGATGCGTGGGCGAGATCGGATGGCCGCGCCCATGCCGGGGCAGGAACACGCAGGGCACGCCTGCGAGCGTGCCGAACAGCAGGGCATCGGATGGCATGCCCCAGGGCGTCTCCACCTGGCGCCAGACCTTATCCTCCAGCCCTTCGACGTCGTAGAGGCCGGAGCCGCCGATGATGCCGATCACGGGCCGGATGTGCTCCGGCCGCGCGGGCGGGTGCCCGCTCAGTGAAGGTCCGCCCAGATTTTGCGCTTCACGGCATATGTCAGTCCCGCCATCAAGGTCAGGAACAGTACTGCGCGAATCCCGATCTGCTTGCGCTGCACAAGCTCCGGATTGGCGGCCCAAGTCAGGAAGGTCACGACGTCATGCGCCTCCTGGCTGAGCGAGTTCGGCGTGCCGTCCGTATAGGTGATCTGGCCGTCTTGCAGCGGCTGCGGCATCGCGATCTGGTGGCCGGGGAAATACTCGTTGTAGTTCATTCCCTCCTGCAGCTTGAAGTCGGCGGGCGCCTGCGCATAGCCGGTGAGGATGCCGTAGACGTAGTTCGGGCCGCCTTCGCGTGCGTTGACGATCAGCGACAAATCCGGCGGCAGCGCGCCGTTATTGGCCGCGCGCGCCGCGAGATCGTTTGCGAACGGCGAGCGGAAATGGCTCGCCGGAGTGGCCGGCGCCTCGATCGGCTCGCCCTGATCGTTCAGGCCGCTCGGAACCTGCACGGCGGCGGCGACGGCCTTGATCTGGGCCGGGTTCAACCCGATGCCGGAGAGATTCCGGTAGTACATCAGCTTCATCGAGTGGCAGTTGGAACAGACCTCGGAATAGATCTGAAACCCGCGCTGCGCCGCCGCGAGATCGTAGGCGCCGAATAGTCCGCCGAAGCTCCAGATCTGCTTTGGTGGCGGAACCTCCTCCTGGGCGGACGCACCGGGCGGTTCACCCGAAATGCCGAGGCCGAGGATTGCGGCCGCGACGGTCGCGCGCATGATCGGGCGCATCAGCTCTTCTCCATCGGTTTGGCGGCGGCCCCGGAGGGCATCGGTCCGCCGCCGCCGCCGCCGAGCACGGGGCGGCTGATGCTGTCGGGCAGCGGCAAGGGCTTTTCCAGAGTGCCGAGCACCGGCAGGATCACCAGGAAGTGCAGGAAGTAGTAGGCGGTGCAGACGCGGCCGAGCACGACCCAGATGCCTTCGGGCTTGTGCGCGCCGACCATGCCGAGAACGATCAGGCTTGCCACCAGCACGAAGATGAACGGCCGGTAGAGGGGGCGGAACCGGGCGCTCCGCACCGGACTCGTGTCGAGCCAGGGCAGCACGAACAGAACCAGGATGGACGAGAACATGAGCGTGACGCCGCCGAGCTTGTTCGGCACCGAACGCAGGATGGCGTAAAACGGCAGGAAGTACCATTCCGGCACGATGTCGGCGGGCGTCTGCAGCGGGTTCGCCGGGATGAAGTTGTTCGGATCGCCGAGCAGGTTCGGCACGAAGAACACGAGAACCGCGAACACGATCAGATAGACGCAGAGCCCGACGCTATCCTTGATCGTGTAGTAGGGATGGAACGGCAGCGTGTCCTGCGGTCCCTTGACGTCGATGCCGAGCGGGTTGTTCGAGCCCGTGATGTGCAGCGCGACCACGTGCAGGAACACCACGCCGAACAGCACGAACGGCAGCAGATAGTGCAGGCTGTAGAAGCGGTTCAGCGTCGGGTTGTCGACGGAAAAGCCGCCCCAGAGCCACGTGACGATCCCCTCGCCGACGACCGGGATCGCGGAGAACAGGTTGGTGATGACGGTGGCGCCCCAATAGGACATCTGCCCCCAGGGCAGCACGTAGCCCATGAAGGCGGTCGCCATCATCAGCAGCAGGATGACGACGCCGATCATCCATAGCAGCTCGCGCGGGTATTTGTACGAGCCGTAATAGAAGCCCCGGAAGATGTGGATGTACGTCACGATGAAAAACATCGAGGCGCCATTCTGGTGGATGTAGCGGAGCATCCAGCCGAAATTCACGTCGCGCATGATGCGCTGCACGCTGTCGAAGGCGAGCACGGTGTTCGGGGTGTAGTTCATCGCGAGAAAGATGCCGGTCGCGATCATGATGACCAGGTTGACCAGCGCCAGCGCGCCGAAGTTCCAGAAATAGTTGAAGTTGCGGGGCGTCGGAAACGCCCCGTACTCCTTCTGCATCATTGTGAAGATCGGCATGCGGGTATCGACCCAGCGGATCACCGGGTTCTCGAACTCGCTCTTATACAGGCCGGCCATGGCTAAACCTCGTGGTCTTGCCGAAACGGGCGAACCCGGTGCGGCGGCGTGGTGGTGGCTGCGTCAGCCGA
The DNA here is from genome assembly GCA_963777325.1 of uncultured Alphaproteobacteria bacterium. Lineage (GTDB taxonomy): Bacteria > Pseudomonadota > Alphaproteobacteria > Acetobacterales > Acetobacteraceae > JAFAXA01. The sequence goes on along the minus strand of CAVZQE010000006.1, from coordinate 130,389 downwards.
TCTTGATCTTGGTGTCGCTCTCGAAGGCGTAGGGCGGCAGGAAAAGATTGAGCGGCGCCGGGCCGTGCCGTACCCGGCCGACCGTGTCGTACTGGCTGCCGTGGCAGGGGCAGAACCAGCCGCCCCAGTCGCCGCGCGGGTCGGTCGGCTTGTTGCCGAGCGGCACGCAGCCGAGATGGGTGCAGATGCCGATCACGATGATCCATTGATCGTGGCCGGGCTTGACGCGCTCGGCCGCTTCCACCGGCTCGATCAGGTCGCGAAGCGGCGCCGCCCGCGCCTCCTGCCACTCCTTGCCCGTGAGGTGGCGCACGAAGATCGGCTTGCCGCGCCAGACGACGGTGATGCCCTGTCCCTCCTGGATCGGCGTCAGATCGACCTCGACCGAGGAAAGCGCCAGCACGTCGCCCGAAGGATTCATCGAGTCGATGAACGGCCACGCGAACGCCGCGGCCCCGATCGCCGTCCCGGAAATCGTGACTAGCTTGAGGAAGTCGCGCTTCGAGACGATATCCGGCTGGCCATGTTGGGCCACGGTCTCGGCGGCAAGCGATTCAGCCATCTTCACCCTCGATCGCGCCCCCCCGGGTGGCAAGGGCGATGGTTGGAGCCGGTCATCAGGTAACGCGGCGGCGAGGGCGGGTCCAGCCGGGCCGGGCCGCCGCTTCCCCGCACGCGCGCATTTTAGGTAGCGCCTCACACCCCTGCAACATGCCAGCCCGCAACATGCCGGCCGGAACCGCGCGCGCAAGCCGGGATCAGTCGCGCGTGCGCTCGATCTCCGCGCCGCAGGCGGCGAGCTTTTCCTCGACGCGCTCGTAGCCGCGATCGAGGTGATAGACGCGGCTCACGACCGTCTCTCCGCGCGCGGCGAGGCCCGCCAGCACGAGCGAGACGGACGCCCGCAGATCGGTCGCCATCACCGGCGCGCCCGAGAGCGCCCTGACGCCGCGCACGATCGCGGACGCGCCGTGGACGTTGATGCGGGCACCCATGCGGTTCAGCTCCGGGACGTGCATGAAGCGGTTCTCGAAGATGGTCTCCGTCACCATGGCCGCTCCCTCCGCCACCGCCATCAGCGCCATGAACTGCGCCTGCATGTCGGTCGGAAAGCCCGGATACGGCTCCGTCATCACGTCGGCCCCGTGCAGCCCGTCCAGCCGCCGCACCACGAGCGCGCCCGGCTCCTGGGCGATCTCGACGCCTGCCTCGGCCAGCGTGCGCGCCAGCGCGCCGAGATGCGCGAGCCGGCCGCCTTGCAGCCGCACCGCGCCCCCGGTGATGGCGGCGGCGCAGGCATAGGTGCCGGTCTCGATCCGGTCCGGGATGATCGCGTGCTCGGCCCCATGTAGCTTCGCCACGCCCTCGATCGCGAGCCGCTCGCTGCCGACGCCCTCGATGCGCGCGCCCATCGCGGTCAGGCAGGCGGCGAGGTCGCCGATCTCGGGTTCGCGAGCGGCGTTGGCGATGGTCGTCCTTCCATCCGCGAGGCAAGCCGCCATCAGCAGGTTCTCGGTCGCGCCCACGGACGGCAGCGGCAGCAGGATGGACGCGCCGCGCAGCCGGCCGCGCACGGAGGCGCCGATGTAGCCCGCCTCGAGCCGGATCTCGGCCCCCATCTGCTCCAGGCCCTTGAGGTGCATGTCGACCGGCCGCGTGCCGATGGCGCAGCCGCCGGGGAGAGACACGCGAGCCTCGCCCATGCGCGCGAGCAGCGGCCCGAGCACCAGCACGGAGGCGCGCATCCGTGCGCACGATATCGTAGGGCGCCTCGGTGCTCTTGATCGGGCCGCCGAGCGAGAGGACGCGGCCGTCACCGGACAGATCCTCGACCGCGATGCCGTGCTGTTCGAGCAGGCTCGCCATCGTGTGGATGTCGGCGAGTTGCGGCACGTTGGAGAGCACGAGCCTCTGCTCGGTCAGCAGCGCGGCGGCCATCAGCGGCAGGGCGGCGTTCTTCGCGCCGCCGATGGCGATACGGCCCGCGAGCGGGCGCCCGCCCCGGATGCGGATGCGGTCCATCAGAGCCTCGGCAGCGCGACGCCACGCTGTCCCATGTATTTGCCCGCCTTGTCGCGATAGCTGGTCTCCGGCGGCCCGTCGCCCCGGAGGAAGAGAAACTGGCAGATGCCCTCGTTCGCGTGGATGCGGGCGGGCAGGGGCGTCGTGTTGCTGATCTCGATCGTGACCTGGCCCTCCCATTCGGGTTCGAGCGGCGTCACGTTCACGATGATGCCGCAGCGGGCATAGGTCGATTTGCCGAGGCAGATCACCAGGATGTCGCGCGGAATGCGAAAATACTCGATGGTGCGGGCAAGCGCGAAGCTGTTGGGCGGGATGGTGCAGACCTGTCCCTGGCGATCGACGAAGCTCGTCTCGCTGAACGCCTTCGGGTCCACCACGGCCGAATTGACATTGGTGAACACCTTGAACTCGTCCGCGACTCGCGCATCGTAGCCGTAGCTCGACAGCCCGTAGCTGATAACGCCGGTCCGCTTCTGGGTCTCGACGAACGGCTCGATCATGCCGCGCTCGACGGCCATCCGGCGAATCCAGCGGTCGGGCTGCACGGGCATCGGCGGGAGGACTCCGGACGGCAAGGCTTCGCGCGGCGAAGCTGAGGGGCGGGCGGTTGCTCCTAGCCTACCGGCGCGCGCCGGAGCAAACGGCGCCGCCTCATTCCGGCTTGCGCCCGGCCCCGGCCCCGGCCTGCTGCTTCCGGCGCCGGAGATTCTCCCGCAATGCCGCCGCCTCGCGCTCGATCCGGGCCTGCCTGTCCGCCTCGGCCTTGACGGCCGGGGCAGGGCGGATCACCGGCTTGGGGGGCGGGTCAGGGGAATTGCATTTGACTGAATGAGGTATTCCGGCGGCTCGCGGATGTGGATTTATGTCTCGACTCCTTTGCTGGGGAGGGGTCGATGGGCTGGTTGGAGGCGTGTTTCGGGGATTCGCCGGATCCGCGAACAGGCAATGCGACCCGGCACAACCTGCTGGAGGTTCTGACGATCGCGCTGGTGGGTTCGATCTGCGGCGCCGAGAGCTGCGTTGACTTCGCCGACTTCGCTCGCGACCGGGAATTGCTGTTCCGGGACTTCCTGCGGCTGGAGAACGGCTTGCCGAGCCACGACACGTTCTCTCGCCTGTTCCGCCTGCTTGACCCGGCGGCGTTCGCGGCCTGCTTCACGCGTTTCCTCGACAGCCTCGGCGCGGCCGGGCGCGGCGTGCTGGCGATCGACGGCAAGACGCTGCGCCGCTCGTTCGACCGCGCGGCGCACGCCTCGCCGCTGCACGTCGTGACCGCGTTCGCCTGCGACGCGCGCCTCGTGCTGGGCCAGGTCGCGGTGCCCGAAGGCGGCAACGAGATCACCGCCGCGCGAGCGCTTCTCGGCATGCTCGACCTGAGCGGCATGCTGGTCACCGGTGACGCAATCCACTGCCAGGGCGAGACCGCCCGTCTGGTTGCCGAGCGCGGCGGCGACTGGCTGTTCGCCTTGAAGGCGAACCGGCCGGCGATGCTCGCCGAAGTCGCCGCCCTGTTCGCCGATCCCAAGGCGGCCGCCTTCGAGGCGCACACCACGACCGATGCCGATCATGGCCGCATCGAGACCAGGCGCCATCGGGTCTGCCACGACGTGCGCTGGCTTTTTTCGGATCGCCGCTACCCGGACGAGCCAAGACTGCCCGGTTTGGCGACCCTGTGCATGGTCGAGGCCGAAGTCGAGCGCGACGGGCGGACCAGCATCGTCCGCCGCTACTACCTCTCCTCCGCCGTCCTGTCGGCCCAGGGTTTCGCGGAGGCAGCGCGTGCTCACTGGCACATCGAGAACGCCCAGCACTGGGTGCTCGACACGGCGTTCGATGAGGACAGGGCGCGCAACCGGCGTGATCACGGCCCGGAAAACCTCGCCATCCTAGACGGTTGGCCCTCAACGTCCTGCGCTCCGCCCGTCCCGACATCTCGATCCGCCGCAAGCGCAAGCGATCCGGATGGTCCGACTACTTCGCCCGCTCCATCCTCGGCCAAATGCGATAGCCCTGGGGGGCGGTTGTCGCTCATTGCCTGGTTACTCGTGTTGCCGCAGTGTCGTTCGGATGCAATGGCGGAGAGCTACGTCTTGCTGTAAATGGCTAGCTGTCTAGCTAGGTGGAACGGCAGCAATGCACACGGTCGGCGTGTTCGAGGCGAAGAATAGCCTGACAGCCCTCCTCGACGAAGTGGAGGAGGGTCATGAGATCCTCATCACCCGTCGCGGCAAGCCGGTGCCCGGCTGTTTCCGGCGGAGACAGGATTAGACCGCGCCAAGGCCCGCCGTGCCGCCGACGGCCTGCGCGCGGCCAGCAAGGGGCAGACGCTCGGGGGGCTGTCGATCAGGGATCCCGTCAGCGAAGGCCGGCGGTGAGCCTTGTCGTCCATGCATCCGTGACCTCGCCTGGTGCTTCGAGGATGAGCAGACTCCGGCGATCATGAGCCTGCTGGATCGTGTCGCGGAGGAGAGGCGACCGCGCCCCAGCTCTGGCCTTTGGAGGCGGTCAACGGCCTGCTGGCGGCGGAGCGTCGCGGCCGGATCACGGCCGATGTCCGGCAGCGCCTCACCGGGTTCCTGCGGGCGCTGCCGATCAGTATCGACGACGAGACGGCAAGCCGGATCTGGTCCGCCACGACCAATCTGGCGGAGCAGCACCGGCTGACGGCTTACGACGCGAGTTATCTCGAGCTTGCGATCCGCCTCGGCGTCCCGCTTGGCACGGCGGACAAGCTGCTGACCGCCGCGGCCGAAGCGCCGGCGTGACCGTGCTTTGAGGAACGTGGGCCATTGTCGGGTTGCCTCTTGCGCCGGGGGCGGGTAGGAGGCGCAGCGGAGGCTGTTGTAGCTCAGTGGTAGAGCACTCCCTTGGTAAGGGAGAGGTCGTGAGTTCAATCCTCACCAACAGCACCACGCCGAGTTACTGATCCAGTCGCGAAACCTCCGCCTGCCGCTAACGCGCGGTCCGGCGCCGTGTCAAATCTGCGCGATGACTGGCACCGTGCCGGAAGGCGCCTGACCCGCTTATCGGAGGCTCAGGGTAGCGCTTCGGGCTGGGCTCGCTGCCAACATACAGGCCCTTGCGGGATACAGGCACTCCGGCGTGAATGCTCCCATGCAGAACGCCGCTTTGCATCCGGGGCATCCCGGCGCGATCGAGGGGCAAAGTATGGCTGCTCCGATTGACCCTGACACCCTCGGTGACTCCGCCGGGCAAGGTGAAGCTCCAGAGGACATCGCCCGGACGCTCCTCTATTGGATGGATGTCGAGGCCCTCACACCGCCCGGGGCCGAGGAAGACCGCGACACCGACCCCCGCGGCACGTTCGAGGCCCGTTACGTTCCTGATCGCGATTTCCCGTGGCAGGATCCGAGATTTCGGGCATTCGGACACGCGCTACAGGCACTTCGTCCGCTTCGGCATCTTCGGCCGCGAGCGTTGTCAGGCGGAGATCGTTCGCGCGTGTTCGACAGAGCCAGAGCAGGACCGCGACACAAAGCCCCCAGTCAAAGCCAAGCGGTTCGGCTTCGTAGGCGTGTTCGCGGTTGACCATGACGGTATGGCTATCCCCGATAGCCTCATCGTGCCCGCTTTCGGACTGGCCTTCGAGCGCCTGCGCTCAGGGGTCGCCGCCGATCTGGACGAAGAGCTCGAGGCGTTCCGACGGCGCATGCGTGCCACCCACAACGGCGTCGTGGACCTTTACAAAGGCTACGGGCGCCGGGTCGACAGAGCGTTCGTGGAGACGGTGCGCGAAACGGCGGCCGAGACCCTGACCTGGCTCTACGATCTCCGCACGGGCTCCCGCTCGCCATCGTGCGCTCGGCCGTGTCGAGCGTCTTTGTCGAGATCGAGTCCAAGACGAAAACGGATGTAGCTGGCAAGCCGCTCGTGGAGCGTCATGAGCGGCACCGCAAGGCGGAGCTTCCGCCCGTTGACAGCTTCTATTTCGACGACATCAGGCTCGTTCTGCGAGCCGTGCGCAATGGCAACGGCGGCCTCACGCCACGGTATCTCGCCGGGACTGCGCCCCGCGAGGACTGCACGGAACGGGCTGTCGCGCGACAATCAACGTGAGAATCCAGCGACAATCAGGGTGAGAATCCGGCGGCGCCTGTCTTCGGGTTTCGTGGTGGTCGTGGCCGGTCGGCCGCGGAAGGTTGCCCCGGCTACCAGGGAGCCCTCGCGTGCCCGGCCGACATCTCAACGATCACCAGAAGAGGCTGTTCATGAGCTATCGACGCGAGCTTGGCGTGGCGGCGGCAGCGGCCAAGGCCGGGTTGAGCACTGCCACGGGATACCGGCTGGAGGCGCGATCGGGGCCGCCACCTTGTCGCCCGCCGCGCGGCCGGCGCCGGCCGGACCCGCTGATCGACATCTTCGAGAGTGAGGTGGTGCCGCTGCTGCGCAGCGCTCCCGGATTGCGCGCCGTCGCGGTGTTCGACGAGCTGCTCCGCCGTCATCCCGACCTCGACCCCGGCATCCGCCGCACGCTCGAGCGCCGGATCCGCATCTGGCGTGCGCTGCACGGCCCGGAGCACGAGGTGATCTTCCGGCAGGAGCATGCGCCGGGTGTCATGGGCGAAGCTGGCCTGAAGGTTCCGCCGGCGTAGCCGGTGGAATGGCCAGCCGAGGGCTGTCCGACTTCACCGACATGAACGAACTCGGCGTCATCGTCGCCGGCGCGCCGCTCGATCACCGCCTCTATCACTTTCGCCTCGTCTGGTCCGGCTTCGAGCACGCCCATGTCGTGCTCGGCGGCGAGAGCTATGCCGCCCTTGCCGAAGGCCTGCAGAACGCGCTCTGCCTGCTCGGCGGGGCGCCGCGCGAGCACCGCAGCGACAGCCTCTCGGCCGCGTTCCGCAACCTCGATGCCCAGGCGCGCGCCGACCTGACCTGCCGCTACGCGGCGCTCTGCGACCATTACGGCATGGTGCCAACTCGCAACAATCGCGGCGTCGCGCACGAGAACGGCGCCATCGAGAGCGCGCACGGCCATCTCAAGCGCGCCGTGCGCGACTCCCTGCTGCTGCGCGGCACCGCCGCGTTCGACACGCTCGATGCGTATCGCGGCTTCGTCGCCGAACTCGTCGGCCGCCGCAACCGCCGCCATGCCGCCCGCATCGACGCCGAGCGGGCGGCGCTCAATCCGCTGCCGGCGCAACGCACCGCCGATTACGAGGAGACCGTCGTCACCGCCACCAGCTCGGGCGGCTTCACGTTGCGGAAGGTGTTCTACAGCGTGCCCTCCCGGCTGATCGGCCAGCGGCTGCGTGTCCATCTGCATGACGACCGGCTCGAACTGTTCCTCGGCGGCGCACCGCTCATGGCGTTGCCGCGCGGGCGCGCCCAGCCGAACGGCAAGCACGGGCATGTCGTCGATTACCGGCACGTCATCCACAGCCTGCGCCGCAAGCCGATGGCGCTGCTGCATCTCGTCTACCGCAGCCAGCTCTTCCCCCGGGATGCGTATCGCCAGGCTTTCGATCTGCTGCTGCAACGCTCAGGCCCGCGCGCGGCCTGCCGCACCATGGTCAAGCTCCTCGCCCTCGCCCACGAGCGCGGCTGCGAGGCGGAACTCGCCGCGTGCCTCGCCGACGATCTCGCCGCCGCCCGGCCGCCCGACCTCGCGGCGCTCCGCCGGCGCTTCGCGCCCGACCCGGCGGCACTCCCCGCCATCGTCGTGCGGCTTGCGCCGCTCGCCGCCTATGACACCCTGATCCGCGGAGAAGCGGCATGAGCGAGACCGCCAGAACCATCGACGGCCAGCGCCTCACGCTCATCCTGCACGATCTCCGGCTGCCCGCCATCAAGCAGGTCTGGCCCGACTTCGCCGCGCGCGCCGACCGCGAAGCCTGGCCCGCCGCCCGGCTGCTCGCGGCACTTGCCGAGCACGAGATTGCCGAGCGCGACCGCCGGCGCGTCGAACGGCATCTCCTTGAAGCCCGGCTGCCGCCCGGCAAGACCATCGACGCCTTCGCTTTCGAGGCCGTGCCGATGGTCTCCAAGGCGCAGGTGATGGCGCTCTGCGCCGGCGACGGCTGGCTTGAGATGGGCGCCAACCTGATCCTGTTCGGCCCGCCCGGCGGTGGCAAATCGCATCTCGCGGCCGCGATCGGCCTCGCCCTCGTCGAGAATGGCTGGCGCGTGCTGTTCGCCCGCACCTCCGAAATCGTCCAGAAGCTCCAGGTCGCGCGCCGCGAACTCGCGCTCGACAGCGCCATCGCCAAGCTCGACAAGTTCCACCTGCTGATCCTCGACGATCTCGCCTACGTCACCAAGGACCAGGCCGAGACCGCCGTGCTGTTCGAACTGATCAGCGCCCGATACGAACGCCGGTCGCTGCTGATCACCGCCAATCAGCCGTTCGGGGAATGGGGCAGGATCTTCCCCGATCCCGCTATGACGCTGGCCGCCGTGGATCGCCTCGTCCACCACGCCACCATCTTCGAGATGAATGTCGAAAGCTACCGCAGACGCGCCGCCGTCCAGCGCCGAGCCGACCCCGGCCGCCCACCAACCCGCGCGACAATCACCGAAAACGCCAGATGGTCGCGCCACGACAATCAACCCGCGACAGAACCCTTGCCGGCGTCTTCCGACCAGGATTAACGTTGCACCGTCGCGACCAACTTTCTCACCCTGATTGTCGCGCTTCTCATCCTGATCGCCGCGCTACAACGGGCCTTCATCGCCAGGGTCTGCACCGCCACGACCCACCCTCGATCCCGCTGGCCGGGACAGCACAATATGGCGCTGATGCAGCAGGTTGCGGTCGACCTCGCGACGCGCACCCTCGCCGAGGGAGGCTTGTTCTCCGTCAACGGGCCGCCTGGGACCGGCAAGACGACCCTGCTCATGGACCTGATCGCGGCTGTGGCGCTGCGGCGCGCCGAAGCGCTCTGTGCCTTTCGTTACCCGGCTGACGCGTTCGAGCGTGAGGCGTGGCGCTGTCACTCCGGGAGCGTCCATGCCCTGCACCCGAGCCTGCGTGACCACCTGATCGTGGTCGCCAGCAGCAACAACGCGGCTGTGGAGAACGTTACCAAGGAACTGCCTGGAGCCAAGAAGATCGACCTTCGTTACCTGGACGGCTTCAGCTTTCTGGCCCCGATTGCCGAGCCGCTGCTGGTCCGCCCGCCCGATGAGGACGAGATGGAGGAGGAGTTGGCAGCAGACGATGACGCGGCCGAGGACGAGGCCACTGGCCCGGAACCGGAGGCACGTGCATGGGGACTGATCTCGGCGGCTCTGGGCAAAAAGCGCAACCGCGCTCGCTTCGCCGCCGTCCTCGACCGCCGTGAGCCCAAGGGGCCGCGCAAGGGGCAGCCTTCGGCCTGCAACGTGTTCCGCCTCATCGCCGAGGCTCGTCCCGCCATGGACTGGAAAGCGGCGCGTGCCGCATTCGCGCGGGCCAAGGCCGAGGTCAGCGCTCTGGCTGCCGAGGTGGCCGCGGCGGAAAGCGATGACGACCGGGAGGCGTCGGCGGCGAGGGTCGAGGCGCTGGAACGCGAGGTCGACCATCCATCGGCGGAACTCCGAGCGGCGGATCGCGACCTGGTCAGGGCGGAGACAGAGCTTGCGGCGGCCCTCGCGGCATTCGAGCGGGCAGACAAGGGCGCTGATCTCATCCGGTCTGCGAAGCCATCCGGTCTGCTTTCGCTGGTCAGGTGGGGTGCTGCCGCGCGGTGGAGAAAGGAGCTGTCCGACGCGGCGGCGGTGCGGGCCGAGGCGGACCGAAACCTCGGAGCGGCGCAGGCCTGCCATCGTGCGGTCCGCCACCGGCGAAACGAGGCCTCCGCCTCCGTCGACCGAGCGGCGTCGGAGTTCGCGGCCGCCAAGGCCGAGGCAATGAGGATGATCGAGGCGGCCGCTACCTTGGCGGCTCGGCACCCCGGGCTGGTAACAGCCGCGGACGTGGCAGCCGAGAGCGATCCGGAGCAGCGCGAGCAGATGTTGCCCGGCAACAGCACTGCCCTCAAGGATGCCCGGGCACGGTTATTCGTGGCGGCGATGCGCGTGCATCTCGCCTTTGTCTGCGGGGCAAGAGTCCGACTGCTTCGACCGGAACCTCCGCGCGGCACTCGACATGCTGCGCGGCGGGAGCGGAACCCGGCCGCTGGTGCAGCGCGCCGCCGAGCACCTATGGGCCACGCTGGCCCTGGTCACGCCTGTGGTCTCGACCACCTTTGCCGCCCTACCGCGATGTTTCATCCACATGGGCGTGGGCAGCATCCCTTGGCTGCTCGTGGACGAGGCGGGCCAGGCGGTTCCGCACCATGCGCTCGGCGCAATCTGGCGAGCCAAGCGGGCCGTGGTGGTCGGCGACCCGTTTCAAGTCGAGCCGGTGATCACGATGGACGCCAATGCCGACGCCAAGCTGGCCGAGCGGCGCGGAGTGCCGGACCGACACCGTGCAACGCTGAACTCGGCGCAAACGCTGGCGGACGCATCGAACCCGTACGGCACATGGATCCGGCCGCAGAGTGGCGAGCCGATCTGGGTCGGTTGTCCGCTGCGGGTGCATCGCCGCTGCGCGGAGCCGATGTTCGGCATCTCGAACCGCCTCGCCTATAATAACAGCATGGTGCTCGCCGCAGGCAAGCTCGCCGAGGAGGAGATGCTGACGGCGGCTCGGCCTCTGCTGGGCGAGACTCGGTGGCTCGATGGGAAGGCCAAACAGGGTGGCCCCAAGCACTTCATCCGCGAGCAGGCCGAGGTCGTACGCTGGCTGATGCACGTCTACTCGGAGCGGAGGCCCGTCGGCGAGGACGGCCTGCCCGCCTTTTTTGTGATCTCGCCCTTCCGCTCGATGGCGGATGGGCTGCGCCGGATGCTCTGCGATGACCTGAAGGCTCTCGGGCAAGATAAGTCCAGAGGAGAACGGGACAGGTGGAACAAGGCGGTCAACGCTTGGGGAGGGGCTTCGATCGGGACGGTTCACACGTTCCAGGGCAAGGAGCGTGAGACGGTGATCCTGGCGCTTGGCGGCGCCAGCGACGGAGCCGTCGCGTGGGCGTGCGGCACGCCGAACATTCTCAACGTGGCTGTGACCCGGGCGCAGCGGCGGCTCTATGTCGTCGGCGATCGCGCACGCTGGATGCAGGCCAGCCCGTTGATGCGGGAGTTCGACGGATTGCCGGTCGAGGACGGCGCAAGGATCGCCCCACTGGCATCGGGGACGACCTCTGGCCCAAATCCCCCCGCTCAGCCTGCCTCGAGCAGCCCTGGCGGCCTTCGGCGCGTCCAGTCTGTCGCCTGCTCGTAGGCGTAGGCGATTTGCAGGACCGAGCGATCCTGACGGCGTGGGCCGATGATCTGGACGCCCATCGGCAGATCGGCGGGGCCGCCGAAGCCCGCGGGCACGCTGACGGCGGGGCAGCCGGCGAGGGTGGCCGGATACATCACCTCCATCCAGCGGTGATAGGTGTCCATCCGCCTGCCCGCGATCTCCGCCGGCCAGGGCTGGCTCGCCTCGAACGGAAAGACCTGCGCGCTCGGCAAAGCCAGGAAGTCGCAGCGCTCGAACAGGGCGCAGAAGGCCTGGTAGATTGACGAACGGCCGACGGACGCCCGGTACACATCGGGCGCGCTCAGCTTCAGCCCGCCTTCGATTTCCCAGATCGCCTCGGGCTTGAGCTTCGCCCGTTTCTCGGGATCGGCGTAGAGATCCATCAGGTTGCCCGAAACGAGCCAGTGCCGCAGCGTCAGCCACGTGTCCCAGAGCGTCTCCTCCGGGATGCCGAGGCTGACCGGCTCGACCGTGCAGCCCACCGTCTCGAGCGCGCGGATGCCGCCGAGGCACAAGTCGAGCACGCCCGCCTCCATCGCCAGCGCGCCGTCCAGATCGCCGAGCCAGCCGATCCGGGCGCCCCTGAAGTCGCGCTTGAGCGGCTCGGCGAAGACGGAGGCAGGCTCGGCGAGGGAAAGGGGAGCGCGGGCATCGTCGCCGGCCATGACCGAGAGCAGCATCGCGAGATCGGTGACCGTCCGGGCCATCGGGCCATCGGTGCCGAGCTGCTGGACGAACACCTCCGGCGCTGGGCCATGCGGCACCCGCCCGGCGGAGGGGCGGAAGCCGAACACATTGTTCCAGCCGGCGGGGTTGCGCAGCGAGCCGCCGAAATCGCTGCCGTCCGCGACCGGCACCATGCGGAGCGCGAGCGCGACGGCCGCGCCGCCGCTGGAGCCGCCGGCCGTCCTGGTCTGGTCGTAGGCGTTCCGGGTCGCGCCGAACACCGGATTGACGGTCTGCGAGCCGAGGCCGAATTCCGGCACGTTCGTCTTGCCGATCAGGATGGCGCCGCTGGCGCGGATGCGCTCGACGAAGATTGCGTCCGAACCCGGAACGAAGTCGGCGAAGACCGGCGATCCGAGCGTGGTCCGGATGCCCCTGGTGGGCGCGAGATTCCTTCACCGCGTGCGGGAACCCGTGCATCCAGCCCATGATGTCGCCCCGGGCGAGCCGGGCGTCGCGCTCCTCGGCCTGGAGAAGCAGCGCCTCGGGATCGACCCGCGAGACGATCGCGTTGACGGCGGGGTTGAGCCGCTCGATCTGGCCGAGATAGGCCGTCATGACCTCCCGGCACGAGGCCTGTTTCGTCTGGATGGCCGTGGCGAGAGCGGCCGCATCCATCATCACCAATTCGCGCATTAGACCACCCCGAGGGTAAGGCGCTCCGTTTGGCGGCGCGGGCTTCGATACTACACCGACCAGCCCGGCTTGCGATGGCGGAGCGCCGAGCCTCCGGCGGTGATCGTGTCGCCGGTGCAGGTCAAGAACGTCGTCCCCGTGTACACCTAGATATCGGACACGTCGAGGTGATCCAGTCGGTCGCCGTCGTAGCCCGCGTGCAGGCCTTCGTCGAGAGGGTTGATTTCGAGCAGGGCAGCGACGTCAAAAGCGGCCAGGTGCTGTACACGTTGCAGAAGGCGCCGTACGAGGCGGCGTTTCACAGCGCGCAGGCATTCCTTGCAGCAGGCCCTGGCCGCCTACGAGAACGCCGAGCGGCAGTTTCAGCGCACGGCGAAGCTCAGGCGGCAGCGCGTCGAGGCTGCCTCGCAATACGATGCCGAAGGCGACGCGAGACGAGGACGCGGCCCAGGTCGCCGCCCCGCGCGCGCATCGGCTGGAAGACCGCCGGAATCAACCTGGGCTACACGACGATCGCCTCCCCGATCGACGGCCGGATCGGCGCGACCGCCGTGACCAAGGGGAAATCTCGTCAGGGCACGAGCGCCGGCGCCGCCACCCCGCTCGCGACGGTGGTGCAGTTCGACCCGATCCGCGTGGTCTTCGCCGTGCCCGACCGCGACATCGTCTCCGCCGAGGTGAAGAGCGGCAAGGATGAGCAGCAGCTCGCGCGGGGGTTGGTTGTCGGCCTGGAACTGTCGGACGGCACGCCGTATCAGCCGACCGGCAGCATCACTTTCTTCAGCAACAAGATCGACCCCGGCGACCGCACTCGTCACCGTTTACGCCGACATCCCCAATCCGGAAGGCCGTGCTGCTGCCCGGCGGCTATCGTCAACGTGCGCATCCAGCAGGCGCAGCCCAAGCATGCACCCGCTGGTCCCGGTGCGTGCAGCCCTTGCAGGACGGCAAGGATGGCCATTTCGTCCTTCTCGTCGGAACCGACCGCAGGGTGCGCGAGCAGACGGTGTCACTCGGGCGGCAGGTCGGTCAGGACTGGATCGTCACCGGGGGGCTCAACGGCGGCGAGGACGTGATCACCGAGGGCGTGGAGAAGGTGCATGCGGGCGAAACCGTCCAGGTGGCGGCGCAAGGCAGTCAGGGCGGGGGCGATGGCGGTCAGAAGCGCCTCCACCGAAAGCAGTTCCGCCCGAGATCTGGGGAAAGCGGGCAGCCCGGAGGCGACGGGGGGCGGCTGAGGATGATCTACGTAGCTTCTTCATTCACCGTCCCAAATGCGCGATGGTGATCGCGATCGTGATCACGCTCGCGGGCCTCCTCTCGCTTTCGGTGATCCCGGCTCCCAGTACACCGGACGTGACGCCGCCGGCAGGTCTTGGTGTCCGCGCCCATTACCCCGGCGCCAGTGCCCAAGACCATCGCCGAGCCGATCGAGGAGCAGGTCAACGGCGCTCAGGGCATGCTTTACATGCCAAGCACCAGCGCGAGCTGCCGGGCACCTGCCAGCTGACCGTCACCTTCGCGCTCGGCAGCGATCTCCGACATTGACGCGGTCAACGTCCAGAACCGGGTCTCGCTGGCGATCACCCTCGTGGTGGACGACGCGATTGTCGTGGTCGAGAACGTCACCCGCAACCTCGAGAGAAGCCGGACCGGCCGATCGCCGAAGCGACCCAGCAGGCGATGCGCGAGATCACCGCGCCGGTGATCGCCACTACCCTTGTGCTCGTCGCCGTGTTCGCGCCGATCGGCTTCATCGCGGGAATTCCCGGGCATATCCACAAGCAGTTCGCCGTCACCATCTCCGCCTCGGTCGTGATCTCGGCGGTCAACGCGCTGACGCTCAGCCCGGCGCTCTGCGTGCTGATCCTGCGCCCTCCGAAGAAGGCGCGGTTCCGCCTGTTTCGCTGGTTCAACGGCGGTTTCGACTAGATGCGCCGGCGCTACGCCAGGGTGGTGGGCTGGCTCGACCGCCGCCTCATCGTGCTGGGTCTCACCATGCTCGCGGTGTCCGGCGGCGCCTACCTGCTGTTCCAGTCGCTTCCCGCGGGCTTCCTGCCGGAAGAGGACCAGGGTAATTTCTTCGCCAGGGAGGCCAGCCTGCCGGACGTCACCTCGCTCACCCCGACCGAGAGCATCGTCGGCCGGATCGGGAAGGTGATGCGGAAGAACAAGGGCGTGGAGCACGTCGTCGAACTGTCCGGCTTCGACATGATAGGCGGCATCTCGGAACCGAACGCGGGCACGGTGATCGCCATCCTCAAGCCCTGGGGCGAGCGCGGCTCCAACACGGCGCAGGCGATCATCGACGCGCTCAAGGGGCCGTTCAACTCCATCCCGGCGGCCACCGTCACGGCCTTCAATCCGCCCGCGATCCCCGGCAGGTGCTGGTCACGGTCAACCGCGCGGAGGCCGCGCTGCTCGGAGTGTCACCGGCCGACATCTACAACGCCCTGGCGGCTAATCTCGGCTCGGACTACGTGAACGACTTCAACCCGGAGAGCCACGTTTTTCACGTGATCGTCCAGGACGAGGCGCAGTTTCGCAATCGGGTCGACGAGATCGGCCAGCTCTACGTCACCAGCGCCAGCGGGGCGCAGGTGCCGCTGCGAACGCTGATTACGCTGAAAACGGTCAGAGGCGCGAACGCGATCACCCGCTTCAATCTCTATCCGGCCGTGCTGATCAACGGCCAGGCCGGCGGCGGCGTCGTTCCAGCAAGGCGATGAAGGCGATGGCGCAAACGGCCAACCAGCATTTCCCTGGCGGCTATGGCTACGGGGGACCGGCATGTCCTACCAGCAGCAGCAGGTTCAGGCCAGGAATTCTACGCGTTCGCCTTCGCGCTGATCTTCGGCTACCCTGTTCCTGGCCGCGCAGTATGAGAGCTGGACCCTGCCGCTCTCCGTCCTGTTCTCGACGCTCGCCGCCGTGCTCGGCGGCTTGGTGGCGCTCTGGCTGCGGGGGCTGTCGCTCGACGTCTACGGCCAGGTGGTTGATCCTCCTCATCGGGATCGCGGCGAAGAACGCCATCCTGATCGTGGAATTCGCCAAGGACCGCCTGGACTCGGGCGAGCGCACGGACATCCGCGAGGCCGCCGAAGCTGGCGCCCGCACCCGCTACCGCCCCGTGATGATGACGGCGATCGCTCTCATCTTCGGGGTCGTTCCCCTGGTGATCGCGAGCGGGGCCAGGGCGGCGCGCGGCGATCGATCGGCACGACGGTGTTCGGGGGCATGCTGTTGGCGACGATCCTCGGGGTCGTGCTCGTGCCCTTGCTGTTCGATGCTTTGGAGCTGCTGTCACGGCGGGTCGTCGGCCTGGTGCGCCGGCGCAAGCCGAAGCCCGCGGAGTAGCGTGCCGTCTCAGGCGCGCCAAGATCACGGCTCGCTACACCGCCCGTCCCGGCATGCGATGGCGGAACGCGAGCGCCTCGGCGACGTCGACCCGCCGCACCGTCGCGGCGCCGGCCAGATCGGCGATGGTGCGGGCGACGCGCAGCACGCGCGTGTAGCCGCGCGGCGACAGGCGGAGCCGGTCCATCGCCTGCTCGGCGAGGGCCAGGCCTCCGGCTGCAGCGCCATCGCCTGCGGGTCCGCTTCCGCGTTGTCAGGCGGCCCCGTCCCCGCCCGCGCGCGCCCGCTGCATCGCCCGCGCCCGGCCACGCGGGCGGCGACGGTGGCGCTCGGTTCGCCGGCCGGCGCGCGGGCCAGCTCGGCCGCGGAGGCGGGCTGCACTTCGACCACGAGGTCGATGCGGTCGAGCAGCGGGCCGCTGATCCGCATCTGGTAGTCCTCGCCGCAGCGCGGCGCGCGGCCGCATTCGCGGGAGGCGTCGCCCAGAAAGCCGCAGCGGCACGGGTTCATCGCCGCGATCAGCTGGAAGCGCGCCGGGTAGGTGACGTGCGCGAGCGCGCGGGCGACCGTGGTGCGGCCGGTCTCCATCGGCTGGCGCAGCGCCTCCAGCGCCTGGCTTCGGAAACTCCGGCAATTCGTCGAGGAACAGCACGCCGCGATGGGCGAGCGACACCTCGCCCGGCTTGGCGCGGGCGCCGCCGCCGGTGAGCGCCGCCTGCGAGGCGCTGTGGTGCGGCTCGCGGAACGGCGGCCGCATCACGCAGCCGGCCGCCATCGAGCATGCCCGGCGACGCTGTGGATCATGCTGACCTCCAGCGCCTCGCGCGGGGTCGAGGTCCGGCAACAGGCCGGGCAGGCGGGCCGCGAGCATCGACTTGCCCGCGCCGGGCGGCCCGACCAGCAGCAGGTTATGGCCGCCGGCCGCCGCGATCTCGAGCGCCCGCCGCGCGGTCTCCATGCCCTTCACGTCGGCGAGATCGGGCCGGCGCCGGCCTCCGCCACCGCCGGCGGCTCCGGCGGGTCGAGCACCTGGCGCGCCGCGGAAATGGTTGATGAGGCCGAGCAGGTCGGAGGCCGCCAGCACCTCGATGCGCCCGGCCCACGCCGCCTCGCCGCCCTGGCCGGCCGGCGCAGATCAGGCCGAGTTCGCGCGCCGGAGGCGCCGATGGCCGCGGGCAGCACGCCCGGCGACCGGATTGAGCGATCCGTCGAGCGACAGCTCGCCGAGCGCCGCGTAGCCGGCCGATATCCTCGCGCGGCACGACCTCCATCGCGCCGAGCACGGCGAGCGCGATCGGCAGGTCGAAATGCGATCCCTCCTTCAGCAGATCGGCGGGCGCGAGATTGATCAGCACCCGCTTCGGCGGCAGCGAAAGGCCCATCGCGGTCAGCGCCGCGCGCACCCGCTCCCGCGCCTCGCCGACCGCCTTGTCCGGCAGGCCGACCACGAGGAAGGCCGGCAGGCCGGAGGAAATCTGCACCTGCACCTCGACCGGCACGGCCTCGATCCCGGAGAAGGCGAAGGACTGGATGCGGGTGATGACGGTCATGGCGCTGCGGCCGAGACTGCCGGGCAGAGGTGAAGAACCGGGAAAGGAGCGCGAAGGCGCGCGCCCCGGTACGGCTCCCGCCTACTCGAGCCGCCCTTCCCCGAGCGCGCTCGGGCAGTAGCAGGGCGTGCCTTTTTCAGGCGCGCCCGCGACGGCGGCGGAGCAGCTGCCGGCCGGCGTGACGCAGCGCCGCCAGTGCTTTGATCCGCCCGCCGTGGATGCGGCGCTCGGGCCCGCGTCGTTCCATAGGGGATCTGCGCCCGGCCCCAGCCCATGCCGCCGCCCATACCCTGGCCCCCGCCGCCCATGCCCTGGCCTCCTCCGCCCATGCCGCCGCCCATACCCTGGCCCCCGCCACCCATGCCACCGCCTCGGACCTGGATCACGAAGGCGGGGCCGCAGAGCGCAATCCGGCGCAGCCTGCGGAAGGCGGCCCGGCGGCGGGCAGGATCGAGGATGCGAGTAGCGCGACAAGAGCGGGAAGCGATACGGTCATGGAAGGCTCCTGGATGCGGCGTTCCCGAAAGGGGGACGAGCCTGCCATCAGCCTGCGACGCTGTTCGAACAGAGACTATGACGGGGTTAACACCTGCCGCCAGAAAAAACCGCTGACCCGTCAGGTGCCCCGAAGCCGGCCGGAACCGCGCCCGCGACGCGAAACCGGGCGTGAGCGAGGCCAGGGGATGAGCGAGAACTGGGCGATTTGCGTCGGCGTCAACCGCTACGACAATTTGCAATCGCTGGAGTTCGCCGAGGCCGACGCGGCGGCGCTGCGGGACTTCTTCGCGGCCGATGTCGGCTTTGCCCGCGTCTATTTCTTCGCCGAGGGCGCGCCGCCGATCCAGACCGATTTCGGCGAGCCGATCCGGGCGGTCGAGCCCGGCGCGCTGCGCCGGTTCTTGCGCGTGCGCTTCGAGCAGCCCTTCCTCAAGCCCGCCGACAATGTGTGGTTTTTCTTCGCGGGCCACGGACGGCGCGACCGGGACCGCGACTACCTGATGCCGAGCGACGCCGATCCCGGAATGTCGCGGAGACCGCGATCCCTGTCAGCTACGTCGCCGAGCGGCTGCGGCGTTCCGGCGCGCAGAATGTCATCCTGCTGCTCGACGCCTGCCGCAACGAGGGGGCGCGGGACGGGCAGGGGATTGGCGCGGAGACGCAGATGGGGGTCGTCACGGTCTCCTCTTGCAGCCCGAGCGAGCGGTCGTACGAGATCGGCGAACTCCGGCACGGCGCCTTCACCTACACGCTGCTGCAAGGCTTGCGGCTGCAAGGCGAGGGGAACTGCGCGACGGTCGAGCGGCTGGATCAATTTTGCGCTTTGGGTGCCGGACTTTGCACCCGGTACCGGCGGCCGCGCCAACGCCATACACGAACGCCGAGCCGATCGAAAAGCGGCACCTGATCCTGCTGCCGCGCCTCGCGACGCTGGAAGATCAAGCGCCGGTCAAGCTGGACGCGCTGCAGGCGGAGGCGAACGGCGACCTGACACGGCGGAGCAGCTCTGGTGGCGCGTGGTCGCCGTCTCGGCGGCCGATCCGCAGGCGCACGAGGCGGTCCGGCGGATCGCCGTCAAGCAGGCCGGCGCGCGCGGGGAAACGGCGGACAGGTACGGGGGTCGAGACGCCGGTGGTCCCGGCCGCCGGCCGGATGCGGCGGCTGACCCGGCGGCAGTTGATGCGGCGGGGGGAGCGGTGGCCGCCGCCGCCGCCGCGATCGCCGCGCCGGTGTTGCTGCGGCGCGCGCCCCCGTCGCGCTGCGGAACTTCACCTTCGAAACGGTCTCGGTGGACGCCAAGGGGAACGAATCCGCGCGGCCCGGCGCAGCGCCCGGCGTTTACCGAAACGGCCCGCGCGAGCGCCTGGACATGGTCGCCCTCCCGGCCGGGGTGTTAGATGGGATCGCCGGCCGAGGAGCCGGAGCGGCGGGCCGACGAGGCCGCGGCATCACGTTACGATCGGCGGGTTCTGCATCGGCGCGTTTCCATACACAGGCGCAATGGCTGGCGGTGGTGCGGGCGCATCCGGCGCGGCTACGGCGCGACCTCGACCCGGCGCCGTCCTTCTTCAAGGGCATCGATCTTCCGGTTGAATCGATCACCTGGAACGACGCCAACGAGTTCTGCCGGCGTCTTGCGGCGCTGACCGGCCGCGACTATCCCTGCCCAGCGAGGCCGAGTGGGAATACGCCTGCCGCGCCGGATCGGCCGGGCCGTTCGCCTTCGGTCCGACGCTCACGCCCGAGCTCGCCAATTACTGCGGCACGGGCGGCGCGGTGTGCGGCAGCAGCGACGGGGCGAGCGTCGCCTCGGACAGCTATGACGGCGTGCGCTAGAACGGCGCGGGCTGGTCTCGGGGAGGGGCCGCCCGGCATCTTCCGGGGCACGACGACGCGAGCCGGCGTCTTCCCCGCGCAATGCGTTCGGCCTCTACGACATGCACGGCAACGTGTGGGAGTTCTGCCTGGACACGGCGACCGGCAGCTACGCCGACGCGCCGCTCGACGGCAGCCCCGATCTCGAGGGGCCGCGCGACGTCCGCATCCTGCGCGGCGGCTCGTGGTCGCACAATCCGGCGATCTGCCGCTCCGCGTACCGCGACAGCATCGCCGTCAGCGAGCGCGGCTGGCAGGGACGCATCGGGCTGCGGGTGGTCTGCCCGATTTAGGGAAGGAAGAGGAGCGGGAGGCATGAGCGGCAAGCAGGCGACGGTCTGGATCGTGACGGAGAGCGACGCGAGCGAAACCCTCGAGGTCGCCGGGGGGCGGACGCGGGAGCGAAGATGTCGGCGGCGGTTTCGGCGCGGGCGCGGTGCAGCAGGTGCGCAAGAGCCTGACCCAGCGCGTGCAGGTCAGCGCCGGCGATCTGAAGCGGCAGATCGACGATCTCGTCACGGTGGTCGGGCGACGTGTTCGACCACGCCCGCACCAAGTCCGGGCTTGCAACTCGACCTCGTCGAGCTATCGGTCGAAATCAGCTCGGAGGGGCAGGTCAGCATCCTCGGCAGCGGCGGCAAGCTCGGCGGCAAGGGCGGCCTCAAGCTGACCTTCCGGCCCCCGCCGTGGGTGCGCACGTCCGCGTGATCCGGCTCACAGCCTCGGTACTGGCCAGCCACTATCCTGAGTTCGCGCCGGAAGTCAGCGGCTCGCCTGCGGCTCGCACGGTGCCCGTCTTGAACGGGCGAAATCGTTCCGCGCAACGTATGAGGAGGCGGCGACGCACCGTCTAAGTAGAGGAAACGACATGCTGCCACTGGTCGGGTTGGCCGCCTCCATCCTGCCGCGCCTGATCGACCTCATCGCCGCCGATACGGCCGGAACCGTCGCGAGCCGACGTCGCCGAGGCCGTGACGACCGTGACCGGGACGAGCGATCCGGCAATCGCCAAACAGAAACTCGCCCTCGAGCCAGGCGATCACGATCTCGAGCTGCGGGCGCGCCTCGCCCGGGGTCGCGGTGGCGGCGACGCAAGCGCAGAACGAAGCGGCGGACCGCAAGCGGCGGGAGGATCTAGCCTCGACGCAGGCGGCCGTGGTGGAGACGCGCCACGCCCGCGCGAGCATGGCCGCGCTGGCCGAGGAGCGCACCGCCGTCGCCTGGGGCTCGCCGGTCGTCTCCGCCATCGTCACGCTCGGGTTCTTCGGCATCCTGCTCGTCCTGATCTTCAAATCCGACGTCATTCCGGCCGTCAACACGAACGTCGCGCAGATCATCAACATCAGCGTGGGCACGCTCGGCGCCGCCTTCGCGACGGTCGTCAACTACTGGCTCGGCTCGTCGCAGGGCTCGCGCAACAAGGACGCCGCCACCTTGCGGTTGCAGGCAACGCAGGCAAGCCAGAGTACCGGACGCGCTGAAGGCGCAGGCGAGCGCAGACGGCGACGGCGCTCGACACGCTGCGCACCGTCGCGACGAACGCGGCTTCCCCCATCAAAGCCGCCGCCGCAAGCGCTCGCAAACTCTCGCCCCGGCAGCCGCCCCCGTCTCCCGAATTGCCCGACACTCCGCCCCCGGACACCTTCGACCGGTGTCTCGCCGTCACGCTCAGCCAGGAAGGCGGGTTCAACCCAAACGATCCCGGGGGGCGGCAGCAACTACGGCATCACCGGCCTCACCCTGCAGGAATGGCTTGGGCACCCGGTCACGCCCGAGGAGATCCGCAATCTCAGCAAGGAAGTCGCGACCGAGATCTATCGCACCAACTCACTGGAACCCGATGTGCTGCAACGAGCTTCCGGATGGCGTGAACCTGATGCTCTTCGACTTCGGCGTGAACGCCGGGCCGCGCGTCGCGGTGAAGGCCATGCAGGAGGTTGTCGGCGTCACGGCGGATGGCTCGGTCGGCCCGGTGACCCTGGCCGCCGTCGGCCGCTTTCCGCCGCAGAAGCTGGTTTGCGCCATGGCCGAGCGCCGCCTGCAATTCTACCGCAGCCTGGGCAACAACCCCAATGAAACCGTCTGGGCGCGGCGGACGCAACAGGTCGAGCAGTCGGCGCTGCTGATGGTCGCCTGACGGCAGCTTGCTTCGGGGCCGCGCGGCCCCGGAGGACGTCAGAAGAGGACGATGTGCTGGGCGAGCACCCGCAGCACCGTCACGGTAATGAGCATCGCGATGACCAGCGCCGTCAGCCCCCACCTCATCCAGACGTAGTGGGTGGGAACGAGGCCGCGCCGGGCGGCGCGATTCTCGACCGAGGCCGTCACCACGTAGCCCGCCATCATCACCAGCAGCCCGACCCAGGCCGGCAGCGCGATGACCGGTGAGCAGCGCCCCCCAGCCGATCAGCCCGGGCACGACGCCGAGCAGCAAGACGCAGCCGCTCGACCCGCGGGTTCTGCATCAGGCCGTCTTCCTGGAGCGGCGAGCGCGAAGCCCCAATGCACGCCGCCGGTGAAGGAAAGGACCACGGCGGCGTCCAGCCCATCAGCCCGAAGAACATGAACCGGGCCCGGTACGGGTCCACGATCACGGAACCGATGCCGAAGACGATGAACGGGAGGAGGCCGAGAACCCCGAGCAGGATCGCGAGCAGCGGCAGACGTTGAGTCATCGGCATTCCCCCGGGTTCTGTTGTCTCCATGCTCTACCCGATCCGAGCGGGTGTCCCAACCCCGGCCGGCAAAGATGTCCCTGGCCCCGTGATGTCGGCCACGCCGCAAGCCCCGTGGCAAGTCGGGGTTCGGGATTGCGGGCGGGCGGGCTATGGTGGCCGCTCCAGCCATGGCGCGAGGAGCGGCAACGCCACCCTGATGAGCATCGCGATCGAGATAGTCGTCATCCTGATCCTCATCGTGCTGAACGGCGTGTTCTCGATGAGCGAGCTCGCCCTGGTTTCGGCGCGCCGGGCACGGCTGCTCGTGATGGAGAGCAGCGGCGCGCGCGGGGCGGGGCTTGCCCGCGAACTCGCGGACGATCCGCAGCGCTTCTTCCCGACCGTGCAGGTCGGCATCACGCTCGTCGGCATCCTCGCCGGCGTGTTCGGCGGTGCCCGGCTAGCGTCGCACATCGCCGCCTGGCTCGGCCGCTATCCCGCCGTTCGCGCCGTTCGCCGAGTCGGCGTCGCTCGCCTTCGTCGTGGTGGTGATCACCTATCTCACGATGATCTTCGGCGAGCTCGTGCCGAAGCAGCTCGCGCTCCGATCCCCGGAAGCGATCGCGGCGCGGGTGGCCCAGCCGCTCGCCGGCCTCGCCCGGATCGCGAGCCCCGTGGTCTGGACGCTGAGCCGGTCCTCCGCGCTCGTGCTCCGGGTATTCGGACTGCATCGCCAGCCGCAAAAGACGATCACGGAGGAGGAGCTGAAGGCGCTGCTCGCCGAGGGCGCGCAGGCGGGCGTGCTGGAGGTCGAGGAGCGCGACATGATCGAGCGCATCCTCCGCCTCGCCGACAAGCCCGTGCGGGCCATCATGACCCCGCGCACCGAGATCGTCTGGATCGACCGCACCGACCCGCCGCGCGAGATCATCGACACCGTGACCGGCGCCCCGTATTCCCGCTTCGTCGTCTGCGAGGGCGAGGTCGACAACGTGGTCGGCGTCGTGCAGGCGAAGGATTTGCTGGACCGCCTGCTTGCGGGCGAGGCGCTGTCGGTGGCCGCGTCGCTGCGCCAGCCGCTCGTCGTGCCGGACACGGTGACGGCGCTCGACGCGCTGGAGCGGCTGAAGGGCGACACGTTCGGCCTCGCCCTGGTGATGGACGAGTACGGCAGCTTCGAGGGCGTGGTCACGGCCGCCGACGTGCTGGAGGCGATCGTGGGCGACCCGGCGGACACCTCGCACTCGGCGGAGGCCGGGCCGCTCGGCGCGGATGCGGCCATGGAGATCGACGGCATGATGCCGGTGGACGAGCTGAAGGCCCGGCTCGGTCTGCCGGCGCTGCCGTCCGAGGGCAGCTATCACACGCTGGCCGGATTGCTGCTGGCGCTGCTGCGGCGCGTGCCGCAGGCCGGGGACCGCCTCGTGTTCGCCGGCTGGCGGTTCGAGATCCTGGCGATGGATGGGCGGCGGGTTGCCATGGTCCGGGCCAGCCGGGAGCCGGCGGCGGAAGCCTGAGGGCGCATGCCTTAAGTCTCGCCGGGGGAACCGTTGCCGCGCTTGGCGAGCGGCGGCACGAATTGCGGCTCGGTATCCCAGGGGAACAGGATCCAGGTATTCTGGGAGACCTCGGTGATGAAGGTGTCCACGAGCGGCCGGCCGGCGGGCTTGGCGTAGACGCGTCGCGAAATGCGCCTTCGGCATCAGCGCCCGCACGGTGCGGGCGGTCGTGCCGGTATCGACCAGGTCGTCGACGATGACAAAGCCGGTGCCGTCGCCGGCCGCCGCCGCGGGCTTGGTGACGACCGGCACGCCCCGGTCCTCCTCCTCGTAGGTGACGACCGAGACGCTCTCGACCAGCCGGCAATCGAGCTCGCGCGCGATGATCGCGGCCGGGATCAGGCCGCCGCGCGTGACCGCGACGATGCCCTCGAACGGACCCCTGTCGATCAGCCGCCACGCGAGCGCGCGGGCGTCGCGGTGCAGCTGGTCCCAGGTGACCGTGTAGTAGTGGATCGCCATCAGAACAGCTTTCCGCCTTCGGGCAGGTGGAAATCCGGCCGGATCAGCACGACCGCGCCGTCCTCGTCCGGCAGGCCGAGCGTCAGCACCTCGCTCTCGAACGGGCCGATCCGGCGGGGCGGGAAGTTGACGACGGCGCAGACCTGGCGGCCGATCAGCTGGTCCGGCTTGTAATGCTCCGTGATCTGCGCCGAGGAGCGCTTGACCCCGATCTCCGGGCCGAAATCGATCTGCAGCTTGTAGGCGGGCTTGCGGGCCTCGGGGAAGGGCCGCGCATCCACGATCGTGCCGACGCGGATGTCGATGCGCTGGAAGTCGTCAAACGCGATGGTCTGCGCCATGGGGGCCGTGCCTTCCACGCTGTCCGGTCGGGCGGGGACGGCAGATGAAGCGAGCGGCGGCGGTTTGGCAACCCGGTTTGCGCGCGCGGACTTCTCACGCGCCGCGCGCCGAGGTGAAGGCGTTGAAGGTGATCAGCGTGTAGGTATCGCGCACGCCGGGCAGGGACTGCACCTTCTCGGTCACGAACCGACCGACGTCCTGGCCGGTTTCGAGATAGAACTTGCCGAGCAGATCGAACTGGCCGGAGGTGGAATAGAGTTCCGACATCTCCTCGATCGTGTCGGCCGCCTCCTGCGCGACCGCGTAGGCCTTGCCCGAGTTCGCATTTGATCTGCACGAAGATGGCTCGCATCGGTCACTCTCCCTTGGCGCGACGCCCGGCATAGCGCGCGGCGTGCGCGAAGGCTACGCGGCGCCGCCGAGAGCAGGGAATGCGTTCGGCCAGCACGAACGGACGGTCCGGCCCGGCCTGGGAAAAGAGGCAGAGATCGGCGACCCGGCGCGGGGCGGCGAGCGAGCGGGGCGAAGTGCGCCTCGGCCCTCTCCCGCCATGCGGCCGCGTCCGGCCCCGTGAGCCGGGCGGTCAGGGTCATGTGGAAGAACCACTCCCGCAACACATACGGATAGCCCCAGCGCAGCAGCATCGCTTCCTGTCTCCGGCGTCAGTCCCGCGCGGCGGCGGCGCGCGAGCTCGTTCTCGTCCGGAGGCGCGCGGAACCCATCGAGCGCCTCGACCGCCGCGTCGGCCAGCGACTGCAGCGCGGGACACGGCGCCGTCTCACGCAGCGCCAGAAAGCCGCCGACATTCGCGACCGCGAGCGGCGGCAGCGTCGAACGGCGCGAGCGAGGACGCGAGCGCCCCGGCGGCGTCGCGCAGCGCGAGCCAGCCGCGGCCCGGCGCGAGGCGCATCGGCGGCTTCAGGGTGGCGTGAAAGCCGTAGCGCCGCGCCTCCGCCGTGACCTCGGCCATGCCGGGGAAGGGCGGCGTGGAAACGGGAGCGTTGGTTTCGGCGTCCCGCCCCAGCCAGGAAGCGCCGGCGGCGGCGAGCGGATCGTCCGGCCGGGGCGCGTAATAGACGGCGAAGCGCGCCGCCCCGGTCACGCCACGCGCTCGCCCGCGCGCCACACCGCGCGGATGACCGGCATGCCCTCGTGCAGCCGCACGCGCGCCAGATCGGCCCGGAGTCCCACCGCGATCCGGCCCCGGTCGGCCAGGCCCGCCATGCGCGCCGGCTGGTCCGTGACCATGGCGACCGCCGCCGGCAACGCGATGCCGTGCGCTCCGGAGGCGGCGAGGAAGGCGGCTTCGGCGAGGCTCGCCGGCACGTAGTCGGAGGCGAAGGCGTCCACGGCCTCCGCCCGCAGAAGATCGGCGGCGCGGACATTCCCCGAATGCGAGCCGCCGCGCACGATGTTGGGCGCCCCCGCGACGACCTGCATCCCGGCCCGCCTCGCCGCCCGTCGCCGCCGCCATCGTCACCGGGAACTCGCTGATCCGGATGCCGTCCGCCGCATTCTCGGCGATCTCTTCCTCCGTGCGGTCGTCGTGACTGGCGAGCGGAATGCCGAGGCCCGCCACCCGGCCGAGCAGGGCGCGGCGGTTCGGCAAGCGCAGCCGCGCCCGCTGCTCGGTCAGTTCGGCGATGCGGCGCTCGATGGCCTTCGAGGCTCACGCCCTCGCGGCGCTTGAGGCTGACGTAGTAGGTGAGGTCGGCGTACTGGCCGACGCCCGGGCTGTGGTCCATCAGGCTGACCATGCGCACGCGCGGATGGTCGGCCACCCGGTCGAGCAGCGCCACGACGTCCACCGCCGGCTGCTCGCAGCGCAGATGCAGGAAATGCTCGGATTTGAGCAGGCCGGTGCCGGCCAACGCATCGAGGTCGGCGACGCCGTCGCGGCAGGTCTGGGCGCGGCCTTCCTTGAAGCCGAGATCGCCGAGGCAGAGCGCGTCGAGCACGGTCGTGACCCCCGCCGCCGCGCATTGCGCGTCGTGGGCGACGAGGGCGGAGCGGGACGGCCAGCGCGCGTTGCTGCGCGGCTGCACCTGGCGTTCCAGATTGTCGGTGTGGGTGTCCACGATGCCGGGGATCAGGTAGTCGCCGCCGCAATCGAGCGCCAGGGCGGCGGCCGACGCGGCCCGCCTGCACATCCGCGATCACGCCGTCGCGCGCGAAGACGGTGCCCTCGATCACGGCGTCGGCAAGCACGATCCGGCCGCCAGTCAGGATCAGCTCATGCGCCATGCGGGTCCGATCCGGCAACAGAGCCTCGATCCGCCTCCAGCCGTGGACTGTGTGCGTGGCTCCCGGAGTAGGACTTCGAACCTACGACCGAGCGGTTAACAGCCGCTTGCTCTACCAACTGAGCTATCCGGGATCGGCGCGGGCGTCCCTATAGCGAAAGGCCGGATTGGACGCAAACCCCTATCGGAAGCGGGGCCACACCCGCCAGCTCGCGGTCGCCACGAAGCGTCGCTGGTGCGGGTGGTCGGGGTCGAACCGACACTCCTTGCGGAACCGGATTTTGAGTCCGGCGCGTCTACCAATTCCACCACACCCGCATGCGGCCTTCGGCGTTCCGATGCCACAGAAAGGGCAGCCACGTCCAGGCGTCCGGGAACCTGGGATCGGGGCCGGGGCGCTTCAGGCCGGGACGCTTCAGGCCGGGACGCTTCAGGCCGGGACGCTTCAGGCCGGGGCGCGCGCCGCCGCGATCCGGTCGAGCGCGGACAGGGCGTCCTGCGGGAGATCGACGTCGGCCGCCGCAAGATTCTCGCGCAGGTGCCCGACCGACGAGGTGCCGGGAATGAGCAGGATGTTGGGTGCGCGCTGGAGCAGCCAGGCGAGCGCCACCTGCATGGGCGTCGCGCCGAGTTTCGCGGCGACATCGGACAGCGCGGCCGATTGCAGCGGCGTGAAGCCGCCGAGCGGGAAGAACGGCACGTAGGCGATGCCGGCGGCGGCGAGATCGTCGATCAGCGCGTCGTCGTCGCGGTGGGCGAGATTGTACTGGTTCTGCACGCAGACGATATCCGCGATGCCGCGCCCTTCGGCGACCTGCTTCGGCGTCACGTTGCTGAGGCCGATATGACGGACCAGGCCTTGGCGCTGAAGCGTCGGCGAGCGTTGCGAGCGGCGGCGCGATCGAGCCTTCGGCGGGGCCGTGAATGCCGAACATGACGCGCAGGTTGACCACGTCGAGCGCGTCGAGGCCGAGATTGCGGAGGTTGTCGTGGACCGCCTCGGTCAGTTCCTCGCGCGAGAAGGCCGGATTCCACGAACCGTCCGCGCCGCGCCGGGCGCCGATCTTCGTGACGATCACGAGATCGGCCGGATAGGGATGCAACGCCTCGCGGATGAGCTGATTGGTGATGTGCGGGCCGTAGAAGTCGCTCGTGTCGATATGGTTGACGCCGCGCGCCACCGCCTCGCGCAGCACGGCGACCGCGCCCTCCCGGTCTCTTGGCGGCCCGAACACGCCCGGTCCGGCGAGCTGCATGGCCCCGTAGCCAAGGCGCTTCACGCGGCGACCGCCAAGCGTGAACGTCCCGGCCCTGCTGATGTCGATCATGGCCTGTCTCCTTCGCATCGACCAGGCATGTTAGAGAGGATCGGCGCACGCGATAACAAGGCCCGGTCGGACAGAATGGCGCCGGTCGCGCCCCTTGGCATTGCTCATCCGCCTTCGCGGCCGCATCCTGGGCTGAAGGAGGGAGCGCAAGCGATGGCCCGAGACGTGGACAAGGTGATCGCCGCCGCCCGCGAGTTCCTGGGCGAGCGGTTCAGCGTGAACCAGAGCCTGCGGGAAATCATGGCCATGGCGAAGCTACGCATCCGTGCGCATCTGCCGGATGCCGTCGTCTTCGCGGAGTCCACCGAGGAAGCCGCGGGCCTGCTTGCTTTGTGCACATGCGCAGCGCGTGCCGGAGACCCCGTTCGGCGCGGAACTTCGCTGGAAGGCCATGTGACGCCGGTGCGCGGCGGCATCTCGCTCGATCTCACGCGGATGACCGGGATCCTCGAGTCAACGCCGCCGACATGGATTGCCGCATCCAGGCGGGGGTCACCCGCGCAGCCGCTGAACCAGCATCTGCGCGACCAGGGCCTGTTCTTCCCGGTCGATCCGGGCACGCCGCTGCACCATCGGCGGCATGTGCGCGACCCGCGCCAGCGGCACCAATGCGGTGCGCTACGGCACCATCCGCGAGAACGTGCTGGGGCTGACGGCGGTGCTGGCGGACGGCCGGATGATCCGCACCGGCGGGCGGGTGCGCAAGTCCTCCACCGGCTACGACCTGACGCGGCTGCTCATCGGCTCCGAGGGCACGCTCGGCATGATCACCGAGATCCAGCTTGCGCCTGCATGGCATTCCGGAGGCGATCTCGGCCGCGACCTGCCAGTTCCCGACGCTGGCGGCGCGGTGGAGACGGTGATCGAGATGATGCAGGCCGGGCATCCCGCTCGCGCGCATCGAACTGCTGGACGAGGCGCAGATGGAGCGCCTGCATCGCCTACTCGAAGCTCGAAGGCCTCGCCGCGCGCCGACGCTGTTCTTCGAGTTCCACGGCACCCCGCCGGCGTGGCCGAGCAGGCCGCCCAGGCCGAGGAGATCGCCGCCGAGCTTTGGCGCGCGCGGTTTCCGCTGGGCGACCGAGACGGAGGACGCGCAACAGGCTGTGGCAGGCGCGGCACGACGCCTATTGGGCGGCGCTCGCGCTGCATCCGGGCCATCGCGGCCATCGACCACCGACGCGATCGTGCCGATCTCGCGGCTGGCCGAGGCGGTCCTGGGCGCGAAGCCGGACATCGTCGCGTCCGGCCTTGCTCGCGCCGATGGTCGGCCATGTCGGCGACGGCAATTTCCACGCGGATCCTGGTGCCGCCGGAGCCGGACGGGCTGGAGCGGGCCTGGGCGCTGGACCGGAAGATCGTCGCCCGCGCGCTGGCGCTCGGCGGCTGTTGCAGCGGCGAGCACGGCGTGGGCTTGGGCAAGCGCGAGTTCCTGGAGATCGAGCACGGCGCGGAGGCGATGGCGGTGATGCGCTCCATCAAGGCGACGCTGGACCCGCGCGGCATCCTGAATCCCGGCAAGATCTTCCTGGAGGACTGACGAAGCGCGGCGAGCGGCTCAAGGACTGAACTATCGTCAGATACCTACGAGGCGAACCCCGACCTTTGCGGGGCTGCCCGAACTCCCTTCAGTCATCCTTCTGCATCGCTGCGTGAAGATAGCCGTCGATGTCTTCGAATTCACCTTCTGCCTCCTCCTCCAACTCGCGACATCGCTCACGGCGCGAATTCCGGATGGCTCTCCAAGACTTATCCCATCGCTCGGGATCGTCGCAGGGGAGAGTGGGCTCTGGCGCTGCGATTCGCTTCGCCATATCGAGAAAGGCACTTTTGAAATTCTTGGCTTCTTCCCTTGTAGGCTCCCGCGCATTCCGGAAAGCCCCTCTGCGATTGCATTCGCCGCATAGCGCTCTGAGATTTGAGGGATCGTCTGAGTTGCCGGCAATGTGATCCATTTGGTCAGCAGGCCTTCCGCAAAGTGAACACGTGTATCTATCGCGCTCAAAGATTTCCTTGCGTCGCTTTTCTGGCACGGACCGCTCACTCGTTGGGTAACCCTCTCCCGTTAGCAACCACAGTTTTATTCCGATGCCCTCCTGTACATCCGGGCTCGCGATCCGTTTTTCAGAGATTGCTTTGCGGACGTAGCGTACGAGTTTCGCTTGCTGCTTGCAGAAGTCGCGACAGAATAAGGACGCTTGGCCGAATTCTTTGCCGCAGTTCATGCACCGAAGCTCATGTACATGGGCGTGCTGCTTCTCGGAAAAGTCAGCAGGAGAAAGGGTCAGTTCTCTTTTTCTCTGGCACTGATGCACGGTACGCGCGAGCTGCAGGGCTAGTCGCCGATCTTCCGGCAGAAGCGGATCATTCAGCGCATCCAAGTAGCTGGGCTGTCTACAAGGTAACGCAGATTTCTTCCTCACGAAGTCCCCCCGACGGCTTGTCAGCTCTCTGTAGGCCGACTCATACGCCGTCGTTGCGAGCCGACCGCGAAGCATCCCAGCCGTCTCGCAGCTGTGGATTGCTTTCTCGCTTCGCTCCTCGCAACGACAAGGCGGTCTAACTCTTTTTGAACTCCTGGTATTGACCGGCTCACACCGTAAACGCCAGCATCACCACGCCGGCGGACACGAAGGACCAGGGCGCCCCGAGGTGCATTGCAGCCCAGCGGTTCGGCAAAGCCGAAATGCCCGATCAGGGCGGCCGCGACGTAGGAGCCGCGGTACAGGGCAGCGCGACCGACATCGGATCCGCGTAACGCCACGATGTAGAGGCATGCCGCTCCGCCGTACAGGACCAGGCCGACGATGGTACGCAGGTCAAACAACTGGGCGATGAAATCGGCGCTCCGGCGGCGGCTTTCAGCAATGTCTGCCCCGCCATGCTGGTTACGATGGCGGTCGCCAGGACCGTCCAGTAGACGTTCATGCCCCAGCGGCCCGCCATACTTGCGCTGTTCCGCTGGATGCGCGCACGGTGCCCTGGGGCTTGCCGTTGGCGGACAGGAAGGTTCGCCCGACATACTCGCCCATCACGCCGAGGATCATCGACTGGACGCCCGAGACCAGCAGGAGGACCGTGATGGTGGAGGCCCACCCGGAGGGCGTGTCGTGCATGAGTATGCCTCGGCGATCGTGAGCAATGCGCCGTCCCCCCACCACCGACAGAGCGAGGCCGGCGAAGATCGCGATCCGCAGCGGTGCGAGCGAAAAATTGGTCGCGAGGTTGAGCCAGAGCCGCACCAGCGGTGCAGCGTGTAGTTCGACCGTCCCTCCGGCCTCGGCAGATGCCCGACCTCGATGCTGTCGATGCGCTGCGTCACCTGCATGATCAACCCGTCGATGTAGGGATACGGGCCCGCCGTAGCGGGTTACCGCCGCACGACCATGGCCGACATGCAGCGGAACGACGACAGGTAAAGCCCCTTCGGCTTGTCGAGCACCCGGTCGGCGACCGCGTTGGCGAAGCGGCTGCCGAGATTGCGCCACGCGCGTGCTGCTTCTCGGCGTAGCGGGTGTAGATGATGTCCCTGCCGCCTGCCGGGCATGATCGTAGAGCTTGATGACCTCTTCCGGCGGGTTCCGCAGATCGTCGTCCATGGTGATGACAAAGTCGCCGCTGGCTTGTCGCAGACCCGGTCATCACCGCGTTATGCTCGCCGTAGTTGCGGGCTGTGCTCGATATAGGTTAAGGGCACGCTCGCGGTGGCAGCAGGTCGCGGCAAACGTCGCCGAGTTGTCGGGGCTGCCGTCGTTGACCAGCACGACTTCCAGCCCGCCGACGGGGTCAGCCCGAAAGGCGTCCACCAGGCGTCCCGATCGTTGCCGCGCCACGATAGACCGGAACGACGATCGACAGGCCGATCCGGTAGCCGGAAGGAATTAATATATGAATTGTTTTCGGACTTCGTCCAGGATTCATCGTTGTGGCGTTCATGGTCTCTTTTCTGTCATTGCCATAACCGAACTACCGACCGGAAGTGAGGAAAGGGCAGGCGGCGTTCGAACTCTGTCATGCCATGCAGCGTAACGTCGAGCCAGGGCGGAAACGGGGCGACGTCGGACGCAGCATCGCCACGGGCCAGAAATATATTTTCGTTGTGCAACCATCAATGGCAGCAGCAGTCCATTTCCGGTGGCAGATTGACCTTGATCGAGGAGAAGCCGGCCTTGTCGCAGCAGTTCCCACGCTGTTGCACGCGCGGTGAGGCGGCGGACGTTGTGAACCCGATGGTCATGCGCCGACAGCAGCCATTGGGGTAGGCCGGCATGTTCACCACCAGCCGGCCCCCCGGCCGCAGCACGCGTTTCAGCTCCAACAGCGCCCGTGCCCCCGGGTCCACCGCGGCATCGCACAGCACGTCCGCGGACACCACGGCATCAAAGCTGCCATCGGCGAAGGGTAGCTGATTGACGCTGCCGCGGGTTGTCGCCGACGCCGGATTTGACCACGTGTCGGCGGTTAGCCACGCCGCTGCATCCCACTCCACCGCGAACGGGATCAGGTCCGGCCGCCGCCTGCTCGGGAAAAGGTCGGCCAGGAACCCGCCGGTGCCGGAGCCGGCATCGAGCACCCGGCCGTGGATGTCGTGCAGAGCGGCGGATGAGGCGCGCATGCAGGGCGCGGTACCACCACATGCGATCTTCGGCGGCGTCCATAAGAGCGTATTCGGGGGCTTCCATGCGCCGCTTTGACACCAAGTTCCGGCCGCGCCGCAATCCTGTCCTCTCGTGGCGCAGGAGATGTCTCGCCAAGATTGACACGAGAGCCGCAACCGGCTGCTACTTTGCCGGGCAATCACCATCGATGACCGTCTGATGCAAACACTCGCGGGCGCGCCCGCCCTGCCTGCGGCCGCCGGGAGTATCGTCCTGACCAGGCCGCATCTCGTCGAATGCCCCGACTGCGGCCAGTTTCAGCATGTGCCCGCGGTCAGGCCCGGTTCGATCGCCCGGTGCCTCCGCTGCGATGCGGTCCTGCGGCGCACCCGCAGCGATCCGTTCGACCTGCCTCTGGTGCTGCTCGTCACCACCTGCCTGCTGTTCCTCATCACCTGCACGATGACCCTGCTGCAAGCCACGACCGCGGGCATTCATCACTATGCGACGCTGTTCTCCGGACCGGCGGGCATGAAGAACCAGGGATTCTGGGAACTTGCCCTGCTCGTGTTCTTCACGACGTTCGCGGCGCCCCTGTTCATGTTCACGAGCCTGCTCTACGTCATGATCGGCCTGCGCCTGGATCGGCCGCCATCGCATCTGCGCAGGATGCTCGGATGGATCGGGCGGCTGCGGCCCTGGGCGATGCTCGATGTCTATCTGCTCGGTCTCTTCGTCGCCTACGTCAAGCTGCAGCCTCTGGTGCGGATCGAACTCGGTCCCGCGTTCTATGCGCTCTGCGCGCTCACCCTCACGATGATCGCGACCGCCGTGCTGGTCGATCCGGAGGCGTTCTGGGGCGAGCTCGACCGCCGCGCCGTCAAGCCGGCCGCCGATCCAACGGACGAGCCCGCCTCCCCTCCGGCGACGCTGGTCGGCTGCCATGTGTGCGGAAAGGTCAGCCGCGTGCCGAGAGCGTCGCCCGCGATCTGCCCCCGGTGCGCGGCGACGCTCCACAGGCGCAAACCTCGCTCGGTCGAGCGCTGCTGGGCACTCATGATGGCCTCGGTGATCCTCTACATTCCCGCCAATTACTATCCGATCCTTACCCTGACACAGCTTGGCTCGGGGGCGCCGAGCACCATCGTCGGCGGCGCGAAGGAACTGCTCGAGGCGGGTCAGTGGCCGCTGGCGCTGCTCGTGTTCGTGGCCAGCGTCATGATCCCCGTGCTGAAGCTGATCGGGCTGTCCTACCTGCTCGTCTCGACAAGGCGGCGTTGGACCGGGCATCTGCGGGACCGCACCGTGATATACCGGATCGTAAACACGATCGGTCAGCTGGTCCATGATCGACATCTTCATGAAGTCGCTCCTGGTGGCGTTGGTGCAGTTCGGAAAGCTCTCGTCGGTCACCCCGGGAATCGGCGCCATCGCCTTCGGCGGCGTGGTGGTGATAACCATGTTCGCGGCCGACAGCTTCGATCCCCGCCTCCTGTGGGATGCGGCCGGAGAAAACCCGCTGGCGGCGCCCAGCCGATGAGCGACGCGCTGCAATCCCCTCCGCCGGCCGCGATCACCGATGCCTCGGTCAGCCGCCGTCGCCGACTGTCGCTGCTCTGGGCCATTCCCGTCCTCACGGCCTTGATCGGCGGGTGGCTGGCCTGGAACACGTGGGCCAGTCGGGGCCCGACCATCACCGTCACCTTCCAGGCTGCCGAGGGCTTGCAGGCCGGGCAATCTCATGTCCGTCACAAGGACGTGGACATGGGCCTCATCACCGATATCGAGCTCACGCCGGATCACAACCGGGTGCGGATCACCGTCGATATGCGCAAGGAAGCGACACCCCTGCTGACCGACGGCGCGCAATTCTGGGTAGTCAAGCCGCGATTCTTCGCCGGCAGCATCTCCGGGCTGGAGACGCTGGTATCCGGTGCCTATATCGAACTGTCTCCTTCCCGGAACAAGGACGCGGCCGCGAGACGGGATTTTGTCGGCCTCGAGACGCCGCCCGTGCTGCAAACCGACGTGCCGGGGCGCACATTCCTGCTGCGGCGGACCGGCTCGGGTCGGTCAGCCTCGGCTCGCCGATCTACTACCGCGACCTCAATTCGGGGAGGTGCTGGGCTGGGATATCGCCGACATGGCCCGCAACGTCACGGTGCATGCCTTCGTCCGTGCGCCGTCCGACAAATACGTGCATGACAATTCCCGCTTCTGGAACGCGTCCGGCGTCACGGTGAACCTCGGGGCGAACGGCGTGCAGCTTTAGCTCGAATCGCTCAAGGCGGTCCTGCTAGGAGGGATCGCTTTCGAGACGCCCGCCGCCCCGGCCTCCGAAAAGGTCAGCGACAACAACAGCAAGTTCCCGCTCTACGGCACGCATGAGCTTGCCGAGGCCGCCGGGTTCAACTGGCGCATTCCGCTGGTCTCGTATTTTCAGGGTTCGGTGCGGGGGCTGGGCGTGGGCGCGCCGGTCGAGTTGCACGGAATCAAGATTGGGCAGGTGACGGACGTGCGCCTGCAATACGACGCCAAGAGCGACCAGATCACCGTTCCGGTCCGTTACGATGTGGAGCCGCAAAGGATCGCCGACAGCCACCTCGTGCCCGCATCGCAGGTGAAGGACTACATCGGCCAAGCCGTCGAGCATGGGCTGCGGGCGCAGCTCGGAACGGCCAGCTTCGTCACAGGACAGAAGCTCATCACCCTCGACGTCGTCGGTCACGCGGCGCCGGCGGAGATCCACATGGAGGGCGACGCGATTGTTCTTCCGACCGCGCCGGGAGGCTTCGACAATATCACCGAAGCCGCATCCCAGGTTCTCGCCAAGGTCGATGCCATCCCCTTCGAGCAGATCGGCGCTAACCTGAATGACACTCTGAAGAGCGTGAGCCAGATCGCCAACGGATCGGAATCCGGGGATTCGCTGACCGCGCTG
Source organism: uncultured Alphaproteobacteria bacterium (assembly GCA_963777325.1). GTDB lineage: Bacteria > Pseudomonadota > Alphaproteobacteria > Acetobacterales > Acetobacteraceae > JAFAXA01. The sequence continues at coordinate 94,300 of CAVZQE010000006.1, read as the reverse complement.
CATGCGACGCTTGTCAGCACGCAGAAGGTCATGACGCAGCTCAACGCCGGGCTGCAGCCCGCCGTGAAGCAGCTTCCGGCGATCGCATCGGGGCTGGAGGAAACGGTTGCACGGACGAACAAGCTGGTGGGCTCCCTGCATCAGACCTATTCCGGCAATTCGGCCTTCAACCGCGACCTGGAGCGCCTGATGGCCCAGCTCAGCGAGCGGCCTCGTCGGTGCGCGTGCTTGCGGACCTGCTGACGCGGCATCCCGAGGCCTTGATCCGGGGCCGGACAGATACGGGGTTGCAGTAATGCTTGGGCGGCGCGGTTTCCTGGTGTTCGCCGGGGCGGCGGGGCTGGCCGGCTGCGCGTCGCCCAATCCGAACCTGTATGCGATCGCGACGGTGCCCGGGGTGGCGCAAGGCGGCGCGCCGCGGGTCATCGTGCTGCGCGGCGTCGGACTTCCCGCTATCTGGAGCGCCCGGCGATCGTCGTCTCGTCCGAGCAGTATCGGCTGAACGTCTCGGGCAACGACTGGTGGGGCGAACCGCTCGGCGCGATGCTGAACCGCACGCTAATCGCCGAGCTCGGGCAGCGCCTGCCGGGCTCGGGCGTGTTCAGCGAGACGGGCGCGATTTCCGTCGATCCCGATGTGCGGGCGGAGGTAAACATCCAGCGGCTCGACGCGGACGCGGCGGGCAACGTCGTGCTCGACGCGCAGATCGCGGTTAGCCCGACGCGCGGGCGGCAGAAGGTCCGCACCCGCACGCTGCACATCTCCGTGCCGCCGCCTTCGCCCGGCATCACCGGCCAGGTCGCTGCGACCAGCATCGCCGTCGGGCAGCTCGCCGACGCCTTGGCTGCGCTGCTGCGGGGTGGGATGCCGGTCTCCTGAGCACAGGCTACGCGGAGCGCGGTAAGGGGGCGTTGTCCCTTTGTCGAGAATGTCGAGATAACCCGAGTGTGCTGAGACGGTAATCACCTGACACTCGGCCGCACCGCCCGCATGCGCGTCGAGGGCCGCAAAACCTGGTTCGAGACCATCGAGGCACATAAAAACCCCTCGATCTGTGACGTACGTCATATCAGCACGGCATCTTCCTTTATTTTAAAGGATGCTCAAAACTCAGCGGCCGCCGCTCTCAGAGCCGGATGCTGGATAGGAACGCGCTGACAAATCGTTTGTGACGTAAGGGAGTCAACATGCCAACCCTGACCTTCACGCCAGACGGATTGAACTTCGGAGCGATCTCTCGCCCGGAGACTCCGGCCACCAGGAAGCCATAAGCAAGCCGGTCTTCGGTATACAGTTGCAAGCTACGGCCAAAATCACCGGTGACACATCGAAGAGGTTTCGCCTGCTCTCGCTGCAAAGCATGAAGGAGGTGGTGGTCTGGCAGCCGCCGCCGGTCGACGATCCCCTCGGGCATGGAGGGCCAATACGGACAACTCAGCTGGAGAAGTGCAGGCCAGTCCGATGGAATAACTCCGCTTGCGATCCCGGCGGGTCAGATGATCCAGGTCGAGGTAGCATTCGACGGCTCCGTTGGGATGGGTCAGTCGACCACCGCGCCCTTCTCAGGCTCCTTGGAGGTCGATGGGGGCGCCTGGACCGCCTCAATTCCGCTCCTCGGAGAAATCGGGGAGGTCCAGTACACCATTCCGGAGACAAATATCGGAATCGTCCAAATCACACAGTCACATTGCCAGCGACCGTGACTCGGGTCGCAGGCCCCCCCACAACGGTTTCACTGGTTCCTTTCCGCGACCCGCCGGGCCAGGGGACGCGCGGCTGACTGTCACGATAACACCTGCCTCCGTGCAAATCCAGGTTGGTCAGCCTGCCACGGCGTCTCTCGTAATCAGCGCCGCTGCAACCGCCCCGATCGGCACGACGCAATACTGGCTCGGAAGTTTCGGATTCTCGATCAGCGTCCAGCAGCTTCACATGCAGTCTAGCCCCATCGACGCGAAGTACGCGTCGCTCGGCAGCGCTTCCGGATTCTTGGTTCCCCCCTTGAGCCTGAAGCTTTCTGCTACGACCTCGTCGGGCAGTTCCGAGCCTATCAAAATGGCGCCATATATTGGTCTGGCGCCCCCGGAACTGCGGCTTTCGAGGTCCATGACCCGATTCTGACGAAATGGCGGCAATTCAATCCCGTTGCTCCCGGTGATCTGGAGGATCTCGCAAACCTGCCATATACGCGCGGGCTAGGCTATCCGGTCGGCGATGTCGCAGGCGTGGCCGGGGGATTGAAGAGTAGTTTTCAGAGCGGTGGAATTTACTGGTCTGAAGCAACCGGTCCTCATATCGTCCATTCGCCGGTGCATGAGGCGTTCGAAACTGGGGTCGCCGGGTTGCCGGGCGGAGTCACGGGAACGTTCGGCTTTCCAACGGCGGACGTCCTTGTAGCCAAGGAACTCCAACGACAAAGCTTATGTGTTCGGGGATTTCGAGAATGGCGCCCTTTTCGGTCCGCCGGGGGGTCCCATCGGCCTGTTGAGCGCAAGGATTGCGCAACAGCTTTTCCCACCCTCTTTCGTGATCGATCAAGTGGCGAATGCCGTCCTCAGGGCGGTTACTCAGTACAACGCCGCACATCAAAACGAACCAGACTTCCACCGAGTTGGAGTCCAGGGAATTCCCTTCTTCCTGGCTCCCATGCTGACCGGGTACACCTACGGCGCCGGTAAAGGCATTACCCAGAACCGCCAGTATCGTCTCCAGCAGAACCTGTTTGCCGAGGCCGAGCTATGGACGAACGCGGCGATCACAGTGGCATTCGATCTGCTTCTCAGCTTCGGACCGAACGCCGAAGCGATTCGCTCTCTCAGTGCAACAGTCAATGCTGTAACCGTGAACATCGACACACACAACGCGCCTAGCTAGCATCTCGCAGGCGGATATAGATACGAAGAAGGCGGAGATCGTCACTCTGGCGTCAGCTGCGTCCGTCTCGGGGCCGGCCACCCCTGCGACGACATTGACCGTGAAGGTACTTGCAACAGGCGAGGCTGTCGGGTTCCCGCCGGACGACGCAGCTTTTCCGGGTCAAGGGTCTGTGGCGGTATTGATCGTTCCGCCTCTCTTCTAGTCGGTCGGATAGCGATCCTCCTCGGGCGTAACAGGGTTGGGCCGGGCGAAAACGTGGCTTGCGATCCGCCAGGCCCCATCCTCCTGCCGGAGCGTCTGGATGAAATGTCCTGCGGTCTGCTTGTCCTGACCCGACGTCACGTCGTAGTCGCCGCTGACGGCGATCGTCCCATCGGCGTTTCTCTCGGCGCTCCGCACGTTCATTACGATGTTCACGGCCGACGCAGCGATCAGATCGTCCAGATGGCCCTTGATCTGGTCCCGGCCTTTCAGAATCCGGAGGATCGGCATGAGTTCGATGTAGGTCGCGTCCTTTGTGTAGAGCGAAGCGGCTCCGGCCGTGTTCTTCTGCTCAAACAGCATACCGCGCCGCATATTGAGCTCGACCGCGACGTGCCTTGGATTCTGTTGATCGGCCGCCGCAACGCCCGGTCCCGGGGGCGGCGTCCCCTGCTGTTGCGCATTGGCGGGCAGGCTCGCCGCCGCCAGCGTCATCAAGAAGCAGGCAAGCGTCTTCGCCACCAGGCACGTTCTCCAATCGGACATGCGTTTCTCCTTGTTCCGACGCCAAGCGGTTGATCAGCCGGCAAGTGACAGCGCAGCTTAAAGCAAGCGGCCCTTCACTCCTAACATAACGCCATTCTTGGGGGCAGCGGATCGCGCTGGCGCACTACCGCTCATGCCGCCCTACCGCCCGGTCAGGATGCGCTCCACCAGTTCGCGCACCGTCGGAATAAAGCCGTTCGAGTAGAACGGGTCGCTGCCGAAGCGGTAGGCGTTGTGGCCGCCGAACATCAGGTTGCGCTCGACCGCCTCCGCCGTGTCGCTCTCGTGGCCGATGTCCTGCAGCGTCTTCTGGATGCAGAAGCTGCGCGGGTCCGCCTTCTTGCCGGTGCTGTAGTCGGGCTCGTGCTGGCTCCAGTTCGAAAACCGGCATTGGCCGAGGCAGCCCATGCAGGCGATCTGATCCGCCAGGATCTCGCGCGCTTTCTCCGGCGTCACGAACACCAGCGTCGAGTCCGGCGTGCGCAGCGCCTCGGTGAAGCCCTCCGCCTCCCAGCCACGCACGTGCTCGCAGGTCGGCCGGCGTCAGATAGACCAGGCGCTTGCGCGCGCCGACGCCGTATTCCGCGACGTGCTCGCCCACCGGCTCGGTCGAGTACGCCACCTGGCGCTCGTAGCGCTCGCGCAGCTCCGCATGAAGCTGTTGTTCACCGCGGAGGAATAGAACCCGGTCGGGCTGAACTTGTTGAGGAACACGTCGCCCTCCTTCAGGGTCAGCAGCCGCTGCTTCCAGGCTTCGGAGATCGGGCTTTCCTGGGTCAGCAGCGGGCGGGTGCCGAACTGGAACGCGATCGGGCCGAGATCGGGATTGTCGATCCAGTCCTCCCATTCCTCCAGCCACCAGACGCCGCCGGCCATGATGATCGGCGTCTCGTCCAGGCCGAAGGTCGCGCATCAGCTTGCGCAGCGCAAGGACGCGCGGGAAGGGGTCTTCCGGCCGGTTCGGGTCCTCGCTGTTGGACAGGCCGTTATGGCCGCCCGCCAGCCAGGGATCCTCGTAGACCACGCCGCCGAGCAGGCCGGCGGCCTTGTTGTAGGCGCGCTTCCACAGCGCGTTGAAGGCGCGCGACGAGGAGACGATCGGATAGTAATGGACGTTGAAACGCGCCGCGATGTCGGACAGGCGGTAGGGCATGCCGGCGCCGCAGGTGAGGCCGTGGATCAGGCCCCGCGCGCCTTCCAGCACGCCGGTGATGACCCGCTCGGCCGCCGCCCATCTCCCACAGGATGTTGGCATGGATGCGGCCCCGCCCGCCGGCCAGTTCGTGCGCCGCCGCGCCTGGGTGATGCCGCCGGCGATGGCGTATTCGACCATCTCCTCGTGCCGCTCGCGGCGGGTGCGGCCGTGATAGACCTGCGGGATCAGCTTGCCGTTCTCGTCGAAGCTGTCCGCGTTGACGGCGCTGAACGTGCCGACGCCGCCGGCGGCGGCCCAATGGCCGGACGAGATGCCGGTCGAGACCGAAACGCCCTTGCCGCCCTCGACCAGAGGCAGGACCTCGGCTCCGCCCATCCGGATCGCGTTGATCGTCTTCATGACCCTGTTCCCCTCGCCGGCAACTCCTCGTCCGGGACTTGGTCGCTTGCCGCACCGTATCGCGTATCCGGCGCATGATTGTCAGCCATGCGCCGGGGCGGATGCCGGAAGTGATCGCGTCAGACGCCCTGCTCGGCCGTTTCGCGGCGGTCGCCGCCCCGGTCGGCCGCGCGGTCGCCTCCGCGTCGCCGCCCGTCGCCGCCGCCGGCTTGGCGCCGACCTGTCGGTGATGTCGGCGCCGGTCGCCTGATCGACCACGCGCATCGACAGCTTCACCTTGCCGCGATCGTCGAAGCCGAGCACCTTCACCTTCACGCCGTCGCCCACGTTGACCACGTCCGTCGTCTTGTTCGACGCGGCCCTGCTGCAGCTCGCTGATATGCACGAGCCCGTCGCGCGCGCCGAGGAAGTTCACGAAGGCGCCGAAATCGGCCATCTTCACCACCTTGCCGGTGTAGATCACGCCGATCTCGGGCTCGGCGACGATGCCGCGGATCCGGTCGATCGCCTTTTGCGCCTGCTCCGCCTCGGACGGCGGCGATCTTGATCGTGCCGTCGTCCTCGATGTCGATCTTGGCAGCCGGTCTGCTCGACGATCTCGCGGATCACCTTGCCGCCGGTGCCGATCACCTCGCGGATCTTCTCCTTCGGCACGTTGATCACGGTGATCCGCGGCGCGGTCGCGGAGACGTCGTGCGGGCGCCGGTCGAGCGCCTTGGCCATCTCGCCGAGGATGTGCAGCCGCCCCTCGCGCGCCTGGTCGAGCGCGACCTTCATGATCTCGGGCGTGATCGAGGTGATCTTGATGTCCATCTGCAGGGAGGTCACGCCCTGCTCGGTGCCGGCGACCTTGAAGTCCATGTCGCCGAGATGATCCTCGTCGCCCAGGATGTCGGAGAGCACGGCGAAGCCGCGATCCTCCTTGATCAGCCCCATGGCGATGCCGGCGACCGGGCGCGCCAGCGGCACGCCCGCGTCCATCAGCGAGAGCGAGGTGCCGCAGACCGTCGCCATCGAGGAGGTGCCGTTGCTTTCGGTGATCTCGCTGACCACGCGCAGCGTGTAGGGGAACTTCTCCTTGTCCGGGCAGCAGCGGATGGATCGCGCGCCAGGCCAGCTTGCCGTGGCCGATCTCGCGCCGGCCCGGCGAGCCCATGCGGCCGGCCTCGCCCACCGAGTAGGGCGGGAAGTTGTAGTGCAGCATGAAATTCTCGCGGTACTCGCCCTCGAGCGCGTCGATCATCTGCTCGTCCTGGCCGGTGCCGAGCGTCGCGACCACGAGCGCCTGGGTCTCGCCGCGGGTGAACAGCGCGCAGCCATGGGCGCGCGGCAGGATGCCGACCTCGGCCGACGATCGGACGCACGGTCTTCGTGTCGCGCCCGTCGATGCGCAGGCCGGTGTCGAGGATGGCGTTGCGGACGATGTCGGCTTCGAGATCCTTGAACAGGCCCTTGGCCGCTCCGGCGTCGAGCCCCTCGCCGGTCAGCGCCGCGGCGGCCTCCTTCTTGGCGGCGGCGACGCTGCTCGTAGCGGGCCTGCTTGTCGCTCTCCTTGTAGGCCTCGGCGAGCGGCGCCGCGGCCAGCGCGTCGACGCGCTGCGCCAGCGCGCTCTCGCTCGGCGCGGCTCGGGCAGCGCCCACGGCTCCTTGGCGGCGTGCTCGGCGAGCTCGATGATCGCCTGGATCACCGGCTGGAAGTGCTGATGGCCGAACGTCACCGCGCCGAGCATGACGTCCTCGGTCAGCTCGCGCGCCTCGCTCTCGACCATCAGCACGCCTTCGGCGGTGCCGGCGACGACCAGGTCGAGCTCGGCGTCCTTCATCTGGTCGACGGTCGGGTTCAGCATGTACTGGCCGTCCTTGTAGCCGACGCGGGCGGCGCCGACCGGGCCGAAGAACGGAATGCCGGACAGCGTCAGCGCGGCCGAGCAGCCGACCAGGGCGACGATGTCGGGGTCGTTCTCGAGATCGTGGCTCAGCACGGTCGCGACGACCTGCACCTCGTTGCGGAAGCCCGTCCGGGAACAGCGGCCGGATCGGCCGGTCGATCAGGCGGCGACGCAGCACCTCCTTCTCGGACGGACGGCCCTCGCGCTTGAAGAAGCCGCCCGGGATCTTGCCGGCGGCGAAGGCCTTTTCCTGGTAATTGACGGTGAGCGGGAAGAAATCCTGACCCGGCTTGGCGGTCTTTGCGCCGACGGCCGTGCAGAGCACGATGGTCTCGCCGTAGCGGGCCAGAACGGCGCCGTCGGCCTGGCGGGCGATCTTGCCCGTCTCGAGGACGAGCTTGCGGCCGCCCCAGTCGATCTCCTTGCGGAAGTAGTTGAACATGCGGTCTCGTGTCCTTCGGGATTGCGTCCCCGGGCGGCCGTCGGGCCGGCGATCCTGTCCTGCGTGCGGGGAGCGCGGCGTCTCGGGCGGCAGGGCCGGTCCCGGCGAGCGATGCCGGGAGCGCGGCTGCGCAAGGAGGGCGCAGCCTCGGGCCGTGTGGCCGGAAACGCCGCCGGGTCGTCCCGCTGGGGAGCGGATCGGCGGTTGTGTCGTCCGCCGCGGTCGCGGCGTTCGGGCGTCTCCGCCCATGGGCTCAACCCCGCACCACCATGGTGCGAGGCAAGCCGATGCCGCTCAATATAATGGAGGCATCGGGGAAACCAGGGCGAAGCGGTCAGCGGCGCAAGCCCAGCCGGCCGATCAGGGTCTCGTAGCGGCCCTGATCCTTGGCTTTAGGTAATCGAGCAGGCGGCGGCGGCGGCCGACCAGCATCAGCAAGCCGCGACGGCTGTGAAAGTCCTTCGCGTGCGTCTTGAGGTGCTCGGTCAGATTGCCGATCCGCTCGGAGAGCAGCGCGACCTGCACTTCGGGGCTGCCGGTATCGGCTGGCCGGTCGCGTATTCGGACACGAGCGCCGTGCGGCGCTCCGCTGTAATCGACATCGTGTTTCTCCTGATGAGAGGGACGGGACGCGGGCGGAGCGGAGCCTCAGAGCATCCGCTCGGGCTTGAGCCAGCCATCCTGCAGGCGGCACAAGCCGAGCACGCGGCTTCCCGCCATGGCCCGCGCCAATCCGCGATCGGGATCGGCCGAGACTGGAATGCGGCCCATGAGCGCGACCAGGCTGATCGCCTGGCCGTGCCGGAGGTCGCTGGCCTCCGCGTCCGTCAGGGCCAGAGCCGGGATGTCGGCCAGCGCGGTCGCAACGGGAAGCAGGAGCTCCGGGGAAGCAGGCGCGGTATGGTCCGGGCCGGCCAGTTTGTCCAGCGCAATCGCCTGCGCCTCGATGAAGGGGCCGACCCGCAGCCGGCGCAGGGCGGCGACATGGCCGAGCGTGCCGCAGGCGAGCGCGAGATCGCGCGCGAGGCTGCGCATATAGACGCCCTTGCCCGACTGCACCTCGAACACGGCGCGATCGGCGTCCGGCCGCTCGATCAGCGCGAAGCGGTCCACCCGGGCCGGACGCGGCTCCAGCACCGGCGCGCGGCCCTCGCGCGCCATGTCGTAGGCGCGCTCGCCCTCGATCTTGATCGCGGAGAACATCGGCGGCACCTGCATGATGTCGCCCCGGAACCGGGCAGGGCGGCCTCGATCTCGGCGTCGGCCGGGCGATGCGGCGAGGTCGCGTCACCTGCCCGTCGGCATCGTCGGTGTCGCGCGCCTCGCCGAAGGCGAGCGTGAAGCGGTAGAGCTTGGTGCCGTCCATGACGTAGGGCACGGTCTTGGTCGCGGCGCCGAACGCGACGGGCAGCACTCCGGTCGCCAGCGGGTCCAGCGTGCCGCCGTGACCCGCCTTCTGGGCGTCGAAGCCCCGCCGCACGCGGTTGACCACGTCCGTGCTCGTCAGCCCCGGAGGCTTGTCGACGACGAGCCAGCCGTCGAGCGGGCGGCCGCGGGCTTGCGGCGGGACATAGGCGATCTCCTGCGGGCGGCCGGGCGCGTCCATCGGCCGAAACCCGCGCGGGGTCAATGCGGGCGCGCCAGAACTGCCGGGGTCACGGTCTGCCTCTCTTTGCGGGCCGACCGAATTTGCAGGGTCTTGCAACCATACGCTGTGGAGACCGTTACCTCGGCTGTTTCTGAGGAGAAAATCATGCGTAGAGTCTCTGCGGTTCTCGGCATTGCGGCAGCCAGCGTCTTGTCCGTCGGCGCGATGGCCCAGACCAATTCGCATTCCAGCGATCCGGCCAACAACGCGGCGACCCGCGCCTTCGACCGCGCCGCCGGCACCGATACGAGCGGCGCGTACCCCTCGCAGAGGGACGGCACGCCGGCCAATCCCAAGGGCACCGAGGCAACCCGTGCGTTCGACCGGGCGGCGGGCACGAATACGAGCGGCGCCTATCCGTCGCAGTCGGACGGCACGCCCGAGAACCCCAAGGGCACCAAGGCGACCCGCGCGCTCGATCGCACCGCAGGCACCAATACGAGCGGCGCTTATCCGTCGCACTCGGACGGGACGCCGGGCAACCCGCGCGGAACGGCCGCGGAGCGCACGCTCGACCGCAACGCGGGCACCAATACCAGCGGCACGAATCCGGCGCACACCACCACGCGCTGATCTGACCGTCGCTTCCGGCCGCTTGATGCCGGAGGCCGGGACGTTCCACTCTAGCCAGCGAAGCCCCGCCCCGGTCCGGTGAAACGGAACGGGGCGGGGCATGTCTGACCGGAGACCGTCCCATGCCCGCCCCCGTTTCCCGCACCGGCGGCCAGATCCTCGCCGATCAGCTTCGGCTTGCACCGCGTGAGCCGCCTTTTCGGCGTGCCGGGCGAGAGCTTTCTCGCCGTGCTCGATGCGCTGCACGATCATCGCGACGCGATGCCATTCGTCGTGTGCCGTCAGGAGGGCGGGGCGGCGATGATGGCGGACGCCTACGGCCGCCTCACCGGGCGAGCCGGGCATCTGCATGGTCACGCGCGGTCCCGGAGCGACCAACGCCAGCGCCGGCGTCCATATCGCGTTCCAGAACTCGACGCCGATGATCCTGTTCATCGGGCAGGTCGCGCGCGGCATGATCGAGCGCGAGGCGTTCCAGGAGATCGACTATCGCCGCATGTTCGGCGAGATGGCGAAATGGGTGGCGCAGATCGACGACGCGGCGCGCATCCCCGAGCACGTCAGCCACGCTTTCCACGTCGCGACCTCCGGCCGGCCCGGCCCGGTCGTGCTCGCGCTGCCCGAGGACATGCTGCGGGACGAAGTCGCCGTCCCCGATCCCGCGCGCTATCGGCGGGTGGAGGCGCATCCCGGACCTGAGGACATGCAGCGCCTGCGGGCCATGCTGGCGGCGGCGGAACGGCCGGTCGCGATCCTCGGCGGCGGCGGCTGGGACGCGCAGGCCTGCGCGCGCGTGCAGCGCTTCGCGGAGGCGAGCGGCCTCGCCGTCGCGGCAAGCTTTCGGCGGCAGGACTACTTCGACAACGCCCATCCCTGCTATGTCGGCGACATCGGCATCGGCCCCAATCCGGCGCTGGTCCGGCGGCTGCGCGACGCCGACCTTTTGCTGCTGTTCGGCGGCCGGCTCGGCGAAATGCCGAGCCAGAGCTATTCCTTGCTCGACATTCCCCGCCCGAGGCAGACGCTCGTGCATGTGCATGCGGGGGCGGAGGAACTCGGCCGGGTCTATCAGGCGGACCTGCCGATCAACGCCGGCGCCCGCGCATTCGCCGCCGCCCTGGATGGGCTGGAGCCGGTGGATGGCACGCGCTGGGCGGCGTGGCGCCAGCAGGCACACGCCGAGTACGAGGCCTGGCAGCATCCGCCTGCGACGCCCGGCGCGTTGCAGATGGGCGAGGTCATGACCTGGCTCGAGGCGCGTCTGCCGGACGACGCCATCATGACCAACGGAGCGGGCAACTACACGGTTTGGCTGCATCGCTTCCACCGCCACCGCCGCTTCGGCACGCAGCTCGCGCCGGTGTCCGGCTCGATGGGCTACGGCGCGCCGGCCGCGGTCGCCGCCAAGATCATGCATCCCGGGCGGATGGTGGTCTGCTTCGCGGGCGACGGCTGCTTTCTGATGCACGGGCAGGAATTCGCGACCGCGGTGCAGTACAACGCCCCGGCGCTGTTCCTCGTCGTAAACAACGGCATGTACGGCACGATCCGCATGCACCAGGAGCGCCACCATCCCGGCCGCGTCAGCGCGACCGATCTCGCGAACCCGGATTTCGCGGCCTATGCCCGCGCGTTCGGCGGCTATGGCGAGGTGGTCGAACGGACCGAGCAGTTCGGCCCGGCCTTCGACCGCGCTTCTGCCTCCGGCCTGCCCGCGATCCTCGAATTGCGGATCGATCCCGAGGCGCTGACGCCCAGTCAGACCCTGAGCCAGATCCGTGAAAAGGCGCTTACGGGGTAGTCCCCTGGCCATGCCATCGCCCCCGCACCCAGCCGAGACCGACGCACCCGCCGATCGCGCCAGGATCCGCGTCGGCCCGCGCACCGTCGCCCTGATCGTGGCCAGCGCGCTGTTCATGGAGCAGCTCGATGGCACGGTGCTTGCGACCGCGCTGCCGACCATGGCGCGCTCGTTCGATGTGGACCCGCTGCACATGAACGTGGCGCTGACATCCTATCTGCTCAGCCTCGCCGTGTTCATCCCGGCCAGCGGCAAGGCGGCGGACCGGTTCGGCTCGCGCACCGTGTTCCGGGCCGCGATCGCGCTGTTCACGCTCGGCTCGATCCTGTGCGCGCAGGCGCCGAGCCTCGCGTTCCTCGTGGGTGCGCGCATGCTGCAGGGGGTCGGGGGCGCCATGATGGTCCCGGTCGGCCGGCTCGTGCTGCTGCGCTCCGTGTCCAAGGCCGACCTCGTCGGCGCGATGGCCTGGCTGATGATCCCGGCGACCATCGGACCGATCCTCGGGCCGCCGGTCGGCGGCCTAATCGTCACCTATCTCGACTGGCGCTGGATCTTCTACATCAACCTGCCGATCGGCGTGCTCGGGATGGCGCTCGTCTCTCTGTTCATCGCCGAGATCCGCGAGGAGGGGCCGGTCAGCTTCGATCTGGGCGGCCTTGTGTTGTCGGGACTCGCGCTGCCTTGCCTCACCTTCGGCTTCGAGCTGGCCGGACGCGGCGTCGGTTCGCCGGTCGAGGCCGCGATCCTGCTCGCGGTCGGCGGCGTCGCGGCGGTGCTCTACTGGCGGCACGCGCAACGTCATCCGCAGCCGGTGCTGGATTTCCGGCTGATGCGGATACCGACCTTCAGGCTCTCGGTCCTGAGCGGGACGCTGTCGCGCATCGCGGTCGGGTCGATGCCGTTCCTGCTGCCGATGATGCTCCAGCTCGGCTTCGGCGTCTCGGCCGCGCAAAGCGGTCTCATCACCTTCGTGAGCGGGGCGGGCTCGCTGCTGATGCGCTTGAGCGCGCCGAAATTCCTGCGGATCCTCGGGTTCCGCAACGTGCTCGTCTGGGTGGGCTTCATCGCCGTGCTGTGCCTGACGACGTCGGCGGCCTTCCGGCCGAGCTGGCCGATGGCCGCGATCTACGCCGTGCTGCTGACCGGCGGATTTTTCCAATCGCTGCAATTCATGGCCTACAACACGATCGCCTACGCGGACGTCCCGCGCCAGCAGATGAGCGCCGCCACCAGCTTCTACGCCACCTTCCAACAACTGACCTTGTCGCTCGGCATCGCCGCCTCGGCCGCCGCGCTCGCGACCTCGATGCGGATCGCGGGCCACGCCACGCCGGCGCTCTCCGATTTTTCAGCAGCGTTCCTGACCGTCGGCGGCATCGCGATGATGGCGCCGCTGGTCAGCCTGAGGCTCGATCCAGAGGCCGGGTCCGAGCTGAGCGGCCACTCGCCTTCGGGCCGGCGGCCGTCCAGGTAGGATGGGCAGCACTCGCCTATCGATCAGGAAGGGCGAATGCGAAGACGCCGCCTCCACTCCCATCTACGGACGTTCCCGCCGTGACGTATAATGTTCCCCCTAGCGGCGTCGCTGCCGAATTGACGGAACCGGCCATGGGTATCGTCGCGAGTCGCTCGCCCGTTCGCGTATCGTAGGCGTTCAGCCCAAACCCCTCGATTCCGAGCAGGCCGGAGAATACCACCCCGTTCGCCAGCGACGTGGGCGCGACGCTGTGGTTCTGCGTCTGCTCCCAAAGAATGGCGCCGCTCTGCATGCTAAACGCATGCATGCTGGGTTCTTGGAGGAAGGTGTCTTCTGGGTTGGAGGGATCGCAGAGATCCGAAGGGTTCGGCGCAGCGATGTTCCCGTCGCCGACGCTTGTGGCGGCAAAGATGTGCTCGCCGTCGAAGGAGGCGCCGAAAAAGCCGCCGTCGCTTCCTCCGAATACGACCTGACGCCTCCATAAAAGCTCACCACTTGGAACATCCGTCCGGCCTTTCAGAAGATAGTAGGTTCCATCCTTCCCGCCGATTCCAACGAAGTGTTGGTCGCCCTTTACAATCAGGTTCGGGGACGCGCCGAAATCGAAATCGCACGTGTCGTGGCTCCGAGGCCGATACGCCCAGCGCAGGAACCCGGACTCCGTGTTCAAGGCCAGCACCGCCTCATGATACGGCGGCGTGGCGTCCCGATTGCAATCGCCGGTGCCGAAGAACACCAGGTGGTTGTCGGGATCAACGGCGGCGGACGACCACACGGAACCGCATCCGCGATTATACCCGCCGATTGCGTACCCCCGGACATCGAGAATCGGATTGCCCGCGGAATCGAGGATCGGATCGACCTCAAACCTCCAGAGCTGCTCACCAGTCCTCGCATCCAGGGCCTCAATCGCGCCGCGATACCCGGTCTCTCCGGCGGTGTGACCGATAAAAACCTTGCCGTCGAAAACAGCTGGCGAAGAGAAGATCTGGGTTGGATCCCCAGAATCCCGGCTGCAGTCGGCTGCGTCAGGGTTGCCGCAGATCACATGTTTCCAGAGCAGTGCTCCCGTTCTTGCCTCAAGACTGTACATGGTCTTGCCAGCCGCGAAATAGACCCGGTCCGCGACGACAGCAGCGGTGGAGGTGATGATGCCCCCGCTACTGAAGTACCGCGGCGGCTGCGGCTGCCCGGCGGGCAGACATTGCGGCGGGATTGGAACGATGGTCGTCTGGCAGTCTACCTGAAACTTCCAGATCATTGCGCCGGACGTGGCGTCGAGCGCATAGAAGTATCCGTCCCAGCCACCGACATACACCACGTTCCGCACGACGGTGGGCGAGGCGCTTACGGCATCCGCTGTCGGAAAACTCCAAACTGGCTTCAGGCTCGCGACATTGCTGGGATTGATTCGAGATGCGCTGTTAGCAAAGGTGTGCCGCAGGTTGCGCCCGTACATCGGCCAGTCTCGTTCGGATCCCGGATTGCCGGCTGAGACAGCCGTGCTGACCAACAGAGCGAGAGCGCTGAGGATTTTCGCGAGGGTGGCAAATTTTGGCACCGTTTCCTCCCTGGCGCCGCGACCGGACTCTGCGGGCGCGCTGTCCGAAGGCATCGTCGAAGAGTCAAGGGTAGGCTAACGCACCGACAGTATCGAATGCAACCGTTCCCTATGGTTTTCAGGGGTCTGGATCAGGGCCGATGCGGCTGGCGCCGGCGGGGAACAGTGCTGCTGTCGAGCAGGGGAAGAGAAATCCGGACAGCCGCGTTCCCAATCCTGGATCACCAATCCAAGGCGTCATCGGATCGGGTGTTCGCACAACCCTTCGCGGCCCTCAGTCCGGCTTGCCGTCCAACTTACCGCCGAGATCCCGCTCCACCTCCGGCGTGTGCAGCAGCTTGTCGATCTTCATCGCGTAGTCGAGCGCCGTGTCCGCCTGGAAGGAGATGTCCGGGGCGTAGCGCAGCCTGAGCGCGTGCGCGAGCTGGGTGCGGAGGAACGGCGCGGCCCGCTTCAGCGCCGGCAGCAGCGCCTCCGCGTCCGGGCGGCCGAGCCGGGCCACGAAAGCGGTCGCGTGCTTGAGGTCGGGCGAGACCCGCACCTCGGTCACGGTGACGTGCTCGCCCGTGAGGTCCGGGTCGCGGATGTCGCCGCGCGCGAACACGCCGGCCAGCACATGGCGGATCTCCTCCGCCACGCGCAGCTGCCGTTGCGAGGGTGCGCCGCTCGCCCGCTTCGTCAACCCGGCACCATCTCCACGTCGAAGCACTCGACCATATCGCCTTCCTGCAAGTCGTGGAAGTTCGCGAACGACAGGCCGCACTCGTAGCCGCGCGCGACCTCGCGCACGTCGTCCTTGAACCGCTTCAGCTGCGACAGCTCGCCCTGGTGGATGACGACGTTGTCGCGCAGCAGCCGCACGCCCGCGCCGCGCTTGACCAGCCCCTCGGTCACCATGCAGCCGGCGACCTTGCCGGTTTTGGTGATGTTGAAGACGCGCCGGATCTCGGCGTAGCCCAGGAACCGCTCGCGCGCCTTCGGCGCCACCCGGCCGCGCACCATCTTCTCGATGTCGTCCGACACCTCGTAGATGATCGAATAGTAGCGGATATCGACGCCCTCCCGCTGCGCCAGCTCCCGCGCCTGCGCGGTCGCGCGCACGTTGAAGGCGACGATCACCGCGTTCGAGGCCTTCGCGAGCTGGATATCGCTTTCCGTGATCTGGCCGACGGAGGCGAGCAGCACCCGGACCTTCACCTCCTCGTGCTCGAGCTTCATCACCGTCGCCTGCAACGCTTCCGCGCTGCCCTGGACGTCAGCCTTGATCAGAATCGCGACCTCCTTCTGGCCGCCGGCCGCGATGCGGGCGAGCATCTCCTCGAGCGTGCCGCGCGCCGCCACATGGCCCGCCGCCTGCTTGTCGCGCAGCTTGCGCTGGCGGAACTCGACGATCTCGCGCGCCCGGCTCTCGTTCTCGACGACGACGAACGGCTCGCCCGCCGACGGCACGCCCGCGAGGCCGAGGATCTCGACCGGCGCGGACGGCCCGGCGTCCTTCAGCTGCTGGCCTTTGTCGTCGAGCATCGCCCGCACCCGGCCCCATTCGGCGCCGGCGACCACGATCTCGCCCTGATGCAGCGTGCCCTTCTGGACCAGCACGGTCGCGACCGGGCCACGGCCGCGATCGAGCCGGCTCTCGATGACCGCACCCTCGGCCGTGCGGTCCGGATTGGCCCGCAGATCGAGGATTTCGGCCTGCAGCGAGATCGCCTCGGCCAGCTTGTCGAGGCCGGTGCGCTTCACCGCCGACACTTCCACGTCCTGCGTCTCGCCGCCCATCTCCTCGACCACGATCTCGTGGCTGAGCAGTTCCTGGCGCACGCGGTTCGGGTTCGCGTCCGGCCTATCCATCTTGTTGATGGCGACGATGATCGGCGCGTTCGCGGCCCGCGCGTGCCGGATCGCCTCGACCGTCTGCGGCATGACGCCGTCATCCGCCGCCACCACCAGGACGACGATGTCGGTCACGCCCGCGCCGCGCGCGCGCATGGCCGTGAACGCCTCGTGACCCGGCGTGTCGATGAAGGTGATGCGCTCGCCGCCCGGCATCTGCACCTGATAGGCGCCGATATGCTGGGTGATGCCGCCCGCCTCGCGCGCCGCGACATCGGTCGCGCGGAGCGCGTCGAGCAGCGACGTCTTGCCGTGATCGACATGGCCCATCACGGTCACGACCGGCGGCCGCGACAGCAGCTCGGCCTCGGTATCGACCGCTCCCTCCAGGCCCAACTCCACGTCGGACTCCGAGACGCGGCGGGCGCGGTGGCCGAACTCCTGCACCACGAGCTCGGCCGTATCGGCGTCGAGCGTCTGCGTGATCGTCGCCATGACGCCGAGCTTCATCAGCGCCTTGATCACCTCCGGCGCGCGCGCGGCCATGCGGTTGGCCAACTCCTGTACCGTGATCGTGTCCGGCAGAATGACGTCGCGCACGTGCTTCACCTGATCGGAGCGGAGACGCTCGAGTTCGGCCTGACGGCGCTCGCGTTCGCGCTGGCGGCGCACGGAGGCGAGGCTGCGGACGCGCTCGTCCTCGCCCTCGATCGCCGCCTGCACGTCGATCCGGCCCGGGCGACGGCCGGCGTCGGTGCCCTTCTTCGGAGCGGCGACCGGCGGCTTGCGCGGCGGCAGCGGCGAGCCCGGGCGGCGGACGGGGCGAGCCTCCTCCTCCTCATCGGCTCCACGCGCTTTCAGGCGCAACGTCTCCGTCGGCGCCCTCGGCGCGGCGGGCGCGGCGGCCGGGGCCGGGCGGCGTCGAGCCTCGTCCGCTCCGCGCACCACGGGGGCAGGGGTGGGGGCGGCGGCGGCGGCCTGGGCCGTCTCGCGTGCCGCGTCCTCGGCCCGTGCCCGCGCCTCTTCTTCCGCCTTGCGGCGGGCTTCTTCCTCGGCGGCCTTGCGGGCCTCCTCCTCGCGGCGGCGGGCCTCCTCAGCTGCGGAGAGGATGGAGATCTTCTCCTGCTCCCGCCGTTCGGCCTCGCGGCGGGCGGCATCCCGCTGCTGCTCGACCAGGGCGCGCTGCCGGGCGGCGAGTTCCGTCTGCGTCAGCGCTCGTCCGGCGCCCTGGGACCGCCCCGCGGCCCCGGGCCGCGGAGAGGGCGCCGGAGCGGGCACCTGGGCCGGTCCTCCCGGCGCGGGGACGGCTCCAGGCGTGCCAGGCCCGGGTCCGGGCGCACGCTTCTTGCGCACCTCGACCTGCACCACCTTGGACCGCCCGTGGCTGAAACTCTGCCGGACGGAGCCCGCATCCACGGTGCGGCCGAGCTCGAGGCGCCCCGCTGGACGCAGACTCAAGCGGCCTTTGCCCGTTTCCGTATCGTTGCCTTCAGTCATTCATCCGTCCGATCTTCTGTCCGGCATGGGTGCCGGCAGCCTTCAATTCATCCAGCGCATTGGCCGGCAGCCCATTCAGCCCGGCCCCGGGCCGGAGGCTCGCCAGCCGCGCCGTCTCATTCGCTAGCGTCTCGGCAAGGCGCCCGGACGCGACCGCGACATGCACGACATGATCGCGGCCGAAAACCCGTCCCAGCGCCGCGGCCGGCAGGGGCGCCCCCGTCCGCACGCCACCTTCGTCCCCGGCCCCCCCTCCGGCGCGGACGCCGGACGCGGAAAACAGCCGCCGGCGCTCCCCCTCGCTGCCGTCCGAGGCCTGGATGACCAGGCCGGCGCGTCCGCTCAGCAGCCACTCACGCGCCTTCTGAAACCCTGCCACGGCCTGGCCCGCTCGTCTGGCCAGACCCAGACTCTCACCGATCCGGCGCGCAAGGCCGCTCTGAAGCAGAGCCACCAGGTCGGCGGGCACGGAGACGGGGCCACGGGCCGCGCGAGCGAACGCGCGAACCAACCGCCCCTGGGCGTGAGCGGTTTCTATCACATCGCCTTCCGCGCTCAACCAGATTCCCCGTCCGGGCAGTCTTGCGGCGAGATCGGGCACGATCGTCCCGTCAGGCCCGAGCACAAACCGGATCATCCGCTCCTTTGGCAGCCTCTCGCGGGTCAGGACGCAACGGCGGAGCGGTCCGGTCTCGGGCGCATCGTCGTCAGCCGTGACGCGCCTCCCCATCGCCGGGGATGGCGTCGTCCAGGGCGGCCGGGACGGTTTCCTCGCCATCGAACCAATGGGCGCGGGCGGCCATGACGATCTCGTTGGCGCTGGCCTCGTCCAGCGCGCCATCGCCCACGATCTCGATCAGCTCGTCGGAGGCGAGGTCGGCCAGATCGTCCAGCGTCTTGACGCCCTTCTCGCCGAGCGCGACCAGCATGGCGGGCGTCAGCGCCTCGATCGCGGCGACCTCGTCGCTCACCCCGAGTTCCCGGCTGCGCTCGGAAAGCTCGGTGTCCCTTCGCGTAATGAAGACCTGCGCCCGGCGGATCAGCTCCTCCGAGACCTGATCGTCGAAGCCCTCGATGGAGGCGAGCTCCTCCTCGGGCGTGAACGCCAGCTCCTCGACGGTCGTGAAGCCCTCGGTCACGAGCAGGCCCGCGATGACGTCGTCCACGTCCAGCGCCTCGACGAACAGGGAGGAGCGGCGGCGGAACTCGTCCTGACGGCGCTCGCTCTCCTCGGCTTCGGTCAGGATGTCGATGTCCCAGCGGGTGAGCTGGCTCGCCAGCCGCACGTTCTGGCCTCTACGGCCGATCGCGAGCGACAGCTGCTCATCCGGCACCACGACCTCGACCCGGCCCGCCTCCTCGTCCATCACCACCTTCGTCACTTCCGCCGGTGCCAGCGCGTTGACGACGAAGGTCGCGGCCTGCGGGCTCCAGGGGATGATGTCGATCTTCTCGCCCTGCAATTCCTGCACGACGGCCTGCACCCGCGAGCCGCGCATCCCGACGCAGGCGCCGACCGGGTCGATCGAGGAATCGCGGCTGATGACCGCCATCTTGGCGCGGCTGCCCGGGTCGCGCGCCACCGCCTTGATCTCGATGATGCCGTCGTAGATCTCCGGCACCTCCTGCGCGAACAGCTTGGCGAGAAAGGCCGGATGCGTGCGGCTGAGGAAGATCTGCGGCCCGCGCGGCTCCTCCCGCACGTCGTAGATATAGGCGCGCACCCTGTCGCCGTTGCGGAAGCTCTCGCGCGGGATCAGCTCGTCGCGCCGGAGCAGCGCCTCGGCCCGGCCGAGATCGACCATCAGGTTCCCGTACTCGGTGCGCTTGACGACACCGTTGATGATCTCGCCGACGCGGTCCTTGAACTCGTCGTATTGCCGCTTGCGCTCGTATTCGCGCACGCGCTGCACGATCACCTGCTTCGCGGTCTGAGCGGCGATGCGGCCGAAATCGATCGGCGGCAGCGGATCGACCAGATGGCCGCCGATCTGGATGTCGGGCGAGAACTTGCGGGCGATGTGAACGGGGATCTGCGTCTCCTCGTTCTCCACCGTCTCGACCGCCTCGGTCCAGCGCGACAGCCGCACGTCGCCGGTCTTGCGGTCGATGGTCGCCCTGATGTCCTTCTCGTGCCCGTATTTGGCGCGGCCCGCCTTCTGGATCGCCTGCTCCATCGCTTCCAGTACTTCCTCGCGGTCAATCGACTTCTCGCGCGCGACGGCGTCGGCTACCAGGAGCAGTTCGGGGCGGGTGACGGCGGTGTCCATGAGCGTTCGGCCTCTCAGTTGGTCCGAGGGGGTTGCGTGGTCGCCTCGATCAGCGCGTCGGTCAGCACCAGCTTGGCGCGGCGCAGGTCGGCGAGCGGCAGGGAGACCTCCGTGCCATCGTCGAGCCGCATCCGGGCGTGGGTCTCGTCGGCGCCGAGCACGATGCCGGAGAACCGGCGGCGTCCGTCCACCGGCGCGATCGCCTCGACCCGGGCGAGGTGGCCCGCGAAGCGGTTCCAGTCCTTGACGCGCGTCAGCGGCCGGTCGATCCCCGCCGAGCTCACTTCGAGGTTCCAGGCGCCGGCGATCGGGTCTTCCACGTCCAGCAGCGCGCCGATCATGTGGCTGATCGCCTCGCAATCCTCGACCGAGATCTGACGGCCGTCGGCGCGGTCGGCCATCACCTGCACGGTCGGCCGGTCCCGGCTGCCCATGATGGCGACGCGCACGAGTTCGTAGCCCATGGCTTCGAGCGAGGGCGAGACGATGCCGGCGAGCTTGGCGTCCAATCCGATATGGTGTGACTGATCCTGGCCCAAAGCAAAAAAGGCGGCCCGCGAAGGCCACCCCCCAGTAGCACTGCGGAGATCGAAGAGAGGCCGTCATGTAGCCGCTGGCTGGACGATCCGCAAGTGGGCGTGGACTCCGCGGACCGCACCGGCTGACGCAGCGGAAGCAGAAAGCTGCGTGACCAGTCGGTTACCGTCCGGAGCGGGGGCGACGCTGGCGCTGGTCGAAATAGACCGCGCAGAGCAGCACGGCGCCGACCGCCGCCTGCTGCCAGAACGGCTGCACGCCGACGATCACGAGACCGCTTTGGAGCACGGCGGGGATGAACACCCCGATCGTCGTCCCGACGATGCTCGCGACGCCGCCGAACAGGCTCGTGCCGCCCAGCACGACCGCCGTGATGCTCTGCAGATTGTCGGTGCTGTGGCCCTGGATGGTGGTCGTCGCGTATTGGGCGAGGCTCAGGAAGCCCGCGAGCCCGGCGAGCAGGCCGGAAAGCGCGTAGATCTCCGTCAGGTGCCGGTCGACCTTGATGCCGATCCGGCGCGATGCGTCCGGATTGGCGCCGATCCCGAGCGTGTGCCGCCCGAACCTCGTCTGCGCGATCACGACACCTGCCAGCATCGTCACCGCCGCCGCGATCACCACCAGCCAGGGCACCACGCCGAGCAGCCGTCCGAGGCCGACCGACTGCACGAGCGCGGGCGGCACGCCGGTCATGTCGTTGCCGTTGGTGGTGACCTGGGCGATGCCGAAGGCGATGCCGAACGTGCCGAGCGTCGCGATCAGCGGCGGAATGCGGGCGCGCGTCACGAGCAGGCCGTTGGCGACGCCCCAGAGCAGACCCGAGGCGAGGGCCACGGCGAGGCCGCCGAGGATCGCGCCCGTGCCGCCGCCGAGCGCGATCATGACCTGATCGGACACGACGCCCGAGAAGACGAGAACCGCGCCCACCGACAGATCGATCCCGGCGGTCGCGATCACGAAGGTCTGACCGACCGAGATCACCAGCAGCGCGGAGGCATCGATCAGGATGCTCCGGATGTTGTAGGCACTCGGGAAGGCGGACGGCGACAGCGCCGTGAACACCGCGACCAGCAGCAGGAGCGCGATCGCGAGATACACCGTCGGCGACAGGCGCACCCGCCGCCAAGCGCCGCCGCGCCGTCCCTCGGGCGCGCGGCCGTCCGCCGCCTCGATCGCTTGGGTCATGCCGCCGCGTCCTGCACCCGCGCCCCGGTCATGGCCGCGACCAGCTGCTCCCCGGACGCCTCGTCGCGCTGGAAGCGCGCCACGCGCGCGCCGAGGCGCAGCACCTCGATCCGGTCGGCCACCTCCAGCACCTGCGGCATGTTGTGGCTGATCAGGACCACGGCCGTCCCCTGATCGCGCACGCGCCGGATCAGATCGACGACGCGCCGCGTCTGCACCACGCCGAGCGCCGCCGTCGGCTCGTCCATGAACACGACCCGCCGCGCCCACGTCACCGCCCGGCAGATCGACACGCTCTGCCGCTGCCCGCCCGAGAGCTCGCCGACCGGGGCGTCGATGTCGGGCAGCGCGACGCCCAAGGCGGACAGCGCCTCGGCCGCGCGCACGCGCATCGCCGGCTTGTCCAGAATGCCGAAGCGGCCCAGCAGGCCGGAGCGCACGATCTCCCGTCCGTAGAACAGGTTCGCGGCCGCGCCGAGCGTCGGGCACAGGGCCAGATCCTGATAGACCGTCTCGATCCCGACCGCCTGCGCATCCCTGGGCGATGCCAGCCGGACCTCAAGGCCGTCGAGCAGGATCTGCCCGGAGTCGGGCTGAAGCACGCCGGAGAGCACGCCGACCAGCGTGCTCTTGCCGGCCCCGTTGTCGCCGATCAGGGCCACCACTTCGCCCGCATGCACGGCGAAATCGGCGCCCCGGAGCGCCTCCACGTGGCCGAAGGCTTTGGCGATCCCCCGCGCCTGGAGAAGCGGCCCCGTCACGCCGGTTGCCTAAGGGGAGCAGGACGTCTTGTAGATGTATTGCGAGATGTCCGGATCCTTCATGTTCGCCTTGGTCAGAAACACGAACGGCGTGTGGATCACCTTGGTCGTCGGCTTGCCCTCGAGGCCGTCGACCAGCTGCTGCAAGGCGGTGGCGCCCATCTTCAGCGGCTCCTGCACGACGACGCCCTGGATGATGCCCTGCTCGATGTCGGTCAGGATCGGCGGCGCGGTATCGAAGCCGACCACCTTGACGTCCTTCCTGCCGGATTGCGACAGCGCCGCCGCCGCGCCTTCGACCTCCTGCGTGCTGACGGCGAAAATGCCGTTGAGGTCCGGGTGGGCCGCCATCATCGAGCTGATCTGCGACGTCGCCTTCGCCGGATCACCCTGGCTGTACTGCACGCCGACATAGCGGATGCCGGGATGCTTCTTGATCTCCGCCTCGAACCCCTTGTTGCGGGCGTCGGTGCTGGAGATGCCCGGAATGGAGCTCTCCAGCATCACGACCCCCTTGCCGCCGAGCAGGCCCGCGAGCTTCTCGGCGGCAAGCCGCCCGCCCGCCTCGTTGTCGGAGGCGACGAAGGAGAGGGCGAGGCTCGGATCGGCCGCCGCCGTATCGACATAGACGATCTTGATGCCGGCCTCCTTGGCCTGCGTCAGCGGCGCGACCATCGCCGGCCCGACCATGGGCGAGATCATGATGCCGTCCGGGTGCTTGGCGATGACCGCGTTCAGCACCGGTGTCTGCGAGGTCGGGCTGTATTGCTGTCCGCCCTGGGCCGAGAACTCGACGCCGAGTTTCTTGGCCTCGTCCGCCGCGCCGCAGGTCACGGACGTGAAGAACGGGTTGCCGGTCTGGCCCTGGACATAGGTAACGCTCAGCGTCTTCGCCTGCGCGCCGAACCAGGGCAGCGCGGCAATCAAGGCCGTGGCGCTTAGAAGGCCTCGCCGCTTGTTCTTGCCGATCATACCCGTCTCCTTCCCGTGAGGGCGCTGGCTCCGCGCCTCCGAACACACGATTTGAGCCCGCCGTCCGACGGTGGTCGACCCTTGGGCACGCATTATCGGTAACAGATCGTAGCATTGCGCGCCACCGCCGGCGTCTCCCGGCAGGCTGTTACCCCGACCGCGTAGGCCCGCGCTCCACGGCTCACTGCGCCTGGGTCCGTGGTCGTAGCTGATCGCCGCGCCGCGCGTCGGCGGGATCACCTTGTGGTGATGGAAACGACCTTCTACAATTTGAGACATTCGCGGAATGGAAACGCTTGCAACGGCAACCAATTGACGGATGATGTGGCAATAGGGGTAGGCCGATGGAGCCAGTCAGCGCAGTCGCACTCAGCCTCGCCCTCGGCGCGGCCGCCGTCGCGGGCAAGGAGGTGGCCGGCAGTGTCGCCAGGGACGCCTACGCGGCACTGAAGAGCCTGATCAGGAAGCGCTATCCGAAAGTGTCCATCGATCAGCTTGAGCAGGCGCCGGAGTTAAGAAGCCGCCGGGCCGTGGTCGAGGAAGACCTGATTGCGGCGGGCGCCGGGCAGGATACGGAGGTGCTGGCCGCGGCGCATCGCCTCGCTGAGCTGATCCGGCAGGAGGGGCCCGGCGCCGCCGCCGCGATCGGCGTCGACCTGAAGGAGATCGAGGCCGCGAACCTGCGCCTTGCGGATATCGCCGCCTCCGGCACCGGCGTAAGACTGGAGAAGGGCAAGTTCACCGGCGACATCGACATCCGAAGCGTGCGCGCGGGGCATTCTCCGGAGCGACGCGACGAAGGATAGCTGACCTGCTTCCATGGCCCAGACCGGAGTAGAGCTTAGAGACGTCCAGGCGCAGAGCATCACCATAAGCGGCGTTACCCTCGGGCTGACCGCTCCGGAGGTCCAGGATTCTGACCAAGGCCGCGGCGGCCGGTGCTGTCGGCCCCCTCGCGGACAAGATCGTCGATCTCAGCCAGAAGCTTGGCGTGACACAGGGCGCGCTGCGGACGATCCTGACAACCGTCGGCCAGGCGGATGTCCCGGACGAACGGCTACTCGAAAAGCTGGCCGAGGTTATCGACCAGTCCCGGAAGGCTACCGCCGCCATCGCCGCCTTGCGGCCGGAGAACCCCGTCGCGCAGGAGCATGCGGCGAAGGCGTCTCAAGCGGCGGCGACGGGCGATCGCCACGGCGCCCGGCACCATTTGCGGGTGGCGCGGGACGCGAATAAGGCCGCGGCTGAGCAGGCTCGGCGACTCGCCAGGGAAGCGGAAGCGGCAGCGCGGAAGCAGATGCTTCAGGCCGCCCGCGCCGCCGCGGCCGAGGCGGAGCTGGCCCTCTCGGCACTGGAGTATCCGGAGGCAGCGGAACTGTTCGGAGAGGCCGCGCTGCTGGTACCGGACGAGGAGCCAAGCGAGAAGGGTACCCTGAATTTGCCGGCAAGCCGATGCGCTGCAACGTCGGGGCGAGGAGCGCGGCGACAACGCGGCGCTCCGGGAGGCGATCGGGTTCTATGGCGACGCGCTCGAGTTTTTGCCGCGGGAGCTTGTGCCGCGCGACTGGGCGACTGCGCAGAACAATCTCGGCTGTGCGCTCGCGAGGCTCGGAAAGCGGGAGTGCGGGACGGCGTGTCTCGAGCAGGCCGTGTCGGCCTATCGCGCTGCCCTGGAAGAAAGGACGCGGGAGCGGACTCCGCGTGACTGGGCGGTGACACAGACCAATCTCGGTACCGCGCTGTTGCGCTTGGGGGAGAGGGAGAGCGGGGCGACGCGTCTGGAGGAAGCGGCGGCGGCCTATCGCGCGGCGCTGGAGGAAACGAGGCGCGATCGAGCGCCGCTCGATTGGGCGACGACGCAGAACAATCTCGGCAGCGTGCTGGCAAGGCTGGGCGAGAGGGAGAGCGGGACGGCGTCTCTGGAAAAGGCGGTCACGGCCTTTCGCGCGGCGCTGGAAGAGACGGCGCGCGATCGGGTACCGCTGCAATGGGCGACGACCCAGAGCAATCTCGGCGGCGCGCTGGCGAGATTGGGCGAGCGACACAGCGGGACGGCATCTCTGGAGGAGGCCGTGGCCGCGTTTCGCGCGGCCCTGGAAGAGACGCCGCGCGCGCGGGTGCCGCTGCAATGGGCGATGACCCAGGTGAACCTCGGCGCCGCGCTCTCGACGCTTGGCGAGCGGGAGGGTGGCGCGGCGCGGCTGGACGAAGCCGTGGCGGCATACCGCGCGGCGCTGGAGGAGAGGACGCGCGATCGGGTGCCGCTGCAATGGGCGGTGACGCAGATGAACCTCGGCGCCGCGCTCTCGACCCTTGGCGAGCGGGAGAGCGGGACGGCGCGACTGGAGGAAGCGGTCGCCGCGTTCCGGGCGGCGCTGGAAGAGAGGACGCGCGAGCGGGTGCCGCTCGACTGGGCGCTGACTTAGGCGAATCTGGGCGCTGCACTCTCCATGCTCGGGGAACGGGAGAGCGAGACGGGACGGCTGGAGGAGGCGGTCGCGGCATTCAGGGCGGCGCTGGAGGAGAGAACGCGCGAGCGGGTGCCCCTCGACTGGGCGATGACGCAGATGAATCTCGGCGCGGCGCTCGCGCATTTGGGCGAACGGGAGAGCGGGACGGCGCGTCTGGAGCAAGCCGTGGCGGCTTGCAATGCATGCCTGGCGGTCACCGACGCGCTCTGGCCGCGCCAGTGGGTTCGAACCGTTCTCATCCGCCGCGACGAGTTGCAGGCCGAGATCGGGCGGCGGTCAGCAAAATGAAGGGGCAACAGAAGGTTGGGCAGCCAGACGTAAGGTTGTAAACGAACCGAACTTGATGCAGGGTGGGCCGTTGGCGCGGGAATGTAAGTGTCGTGCGGCGCACGGGGTTTGCAAGATTCAACCTGGTTTTCTGGTGTCTGATCTGTCTGGCTGGCGCCGCGCGCGCGGCAACGCTTGCGGGCAAGGTCGTCGCCGTCAGTGGGTTTTGCACAGCGGGCGGCCGGGCGCTTGTAAACGGCGACGGAGTTCAGGTCGGCGCGGCGGTCGAGGTGCCAACAGGTGGATTTCTGAAGCTGCTGATGACGGACGGATCGTCCATTTCGATGTCGCCGGGCAGCAACGTAACAGTCGCCGAGTATGATCTGGGCGGCTCCGGCAGGGACGCGAGGTTCTCGCTCGGGCGGGGCTTGCTGCGAGCCAGTGTCGTTCCGGTTCGAGGCGCCTCGACCTTCGAGGTTTCCACTCCGGTCGGTTTGGGTTCGGTGCGTTCCGGCGCCGCGGATTGGTTCATCGGAACGCAAGCTGGCTCGGCCCGGGTCGGAGGACCGATGGGGAAGGTCGACCTGACGAGCGCAGCAACCGGACGGTCGGTTTCGATTCCCGTGCGTTGGGGAACGCGTCTCGAAGCGGGCCGAGACCCAATGCTGCCCCGCGTGTGGTCGCAGATGGAGTTCAATGCAGTCATCCGTCTCACGGAATGCTGCGAAGCGGGCGGACCGGCCATGCAACCGGCCCGTGCGCCGCCTCCGCTCGCGGGAGCCCCTCCAAGCGGCCCCTGAACGGCCCTTGCCTGAAATGGCAACGTGTCGTATGCAATGGTCTTGGTAGGCTACTTGACTCGTGCTACGGCCTGCCTGTGCTTTAGGGCCGCCGCTTGAAGGTTTTTCGATTGCGGGCGGACGGCGTGAGAACGGAACGAAACGTCCCATGAACAGCCGAGACGATCCGGGTCGTTATTGGACCGTCAGCGCCGCTCTCGTGCTCGCGCTCGCGGGTCTGATCCCGACCGGAGCCAGCGCCTATACCGCCGCCGGCGACCGAACCTTCCCGGCCACCCTCAACGTGCCGCAGCCTGCCCCAGCGGACGCTTTCTGGGGCACTCTCAGCAATCAGCCGATGGAAGCAGAGCAAACCGGAGACACGACCCGCCAGACCCAAGCTACTGGTTCGTACAGCAAACTCATCACCGAGCGGCTCGGCATCCAGATTTCGGATGGGTTTACCCGATCAAACCGCCTCGGGACTTCAGCGACCAATGGAGCCCAGAACTTCGCCTTGCAACTGCAATACGAGCCGGTGATCGACCAGCCGCACGAGTTTCTGCTGTCATTCCAGGTTGAGCAGGAGTTTGGTGGCACCGGAACCCGGCGCGCAGGCAGCCCCGCACAAAGCGCGACAACGCCGGGCGTGACCTTCGCCAAGGGATTTGGCGACCTGCCGATCGGCTATTGGCGTCCTCTCGCGATCACCGGCTTCGCCGGATACCAGGCCGGGTACGGAGCACGGACCAGCCAGGTCCAGGCGGACTTTTCCCTCCAGTATTCGATGCCCTACCTGGTATCGAAGGTCGCGGATGCTGGCCTGCCCCGGCTTCTGCGCGGAACGACTCCTCTCGTGGAGGCGGTGTACACAACTCCGGTTAGCGGCAAGGGAACAACTTTCGTGGTTGCTCCGGGATTCAGCTACTCTCAAGGCGAAGGCTGGGAAGTGGCGATCGAGGCGATGATTCCGGCCACCAAGTCCGCTGGCCGCAGTATCGGTGTCATTGCGCAGTTCGTGCTTCAATTCGACTACCTGATGCCCGACGGCGTGTTCGGCCGGCCCATCTTCCCTTCGCCCTAGAAGCCGTACCTCGCGCCGCACCTACGCTGCATCGGCCTTTCCAACGCCCAGGCACGAGGCCGTCAGCTGCGCGAAGGCGCGCGCCCGGTGGCTCGCGGCGTGCTTGGCGTCCGGCTCCATCTCCCCGAAGGTGTGGGCCGAGCCGTTCGGGCAGAAGATCGGGTCGTAGCCGAACCCGCGCGTGCCGCGCGGCGGCCAGCAGAAGCTGCCGTCCACCCGTCCGACAAAGGTTTCGGTGTGGCCGTCGGGCCAGGCGAGGCAGAGCGCGCAGACGAACCACGCCCGGCGGTCGGGATCATCGGCGGCTTCCTTCTGCACCCGCGCCATCGCGCCCGCGAAGTCGCGGTTCTGACCGGCCCAGCGGGCGGAGTAAACGCCCGGCGCGCCTCGGAGCGCGGCGACGCAGAACCCCGAATCGTCCGAGAGCGCGGGCAGGCCGCTCGCGGAGGCGGCGGCGCACGCCTTGAGGCGGGCATTGCCGGCGAAATCCGGCGCGGTCTCGTCCGGCTCCGGCAGCCCGAGCTCCGCCGCCGGGATCACAGCGACCGAATGCGGCGCGAGCAGCGACTCGATCTCGGCGAGCTTGCCGCTGTTGTGGCTGGCGAGCACAAGCCGCGCGCCGGACGCGAGGCGGCGGGCCATCAGCCGGCCTGCTCCGCCGCTGCCCGCACCGCGTCGCGCTGGAGCGCGAACAGGCTTTCGGTGCCGCGCCGCGCGTGCGCCATCAGCGCCATGAACTGCGCCTCGGTGAACGGGGCCTTTTCGGCCGTGCCCTGAACCTCCACGATGCCGCCGCCCTCGGTCAGGACGAAGTTCGCGTCCGCCTCGGCGGCGGAATCCTCCTCGTAGTCGAGATCGAGCACGGCCTCGCCACCCGCAAGCCCGCAGGACACGGCGGCGACCTGCCCCGTCAGCGGCGGCCGGGCGATCACCCGCATGCGCTGAAGGCGGCTGAAGGCCAGATGCAGCGCGACCCAGGCGCCGGTGATCGCCGCGCAGCGCGTGCCGCCGTCGGCATTCAGCACGTCGCAGTCGAGCGTCACCGTCATCTCGCCCATGGCGGCGCGGTCGACGACCGCGCGCAGACTGCGGCCGATCAGGCGCTGGATCTCCTGTGTGCGTCCGGATTGCTTGCCGCGCGCCGCCTCGCGGTCGCCGCGCGTATGCGTCGCGCGCGGCAGCATGCCGTATTCCGCCGTCACCCAGCCGAGACCCTGGCCGCGCAGGAACCCGGGCACCCGGCCTTCGACGCTGGCCGCGCACAAGACTTCGGTCGTGCCCATCCGGATCAGGCACGAGCCCTCGGCGTGGCGAGCGAAGCCGGTGGTCAGCGAGACGGGGCGCAACTCATGGGCGGCGCGGCCGGACGGGCGCATGGGTATCTCCAAACAAGGCGAGCAAGGCACTATCATACCGCCACGAAGCCGAAGCGGCGAGGGGCACGGGTTGGCCGTCCGCCAGACCAGGCCCATTTCGGCGATCTGGGAAACGGTAGCGGAACGGATGCGACCTTGAACACGGTGCCGAATGGGCGCGGAGCCGGCCGGTTCGGCGGGCTTCCGCCGGTGCTCGACGCGCGCTCCTCCGCGATCCTGCGCGAACTGGTCGAGCAGTATATGGAAACGGGCGAGCCGGTCGGCAGCCGCACGCTATCCCGCAGGCTGCCGATCGCGCTGTCGCCCGCGACGATCCGCAACGTCATGGCCGATCTCACGGAGGCCGGGTTGCTGTTCGCCCCGCACACCTCGGCGGGCCGCCTGCCGACCGACCAGGGCTTGCGCCTGTTCGTGGACGGGCTGCTGAACTTTGGCGATCTCTCGGACGAGGACCGGGAAGCGATCACCGCCGCCCTCGCTGCCAACGGCCGCAGCCTCGAGGACACGCTCGCCGAGGCCGGGTCGCTGCTGTCCGGCCTCTCCTCGGGCGCCGGTCTCGTGCTCGCGCCCAAATCCGACGGGCCGGTCAAGCATATCGACTTCGTGCCGCTCGGGCCGGGGCGGGCGCTCGTCATCCTCGTCAGCGCCGACGGGCATGTCGAGAACCGGGTCATCGAGACGCCGCCGGGATTGCCGCCTTCCGCTCTCCAGCAGGCCAGCAACTACCTGAACGCCCGGCTGTCCGGCCGGCCGCTGGCCGACGTGCGCGTGATCGTGTCCGGCGAGATCGCGGCCGACCGCACCGAACTCGACCAACTCTCCGCCCAGGTGGTGGAGGCGGGGCTCGCGACCTGGACCGGAGAGGGGCGGGGCGGCAGCCTGATCGTGCGCGGCCAGGGACGCCTGCTCGCGGACATCACGCAGATCGAGCGCCTGACCGCGATCCAGGCCCTGTTCGAGCGGCTGGAGACCCAGGAGGCGATGCTGCGCCTGCTGGAACTCGCCGAGCAGTCCGAAGGCGTGCGCATCTTCATCGGCGCCGAGAGCGGCCTGTTCGGAACGTCCGGGGTTGCGATGGCGGTCGCCCCGGCGCGCGGCGAGAGCGGACGGATCGTCGGCGCCCTCGGGGTGATCGGCCCGACCCGGATCAACTACGGCCGCATCATTCCGGTATTGGACTACACCGCCCGCGTGATCGGCCGCCTGCTCGGCTGACCGAGGCTCGAAGCGGCGAGACGGCGGAACGGGCATGGCCAGGCTCGCGAAGTCGTGACGCCTGTAGCGGAACCGAACTTGATCGCCAGGATAGTTTCATCCTATTATATCCATGTTCGCAACGGAACAGTCGTGCTGGAGTGCGGGGGGCAAGATGGCGGACAAGGCATGGGACGGCTCGGTCGGCAGTTTCTTCGACGGGCAGCGGTGGAACCCCTCGGAGGTGCCGCAGGCCGGTGATACCGCCGTGATCCGGGCCGGCACGGTACGGGTCGGTTTTGCTGACATCTCGAACGTGGCCGTCGATCTCGGCTCCGATCAGCCCGCGGGCGAACCGATGCTCGCCGCGAGTTTCGCCTCGCTCGGCAGGATCGATATCCACGCGCCGCCGCCGCAATCGCCCGGCCCGACCTATCCGGCCCGTTACGGCGAGATCGACGCGTCGGGCGTGGTGATCGACAAGGGCCCGCTGAATGTCGGGACGACCGACATCCTGGCGGCGGGCATCCCTGGGGACCTCACGCTCAGGCTGTCTCCGCTCACCGCCTTCGACCTTACCGGCGGCGCTACGGTGATGGCCCGCAGCAGCCTGACCGTGACCGGCGATAAATACAGCGCCTTCTTCAACAACGGCACGGTGACCGATATCGGCGGCACGCTCGATTTCGCGGCGCCCGTGCTCGGCTCGGGAAAGATCAATGTCGAGATGGGGCGGTTCATCGCGGCGACGGCGACGTTCGAGGACGCCGTGTCCAGCGGACAGAGCGTGCTGGTCTCGCCCACCTCCACGGTCAACATCGATAAGCCGCTGCAATTCCTCGGCTCGATCACCGAGGATCCGTTCGGAAGCGTCGTGCTGCGCGACACCCCATCCAATTCGTCGAGCTACGACCATGGCGTGCTGACCGTGTTCGACTACGGCCGTGTGGTCGCTTCGCTGCACATCAACAGCGGCTCCGACCTCGGATTCACCGTTGCGCAGAACGGGTCGGATACGATCATCACGACGCCGCCCTCCGGCCCGGCGGCCGCCATGCAGTTGGCGCAGTCCACCATGGCCGTGCCGGTGCTCGCGCCCAATTCATGAGGGGAGGGGCCGCCTCGTGACCGCTCGACGCGGTCACCGGGGCCGGCGCGCGCGGCCCATCGCCCAGACCAGCCCGAGCAGGATGAGCGTCCCGGCGGCGAAGCCGATGGCGCTGCCCCAGGTTCCCCCGCGCGTCCCCCCGACCGCGCTGCCGACGACCGCGCCAGCCGCCAAAAGGACCAGGGGCATCAGGCAACCGGCCGCCAGCATCGATTCCTCCGCAAGAGTCGCGCCCGCAGCGTAACCGTGGCCGGCGTGCGGCGCATTGTTCGCGCTTGTCTGCCGCGCCGGTCCGCCCTAACTGACGCGCCATGAGCACAGCATTCACCGGCGGCCCTCCCGCCGACAACCCCGAAGAAGGCGCCCCGACCGTTCCGCCCGAGAGTGGCGACGATGCGGGGTCCCGTATTGCGTCGCTCGAAGCCGAGCTGTCCGAGATGCGCGACCGCTGGATGCGCGCCGAGGCCGAGATCGCCAACGTGCGCGCCCGCGGCAGGCGGGAGACCGAGGACGCCCGGCAATACGCCGTGCAGAAATTCGCCCGCGACGTGGTCGAGGCGGCCGACAACCTGCAGCGCGGCCTCGACAGCCTGCCGGCCCAGCCCGGCGAGCCGGAGATCGTGACCCGCATGCGGGACGGCTTCGCGGGCATCGAGCGGAGCTTCCTCACCCTGCTGGAGCGGAACGGCATCCGCAAGGAAGACCCGACCGGAGCGCCGTTCGACCCCAATCTGCACCAGGCGATGAGCGAGCAGGAGAGCGCCTCCCACCCGCCCGGCACCGTCCTTCAGGCCTGGACGCCGGGCTGGACCTTAAACGGCCGGCTGCTGCGGCCGGCGATGGTCGTCGTGTCGAAGGCCCCGGGCCGGCGTGGCGAGGGCGTCCCGCAGACTTCGCTGGACCGGACCGTTTGAGCCTGTGCTGCACTTGCTCAAATAACGTGCATACCGGCCCTTGCCGCACGGGGCCGGCCTCAATACATCCTCGGTGAACCACTATGGGGCTGCGGACGGTGCCACGGGCCGCCCGTATCCGCTGACAAGGAGCGAAGAATGAGCAAGGTCATCGGCATCGATCTCGGGACCACGAATTCCTGTGTCGCCATCATGGAAGGCAAGGACGTCCGGGTCATCGAGAATACCGAGGGCGCGCGCACGACGCCGAGCATGGTCGCTTTCAGCGACAGCGGCGAGCGTCTCGTCGGCCAGTCCGCGAAAAGGCAGGCCGTCACCAACCCAACCAACACCCTGTACGCCATCAAGCGCCTGATCGGCCGGCGCTACGACGATCCGATCGTCGCCAAGGACAAGGGCCTCGTGCCGTACACGATCACGCGCGGCGACAACGGCGATGCGTGGGTCGAGGTGAAGGGGCAGAAATACTCGCCGAGCCAGATCAGCGCCTTCATCCTCGGCAAGATGAAGGAGACCGCGGAAGCGTATCTCGGCGAGCCGGTGTCGCAGGCCGTCATCACCGTTCCGGCCTACTTCAACGACAGCCAGCGCCAGGCCACCAAGGACGCGGGCAAGATCGCGGGCCTCGAAGTGCTCCGCATCATCAACGAGCCGACGGCGGCGGCGCTCGCCTACGGCATGGACAAGAAATCCGCCGGCACGATCGCGGTCTACGACCTCGGCGGCGGCACGTTCGACGTGTCGATCCTGGAGATCGGCGACGGCGTGTTCGAGGTGAAGAGCACGAACGGCGACACGTTCCTGGGCGGCGAGGATTTCGACAGCAGGGTGATCGACTACATCGCGGACGAGTTCAAGCGCGAGCAGGGGATCGATCTGAGGCGCGACAAGCTCGCGCTGCAGCGGCTCAAGGAAGCCGCCGAGAAGGCGAAGATCGAGCTTTCTTCCTCCAAGGAGACCGAGATCAACCTGCCCTTCATCACCGCCGACGCCTCCGGGCCGAAGCATCTCGTGATGAAGCTGACGCGGGCGAAGCTCGAGAGCCTGGTCGATGACCTGATCCAGAAGACGCTGGAGCCGTGCCGCAGCGCGCTCAAGGACGCGGGCGTGACGGCGGGCGAGATCCAGGAGGTGATCCTGGTCGGCGGCATGACCCGCATGCCCAAGGTCATCGAGACGGTGAAGCAGTTCTTCGGCAAGGATCCGGCGCGCAACGTCAATCCGGACGAGGTCGTCGCGATCGGCGCCGCCGTGCAGGGCGCGGTGCTGAAGGGCGACGTCAAGGACGTGCTGCTGCTCGACGTGACCCCGCTCTCGCTCGGCATCGAGACGCTGGGCGGCGTGTTCACCCGGCTGATCGAGCGCAACACCACGATCCCGACCAAGAAGAGCCAGGTGTTCTCGACGGCGGACGACAACCAGACGGCCGTGACCATCAAGGTCTACCAGGGCGAGCGCGAGATGGCGGCCGACAACAAGCTGCTCGGCCAGTTCGATCTCGTCGGCATCCCGCCCGCGCCGCGCGGCGTGCCGCAGGTCGAGGTGACGTTCGACATCGACGCCAACGGCATCGTCTCCGTGTCGGCGAAGGACAAGGCCACCGGCAAGGAGCAGCAGATCCGCATCCAGGCCTCTGGCGGCCTGAGCGAAGCCGACATCCAGAAGATGGTGCGCGAAGCCGAGGCCAATGCCGAGGCCGACAAGAAGCGCCGCGAGTTCATCGAGCTGAAGAACCAGGCGGATGGTCTCGTGCATCAGGTCGAGAAGAACCTGAAGGAGCACGAGGCGCAGGTCTCGGCGCAGGACAAGGGCGAGGCCGAGGCGGCGATCCAGGCTGCCCGGTCGGCGATGGAAGGGTCGGACGCGGACGCGCTGAAATCCGCGACCGAGCGGCTGAGCCAGGCGGCGATGAAGATCGGCGAGGCGATGTACCGCGCCCAGTCCGAAGCAGGCGCGGCTCAGGGCGGCCCCGGGGGCGGTCCCGGGGGCGGTGCCGGGACGGAGCCTCCCCACGCCGGCGGGGCGAACGACAAGGTGGTCGACGCCGAGTTCGAGGAAGTGGACGACAAGAAGCGGTCCGCCTGATTTGGGCGGGCGTTTCTGAGCCAATCTCGCGCCCGGCCATAAGCCGGGCGCGAGTCTTGTACGGCCGGTTTTGAGAAACGAGGCATGGCGAAGCAGGACTATTACGCGACCCTCGGGGTCGCCAAGGACGCGAGCGGGGACGACCTGAAGAAGGCGTATCGCAAGCTCGCGATGCAATACCATCCCGACCGCAATCCGCACGACAAAAAGGCGGAAGCGAAGTTCAAGGAGGTCAGCGAGGCCTACGACGTCCTGAAGGACGACCAGAAGCGCGCCGCCTACGACCGCTATGGTCATGCCGCGTTCGAGAACGGCGGCGGCGGCCCGGGCGGCTTCTCCGGCGGCTTCGACTTCTCGGGCGGCGGCGGGCTGCACGACATCTTCGACCAGATGTTTGGGGACTTCACCGGCCGTCGCGGCGGCCGGGCGCGGGCCGGGGCCGATCTGCGCCAGGGCGTCGAGATCGAGCTCGCCGAGGCATTCGCCGGCGCCAAGGTCGATATTCGCGTGCCGACCCGCGTCACCTGCGAGGCCTGCAACGGCTCCGGCTCCGAGGACAAGAACCGCCCCGCCGAGACCTGCGGCACCTGCAAGGGCGCGGGCAAGGTCCGGGCGCAGCAGGGGTTCTTTCTGGTCGAGCGCACCTGCCCGACCTGCAACGGCACCGGCCGCGTGATCCGCAACCCGTGCCGGGTCTGCCAAGGCGCGGGCACGGTGCAGCGCGAGCGCTCGCTCTCGGTCGCGATCCCGGCCGGCGTCGAGGACGGCACCCGCATCCGCCTCGCGGGCGAGGGCGAGAGCGGCGGCCAGGGCGTCCCCAACGGCGATCTCTACGTGCATGTCTCGATCCGCCCGCACCCGATCTTCCAGCGCGACGGGGCGAATATCTTCATGCGCGTGCCGCTCCGGATGACGCAGGCGGCGCTCGGCGGCGAGATCGAGGTGCCGGTGATCGACGGCAGCAAGACCCGCGTCAAGATCCCGGCCGGCAGTCAGACGGGCGACCAGTTCCGCCTGCGCGGCAAGGGATTCTCGGTGCTGCGCAGCGCCGCGCGGGGCGACATGTATATCCAGGTCGCGGTCGAGACGCCGCAGAACCTCACGCGGCGCCAGCGGGAGTTGCTGGAAGAGTTCGAGGCCGAGGCGACGGGCAACCGCCAGGGTCACCCCGAGAGCGAGGGCTTCTTCAGCAAGGTCCGCGAGTTCTTCGAGGGCGGCAGCGGCTAGCGCGGCCGCTGCCGGGCGGGTGGGGCCGGGCAACCGGAGGTGGCGCGGCCGCGTTGTCGCTGGTTGTGCGCAGGTGATAGCGCGTGGCGAGGAGAGCAGCCATGGCCACACTCGAAAACCCGTCCGAGCCGGAAGGCGATCTGATCGCGGGCCAGAGCGTGGCGGGCACCGACGTCTACAATCGTTCGTCCGAGAAGCTCGGCACCATCCGCGACGTGATGATCGACAAGAGATCGGGCCGCATCGCGTACGCGATCCTGAGCTTCGGCGGCTTCCTCGGCATCGGCGACCGCTACCATCCGCTCCCCTGGTCCACGCTGAACTACGACACCAGGGTCGGCGGCTACGTGGTCGATCTCGATCCGTCCGTCCTGGAAGGCGCGCCCGCCTACGGCGCGGAAGAGACGGTCGCGTGGGGGGATGAGGCCTGGCAAAGGCGGCTGCACGATTATTACGGCGTGTCGCCCTACTGGACATCCGTGCCGTAGCGGCGGAAGCATCGGCATGATCCGCCTCGGCATCGCCGGCATCGCCGGGCGGATGGGCCGTCTGCTGGCCGAAGAGGCGCGTTCCACGGACGGGATCGTGCTGGTGGGCGGCATCGACCGCGTGGCATCCGGGGACGATCTCCTGGATACTATCGCCGCCCTGGCCGCCGCCAGCGAAGTCGTCGTCGACTTCACCCACGCAAGCGCCGTCCGCGCCCACGGGCGCGCGCTGACGGACGCGGGAACCGCCTGGGTGCTGGGGACGACGGGGCTCGCCACCGAGGACGAAGCGGCGATCGCGGAAGCGGCCGAGGCGATCCCAGTCGTGCAGGCAGCGAACTACTCTCCAGGCGTCGCGCTCGTGCTGGCGCTCGCGGAACGCATGGCGGCGGCGCTCCCTCCGCGCGAGTACGACGCCGAGATCCTGGAGACGCATCATCGCCAGAAGGTCGACGCGCCCTCCGGCACGGCGCTCGCGATCGGCGCGGCGGTCGCGCGCGGGCGCGGCCATGCGTTGGCCGGCGCGATGGAGAGCGGCCGCCACGGCCAGACCGGCGCCCGACGCGAGGGCGCGATCGGTTTCGCGTCGCTCCGGGCGGGCCAAGTGGTGGGCGAACATACGCTGCTGTTCGCTTCGGCCTCCGAGCACATCGTGCTGACCCACAAGGCGCTCGACCGCCGGGCCTTTGCCTCCGGCGCGATCCGGGCCGCGCTGTGGGTCAAAGGCCGCGCGCCGGGGCTCTACGGCATGCCGGACGTGCTCGGATTGACGTGAGGGCGACAGGGGAAGCGGGGTGCGAGGGGACGCCCGAGGCATTTCGACCCGACCGATCTGCGCCTGTTCCTGCACGTAGCGGAGGCGCGCAGCATCACGGCGGGGGCGGCGCGCTCCGGCCTCGCCCTCGCTTCGGCGAGCGCGCGCGTGCGGGGCATGGAGGAAGAGGCGGGCGTCGCCTCGCTCGAACGCGACCGTCGTGGTGTCCGGCTCACGCCAGCCGGGCAAATGTTGCTGCACCACGCGCGGCTCGTGGCCGGGCAGATCGAGCGCATGCGCGGCGAGCTCGGCGAATATGCGCGCGGGCTGGAAGGGCACGTCCGAGTGCTGGCCAACACCGCGGCGACGGCCGAATCCCTGCCCGACGCCCTGGCCGCCTTCCTCGCCATCAATCCCAATGTGGACGTGGAGCTGGACGAGCGGCCGAGCACCGAGGTGGCGCGCGCCGTGGACGCGGACTGGCAGATTTGGGCCTGGCCGCCACCACGCCGACCTCGCCGGGTTGGAGAGCTTCGCGTTTCCTGCTGACCGGCTGGTGCTTGTCGTCCCGCCCGGCCAGGCGCTGGCGGGCGGGAGCGGGTGGCTGTCGCCGAAGCGATGGGCACCGACTTCGTGGGCCTCCAGGGCGACAGCGCGCTGGCCCAGCACTTGGCCGGGCACGCCGCGCGCCGGGGGCCGGATGCGGCTTCGGGTCCGGGTGCGTGGGCTGGACGCTGCCTGCCGCATGGTGGCGCTCGGCACCGGGGTCGCGGTGGTTCCCGAGGCAGCGGCAAAGAGGTGGTCGCATGATGGGGCGCTCAGGCTCATGGAACTGCAAGACCCTGGGCGGAACGCCGCCTCCTGGTGATCGTGCGGCGGCTCGACGCGCTGCCGTCACACGCCAGGCGGTATGTGGAGCACCTGGCGTCGCACCATTGAGGGCCGCACCCGGTCCATGCCTGACGTACTCGGTCCACGGTTCTTACGGCTTGCGACCTTTGCTGCGCCGCCGCGACAGCGGTTCCGTCTTGCTTGACCCCTCCTTGGGATTCCGCCAAACAGCACGCCTTGATGAGGCAGGGTCGCTGCCGGATCGGCGGGCCGATCCGCGCAGCCGGGGCCGGTAAGATGCGCGAGGGGCTGCATGCGTGATCGTGGCGAGTATCTGTTTACGTCCGAGTCGGTGTCCGAGGGGCATCCCGATAAGGTGGCCGACCGGATCAGCGACACGGTTCTCGACGCCTTTCTCGCCGCCGATCCGGTCGCGCGGGTCGCCTGCGAGACGCTCGTCACCACCAACCGCATCGTCCTTGCCGGCGAGGTGCGCGGTCCCGACTTCGTCAGCCACGATCTGCTCGCCGAACTCGTGCGCGAGGCCGTGCGCGACATCGGCTACGATCAGTCCGGGTTCAGCTGGCGCAACGCCTCGATCGAGAACTACCTGCACGCGCAATCGGCCGATATCGCCCAGGGCGTGGACGCCGAGGGCAACAAGGACGAGGGCGCGGGCGACCAGGGCATCATGTTCGGCTACGCCTGCCGGGAGACCGAGGCGCTAATGCCAGCCCCGATCTACTACGCGCATCTGCTGCTCCGCCGCATCACTGAGCTGCGCAAGGCGGGCGACCAGCGCGCCGCCGGCTTGCAGCCGGACGCGAAGAGCCAGGTCACGCTGCGCTACGTCGATGGCCGGCCGGTCGCGGCGACGAGCGTCGTGCTCTCGACCCAGCACGACGAGGGCCTCGACCAGCACGAGATCAAGCAGACCCTGCTCCCGATCCTGCAAGATGTCCTGCCGTCGGGCTGGATGCCGCCCGAGGAGGAATTCTACGTCAATCCGACCGGCAATTTCGTGATCGGCGGCCCGGACGGCGACACGGGCCTGACCGGACGCAAGATCATCGTCGATACCTATGGCGGCGCCGCGCCGCACGGCGGTGGCGCGTTCAGCGGCAAGGATCCGACCAAGGTCGATCGCAGCGCCGCCTATGTCTGCCGGTACCTGGCCAAGAACGTCGTCGCCTCGGAGCTCGCGGACCGCTGCACGATCCAGATCAGCTACGCGATCGGCGTCTCGCATCCGCTGTCCGTGTACGTCGATCTGCACGGGACTGGCCGCGACGTCGACGAGGACAAGCTCGAGCGGACCCTGCGCGAGCTCGTGGATCTGTCGCCGCGCGGCATCCGCGAACACTTGAATCTGAACCGGCCGATCTATGTGCCGACGGCCGCGTATGGCCATTTCGGCCGCGAGCCGGATTCCGGAAAGGGCACGTTCACCTGGGAAAAGACGGACCTCGTGCCGCCGCTCCGGTCGGCCTTCGGGCGCCACTGACGGCCCCGGCCCCGCTCAAGCCGCCGCCGGACCGGCTCTACGGACGCGCGCGCGGGCATGCGCTC
Organism: uncultured Alphaproteobacteria bacterium; assembly: GCA_963777325.1. Taxonomy (GTDB): domain Bacteria; phylum Pseudomonadota; class Alphaproteobacteria; order Acetobacterales; family Acetobacteraceae; genus JAFAXA01. The sequence continues at coordinate 54,528 of CAVZQE010000006.1, read as the reverse complement.
CGGCCCCGCCAGCGCCTGCTGCTGGAAAAGACACTGCCCCGGCTGCTGATCGCGCCCGATCAGGCCGCCTCCGACCCGCGTTCCGCCTTTCCGGTGCGCCCGGAAAAGCTGTGGCTGGAGGTCGGCTATGGCGGCGGCGAGCACGCGCTGGCGCAGGCCGCCTCCTCTCCGGATGCGGGGCTGATCGCCTGCGACGTGTTCGAGAACGGCATCTGCTCGCTGCTGTCGCGGCTGGTGCCGGAAGGGGGCGAGGCGGATGCGAAGCTGCTTCCGAACCTACGGCTCTGGGCCGACGATGCGCGCATCCTGCTGCGACTGCTGCCGGACGGGTGCCTCGACCGCTTGTTCCTGCTGTTCCCCGATCCCTGGCCGAAGGCGCGGCACGCCAAGCGGCGCTTCGTGCATCCGGATCTGATCCCCATGCTGGCGCGGGTGCTGCGTCCGGGCGCGACCTGGCGCATTGCCAGCGACGATGCGACGTATCAGGCCTGGGTGCGGGAGGTGATGGCGGGGCAGTCCCTGTTCGACGCCCCGCCGCCGGCCGCGGTCCGTCCGGATGGATGGCCACCGACCCGCTACGAGGCCAAGGCGCTGAGCGCGGGACGGACGCCGCTTTACTGGGCGTTCACGCGGCGGGCCTGAGCCTCAGTCGAGGAACTCAACTTCGCCAGTGTCGAGGTGATAGTAGGCGCTCGCCACTTTCACCTTCCCCGTCTGGACCGGCTCGCCCAGCACCTCATCGCTTTCGCGCAGGCGGCGCGCGACGCGGCGGGCGTTCTCCTTGACGGCGTTGGCGACGAGGTCGCCCGGTTGGCCCTGGGCCTGCAGCACGGCCGGGATGACCGGCGCGACCATCTCGCCGACCGCGCCCGGGAACTTCGCACCGCCATGGCTTTGGACGATCTCGACCGCCGCCTGCACCGCGCCGCAGCGCTCGTGCCCCAGCACGACGACCAGCGGGCAGCCGAGGGCGGCGACGCCGTATTCGACCGAGCCGAGGCCGGTCCGGTCCACGGTGTTGCCGGCCACGCGCACGGTGAACAGCTCGCCCAGGCCCCGGCCGAACAGCAGCTCCGGCGCGACCCGGCTGTCCGAGCACCCGATCAGCACGGCGAAGGGCGTCTGCCCGCGCGCGATCTCCAGCCGCCGCTCGCTGTTCATTGGCGGGGTGACCTGCCGGTCGTGTACGAAATCGTCGTTGCCCTCGCGCAGCAACGCGAGCGCCTCGTCGGCCGTGAGGCGGGTGCGCGGGGCGTGCGTGTCCGCCCGGGCGCGTCCAAACGGAAACGCGCCGGCCAGCGCGGCGGCGCAGCCGCAGCCGAAGGTCTGGCGAAGGAACAGCCGTCGGGCGGGCGGGAGCGCTTGCATCCGTGCAATCCTTTTTCTGGCGCGGCAACTGGCCTCCGCGCCGACGCTACTATGGCGCGAGGCGGCCCTCAACTCAGCCGATCATTCCATCCGGAACGACAGGCTCGACCGCGGCACCGCGTCGCGCCTATGCTCCGGTGAGCGGCCGGAAACCGGCGCGATGAACGGAGGAACCCATGGCCTTTTTCGACGATGCGCTGAAGAACGCTGTGCCGGGCGGCAATATCTCGACGCCGCTGATGGTCGCGGCCGGCGCGCTTCTGCTCGGCAAGATGTTCGGCGGCGGGTTCGGCGGCGGCGGCGCTCCCGAAACCCAGGTTTCGGCCCCAGGCGGTTCGGTGCCGCTTCCGCGAGGTCAGATGCCGAGCCAGCCGGCGGCAAGCCAAGAGAGCGGCGGGCTGCTGGGCGGGCTTGGCGGGCTGCTCAGCCGCTTGCAGCAGGCCGGCCACGGCGACGTCGCGAATTCCTGGGTCGGCCCGGGTCAGAACGCCCCGATCGAGCCGACGCAGCTCGGCTCCGCGCTCGGCCAGCAGACGGTAAGTGACCTCGCGCGCAAGGCGGGCGTCAGCGAGCAGGAGTTGCTGGCGCAATTGTCGAGGGTGCTTCCCAATCTCGTGAACAACCTGACGCCGCAAGGCCGCCTGCCGACGCAAAATGAAGTGTCGGTCTGGAACCAGCGGTAGCACCGTTCGGCGCGCTCCGCCGAGGGTGCGCCGTTTGCCTTGGTTCCCTCCATCGCCTATCGAGGCCCCGAAGCCACGGTGAGCTTTGAGGGGAATTGAGATGGAGCCCAGGGCCCGCAGCGTCCGCTACGTCCTCGGCAACGCGTTCCACAGCCTCGCTTATCTCGACTGGGGCGATCCATCCGCCCCGCCCGTCCTGTGCGTGCATGGCCTGACGCGGAGCGCGCGCGACTTCGATCCCCTGGCGCGCGCGCTCGCCGGGCGCTACCGGGTGATCTGCCCGGACCTGCCGGGGCGCGGCGGATCGGACTGGCTGCCGTCCGGTGATCTCTACCAGCCGCTGAGCTACGTGCAGGCGCTGTCGCATCTGCTCGCGGTCATCGGCCGGAAGGTGGACTGGGTCGGCACCTCGCTTGGCGGCATCTGCGGCATGGCGGTGGCGGCCGCCAGCGGCAATCCGATCGGCAAGCTCGTGCTGAACGACATCGGCCCGGTGATCGCGTTGCCGGGCCTTGAACGCATCCACGCCTATGTCGCGGGCGCGGATCTCGCCATGCGCTTCGACGACCTGGCCGCCGTCGAGGCGCATCTGCGCCGCATCCACGCGCCGTTCGGGCCGATCACCGACGCGCAATGGGCCGACATGGCGCAACGCTCGGCTCGGCCCGCGCCCGAGGGCGGCTACACGTTGCACTACGACCCGAAGATCGCCGACCCGATCCGCGCGACCAAGCCCGAAGCCGTGCCGCTCTGGCATCTGTGGGCGGCGATCCACGTCCCGGTGATGGCGATCCGCGGCGCGGACAGTGACCTGCTCGATGCCGAGACCTTCGCGCACATGACGCGCGACGGCGCGCGGCCGCTCGACATGCCCGGCATCGGCCACGCGCCCTCGCTCATGGACCCGCCGACCATCGCCGCGATCGAGGCCTTCCTGGCTGACGAGACCGCGCCGCCACTCGTGCCCACGATGCCGAAGCTGCCGCCTCTCGGCTGAGGAGCGAAAGTAGTCAATCCGCAAGCGGCAGAGCTCGACCCCGGGACGGCCTGGGCGCTGATCAGCGGTGCATCAAACGAGGTGAGACGTGGCCGACTTCCTGACGGGTTTGGAGCTGAGTGCGGCCATACGACATGTTCTATCGGGCCAGAGAATTCGCTGCGCCGTGGCCTTTTGGGGCGACGGAGCCGCCGATCTGCTGAGCACCTGTCGGCCAAACTCCATCCAAATGGCACGGATCGTGTGCGACATTTCGATGGGCAACACCTCGCCGACGGAGTTGAAACGGCTCGGCGCGCCCGATAATCGCAGCCTTAAATTCCATGATCGCCTTCACAGCAAAGTTTACATCTCCAGCGCCGGAGCGGTCGTCGGGTCGGCAAACGCATCAACGAACGGCATCGGTTTCAAGGATGGCAAGCCGGCCGGTCTGACCGAGGCAGGCACCCTTTATAGCCCCGACGAACCCGGCTGGATAAAGGCATCGGCGTGGTTCGATGAACTCTACAACGAAGCGAAACCAATCGACGCCGAAGCTCTGGCGCGGGTGTGGCGGAACTGGTCACCCCCCAAGGGAGCAGGCGTAGATTCAGCGGAAACGCGGCCGGGATCACTTCTCGACCTAGTCCGCTCCGAGCCTAAGATCTTTGCCCATGTTGGATTTGTTTTTGCAAGGAATTCGAATGATGACACCAGCGTCGAGGCCGCGAAGAAGTCTGTCGCAGCGTCGCATCCAGAACTTGAAGAAGACATCTTGAACTGGTCACCAAACGACATGTTCACGGGCTGGGATCAGGACGAGCTTGACCGCTGGCCAAGAACTTTCTTTGAGTTGTGGATGCCGGACGGCAAGCTGACCGTTTACGCTCGACAGATTGTTCACGTCGACGATCGGACTCAAACGGTATTTTCCACAAGGATGTGGCCGCAAATGAGGCAGAAGCTTGGAATTCGGCTGCCAAAAGCCGCCGAAATCGGTACCGCCGACGCCGACTTGGCCGCGAGAGTCCTCGGCAGCGAGGAAGGCCTGCTGTTTTCGAGCGGAGGCGATCTCTGGAAGGCGCTTACTACGCTAAATCCTCTGACTTGAGTGTTCAACCTCCCCGCAAATACCGCTCGAACGCGACGAGGGCGGCGTCGGAGACGTGGTGCTCGATGCCCTCCGCGTCCTGCTCCGCGACCTCCTGCGGCACGCCGACCGCGCGCAGCAGATCGACCACGATTCGGTGCCGTGTGCGGACCCGCCCGGCCAGGCGCTCGCCGTCGTGCGTGAGGAACACGCCGCGGTAGGGTCTCGCGCTGGCCAGCCCCTCGCGCTTGAGGCGGCTGATCGTCTTGATCGCGGTCGCGTGCGAGACGCCGAGCCTTCGCGCGATGTCCGTCGGCCGCGCCTCGCCCCCGGCGGACAGAAGGTCCGAGATCAGCTCGACATAATCCTCGAGCAGCGCCGAGGATTGCGCCGTGCGCGCCTTGCCGAACCGGCGCGCCTGGGTCGGCTCGGCCGGCATGATGCCGAGCGCGCGCCCCCCTTCCGCCGGGTCAGCCATCGAGGAACGGGACCGGCAGCCCCGCCAGCTGCGCGAGCAGCACCGCATTCAGCAGCAGCACGGTGGCCGCCGCCGCGCTGGCGACGAGGGTGACCGCGCGGGTGCTCGCGAAGCCGCCCATCACGTCGGGCCGCGCGCTCAGCGCGATCAGCGCGATCATCGGCACCGGCAGCACGAGGCTCAGCACGATTTGGCTCGCGACCAGAGCCTGCGTCACGTTCGCCCCGATCGCGACCGCGGCGACGGCGGGGACCATGGTGATCAGGCGGCGCGCCCAGAGCGGAATGCGAAAGCCCACGAAATCCTGCATGATGACCTGACCCGCCATCGTGCCGACCACCGAGCTCGACACGCCCGACGCCAGCAGCGAGCTCAGAAACACGCTCGCCGCGAAGCCGCCGAGCAGCGGGCCGAGCGTGTGATAGGCCGTCTCGATCTCGGCGACCTCGGCATGGCCCTCATGGAAGGCGGACGCGGCCATCGCCATCATCGCCATGTTGACCGCCCCGGCCACCGAGAGCGCGATCACCACCTCGCGGTTGGAGTAGCGCAGCACCTGCCGCCGCTCCTGCTCCGTGCGCGCGGGCACCCGGTCGCCGGTCAGGCTGGAATGCAGGTAGATCGCGTGCGGCATCACGGTCGCGCCGACGATGCCGACGGCGAGCGCCACGCTCTCCGGGCCCGCCAGCTCCGGCAGGACCGAGTGATAGGCGAACGCGCCCCAGTCAACCGGCGCGATCACGAGCTCGATCAGGTAGGCGAGCGCGATCAGGGCCACGAACGTCCCGATGATCAGCTCGATCGGGCGGAAGCCGCGCCGCTGGAACAGCAGCAGGACGTAGGTGACGACGCCGGTGACGAGCACGCTCGGCAGCAGGCCGATCCCGAACAGCAGGCTGATGCCGATCGCGGCGCCGAGAAACTCTGCGAGATCGGTCGCCATCGCCGCGAGCTCGCTCACGAGCCACATCGGCCAGACCAGAACCGGCGGCAGATGCGCGTGGCAGGCGCGGGCGAGGCTCATGCCGGTGACGATCCCGAACTTGGCGGACAGTGCCTGGAACAGCATCGCCACCAGGTTCGCGGCCACGACGACCCAGAGCAGCATGTAGCCGAACGCCGCGCCGCCCTGAATGTTGGTCGCAAAATTGCCCGGGTCCGTGTAGGCGATGGAGGCGATCACCGCCGGTCCCGCGAACGGCAGGAACGCCCGCAATCCCCGCCGCCGTCCCGCCAGCGCCTCCCGCCCCGCGCTCAGCGTGCGGTCGGACAGCGTGCTGCGGGCGGCGGCGGTCTCGCTCATGACAAGGGATATGGGCCTGCATCCGTTTACACAAAGTGTAGCCAGGGTTACAAGATGGAGGCAAGCACCGGACGGTCATGGACCCCGTCACGAGTTTCTGAGCAGTTCCGCGGCCGCCGGCGCGAAATAGGTCAGCACGCCGTTGCAGCCGGCGCGCTTGAAGGCAATGAGGGTTTCCAGCACCGCGCGGTCGTGGTCGAGCCAGCCGTTGCGGACCGCCGCCATCAGCATCGCGTACTCCCCCGAGACCTGGTAGGCGAAGGTCGGCACCCCGAACCGCTCGCGCACCCGGCGGATGACGTCGAGATAGGGCATGCCGGGCTTCACCATCACCATGTCGGCGCCCTCGTGGAGATCGAGTTCGACCTCGCGCAGCGCCTCGTCGGTGTTGGCCGGGTCCATCTGATACGTCTTCTTGTCCCCGCGCAGCGCGCCGCCGGAGCCGACCGCGTCCCGGAACGGGCCGTAAAAGGCGCTCGCATACTTGGCGGCGTAGCTCATGATCCGGGTGTGGATCAGCCCGGCGGCGTCCAGCGCCTCCCGGATCGCGGCCACCCGCCCGTCCATCATGTCCGAGGGCGCGATCACGTCGATGCCCGCCTCGGCCTGCACGCGCGCCTGGCGGACCAGCACGGCGAGGCTCTCGTCATTGGCGACGTAGCCGTCACGGATCACCCCGTCCTGGCCGTGGTCCGTGTAGGGGTCGAGCGCCACGTCCCCGATCAGTCCGAGTTCCGGAAACGCGCGCTTGAGCAGGCGGGCCGAGCGGCACATCAGGTTGTCGGGGTTGGTCGCCTCGGTGCCCTCGGCATCCTTCTTCTCGGCTTGCGTTGCCGGGAACAAAGCGAGCGCCGGGATGCCGAGCCGGGCCGCCGGCGCGACATGCGCTTCCAACCGGTCCAAGGTGACGCGCTCAACACCCGGCATCGAGGCGACCTCGGCCGTCCTGCCCGTGCCCTCGATCACGAAAATCGGCCAGATCAGGTCATCCACCGAGAGGCGGTGTTCGGCGACCAGCCGCCGCGTCCAGCCATCGTGGCGGTTGCGGCGCATGCGCGTCGCGGGGAAGCGGCCGACGGTCATGCCGGGGTCTCCTGGGCGTGCGGATCGGAGGTCATACGTGCAGCCGCCCCGCTCGCCAGGCAAGGCCGGGCTTGCGCCGTCGCGGGTGTGCCCCCGCCGCCGCGCGTGATAGGAAGCGCCACGCGCACCCGACCACGGTGCCCGACGAGAAGGAGCATCCCGCGATGAACGAGCAGTCGCCGAGCGCCAGCCTGGAGCGGTTCTTCGGCGCGAGCCTGGCCGAGACCGACCCCGAGCTTGCCGCCGCGATCCGGGGCGAGCTGCACCGCCAGCAGGACGGCATCGAGCTGATCGCGAGCGAGAACATCGTCTCCGCCGCCGTGCTCGAGGCGCAGGGCAGCGTGCTCACCAACAAATACGCCGAAGGCTATCCCGGCAAGCGCTACTACGGCGGCTGCGCCCAGGTGGACGTCGCCGAGACGCTCGCGATCGAACGGGCCAAGGCGCTGTTCCAGTGCGGCTTCGCCAACGTGCAGCCGAACTCCGGCAGCCAGGCCAACCAGGCGGTGCTGCTGGCGCTGATCCCGCCCGGCTCGACCATTCTCGGCATGAGCCTCGCTGCCGGCGGCCATCTGACGCACGGCGCCGCGCCGAACTTGTCCGGCAAATGGTTCAACGCCGTGCAGTACGGCGTCCGCCGCGAGGACGGGCTGCTCGACTACGAGGAGCTGGAGCTGCTCGCCCGGGTGGAGCAGCCGAAGCTGATCATCGCGGGCGGTTCCGCCTATCCGCGCGTGATCGACTTCGCGCGCATCCGCCGGGTGGCGGACGAGGTCGGCGCGTATTTCATGGTCGACATGGCGCATTTCGCCGGGCTGGTCGCGGCCGGGGTGTTCCCGACACCGCTGCCGCACGCCCATGTCGTGACCACGACCACGCACAAGACCCTGCGCGGTCCACGCGGCGGCATGGTGCTGACGAACGACCCCGAGATCGCGAAGAAGATCAACTCCGCCGTGTTTCCGGGATTGCAGGGCGGCCCGCTGATGCATGTGATCGCGGGCAAGGCGGTCGCCTTTGCGGAAGCGCTGCGGCCGGAGTTTCGCGCCTACCAGCGGGCCGTCGTGGACAATGCGCGCGCGCTGGCCGAGACGCTGGCCCGGCAGGGCCTCGCGATCGTGACCGGCGGAACGGACAGCCACCTGATGCTGGTCGATCTCCGCCCCAAGCGCGCCACCGGCAAGGCGGCCGAGGCCTCGCTCGAGCGCGCCCACATCACTGCGAACAAGAACGCGATCCCGTTCGACCCCGAGAAGCCCGCGGTCACCTCGGGCATCCGCCTTGGCACCCCGGCCGCGACGACGCGCGGCTTCGGGCAGGCGGAGTTCCGCGAAGTCGGGACGATGATCGCGGAAGTGCTGGACGGCCTCGCGCGCTCGAACGATGGCGGCAACAACGCCGCCGAGCGCGCGGTCCGCGAACGGGTGCAGGCGCTGTGCGCGCGGTTCCCGATCTACGGGCAGCGCTGAAGTCAGGCCGGACGCTGGGTAGGGGCCCGGCGGTCGTCGACGGCCGGCCTTTGTAACGGGACGATTTCGGCCCGGCGTGGTTCGTTTGTGACCGCGCTCACAGGCCTTTGCTTCTGCCCTTGGTAACCTTCGAACTCGAAGCAAGTTACCGAGGGGCAGCGTTATGCAACGGCGGATGGCTCGCCTGGCCACAGCGTGGGTGTTGGGTGTTGCCGGCGCCATGGCCACCGGGACCGCGGCGTCGGCCGGTGATCCGGATTTTCTCTGGAAGACAGTTCACGAGCGCTGCGTACCGGATCAGCGGATGAACAACGATCCGGAACCGTGCGTCGCGGTCAACCTGGCTGGAGGCGAGCCACGTGGTCACGTCGTCCTCAAGGATCAGGAGGGCGCAACCCAGTTCCTGATTATTCCCACGGCGCGCCGCAACGGCATCGAGAGCCGGGAGATCCTGAGCGCCAACGCTCCCAATCTCTTCGCCGCCGCCTGGGCTGCCCGTTCTGGCGTCGAATCGGTTTTGCACCGCGCTCTTCCGCGCGACGATATCGGTTTGGCGATCAACTCGGTCGACGGCCGGACACAGAATCAATTGCACATCCACGTGGATTGTCTGCGCGTCGATGTGATCGAAGCGCTGCGCGCCCACCTGAACGCGATCAGCGGAAAATGGTCCGCGTTCCCGGAGCCTCTCGCGGGCCACACCTACGTTGCCCGGCTGCTGGATGGCGCGACTCTCAAAGGGGTCAATCCGTTTCGGCTGCTGGCGGACGGAGTTCCCGGTGCCGCACTCGATATGGCTCATGAGACACTGGTGGTCGCCGGTGTGATCTTTCCCGATGGCCGGCCCGGCTTTGTTCTGCTCGCCGATCACGCCAATCCTGCCACCGGCGATCGGGCCAGCGGCGAGGAGTTGCAAGATCACGCTTGCGCCGTCGGAAGCAGTGCCGGGCGACAGGATCTCGCGGCTTTGCCGGTGACGCTCGCGTCTGACAGGCGATAGGTCGGCGGTGGACCTCGATGTCTCCCGGCCGGCTGGACCGGTGCTCGCGTACCCGGACAGCAGCAGAGGCGTACGTGCTCCGGTCAGCGTTCAACGACGGCCTCGCACGGCGGGATAAAACGCGCGCGACGGCTCCGACCGCCGGCCCGCGGCCCCCTCCGCGCCCGCCAACACTGCCCGCCCGGGCGGGCGCGCGACTGCCGCCCGTCAGTATCCGGGCGGTCCGGTCCTTCTGGGATCGGGCGGTATGTCGGCTTCGGGCGCTTCCGGCAGCGGCGGCGGGGCGGGCCGGATCAGCCAGGCGGGCAGGCCGGGCCGTGCGCTCCGCGCTGGTAGGGTTTCGCCGCCGGTCGCCCCGGCGCCCGTGCCGCCGGACGGGTCCGGGCGGCGGCGAGGACGGCGTGGCAGGCGCAGAGAAGGCGGCTTCTCGATCCGCAGCATGTGGCACAGGGGACGCAGGATGCGCCCCGCCTGGGGCGCTCGCGCGAGCAGCGCGGCGAGTTCGGGGTCGGCGAGCAGGCTCTCCAGCTGGCTGCGGCCGAGCCGCGTCTCCAGCGCTGGCGCCAGGTCGAGCAGCCAGCGCGATCCGCCAGGCAGCCGGATCGCCGCTCTCGCCGGGCGGGGCCGGGATGTCCCGGCGTGGTCCGGCGAGGCACCGACACCCGTCCGGCCTGCACGGCGGCGGCCAGGGCAGCGAAGCGCGCGAGGAGCCGCCGCAGCATGATCCAGGCGGGCAGGGCGAGAGGGGCCGTGTCCCAGCGCTTCGGCAGGCTGACCGTCAATCCCCGGCACAGCAGCTCGATCACGGCCGCGAAGCGGGCGGAAAGGCTGGGTGCGGCGAGCGCGGCGGACATGAACAAAGAAAGAACACAATCGGCACGCGATGTCAAGCAGTGTTTCTCGCGTCAGCTTTAGGTGCGGGAAATCGTTTGACGAGCAGTCCCATTCGGACCCACGCTCGCTGGTACGAAGCTGCGGCCGGCTGGCACTGGCGCCGGCACTCATTGGCGAAGTCGGGTGCTGCGTGTCCGGTTCGTAGTGCGCAGGGCGCTCGGGCCGGCTTGCTCGCGATTTCAGCAGCGTGTACGGTGGCGCTAAGTTCCTGGTGGAAGATGGCGAACGGTAGCACGATCGAGTGGACGGACGCGACGTGGAATCCGGTAACCGGCTGCACGAAGATCAGTCGCGGGTGCGACCACTGCTACGCTGAGCGGTTCTCCGAACGCTTCCGAGGCGTCCCTGGCCACCCCTTCGAATCGGGGTTCGACCTCACGCTGCGACAGGAGCGCCTGAGCCAGCCGCTCGACTGGAAGCGGCCACGAATGATTTTTGTTAATTCGATGAGCGACCTTTTCCACAAAGAAGTCCCTCAGGCGCACATCGCAGCCGTGTTCGACACGATGGAGCGCGCAAACTGGCACACTTATCAAATCTTAACAAAGCGAAGCTCGCTTCTACAAAAATTCGTCAACAACCGTTACCCGGAAATGTTCCGCGCCCCGGCACATTTGGCTTGGCGTCTCTGTTGAGGACGGAAAGGCGGCAACGCGCGTTGCGCACCTGCAGAGCGCAAATGTTGGCGTCCGCTTCCTCTCGGTCGAGCCGCTTCTTGCGCCTATCGGCAAACTCGACCTCAGCGGCATTCACTGGGTGATTGTCGGTGGCGAGAGCGGTCCTCGCGCGCGGCCGATGGATAAGACATGGGTAATCGACATCCGTAATCAGTGTGTTCATGCGGGCGTCGCATTTTTCTTCAAGCAATGGGGCGGCCGTTCGCCCAAGGCTGGCGGCCGGCTGCTTGAAGGCAAGGAATGGAATCAGTTCCCGGGAAGGCTTCTTGCTGAGCAGAATCAGCATGAGATGCAGGTTTCCGCGTGACCGACCTTCCCTTCCAACCGGACGAGATCGGCTACTGGTCGGAACTGAAGCTTGAGATCGTGGAAAAATATGGCCGAGGTTATACGAACGCCTTCAGTAAGCTCGGCGCTCGCCTGAAGTAATTTTACATTGACGGCTTCAGCGGTGCAGGTGTCCACCTGTCGAAGCGGACAGGTAAACAAATCGAAGGCAGCCCCGCGCGTGCGTTGAAGATTTCGCCACCCTTCGACGGCTTCTATTTCATCGACATGAACGCCGACAAAACCGCTTATCTTGAGAAGGTTCGCGCGGGTCGCGCGAACGTCGAGATTCATACCGGCGACACGAACCCATACCTGAGCAACTTCTGCCCACGATCAAACGCAGCGACTACAAACGGGCCATGTGCCTACTCGATCCCTACGGCCTGCATCTTGATTGGGACGTGATGCAGATAGCCGGTCAGCTAAGGACGGTCGATTTGTTCCTCAATTTTCCAATTATGGATATCAACAGGAACGTGCTTCGGCACGACCGCACCAAGGTCGCGTCGGAAGATGAGGATCGGATGAACAGGTTTTGGGGCGACAATTCATGGGAGGCGGTCGCCTACGTCGATACCGGTCAGACGAGCATGTTTGACTTCGGGCCGCAAAAGCTGAAGCAAGGCAACGATGCGATTGTCGCAGCGTTCAGAGATCGGCTGAAGAGGGATGCCGGATTCGGATACGTTCCTGCCCCGCTCGCCATGACGAACAAGAATAATGCAGTTGTCTACTACCTCTTCTTTGCTTCGGCAAACAACACGGGCAGAAAGATCATAGAAGGCATTTTCAGCAAATACCGGCGGCCCAGTTACTGATTAACGGGAGGCTGCGGCGGTCCGGTCCGATCGAAAGGGCGCCGCCGATGGCTTTTCCCCGTCCAGCAAATCCTTCCTAAAAAGTCCCGCGACCCCTTCGGGCCGCTCTTCTGCCGGGGACAGCGTGGCCTCCAGGATGAAGCAGTCGCGCTTGCAGAGATCGATGCGCCGGGATTAGACCGCGCCGCTCGCGGCCGTCTCCTTCACCACGCGCTCGAACACGTAGTCGTTCTGCTTCGTGCTGGCGAAGGCCGGCTCCGGTTGCGCAACGCCGATGGCGTCGCACAGCTCGGAGAGGAGCAGGGCGTAGTTGGCCCGCTCCTGGCCGCCCTCTCTGCCTTGCCAGCGCGCGATGAACGCGTCCGCCGGACCGATTTCTGACGTCATTCGTTCGTATCGGCCAAGGATCTGCTCGGAGCAGGCGCGGAAGCAAAGCCTATACCTGGATCAACTCCCGGTTACAATCGCCCGATCACCAGTCGCTCCGCCGTGGGGGGATACGTCCGTTATCGTCTCCTCGAACGAGACCAAGTCGCCGGTTCGCCGATGCGCAGTTTCGACGCGCCGCGCCCGTGACGATCTGATGTGCTCGCATGCAACGAAGGGTAGCCGCGCGACTGTTTGCGGTATACGGCCCGGCCGGGCAAGGGCAAGCTGCCGGACAGGGCAGGTTGATCCGGCTTTTACTGTATAGGGCGCTTGGAGACCGAACGAAGCGCCGCCGTTTCGCGGGAATGCTCGCCAACTTGCGAATGATAGGAAACTGGATGAGGCCATCTCAACCGCTGTTCATTCTGGGCGCACCCCGTTCCGGCACGACCTTCCTTTGCTGCACGCTCAATCAGCACCGGGACATCCGGCTCACCAATGAAAGCCGGATCTTCGTCTTGCTGAAGGACTTTTTCGAGGAGCGTTGCTTCCGGCCCGACCTTCTGGATCGCGAATACCGCGAGGAGTTCCTGCGCTTCGCGCGCGCGCGAAGCCGGCCGCTGGGTCGAGTCGTTCTATCGCGAAGCCCTGGGAATCACGCAGCGGATCTGGGGCGACAAGCACACGACCTATGGCGATCCGGCGTCGCTCTCCGGCCGTGCCGGGGCAACTCCGGCGCAGCCGCAATCCGGGTCGTGCCTTCGCGTCATTCGCGAAACCCTGCCGAGGGCGAAGTTCATCCACATCCACCGGCATCCCTGGCCGGTCGCCATGTCCATGAAGCGGCGCGGATGGGTTCGCACCGTCGATGACGGGGTGCAGGTCTGGCGCCAGCACGTATCGGAGATCGACGCGTTCTTCGCCGAACTCGAGGACGACCGTCATCTCACCCTCAGTCTCGGCGACATGGTCGAACAGCCCGAGGCGATAGCGGCGGAGATCGGCGACTTCCTCGGCCTTGCGGATGTCGGCCCGATCGAGCGATTTCTCCTGGCCCAGCGCGAGGCGCCCATCCCGTTCAGCAGCCCGACCTCGGATCTGCGCCGGCTCTGGGAGCCGGGCCGTCGGACAAACTGCGCCGGCGATGACGACGCCGGGGGAGGCGCGGCCCTGGATCGCCGATGACCCGAACAGCGGGTCCGCCCGGTCGCGTCCGCCGCCGGACCGCGGCTGTTTCAACCGAAGATTGCACCTCCTCCGCTCTGCGTGGCGCGCCCTTGTTTGTCTGACGCGGCGGGCGTGGTAGAGAGTCGCCGCATCACGCCCGGCCGCCCGGATCGCCAGTCTCGCCGGCCTTGCCACCGGAGAGGACATGCACTGCCCGTTCTGCGGCCATGACGATACGCAGGTGAAGGACAGCCGTCCGTCCGAGGACGGGGCCGCCATCCGGCGGCGGCGGTTCTGCCCCCATTGCGGCCAGCGCTTCACGACCGTCGAGCGGGTGCAGCTGCGCGAGCTCACCGTGGTCAAGACCGACGGGCGGCGGGTGCCGTTCGACCGCGACAAGCTCGCCCGTTCGGTCCGCATCGCTCTGCGCAAGCGGCCGGTGCAGGAGGAGCGGATCGAGCGCATCGTCAACGGCGTCGTCCGCCAGCTCGAAGCCAGCGGCGAAACGGACATTCCGAGCAAACAGGTCGGCGAGCTCGTCATGGACACGCTGAAGGAGGTGGACCCGGTCGGCTATGTCCGCTTCGCCAGCGTCTACCGCAATTTCCGCGAGGCCAAGGATTTCGAGGACTTTCTCGGCTCTCTCGGCGAGACCACATAGCGGCGATGAACCCCCCGGCCTCCCCGGCGCCGCGAGACGCCGAGCACATGCGCGCGGCCTTGGCGCTGGCGCGGCGCTGCATCGGCCAGACCGGCCCCAACCCCGCCGTCGGCTGCGTCGTCGTGCGCGAGGGACGGGTGGTCGGCCGCGGCTGGACCGCGCCGGGCGGCCGGCCGCACGCCGAGACGGTGGCGCTCGCGGCGGCGGGGGACACGGCGCGCGGCGCGACCGCCTACGTCACCCTGGAGCCGTGCTGCCACTGGGGCCAGACGCCGCCCTGCACCGACGCGCTGATCGCCTCCGGCATCGCCCGCGTGGTCGTGGCGCTCGGCGACCCCGATCCGCGCGTCGACGGCGGCGGCATCGCCCGGCTGCGCGAGGCCGGGATCGCCGTCGAGACGGGCGTGCTCGCGGAAGAGGCGGCGGAACCGGCGGCGGGCTTTCTCAGCCGCGTGCGGCGCGGACGGCCGCTGGTCACGCTCAAGCTCGCGAGCACGCTGGACGGACGGCTCGCGACCGCTTCGGGCGAGAGCAAGTGGATCAGCGCCGAACCCGCGCGCCGCATGGTTCACGCCATGCGCGGACGGCACGACGCCGTGATGGTCGGCGTCAACACCGTGATCGCGGACAACCCGGACCTGACCTGCCGCCTGGACGGGGTGCGCGCGACGCCCGGCCTGCGGATCGTCGCCGACAGCCGCCTGCGCACCCCGCTGACCGCCCGGGTGGTCGCGACCGCCACCGAGCATCCGACCCTGTTCGTCATGCAGGAGGCGACCAACCCGGCCCGTCGGGACGCGCTGCTCGATCTCGGCATCCAGGTGATCGAGGTGAACGGGACCGATGCCGGGATCGATCTCGCGGCGGCGATGGCGCGGCTCGGCGAGGCGGGCGTGAACACCGTGCTGGTCGAGGGCGGCGCCCGTCTGGCCGCGGCGCTGCTGCAAGCCGGTCTCGTGGATGTCGTGGCGTGGTTCCATGCGCCCTCCGTCATGGGCGGCGACGGCCTGCCATCGGTGCGGCCGTTCGGCATCCGCCATCTCGACGCCATGCCGCGCTTCGAGCGCGTGTCGGCGATGCCGGTCGGCCCGGACATGCTCACCGAATTCCGCAGGATCGCCTGATGTTCACGGGCATCATCTCGGCGCTCGGCACGGTGCGCGACGTGAGACCGATCGGCGGCGGCGCGGATATGCGGCTCGCGATCGTCCATCCGCCCGCGTTCACACAGACGCGGCTTGGCGGCCAGATCGCGGTCGGCGCGTCCATCGCCTGCTCGGGCTGCTGCCTCACGGCCGTCGCGCTCGAGCCGCACGCCTTCCTCGTGGACGTCTCGGCCGAGACCCTGTCCCGCACCACGCTCGGCGCATGGCGCGAGGGCACGCGCGTCAATTTGGAGCGGCCATTGCGCGTGGGCGACGAACTGGGCGGCCATATCGTGTCGGGGCATGTGGACGGGCTCGGCGCCGTGCTCGACACGCAAGAGGAGAACGGCTCGACCCGCATCCGGGTCCGCGTGCCCCCAGCACTCGCCCGCTTCATCGCCGAAAAGGGCAGCGTCGCGCTCGACGGCGTCTCGCTGACCGTGAACGAGGCCGACGGCGAGGCGTTCGGCGTCAACATCATCCCGCACACCCTCGCGGTCACGAGCCTGGGCGCGCTGCGCCCGGGCGACGCCGTCAACATCGAGGTCGATATGCTTGCACGCTACGTCGCGCGGCTCGGGGCTTCCCGAGGGGCGCCCCCAGCGGCGTCCCCAGGTGCGTCCCCAGGTGCGTCCCCAGGTGCGTCCCCAGGTGCGTTCCAAGGGGCATTCCGATGAGCCGCCCCGATCTGCTGACCGCCGATCTTTCGCAGTATCTCTCGAGCGCCGACGATCTGATCGAGGAGGCGCGCAACGGCCGCATGTTCATCCTGGTCGACGACGAGGACCGGGAGAACGAAGGCGATCTCGTCATTCCGGCGCAGTTCGCGACGCCGGACGCGATCAACTTCATGGCCCGCCACGCGCGCGGGCTGATCTGCCTCGCGCTCGGCCGGGCGCGGGTGGAAAAGCTCGGCCTCGGGCTGATGAGCCAGCAGAACGGCACGCGCCACCAGACCGCGTTCACCGTCTCGATCGAGGCGCGAGAGGGGATCACGACCGGCATCTCGGCCGCCGACCGCGCCCACACGGTCGCGGTCGCGATCAACTCCGAGTCGGGCCGCGACGACCTCGTGACCCCCGGCCATGTGTTCCCCCTGGTCGCGCGGGAGGGCGGCACGCTGGTGCGGGCGGGGCATACGGAGGCGGCGGTCGACATCGCGCGGCTCGCGGGGCTCAATCCGGCGGGCGTGATCTGCGAGATCATGAACGACGACGGCACCATGGCGCGGCTGCCCGACCTCGTCGCCTTCGCCCAGCGCCATAACCTGAAGCTCGGCACCATCGCCGACCTGATCGCCTATCGCCGCCGCACCGAGCGCCTCGTGCGCAAGGTGGAGGAGGGGGTCATCCGGCACGCGACGGGCGGCGACTGGAAGGTGGCGGTATACGCGAACACGGTCGAGTACGCCGAGCACGCCGTACTCATCAAGGGCCGCATCGACGACGGCGCGCCGGTGATCGTACGCATGCATGCCGGCGATCTGCTCGAGGATCTCACCGGCGGCCCGCACGCCATCTCGCTGCGCAAGGCGATGGAGATGATCGACCGGGCGGGGCGGGGCGTCGTGGTCATCATTCGCGAGCCTCAGCCGACCGCGCTCTCGGAACGTGTCCGCCGCCTGACCGGCGCCGCCCGGCCGCAGCACGAATTGCGCGACTACGGCATCGGCGCGCAGATCCTGCTCGATCTCGGCGTGCGCGACATGATCCTGCTCTCGAACACGCGGCGCACCATCGTCGGCATGGAGGGCTATGGCCTGCGCATCGTCGATCAGCAGCGGATCGGCGATGAGTGACGCACAACCGTGAGCACGCTCGACGCCCCGCTTCCGAGCGCGCCGCTGATCGCCGGGCCCGCGCCGCGCCTGCTCCTCGTGCGCGCACCCTACTACCGCTCGGTGGTGGACGGGATGACCGAGGGCGCGGTGCGCATCTTGCGGGAGGCGAACGCGAGTTGGGAGACGCTCGACGTCGCGGGCGCGTTCGAGTTGCCGCAGGCGATCCGGCTGTCGCTGCGCGGGGCGGCGCGGTTCGACGGCTATGTCGCGCTCGGCTGCGTGGTGCGCGGCGAGACCGACCACTACGCGTTCCTCTGCCGGGAGGCGATGGCCGGGCTGATGCAAGTCGCGCTGACCTACGCGCTCGCGCTCGGCACGGGGCTGCTGACCGTCGATACGCTGGCGCAGGCGGAGGCGCGGTCCGGGCCGGATGGGCACAATAAGGGCGCCGAGGCCGCCGTCGCGGCGCTGCTGCAGATCAGCGCCGCGCGGCGTCTGGGAGCGGCCTGATGGCGACGAACCCCAGCCGCCGGCCCGGGCGCGGCGGCAAGCCTCCCGGCCGGGCGCGGACGGCCTCACGGGTCGCGGCGGTGCAGGCGCTCTTTCAGAGCGAACAGGCGCAGGACAGTCCGGAGACCGTGATCGACCAGTTCGTGCGGCACCGGTTGGGCGATCTTCCCGGCGCGCAAGGCTTCGAGGACGGGCGCATTCCCGAGGCGCAGGTGCCACTCTTCGCCCGCATCGTGCGCGCGGCGGTGGCGCAGCAGGACACGCTCGACCGGATGCTGGCCGAGGCGCTGCCGGAAGACTGGCCGCTCTCCCGCATCGACCCGGTGCTACGGGCGGTGATGCGGGCCGGCGCGGCCGAACTCGCGATGAGCGACGGGCCGCCCGCCAAGGTCGTCATCAACGAGTATCTCGACGTCGCGCACGGCTTCTTCACCGCCGACGAGCCGCGCATGGCGAACGGCGTGCTGGACCGCCTCGCGCGGCTGCTCAGGCCCGCCGAGTTCTCCGAGACGGCCTGAGATGCCGTCGCGTCCGGGCGAGTTCGCACTGATCGCCCGGCACTTCGCACCGCTGGCCGGTCCGGGCGCGCTGGGCCTCAGGGACGACGCGGCTTTGCTGACGCCGCCGCCGGGGCGGGATCTCGTGCTCTCGGCCGACGCCATGGTCGGCGGCGTGCATTTCCTGCCCGACGACCCGCCCGACCTCGTTGCGCGCAAGCTGTTGCGGGTCAATTTGTCCGACCTCGCCGCCAAGGGCGCGACGCCGCTCGGCTACCTCGTCACGCTGTCCGCGCCGCGCGATACGTCCGACGCGTGGTTCGCCGGGTTCGCGTCCGGCCTCGCGGCCGACCAGCGCGCGTACGGAATTGCGCTGCTGGGCGGCGACACGACCGCCACGCCCGGCCCGGTCTCGCTCTCGCTCACGATCCTCGGTCACGTCGCGCCGGGCATGATGGTCAGGCGCGACGGCGCGCGCGCGGGCGACGGCATCTGGGTCACGGGCACGATCGGCGACGGCGCGCTCGGCCTCGCCGCCGCCCAGGGGCGGCTCGACGATTCCAGCGGCTTCCTGCTCGGCCGCTACCGTCTGCCGCGCCCGCGCCTCGGCCTCGCGATCGCCGGGGTGGCCTCGGCCGGCATGGACGTGTCGGACGGCCTCGTTCAGGATCTCGGCCATCTCTGCGCCGCTTCCGGCGTGTCGGCCGAGATCGAAGCGCGCGACGTGCCGCTGTCCGAAGCGGCGCGCGCGGCGGGACCGGACTGGCTGCAAACCCGCCTGACCGGAGGCGACGACTACGAATTGCTGCTCGCCGTGCCGCCCGGCCGGACGGACTTGCTCCTGCGCGCGGCACGCGCGAGCGCCGTGCCGGTCGCCCGCATCGGCGCGTTCCGGGCCGGGCCGGGCGAGGTAGCCGTGACGCTGGACGGCCGCCACCTGCCGCTCCGCGCGCGGGGCTGGAGCCATTTCTGAGTAGCAACGCCACAATGACCAGGCATTGACGGGACAAGCTGCCGCTCCCGGCTACAGCGAACGCATCGTCGCGACATTCCGTCGTGCGAGCGGGGGAAAGCTCATGACCACCATAACCTGGAACGGCGGCGCGTATCGTATCACCGACCCGAACGCCTGGTCGCCAAACCCGCCGCAATCAGGGGAAATCGGCATCGTCGCGAGCGGGGACGCCATCGCCGTCGGCCAGACGCTCGGCGAAAGCAACATTTCGCTTCAGAACGCAAGCGCCACCGCGAGCCCGTCGCTCGACCTGTTTCAGTCGACCATCGGCTCGAGCGAGACCGTATCGACGTCCATCTATCCCGAACTCAACGGCAATGACGGTTCCCCCCCGGACGGCGTCATTCCCCTGGCGAGCGCCTACGCAACGATCGACGCGATCGGCCTCAACACCAACGCCGGCACAATCGTGGCGGGCTACTCCTGGGGGGGAATAGACGCGTTCGGTACCCGCGTCGGAACCGCACAGACGCTGCGCATCTCGGACGTAACCAGCCCGTCCGGGGTCGTGATCCAGCCGGGCCGCTTCGTCAACACCGGAACCGTGATGGTCGATGCGGATGCGACGCTGACCATCGCCGCCGACTCGCCCTATTGCCAGTTCATCAACGACGGCACGCTGAGCGGGGGCGGGGGCGTCACGATCGAGGCGGCGGTCACCGGGACGGGATCGATCAGAACTCTATGGCAACCAGTATGCGGCGAACGGCAATGTCACCTTCGAGCGATCCGTCTCGGCCGGCCAGACCGTCGACATCCAGGAAAGCGTGATTACGCTGGACGACCCGGCGGAGTTCGGCGGACTGATCAACGGACTCGAGTACGGGTACGGCGGTCTCGTCATCCTCAAGGGCGTGCATGAGACCAGCGCGACATTCGGAGACGGCGTCCTGACCGTCTACGATGGCGGCGCGACGGTCGCCCGTCTCCGGATCGGAACAGATCCGAACGGCTCCCGGCCGCTGCTCGCCGGTTCCTTCGCGGTCTACGACGACCTCCGGGGCGTCTACATCAGCTATGATCCCGCCGGGGACGGCCACGGCGTCACCGAGGGCACGCCCGGGGCGGCCACGGCGCCCGTCCGTCCGACGCCCGCGCGGCTGCCCGCTGCCTCCGCCGGTCCGGTCACGCTCACGAGCGGCACGACCACGATCACGCAAGCGAATGCGGACGGCTACACGCTTCGGCTCGAGGGCGTGGCCGCGGCGGACGCACCCGCGCTGGCCGCGACTTCGGCCGTGTTCGGCCTCGGCTTCTCGCTCGTCGTTCAGGGCGACGGCGCGGCCGCGCGCTACGGACGGCTGGACGCCGTCGGCTACACCGGCAACGAGGGCGTGATCGCGGCGGAGGCGGGCGGCGCCGGCGGGAGCGCGTCACTCGCCTTGGACCTCTCCGACGTCGTGAGCGCGGACGGCACCGTCGTGCTCGGGGGCGTCCTCAACAATACCGGCACCATCGACGCCGGCGCGGGCACCACGATCGAGGTCACCGGCTCCGCATCGAGCAAGCTCCTCAACGCCGGTCATCTCGACGCGACGGGCTCGCTGTTCCTCGGCGCCGCCGTCACTGGCACCGGCACCATGACGATCGGCGCGGCTTCGGGCGCGAGCGGTAGCCTGGAGGTGCGGGGCGCGGTTTCGACCGGGCAGGCGATCGACCTCGAGGCCGGGACGCTGACGATCGACGACGCGATGAGCTTCCACGCAACCGTGTTCGGCTTCAGTGCCAAGGATACGATCGTGCTGAAGGGCCTCGACGTGAGCGCGGTGACCTATGCGAACGGCGCGCTGCTGCTGGATGGCGGCGCGGACGGCACCCTGCACTTCCGGCGGCCGGCCGGCGTCACGTTCGGCGCCGAAAGCTTCGCGCTCGGCCATACGGGCGGCAACACGACCGTCACCTTCCACGCGTAACTTATGCGGGTTGAAACATTCCCGCGTCGTAACGCCGCGAATACCGTGGATTTCACGGGCGGGACCGCGCGTTCGGCTACAGCGACGGTATCGCCGCGACATTCCGTCGCGCGAGCGGAGACAGCGCATGACGACCGTAGCCTGGGCAGGCGGCGACCGCCGCATCACCGATAGCAGGGGCTGGTCGCCCAACCCGCCGGGATCGGGCGATATCGGCATCATCGCCGGCGGGACCGCGATCACCGTCGGCGAGACGCTCGGCGGTTCCAGCCTCTCGCTCCAGAACCAGACCGCTTCCGCCAGTCCCGCCCTTGCCCTGTTCCAATCGACCCTCGCCGCGAACGAGACCGTATCCACGTCCGCGTATCCCGGCCTGGATTACGGGAATGGCTCGCCGCCGCCGGACGTCACCGTTCTGCCCAGCGCTTATGGAACGATCGACGCGGTCGGGGTGAACGCCAACGCCGGCACGATCGTCTCGGGCAGCGTCGGGGCCGGGATGTATCCGAGCAACTCTCTCCTGACAGTCCAGCAGACCATCCGCATCTCGGACGTCGCCAGCCCGTCCGGCCTCGTCATCCAGCCGGGAATGTTCGTCAACACCGGCAGCATCGACGTGAACGCGGACGCGGCGCTCACGATCGCGGGCGGCTCCGCCTACGCGCAATTCGTCAACAACGGCGCGGTGAACACGCTGGGCGACGTAACGATCGGCGTGGCGGTGACGGGAACGGGGACGATCAACCCCCGCGCCAACCAGTACGCCGCGCACGGTCATGTCGAATTCGGAAAATCCGTCGCCGCCGGTCAGACCGTCAGGCTGGCGCAGAGCGGCATCACCCTGGACGATCCGGCGGAGTTCCAGGGCCTGATCACCGGGATCGAGACGAGCTACGCCACCAGCAGTTCCGTGACATTGAAAGGTCAGCACGAGACGAGCGCGACATTCGGAGACGGCGTGCTGACGGTCTATGACGGCGGCGCGACGGTCGCGCGCCTGCGCTTCGCCGCCGATCCGCAATCCGCCGAGACCCTGGCGGCGGGTTCGTTCCAGATAGATAATGTGCCGGATGGCGTCCTCATCCAGTACAGCCGGTTCGGCCAAGGCTACGGAGTCGCGGCCGGATCGCCCGGCCCCGCAAGCCCCGTCGTGCTCCCAACGCCTACCCGGCTGCCGGCCGCCTCCGCCGCTCCGGTAACCTTGGCGAGCGGCGCGACCACGATCGCCCGCGCCAATCTGGACGGCTACGTCCTACGGCTCGAGGGCGTGTCCGAACTCGACCGCGCCCTCGCTCGCCGCGACTTCGGCCGTGTTCGGGCCGCATTTCACGCTATCGGTGCAGGGTGAGGGCGCGGCGGCGCGCTACGGCCGCCTCGATGCGGTCGGCTACACCGGCAACGACGGCCGCATCGCGACCGCCGCCGGGGACGACGGGGGCGCGGCGTCGCTGGCGCTCGACCTCTCCGACGTCGTGAGCCCAGCCGGCACGGTCGTCCTCGCAGGCGTGCTCAACAATACCGGAACGATCACGGCGGGGGCCGGCACGACGCTCCGCGTAACCGGCTCCACCAGCAGCAAGCTCCTCAATTCCGGCACGCTCCAGGCCACGGGCTCGCTGTTTCTGGGGACCGCCGTCACCGGCGCGGGCGCCATCACGGTCGGCGACGCCACGGGTGCGGCCGGGAGCCTGGAAGTGCAAGGCGCGGTGTCCAGCGCGCAGGCGATCACGCTCAACGCCGGCACGCTGACGATCGACGACCCGGCGCGCTTCTACGCCACCGTATTTGGCTTCGACGCCAAGGACACGATCGTCCTGAAGGGCCTGGACGTGACCGCCGTCACCTACGCCAACGGCGCGCTGCTGCTGGATGGCGGGGCGGACGGCACGCTGCATTTCCGGCGGCCCCCGGGCGTCGTCTTCGATAGCGCCAGTTTCGGCCTCGGTCACACCGCCAGCGGCGACACGACCATCACCTTCATGGGATAGCGCGGGCACGGGATAGCGCGGGCACTGGATAAGGGGAGGCGCGGCGAGGCTCACGGCGTCGGCGCGCCGCCGCTCGGAGCCTCGCCGCCGCCGATGCCGCCGATCCCGCCGAGACCGCCCCCCGACGCGCCGCCGGGGCTGAACCGCCCGATATTGCCGAATAGCTGCTGCATCAGGGAATTGTTGTTGCCCGGCGAGGGCGTGCTGCGCGCGATCACGTCCACCGGCAGCGAATCATCCTGATTGAGACGGCGGACCTCCTGCAGCACGCCCTGCGGGTCGAACCGGAGCACGACGACCCGCTGGTCGATCACGCCCGGCGTCTGGCCGATGCGCGCCCGCGTCGTCTCGTTGATGTAGATCCAGGTATTGTCGTCGAACGTCGCGTGCGCGGTCGGCGAGCCGAGCAGCGCCGTCGCGTCGGCGCGGGTGGAGGTGCCCGGGGTCAGCTCGGCGAGAGCGTCGGGATCGATCTTGTTGCCGCGGATATGCGGCTTTGCTTCGAAGAAGCTGCATCCGCCGAGCAGGACGAGCAGCGCCGAAACGGCGGCGAGCCGGCGAACGGGAGTGGCGAGGGGCGAGTTCATCATGACCTGGCGCAAGCTGCGGGCTGAGGACGGCCGTAATCGCGGGCCCTGGTCCATCCTCGATTGACCGGGCCCGCCGGGGCGCTATGTGAGAGAGGACGCCGCGCGTGGTTGGGCGTCTCACGCCCGCCGGGCTCTGTCAATTCCGGCGAGGCCTTATCGCCTGGAGAGAGCGTCCGTGGGATTTCTGAGCCGATCCCGGCACGAGCGGCCGGGCTTCATGCTGTATGGGGCGGCGGTGAAGGCGGCCCGGCAGCCGCCTTTCTACGCGGAGCTCGGCGTGCCCGACACGCTGGACGGACAATTCGACCTGGTCGGCCTGCATGTCTTCCTGCTGATCGAGCGGCTGCGCCATGACGCCGAACCCGGCCCGCTTCTCGCGCAAGCCGTGTTCGATGCGATGTTCGCCGATATGGACGTCAATCTCCGCGAACTCGGGGTTGGCGACCTCAGCGTCGGCAAGCGGGTGCGCGCTATGTGGGAGGCGTTCCACGGCCGGGCGGCCGCCTATGGCGCGGCGCTGGCGGCGGACGAACCGGACGCCCTGGCCCGCGCGCTCGCCCGCAATCTCTGGCGCGGCCAGGCGCCCCCGGAGGGTGCTCCGGCCCGGTTGGCAGCGTATGCCCGGGCGCAGTTGCAGCATTTGCAAGACGTGCAGCTGGCAGCGTTCAAGGCCGGGCAGGCGGATTTCGCATCACCCCTGAGGGGGGCCTCCCCATGACACCCGAGTTCAGCCACACGCTGCCCATCGGGCGGATCGGACCGGACGGGTTCGAGACGACGGTCGAGGCTGGCCCCGAGCAGAGGAGCGGCGTCGCGCGCCGGCTGGGGATCGTGGGCATCGATGCGCTGGCTTGCGCGTTCCGCCTCTATCCCGCGAGCGCGGGGCGGATCGAGGCCGAGGCGCGGCTCCGGGCGCGGGTGGTGCAGACGAGCGTCGTGTCGCTGGAGCCTTTCGCGGCCGACATCGCCGAGGATTTCGCGTGCGTGTTCGTGCCGGCGGGCACGGAAACGGACCACATCGATCCGGAAGCCGTGGACGAACTGCCATACGAGGGCACCGCAATCGATCTCGGCGAGGCGGCCACCGAGCAGCTGGCGCTGGCGCTCGATCCCTATCCCCGCGCTCCCGGCGAAGAGACGGGATCGGGAGAAGCGGGGCCGGGAGAAGCGGGGCCGGAGCGGCCGCTCGCGAAGCTTTCCGGCTGGCGTGGGCGGAGCTGACATGACCGGATCCCGGCTTCGTGGCTTGCGGGTGCCAAACCCCTCTGCTAGACGGCGCGGCTCACATCGTTGCCAGAGAGTGACGGCGGCGGCGCGCTTTGACGTGCCCGGCGCGCGGGTCACGCCAGTTGAAGGGGCCGAGTGCCATGGCCGTTCCGAAGAGAAAGACGTCGCCCTCCCGCCGGGGGATGCGCCGCAGCCACCAGGCTTTGCCGGTCGAGGCGCATGCGGAT
This sequence comes from uncultured Alphaproteobacteria bacterium, assembly GCA_963777325.1. Taxonomy (GTDB): domain Bacteria; phylum Pseudomonadota; class Alphaproteobacteria; order Acetobacterales; family Acetobacteraceae; genus JAFAXA01. The sequence goes on along the minus strand of CAVZQE010000006.1, from coordinate 29,270 downwards.
TGCCCCAATTGCGGCGAGCTGAAGCGGCCGCATCACGTCTGCAGCCATTGCGGCCATTACGACGGGCGCGAGGTGGTCCCGGCCGGCAAGCCGCTCAAGGGCGCTGTCCGCGCCTGACGGACCGTCCGGATGCCCTGCCCGAGATCGCGTCGTGAACGCGCCTGACCCAGCGGCGCCGTTCTCCCTCGCCGTCGACGCGATGGGCGGCGATCGTGCGCCCGACATGGTCGTGGAGGGGCTGGCGGTCGCGGCCGACCGGCATCCGCAGGGCCGCTTCCTGCTGATCGGCGAGGAGGCGCGTCTTCGGCCGCTGCTCGCGAAACACCCGAAAGCCGCCGCTGCCTGCACCGTCCGGGATGCGCCGGAGGTCATCGGCAGCGACATGAAGCCGACCGCGGCGCTGCGCATGCGGCGGGCCTCGATGCGGCTCGCGATCGACGCGGTTTCGGCGGGGGAGGCGGCGGGCGTCGTGTCGGCCGGCAATACCGGCGCGCTGATGGCGCTCGCGAAGATCGTGCTCAAGACGCTACCGGGGATCGACCGGCCGGCGATGGCGGCGATCGGGCCGTCCGCGCGTGGGGACGTGGTGATGCTCGATCTCGGCGCCAACGTGCAGTGCGACAGCCGCAACCTCGTGCAGTTCGCGGTGATGGGCGACATGTTCGCGCGCACCGTGCTCGGGCTGACGTCGCCGAGCATCGGCCTGCTGAATGTCGGCTCCGAGGAGCTGAAGGGCGACGATCGCGTGCGGGAAGCGGCGGAAATCATCCGGCAAAGCCACATCGGCCCGCAATTCCATGGCTTCGTCGAGGGCCACGACATCGCCGCGGGCACGACCGACGTGATCGTGACCGACGGCTTTACCGGCAACGTCGCTCTGAAGACGGCGGAGGGTGCGCTCAAGCTGATCGGCGACCTGCTGCGGCAGGTGTTCAGGAGCACGGCCGCGGCGAAGCTCGCCTACCTGCTGGCGCGTCCCAGCCTGGAGCGGCTCAAGGAGTGGCTCGATCCGAGGCGCTACAACGGAGCCGTCCTGCTCGGCCTCAATGGCGTCGTCGTGAAGTCGCATGGCGGCACGGACGCGCAGGGGTTCGCGCACGCGGTGGACGTGGCCATGGACATGGTCGTCCACCGCTTCAACGAGCGGATTCGCGATGGCCTGGGCCAGCTGGCCGATGTCAGCGCGGCCGAAGCCGCCGAGCCGGCCGCCCCCGCCGTAGCGGCAGCCGCCTCCGCCCAGGCGGACGAGGCCGGCCCGCGCTTGGCCGCGGCCGGGTAGGGGAGACGAGCATGCGATCCATCCTCGCGGGCATCGGCTCCTATCTCCCCGAGCGCATCGTCAGCAATGATGAGTTGGCCCGGCAGCTCGAGACGTCGGATGCCTGGATCGCCGACCGCACGGGCATCAGGCAGCGCCACATCGCGGGCGAGCGCGAGACCTGCGCCTTCATGGGCGCCGAAGCCGCGCGCGGCGCCTTGCGGGACGCGGGCGCGGGGCCGGAGGACGTGGACGCGATCATCCTCGCGACCAGCACGCCCGACCAGGCCTTCCCAGCGACCGCGCTCCGGGTGCAGGCGCTGCTCGGGGTCGGGCAGGGGTTCGGCTTCGACCTGTCCGCCGCCTGCTCCGGGTTCGTCTACGGCCTGTCGGTCGCGGACGGGATGATCCGCAGCGGCCAGGCGCGGGGCGTGCTGGTCATCGGCAGCGAGCTCTATTCGCGCATCCTCAACTGGGAGGATCGCGGCACCTGCGTGCTGTTCGGCGACGGGGCGGGCGCGGTCTTCCTCCGGGCGGGCGATCGCGCCGGCAAGCGCGGTCTCCTCTCGACGCATCTGCACGCCCAGGGGTCGCTGGGCGACCTTCTCTACGTGGACGGCGCGGTCGGGCGCCCGGACCGGCCGGGCCATCTCGTCATGAACGGCCGGGAGGTGTTCCGCCACGCCGTTACCCGGCTGGCCGAGGCGGTGGACGAGGCGCTCGCCGTCAACGGCCTGAGGCGGTCCGACATCGACTGGCTGGTGCCGCATCAGGCCAACCGGCGGATCATCGACGGGATCGGCCGCAAGCTCGGCCTGCCGCCCGAGCGGGTCGTCGTGACGGTCGACCGGCACGCCAACACGTCGGCGGCGTCGGTGCCGCTTGCCCTCGATGTTGCCTGGCGGGATGGCCGCATCAAGCGCGGCGATCTCGTGGTGCTGGAGGCGCTCGGCGGCGGTCTGACCTGGGGATCGGCCCTGCTCCGGCTATAGCGGACGCAATCCCTTTCGCAGCAAGTTGAACTTCCGGCATTTTCTCCGGCAATCCTTGACGGGCCGGAACCGGCTGCCTAGCGTTGCTGGATGAACACCGTCACGCGGGCGCATCTGGCCGAGACGATCTACACCCAGGTCGGCCTGTCCCGCAACGAATCGGCCGACCTGCTGGAGACGGTCCTCGACCGGATGTCGACGGCCCTTGAGGCAGGAGAACCGGTTAAAATCAGCGGCTTCGGGACGTTTTCTGTCAGGCAGAAGGGCCGCCGCATCGGGCGGAACCCGAAAACCGGCGAGGAGGTTCCGATCCTTCCCCGCCGCGTTCTGGTCTTTCGCCCGAGCCATGTCCTGAAAGCCCACGCGAATGGTGTGCAGCCGACGGCGGAGGGTGACGAATGACGGGTGTTCAGGGCGCCACGGAACAGGAGGGGCAGTCCCCTTCTTCCAGCCGGGTCAGGCTGCGCAAAGCGCCGAACGCGTTCCGGACGATCAGCGAGGTCGCGGACGAGCTGCACATTCCCCAGCATGTGTTGCGCTTCTGGGAAACCAAGTTCGCCCAGGTCAAGCCGTTGAAGCGGGGCGGCGGCCGACGCTACTACCGGCGGGACGACATCGCCCTGCTGCGGCGAATTTCCGACCTGCTGTATATCCAGGGCTATACAATCAAGGGCGTGCAGCGTCTTCTTCGGGAGGGAGGCGGTAAGCTGTCCGACGACATTCCGCCGCCGGCGCCCGATGAGCAGGCCGGGGAAAGCGAAGCCGACCTGCTGATGCCGGCGGAGACCGAACCGCCCGTCGCCGAACCGCCGGCGGCCGCGAGTTCCCGGACGCCACCATCCGGCCCCGGGGCGGGCGGCGCCGTGCCGGAAGCCGAGCGGCTGCGCGCCGCTCTGATCGAAACGCTGGAAGAACTCATCGTGCTAAGATCACGGCTTGCGCGGAGATGATGGCTGGTCGGAGCGGCGGGATTCGAACCCACGACCCCCAGTCCCCCAGACTGATGCGCTACCAGGCTGCGCTACGCTCCGGCCGGGATTGCTGTAGCAGCCTCCCGGGCGCGCCGCAACGGCGAGCGGATTGCCGCGCCTAGACGGCGCGGGCCGGCGCCTTGAACGCCAGTATCTGGCATGGCCGCGCGGCTCCGTCCTCCGGCACGGCGGCGGGCAAGGCTGGGCCCGCGGAAAATCCGGCCCCTACGCGGGCCATGCAGATGTAGATGCGGCCCAGCCAGAGCTCCCTCGTGCCCGGCTCAACCAGGGAGGTCCACTGCTTCGGCCACTCCGCATCGCGCCATTCGGCCATGAGTTCGATGCGTCCGGCGGCGAAAAAGAGGGACCGGCGGGACAACTCGACAGAGAAGGCGCGGGCCATGACACATCCCAGGTTGATTGTTGCGTCTACTTACTTTTTCCAGAGACTCTTTTTCAAGCCGAAGTGCGGCCCGAACGGGACTTTCTCCACAGGGTGTGTGCCGTTGGCAACCAGCAACTTTTCCGTAGTTGAGAAAGGCAGAACTGATAGAATATCAATGGTATGACACACAGACATGAGACACCGACTCATCGTCGTCCCCATTGCTCTTGTTGCCTTGGCGCCGCGCAAGCGACCGGCGCGCGTGACGGAAACGCTGCCCGTCTACAAACGTAATGCGTGTATCGCTTCGGGAGGTATGAGAGAGGTCACGCCAATGCGTCGAATTTGCGTCTCTCGATCACGATGGCGGCTCCGATCGCCTCGCCGCTGTCCGGCACAGACGTGCAGGAAAGCCGATCCAGGCTAATGAAACGTGAATGGGGACGTTTCCCAGGGGCGGAGCTACCGGTCGGACGCCAGTTCCTCGGTCATCCTTTGCCGCATCAGGAACTTCTGCGCCTTGCCCGTGACCGTCATCGGGAACTCCTCCACGAACCGCACGTGGGCGGGGATCTTGTAGTGGGCGATCCGGCCGTGGCAGTAGGCCTTCAGCGCGGCCTCGGTCAGTTCGGCTCGCGGCCGCAGCCTCACCCAAGCGCAGAGGGCCTCGCCGAATTTCGGGTCGGGAACGCCGAACACCTGCACGTCCTGAATGGCGGGGTGGCCATATAGGAACTCCTCCACCTCGCGCGGATAGATGTTCTCGCCGCCGCGGATCACGAGAATCCTTGAGCCGCCCGACGATGCGGCAGTAGCCCGCGTCGTCGATCGTCGCGAGATCGCCGGTGTGCATCCAGCGGGCGGCGTCGACGACCTCGGCCGTGCGGACCGGATCCTCCCAGTATCCGAGCATGACCGAATAGCCGCGCGTGCAGAGTTCGCCCCGCACGCCGCGCGGCACGATGCGGCCCTCGGCGTCCACGATCTTAGCCTCTAGGTGCGGGTGGATGCGCCCGACCGTCGCCACCCGCCGCTCGATCGCGTCCTCCGGCGTGGTTTGAAAGCTCACGGGACTGGTCTCGGTCATGCCGTAGGCGATCGTGATCTCGCGCAGATGCATCTGCCCGATGGCCCGCCGCATGACCTCGATCGGGCAGGGTGAGCCGGCCATAATGCCGGTGCGCAGGCTCGACAGATCGAAGCGCGGGAACTCCGGATGCTCCATCTCCGCGATGAACATGGTCGGCACGCCATGCAGTCCGGTGCAGCGCTCCTCGGCCACGGCCGCGAGCGTCGCCAGCGGATCGAACCCTTCTCCCGGATAGACCATCGCCGCGCCATGCGTGACGCACGCCATGCTGCCGAGCACCATGCCGAAGCAATGATACAGCGGCACCGGAATGCAGAGCCGGTCCTGCTCCGACAGCCTCATCGCCTCGCCGACGAAGTAGCCGTTGTTCAGGATGTTGTGGTGGGTGAGCGTGGCGCCCTTGGGGGCGCCCGTGGTGCCCGACGTGAACTGGATGTTGATGGCGTCGTCGAACTGCAAGCTGCCCGCGAGCGTCGCGAGCCGGGTACGCTCCGCGTCGCCGCCCATGCCGCAGACCGCGTCGAAGGACAGCGCCCCGGCCAGGGCGACGCTGTCCAGTGCGGCGCTGTCGGCGCCGAGGGATGGATCGATCGCGGGCAGCACGATCACGAGGCGCAGCATGGGCAGCCGCGCGCAGGCGAGCGCGGCCGGCGGGCCGTCGCGCAGCTCCGGCGCGAGCCTCAGCAGCATGGCCAGATAGTCGCTGGCCTTGAACGCCGAGGCGGTGATGAGGGCGCGACACCCGGCGCGGCCGAGCGCGTATTCCAGCTCCGATTCCCGGTAGGCGGGATTGACGTTGACGAGCACGAGGCCGGCCTTGGCGGTCGCGAACTGCGCGACCACCCATTCCGCGCGATTTGGCGACCAGATGCCGACCCGGTCGCCGGGTTCGAGGCCACAGGCCAGCAGCCCGGCCGCCAGGGCATCGACCCGCGCGCCGAGCTCCCGATAGGACCAGCGTATGCCCTGGGACCGGACGACCACCCCCGGCCGGTCGCCGAACCGCCGCACGGTGTCACCGAAACACTGGCCGATGGTGGCGCCGAGCAGCTTCCGCGTCGCCGCGCCATGGACGTAGCTGAGCGCATCCCGGCTCATGCCAGTTCTTCCCCCAAGCGGGTGAGCTTAGAGGCCGCCCGCCCGCCCGGCAAACCACGCGCGCGGGTGTGTCTTCCGTGCGATGCCTCGCCAAAACAGTGTAGTGGAAAGCCGTTGTCACGTGCAGGGTCCGGGAACGCTCGTTACTCTCCGATGTTGTTGCAGAGAGGCGCGAGTGCGGCCGTATGGTCCGTCCGCGTCCTGGACGCTTGGAACTCGACCGTAGGAGATTTGCGTCATGAGCACTCGCCTGACCGCGCGCCTTGGGGCGACCGCCCTCGCTCTCGCCTTTGCCGCCAGCCCGGCCTTCGCGCAGACGTCACCGACAAGCCCGCCAGCGAACGCGGCCGGTTCGAACGCGGCCGGTTCGAACGCGGCCGGTTCGAACGCGAAGGGGGCGAACTCGGGGAGAATGAACTCGGGAGGGATGAACTCGGGGGAAATGAACTCGGGAGCAATGAACTCCAATGAGATGAACTCCAACTCGGGCGAGGCGACCGAACAGGGCTCGACGCGGCACACGGCGAGGCATCACCATGCCAATCGTCAGGCGCGCACTCGCCACACGGCTCGTGAAGGCAGGCTGATGCCGACCAAGGCCGGCGACGAGGCGATCGAGCGGCTGAACGCCGAAAGCCTGCAGGCGGCGCAATCCGGGCAGACCTTCACCCCGTCCGGCACGCCCTCGTCGCCCGCGGCGACGGCTCAACCCAGGGCCGGCTCGCACGGCGGAATGGGCGACCACGACAACAACATGTAGATCGGGGCTGTCCCCAGGGGCTGTCCCCGGGGCTGCTCTTGGGCATGACGCGGAAGAGGCGGGGCCGGTCGCGGTCCCGCCTTTTTTGTCGCTCGCCGCTCGGGCGTGCCGCGCCGGGACGTTGCCGGAGAGCAATGATGGGTCCGGGCGGGTTCCGCCGCATGCCTGTCGCGAATTTAAGGAGCGCCCCGGCACGGCCGGACTGTCATTCCCAGCGATCCTGACGTAATGGGCGGTCTATGGCGCGGGACGGACAGGCGGACAAGGCCGCGAAGCTTTGGTTGCGGCAGCAGATCGGGCTCGCGCGAACGCATCGATGGCGGGTGGTGGCGCTGGGGCTCGCCTCCATCCTGGCCGCAATCGGACAGGCGGTCTGCGCCGGCCTCGTGCTTGCGATCGCGCTCGGCCGTCCGGTTCACGCCCCGGTTCTGGCTGGCGCGACCGGCTCGGCGGCCGGTCCGCTCGCCTGCTTCGCGGCGCTGGCGCTGGTGCGGGCGGTGCTGTCGTTCTTCTCCGAACGCGCGGCCTTCACGGCGGGCGCGACGGCACGGCGGCGGATCCGCACCGATGCGCTCGGGCGCTTGCTGCAAGCCGGCCCGTCCGTCTTGCGGAACACCCATTCCGCAGAGCTGGCCGCCCTGGTGATGGACCGCGTGGACGCGCTCGAAGGCCTGTTTTCCCGCTGGGCGCCGGCGGCGACGCTCGCGATGGCCGGCCCGGCGCTGGTTGCCCTCGCGGCCCTGTTCGCCGATCCGTTCGCGGCGCTCGTGCTGATCGTCGCGGGACTCTGCGTTCCGGTCGGCATGGCGCTGGCGGGCATCGGCGCCGCCTCCGCCTCGCGCCGCCAGTTCGTTGCGCTCGGGCGGCTGCAGGCGCGGTTCGTCGACCGGGTGCGCGGCATCGCGACGATCGTGCTCGCGGGCAGGGCCGAGGCCGAGGCGGAGCGGCTGGCGGCTTCCGCGGACGAGTTGCGCCGCCGGACCATGCGCGTTCTGCGCGTCGCCTTTCTCTCCTCGGCCACGCTCGACCTCGCCATGGCGGCGGCGCTCGTGCTGCTCGCGATCCGCTATGGCCGGGGTCTCGCCGCCGGGACGCTGCATTCGCCGGCCGTCGCGCTCACCGTCCTGCTGCTGGTGCCGGAGTTCTTCGCGCCGCTCAGGAGCTTCGCGGCGGCCTACCAGGACAGGCTGCACGCGGCGGGCGCGGCCGGGCCGCTGGCCGCGCTGCCGCAGCCGGGCAGGGCGGAGGCTCCGGCGAAAGTACGGACCGTCGCCGCGAGCGGGGTTTCGGTCGCGTTCGAGGATGTGGGCCTGACCTGGGATTCGGCGCGCGGGCCGGCGCTCGACGGCCTCAGTTTCCGGGTGCCCGCCGGCGAGACGCTGATCCTCGCCGGTCCCTCCGGGGCCGGGAAGTCGAGCGTGATCGAGTCGCTGCTCGGCTTCGTTCGGCCCGATACCGGGCGCGTGACGATCAACGGCGCCGACATCGCGGAGCTGGTGCCGCAGGCGCTGTCCCGCATGACCGCCTGGATCGGGCAGCGCCCGGTGCTGTTCGCGGGCACGATCCGGGACAATATCCGCTTCGCCCGCCATGAGGCGTCCGACAACGAGATTGAGACCGCAGCCCGCAGCGCGCGCGTGCTCGAGTTCGCGTCGCGTCTACCGGAGGGGCTCGATACGCGCGTGGGCGAGGGCGGATACGGGCTTTCGGGCGGCCAGGCGCAACGCATCGCGATCGCGCGCGCCTTCCTGAAGAACGCGCCGCTGCTGCTGCTCGACGAGCCGACCGCGCATCTCGATCCGGCCACGGAATCCGAGGTGCTGGACAGCCTTCGCAGGCTCGCGCTCGGCCGCACCGTCATCCTGGCGACGCATTCCGCCGCCGCGCAGGCTTTCGGGGGAAGGCGGCTCGACTTGCGGGCGGGCCAGGCGGTGCCGGCGCGCGGGGCCGCGTGAGCCCGCTGTTGCGCATCGTCGGACTGTGGCGGGGGCAGGCCGGCTGGCTCGCGCTCGGGGCCGTGGTGTCGATCCTGGCGCTTGCCGATGGCGTCGCGCTGATGACGGTGTCGGGCGCGGTGATCGGGGCCGCCGTACTCACGGGCGCGCTGGTCGCCCCGATCGCGCTGCGCGCGCTCGGCGTCGGCCGGATCGTCCTGCGCTACGCCGAGCGGCTGGTCACGCACGAGGCGACCTTCCGGGCGCTCGCCTCGCTCCGGATCTGGTTCTTCCGCAAGCTCGCGGCCGGCTCCGCCGGGGGCTTGGGCTTCCGCCGCGTGGGCGAGGTGCTCGCGCGCCTCGTGGGAGACGTGGAGGCGCAGGACGGGCTCTATCTCCGCATCCTGGTGCCGCTGGCCGGCGCGCTCATCCTGCTGCCCGTGCTCGTCATCCTGATCGGCGTGCGGGAGCCGGGCGTGGCGGCTTGGGTCGGGGCGCTGTTCGCGCTAGCGGCCTTCGTGCTGCCGGGCGTCGCCGCGCGCCTTACGGCCGCGTCCGGCAGCCGCCTCGCGGCCGCCTCGGGAGAGATGCGGGTCGCGGCGCTGGACGCGCTGACCGGGTTGCGCGAGGTCCGCGCCTTCGCGGCGGAGGGCCGGATGCTGGCGGCCGTGCAGGCCCGCGAATCGGCGCTGATCCACGCGCAGCGCCTCTTGTCGGATCGCGCGGCCATTGCCGGGGCGGTCTCGGCCCTGTGCGCCCAGGGCGCCGTGCTGCTCGTGCTGGCATCCGCGTCCGCGCATCCCGAAGCCGCGGTCGCGACGGTGTTCCTGGTCGTCGCCGCCTTCGAGGCGACCGGCGGCCTGTCACGGGCGGGCGTGCTCGCCGGACACGCGGCGGCGGCGGCGCGGCGGATCGTGCAGGCCGCGGACGCGCCGCTCGCCGTGCCGGACCCGGCCTTGCCGTCCAAGCTGCCGGCCGGACATCGCCTCCGGTTCGAGGAGGTGAGCTTCCGCTGGCTTCCCGACCGGCCGCTCGTATTCGACGGCATGAGCCTCGACGTGCCGCCGGGCGCGCGCGTGGCGGTGCTCGGCCCCTCCGGCGCGGGCAAGTCGACACTGGCCGCGCTGGCGCTGAAGGTGGCCGCGCCGCAAACGGGCCGGGTGCGGCTGGGCGACACCGACATCGCCGCGCTGACGGCCACCGATATGCGCTCGCGCATCAGTTGGCTGTCGCAAGCGACCCATCTCTTCGACGACACGATCCGCAACAACCTGCTGCTCGCCCGTCCCGAGGCCGACGAGGCGGCGCTCTGGGCCGCGCTCGACGCCGCGCGCATGGGCGATGTGGTGCGCGCGCTTCCGGGCGGGCTGGACGCCTGGGTCGGGGAAAGCGGCGCGCGTTTCTCGGGCGGGCAGGGGCGGAGGCTTGCGCTTGCCCGGACTCTGCTGTCGGAGGCGCCCATCCTCATTCTCGACGAGCCCTGCGCCGGGCTGGACGCGGAGACGGAACGCGCCTTCCTGCTGACGCTGAACGAGGTGGCGGCGGGCCGAAGCGTGATCTTCATCGCCCATCGCCTCACCGGCGTCGAACGGCTCGACCGCATCTACCGGCTGTCGGCCGGGAGAGCCGTGGCGGCGGCGGCCTGACGGCGCGAAACCACTCAGAGCACCTTCGTGGGCGTTCGCGCGAAGGAGAGGCGCTTTATCGTGCGGAGCATCCCGGCGCCTATGGTCGCGCGTCGGCGACGCGAGGGCTTTGGCAGCGAACTCTGACAGGTTTGGGGAAGAACGGCGGAGCCCGGCGGGCTAATCACCCCAAGGATTGATGATCGTCAGCCCGGCCCCTCGAAGTCGGCGAAATTGCGGGTGACGACGCTGGCACCCCGCGCGCGCAATCGCGGCCAGCATGAGATCAAGAGTCCCGGCCGGCCGCCCGGCTTTCCGGCGAACTGCGAACACCTCGGCATAGGCCGCAGCGGCTTCAGTGTCGAAATCCAGCCCGCGACCCTGCAAATCGTCCGCGACATGGCTCGCGCGGCCTCCTCCAGGTCGGCGCGGCGGCGGCCTGTTGACCCTATTGCGATTCCGAAGACTTCCGCGTGGCAGGCGGCGGCGGTGAACAGCTCCTCGGGACGGCTGCTCGAGAATCCAGTCCGCCACCTTCTGCGTCGGCGTGGCGGCCATCATCTCGGATAGCACGTTGGTGTCGAGCATCAGCATCAGTCGAAGCGGGGCGGGTCGCGGGCCGGGTCGCGGGGCGGCAGTTCGAGGTCGACTCCGCCCAACGGCGCGAAGCGTGCGCGCACCCGGTCGTAAAGGTGGCGCGCGGTCGGCCCGTGCAGCGCGAGGGCGGTTTGCAGGATGCGGCGCGCCTCGGCCTCCATCGAATGCCCGTGCTGGGCTGCTCGGACACGCAGGCCCTCCTTGAGAAACGGATCAAGGTTGCGGATCGTGATCCAAGCGGAACGGTCGCTCGCCTGCATACATCATTGTCTGCCTGCAATGACGTCAAGTTGCCGGTAACTGATTTCGCACGCTCTTGCTCGCGGATGCCGGATTGCCCGGCCTTGAACTGGCCGGTCCGGAGGCCGCCGCCAACCCTACGCAAAGCGTGGGCGAGGTCGTCGGCTATTGGCTCACCGCACGATCTCGTCGACCTCCTGAGCCATAGCAGACCGTGATGACGATGATCGACCAGGCCCGTGCTCAGAATCCGCTTCGGGTTCGTGAGGCGCGGACCGACGGCAGTCTCAAATCGCTACAAACCGCAAGCGAGAAGCAGTTCGGACTCCCACAAGGGTCCGTGCGACTGATCTCGCCGAGCGGGCGGAAAATGCGGGGCGACGCCAAGGTTCGCCGCTGCGTGAGTCCTGGGAATAGGAACGGTATCAACGCTTCGCCTGCGTGGATTGCAGCCATCCACGCAGGCGAAGGACTTACCCAATTTTCAGCCCTGAATTCACGAGGAAGGCCGAACGGGTCATGCCGTGCGCCCTCGCCTGCTGATCGATCGTCTGCAACTGGCGCTTGGTGAGGGTGATATTCACGCGCACGGTCTTTCCCGGCTCGTTGACCGTCACGAGGAAGGCCATGCCATCCTGGAAATCAGGCTGGCGCATGACCTCATCGAGCGATGATGGATCGGGAACAGGCAATCCCGCCTCGTGCATCACGTCGATATGTCCGGTGAGAGCCTCAAGCGCCATGTCCTTGGCTTCGTCCAGAGTTTGGCCTGCGGTGATGCAGCCCGGGAAGTCCGGGAAGCTGACGCCGTAATCGCTGTCGCTATCCTTGTGAATGATTTCAATGTAATCCATCGCGTTCTGTCCTACCTTAGCTTCAGGCCGCTTTGCCGCTTGATGGAGCGCAAGGTTCCCGTCGGAATATCCCTTCTCGGGTGCGGCACGGTTGTTGTGCCGGGCTCCGCCGGATGCTTGAAATGGTGGTGGCTGCCCGTGACCCGGACCAATTCCCAGCCGTCTTGCTCAACCCACTGGAATCAAGACGGGTGAACGGGCGAGGGCCGGGGCCAGCTACCCCGTCAACCGCAGTAGGAGGCCGTGCCAGCCCTTCGGCCGCTCTGCCGGTGCTAGTGGTGGGATGTCCCCTGGTCCGCGCATCCATTCTCCCGGACGAGATGGACGGCCCACGCGGCATGCCGGACTGGATTGACGTGGAGTTGGCTTGGCGGCAGGTAGGTTCCCCTGCGATCGAACCGCCACGAAGGGATCAGGCCGATGCGCCACGTCGCCAGCAGACTGCTTCTGATCGGCCTGCTCGCTTCGCTCGGCGCCTGCGCGACCGAGTCCGGCAAGGCCCAGAAATTCCCCGTGTTCTTCCAGGAATGGTCGGCGGCGCTCGACGACTCCGCGAGCAACACCGTCGCCGCCGCCGCGAAATGGGCGAACGAGCACCCGAACGCGCCCGTGACGGTCAGCGGCTACGCCGATCCGGAAGGCACCCAGAAGGCCAACATCGCGATCTCGCGCACCCGCGCGCAGGTGGTGGTGGACCAGCTCGTCCGGGACGGCGTGTCGCGCGGCCGCATCCGGCTGAATGCGCACGGCCCGACGGACTACACCCTGTCCGCGATCGAGAGCCGCCGCGTGGAAATCGCCGTCGCGGCTCCGCGCTGACGGACGGCCGCCGCCGGAGATGAGCGGGTCCGCCGTCCGGCAGAACCCGCCCGCCGAGCTCCTCGAAGAACCAGGGGCGGTGCTGCGGCGCGTGTTCGGCTTCCCGGCCTTTCGCGGCTTGCAGGCGGAGGCCGTCGCGCATGTGATCGCGGGCGGCGACGCGCTCGTGCTGATGCCGACCGGCGGCGGCAAGAGCCTCTGCTACCAGGTGCCCGCCCTGTGCCGCCCCGGCACCGCGATCGTGGTGTCGCCGCTGATCGCGCTCATGGACGACCAGATCGCAAGCCTGCGCCAGCTCGGCATCGCCGCCGGCGCGCTGCACTCCGAACTCGATCCGGGCGAGGCCAGGCAGACGGCGCGCGATCTGGCCGAGGGCCGCCTCGACCTCCTGTACGTCTCGCCCGAACGCCTGCTCGGGCCGGACATGCGGGAGCGGTTGGCGCGCGTGCGGGTCGCGCTCATCGCCATCGACGAAGCGCATTGCGTTTCGCAATGGGGGCACGAGTTCCGGCCCGAATACCGCGATCTCGCGCGCCTGCCGTCGCGCTTCCCCGGCGTGCCCCGGATCGCGCTCACCGCGACCGCCGATCCGCGCACGCGCGACGACATTCTCGCCGCGCTCGGCATGGCGGACGCAAGCGTGTTCGCCGCGAGCTTCCACCGGCCGAACCTGCACATCGCGGCGGAGCCCAAGATGGGCGAGACGGCGCAGCTGCTCGCATTCCTGAAGCGCCGCGCGGGCCAATGCGGCATCGTCTATTGCGGCAGCAGGGCCAAGACGGAAACCGTCGCGGCCAAGCTCGCCGGGCGCGGCTATCCGGCGGTCGCCTTCCATGCGCGCCTCGATCCCGCCGCCAAGCGCGCGGCGCTGGAGCGGTTCCGCTCCGGCGAGCCGGTCATCGTCGTCGCGACGATCGCGTTCGGCATGGGCATCGACCGCCCCGATGTGCGCTTCGTCGTGCATCTCGACATGCCGGACAGTCCCGAGAGCTACTACCAGCAGATCGGCCGCGCCGGCCGCGACGGCGATCCGGCCGCGACCCTGCTGCTCCACGGCGGCGAGGACATCGCCCGCGCCCGCCACTTCCTCGCGCAATCCGCCGCCCCCGAAGCGCAGAAGCGGGTGATGCGCGCACGGCTCGACGCCATGATCGGCCTCACCGAGGTGGCCGGCTGCCGGACGCGCACCTTGCTCGCCTGCTTCGGCGAGGATCTGCCCGGAGGGTGCGGGCATTGCGACAATTGCGCGTCACCGCCCGTCACGTTCGAGGGCGTGCGCGAGGCGCAGATGGCCCTGTCGGCGGTATTTCGCACGGGGCAGATGTTCGGGGCCGTGCATATCGTCTCGGTGCTGCGGGGCGAGGTGACGGACGCGGTGCGGCGGCACCGGCACGACCGTCTGCCGACCTTCGGCGTCGGACGGGAGCATGGGCCTGGGTTCTGGCGCGGCGTGATTCGGCAGCTGGTCGCGTACGGCGCGCTCGACGTCGATACGGCCGGGCATGGCGGCCTGTTCCTGGTCGAGAGCCGCGCCCGGCCGATCCTGCGCGGGGAGGCCGGCCTGACCTTGCGCCGGGACGAGCCCCGGCTCGCCGTTCCCGGCGAAGCGGGCGGGTCACGCAGGCGAGCGCCGAGCGAGACGACGGGCGAGCCGGACCCGGTGTTCGAGTCGCTCCGGCACTGGCGCTTGGGGGAGGCCAGGGTGCAGGGAGTGCCGCCCTACGTCATCTTCCACGATTCCGTGCTGCGCGAGGTGGCGCAGGCGCGTCCGGCGACGCTCGACGAGTTGGAACAGATCAAGGGCGTCGGCGCGTCCAAGATCGGGCGCTACGGGCGGGGATTGCTGGCGGCGCTCGCCGAGGCGATCCCTCACTGAGCGGGAAAACCGGCCTTGGCTTGCGCCGGTGGGGCCACGCTGGATAGCAGATCGGCCACGCGGTTGAGCTGGCGGCGCCACCACCCTTTGCTGCGCTCCACCGCGTGGCCGAGCGTCGCGATCACGGCGAGCGTGAGCGCGATCGCGAGCCAGCCCTGGTCCACGGGCAGGAAGGCGGCCCAGAAGTGGAGCAGCGGCATGTGGGAGAGGTAAGCCGCGAAGCTCACGCCCGCGCACCAGCGGACCGGCCCTGCGATCCGCTCCAGCGGCAATCGGCTCGCCACGGTGCGCGCACCGAGCAGATGCGCCGCCACGGCGAGACCGAACACCCAATCGAACCAGAACACGCGTGCCTGCGCGAGCTGGGTCAAGGCCCAGGCACCGACGAGACCCTCCATAGCCTTGGTGGCAGGGTCGTAGGCCCGGGTTGCCAGGATCCAGCCGACGAAGAGGAGGCCGCCGGCCCAAAGTGCCACGTTCGCAGCAGAACCTGGCCGCCGCAGGGTCCGGGAGCGCTGCAGCGCTACGCCCATGAGCCAGATCGGCAGCAGCAGCAGCGCTTTGTGCCCGGCGAACAGCGAAGCTGTCGCCACCGCGATGACGCGCACCCGCCCTGGTGGCGTGAAGATCCAGGCCGCGAACAGCATGTAATACCAGAACTCGGCGCAGAGCGACCAGACGACGCCGTTCGAAAGCGGCTGAATGCTGACCCAGCTCTCCGAGACGAAGCCGAGCACGGCACCGACGCGGACCACAAACAGGTTGATAGGAGCGAGCGCGTAGGCAGCCGGATTGTGGCCGAGCGTCCGCCCGATTACATCGCACAGGGCGGTGAGCACCATCGCGGGGACAAGGACGGACCATAACCGCGCGAATCGCGCCACGAGGAAAACACGCGGCGTAGTCTCGCGCATGTCGGCGACGTGGCAGATCACGTAGCCGGACAGCATGAAGAAGACCATGACGGCCTGATGCCCCCAGCGCGGGACATGGGGAAGCTCGAATAGCGTAGGAGCGTGGTCGAGCACGACGACGAACGCGGCCAGGCTCCGCACCACGTCGAGGTAAATCGACTCGCGGCGTCCCAGGGACTGGGATGCAGGGCGTTGCACGGCGGCTTCGGTGGCCATGGAATTCATCGGATCGGGATCACAGCGCTATACTCCGTCCGGCACCGTAGACCCCGGTCCAGAGCTGGACGCCGACGCAGAGGAGGGTGGACAGGAGGACGAGCAGAGGAAGGGGCGCCACATCAAGTTGTTGCTCCAGCTTCCGGCGATACGAACAAAGCGGCACTAACAAATCGTTGTCGATGGCAGGCCACGCTCAACTGCGGGATCGGCCCTCCTATTCCGAACAGGAGGGATCCGGTGGCCAGCACAGTGTTGCGGCGCAGCCAGTTGCGAAGCCGCGCGTCGGCTGCTCGCGAGACTTGCCGGAGCACTCTCTCATTGAGCGGGAAGACCGGCCTTTTCTTGCGCCGGTGGGGCCACGAGCCCTACCTTCGCATGATCGCACGACGACAGGAACGGACGGCAATGGCCCGACCCTTCAAGCCGCCTTCATTCGCCCTCGTCGCCGCCCTGACGATCCTCTCGGGTTCCGCATCGGCCGACATGTCGACAGCGGTCCGCGCCATCCCGCATCAGGTCGCCGGACTCGAGGACCATGCAGAGATCATCATCGATTTCTGGGGCATCCCGCACGTCTATGCCGCGAATGAGCACGATGCGTTGTTCCTGCAGGGCTACAACGCGGCACGCGATCGGCTCTGGCAGATCGATCTGTGGCGCAAGCGCGGGCTCGGGCTCCTCGCCCGCGATTTCGGGCCAAGCTACGTGGCCCAGGATCGAGCGGCGCGCATGTTCCTCTATCGTGGCGACATGACGAAGGAGTGGGCGTCCTACGGGCCGAACGCGAGGCGCTTCGCCGAAGCTTTCCTGCAAGGCGTCAATGCCTTCGTGCAAGAAACCCGGGACGGCACGCAGCCCCTGCCGCGCGAATTCGTAATCGCCGGCAACCGGCCCGATTTCTGGTCGATCGACGATATCGTGCGCGTCCGCAGCCATGGCCTGACCCGCAACGTCGAGAAGGAGGTGCTTCGGTCGCTTGTGGCATGTGCGGGTGGGATCGACGCGACCCGCCTCATCGCCAAGCTACAGCCGAAATGGCAGACCGCGATTCCGGACGGGCTCGACCCGTGCTCGATTCCGAAAGACGTGCTCCGGGACTACGTCCTGGCGACCAAGCCGGTGAATTTTGCGTCGGCCGGGCCGCAGAAGACGGAGCGGTTCGACGCCGATCGTTCGCTCGCCCAAGCGGTCGGCGAGGCCGACACGCTGGGGTCGAATAACTGGACCATCTCAGGCGAGCGCACCGTGACTGGACGGCCGATCCTGGCCAATGATCCGCATCGCGCGCATAGCGTTCCGTCGCTGCGCTATATCGTGCAGCTCAACGCGCCCGGGCTCGACGTGATCGGGGCCGGTGAACCGGCGCTGCCCGGCATCTCGATCGGCCATAACGAGAAGATCGCGTTCGGGCTGACGATCTTCGCGATGGACCAGGAGGATTTGTACGTCGAGGCGCTCAACCCCGCCAATCCAAACCAGTACCGTTTCAATGATGGCTGGGAGGATATCCGCACGGTCCGCGAACCGGTGGAAATCCGTGGCGAAGCCCCGCGCGAAATCGAGATGCAGTTCACCCGGCACGGCCCGGTGCTGGCGACAGATGCCGCGAACCATCGCGCCTTCGCGATCCGCACCGTCTGGTTCGAGCCGGGGACATCGGCCTATTTCGGCTCCTCCGACTACATGACCGCGCAGAACTGGAACGAGTTTCTGGCGGCGATGCAACGCTGGGGCGCGCCCTCGGAGAACCAGGTCTATGCCGATACGGCGGGCAATATCGGCTGGGTTCCGGGCGGCCTGATGCCGCGCCGGCTGACTTATGACGGACTTTGGCCCGTGCCCGGCGATGGGCGCTACGAATGGCAGGGCTTCATCCCGCTCTCGGAGTTGCCCAAGGAATTCAACCCGCCGCGCGGCTATATCGCCACCGCAAACCAGGACGATCTGCCGCCCGGCTACCCGATCGCGGAGCGCCGGATCGGTTTCGATAGCTGGTCGGATCCGGCCCGCTGGCAGCGCATCACCGAAGTGCTGTCGTCTAAGCCGAAATCGGCGCTCGCCGATTCCATGAACCTGCAGAATGACGATACCACGATGCTCGGCCGCCGCCTGGTGGCGCTGCTCAGGCCGCTGCAATCAAACGATCCCGATGTGTTGCAAGGGTTGGAGCTGCTGCGGGGCTGGAACGCGAAGGACACGGCGGACAGCGCCGCCGCGGCGGTATACGAGGTGTGGATCTCGAAGCACCTTGGCCGCGCTCTGGTCGACAGAGTGGCGCCGCCGCCCGCGCGTCCGCTGCTGACCACGGTCAGCATCACGGCAATGGTTGACCTGCTGGAGAATCCCGACGCGTCATTCGGGGGGAACCCCGGCTCGGCGCGCAACGCGGTGCTGCTGCAAAGCCTCGGGGGCGCGGTCGCCGAGGTCAAGGAACGGCTGGGCGATGATGTTTCGCGCTGGCGGTGGGGCCGACTGCATCACGCGCTGTTCGATCACGCGCTGGAACCGCTCGCCGATCCGTCTGCCCGCGCGCAGATGCGTGTCGGTCCGCTGGAGATGGGTGGCGCAGCCGACGTGCCGCATGCCGCCACCTATCGCCTCTCCGACTTCGGGGTGATCAGCGGCGCGTCCTTCCGCATGGTGCTGGATGTCGGCGACTGGGACAACAGCCGCACGGTCAATACGCCCGGCCAATCGGGAGATCCCTTCAGCGCGCACTACCGGGATCTGGCGCCGCTCTGGGCGACTGGCGATTACGTTCCTCTGCTGTATTCGCGCGAGGCAGTCGAGAATGCAGCCGCTGAGCTGATCGAGCTCAGCCCAAGGCGATAGCAGCGCTCTACTGCTCGCTTACGCCAGCCTCCGAGCAGCCGGGTGCGGCGCGACGGAAGCGGCCGAGCCAGCGCCTCACAGTTCGCCCCGCACCTGCACGACGGTCCGGCCGCGCACCTGCCCGGCGAGGATCGCGTCGGCGCGGGCCGGCAGGTCGTCGAGGCGGATCACCTCGGTCACCTGGTCGAAGTCGCCGGCGTCGAACTCGCGCGCCAGCCGCGCCCAGGCCTCCTCCCGCCGCTCTCTCGGGCACTGCACGGAGTCGATGCCGAGCAGCGCGACGCCGCGCAGGATGAAGGGAAACACCGTAGCCGGAAGATCCGTGCTGGCCGCGAGGCCGCAGGCCGCGACCGCCGACTCGCGCGCCATCGCCGCCAGCACGTTGGCGAGGATGACGCCGCCCGCCGTGTCGATGGCGCCGTGCCACCGTTCGGCCGCCAGGGGCTTGCCGGGGCTTGCGTATTCGGCGCGGTCCAGGATCGCCGCCGCGCCGAGACCCCGCAGGAAGCTCTCCTCGCTGCGGCGGCCCGTGAGCGCGGTCACGTTGTGGCCGGCCTTGGCGAGCAGCCGGACGCCGACGCTGCCGACGCCGCCGGCCGCGCCTGTCACCAGGACGTCGCCGCCCGGTTCCAGGCCGAACCGCTCCAGAGCCATCACGCTCAGCATCGCCGTCAGCCCGGCGGTGCCGATCGCCATGGCCTGTCTCGCATCGAGGCCATCCGGCAGCTTGACCAGCCAGTCGCTTTTCACCCGCGCGCGCTCGGCGAACCCGCCGGACCAGTTCTCGCCCACCCCCCAGCCGGTCAGGACGACCTTCTCGCCCGGCCGGAAGCGGTCGCTCTCGGATGCGATGACCGTTCCCGCGAAGTCGATGCCGGGCACGATCGGATAGCTGCGCAGGATGCGGCTCAGGCCCTTGAGCGCGAGACCGTCCTTGTAGTTGAACGAGGAGTATTCGACATCGACCGTCACGTCCGCTTCGGGAAGGTCGGCATCCGTCAGCGTCTCGAACCGGACGGTCTGCTCGCGGCCGTCCCTGCGCGCCACCAGCGCGCGAAATCCCGCCTCGCTCATCGTTTGCTCCCCCGCTATGCCGCGCGTTCCCGCCCGGCGCACGCCAGAATGGCGACCGGGCGGGCGCCGCCGTCAAGGGACCATGGCATTCCGCGGTCAGGCGTCAACGTGCCGCGCGGGCGCGGGCGCGGGCTCGCGGCGGAGGTCCGGCCGGGTGGTCCGCATGAGAGACTCCCGCCGCGCCCTTCCGCCATCCTCGCGCTTGTTGCCCCGCCGGTCCGGAGCCTAGAACTCGCGAGGGAGACAGAGATGCGAGGCGTGCGCCCGTCGATGGTCCGGCATGGCAGGCACTGACGCGGCGGGCGGACGGCGCGCCGGCCAGCGCTTCCGTCGTCCTCGCGGGCAGGACGGAGTGCGCGTCAGGGAAGCGGAAGGGATGAACCTTCGCAAGAAGGGCGTCGCCCGCGTCGACCTGCGCGACCCGTACCACCTCGCGGTGACGCTCTCCTGGCCGAAATTCTTCGGCCTGCTGCTCGCGGTCGAGCTCGTCGTCAACCTCCTGTTCGCCGGCCTGTATGCGCTTGCGCCCGGCAGCGTCGTCAATGCGCGCCCGGGATCGCTGTCCGATCTGTTCTTCTTCAGCATCGAGACTCTGGCGACGGTGGGCTACGGCGTGATGGCGCCCGGCACGCTGTACGGCCATGTGGTTTCCGCAATCGAAATCCTGTGCGGCATGACGCTCACGGCGGTCTTCACCGGGCTGATCTTCGTCCGTTTCTCGCGGCCGAAGGCGAACATCATGTTCGCGGACAGTCCGGTCATCACGACGCATAACGGCAAGCCGGCGCTGATGGTCCGCGTCGGCAACGGCCGGCTCAGCCCGCTCGGAGACGCGAAGGCCAAAATCTCGGTGATCGCGGTCGAGCGCACCGAGGAAGGAGACACGTTCTGGCGCTCGCACGAACTGGACCTGGTGCGCGCGGGCATTCCGGTGTTTCTGCTGACCTGGACGCTGGTTCACGAAATCGCCGGACCGAGTCCGCTCCGGGGCGCGACGCCCGAAAGCCTCGAAGCGGGCGATTTCCGCATGCTGGTCAACGTCGAGGTGCGCGATCAGGCGATCGCGAGCGTGGTGTGCGATACGCATGTCTACGGCGCGGGCGATATCGCGTGGGGAATGCGCTACGTCGATGCGGTTGCCTGGCGCGACGACGGCAGCAGAACCGTCGACATGACCAAGCTCAGCACGGTCGAGCCGGATGACATGCCCGATCACCGCGCGGAGCGCGGCCTCGCTCCCTGACGCAGGCGGTCAGGAACCGGCGGGTTCGGCCGCGACCGGCGCCCCCGCGCTCAGGATGCGGCCCGGCCCCTCGTCCGGGCGCTGGAATACGAGCCGCCGGTCGTGGAAGGCGGCGACCGCCGGGCGATGCGCGATCGAGACGATCGTGGTCTCTGGCAGGCGACGTCGCAGTGTGTCGTAGAGATGCTCCTCCGACTCAGGGTCGAGGCTCGCCGTCGCTTCGTCGAGGAACAGCCAGTCGGGCCTGGCCAGCAGGGCGCGGGCGAGGGCCACCCGCTGCTGCTCGCCGCCCGAAAGTCGGTGCGGCCAGTTCTGGTCCTCGTCGAGATGCGGCACGAGTGCGCTGAGGCCCGCATCGGTCAGCGCCTGCGCGACCGCCGCCTGCGGAAAGGCCGCCTCCGCCGCCGGATAGGTGACGACGTGGCGCAAGGTGCCGAGCGGGATGTAGGGCCGCTGCGGCACGAACAGGCAGCGCCCGGCCGGCCGCTCCACCCTTCCGCCGCCGAAGGGCCAGATGCCGGCGATGGCGCGGAACAACGTCGACTTGCCGGAGCCGGAGCGGCCCGTCACGACCACGGACTGGCCGCGCCGGAAGGTCAGATCGGCGTCCCGCAGCAGGCTCTCCCCGTTCGGCAGGTCGAGCGTGAGATCGCGCAGCTCGATGGCGTCCGTGCCCGTATCCCGCACCGAGAGTCCGCCGCCGACCGCAGCGTGCGCGGCCTCGATGGCGCGGCGGAACGTCGTCAGGCGCTCGACCGTCGCGCGCCATCCGGCCAGCGCCGAATAGGCCGTCACGACCCAGGAGAGCGAATCCTGCACCCGGCCGAAGGCGCCGGCCGTCTGCGTCAGGCCGCCGAGCGGCAGCGCGCCGGAGAAGTAGCGAGGCGCGGCGACGATGATCGGGAACACGACCGCCACCTGCTCGTAGCCCGCGACCAGCGAGTTCAGCAGCTTCGTGCGCCGCATGATCGCCCACCAATTGCCGACCACGTTCGAGAACCGGTGCGCGAGATTGCCCTGCTCCTCCGCTTCCCCGCCATAGAGCGCGATCCCCTCCATGTTCTCGCGCAGGCGGACCAGCGCGTAGCGGAAATCCGCTTCCACCCGTTGCTGGCGGAAATTGAGCGCGACCAGCGGGCGGCCGATCAGGTGCGTGAGCGACGTGCCGATCGCGGCGTAGACGAGCGCGACCCAGACCATGTAGCCCGGGATCGTCACGCCGAGGACGGTGAGCGCGCCCGACAGCCCCCAGAGGATGCTGACGAAGCTGAACAGCGAGACGACGTTCGAGAGCAGGCCGAGGCCGAGCGCGAGCGTGCTTTCCACGAAGTCGCGCAAATCCTCGGCGATGCGCTGGTCGGGGTTGTCGGTGCCGATGGCGGCGGCGTCCGTCGTCAGGCTGATGCGGTAGTAGGCGCGGTCGCTCAGCCACTCGTCGAGGAAGCGCCCGGTCATCCAGCGCCGCCACCTGATCTGCAGCCACTGGTTCAGATAGGTCCGGTATACCGCGACCGCGATGTAGATTGCGGCCACCCAGCAGAACCCCGGCATCAGGCCGCTACTGGTGCGGCGATACCAGAACAGAAGCGAAATGAACGCGTTCCAGTCCTTGGCTTGCAGCGAGTTGTAGAATTCGCGGTTCCAGAAGTTCAGGACGACGCTCATGCCGACGATCGAGAGATTCAACACGACGATCGACAGCAGCAGCAGGCGGGCGGACCATTTCTCGTCGGACCAGTAATACGGCCGCGCGAGACGCCAGGCGTCCTTCAGGAACGGGCCTAGTCCGCGCATCTCGTCTCGATCCGTCTCTCGATCCGTTTGGGTTCGCTCATCGGGCGGACATGGACCAACACGCAAGCCGTCGCAAGTTACTGCCGCGTTAGCACCGTCCCGAACGACTGCCTGAGTTCAGCGGCCGGGACCGGTCGGCTCAACAGATAGCCCTGGCCCTGGTCGCAATCGATGTCGGCCAGGAACTCCCGCTGCGCCTCGGTCTCGATCCCCTCGGCGACGACCGTGAGGCCGATCGCGTGGCCGGTCGCGACGACCGCGCGCACGATCGCCCGGTCCTCCCGGTCGGTGGTCACGCCGGCGATGAGCGAGCGGTCGATCTTCATGACCGTGAGCGGCAGCCGCTTCAGCATGGCGAGGCTCGCGTAGCCGGTGCCGAAATCGTCGAGCGCGATGCCGACGCCGAGGTCGCGGAGGGCGGAGAGCGTCAGCAGCGTGTCCTCGCTGACATGCACGAGCATCGATTCGGTGAGTTCGAGCTCCAGCCGCTCGGGCGGCACGCCGCCCGCCTCCAGCACCGAGGCGACCTGAGCGGCGAGCGCGCCGTCTTGCAGCTGCCGGGCCGAGACGTTGACGGAGAGGCCGATCTCCTCCGGCCAGGAAGCGGCGTCCCGTCCGGCCTGGCCGAGCACCCAGCCGCCGATCGGGGTGATGAGGCCGCTCGCCTCGGCGACGGGGATGAAGGAGGCTGGTGGCACGAGGCCGCGCCGGCCGTGCGGCCAGCGGATCAGCGCCTCGGCGGCGATCATCCGGCCCGACGCCAGGCCGAGACGCGGTTGATAGTGCAGGACGAAGCCGCCCTTTGCCGTCGCGCTTCGGAGGTCTTGCTCAAGACGCCGTTGCTCGCGCGCCTCGGTGCGGGCCTCCGGCGAAAGCGGCGGACGTCCACGCCGTACGGCGGGGCGGGAGGCGGTGGTTGGCGCCAGATGCATGCGGAGCCTCGCAATTCAGGACACGTCCAAAATACGATGTCGATCCTGAATGACGCCTTAACGCCCGCCCAGAAAAAGCGACCGGCCGCGACCTGGGAGACGCCTCACTCGCCTGCCGGACAGGAAAACAGCGACGACGGATAGCGGACGGCGCGGAGGCAGAGGCCCTCGGGCGGCGCGGTTGGCCCGGCTGCGGCGCGGTCGCGGGCGCGCAGCGCGGCGCCGACCCTGTCGGGCGGCCACGATCCGTCGCCGACCAGCTTCAGCGTGCCCACGATGTTGCGCACCTGGTGGTGCAGGAAGCTGCGCGCCCCGGCGACGATGTCGATCAGCGCGCCCTCCCGCCGCACGTCCAGCCGGTCGAGCGTGCGAACCGGGCCGCTGGCCTGGCAGGACGCCGCCCGGAACGAAGTGAAATCGTGCCGCCCGAGCAGTTCCCGGGCCGCCTCGTGCATCGCGCCGGCATCGAGCGGCCGGGGCACGTGCCAGACCCGCCCGCGCGCGAGCGCCGGCCGCGCGGGGCGGTTCAGGATACGGTAGCGATAGGCCCGGCCGGTCGCCGAGAACCGCGCGTTCCAGCCCTCCGGGGCCGGCGCGGCGTCGAGCACGACCACCGGATGCGGCTTGAGGTGGAAGTTCAGCGCCTCCCGCACCCGAAGCGCATCGAGGCGCGCGGGCAAGGCGAGCTGGGCGACCTGGCCCGCCGCATGGACACCCCCATCGGTGCGGCCCGCCACCACGCTCGGGCAGGGTCGGCCGCCGTTCAGCCGCGCGGCGGCCGTCTCCAGCACCTCCTGGACCGAGAGGCCGTTGACCTGACGCTGCCAGCCGACGAACGGGCCGCCATCGTATTCCAGCAGCAGCGCCCAGATCCTGTCGGGCATCTCAGCCGAGGGGTGTGCCGGGCGGAACCGCGTGGCCGCGCAGGAAAGCGGCCGCGTCGAGCGCGCCCCGGCCGGGCCGTTGCACCGTCGTGAGCCTGAGCGCGCCCGTGCCGCAGGCGACGGTGAGCGTCGCGTCCAGAACCGTGCCGGGCGTTCCGTGAAGCGCGCCGCCATCCGCTGGCTCTGGCTCCGCCGCGAGCACCTTGAGGGGTTCCCCGCCAAGCGTCGTGGAGGTGCCCGGCCAGGGGTTGAGCGCCCGGATGCGGCGGTCGAGCACGATGGCGTCCTGCGTCCAGTCGAGCCATCCGTCCGACCGCGTCAGCTTCGGCGCGTAGGTCACGCCGTCCTCCGGCTGCGGCCGTGGAGCGGGGTTCCCGGCCAGCGCCCGGACCGCGAGCGTGGCCCCGAGCGCAGCCAGTTCGTCGTGCAGGCTCGGCGACGTCGTCCGGCCGGTGATCGGAACCGCGCCGCTGAGCAGCATCGGGCCGGTGTCGAGCCCCTGCTCCATGCGCATGATGGTGACGCCGCTTTCGCGGTCGCCGGCGAGGATCGCGGCCTGGATCGGCGCTGCGCCGCGCCAGCGCGGCAGCAGGCTCGCATGCACGTTCAGGCAGCCGCGCCGGGGCGCCTCCAGCATCGCGCGCGGCAGCAGCAGGCCGTAGGCGGCGACCACCGCCGCGTCGAGATCGAGCGCGGCGAACTCGGCCTGCGCCGCCTCGTTCCGGCGCAGCCGCGCGGGCGTGCGGATGGAGAGGCCCAGCGCCTCCGCCGCCACATGCACGCAGCACCGCCGCGGCGCCTGGCCGCGCCCGGCCGGCCGGGCGGGCTGGCAATACACCGCCACGATGTCGTGTCCCGCCGCGTGCAGCGCGCGCAGGGTCGGGACCGCGAAGCCGGGGCTGCCCATGAAGGCGAGGCGCATGTCAGGCGCTCCGGCGGGCGGTGCCATCCTGCTTCTGGCGCATCTCCTTGGCGAGCTTGCGCATGATCATGTTGCGCTTCAGGCTCGACAGGTGGTCGACGAACAACACGCCGTCGAGATGATCGAGTTCGTGCTGCAGGCAGGCGGCGAGCAATCCTTCCGCCTCGATCTCCCGGCGGGCGCCGCCCTGGTCGAGATACCGGATCTTGACCCGCGCCGGCCGCGTCACGTCCGCGTACTGGTTCGGCAGCGACAGGCAGCCTTCCTCCCGCGTCGCAGTCTCCTGGCTCGAGGCGACGATCTCGGGATTGATGAGAGCGATGGGGGAGGGCGTGTCGTCCGGCATCACGTCGACCACCGCCACCCGCAGTCCGGCGCCGACCTGGGGCGCGGCGAGGCCGATCCCCGGCGCCTCGTACATGGTCGCCAGCATCCGGGGCAGCAGGTCGCGCACCGTCGTCTCGTCCTGTGAGGCGACCGGCCGCGCGCGGGCGCGCAGCAGCGGCGCGGGGGCGATCAGGATGGGCAGACGGTCGGCAGCGGGGGCAGTCATGTCCGGCATGTAGCTTCCGTCCCGCCCCGGATCAACGGCCGCGCCCCGCCGTTCCCGCAGCGCCGATCTTGCAAGCGCCCGCGGGTGGACCAAGATAGCGTGGCGTCGGAACGCCGATTGCGGGTTCCGGCGCCGCTTCGCTCGAAGGAGGAGGCCACTGCGGATGACGACGCGCGTGTTTACGTCGCCGATGTTCCTGGGTTTTGACCATCTCGAGCAGATGCTTGAGCGGGCGTCCAAGACCTCGTCCGACGGGTACCCTCCCTACAACATCGAGCAGACCGGGCCGTCCGGCCTCCGGATCACGCTCGCGGTCGCGGGGTTCACGATGGACGATCTGCAGATCACGCAGGAGGACAACCAGCTCGTGATTCGCGGCCGCCAGACCGAGGATGTCAGCGGGCGCGTGTTCCTCCATCGCGGGATCGCGGCGCGGCAGTTCCAGCGCGCCTTCATCCTTGCCGAAGGAATAGAGGTGAAGACTGCCTGGCTGGATAACGGGCTGCTGCATATCGACCTCGCCCGGCCGCAGCCGGAAGCGCGCGTCAGGACGATCCAGATCGGCACGGAACCGGGTCAGGCCCGTGTCGGCCAAAGCCCCGGTCAGACGATCGAGGACGAGCCGGAGCGGGGATGATGGGGCCGCTTCGCGGACCCGAAACGATAACGGGCAGGTGCGGCGTTGCATGGCTGGAGGGCGCGGCCTGCCGAGGAGAATGCAGATGAACATCGCTTCCAATAATCCGAACGGTGGCTCGGAAGATGGTATCCTGGACATCCGGCATCTGTCCGCTGCGCAGCTCGCGAAGCTCGGCATGGCCCAGGTCGCGTATGTGAAGCCGATCATGCTCGACGGCTCGGAGGCGTACGGCATCCACGCCGCCGACGGCACGCCGATGGCGGTCGCGGAAAGTCACGATGTGGCGGTCGCCGCGATTCTTCAGCATGAAATGGTCGCCGCCGCGATTCACTGAACGCGGCGCGCGCCACGCCAGGGCAATCATCACGCGTCCAGGAGGAAGTCGCGGTCGCCATGAGCGGCGAGATGGCGGCCCAAGCTCGCGATGGGCGCCGCCGGGTCAGCCGCTCGCCGGCCCTTCCATGCGGGTCGGATCGATCCAGCCGATATGGCCGTCCTCCCGGCGGTAGACGACGTTCAGCTCGCCCGTGGTGCTGTTGCGGAACATCATCACCGTCTGCGCGGCCAGATCCATGCGCATGACGGCCTCGCCGACAGAGAGGCGGCTGATCTCGGCGGCGGTCTCGGCGATCACGGTCGCGTAGGTCGGAGAGGCGGCGCCGTCGGATACGGCGGTCTCGGCCCCTTCCTCTTCGCGCTGGAGGATGTACTGGCGCGCCGTTTCCGGCCGCTCCCGATGCGCGAGATCCCGCGCGTGCTCGTTGACGCGCCGCCGGTAGCGCCGCAGCCGTTTCGCGATATGCTCCGCCGCGTCGTCGAACGCGCCGTGGGCGTCGGCCGCTTCGCCTTCACCGCGCAAGGTCAGGCCGCGCCCGGCGTGAAGATTGATATCGCAGGTGAAAAAACTGCGGGCACGGCTGAACGTCACCTGGGCTTCCAGCGCATGATCGAAATACTTGCCGGCGATCTGATCGAGCTGGTCCGCGACTCTGGTGCGAAGGGCGTCCGACAGCTCGACCTGCTTGCCCGACACTGTGATCTGCATGGCGGCTCTACCCTCCCGGATGCGTGAGGCGGTCAGGCCGGCACGGCCTTCTCCCGCTTGCGCTGCACCGAGCTTGGGATGCCCAGTGCCTCCCGGTATTTGGCCACGGTCCTGCGGGCGATGTCCACGCCTTCCCGCCGCAGCACCGCGACGACGGCATCATCGGACAGCACGTTCGCCGGCTCCTCCGCGCCGATCATCGAACGGATGCGGTGGCGCACCGCTTCCGCGCTATGGAACTCGCCCGACGTACCGGCGATCGCGGTGGTGAAGAAGTATTTCAGCTCGAACGTGCCGCGCGGCGTCGCGATGTATTTGTTGGAGGTGACGCGGCTGACGGTGCTCTCGTGCATCTCCACCGCCTCGGCGATGTCGCGCAGGATCAGTGGCCGCAAATGGGCGACGCCATGCCGGAAGAAGCCGTCCTGCTGCCGTACGATTTCGGACGCGACCTTCAGGATCGTCTGCGCCCGCTGCTGCAGCGACTTGACGAGCCAGTTCGCTGTTTGCAGCCGCTCGGCAATGAAGCCGCGCTCCTCCTTGCCGCTGCGCGGGACCACGCGCGCGTAGAAGCTCTGGTTCACGAGCACGCGCGGCACCGTCTCCGGATTGAGTTCCAGCAGCCACGAAGAGTCCGCGCTCCTTCGCATCAGCACGTCCGGAACCACGGGCGATAGCGGTATGGCGTCGAAGCCCGCGCCTGGCTTCGGATCGAGCCTGCGGATCTCGGCCGTCATGTCGGCGATGTCGTCCGCATCGACGCCGCACAGAAATGTGAGCCGCCTTATGTCCCGCTGGGCCAGCAGGTCGAGATTGTCGAGCAACGCCTGCATCGCGGGATCCAGCCGGTTGCGTTCGGCGAGCTGGGCGGCGAGGCATTCGGCGAGCGTGAGCGCGAACAGCCCGGCCGGATCGAACCGCATCATGCGCGCGCGCACGGCCTCGATCCGCGCAACGTCCGTGCCCAGCGCCTGGGCGATCGCGGCGGGCTGCGCGGTCAGCCGGCCAGCGGGGCAGAGCAGGGCGATCAGATGCGCGCCGATCAGGCGGTCCACCGGGTCCGGAAACGACAGGCGCAGCTGCTCGCCAAGATGCTCGCGCAGCGAACGCGGACCCTCGGCGATGGCCTCGATGCTGCGCGCGTCCGGATCGAAATCGCCGCCGCCACCGCGCCCGCTCGCGACGCCGTCGCCCATCCCATCCCCCGGGCCGCCATCGTAAAGTTCGGACGCATCGAAATCGAGCGGCTGCGCCGAGCCGTCAGGCAGCGTTTCCGAGCGCGTTTGGTCCACCGTATCGACGATCGCCTCCGCCGGACGGATGGGCAGCTGGTCCGGCGCCGGGCGCTCCGGCGATGGCAGATCGGCCTCCTCGGCCCGTTCCAGCAGCGGATTGCGCTCGAGCTCGTCCTCGACGAACGCGCTCACTTCCAGGTTCGAGAACTGCAGCAGCTTGATCGCCTGCCGCAGCTGCGGCGTCATGACGAGACTTTGCGACTGCCGCAGATCGAGGCGCGGGCCGATCGCCACGGCGGTCCGCCTCAGCCTTCCCTGCGCCCGCGATCACGTGCGGCACGGCGCGCAGGCGATGCGGAAGGGGAGGGGAGATGCTCGGGGCGGCGGGTCATTACCTTCCGTCTACAGGCTGAACCTTTCTCCGAGGTACACGCGGCGCACGTCCTCGTGCGTCACCACCTCGTCCGGGCGGCCCTCCATCAGC
>CAVZQE010000005.1:0-261724 GCA_963777325.1 uncultured Alphaproteobacteria bacterium | reverse complement strand
GGGCGGCGTCGCGCAGCTTCGCAACGATCGCTTCGTCCGCCGCGCGCCCGAAGAACCGTTCCGCGAACTCCGGCTGCCCGAGCTTGCCGCCGTGGCTCCAGGCGTCAGCAACTCTGTCAAACGCGCGAGATTACTCGCACCATTCTGTGCTTCGGCGCGCTTCCGGAGCGAGGGCGGCGAAGCGGCAACGGAACCATGGGCGGCTGCTCGAGCGCGCTGAGCAGTCCATTGGAGCCGAGCAGCGCGTCGCGGCTGGATGCGTCTCTTGGCTTGTCCGGGGCTGTGCCGTCCCCGACCATCCATGCTCTTGCCGACCCTGGTCCTGCCAACCCACCCGCTGACCTCGCCAGTCTCTACTCGGCAGCTCTGCTAACACGAAAAATACTAACGTTTTGGGTAACCGCGCCCACGGCAGCCGCGGGCGCTCCGTCGCCGAGGGCGCGACGCCGAGGCTTCCCATGCGCGGGGCGCCCCGCTACGTCCCACGCATGCGCTTTTTCCGTGCTCTCCGGCAACTCCTGGTGGCGCTCGGGGCCGTCCTGCTGCTGCTGGCCTCCGCTATCACGGGGATGCTGTGGCTGACCCTGCCCGCATCCGACCAGCGCGTGTCTATCCCCGGCCTGTCCGCGCCCGTATCGGTCCGCTTCGACCAGGACGGCGTGCCCCGCATCCAGGCGGCGAGCGAGCTGGACGCGGCGACGGCGCTCGGCTTCGTGCATGCGCGGGACCGCATGTTCCAGATGGAACTGATGCGCCGCAACGCGTCGGGGCGGCTGTCCGAGCTCGCGGGATCGGCGACGCTGCCAATCGACCGGCTCAACCGCGTGCTCGGTCTCAGGCGGCGGGCGCTCGCCGACCTGGACGCGCTGCCCGCCGACACGCGGGCGGTGCTCGACGCCTACGCGCGCGGCGTGAATGCCTGGATCGAGGCTAGGGGCCGGTTCAGCGCGCCCGAGTTCCTGCCGCTCGGCGCGCCGGAACCCTGGAGCGCTGTGGACAGCCTGCTCTGGGGCAAGACGATGGCGCTCTATCTGTCCGAGAACTGGCGCACCGAACTCGGCCGTCTGGCGCTGCAAGGCAAGCTGCCGCGGAGCCGCATCGACGAGCTCTGGCCCGCCGAGGCGCAAGGCCCGGGCACGCCTTCCGCCGCCCTCGCGACCGGCACGCGAAGCGCCGCCGCGCTGCTCGACGCCCTGCCCCGGTTTCCGGCGCCGTTCACGCTGCCACGGAGCGCCTCCAACGAATGGGCGGTCGATGGCAGCCACACGGCGAGCGGCGCGCCGCTGCTCGCGGGCGACCCGCATCTCGGCTATTCCATGCCTGGCGTCTGGTATCTCGCCCGGATCGAGTGGCCGGGCCATGTGCTGGCCGGAGCGACCGCGCCCGGCGTGCCGTTCCTCGTGCTCGGCCATAACGGCCGCATCGCCTGGACCTTCACGACGACGGGACCGGACACGCAGGACGTGTTCATCGAAACGCCGGTCGGCGACGATCAGTATGCAACGCCGGATGGCCCCCGCCCCTTCGTCGTCCACCGTGAACGCATCGGCGTGCGCGGCCAGCGGGACGAGACCCTCCTCCTCCGCGAGACACGGCACGGCCCGCTCATCAGCGACTTGCGACCGGGGCCGAACGGCGCCCTGCTCGCGGTCTCGATGGCCAATCTCGCGCCCGGCGACACGGCCCCGTCGGGCCTGCTCGCCCTGAACCGCGCAACCGACGAGGAGGCGGCCGGGAGGGCCGCCGAGGCGATCAGCGCGCCGGTGCAGAACCTGCTGGTCGCGGACCGGCAGCGCATCGCTCTCTGGGTGACGGGCCGCGTGCCGATCCGCCGGGCGGGCGACGGGTCGGTGCCGGTCTCCGGCGCGGACGGCGCGCACGACTGGGTGGGCTGGGCGTCCGGGACGGCCCTGCCCCACAGCGTCGCGCCCGCAAGCGGCAGGCTCGTGAACGCCAACGAGCGAATCGCTCCTCCCGACTTTCCCGTGTTTCTCGGCCGCGACTGGTTCGGCGACTGGCGGGGGCAGCGCATCCGAGCGATGCTCGCGGGCCACGACCGGCTCACGCCCGCCGATTTCGCCCGCATGCAGATGGACACGGAGAGCGCTTTCGCGCGCCAGGTGCTTCCGGCGTTGCTGCACGTCCCGGAGCCCGGCGATCCGCCCGCCGCCCAGGCGATCGCCCTGCTTCGCGCCTGGGACGGAACCATGCGCCGGGACCGGCCGGAACCGCTGATCTTCAATGCATGGATCGAGCGTTTCCGAGACGCGATCCTCGCCCGCGCGGGGGTGCCGGCCGCCTCCGCCGGTCCGACCGAGGAGTTCGTCGCCTACGTGCTGTCGGCGGCCGGAAGGCACTGGTGCGGCGGCCCATGCGGGACCATATCGTCGACGGCCCTGCGGGATGCGGTGACGGACTTGCAGAGCAGGTTCGGCAGCGATGTAGCGGCCTGGGAATGGGGAAAGGCTCATCAAGCGGTGTTCGCTCACCCGATCCTCGGACGCCTGCCGCTGCTGGGCCCGCTCGCGACCGCGCGGATCGAAAGCCCGGGCGACGGCTCGACCGTCGATCAGGCCGGCCTCCCGTGGGAGGGGCTAGATGCCGTGCATGGCCCCTCCTTCCGGGGCGTGTACGAGCTTGCCGATCTCGATCGCAGCCTGTTCGTGGTCGCGCCCGGGCAGTCCGGCAATCTGCTCAGCACGCACGCGCGGGATTTCCTGCAACGCTGGCGCGATGGCGAGACCGTGCCGCTCGGCCCGGCGCCCGCCGCCGTCTCCGCAACCATCAGGCTGGATCCGCGATGAATCACCCCGTCTGGAACGCGACCACGCCTTCGCTCATGCAGGACGACGACGACGTTCTGATCCAGGGCGTGCTGACGCGGCGCTGCGTCGCCTGGTGCGTCGACATGGTGCTGATCGGCGTCCTCGTGAGCGTGCTCTGGTTCGCACTCGTCGCCTTCGGCGTCGTCACGCTAGGGCTTGGGCTGCCGCTGCTTGGCGTGCTGCCGGTCGTGCCTTTCCTCTATCATTTCGGCTTTCTGGCGAGCAACGGCGCGACACCCGGCCAGTCCCTGTGCGGCCTCGTCGTCCGCAACAACAACGACCTCGGGCCGGCGAGCGGCGGCCAGGCGCTGGCGTTCACGCTCGCCTACTATCTGACCTTCGCGGTGTCCGGAGGCTTGCTGCTGGTGTGCGCCCTGTTCACGATCCGCAAGCGGGCGCTGCACGATCTCGTCAGCGGCACGGTCGTGATCCGCTCGCGGGCGTTGACCCCGCCGCCCTACTCCTGGAACATGCCGGGCGAACCTCGCTTCCGAGCATGACGTACAAGCCCCCGCGCCGCCCGCAGTTCTTCTACACGACGGCACCGCTGCCCTGCCCCTACGTGCCGGGCCGGACGGAGCGCAAGGTCGTCACCGAGATCACCGGGGCCAACGCCGAGGCGTTGCACGACCGCCTCTCCCGCGCGGGCTTCAGGCGCAGCCACAACATCGCCTACGCGCCTGTCTGCCCGTCCTGCCAGGCCTGCGTGCCGATCCGCATTCCCGTCGCGACGTTTCAGCCGGACCGGACCATGCGCCGGATCGCGCGCGCCAATGCGGCGCTCGAGGGCTTCGAGGTGCCGTCCCGCGCCACCGCCGAGCAGTTCCAGCTGTTCCAGCGGTATCAGCAGGCCCGGCACGCCGATGGCGACATGGCGACGATGAGCTTCTACGATTTCCGCGCCATGGTCGAGGATACGCCGATCGAGACCTTCATGGTCGAGTTCCGCGATCCGGACGACCGCTTGGTCGGCGCCTGCCTGACCGACCGCCTGGCCGACGGCCTGTCCGCCGTCTACAGCTTCTTCGGCCCCGGGATGGACAAGCGCTCCCTCGGCACCTACGCGATCCTGTGGCTGATCGAGCGCGCCCGCGCCCTCGGCCTGCCCTACACGTATCTCGGCTATTGGGTGCCGGAGAGCCGCAAGATGGCCTACAAGGGCCGCTTCCGGCCGAGCGAGGTGCTCGTCTCGGGAACTTGGCGCATGATGACCGAGGCCGATGCCGGGCCCGCCGCCTCCTCTCCCGTCACGCTGGTTCGCGAAACCGCCGGCTGAGGGACAGGACGCGGATCGCGCCTTCAGGGCGGGCTGGTCATCCCGGACAGATCGGTCGCTTTCTGCTGGAGAAAGCTTGTCAGTTCGGCGGCCCCGCCGCGCGACAAAAGCCGGCGGAAATCCGACCGCAGCACGGCGACCCGGCTGATCGTGCCGTCGAGCAGCACGTCCACGGCCTTCCAGCCTTCGGGTGTCTGCCGCATCACGTAGTCGATCGCGTGCGCCTCACCCGAACCCGAGACGATTTCGCTGTGCAGCACCTGCTGCCCGTTCGGTAGCGTGCGCAGCCCGGGCAGCACCTCCAGCTTTTCGCCGTTGTAGCTGTCGAACTGAGACACGTAGGTCGCCACCGAGTATTTCTGGAAGGCAGCCTGCAGCGCGGATTGCTGGGAGGCGGGAAGCGCCCCCCAGGCCGGCCCGACCGCCACTTGCAGGATCGCCGGGAGATCGAGCGCCCGGGACACGGGCTGCACGAGAGCGGCATAGCGCTGGGTGAACGGCGTGGCGGCGCCCGCCTTCATGACGGCGAGCAGCGCGGAGTAGAGACGCTGGATGCCCGCCGCCACTTGCGCGAAATCCTGCCCAATCGCGGCCGCGGGCGCGAGCGCCGTCACGGTCAGGCCCGCCAGGAATGGCCGTCGTCCCAATGAAGCTAGGCGCATCCATCCCTCCGGCCGCGACGTTGAGCCATTGATCCGACACCCGGCCCTGCCGCTTGTCCAGACGCGCGGGCAAGGGCGCGGTGGCGACGGTCGCTGCAAAAGGCCCGGTTGAAGCATATATGCACGTACGAGGCGCGGCGAAGTGACAGAGGTTTAAGTCGTAATCCCGAGGGGCCGGGCGATATTGACAAATACCAATGAGCGGCTGTTCCGCGAGGCAAGGATGCACGGCGCGTGCAGCACGGCCATGACGGAGCATGTGCGGAACCCGGGGGAGCGCGCTTTCGTCGCCTGCGGTCGCTTAATGTTCTGGACACTTCGATCGGCAAAAAGGGAAACTCCGAATCGGGCGCCGGGCAGGACATAGCCGATGCCTCTGATGCGGCCGCCGATTGCAGTGAAAGACTGCTTTGTGAAGCGGCACAGAACAGTCGCGCGATCGGGAAATCGCGCAGCGGCCGGCTCGGTTTGTTTCGAGCCAGCGCAGCGCTCCACTTAGACGGGCCGATGCAACAAAGCTGCGTTTTTGTTGCTGTCATCAATAAGACACAGACGGCAACGAAGTCTTATTCTTGTTTGGATATGGCGGAGCACGGGACTTACCATTCACGGCTACAAGACAGAAGTCGGAGTCGATAGCGGTATCGGGGTGATTTACGCGAAGGGTGTGGTGATCTGGTATGGACGAGCGAGTGATGCGCAGCGCGGACGACCTGTTCTCCGCCTATACCCGCGGCTACGAGACGCGCCGGGAATCCGAGATGTCCCTGGCCGAGTATCTTGAGGGCTGCCGCTCCGATCCGATGATGTATGCGAGCGCGCCCGAACGGCTGCTCGCCGCCATCGGCGAGCCCGAGATGGTGGACACGTCCAAGGATGCGCGGCCCGGGCGGATTTTCATGAACCGCACCATCCGCGTCTATCCGGCATTCTCCGAATTCTACGGCATGGAGGAGACGATCGAGCGGATCGTCGGCTTCTTCCGTCATGCCGCGCAGGGCTTGGAGGAAAGAAAGCAGATCCTCTATCTGCTCGGGCCGGTGGGCGGTGGCAAGTCATCGCTCGCCGAGCGGCTGAAGGCGCTGATGGAGCGCCACCCGATCTACGCGCTCAAGGCCGGCGACCAGATCAGCCCGGTGTTCGAGAGTCCGCTCGGGCTGTTTGATCCCGAGATGCAGGGCGATCTGCTCGAGGAACGCTACGGCATTCCGCGCCGCCGCCTGACTCGGCTGATGAGTCCCTGGGCGATGAAGCGGCTGGACGAGTTCGGGGGCGACGTCTCGCGTTTCCGCGTGGTGCGCCTCAACCCGTCCCGTCTGCGCCAGATCGCGATCGCGAAGACGGAGCCCGGCGACGAAAACAACCAGGACATCTCCTCCCTCGTCGGCAAAGTCGACATACGTAAGCTGGAAATGCACGCGCAGAACGACCCGGACGCCTATAGCTACTCGGGTGGGTTGAATCGCGGCAATCAGGGCATGCTCGAATTCGTCGAGATGTTCAAGGCCCCGATCAAGATGCTGCATCCCCTGCTGACGGCAACGCAGGAGGGGAACTACATTGGCACCGAAAATATCGGCGCGATCCCGTTCACGGGCGTGATCATGGCCCACTCCAACGAGGCGGAGTGGCAGAGCTTCAAGAACAACCGCAACAACGAGGCCTTTATCGACCGGATCTTCGTCATCAAGGTGCCGTACTGCCTGCGCGTCACCGAGGAGAAGAAGATTTACGAGAAGCTCGTGCAGGGGTCGGAGCTCGCCGGCGCCTCCTGCGCGCCCGCGACCCTCGAGATGCTGGCGCGGTTCTCGGTCCTGAGCCGCCTGAAGCGGCACGAGAACTCGACCCTCTACGCCAAGATGCGGGTCTATGACGGCGAAAGCCTGAAGGAGACGGACCCGCGGGCGCGCAGCATCCAGGAGTATCGCGACGCTGCCGGCCCCGAGGAGGGGATGGAGGGCGCCTCCACCCGCTTCGCCTTCAAGGTGCTGGCCGCGACGTTCAACCACGACACGATCGAGATCGCCGCCGATCCCGTGCATTTGATGTACGTGCTGGAGCAGGCGATCCGCCGCGAGCAGCTGCCCGAGGACACCGAGAAGCGCTACCTCGAGTTCATCAAGGGCGAGCTCGCGCCGCGCTACGCCGAGTTCATCGGCAACGAAATCCAGAAGGCGTATCTCGAATCCTACCACGACTATGGGCAGAACCTGTTCGACCGCTACGTCGCCTATGCCGATGCCTGGATCGAGGACCAGGACTACAAGGACAGCGACACCGGCCAGCTGCTCAGCCGTGACTTGCTGAACCAGGAACTCACGAAGATCGAGAAGCCGGCCGGGATCGCGAACCCCAAGGACTTCCGCAACGAGGTCGTGAAGTTCAGCCTCCGCCAGCGCGCCTACAACAGCGGCCGCAACCCGTCCTGGAACAGCTACGAGAAGATCCGGGAGGTGATCGAGAAGCGGATGTTCAGCCAGGTAGAGGAACTGCTGCCGGTCATCAGCTTTGGCTCGAAGAAGGACAGCGAGACCGAGAAGAAGCACGGCCAGTTCGTCGAGCGGATGATGGCGCGGTCCTATACCGAGCGGCAGGTCCGGCGGCTGGTGGAGTGGTATATGCGCGTGAAGCAGGCGGGCTGACGGGACGCCCGAGGAGAAGCACCCCCGCGATGCACATCGTCGATCGCCGTCTGAACCCAGGGGGGAAGAGCCTCGCCAACCGGCAGCGGTTCATGCGACGCGCGAAGTCGCTCATCCGCAAGGCCGTGCATGAAAGCTCGGCCAATCGCAGCATCAAGGACGCGGACAAGGGCGGCGAGATTACGCTCCCGATCCATGGCGTTCACGAGCCGAGCTTCCGGCGCGGCGGCGCCGGCGGCATCCGCGAGTATCTGCTGCCGGGGAACAAGGAATACGCGGAGGGCGACCGTATCTCCCGGCCGCAGGGCGGCGCCGGCGGACGCGGCTCGGAGGGCAGTCCGGACGGCGACGGCCAGGACGATTTCCGCTTCGCGCTCACGCATGAGGAGTTCGTCGATCTCTTCCTCGAAGATCTGGAACTGCCCGATCTCGCCAAGAAGCGGGTCGCCGATACGGAGAATCTGAGCTGGCACCGCGCCGGGTACTCGGTCTCAGGCTCGCCCGCCAACCTTGCGCTGATGCGCACCGTCCGCAACAGCCTCTCGCGCCGGATCGCGCTCAAGCGCCCCAAGGCGGCCGAGATCGAGCGGCTCACCCGCGAGTTGGAGGCGCTTGAGGCGGACGAGGTCCGCCCGCTCGCCGACCGCGCGGTCCGCATCGCGGCGCTGCGCGAGGAGCTCGACCGCGCGACCCGGCGCGTCAACCTGATCCCGTATATCGATCCGATGGACGTGCGCTATAAGCGCTTCGAGGCGCTGCCGAAGCCGATGGCGCAGGCGGTCATGTTCTGCCTGATGGACGTGTCGGGCTCGATGACCGAGCACATGAAGGATCTCGCCAAGCGATTCTACATCCTTCTGTATATTTTCCTGAAGCGCCGGTACAAGCATGTCGACGTCGTGTTCATCCGGCACACGCACCATGCGCAGGAAGTGGACGAGGACACGTTCTTCCATAGCCCCGAGACCGGGGGCACGGTCGTCTCCACCGCGCTTGACGAGATGCTCCGCGTGGTTGCGGAGCGCTACCGGCCGGAGGACTGGAACATCTACGGCGCGCAGGCCTCGGATGGCGACAACACCTCCTCGGACAACGACCGCACGGCGTCGCTGCTGACCCGCGCGATCCTGCCGATCTGCCAGTACTACGCGTATCTCGAGGTCGGGCGCGAGGGCGAGAGCTTCCCGCCGGGTTTTGTCCGCCGCGAGAGCGATCTCTGGCAGACCTACAGCCTGGTCGTGCGGAACGGCGCGCCGCTGGCGATGCGCAAGGTGAACCACCGCCGCGACATCTACCCCGTCTTTCGCGACCTGTTCGCGAAGAAGGCGGCCGGCGCGGAGGCCCGGCATTGAGCGTCAAGGCCGGGAGCGGGCGGGCGCTGTTCGAGGGCGCCGACTGGGAGTTCGGCACTATCCAGCGCGCCTACGACGCGGTCGAGCACGTGGCCCTGCGCGAGCTCGGGCTGAACGTCTACATGAACCAGATCGAGGTCATCAGCACCGAGCAGATGCTCGACGCCTACTCCTCGATCGGCATGCCGCTCTTCTACAAGCACTGGTCCTTCGGCAAGCAGTTCGCCCGCAACGAGGCGCTGTACCGGGCCGGCATGCAGGGCCTCGCCTACGAGATCGTCATCAACTCCAATCCATGCATCAGCTACATCATGGAGGAGAACACGGCGACGATGCAGACGCTGGTGATCGCGCACGCGGCGTTCGGGCACAATCACTTCTTCAAGAACAACTACCTGTTCCGCCAGTGGACGGACGCGAACGGCATCCTCGAATATCTCGACTTCGCGAAAAGCTATGTGGCGTCGTGCGAGGAGCGCTATGGCGAGGTCGCGGTCGAGCATCTGCTGGACGCGGCGCATGCGCTGATGAACCACAGCGTTCATCGCTATCCGCGCAAGCGCCCGGCCGATCTCGCGTCCGAGGAGCGGCGGGCGCGCGAGCGGCGCCAGCACGAGGAGAGGATCTACAACGATCTGTGGCGCACGCTGCCGTCCAAGGCCGCTGGGCGCGAGGATAACTCTATCGACGAGCGCAGGCGTGCGCTGCTGCAACTGCCGCAAGAGAACATCCTCTATTTCCTGGAGAAGACAGCGCCTCGCCTGCAACCCTGGCAACGCGAGATCTTGCGCATCGTGAGGCAGATCGCGCAGTATTTTTATCCGCAGAGCCAGACCAAGCTGATGAACGAAGGCTGCGCCACCTACGTGCATTACCGGATCATGAACCGGCTGCATGCCCAGGGGTATCTGGGCGACGGCGCCATGATGGAGTTTCTGCACTCCCACACCAACGTCGTGTTCCAGCCCAATTTCGACGACCGGCGCTATAGCGGCATTAATCCGTACGCGCTCGGCTACGCCATGATGGAGGACATCGCCCGGATCTGCACGACCCCGGAGGAGGAAGACCGCGCCTGGTTTCCGGACATTGCCGGCAACGGCGACGAGATGGCGGCCTTGCGCGACATCTGGTCGAACTACCGCGACGAGAGCTTCATTCTCCAGTTCCTGAGCCCGCGCCTCATCCGGCGTTTCCGCCTGTTCGGCGTGGTGGACGACGTGAACCAGCCGACGATGCGGGTGGACGCGATCCACGATGAGCGAGGCTATCGGCGCATCCGGCGGGCGCTCGCGCGCCAGTACGACGTGGCGTGGCTCGCGCCCGACATCCAGGTCGTGGACGTCAATCTCGCGGGCGACCGGCGGCTCATCCTGCACCACCGGGCGCTGAACCGGGTGCTGCTGGACGAGGGGGACGCCCGTCTCGTGCTGCAGCACGTGGCCGATCTGTGGGGCTACGACGTGCTGCTCAAGGAAATCGACCCGGCGAGCGAGTCGGTGCTCAAGGAGCACGCGACCTCGCCTCGCGGCACATTGCTGCGGCCTGGGCAGTAAGGCGTCCACGGGTTTACGGTGGCCGTGTCGACCTACACCCGTGACGTCCCCATCGATCCGGCATCGACCGCTCTGCTCTTCATCGACGTGCAGAACTACAGCGCCAATCCCACCGCTCCCCGCTTCGGGCGGATGCAGGAGGCCGAGCGCGCGCGGACCTATGGCTGCTTCTTCGATACCATGCGGCGCTCGACCGTGCCGAACATGCAGCGCCTACAGGCGTCCTGCCGCCGCGCCGGCATCGAGGTCATCTACACGGTGATAGAGAACCTGACCCGCGACGGGCGCGATCGCAGCCTCGACTACAAGATCTGCGGCCTGGACGTGCCAAAGGGAAGCTGGGAGGCCCGGGTTCTTGCCGAGATCGCGCCGGACGAGGACGAGATCGTGCTGCCGAAGACATCCTCGTCGGTGTTCGTCTCAACCAATATCGACTACGTCCTGCGCAACCTCGGCGTGCGCCAGCTTATCATCGCGGGCATCCTGACCGATCAATGCGTCGACTCGGCCGTCCGGGACGCTTGCGACCTCGGCTATCTCGTGACCGTGGCGACCGATGCCTGCGCCTCCCACACGGCGGAGCGCCATGACTGGTCGCTCCGCAACAATGCTGGTTACGCGCGCCAGCGCCGGACGGCCGAACTCGTGACCGAGATCGAGCGATTCAGGGCCTGACGCCGGAACTCTTCCCGGCAGGGCGCTTGTGACCGGCACGCCTGTTCCGTAGATTGCGGGCGGCGCTGGCACGGCCTCGTGTCGTCCAGCATGTTGGAAGGGAAGCAGCCTGGATGGGTCAGGACGGCAGCCAGATCGCTCGCCGGTGCGAACGTGCCGTCGTCAACGCCTACCGGGATCTGCGCACGATCGGCACGGACGATCTCTCGGCCTTCCAGGCCTGCACGACGCTGTACCGCATCCATCATCCCGAATTGTCGCTGAACGAGGCGCGACGGCTGGTCGCGGAGTGGATCGATCACCACGTCATCAGCGCCCGCAAGGGACCAACGTCCGGCTGCGACTGCGCCTAGCGCCCCCCTTTCCCGACGCCTGCCCTTCCCTTGACATGCCGGTCGCGGGCCCGTATCCACCCGCGCTCGTTTCCGAACCGACCGAGCGACCGAGGCCATCCTCATGAAAGTACGCAACAGCCTGAAGTCGGCCAAGGCGCGCGACAAGAACTGCCGCGTGGTGCGCCGCCATGGCCGCATCTACGTGATCAACAAGAAAAACCCGCGCATGAAGGCGCGACAGGGCTGAAATTCCGGCTCATGACGGCTCGGGCCGGCTCCGACCACAGGAGCTGCCGAACGGGCCCCCTTAGCCCGTCCCCCATGTGAGCACGAAGCGCGACGGCCGGTTTACATGGGCGGGCTTCGTGGCGCTCGCCTTCATGGTGCTCGGCATCCTGGCGGTCTTCGCGACGTACGCGGCTCCGGTGCCGCTGGAGCGGGCACTGGCACGCGACCAGGCGCTTGACGAAGCGCTCGCGACCGAAGGGACGCCCGATCAGCCGGCCCGGCTCGAGGCGTTGAGGCCCCGCCTGGACGGGAGCGCGGAGGCGGTGCTGCGCGGCCCCGGCACGCTCGCGGTCCGGGTCGCACGCGAACGGGTAGCCATGCACGCGCGGTTCGAGGCTGAAGCGGGGGCGCTGGCCCGGCAGTTGCGGCTGATGATCGTCATAGTAACAGCGATGTGCATGATCTTCGGGGTCGTGGTCGTCGCGGGCTTCTCCGGGCCGCAGAAATCCCTTCCGGGCCCGGATTTCACCAACCGTTAAGTCCCTTGCCCCGAAACTGCGGCGCGTGGACCCGGAAGGGGTGCGATGCTTCAGTGCGACGGCAAACCGGCAGAAGACGAGCCCGCTTCGGTCTCCGATGCGGTTCGCGACGCCGTCGCCCTTTCTCACAGGCGCTCCCGCCGCGACCTGACGGTGCCGCAGACGGCGCGGACGCTCAGGGTCGCGCTCGGCGCGTTCGCCGCCGGCACGGTTCCGGGAGAGGCGGGCGGCCCCGCGCTCGCCGGCTGCATCAGGCGAGCGAGCCTGCGCGCCCGCGCCACCCGCGACCTCATCGCCCGCAGACGCTTCCAGCTTGCCTTCCAGCCCGTGGTGGAGCTGGCCGGGAGGCGCTGCCATCACGTCGAAGCATTGCTGCGGCCGACCTCGCTGCCGGGTCACCCCGCCGCCACGACGCAGGAATTCGTCACGTTTTCGGAGGCGATCGGGCTCGCTGAGGAACTTGACCGGGCCGTGCTCGACAATGTCGCGGCCCTGATCGCTTCCCGGACCGGGCCAGCGGTCGCGGTGAACGTCTCCGGCCTCTCCTTGCAGAGCCGCTCCTTCCGCCACCGGCTGCTCGCGCTCGGCGTCATGCATCCCGGCCGGCTGCTGGTTGAACTCACCGAGACCGCCGAGATCGAGGACACCGCCACGGTGGCGGCAACCATCGACCGGCTGCGGTCCGCCGGAATGGCGGTCTGCATCGACGATTTCGGCGCCGGCAATGCGGCGTTCCGCTACTTGCGCGAGTTCCGGGTCGACTTTGTCAAGATCGACGGCAGCTTCGTCCAGGGCGCCGTCGAGAGCGCCCGCGACCGGAACTTCATCCACTCGATGCTCGATCTGTCGCGGTCGGTCGGCGCGCGCGCGATCGCGGAGATGATCGAGACCGAGGAACAGGCCGCCGTCATGCACGCCATGGGCGTGGAATTCGGCCAGGGCTGGTTGTTCGGCCACCCCGCGGCAACCTACGACGCTTAGCGGCTCGCGCCCGCACGGCGCGAGCGAGCGCCGCCCCGGCTACGTGCGTCCAGGACCGTTCGCGGCCGTTTGGGTGTCGTGGCGATCCGAACTCGGGCTGCCTTTCGGCTGAGCCTCCGAGGCTTCGCCGCCTGACGCCGTCCCGTGCGGATCCTTCTCCCGCGCCCTCTCCTCCCCCTTCTCGGAAGGAGCGGGCGGGCGTTGCTTGTCGTCGGCCATCGTTCCGCTCCCCCGCCGCTACTCGGCCTTGTCCTCGCCGCCAGGCCCCCGCACTGGCGTGGTCGAGGGCGGGTCGCTCGCCGGGAAGCTGTCGTCCTCCTCGATCTCGCGCTTGTCCTCCCGGCTCGGCTTCGGCGGAGTGTTGGTCTCGCTCATCGCACGCTCCTGCAAGCTGTCCAGCGGTAACGCTGGCGGCGCCGCTTCGATCACCGGCTGCCGGATCTATTTCGGTCGCGCCGCCCCCGGTGCGGCTCCCCGATGCGCCTGCTATACGGACGCGTCGAACGAAGGGGAGAGAGATGAACTCCAGGCATCCAGAGACGCTGGCGCTGCATGCCGGCTGGCGGAGCGACAGCGCCACCACCGCCGTCGCCGTCCCGATCTACCAGACTACATCCTATCAGTTCGACAGCGCCGAGCACGCGGCCAGCTTGTTCGCGCTGCAGCAGCTCGGCAACATCTACACGCGCATCATGAACCCGACCTGCGACGTGCTGGAGAAGCGGGTCGCGGCCTTGGAAGGGGGCGTCGCCGCGCTTTCCGTCGGCTCGGGCCAGGCGGCTTCGGCCTATGCGGTGCAGAACCTCGCGCGGGCGGGCGACAATATCGTCAGCTCGACCGATCTCTACGGCGGCACCTGGAACCTGTTCGCGAACACGCTCGGGAACCAGGGCATCGAGGCGCGGTTCGTCGATCCGACGGACCCCGAAAACTTCGCCCGCGCCACCGACGAGCGCACTCGCGCCTATTACGCGGAGACCCTGCCGAACCCGAAGCTCGCGGTCTTCCCGA
Organism: uncultured Alphaproteobacteria bacterium; assembly: GCA_963777325.1. Taxonomy (GTDB): domain Bacteria; phylum Pseudomonadota; class Alphaproteobacteria; order Acetobacterales; family Acetobacteraceae; genus JAFAXA01. Next base: position 247,642 of record CAVZQE010000005.1, on the reverse strand, counting down.
TCGCCGAGGTCGCGGCGATCGGCCGCAAGCTCGGCATCCCGCTGATCATGGACAATACGGCGGCGCCCCTGCTCGTCCGCCCGTTCGATCACGGGGCGGCGGTCGTGATGTATTCCGCGACCAAGTATCTCAACGGGCACGGCACCTCGATTGCCGGCGTCGTGATCGACGGCGGCAATTTCGACTGGGCCGCGCACCCCGACCGGCAACCGGCGCTGAACACGCCGGACCGGAGCTACCACGGCGCGATCTGGTCGGAGGCCGCGAAGCCGCTCGGACCGATCGCCTATATTCTGAAGATGCGGGTGACGCTGCTGCGCGATCTCGGCGCGCCGCTCGCACCGATGAACGCGTTCCTCATCCTGCAGGGCATCGAGACATTGGCGCTCAGGATGCGCGAGCACAGCCGCAACGGCCTCGCGGTCGCGAACTGGCTCGCGAACCGCCCGGACGTGACGCGGGTCATCCATCCGGCGCACCATCGCGACCCGGTCGCCGCCGAACGGACCGCCAAGTATCTGCCGCATGGCCAGGGCGGGCTGGTCGGTTTCGAGCTGGCGGGCGGCGCCGCGGCGGGACGCGCCTTCATCGACGCGCTGGAGATGGTCTATCACGTCGCCAATATCGGCGACGCGCGCACGCTCGCGATCCATCCGGCCAGCACCACGCACTCTCAGCTCTCGGCCGACGAGCAGCTCTCGACCGGCGTCTCGCCGGGCTACGTGCGGCTGTCGGTCGGGATCGAGCACATCGACGACATCCTGGGCGATCTCGGCCAGGCGCTCGACAAGGCGGCGCGGGCTGCGTGACCGGCCGCGTCGCGCTCGTGACCGGCGGCGCGCGCGGGATCGGCGCCGGGATAGCGGCGCGGCTCGCCGCCGACGGCATGGCGGTCGTGATCGCGGACCTTGAGGCCCCTGAGTCGGCGGGAGACGGCCGTTTCGTCCGGTGCGACGTGTCGGACGAGGCCGCGGTCACGGCGCTCGTGGCCGGTATCGCGGCGCGCGAGGGCCGGCTGGACGCGCTCGTGTGCAACGCGGGCGTCATGGTCCGCAAGAAGCTGGCCGCGCTGACCCTTGCCGACTGGTCGCGGGTGATCGCGACCAACCTGACGAGCACGTACCTGCTGGTCCGGGCGGCCGAACCCCTGTTGCGCGCCGCGAAAGGCGCGGTCGTGACCATCGCCTCCACCCGCGCCCACATGTCCGAGCCGGACACCGAATCCTACGCCGCGTCGAAGGGCGGCCTCCTCGCGCTCACCCATGCGCTGGCGATCAGCCTCGGGCCGGACGTGCGGGTGAACTGCATCAGCCCGGGCTGGATCGACGTCGCGGGCGAGGAGCTTCGGCCGGAGGATCACGCCCAGCATCCGGCCGGGCGGGTCGGCCGGGCCGAGGACGTTGCGGCCGTCGCCTCCTTCCTGCTGGGTCCGGCTAGCTCCTTCGTGACCGGCGCCGAGTTCATGGTCGACGGCGGAATGACCCGCGAGATGATCTACGCGGAGTGAGTGACTGAGAGAGAGAGAGAGAGAGAGAGAGAGAGAGAGAGAGAGGAGTGCCGGTCAGCTAGCGGGCTCGGTCGCGAACGCTTTCCATACGGCCGCTTGGGCGCGAGAGAGATCGCGGCCGATCTCCGCTAGAACCGCCGCCGGGTCGATCTCCTCACCCCTGCCCAGGGCAGCCTGCACGCCGCGTAGCCCGCCGTCCAGCGCCGCAAGTCCGTAGCTCGCGGCGACGCCGGTCATGGCGTGCAGTTCCCCATTCACCGCCCGCGCATCCCCAGCGGCGAGCGCGGCGCTGAGCGGCGGAAGCTTTCCGCGCAGCTCCGCGAGGCATGCCTCGAACATACGGGCGATCGTCGCATCCGGCATCGAATCCCGCAGGAGGGACAGCCGGTCCGGGCAGAGAGCGGGAGCGGGGGACGGCTCGGCCGCGGCGGGCGGGGCCACGCTGCATGCGGGCGCCCAGACCGAGCGGCGGATGGCGTTCAACAGCGAACGCGGCTCGATCGGCTTGACGACCACATCCTGCATGCCCGAAGCGGCGCATTTGGCGCGGATCACCTCGTTCCCATGAGCCGTCAGGGCAATGATCGGTGTCGAGCCGGCTGGACCACTGAGCGCGCGCAGACGCGACGCCGTCTCGAAGCCATCCATTCCCGGCATCGACAGATCAAGCAGCACGACATCGTAGGGCGAGCGGGACGCCGCCGCGATTGCGCCGGCTCCCGAGCCGGCAACGTCTACGGCGTGGCCCTCGCGCCCGAGCAGCATCGCGGCGACGGTCCGGTTGGCCGCCAGGTCGTCCACGAGGAGAACGCGGGTGCGGGGCAGTACCGGGAGCACCGTCGCACCGTCCTCGCCGCCCTCCTCCTCCGGTCCGGCCAAGCAGGGCAGCCGCAGCCAGAACGCGTTGCCGCTTCCCTGGCAGGCGTCGCACCCGATCTCGCCACCCACGATCGCCACCAGCAAGCGGCATATCGCTAGACCGAGGCCACTGCCCGGCTTGCTCGGCCCGTCCGGATGCTCAAGCCGGGAGAACGCGCGGAACAGGCGTTCGCGATCCGCCTCGGGGATCGCCGGCCCGGGATCGGTGACGGCGATCGCGAGGCACCGTTCCGCGCCTTCGCCTTCCAGCCGCGCCGACAGGCTGATCTCGCCTGGATCGGAGAATTTCAGCGCGTTGCTTACAAAGTTCATCAGCACCTGGCGGAGGCGGATCGGGTCCGCGTAGATCCGGGCGGGAACATCCGGATCGAGCGCGAGGCTCAGGGTTTTGCCGGGTTCCAGCCCTTGCAGGCGAAACAGATCGAGCACGCCCGCGAGCAGCGGTTCGACATCGAACCAAACCGGGCGCATGCTGAGCCGCCCCGCTTCCAGAGCCGAGAGTTCCAAGATGTCGTTGAGCAGGCCATGCAGCGCCTGCCCGGCCTGCTGCGCTAATTCCGCGATCTCGCGGCCCTGGGCGGAAAGGCCCGATTGCGCCAGCATCTCGACGCTGTTGAGCAGCATGTTCAAGGGCGTGCGAATTTCGTGACTGACGATCGCGGCGAAGCGGGACTTCTCCTTGGCCACCGCCTCCGCGGCGGCGCGCGCCCGGCTCTGGGCGGCTTCGGCCTCCTTGCGCGCCGTGATGTCGGTGTAGAGCGTCACGAAACCGCCGGAGGGCAACGGCGCGCGGCGCAGCTCGATCGTCGTTCCGTTCGGCCGCACCCGTTCCGTCACGACGGCAGCCGCCTGGTTCACGAGCAAGGCCATGCGCCGCCTCACCTCGGCTTCCGTGTCGACCGGGCCGAACTCTCCCCGCTCCGCCTGCATGCGGATCAGCTCCTCGAAGGGCTGCCCGATCCGGAGGTCGCTCGCCGCGAGGCCGGTTAGTTCGCAGAAGCGCTCATTCCACTGAAAGACCCGCAAATCCGGATCGACCAGCGAAACCCCATCCGACATGCTGGCGAAGGTCGTCTCCAATTGCCCGCTCTTGGCGTCAGCCCGTGCCTTGGCGAGCTTGAGCTCCGCATAGGCGCTCTCCAGGGCCGCCCGGCTGCGGGCCGCGCGCTGCTCGCGTACCCGGCTTTCGCGCAGGTCGCGCAGCATCAGGACCGCGATCAGGATCAGGAATACCGTGACGCCGAGAGCGAACACGGCCGCCCCGCGCCGCCATCCCTCCGAGGCGCGCATCGCTTGCCGCCGGTCGTAGCCGACGACGACGATCAGAGTCCTGTTCGGCAGGCGGTAGAAGCCGTGGATGCGGACGACCCCGTCGAGCGCGCTCGGCCCGATCCACGAGTGGTGCTGGCCCGTGCTCGCCGCGCGATACATGTCGGAAGAGGCGACGCTCTGTCCCGGCTCCGCGCGCAGCGGCCCGCTGATCGCCCGCAGCCGCCCGCCCTTGCCGACGAGCATCATGACGCTTTCGCCCCCGCCCGGAGCGCGGCGGTAGGAGTCCGCCACCGAAGCCGACCGGAACGAGACACCGACGACGCCCTGGAACTGTCCCTCGCGATCGTCGAGCCTGCGGACCAGCGTGATGGACCACTGGTCCGGGACGAGGCCACGCCCGGTCCGGTCGATGCCCATCGCACCATTGTCGCGGGCGAGCGCCGCCTGCTGCTGGAAGAACGGCTGGTCGCTCAGATCCATTCCGATCAGCTTCGGATTGGTGCTGGCGCGGACCACGCCCGCTTCGTCCGTGATGAAAAGGTCGAGCGACGGGTCGCTCAGCACGACGGCCTGGTTGCGCCACTCATCCAGGCTGAAATGTCCGGGGTCTTTCTCCCATTCCCGCTCGATGACGCGGACCGTCTGCTCGTATCCGAGCATCTGCACGCTGAAGCGCTCGCCGATCCCCAGCGCCTGGTTGTAGGCGTCGGCCTCGATCTGCGACCGCGCCGCCTGGCGCTCCGCCTCCATCGCGCTGTATGTCCCGATCCAGGTGAGGAGGATGAGGCACAGCGCGGTCACGACGATGCCAAGCTGGCCGATCCGGTGCCGGCGCACGGTCAGCTTCCCGCGAGGCCAAGGCTGAGGCGCTCCGTCATGCTTCCCGCCTCCCGGCGCTTCCAAGAGCGCGCGCGCTCGCCCCCTGAGAGCAGGCGAACCAAGGATAGCGGCCTGGTGCTCGCGGCTTCAACGGCTCAGCCGCTCCGGTGTTGCCCCGGGCGGCCGCCTTGCGGCGCGGCGGGCTGGATGCAAAGTGTCTGACCCATGAGGGTGCGGCGCCTCGGAGGACATGAATGATTAAGATCGGCGTGAAAACGCCCGTCGTCGAGCTCGACGGCGACGAGATGACCCGGATCATCTGGGGCTTTATCAAGGACCGGCTGATCCTGCCGTATCTCGACATCGACCTCAAATACTTTGATCTCGGCATCGAGCACCGGGACGCGACCGACGACCAGGTGACGGTGGAGGCGGCGCACGCCATCCGGCAATATGGGGTCGGCGTCAAATGCGCGACCATCACCCCGGATGAGGCGCGGGTCGAGGAGTTCGGCCTCAAGAAGATGTGGCGCAGCCCGAACGGCACCATCCGCAACATCCTGGACGGCACGATCTTTCGCGAGCCGATCATCTGCGAGAACGTGCCCCGGCTGGTGCCGCACTGGACCAAGCCGATCGTGATCGGACGCCACGCCTATGGCGATATCTATCGCGCGACAGAGATGAAAATTCCCGGTCCGGGCCGTGTGCGCCTGGTGTACGAACCCGAGGACGAGACCACGCCCGCGCAGATCCTTCGGGTGCAGGAGTTCAAGACAGCGGGCGTGGCGCTCGGCATGCATAATACGCGGCCGTCCATCGAGGGCTTCGCACGCGCCAGCTTCAATTATGGATTGCTGCGCCGCTACCCGGTCTACCTCTCGACCAAGAACACGATCCTCAAAGTCTATGACGGCATGTTCAAGGACGTCTTCCAGGAGATCTACGAGCACGAGTTCAGGGACGAGTTCGACCGCCTCGGCCTGACATACGAGCACCGGCTGATCGACGACATGGTGGCGAGCGCGCTGAAATGGTCCGGCGGCTATGTCTGGGCCTGCAAGAACTACGATGGCGACGTGGAAAGCGACATCGTCGCGCAGGGCTTCGGCAGCCTCGGTCTCATGACCAGCGTGCTGATGAGCCCGGACGGCAAGACGGTCGAGAGCGAGGCGGCGCACGGGACGGTGACGCGCCACTATCGCGAGCACCAGAAGGGCCGCGAGACCTCGACCAACCCGATCGCCTCGATCTTCGCCTGGACGCGCGGGCTCGCCTATCGCGGCCGGCTCGACGACACGCCCGACGTCATCCGGTTCGCCGATACGCTCGAGCGGGTCTGCATCGAGACCGTGCAATCGGGCGCGATGACCAAGGATCTCGCCGTGCTGGTCGGCCGCGATCAGCCCTGGATGAACACGCAGGCCTTTCTCGAACGGATCGACAGCAATCTCCGGGCGGCGCTGGATGGCGGGCAACGGGCCTGAAGCCCGGTCCAATCCCGGTGCCTGGCGTCACGCCCGAGCCCGTCCTGCCCGTCTTGCCCGCTCGACGTCCGGCAGGAACGCCGCGAGCAGGCCGATGAGGGGAAGGAAGGCGCAGACCCGGTAGACGAAGAAGATGCTCGTATGGTCGGCGAGCACGCCAAGCAGGGCCGCGCCGAGGCCGCCCATGCCGAAGGCAAAGCCGAAGAACAGCCCGGCGATGGCACCCACCCGGCCGGGCACGAGCTCCTGCGCATAGACGATGATGGCGGCGAAGGCCGAGGCCAGGATCAGCCCGATCACGACCGTCAGCACCCCCGTCCACATCAGGCTGGCGTAGGGCAGCATCGCCGTGAACGGGAACACGCCGAGGATCGAGAACCAGATCACGTATTTGCGGCCGAACCTGTCTCCCATCGGACCGCCGATCACGGTCCCGATGGCGACCGCGCCGAGGAACACGAACAGATGGATCTGCGCGCTGGCGACCGAGACGTGAAATTTCTGGATCAGGTAGAACGTGAAATAGGTGTTGAGGCTGGCCAGGTAGAAATACTTCGAGAAAACCAGGGCGGCCAGGATGCTGATCGAGACGGCGACCTTGCGCCGCGACAGCAAGCTCTGGTCGGCCGCAGCCGTCTTGGCCACCACCTTCGGCACCGCGAGCCGGCGGCGATACCAGCCGCTTATCCCGGTCAGCACGGCCATGCCGAGCAGGGCCGCCGCCGAGAACCAGGCGATGCTTCCCTGACCGTGCGGCAGCACGATGAAGGCGGCCAGCAACGGCCCGAGCGCCGAGCCGCCATTGCCTCCGACCTGGAACAGCGACTGCGCCAGTCCGTGCCGTCCCCCCGACGCCATGCGGGCGACACGGGACGATTCCGGGTGGAACACCGAGGAGCCGAGGCCGATCAGCGCCGCCGCCGCGAGCAGCACGCCGAAACTTGGCGCGACCGACAGCAGGAGCAATCCGCACAGGGTCGCCCCCATGCCGAGCGGCAGCGAATAGGGCAGCGGCCTGCGGTCCGTGTACAGGCCGATCACCGGCTGCAGCAGCGACGCGGTGAGCTGGAAGGTCAGCGTGAGCAGCCCGACCTGACCGAAATCGAGCGCGAACTGATGCGCCAGGATCGGATAGATCGCGGGCAGCAGCGACTGCACGAGATCGTTCAGGAAATGGCAAAAGCTGATCGCGGCCAGGATCGCGAACACCGTCCCCTCGCCCCCGGCCCGCGCGACGGGTGCGGCGACACGATCGATCTCGGTCCGAACGGCCACTCTCTCTTCCTACCCCGCGATGACGAGGGCCGACTAAAGACCCTTGCGATCCGGAGATCCAGCAAAGCCGCGCCAACGGGCGGCATGGCAGCCATCCGGCTCCGGCCGCTTGCGGGACGCGATGACGCGGCGGAACAGCGCCAGCTGGCCCTCGGTCGTGGGCGCCCATCCGAACCGCTCGGCATAGGCGCGGGTCGCGCGGCGGTCGGGCGGGTCGTGAAACAGCGCCCGGACGGCGTCCGCCAGCGCCTCGGGCGTGTTCGGATCGTAGACGATCCCGGCCTCTGGCGACGCGACCACCTCCGGATTGCCCCAGATGTTGCTGGCGACGACGGGCGTGCCGCAGGCCATCGCTTCCAGCAGCACGTTCGCCCAGCCCTCGCGGCTGGAGGCCAGCACCATCGCGTCCGCCGCCGAGTAGAGCGCCGCCAGCGCATCGTGCGGCCGCGCCCCGAGCAGGCGCACCCGGTCGGCGACGCCAAGCCGGGCTGCCAGCGCCGCGAGCCGCTCCCGCTCCGGCCCCTCGCCCGCGATCAGCAGATCGAACTCCGGCAGCGAGCGCATGGCCTCGATCGTGCGATGATGGCCCTTGCGCTCGATCAGCAGGCCGACGGACAGCAAGGTCGGGCGGGTCAGGCCGAACGACCGGCGGGCCGCGTCGCGGTCGAGCGGACGGAAGACCGCCGTGTCGACGCCGTTGCGCAGGACGTGCAGCTTCCCGGGCGCGGCGCCGAGCGGCAGCATGGCGCGGCCGAGCGACGCGCTCACCGCGATCAGCCCGTCGGCCGCGCGCAGGGCGCCGCGGATCAGCCGGCGCGGCACAGCGTAGCCGGGCAGCTGGCTGACATCGGAGCCGCGCGCCGTGATCACCACCGGCAGGCCGAAAGTCCGGCCGAGCCAGACCGCGGCCACGCCATCGGGGTAGAGGTAATGCGCGTCGATTGCGTCGAACCGCGCGCCGGATGCAAGCAGGCGGCGCAGGCAGGCGGCGCTCCGCGCGTAGAGCAGGAACGGCGCGGCCGACATGCCGACCTTCGGGATCACCGGGTAGCGCGGATGCAGCACCTCGATCCCCGCCCTGATCTCGCGCGACGGAACGGCGGCGAAGCGCGGCCAGCGTTTCGCGATGCGGCCGGCCCAACCACTTCGCGCGGCCGCGGGCACGTACGGCACCGGCGCCACGACCGTGCTCCGCGCCGCGCCCGACGCAACGAGATGCCGGAGCCGGTTCTCGACGAACACGCCGTGCCGGGGATCGACCGGGTTGGGATAGAGGGTCGTGAAGGTGAGCAGTCGGATCGGTTGCATGCGGCGAATGCCCTCAGCCCTTGGACAGCTCGTGCAGCAGGCGTTCGGCCCCAGCCTTCTCGGCGAAATCGCGGTTGCCCGACACGAGCGGCGCGAGCAGCCCGACGGCCTCGCCGCGCTGCCCCGCTTTCCCGAGCGCGACCGCGAAGTGATACGTGACGGTCGGGTCCGCCGCATTCAACGCATGCGCCTGCCGCAGCAGCATCACGCCCCGCTCCGTGTCGCCGCCGGAGACGAGGATCCAGCCGAGCGTGTCGGCCGTCTCGGCGTTCGGCAGCAAGACATAGGCCTTCTGCGCGGTCGCGCGGGCGCGCGCGTCGCCCGTCTTCGCATAGAGCCAGGCGAGGTTGTTGAGCGCGATCGCGTCCCGGGGCCCCTGGGCGACGGCCTTCTGCAAGAGCGCGGCGGCCTCGCCGAACTGGCTCTCCGCGATCTCGAACGAGGCCAGCGCGCGCATGGCGGCGACATCCTGGGCGTGCGCGCCGAGCCATAGACGCAGCGCATCGGCCGCCCGCTCGGGATGGCCGGCCTCCGCCCATGCGCCGGACTCGCGCAGGGCGAGCGCCTGCGTGGGCGCCGCGGCACCCGCGGCCGCGTAGGCCTTCGCCGCGTCCTCGTATTTCCGCGCCTGCATATAGACGTCGCCGCGCAGCGCGCGGGCCAGCGCGAAATCCTGGTTCTGCCGGGCCAGCCGGTCGGCCGTCGCAAGCGCGGCGTCCAGTCCCGACGCCTGCAGGTCGATCGCGGGATAGGCCGACAGGAGCTGATAGTTGCGTGGCGAGAGCCGCAGCCCCTCCTGGACCAAGGTGCGCGCGGCTTCGTAGTCGCGCGCCTGGACCGAGGCCGCGATCAGCCGCAGCCTTGGCTCGAGCGCCGCCGGGTCGCGCGCCAGCAGGTCGCGGAGCGCGTCGCGCGCCTCCGCCGTCTTGCCCGTCGCGGCCAGCAGCTGCGCCCGCGCGGCGAGCAGCGGCAATGGCTGCCCGGCGACGGCGCCCGGCGGCGGCGAGAGCAGATCGAGCGCGCGCTTGGTATCGCCGCTCTTCTGATACAGCCCGGCCAGCGCGATGGTCGGACGCGGATCGGCGGGCGCGGCCGCGCGCGCGCGTTCGAGCGCCGCCATCGCCTCGGCGACCCTCCCCTGCCCGAGCAGCAGCGCTTGGTTCATCGAAAACGCCGGCTCGCTCAGCGGTTCTTTGGCGAGGATGTCGGCGGTCAGCTTCTCGGCCGCGTCCGGATGTCCCTGCATGACGTCCAGCCGGGCCAGGTTGATCCGGGCCGGCGTGAAGCCGGGATTGTCCTTGAGGATGCCCTCGAACACCGTCCTCGCCCGCCCCGGATCGAGTTCGGCCAGCCTGAGCAGCCCCTCGAGATTGCGCACGGCGGGCGTATCGCCTTCGGCCGCGCGCACCCGCGCGAGCGCCGAGGCGGCGCGGCCGAGGTCGCCGGTCGAGAGTTCGGCGAAGAACAGCGCCGGTCCGATCGCTTGCTGATCCGGCGCCATCGCGAGCGACGCTTCGAGGTCGGCGATCGCGGCCTCGGTCTCGCCCGCTCCCATCCGCGCCGCCGCGAGGCGCGTCCGCGTACCGGCGTCGCCGGGCGCGAGCGAGGCCGCGTGCTCGAGGCTCTGGACCGCCTCGTCCCTTCGGCCAGCCTGCGTATAGGCCTGGCCCAGCAGTTCGTAGGTCTGCCGGTCGGCCCGGCCGCTTGCCGTCGCTTGCGTCAGCGTCGCGATCGCGGCGTCCGCCTCGTGCTTCTGGATCTGCAGCGAGGCCAGCAGCTTGGCGCCCTGCAGGTCGGCCGGGACCCGGGTCACGTAGCGGGACGCCGCATCCTCGGCCTGCTCCGTCTGCCGCAGTTCGCGCTTGACGAGCGCCTGCAGAAAATAGCCGCGCGGGATGCCGTCCATGGCAGGCGCGATCCGCGCGAGCACGGCGTCGGCGGCCTTAAAGTCGCGGGCCTCGGCCAGCAGGACCGCCCGCAGATAGAGCGCCTGCACGCTGTTCGGCGTGGCGGCGAGCACGAAATCCACGTCCTGCCGCGCGGCCTGGCTCTGGCCCGCCGCGATCGAGAGCGACGCCCGTTCGAGCCGCGCCGCCATGGCGTCGGGCGCGGCGGCGATCGCGTCGTTCGCCGCCTGCATCGCGCCGGCCGCATCGCCCCGGGCGCGCAGCAGCTGCGATTTCAGCACCAGGATCTCGGGCGATTTCGGCTCAAGCGCGAGCGCCGCGTCGGCATCCTTCAGCGCCTCGGCGAAGTCGCGGCGGCCGGCCGCGATCCGCGCGATCGCGACCAGCGGCCGTGTCGCGTTCGGCGCGAGCCTGCGCGCTTCCGCGAACGAGGCCTGCGCGTCGTCGGGCTTGCCCAGCGCCGATTGGGCGTAGCCTCGAATGACGAGCACGTCGGCGTCGGCGAGCGGGTCTTTGCCGCCGCTCGTGAACTCGCTCAGGACTTCGCGATACTTGCCCTGCGCCATGTAGGCGCGCGCGAGCACCGGCGTCACGGCGCGAGGATCGTAGCCGCGGTCCCGGGCCGCGCGGGCCTCACGCTCGGCCGCGGCCGCCTCGCCCAGTTCCAGGCTGACTCGGGCGAGCTCGTAATGCGCCTCGGCGCTGTGCGGGTCCGACCTGACCGCGTTGCGCAACTGGATCTCGGCCGCCCGCACATCGCCGTTGCGCAGCAGGCGCCGCGCGTCGTCGAGATAGTCGGCCGCGTGTCCGAGCGAGGGCAGCAGCGCGCAGCCGGCGGCGAGCAAGACGCCTCTGAGTGTCCTCTGTCGCATGGCGCTACCGCCCTCCGATGATCGTTGCAATGGAAACCTCGTCCGGCTCGGCCGGGTTTGCCTCCGGGGCGGGGCGCTCGACCTCGATGCCATGCGCGTCCACGAGGCCGTACAGGGTCGGACGGCTGATGCCGAGCAGCTTGGCGGCGGCCGAAAGGGTGCCGTTGCTGCGCGCGAGCGCGGTCCGGATCACCTCGCGCTCCGCCCGCAGCCGGGCCGCCCGCAGATCGAGATCCGGACCCGCCTCGGTCGCGCAATCCAGCTCCAGGTCGGCCGGCTCGATCATCCGCGTCTCGGCCATCACCACCGCGCGCTTGACCCGGTTTTCGAGCTCACGGACGTTGCCCGGCCAGCGATGGGCGGAGATCGCGGCGGCGGCCTGATCCGTGAAGCCGCGGATCGCGCGGCCGAAATCGCGGTTGAAGCGGCGTAGGAAGAAGTTCGCGAGCAGCAGGACGTCCCCGCCCCGGTCTCGCAGCGGCGGAATCCGGATCGTCACCGCGTTCATCCGGTAGAACAGATCGGCCCGAAAATTTCCATCGGCCACGCGATCCTCAAGGCTCGCATTGGTCGCGGACACGATCCGCACGTCTACCTGGATGCGCTGGCGGCCGCCGATCCGCTCGATCACCTGATCCTGCAGGAAGCGCAGCAGCTTGACCTGCAACGGGTGCGGCAGGTCACCGATCTCGTCGAGGAACAGCGTGCCCTTATTGGCACTCTCGATGCGGCCGACGGTCTGCTTCACCGCGCCCGTGAACGCGCCCCGCTCATGGCCGAACAACTCGCTCTCGAGCAGATTTTCCGGAATGGCGCCGCAATTGATCGCGACGAACGGCTGCCGCGCGCGCGGCCCGAGCTGGTGCAGCGCTTGCGCCAGCGCCTCCTTGCCGGTGCCGCTCTCGCCGAGCAGCAGGACGGGCACGTTGGCGGAGGCCAGCTTCTCGACGCTGCGGCAGACCTTCAGCATGGCGTCGCTGCCGGTGACGATGCGCTCGATCGGCGAGCGGCTGGGGACCGCGGCCAGCCGCCGGTTCTCCTCTTCGAGCTGATGCAGCCGCAGGCCGCGATCGACGATCGTGCGCAGGACGTCGAGCTCCACCGGCTTTTCGCAGAAATCGTAGGCGCCGCCGCCGATCGCCTTTAGCGCGTTGCTCTTCTGCCCGTTGCCGGTCGCGACGACGATCTTGGCCTCCGGCAGCAGGCGGACCAGCTCGTCGAGCGCCGCGAAGCCTTCGCCGACGCCGTCGGCATCGGGCGGCAGGCCGAGATCGAGGATCACGAGGGGCGGCCGCTCGGCCCGCGCCGCCGCGAGCGCCGCAGGGCGGTTCTGCACGATGCAAACGTCGTATCCCGGGAACGCCCAGCGGTACTGGGAGCAGATCCCGTCGTCGTCCTCCACGATCAGCAGCCTCGGTTTCATGGTGCGGACCTTCTCGCTGTCAGGCCGATAGCGGCGCCGGTTCCGCGACCGTGGCGCCGACGGCGGGCACCAGCACGCGCATCGTCGTGCCGGCCGCCTCGCGGCTGTACACGAGCAGATCCCCGCCCGCCTCGCGGAGCAGTTCGCGCGCCTGGTACACGCCGATGCCGTACCCATCGCTTTTCGTGGAGGCAAAGGGGCGGAACAGGCGGTCGCGGATGAAATGCGGGCTCATCCCAGGCCCCGTGTCGATGATGTCGATCAGCACGCTCAGCCCTTCGTGGCGCACCCGCAGCCGGACCGGGCCGTCGGAGACATCGATCGCATTGTCGAGCAGATGCGAGACGACGGCGTCGAACGACGCCGCATCCATGGCGACGCCGGCGGTGCGCCCGTCGTGATCGACGCTGAGCGCGACGCCACGCGTGCGCAGATACGCGCCCGCGATCCCGGTCAGGCGCTCCATCGGCACGATGATCGCGCGGCCATGCTCGCGCTCGCGGGCCTGAAGCCTCGCCAGCATGCGCGACATCTTGCCGGACGCGGCGCGCACCGTTTCCAGCATGTCGCGCTGGAACGCCGGGTCGTCCGCGTGCAGCTCGGCGTTCGACAGCAGCATTGCGAGCTGACTCGAGACGTTCTTCATGTCGTGGATCGCGAAGGCGAAGCGCTTGCTGTAGTCCTGCAACTGGCGCGTATCGGTGAGAACCTGCGTTGCGCGCTGCTCGGCGACATGGCTCGCGACCTCGTGGCCGACGATGCGAAGCAGACCGAACACCTCGTCGTCCAGCCTGAACGGCGCGCGGGGACGCGACACCACGACGAAGCCGATCAGCCGGCCCAGATGCGGCAGCGGCACCGCAAGCCAGGCGCGCGGCAGCTCGGCACGCCAATCCCGGCCGTCGGGTCCGGGCGAGGCGGTATCCGGCCCGTCCCGCGGTGCGTCGAGTTCGGCGATCCGGTTGCCATCGCGGAAGCGCGCGACGACCGGATCGCCGGCCGGAACCGGGAGCGTGACCGCCGGCATGTTCCATGAGCCCGCCCAGCGGAACGCCGCGTCTTCGGGGTCGCGCACGAACAACACGCCGCCAGGGCTATCTGCGACCTGCGCGACGGCGCGGATCGCGCGCGTCTGCAGGCCGACATAGGTCTCGGGCGCGGAGAGCGTGGTGATGCAGCGCATCCACTCCCGCCGGTAGTCGTAGCGGCCGGAAAAGAAGTGGTCGACGACCAGCGCCCGCAGGTAGGAACGCGCCGATCCGGACGTGACCATGACCCCGATCGCGAGCACGCCGCCCGAAATCAGGCTGACCTCGGCGACATTGCCCCATTCGGCGCCGTTTCTGCGGAAGATCTCGCCCGCGAGCGCGAGGCCGAGCAGAAACAATCCGCTCGCGACCAGCGTCGCGCTGTGGAAGACGACGGCGCGGGAGACGTGGATGGCGGCCGCCCAGCCGCGATTGCGCGACGCCGCCAGCGCGAGCAGGGGCGCGGCCAGGATGGCGGCGCTCGCGCGCCCCTCGAACAGCAGCGGCGATACGCGGTGAAACAGCAGGGCGTCGGCGTTCAACACGAGATCGAACAGCGCCGATCCGCCCACGGCGATGCAGAGGAGGTTGACGTGCCAGCGCGCCTCCGCCGCCATGTTGCAATAGAGATTCTCGGTCAGCAGCAGGGTGCAGACCGCCACGCCGAGCCCACCCGCGACGCCGGCCGGCCAAATCGACAGTCCGGATTGCGCGGACAGCAAAACGCCGGCCGGCGCGAGGCCGGTTAGCACGAGCAATCCGGCGCCGATTGCCGTGAACAGCCGCGAAGGCTGCCCGGACGACACCGACATCCGGTATAGATGCAGGAGGAACCAGTACCAGGACACGCCCCGGGCGAAGCCGAGCCAGTCGGCAAGGCCGGTCGGGGAGGCCTTGGCGGAGACGGCGACCGAGGCGGCCCATAGAGCGGTCGCGGCGCAGGCGACGGCGAGCGGCAGCCCGGTCGCCCCCGGCCGCGCGCGCCACGGGATCGACGCCGCCAGCAGCGCGTACGCGACGGCGCATCCGCCGTGCAGCAGGCATGCGACGGAGAGATCCGTGACGCATCAGCGGGCACCGTCGTGGAAGATGATCACTCGCACGGTCGACACGACGATCAGCAGATCGAGCAGCAGACCCCGGTTCTTCACGTAGTAGAGATCGTACGCGAGTTTTTCCCGCGCGTCCTCGACCGAGGCGCCGTACGGGTAGTTCACCTGCGCCCATCCGGTGATCCCCGGCTTGACCCAGCTGCGCTCGCGGTAAAGCGGGAGCACCTGCGCCAGCTGCTCGACGAAATGCGGGCGTTCCGGGCGCGGACCGACAAAGCTCATCTCGCCGCGCAGGACGTTGAACAGCTGCGGCAACTCGTCGATGCGGGTGAGCCGCATGAAGCCGCCGACGCGGGTCACGCGCGGATCGCGCGCCATCGCCCAGCGCGGCGTGCCGCCCTGCTCGGCGTCAAGGCGCATGCTGCGGAACTTGAGCACTGTGAAGGTTTGGCCGTGCAGGCCGACCCGCTCCTGCCGATAGAGCAGCGGACCGGGCGAATCGAGCTTGATCAGCACGGCAGCGACGGCCATCACCGGACAGGTCAGGCAGAGGAACAGCGAGGCCACGACAATGTCGGTGATGCGCTTGACGAGCGCGCCGTACCGGCTCGACACGAACCCGTCCGCGAAGAGGAGCCAGTCCGGGCCGAGGTGATCGATGTCGATACGGCCGAGATGGTGTTCCCAGAAGCGGACGTCGTCGAGCACCCGCACGCCGCTGCGCTTGCCCTCCAGCAGCAGGCTGGAGGGCAGGACGTCGCCGGGCTCGGCCGCGACCACCACGCCCCAAACGTCGCGCCAATCGATGGGCCTCTGAGCACCCGGCCCGGCCTCGCCGCCGCCGGGCAGGCGCACCAGGTCGAAGGCGCTGCCAGGCCGCGAACGGAGGGTCTCGGCCAGCCGCGCCGCCCGTGCGCCCGCTCCGACCACGATTAGCCGTCGCGCGAACCAGCGATGCCGGACGGCGAGAGCGAAGGCCCATCGGATCGCGAGCAGGCACAGGGTCCAGACGAGCAGCAGTCCCGCGATCCAGGCGAGCACGCGCGCGTTCAGCTCGATCCGCCACATCCGGCTCAGCAGGAGGATGGCCGGAAATGCGAGGCCGACCGCGATCCCGGCCGATGTCAGCAGGCGCCGCCGCTGCAGGCAGGTCTCCGGCCGGTAGAGCCCGATCGCGACGCCGCTCAGGATGATCGTGCACGCGGTCAGGGCCGCGAAATTGGCCCGCGCGGAGAGCGCCGGCAGCAAAGCGGCCGCCGTCGTCGCGAGCATCGCCTGGATGACGAGGAACGAGAGAACCAGCTCCGTCAGCCAGAGCAGAGACATCTCCAGCGAAACGTAACGCCCGACGATGCGCGCCAACGATGTTCCCCCACCTCCGCACGCGACGCACCCGCCGCCACCGCCGCGCCCCGTATGATCGCGGTTGTGCCGTCCCATCTGGGAACCCGGCGAGAGTGGCCCCAGCGTGGGGCAACGAAGGTAAAGAGGGAGCTAACGTCTCCGATTTGAGACTCTTTTCTGCTCGGGCGTGTCCGCGCGCCGGAAACGCACAACTTCCACTAGCGTTTGGCATGTGGGCACGTCCGATTCCGATTGATTACGGGTGCGGACGATGTTATCCCCGGCAAGGACGGTCCTGACCCGGCCCGTTCGCCTGAATTAGGCGTGTAGCTCAGTGGCAGAGCGCTGCTTCAACACGGCAGAGGAGAAGGTTCGAATCCTTCCGCGCCTACCAGCCTTTCGATGCGGCCGACAGACAGGCGGAGTGTCCGTGATCAGGATCTGGCGTAGCCCGCTTATCGCCGCTTGCACCGCTCTCGCGGCACTCGCGGGTTGCTCCGGCGCCGGTCTCCGGCCGCCGGTCGAGGGGGCCAGGGTCACGTCCTCGGCCGACGCCTCCCCCTACGTGATCGGGCCGGGCGACGCGTTGAGCGTCTTCGTCTATCAGTCGCCCGAACTGAGCGAAGCGAACCTGCCGGTACGGCCCGACGGTCGGATTTCGGTGCCGCTGATCGAGGATGTGGCGGCGGCCGGGCGCACGCCGACCGAGCTCGCCCGCGCAATCGAGGCCAAGCTCAAGAAATACGTGAAGGATCCGAGCGTCACGGTGATCGTGCGCTCGTTCGTCGGTCCGTTCGACCGCCAGATCCGCGTGATCGGCGAGGCGACGGAACCGACCGCCATCCCCTATCGCGAGCACATGACGGTGCTGGACGTGATGATCGCGACCAAGGGCCTGACCAAGTTCGCGGCGGGGAACCGAGCCATCATCGTGCGGCGCGAGGGCGGGCAGCAGAAGACGATCAAGGTGCGCCTGAGCGATCTGCTCAAGGACGGCGACATCGCCCAGAACATGGACATGCAGCCGGGCGATACGCTCGTCATTCCGCAAACCTGGTTCTGACGGACGCCGCATGGATCAGATCAAGGCGCTGCTGACCAGCCATCTGCGCCGGGGATGGCCGCATCGCTGGACCGCGCTCGCGGTCGCCTGGGGCGTCTGCCTCGCGGGCTGGGCGGCGCTCCATCTCATCCCGAACACATACGAGGCCAATGCGCGGCTCTACGTCGATGCCGACGCCGTGCTGACGCCGCTCCTGAAGGGGATCGCCGCCGACGATTCTCCGAGCGGCCAGCTTGAAATCCTGCAGCGCACCCTGCTCAGCCGGCCCAATATCGAGAAGCTGATCGCCAAATCCGATCTCGATCTGACCGTGACGGGCCAGACCGGCCGCGACCGCCTCGTGCAGCGTCTCGCCAAGGAGATCAGGATCACGCCCGAAACGAAGACGCTGTTCGGCATCACCTACCGCAACGCCGATCCGCATCTCGCGTACAACGTGGTGCTGACGCTGCTCAACATCTTCGTCGAGAGCGCGACCGGCGCCAACCGCAGCGACATGGAGAACGCCCGCGTTTTCCTTGACCATCAGATCGCCTCGTACCGAGCAGCAGCTGCGGGCGGCCGAGAAGCGGCGGGCCGAGTTCCGCGCGAAATACATCGATCTCCTGCCCTCCGACGCAAATGGCGGCGCCTCGCGTCTCGATCTGGCGCGCTCGCAGATGCTCACCCTGCAGGGCCAGCTGCAGGATGCGATCCTGCGCCGCGACGCGATGCGGCAGGAACTGGCGACGACGTCACAGACCTTGCCCGCGCCGGGCGAGCCGGGCTCGCCCATCGCCGCGCCCTCGCGGCTGCAGGCGGCCGAGCAGCGGCTGGCCGAGTTGCGGCTGCGCTATACCGACCAGCACCCCGAGGTAATCGCGCTGAAAGCCCTGATACCGACCCTGAAAGGGGACGAGGGCGCGGCTCCGGGCCGCCGCGCCGGATCGATCCTGCCCAATCCCGTCTACGAGCAGACGAAGCTCAGGCTGATTGACGCGGAGGCGCAGGTCGCGTCCCTGCAACGGCAGGTGCGCGACACGATCACGGAGCGCGAGCGGCTGGAGACGATGGCGCGGACCGCGCCGGGCGTGCAGGCCGAGTATCAGAATCTCGACCGCGACTACACGGTGCTCAGGAAGAACTACGAGGAGCTGCTCGCCCGCCGCGAGGCGGCCAGCATCGCCCAGGCCGCGAACACGCAGGCCGACAAGGTGAAGCTGCAGATCGTCGATCCGCCGCAGGTGCCGCGCATCCCCGTCTCGCCGAACCGGCTGCTGCTGATCCCGGCCGTGCTCGCGGCGGGCCTCGGCGCCGGGGTCGGCTGCGCCTTCCTGCTCGGGCAGATGGACCGGTCGTTCGCGACGCTCGCCGATCTGCGCGCGCTCGGCCTGCCGGTCCTCGGCGGCATCTCGCTCGCGACGCCCACTCCGCCCTCGAGGCGGGTCGTCTCGGCGCTCGGCTTCGGCGTCGCCGTCCTGCTGCTCGTCGTCGCTTGCGGCGGCTTGCTCGGGCATCTCCTGCGCGGCTCGGCATCGGTGTGACCATGGCCCCCAAGACATTGCACCTGATCGAACGGGCGGCGGAGCGGCTGCGCGAGGACGGGGCGCTCGACCCCGCCACCGCCCAGCTCCTGAACCCGGATCGCGGCGCTGGACCAGGCGCGCCGCTGCCGGCCGCGCACGGCAGGCTTCCGGACGCCGCCCCGACGCCGGCGGTCGGGCGGGCGGCCCTGGAAGCGGCGGGCATGATCGGCGCCGGGCGCGGCCGCGGGCGCGTCGCCGAGGAGTTCCGGATCGCGCAGAGCCAGGTGCTGCGGACTGCTTTCGCGGCGGATGCGGCGGGCGGCCGTCCCGGCACTCTCGTGCTGGTGACGAGCGCCCGTCCCGGCGAGGGCAAGAGCTTCGCCGCCCTCAATCTCGCCGCCGGCATCGCCCGCCAGAACGACCACGACGTGCTGCTGGTCGATGCCGACAGCAAGCCGGATTCGCTCGGCCGCACGTTGGGGTTGGGCGACGCCCCGGGCCTGCTCGACCTCGCCGATGCCGGCCTCGACCCCGAGGCGGCGATCGTCAGGACCGAGATCCCGAAACTGTCGCTCCTTCCTCCCGGCCGCGCCGGCGAGCACGGCCCGGATCTCTTCGCGACGCGCCACATGGGCCGCCAGCTGCGCGATCTCGGCCGGCGCTACGCCGACTGTCTCGTCGTCATCGACGCGCCGCCGTGCCTTGCCAGCAGCGATCCGAGCGCGCTCGCGGCGATCGTCGGACAGATCGTCTTCGTGATCGAAGCCGGGCGAACGCAACGCGAGGAGGTCGAGGGCGCGCTCGATCTCGTCCAGGCCTGCCCGGCGATCACGCTGCTCCTCAATAAGGTGCGGGCGAACGCCCGCAACAGCTTCGGCTCCTACGCGCCCTACGCTTCACGCCAGACCGCCTGACCGGCGAGCGGCGGGACCAGCCGATGCGCGCGGATTACGCCGGCCCGGATACGATGGCCCTCCTGATCCTCGCTGCCATCAGCGGCGCCATCGGCGGCCCGGGGACGGCGCGCGCGCAGACCGCCGGCTACCCCGTCCTGCCCGGCGCCGGCTACCCGTTCCCGCCAGCCGCGTCGCCCGTCCCTGTTCCGGACGGCGCCGGCGGAGCCGCGCCGGAGCCGGCCTATCCCTCGGCGGATCCGGCGCACCGCATCCTGCCGCAGAACAGGCCCGAATTCGCGCCGGGCTGGACGGTGACGCCGCAGATCGACGTCGCCGAGGCGTTCAACGACAACATCCTGCAGACGCAGGGCGGACGCAGAATCCGACTTCATCACCTATCTCGGGCCCTCGCTGCTCGTGCAGGGCGACACGCCCCGCCTGCAGGCGACCCTCGACTACGCGCCGACGGCGGCACTCTACGCCTCCAACCCCGGCCAGGATTTCGTTGCGCAGAACCTGACCGCGTACGCGCTCGCGACGCTGGTCGAGGACGATTTGTTTCTCGACGCGCGCGGCTTCGCGGGCATCGCGCCGACCAGCGGCGGGTTTCCGGTCGGCGCCACCGGGTTCGCGGCCCCGGGCTTCGGCGGCTTCGGGGCCGGTTCCACGACCGCCGCCTTCCTGTCGGGCAGCGGCCAGACCCAAAGCTACAGTTTCGCGGTCTCGCCCTATGCCGTGCATCGGTTCGGCGACGCGGGCACGCTGACCGTCGCCGACCGCGTCTCGTTCTCGGCGTTCAACGACAACGGCGGCGGCGGCTTCCACGGCACGAACGGCAACACGATCCCGGTCGCCGGATCGCAGCCGAACTCGACCCTGTTCGCGAACGAGGCGCTGGTGCAATTCGTGAGCGGGCCGGCGCTCGGCCGCATGCGCGACACGGCGCTCCTCGATGCGAGCCAGCTCGGCGGGAACGGCGTCGTCTCGGGCGCGCACCAGACCTTCATCACCAACCGGCTCGGCTACGCCCTCACCCGCTCGGTGGTGGTGTTCGGCGAGTTCGGGTACGAGACGATCGGATACCCGAAAGCCTCGCCGAAGGTCGCGATCGACGACGCGGTCTGGGCGTTCGGCGCGACCTTCACCCCCGGTCCCGCCAGCACCGTCACCGCCGGCTATGGCCACCGCTACGGCTTCAACTCCGCCTTCCTCGACGCCTCGTACGCCGTGACCGCCCGCACCACGGTGTTCGCGCGCTATCAGACCGGCCTCGGCACGGATCTGCAGATGCTGCAATCCCTGCTCACGCTGTCCGGCACCGGCCCGGACGGGGGCATCGTCGACAGCACCACCGGCGCGCCGCTCTTCATCGGCAATCCGGGCCTCGGCGTCCAGGGCAACGCCACGCTGAACCGCACGCGAACCTTCTCGGCCGGCATCACGACGATGCTCGCCCGCGACACGCTCTCGGCCGCGATCATCGGCTCGGATCAGTCGGCGGTCGCGAGCAGCGGACCCGTCAGCGCCGGCTCCTCCCGGGCGATCTCGGGCACGCTCGGCTGGCAGCACCAGATCAGCGACGCCGCGCGGACGAACCTCACCTTCAGTTACGGCGAGCAGAAGCAGAGCTTCCTCGTCCCGGGCGGGACCGACGCGCATGAGACGTTCTTCGGCGCGCTCGCGAGCTACGCCTACGCCTTCACGCCGACGCTCACCGGGATCGCGCAGTACGGCTATTTCGAGCGCAGCTCGCCCATCGCGCTCCGCCGCTTCGATCAGAACGTCCTCCTCATCGGTTTGACCAAGCAGTTCTGAGCGCACGCATGTACGAGGCCCATTACAAGCTTTCCGGAGCGCCGTTCCAGCTGACGCCCGACACGCGGTTCTTCTTCGGCAGCCTCGGCCACGCGCGGGCGATGTCGCATCTCGTGTACGGGCTGGCGCAGCAGGAAGGCTTCATCGTCATCACGGGCGAGGTCGGCGCCGGCAAGACGACGCTCACCGAGCGGCTCTGGTCGCAGCTCGATCACCGCGCCTACGCGATCTGCCGGCTGGCGACGACGCAGGTGTCGGGCGACGACCTGCTGCGGCTCGCCGTCACCGGCTTCGGCCTCGCCGACGAGGGCGCCGACAAGGCGACCTTGCTGCGCCGGCTCGAGCGGTTCTTCCATGACGAACGCGCGACCGGACGGCGCTGCCTGCTGGTCGTCGACGAGGCGCAGAACCTGCCCGTCGCGGCGCTCGAGGAACTGCGGATGCTGTCCAACATCACGGTCGACGGGCGCTCGCCGCTGCAGACGATCCTGCTCGGGCAGCCGCAGTTCCGGGCGACGCTCGCGCGCCCGGATCTCGATCAGCTGCGGCAGCGCATCCTCGCGGCCTACCATCTCGGCCCGCTCGGCGCGGATGAGACGCGCGCCTACATCGAGCACCGGCTGCGGACCGTCGGCTGGACCGGCGCGCCCGCCTGGGAGGACGAGGCGTTCGCGCGAATCCACGCCCATACGGGCGGCGTGCCACGGCGCATCAACACGCTTTGTTCACGCGTGCTGCTCTACGGTGCGCTGGAACAGGCGCGCATGATTTCGGCGGACATCGTGGATTTAACAGCGGGCGAGTTGCGGCAGGATATCGGCGCTATTTCCCGCGCATCGCGGGCGGGCGACGCGGACGACGACCGCCCGTCCTCGGGCTTCGGGCCGCGTGTCCAGGCGCTGGAGGCGACGGTTGCGCGCCAGGAACGCATCTTCCGCCGCCTGCTCGATCTGCTCGGCGGCCATCTGGAGACGCCGCGATGACGCTGCGCAACGCCATGACCGTCGATGTCGAGGACTACTTCCAGGTCCAGGCCTTCGCGGATTGCGTGCCGCGCGGGGCGTGGGACATGTTTGAGCGCCGGGTCGAGGGGAACACGGACCGTATGCTCGGCCAGTTCGCGCGCGCGGGTGTGAGCGCGACCTTCTTCACGCTCGGCTGGGTCGCCGAGCGGCATCCCACCCTCATCCGGCGCATCGTCGCCGCCGGGCACGAGCTCGCGAGTCACGGCTACGGCCATATGCGCGCCGATACGCAAGCGCCGGCCGCCTTTGCCGAGGATGTCCGACGGGCGAAGCGCATCCTGGAGGACGTGGGCGGCGCCCCGGTCACGGGCTACCGCGCGCCCACCTTCTCGATCGGACCCCGCAACCCTTGGGCCTTCGAGGTGCTGGAGCGGGAGGGGTATCGCTACAGCTCCAGCACCTATCCCGTCCGCCACGATCTCTACGGCGATCCGTCGGCCTCGCGGCATCCGTTCCAGCCCGCAGGCGGGCAACTTTGGGAAATCCCGATGACAACGACGCGCCTGCTTGGCCAGAATCTGCCCTGCGCCGGGGGCGGCTACTTCCGGCTGCTGCCCGTACGCTTTGTTCCGGCGCGGGCTGGCCCGCGTGAACCGCGCCGAGCGCATGCCCGGCCTCTTCTACATCCATCCCTGGGAGATCGATCCGGAGCAGCCGCCCATCGCGGGCGCGAGAAGCACCGCACGATTCCGCCATCGCGTCAATCTGTCGCGGACCGCGCGACGGCTCGACGCCCTGCTGCGCGCGTTCGCGTGGGACCGGATGGACCGCGTGTTCGCGGACCTGCTGACCGAACCGCCTTCCGTGCAGCGCGCGGCCTGAGCGGCAGACCATGGCCCTCGTCGTCACCAAGCTGACGGAAGCGCGGCACGCCGCCTGGGATGCGTTTGTGGACGCCCAGGCCGACGGCACGTTCTTCCATCGCGCCGCCTGGGGAAGAGTAATCGAGACGGCGTTCGGACATCCGCCGCACTACCTGGTCGCCGAGCAGGATGGTGCGATCGCGGGGGTGCTGCCGCTGGTACACGTGCGCAGCCGCCTGTTCGGCAACACGCTGATCTCGACGCCGTTCTGCGTCTATGGCGGCCCGCTCGCGCTCGACCGCGCCGCCACGATCGCGCTCGAGGACGCGGCGTGCGCGCTGATGCGCGAGACCGGTGCGCGCGCGGTCGAGTTCCGCCACCTGCACGACACCGGGAGCGACTGGGCGGCGCGGCCCGGCCTCTACGTCACGTTCCGCAAGCCCATCAGCGGCGACGCCGAGGCCGACCTGAAGGCGATTCCGCGCAAGCAGCGCGCGATGGTTCGCCGGGGCATGCAGAACGGCCTGCGCGTCGTCGTCGACGGCAACCCCGATCGCCTGCATCGCGTCTACGCGGAGAGCGTGCGCAATCTCGGCACGCCCGTCTTCCCGCGCCGCTACTTCCGCATCCTCGCCGAGACGTTCGCGGACTGCTCGGACGTGGTGACGATCCTGGACGGCGAGACGCCAGTCGCCTCGGTCATGAACTTCTACTATCGCGACCAGGTGCTGCCCTATTACGGCGGCGGCACCAGTGCCGCGCGCGGCTGCGCCGCCAACGACTTCATGTACTGGGAGGTCATGCGGCGCGCGGGCGAGCGCGGCGCGCGACTGTTCGATTTCGGCCGCAGCAAGCTCGGCACCGGCGCGTTCGCCTTCAAAAAGAACTGGGGCTTCGAGCCCGCGCCGCTCACGTACCGGTTCCGGGTGGCGGACGGCGGCGCGATCCCGGACCACAATCCGCTCAACCCGAAATACCGGCTGTTCATCGCCGCCTGGAAGAAGCTGCCGCTGCCCGTCGCCAACGCGGTCGGGCCGCTGATCGTGCGCGGCGTCGGCTAGATGCGCGATCTCCTCTTCCTCTGCCATCGCCTGCCCTACCCGCCCGAAAAGGGCGAGAAGATCCGGGCGTGGCACATGCTGCGTCATCTCTCGCGCACGCACCGGCTGCATGTCGGCTGCTTCATCGACGATCCGGCCGACTGGACGCATGTTCCGTTCCTGCGTTCGCTTTGCGCCGATCTCGCCTGCTTCCCGTTCGACCGCAACGCCCAGCGGCTTCGGGGGCTGCTTGGCTTTCGTCCAGGGCGGCCGCTGACGCTCGACTATTTCCACGACCGGCGGCTGAGCCGCTGGGTGGACCGGACCTTGCGCGAGCAGCCGATCCAGGACGTGTTCGTGTTCTCCTCCGCGATGGCGCCCTATGCGATGCATCGCGCCGTCCCGGGCGGCCGGGTGCTCGACATGGTCGATGTCGATTCCGAAAAGTGGCGCGCCTACGCCGCGCAGTGTCGCGGACCCCGCAAAGCGGTCTGGGGGCGCGAGGCCCGCACCCTGCTCGCCTTCGAACGGCGGGCGGCGGCGGCGTTCGACCGGACGCTGTTCGTGTCGCGCGACGAGTGGCTGCGCTTCACGGCAGTGGCGCCGGAATGCGCGACGCGCACGGGGTGGCTCGAGAACGGGGTCGACGCGGCGCGCTTCTCGCCCGAGTACGACCTGCCCGATCCATTCGCCGTGGCGCGGCCCCGCATCGTCTTCACCGGCACCATGGACTACTGGCCGAATGCGGACGCTGTGCTGTGGTTCGCGCGCGAGGTGATGCCGACGCTGCGCGGCCGCACGCAAGCGCCGAGCTTTCACATCGTCGGCGCCAATCCGGGGCGCGAATTGCTTCGGCTGGCCGAAAGCGCGCCGGACGTGTTCGTGACCGGGCGCGTCGCGGACACAAGGCCCTATATCGCGCACGCCGACGTCGTGGTCGCGCCGCTCAGGATCGCGCGCGGCATCCAGAACAAGGTGCTGGAAGCGATGGCGATGGCGCGTCCGGTGGTCGCCTCGCCGCAGGCGTTCGAGGGCGTCCGGGCCGAACCGGGCACCGACCTGCTGGTCGCGGATGGCGCTGAGGCGATGGCGGCGGCGGTCGCGGACGTGCTGGATGGCCGCCAGCCCGGCCTCGGCCGCGCCGCCCGGTCCGCCGTCGAGCGGCGCTATGAGTGGGCGGCGACGCTCGCGGGGCTTGACGACGCCTTCGCCAAGCCGGCCGCGCAACGGCTGTTGCGGGCGACGCGGCCGGAGCGGGGCGCGATCTCGTGACGGGCGGCGCGCTCGCGCTCTCTCCTGCGGCGGCCCTCGCGCGGGCGCGGGGGACGGTGCCGGCCCTGATCTCGGGGCTGATGCTGCTCGGTCTTCTCTTCCATGGCGAGATCGCCGCCGCCGTGCATGTCTGGGCGACCTCGACCGCATACAATCACTGCTTCCTCGTCATTCCAATTGCGGCCTATATCGCCTGGGACCGGCGGGCGCTGCTGGCCGGCGCCGCGCCCCGCCCTGCCCCCCTGCTCGCGCTCGCGGCGATCCCCCTCGCCTTCGCCTGGCTCGCGGCCGAACGCGTCGGCATCATGGAAGCGCGGCAGCTCGCCGCGATGGGCTTCGTGCAGCTGCTGTTCATGGCCGTGCTCGGCCCGGCCCTCTGGCGGCTTCTCTCCGCGCCGCTGCTCTATCTGTTCTTCCTGGTGCCGTTCGGAGCGTTCTCCGTGCCGGTGTTGCAGCACGTGACGGCGCGCTTCGCGGCCACGGGCCTCGACCTGCTTGGGATTCCGAACTTCTCGGACGGCTTCACGATCGAGATCCCGGAAGGCACGTTCTTCGTCGCGGAGGCCTGCGCGGGGTTGCGGTTCCTGATCGCGTCGGTCGCCTTCGGCGCGCTCTATGCCTGCCTGATGTATCGCAGCCCCGCCCGCCGGGCGGCGTTCATGGCGGCGTCGGTCGTCGTGCCGGTGGTCGCCAACGGCCTGCGGGCGCTCGGCATCGTCGTGCTCGGGCATATCCTCGGCAGCGCCGAAGCGGCGGCGGCCGACCATATCCTCTACGGCTGGATCTTCTTCTCGATCGTCATCCTGCTCCTGATCCTCGCCGGCCTGCCGTTCCGGCAGGAGCCGCATTTTCTCGCCCCTTCCGTCCGCCGGCCGCCCGTTGGCGGCTCGTCAGCGGGCGCGGCCACGGCGGCTTGGTTGCTGCTCGCCCTGGCCGCCGCGGGACCGCTTGCCGCCGGAAGCCTCGACCGGGAGGCGGCGGCGGTGCCCGCTCCCGCCCTCGCCGCTCCCGGCTTGTGTGCCGCCTTCGCCGCGCCGGGGCCGCCCGGCGTGCAGGCGTTCTCCTGCGACGGCGGCCGGTTGCGGCTCGACGTGGCGGTCTTCCCGCCGCGCGCCAGCCTGAGCCGCATCCTCGCCGAGCAGCGGCGGCTGTCCGGCGAGGAATTGGACGCGGACGCGGACAGTTTCGTGCTCCGCGCGCACGCCATCGCCTGGCGTCTCACGCTCGCCGAAAGCACGCCCGACGCGGCGGCGGTCGCGCTCTGGATCGACGGCGCGCAGGCGGGCGGCGGTCTCGCCACCCGCCTCGCGCAGGCGCGCAACAGCCTGTTCGGCGCGCGCTACCGGCCGGTGCTCGCCGTGCTTCGGCCGGTCGTGCAGGCGGCCGAGACGGGGACAGGGGCGCGGCAGCAGGCGGAAGCGCGCATCCGGGCCTTTCTCGACGGCGAGCCGGAACTCGGGGCCGCGCTCGCCGCCCTCGCTCACCGCCGCGCCGCGGACGGGCGCTGAGATCGCGGCGATGAACGGGGGATACGCCGCGCCAACCGTGCTGCACGCCTTTCCGACCTTCGCGGTCGGCGGCGCGCAGATGCGCTTCGCGGCCGTCGCCAATCGCTTCGGCCCGGCGTACCGGCATGTGATCCATGCCGCCAGCGGCGACTACGCGGCCGCACGCCACCTCGGGCCGGCGGTCGCGGCGGCCTATCCCGCGCTGCCGTCCGCGCGCGGCGGCACGCTCGGCCATGCGCGCCGGTTCCGCCAGGTACTCGCCGAGCTGCGGCCGGACGTGCTTGTCACGTATAACTGGGGCAGCATCGAGTGGGCGATCGCGAACGCGCTCCCGCTGGCCCGGCACATTCATATCGAGGACGGGTTCGGGCCGGAGGAGCGCGACCGGCAGATCCGCCGCCGGGTGTTGACGCGCCGGGTATGTCTGCGCCGCGCGACGGTCGTGCTCCCCTCGCGCACGCTCTGGCGGATCGCGACCGGAGGCTGGCGGCTCGACCCACGGCGGCTGCGCTACGTGCCGAACGGCGTCGATCTCGGCCGCTTCCGCCCCGACGCACCGGGACCGGTCCCCCTCTGGCCGGGCGAAGGGCGCGTGATCGGCACGGTCGCGACCCTGCGGGCCGAGAAGAACGTCGCCCGCCTGATCCGCGCCTTTGCGCGCCTCGCCGCACCCGCCCGCCTCGTCGTCGCGGGCGATGGACCCGAACGCTCCCGCCTGCAAGCCCTCGCGGGCGAGCTGGAGTTAGGCGCGCGCGTGCATTTCCCCGGAGCGGTCCACGACCCCGCGCCGCTGTACCGGAGCTTCGACCTGTTCGCCCTCTCCTCGGACACCGAGCAGATGCCGCTCTCCGTGCTGGAGGCGATGGCGTCCGGCCTGCCGGTCGCGGCGACCGACGTCGGCGACGTGCGCGACATGCTGCCCGGCCCGTGCCAGGCGTTCGTAACGCCACGCGACGGCGAGGCCCTGTCCGGCGCGCTCGCGTCCCTGCTGCGGCGGCCGGATCGCGGCCGGGAACTGGGCGCCCTCAACCGCGCCCGTGCCGTCCGGGAGTACGGGCAGGAAGCGATGTTTCAGGCTCACGCCGCGCTGCTGGACGGGCGCGATCCGGCCGCTTAGGCGCGGGCGTTCCCCCATTCGGCCAGCCGGGCGGAAGGCGCGGTCCGGGCCGCCTCCGCCCATTCGGTGATCCGCCGCGCATTGCCGTCCCAGGTGAGGTCGCGCGCGGCGACGGCTTCCCGCGCGGCCTCTCCGAGGCGCAGGCGCAGGCCGGGATCGGCGGCGAGGCGCACGAGCGCCCGCCAGAGCGCGCCGGGTTCCTGCACGCCGAACAGCAGCGCCGTCCGGCCGTCCTCCAGCACCTCGCGGATGTTCGGCTGGTCGGGCGCGACGATCGCCCGGGCCGCCGCCATATACTCGAACAGCTTCAGCGGCGAGGCGTAGGCGACGACCCGGGGCTGCAAGGCGATGTCGAAGGACGCGACCAGCGCCGGAATAGCCGCCCGCTCGACAAGCCCGGTGAACCGTACCCGGTGGGCGACGCCGAGCGATGCCGCCTGCCGTTCCAAACCGGGCCGCGCCGGGCCGTCTCCGACGATGACGAGTTGCAGCCGGGCCGTTGCGCTGTCGGCCGCCATGCCGGCGATCACGGCGTCGAGCCCGTGCCAGTCCCGCACGAAGCCAACGAAGCCGAGCACGACCGTATCCGGGTCGCGCGGGCCGGACGGCGCCGCGACCGCGAACCGCGCCGGATCGATGCCGTTCGGCGTGACGCCGATCCGCGCCCGCTCGACGCCGGCCGCCGCGATCCCGTCGGCGAGCACGGACGTGACCGCGAGCACCCGGTCCGCCGCCCGCCAGGCGAAGCGTTCCGCCCGGTGCGCCAGCCGCCCGAGACCGACGCCGCCATAGCGCGCCCGCTCCTCGGCCAACGGCGAGTTGACCTCGAGGAACAGCGGCAGCCCGGTCCGCCGCGCCAGCAGCGCGCCCGCGAAGAAGAACAGGTTGTAGCGCTCGTAGATCAGATCCGGCCGGAACGCATCCGCTTCGCGGCGCAGGCGGCGATAGGCGGGCAGGTTATACGCCAGTTCCGCGCATTCGCCGGCCGCGCGCGGCAGATGCCGGCGCAGCCGCGCGATCAGCCGGCTCTCGCCGCCGAACTCCATCGTCTCATACAGTTTCGGCCCGACCACGCGCACCTCGTGGCCCGCGCGGCGCAAGGCCGCGACCAACTCCTCGATATGCACGCACTGCCCGTCCCGCGAGCCGACCCGATGGCTGTAGAGAATGCGCATGACCGATCCGGTTCCGTGAAGTTGAGCGCGCCCTGGCTCAGCGAAGCGAGTAGGCGAGGTATCCGATCCACTCGTGGAACGCGTAGTAGCTCTGCTGCCAGGCGGCGGGCGTCGGCACGAGTTCGTTCAGCGCCCATCTCGGCGAGGGGTCGGTGCGGACCGGGAACGGTGTCGTCCTGATGCCGAAACGCCGGAACGCGAGCGCGGCGCGGCGCATGTGCATCGCGTGCGTCACGAGATAGACCGACGCGATCCCGGCCGCGTGCAGGAGCACCGCGCTCCGGGCCGCGTTCTCCCAGGTGTCCTCGGACTGGCTCTCCCGCCAGCGCACCGGCACGCCGAAATCCTGCCGCAGCGATTGCGCGAGCAAGCCGGAGAGTGGAGCGTCCTCAGCGTCGAGCGCGCCGCCGCTGACGAGGACCGGCAGCCCCGTGCGGCGGTACAGCACCGCGCCCGCGCGGGCGCGCTCGAGCGACAGCGGCCCGAGTTCGTCCACCGGACTGGGCGCGGCGCCATGCGCGAGATCCCCGCCGAGGATTACGATCGCCTGCGGCGGGTCGGAGGGCGACGGGGCGAGCACAAGTCCCGCGCCAAGGCTCGAAAGCAGCAGCCGGGCGACCAGCGGCGTCGCCAGCAGCATCAGGCCGGCGATCGAGACGACGCTCACCGCCCGGCCGAACGGCGCGGCGCGGCCCCGGAGCAAGGCCGCAAGCAGGGCGACGCTCGCCAGCCCGATCGGCGGCATGACGAAGCCGAGGATCAGGCTTTTCAGCATCCGCGGCTCAGGCGGCCTTCGCCGCCCGTGCGCGGCGTCCCGTCCAGTCCAGCACGGCGCCTAACCCCTCGCGCAGGCTCGTCGGTTCGGGATAGTCGAGCACGGCCCGCGCCTTAAGCGGCGAGCCGACCGAGTGCCGGATGTCCCCCGCCCGGGCGGGGGCGAAGCGGATCGCGGATTCCGTCCCGAGCAGGGCGGCGATCGTGCGGGCGACTTCGAGGACGGAGGTTTGCCTTCCGGTGCAGACATTGAACACCGGCGCGTCCCGGCCGGCCGCCGCCACAGCCGTGGCCGCGATCAGCGCCGCAACCACGTCGCGCACGAACACGAAATCCCGGGTCTGGCCGCCGTCGCCGTGGACGGTGACGGTCTCGCCCCGGCCGAGGCGGTCGGAGAATACCGAAATCACCCCAGAATAGGGCGATCGCGGATCTTGCCTCGGTCCGAACACGTTGAAGAACCGCATCCCGGCGGTCGGGATGCCGAAGCTCGCGCTGGCGACGCGGGCGTGCAGCTCGCAGCCGAGCTTGTCGGCGCCGTAGGCCGAGAGTGGCCGCGTGGCGCTCGCTTCCGTCAGCGGCAGCGCCTGGCAATCCCCGTAGACGGCGGCGGACGAGGCGTAGACGAACGGAATGCACCGGCCCGACTGGCGGATCGCCTCCAGCAGCACGACCGTGCCGGTCTGGTTGACCCTGTGCGTGCCGGCCCAGTCCCGGACGCCGCGCTCGACCGAGGCGACCGCGGCCAGATGGAAGCACCCATCCACGCCCGCGAGCGCCTCCCGCACGACGACCGGATCGGCGACGTCGCCCTGAACGAAGGACACCGCCTGCGGCAGATTGGCGAGGCGGCCGGAGGACAGGTCGTCCAGCACGCGGACGCGATGCCCGCGCTCGACCAGCGCCTCCGCGAGATGCGAGCCGATGAAGCCGCACCCGCCGGTCACGAGATAGGTCTTCATCCAGGATCCCCCCTAAGAGGGTCCAGCATGAAGCCAAGTCGTTACGTGAACGTTTAGGAGCGCGCGCAGGCACCAAACCTCGGGCACCAAACCCCAGGCACCGCGGCTGCCTTGAAGATAAGGCAGTTCTGCATTACTTCCTGGCCTTTAGTGCAAGGATCAAGTCGTGGCGACGTTGACGGTCACCGCACGCGGACAGGTCACGTTCCGTAAGGACGTGCTCGAGCATCTCGGTGTTCGGCCCGGGGAGAGGATCGAGATCGACAAGCTGCCGGACGGCCGCGTGACGCTGAGAGCGGCCCGTCCGACCGGGACGATCGACGGCTTCCTGGGTCTGCTCGCGGGCCGGACGTCAAAGGTCGCAACCCTCGATGAGATCAAGGAAGCTGCTGCTGCAGGCTGGGCCGGGCGGGAGTGAAAGTCGCCGTCGATACGAACGTCCTGATCCGGGCCGTGGTGCAGGACGACGAACACCAGGCGCGGGCCGCCGCGACGCTTCTCAAGGATGCCGAGATCATCGCCGTCTCGCTGCCTTGCCTCTGCGAGTTCGCCTGGGTGCTTCGCCGCGTCTACGGTTTTGCGCGAACCGACATCTCCACCGCCCTTCGCGCCTTGCTGGCCGCGGGCAACGTCATCGTCAATCGCCCGGCTGTGGAGGCCGGACTGGCGGTGTTCGACGCGGGCGGCGACCCTGCGATGGCCTGATCGCTTACGAGGGACGCTGGCTCGGAGGCGAAGTGTTCGCCTCCTTCGACAAACAGGCCGTCTTGCTCGTGGCGAAGCAAGGACATCGGACCATGATGCTGGCTTGAAGCGGCCGGCAGGCAAGCCTTCGCCGCGCAACTCGGGGCATGATGGCGTCCCGTAGGGGATTCGAACCCCTGTTACCGCCGTGAGAGGGCGGTGTCCTGGGCCTCTAGACGAACGGGACATCGAGCCTGGGCGCCGGGTTCTAGGCCAGGGCGGCGGCCAGTTCAACCCGCCAGCCGCGCCGATGTAGGTAGCGAGGCATGTGTCCGGTTTAGGTAGCGCTCGATCTGTCCGGTGATGATGGGGTTTCCCTTGGGGGGCCTGATGCGTCGGACGGAGGTTCTTGACGGCTTACGGATGATGAAGTTCCGGAGTGTTCTGGATCGTTGGGAGCGGCGCGAGGTCAGCCAGCTGGAGGCGGCGGAGCTGCTTGGCGTCGGCGAGCGGACGTTTCGCCGTTGGTGCGGCCGCTACCGCGAGGGCGGCGAGAGCGGCCTGTTGGACCGCCGGTTGGGTCAGGCTGCGGCCAACCGTGTCCCGGCGGACACGGCCGTTTCGGTTGAGGCGCTGTATCGGGCCGGTATGCTGGGTTCACGGCCAAGCACTTTCACGAGCACCTGGTGCGCGATCACGCGTTCAGCTGGGCTACACCTGGACCAAGGTGTTCCTGCAAAGCCGTGGTTTGCTGGAGGCGGCGCCGCGGCGGGGCGCGCATCGCCGCAAGCGCCCGCGCCGCCCGATGCCGGGGATGATGCTGCATCAGGACGCGTCGCGGTTCGCATGGGTGGCGGGCGCGCCTGCCTGCGATCTTGTGGTGACGCTGGACGCCGCGACGGGTGCGATCCACTCGGCGATCCTGGTTGCCGAGGAGGGTACGGCGTCGACGTTTGCGGGGCTTCTGGAGGTGTTCACTGCCCACGGCCTGCCGTGCAGTCTCTACACCGACCGCGGCAGCCATTACTTCCACACGCCGGACGTGGGCGGGAAGGTGAGCACACGGGTGCAGACGCAGGTTGGCCGGGCGCTGGCGCAGCTTGGGATCGAGCACATCGCGGCCTACTCGCCAGGGATTGTCGGAGGCACGCGGCCGCTCCGAGCGCGCGTCCCGGACCTTGCAGGACCGGCTGCCCAAGGAGCTCGCGCTGGCCGCGTCACGACGGTTGCGGCGGCGAACGCCTATCTGCGGCAAAACTATGTGGGCGAACACAACGCTCATTTGCGGTCGCGGCGGAGCAGGCCGGAACGGCTTTCACGGCGGTATCGGGCATCGATTTGGCCGAGGTGCTGTGCCATCAGGAGGAGCGTCAGGTGGGCCATGACAACACGGTGGTGCTGCATCGTATCCGCTTGCAAATCCCACCCAGCCCGCTGCGGGCGCACTATGTGCGCGCGATGGTGAAGGTGCGGCGCTACGCCGACGGCAGCCACGCCGTGTTCCATGGCCCGCGCTGCATCGGCCGCTACGACGAAACGGGAATAGAGCTGCCGCAAACCATGAAGCAGGCGGCTTGATCGGGCCAGCGCGTGGACCCGCTCGACGCGCCATCCGGTGGGGGGTCGCGACCCCCACCGGATCGGGAACGGAGCGGACATACCGAGTGCTACATGCACCGGCCACTTTGGCTAGCTACTGACACCCGCCAGCCGCGCCGATACCCCTCAGCGGGGCACTCCATCCGCCGTGGCGGGCAGCAGGATACGGCCGGAGACGGCGCCGGTGCGCGGGTCGATCAGCAGCACGCGGTCGGCCCCTCCCCCTTGCAGCCAGACCGCCAGCCGGTCCTGAACGCCCGCGATGGCGGCCACGCGCGTCCCGTCCGGCTGGTCCAGGCTGCTCGTGAACGCCCGGCCGGAGGCGGCCCCGGAGAGGCGGCGCGCGATCAGCACGCCGAGCGCCGCGGTCGCGACGATGATCGCCACCCCCATCGCGATCGTCAGGGTCTTCAGCGCGCGCATGTCAGCCGGTCTCCCGTTCGGTCCATCACCGCGCTACTTTGCCGGGGTGCTGGAGCGATCCCAACCCCAGGCAGAGCTGTTCACGGCGGTTGCCGCGCCCGAGAGCGCCGGGGAGCGGCTCGACCGGTTCCTCGCGGCCCGGATCGACGGCCTGTCGCGGTCGCGCATCAAGTCCCTCATCGTGCAGGGACTGGCAAGCCGCGACGGCGCCGTCTCGCGCGAGCCCGCAGAGCCCGTGCAAACCGGCGCGCGCTACGAGTTGCGGGTGCCGCAGGCGGTGCCGGCCAGGCCCGAGCCGCAGGCCCTGGCGCTCGCCATCCTCTACGAGGACGAGGCGCTGATCGTGCTCGACAAGCCCGCCGGCCTCGTCGTCCATCCCGCCCCGGGAAACGAGGACGGCACGCTCGTCAACGCGCTGCTCGCGCATTGCGGCGACCGCCTGCCGGGCATTGGCGGCGAGCGGCGGCCTGGAATCGTGCATCGGCTGGACAAGGACACCTCGGGCGTGATGGTGGTCGCGAAGACGGACCGGGCGCTGCAGGCGCTGTCCGCGTCCTTCGCCGCACGCGACCTCGACCGCGCCTATCTGGCCCTCGCCTGGGGCGTGCCCTCGCCCGCCTCCGGCCACATCGAGGGCGCGATCGGACGCGACCCGCGTGACCGCAAGCGCATGGCGATCACCGCCCGGGGCCGCCCGGCTCTGACCCACTACAAGACGCTCCGCAGCTGGGGCGGGGGCGTGTCGTGGCTCGAATGCCGCCTCGCCACCGGGCGGACGCACCAGAATCCGGGTCCATCTGGCCGCGCGCGGCCATCCGGTCGTGGGCGATCCCGTGTATCTGCGCCGCACCCCGGCCGCGTCCCGCCTGATGCCGCCCGGGACGCGCCGCCTGCTGCTCGACTTCCCGCGTCAGGCGCTGCACGCCGCCCGGCTCGGTTTCCGCCATCCGGTCACCGGGGCGGAGATGGCGTTCGACGCGCCGCCGCCCCGGGACATGGCCGACCTGCTCGGATGCCTCACGAAAGGCTCTTGACGCGGCGCAATAAACTTTTGACAGGACCGAATTCGTCCTGTATAACCACGCCTAATGACGCGGGCGGGTGCCCTTCGTCATCCGCACCGTCCGGTGCCCTACCGCCAGAAAGGGGCAGGTCGCCGGGACGTGAAGTGCTCTCCCGCATCCCTGACCGCCAAGTGTAGAAACCGGCCAGACGCTACGCCGTAAGGGTAGGGTAATTGGCCGCGCAGGCGAAAGGAGCCTTCCATTGGCCTCTGCCGTCATCAATGTTGCCCCGGAGGGCAACCTCTCCCGCTACCTGCAGGAGATCCGCAAGTTTCCGATGCTCACTCCGGAAGAGGAGCTGTCGCTG
This sequence comes from uncultured Alphaproteobacteria bacterium, assembly GCA_963777325.1. Lineage (GTDB taxonomy): Bacteria > Pseudomonadota > Alphaproteobacteria > Acetobacterales > Acetobacteraceae > JAFAXA01. The sequence goes on along the minus strand of CAVZQE010000005.1, from coordinate 212,437 downwards.
TCGCATCGCTGGCGCGACCATGAAGATATGGAGGCGGCGCATAAGCTTGTCACCTCCCACCTGCGTCTCGTCGCGAAAATCGCCATGGGCTATCGCGGCTATGGGCTGCCCGTGGGCGAGCTCATCAGCGAGGGCAATGTCGGCATGATGCAGGCCGTGAAGCGGTTCGATCCGGATCGCGGCTTCCGTCTCGCGACCTACGCCATGTGGTGGATCCGGGCGGCGATCCAGGAATACATCCTGCATAGCTGGTCGCTCGTGAAGATGGGCACCACGGCCGCGCAGAAGAAGCTGTTCTTCAACCTGCGCCGGCTCAAGGGCCAGATGCAGGCGATCGAGGACGGCGACCTGCAGCCCGAGCAGGTGGCGAAGATCGCCAAGATGCTGGCCGTACCCGAGCAGGACGTGGTCAGCATGAATCGCCGCCTCGCCGCGCCCGACCACAGCCTCAACGCGCCGGTCCGATCGGACAGCGAGGGCGAGTGGCAGGACTGGCTGGTCGACGAAACCGAGAGCCAGGAAACGGCGGTCGCCGAGCGCGAGGAGATGTCCGGCCGCAAGGCGCTCCTGACGAACGCGCTCAAGTCGCTGAACGACCGCGAACGCCACATCCTGATCGAGCGGCGTTTGCGGGACAATCCGACGACGCTCGAGGATCTGTCGCAGCAATACGGCATCTCGCGCGAGCGCGTGCGGCAGATCGAGGTGCGGGCTTTCGAGAAGCTGCAAAAAGCGATGAAGGCGCAGATCGCCGAACGGCGGCTGGCCTCGGCGCCGCAGGCCTTGTCGTAGGGGTTTCGGACGCCTGTATTCACCCCTCCCGCCGCCCAGCGGGAGGGGTTTTCTTTTGGCATCGCCCTACGTCGCCCGCTCGTTCAGGTGGCACGCGGACCAATGCGCGGGCGTGATTTCCCGCAGCGCCGGGCGTTCCACCCGGCAGCGGCCGAAGGCGTGCGGGCAGCGCGGATGGAATGCGCAGCCGGGTGGCGGCGCAAGCGGCGAGGGCATCTCGCCCGGGACCCGCGCATAGGTCCGGCGCGCGGCCAGGCGGTCCGCGATCTCCCCGATCAGCCCGGCGGTATAGGGATGGTTCGGCCGCGCGAATACCGCGTTCGTGGCGGCGAGCTCGACCAGGCGGCCGAGATACAGAACGGCGACGCGATCGGACAGATGCCGCACCACCGCGAGATCGTGGCTGATGAAGAGGTAGGCGAGGCCGAGATCGCGGCGCAGATCGGCGAAGAGGTTGATCACCTGCGCCTGCACCGACATGTCGAGCGCCGCCACCGGCTCGTCGCACACGACGAGCGCCGGCCGTACGGCGAGCGCGCGGGCGATGCCGACCCGCTGCCGCTGACCGCCGGACAATGCGTGCGGAAAACGGCCGGCCAGCGCCGGATCGAGGCCGACGCGCTGCATCAGGTCGAGCACATGGGTCCGGAGCGCCGGGCGCGGCACCAGCCCATGCACGCGCGGCGCTTCCCCGATCAGCTCGCGCACGCGGAGGCGCGGATTGAGGCAGGTCGCCGGGTCCTGGAAGATCATCTGGGCCGCGAGACCGGCCTGCTTGGCCGCCGCGCCCCTGAGCAGCGCCCGGTCCTCCCCGCGCCAACGCACGATCCCGGCGCTCGGCGTTTCGATCCCGGCCGCGATCCGGCCGAGCGTCGACTTGCCGCTGCCGGATTCCCCGACGACGCCCAGCACCTCGCCCGCGGCGATCGCGAGATCGACGGCGTCGAGCGCACGAACCGGCCGCTTGCGACCGTACAGCATCGAGATCGCCCGAAGCTCGAGCAGCTTCGTCATCCGGCGAGCGGCCGGTGGCACCAGGCGACCGACCCGCCGCGCGCGACTTCGGGCGGCGGCTCGGCGCAGACCGGAGCCGCAAGCGGGCAGCGGTCGCGGAACGGGCAGCCGGACGGCGCCGCGCCGGGAAGCGGCGGCAGGCCCGGGATGGATCGCAGCCGCGCGCCTGGAGCCGTCCAGCCAGGGACCGACGCGATCAGGCCCGCCGTGTAGGGGTGGACTGGGCGGGCGAGCACCTCGCGCGCCTCGCCCTCTTCGACGATGCGGCCGGCATACATGACGGCGATGCGGTCGGCGAAGCCGCTAACGACTGAGAGGTCGTGCGTGATCCACAGGATCGCGGTCGCCGTGTCCCGTGCGAGCGCCTGCATCTCTGCGAGGATCTGCGCCTGCAGGGTTACGTCGAGCGCGGTGGTCGGCTCGTCGGCGATCACGAGATCCGGCCCGTTCAGCAATGCGATCGCAATCGCCACCCGCTGCCGCATCCCGCCCGAGAGTTGGTGGGGATAGGCGCGCAGGCGGGCAGCCGGATCGGCGATCCCGACGCGCGCCAGCATCGCCCCGGCCCGCTCGCGCGCCGCCGTCCGGCTTACGCGTCCGTGCGCCCGTATCGCCTCCGTCATCTGCGTTCCGATCCGCATCACCGGGTTCAGCGTCGTCATCGGGTCTTGCAGGATCGTGGCGATGCGGCCGCCCCGCAGGCGGCGGAGAAAGGCTTCGTCCCGCCCCACCAGTTCCTCGCCATCGAAACGGATCGACCCCGCCTCGATCCGACCCGGCGGCGGCACGAGGCCGATGATCGCGGCCCCGCTGAGCGACTTCCCCGACCCCGATTCGCCGACGAGGGCCAGCACGCGCGCGGCCGGGATCGACAGTCCGACGCCGTTCACGGCCCGGACCGGGCCGCCGGCCGAGGGAAAGCTGACGACGAGATCGCGGATCGCCAGGATCGGGCTCACGGCCGGCGACCCTACCGGCCGCGCGCGCCGCTACCAAGACGCCGCGACGGCGCCGCATCCGTTACCCGGACGGCCCTGACAGGCGCGCGGCCCGCTCCGGCGACGGCGCTTGCAGTTCTTCCTGCCGCGCGTGCCGTCCCGGCAGCATCCGCCAGAGCACATCGTCGCGCAGCACGAAGTGATGGAACAGCGCCGCCGCCGCGTGTCCAGCGGCGAGGATGATGATGGTCCAGCCGATCCAGTTATGGGCCTCGCCGATCGTGTGATGGAGCGGCTTCGAGAATGGCGCGAAGGGCGGCGGGATCGGCAGACCGAAGAAGCTCATGGCCTCGTCGCCCGACCACCGCAGCACGAACCCGAGTACCGCCTGGACCGCCAGCAATCCGTAGAGCAGGTAGCTCACCGCCTTGGAGGCCAACTCCACCCAGCCCGAAAGAGCGGTCCGGACCTGGTGCCCGGGGATCAGCCGCCACGCGATGCGAACGGCGAGCACGAACGTCAGCACGATTCCGAACGACATGTGGGCAACGATCATGACGTGACGGGTGGGGCGAGGCGCGAAGCCCCAGAGTTCGGCCAGGCCGAATTGCGTCAGCACCAGGGCGACGGTAAGCCAATGCAGGGCGATGGCGAAGTCGTCGTAGCGTGTCCGATCGTCGCCAGCGGCGATCCGGGCGGCCGCGACCAGGCCCGGGGCGGCATCGGTGTCCATGCTTACCCTTCCGAAGATTGCTGATTTTCGTAAAGGACGGCTGCCCCCACCTCGGTCAAGGCGGCGTGCCTGTAAATTCGGCTTCATCGCCGCAAGCGGGCCATCTTGCTCGGCCCGGAGCGGGCGGCTAGCCAACGCAGGGACCGGGTTTTACGGCCGGGGCACAGGGCGACGACGGGATTGGATGGCTGTTGAGCAAGGCTGAACGGATCGCGGCGGGCAGTATCGGCGTCGGCTGCATCGGTACTGGCCCTCAAGGCCGCCGCCTGGTGGCTGACCGGCAGCGCCGCGCTCTATTCCGACGCGCTCGAGAGCATCGTCAACGTGGTCGCCTCAGCGGTCGCGCTCTGGGCTCTGCGGGTCGCGGCCAAGCCGGCCGACGCGAACCACACCTACGGCCACGACAAGGCCGAGTTCTTCTCCGCCGTGGTCGAGGGGGCGTTCATCGTCGTCGCGGCGCTGTCGATCCTGCAACACGCCTGGATGAGCTTCCAGCACCCGCAACCGCTCGCGATGCCGGGGCTGGGCATCGGCGCCAACATGCTCGCGACCGCTATCAACGCCGGCTGGGGCGCGCTCCTGCTGCGACAGGGACGGGCGCTGCGCTCGCCGGCGCTCGCCGCCGACGGCCGTCATGTGCTGTCCGACGTAGTGACGTCGCTTGCGATCCTGGCCGGCGTCGGGGCCGTGCTGCTGACAGGGCAGCTCTGGCTCGACCCGCTGATTGCCGCTTCGGCGGCCGTGCATGTGCTCTGGTCGGGCGCCACGATGATCTCGCAATCGGCGAGCGGGCTGATGGACGCGGCCCCCGCCCCCGAGGTGGTGGACCGCATCCGTACGCTCGTCGCCGACAACGCCGAGGGCGCGATCGAGGCGCACGACCTGCGCATGCGCTACACCGGCAAGCTCACCTTCGTGGAGTTCCACATGGTCGTGCCCGGCTCGATGACGGTCGCCGACGCGCACGCGATCTGCGACCGCGTGGAAGCGGCGCTCAAGGGAGCGATGGAGGGCGCGGTCATCACCATCCATGTCGAGCCGGAGGGCAAGGCCAAGCATCACGGCGTGATCGTGCTTTGACCCGTTGGCTGCGCCGGGGCCTGGTCGCCATCGCCCTCGCCCTCGCCCCCGCGCTCCCGGCGATGGCCGCGCCGGAGCGGGTGGTCTCGCTCAATCTCTGCACCGACCAGATGCTCGTGCTGCTGGCGCCGGAGAAGATCGCCGCGCTCTCGCGGCTCGCCCGCGATCCCGCGCTCTCCTACGTCGCGGACCGCGCCGCCGCCTATCCGGCCGTGCGCCCGTATGCCGAGACGGTGCTCGCGCTGAAACCCGATCTCGTGCTGGCCGGCTCGTTCGGCGCGCAGGCGACGCTGGCCCTGTTGGAGCGGCAGGGCATCCAGGTGCTGCGGGTCGGCCTGCCGCGCGACTTCGCCCAGATCCGGGCCGAGATCCGCACGCTCGCGGCGGCGCTCGGGGTGCCGGAGCGGGGCGAGGCGCTGATCGCGGACATGGACGCCCGGCTCGCCTCCGTGCGGCCGCCCTCCGGCCGACGGCTTCGCGCGCTCGCCTGGGAGCCGCGCGGCTATACGCCCGGGCCGGGATCGCTGAGCCATGCCGTACTGGAAGCCGCCGGTCTCGACGACATGGCGACCGGCCGGCATGTCGGCCTCGAACAGCTGCTCCTGCACCCTCCCGACCTGCTGGTGACGCCTCCGCCCGCGCGCTTCCCCTCGCTCGCGACCGACCTCCTGCACCATCCGGCCACGCGCGGCATTCCCCGCCGCGAGATCCCGCCCGACCTGACGATCTGCGCCGGTCCCTTCACGGCGGAGGCCGTGCAGCGTCTCGCCCGATGACCGCGCGGATGCTGCTGATCGCGGCACTCCTGGCCTGCCTGTCACTGCTGGTCGGCGACGGGGGCGTCGGCGTGCCGCCGTCCGTGATCCTGTTGCAGATCCGGCTGCCCCGGACGGCGCTCGCGCTGCTGATCGGCGGCGGCCTCGGCCTCTCGGGCGCGGTGCTGCAAGGGAGCTTGCGCAACCGGCTCGCCGATCCCGGCCTGCTCGGCATCACAGGCACGGCGGCGTTCGCAACCGTCGTCGTGTTCTACTGGGGCATTTCCCGCGCCTTTCCCCCTGCTCTGCCGCTGGCCGGGCTGGCAGGCGCGGCGTGCGGCTGCGCGCTGCTGCTCGGGGCGGCCGGGCGCGCGCCGTCCGGCCCGTCGCTGATCCTCGCGGGCATCGCCCTGTCCTCGATCGCCGCCGCCCTGCTCGCGCTCGCGCTGACCCTCGCGCCGAACCCGTTCGCGCTGGCCGAGATCACGGTCTGGCTAATGGGAAGCCTTGAGGACCGTTCGCTCCAGCATCTCGCCCTCGCCGCCCCGCCGATCGCGCTCGGCTGCGCGCTCTTGCTCCGGCTTGGCGCCGGCCTCGACGCGCTCAGCCTCGGCGAAGACGCGGCGCGCACGCTCGGGGTGCCGGTCGGGCGCACGTTGCGGCTGGCGGCCATCGGCACGGCGCTGGCGGTCGGCGGCGGCGCGGCGGTCGCGGGCGGCATCGGCTTCGTCGGCCTCGTCGTGCCGAACCTGCTGCGCCCGCTCGTCGGCGACCGTCCGGGCGCGCTGCTCGGGCCGTCGCTCGCAGCTGGCGCGGCCCTGCTGCTCGGCGCGGACATCGTCGCCCGATTGGCCCCGCTCGCCCTGCCCTTGGCGGCCGAGCCACGGCTGGGCGTGCTGACGGCCCTGCTCGGCGCACCGGTGCTGGCCGTGCTGGCGCGGCGGGTCGCGCCGTGAGCGGCATCGGGTTGGAGGCGGCGACGATCCGCCTCCGGGGCCGCGCGGTGCTGCACGACCTCTCGTTCACGGCGACACCGGGCACGCTTACGGCGCTGTGCGGGCCGAACGGCGCCGGCAAGACGACGCTGTTGCGGGCGCTCGCGGGCCTGCTCCCGGATGGGTCGCCCGCGCCCGATCCGCGCCGGGTCGCCTATCTCCCCCAGGGGGCGTGCAGCGCCTGGGGTCTCACCATCGCCGAGGTCGCGGCGCTGGGGCGCATTCCGCACCGGGACGCAGCGGCCGCGCCGGTCGAGGCCGCCTTGCGCGCCTGCGGCATCGCGCATTTGCGCGAGCGGCGGATCGACCGCGTCTCCGGCGGGCAGGCGCGGCGGGCGATGCTGGCGCGGGTGCTGGCGGGCGAGCCCGAGGTGCTGCTACTCGACGAGCCGACCGCCGATCTCGATCCCGCCGCCGCCTTCGCCGCCATGGATCTGCTGCGCGCCACGGCGCGGCAGGGGCGGACGGTGATCGTGGTGCTGCACGCGCTCGATCTCGCGATGCGCTATGCCGACCGGATGGTGGTGCTCGATGGCGGCAGGGTGGTCGCGGACGGCCCGCCGGCAAGCGCGCTGCCGGCGGCGGCGGGGGCGTTCGGCCTGCCATTCGGCCCCGACCCGACGCCCCGGCTGCTGCCGGTCCGCTGATGCGGCGCGCCGTCCTCCTGTCGGTTGCCGCGCACCTGCTGCTCGCCGCTCTCCTGCTGCTCGGCGCGGTGGTAGCGCCCGGCCACGCGCCGGAGGAGGCCAGCGCGCCGGCGACCATCGAGATGGTGCTGAAGGCCCCCGGCCAGGGCGACGCCCCGGCCGAGAGCGGCAACGGGCGGCAGGCGATGCGCGCCGCGCCCCCGCCGGCCATGCCGCCGCCCATGCCGGCGCAAGCCAAACCGCCGCCGGTGGACGCGAGGGGAAGCCTCCCGCCGCCCCCGCCGCCTCTGCCTCCGGCGCCGGCGAAGGCCGCGCCGCCGGGACCGCCCGCGCCGCCATCGCCGCCCGCCCCCGAGGCGGAACGGGAAGAGGAACCAGCGCCCGCGGTGCGGCTCGGCATGGGCGGCGTGCCGGGGGTCACGAACGACATTTCGGGCGACATCCCGGCTAGCCCCGATCCGTCCGCGCCCAATATCCCGCCCCGCTACCCGCCGGATGCGGTAAGACGGGGCGAGCAGGGCACCGTCGTGCTCCTCGTGCGCGTGACGCCGGACGGGCGCGCGGGCTCGGTCGGCATCGCCTCCTCGTCCGGCTCCATCGCGCTCGATCTCGCGGCGCAGCGGGCGGTGGCGCGGTGGCGCTTCAAGCCGCAGCTGGACGCGGACGGCACGCCCGTCTCGTCCAGCATGCCGATCCGGATTAACTTCGTGCTCGATTGAGGGACAGCGAGATGGTGCGGATCGACCGGGTGACGACGCGCGGCGGCGACAAGGGCGACACGTCGCTCGGCGACGGCGCGCGCGTGCGCAAGGACGATGCCCGCATCGAGGCGATCGGCGCGATCGACGAGGCGAATGCCGCGATCGGCCTGCTGCGCGTGCAGGCGCGGGATCAGGCGGAAACGGAGGCGATGCTCGCCCGCATCCAGAACGACCTGTTCGATCTCGGCGCCGATCTGTGCGTCCCGGGCGCGGGCGGCGCGCGCCTGCGGCTCGACGACGGCCGCTCTTCCCGGCTGGAGTCGGAAGTCGCGGCGATGAACGCGGAGCTCGCGCCGCTCACGAGCTTCATCCTGCCCGGCGGGACGGAGGCCGCCGCCCGCGCCCACCTCGCGCGGACGGCGGCGCGGCGGGCGGAGCGGGCGGTCGTGCGACTCGCGGCGGAGACGGAGGCGGACGCGGGGGTGAACCCCGCCGTGATCCGCTACCTCAACCGCCTGTCCGACCATTTGTTCGTGCTCGGCCGCGTGCTGAACGAGAACGGCCGGGCCGATATCCTGTGGGTGCCCGGCGCCAACCGCTAGGCGGCGCTGGCCGCCTCCGCTTGCTTCTCCGGCTCCGGCAACTCGATTTCGCGGGCAGGCGACGCGGCGACCGCGGCCGGCACCTCAATGTCGATTTCCAGCATCGAGACTGTCGAGCCTCGATCGAGCTTGATCTGCACCTTCTCGCGCTCGACCGAGACGTGCCGTGCGATCACCGCCAGGATCTCCTCCTGCAAGGTCGCGATCAGGTCGGACTTGCCGGTGATCAGCCGCTCATGCGAGAGCAGCACCTGCAGCCGCTCGCGCGCGACCGGGGCGGAGCTTTTGCGAAAGAACGTTAGCAAGCTCATGCGACCCTCCGCCCGAACAGCTTGCCCATCAGGCCGCGCTTCTCCTTCGGGAACGACATCACGACGGTCTCGCCCCGCAATCTCTTCGCCGCATCGAAATAGGCGCGCGCGGCCGGGGTCGTGGTGCTGTTCAGCGTCACCGGCGAGCCGATGTTCGAGGCGCGCAGCACGTCCTGGCTTTCCGGGATGATGCCGAGGAGCGGGATCGAGAGGATTTCCAGCACATCCTCGGTCTTCAGCATCTCGCCGCGCGCCGCGCGGGCCGGATCGTAGCGCGTCAGCAGCAGATGCTTCTCCATCCGCTCGCCGCGCTCCGCCTTCTCCGTCTTCGAGTCCAGGATGCCGATGATGCGGTCGGAATCGCGCACCGATGAGACTTCCGGATTGGTCACGACGAGTGCCACGTCGGCGAAGCGCATCGCGAGCGTGGCGCCGCGCTCGATCCCGGCTGGACTGTCGCAGATCACCCAGTCGAACTTGTCCCGCAGCTGGTCGATGACGACCTTGACGCCCGCCTCGGTCAGCGCGTCCTTGTCGCGGGTCTGCGACGCCGGCAGCAGGAACAGATTGTCCGCGCGCTTGTCGCGGATCAGCGCCTGCTGCAGCTTGGCGTCGCCCTGCACGACGTTGATCAGGTCGAACACCACGCGACGCTCGGCGCCCATGACGAGGTCGAGGTTGCGTAGCCCGACGTCGAAATCGACCACGACGACGCTCTGCCCGTTCCGCGCGAGCGCGGCGCCGAGTGCGGCGGTGGATGTCGTCTTTCCGACGCCGCCTTTTCCGGATGTCACGACCAAGACTTGGGCCATTGCGCTTATTCCCTCCGCTGCTTCAGTCCACGGGTTCTATCTTCATGGCCTCGCCATCGAGCCAGGCCATGACCGATCGGCCTTTCAGGGCCGGCTCTAAGTCCTCGGCGGTGCGATACAGCCCGTCGATCGCCAGCAGCTCGGCCTGGAGCTTGCTGCAGAAGATGCGTGCGCCCGGATTGCCGGACACGCCCGCCACGGCCCGGCCGCGCAGCGTGCCGTAGACGTGGATGGAGCCGCCCGCCATGATCTCCGCGCCCGAGGCGACCGAGCCGATCACGACCACGTCGCCGCGCTCGGACACGACCGACTGGCCCGACCGGACCGAGTGGTCGATCACCAAGGTCGCGGCGGCCGGGGCGGACGGCGTTTCGATTGAGGCGGCGTCCCGCGCGGGCGGTGGCGCCGGGGGCGCATCCGAGGCGGCCTGGCTCGCCGTCGGCACCTCGACCGGCCTCGCCCCGGTGCGGCCGCCACTGAGCGGCGGTCCCCACTTCTCCAGGCCCGGCCAGGACGGATGCGCGCCCTCCGTGCCGATGATGCGGATGCCGCGCTGGCGCAGCGCCTCGATCAGCCCGGCGACATTCGGCTGCTCGCGCGGCAGCACCGCCAGATCGACGATGACGGGCCGGCCCTCGAAGAACGAGGGAGACTTCTCGATCTGCGCGTCGAGCGCGGCGAGCCATTCATCTGCCGGCGCCTCGGGGGCGAGGACGAGGGCCATGAACGAACGTCCACGGACACGGATTTGGAAACGGGACTCGGCGATCTGGGACACGAGACTTGGGTACTCCGGGCGCAGGGGGAGGGTCAACCCAAAACCTGGGGGGTTATGCCGGACAAGCAACAAGATGTGGAGGTGCGGCGTCCGGGGTCAAAATCGGGGTGGTGACGCCCGTCACAGGCGGGCCGCCGCGCATCCGCTACAGCGAACGGCGGAACCATCGAGCGGAACGATGGCGCGGGCGGATCGGAGATCGCCATGTGGCTGTTTCAGCGGAACGGACCAGCGGCGCCCTTCCCCCGCCTGTTGGCGGCGGCGGCCGTGCTGGCGCTGCTCACGCCCGCGATGGCGGCCGGCCCGTCCGCGACGGCGCGCATCAGCATTGAACGGATTGATCCCTCGCTCGATACGCCCCGGCACGAGTTCGGCGACGCAAGCAGCGACCATGAGGCGGTCGTGCTCGCGATCGCCCGGTGCCATCCGGAAGCCGGCGATCCGCTGACCTGGCCCGCCTCCGTGCGAAGCGTCTTCCGGCTCGGCCTGACCCCGGAACTCACGCATGTCCAGGCCGGCGCCGGCCGGGACGGGCCCGGGCCCTCGCTCCAGCTGACGCCGTTCCAGGCGGAGGCGGTCCTGTTCAGCGACGAGATTTCGCGCCAGCGCCTGCGATACGCGATGGATCTCGACCGCAACCGATCGAGGGCGGCCCGGTACTTCTTCTGGATCGTGGCCGCGGGGGGCTTCGTGACTTTGCTGGTCGGCGTGCAGTCGCTCGCCGGCAAGACCCTGCCCAACCCGTATGCGATCGCGCTCGGCGCGGTCGTCATCGCCGTGTCGGCGCTCGCCACCTCGCTCGGCAGCCTGAGCAACTACGAGACGGGCTTTACACAGCCGCTGAACCAGGAACGCGCCTTGGCGCAGTTGAAGCAGCTGCACGCGCGGATCGCGGCGGACGTCAACCGCAAGACCACTCTGTGCGACCGGCCGGGCAAGGACGAGAAGAAGGAGGCGAAGACCCTGGCCGTGGTGGACGCCTGGGGAGCGCGACTCGAGAAGATCCTAAACGACGCGGTACCGAATGTTGCCCAGCCGGGCGATCTCGCGTCTCCGGCGCCGCCGCCGCAAGAGGGACCGGGGTTCAGCTTCCCTGGAAGAGTGGCGAGCGTTTCGCGCTGAACGCCGCCCGTCCTTCCTTGTAGTCGGCGCTCTCGAAACAACCCGCGATGGCCGCCTCCACGGCCTGCAGGTCGCGCCTTTCCGGCGCCTGCGCCGCCTGATCCACCGAGAGCTTCGCCGCCCCCACGGCCAGCGGCGCGTTGTCGGCGATGGTGCGCGCGAGATCGACGACGGCGTCCGACAGCTCCTCGTCCGGCACGGCGCGGTTGACGAGGCCGATGCGCGCCGCTTCGTCGGCGTCGATGCGCGCGGCGGTATAGAGCAACGTGCGGGCATGCGCCTCGCCGACCAGGGAGACGAGCCGCGCCACCACGTCGAACCCCATGGCGAAGCCGAGCCGCGCCGCCGGGATGCCGAACCGGCTGTCCTTGGCCGCGATGCGCAGATCGGCGTGCATCGCGAGGCCGAGCCCGCCGCCGAGGCAATGCCCGCGGATGCGGGCGATGACGGGTTTCGGAAAGGCGGCGAGCTTGGCGCGCGCGGCGACGGTCAGCCTCTCGTATTCATGGCGGGGAACCGCGCCCTCGCGGCGCGTCTCGAATTCGCTCAGATCGGCGCCCGCGCTGAAGGCCTTGGTTCCGGCGCCGCTCAGGATCACGACCCGGACCGCGTTGTCCTCGCGGCACTCGTCGAGCACCGCGCCGATCCCCTCCCACATCGCGACCGAGATCGCGTTGCGCTTGTCTGGCTGGTTCAAGGTCAGCAGGGCGACGCCGTCTTCCCTCGCCAGCAGCAGCTTTCCGTTCGCGTATTTCCGTGTAGCGAGCGCGGGCGCGAATGCCTCCATGCCGTCCCTCCCCGAAGCGGATCACATCTTCGGTGATCCGGCGGCGCTCTGGAAGCGTGAGCTTCGGCCGCTCTTGGACACGACTCGGCGGCCGGGCTACCCTGACGGGCGCTTGCTTATGGACCGGACTCCGATGGACATCTCGATCTCGCTGACGCCCGACCTGCTGACCATCGTCAATGCAAAGGTGGATTCCGGGCGTTATGCCTCGACCAGCGACGTGGTGGGCGCCGCGCTCCGCCTGCTCGATCGGTCCGAACGCTCGGAATCGGAACGGATCGAGGCGCTGCAGCGCTCCTGGCAAAACGGGTCGTCGAACACCGAAGCCGATACGCTCGATTTCGCCGCGCTGCGCGAGGAAGCGCGACTCGCGCTGGCGGCGCTGCGCAAGGGATAGCCAGCCGCCGGCCGGTGGCTACCGATCTGGCGCTCGTGCTCGCTCTCGACGGGTCGGCGAGCGTCACCTATGAGGAGTTCGGTCTGATGGCGGGCGGGATCGCGGCGGCGCTGCGCGATCCGGCGGTCGTCTCCGGTCTGACCGGCGGCCCCGCGCGCGCGAGCCTCGGCGCGCTGCTGCTGTGGTCCGGCGCGGGCGCGCAGGAGGTGCTCGTGGAGTGGACCCGCATCGCATCGCCCGAGCAGGCGCGCGCCTTCGGGGACGCGGTGGAAAACGTGCCGCGCGTGGTGCGTGCGGGCAAGACCGCGATCGGCGAGGCGCTGCTCGCATCGCTCACGCTGCTCAGCCACGCACCGGAAAACGCGACGCGACAGGTGGTGGACGTGATCGGCGACGGCCGCTCGAATGACGGCATCGCGCCCGGCCCGATCCGCGACCGGATGGCGGACGCGGGCATCACGATCAACGGATTGTGCGTGCTGCACGAGGAGCCGGATCTGCTGGAGAGCTACCGCGCCGAGGTCATCGGCGGCCCCGGCTGCTTCGCCCTCGCTTGCGCGGACTACGCGGACTTCGCCCGTGCGATGCGGCAGAAGCTGACGCGGGAGATCGCGGCGCCGGTGGCCTGACTTCCGCCGAAGCTGGTCACGCCGTCGTGCAGACGATGCGCGGCGGCGGACGTTAGCCTCCCGGCCGACAGATGAGGACGACATCCATGGAATACCGGCTTCTTGGCCGCTCTGGCCTCAAGGTCTCGGCGATCGCGTTCGGAACGGCGACGTTCGGCGGCGTCGGCCCGCTCGCGAAATGGGGTGCCACGGATGTCGCGGGCGCGCGGCGCCTGCTCGACATCTGCCTCGATGCGGGCGTCAACATGATCGACACCGCCAACGCCTATTCCGAGGGGCGATCGGAGCAGATTCTCGGCGAGGCGCTCGAAGGCGTGCGCAACCGGCTGCTCGTTGCCACCAAGGTCCGGTTTCCGATGGGGACCGGTCCGAATGACGAGGGCCTGTCCCGTGCGCATATCGTCGCGCAGTGCGAGGCGAGTTCAGGCGGCTGCGGACCGACCACATCGACCTCTACCAGATGCACCAGTGGGACGGCTCGACCCCGCTCGAGGAAACGCTGGAAGCCATGGACACCCTCGTCCGGTCCGGCAAGGTGCGGGACTACGGCGTCTCGAATTTCTCGGGCTGGCACATGATGAAAGCCATGGCGACGGCGGGCGCCCAAGGCTTCGTGCCGCCAGTCAGCCAGCAGATCTACTATTCGCTCGAGTCACGCGACGCGGAATACGAGCTCATCCCGATCACGCTGGACCAGGGTTTAGGCGTGCTGATCTGGAGCCCGCTCGCGGGCGGGCTGCTCTCCGGCAAGTACCGTCGCGGCAAGACGCCCGAGGAAGGCGGCCGGCATCTCAACGATTGGCACGAGCCGCCGATCGCGGACGAGAACCGGCTCTACGACACGATCGAGGTACTCGTAAGCGTCGCCGAGGCGCGCGGCGTGTCGGCGGCGGAGGTGGCGCTCGCGTGGCTGCTGGGCCGGCCGGGCGTGACGTCGGCGATCATCGGCGCGCGCACGGAGGACCAGCTGCGTATGAACCTGCGCGCGAGCGAACTGACGCTGACGGCGGACGAACGCTCGAGACTCGATGGGGTGAGCCAACAGCGCCTGCTCTATCCCTACTGGCACCAATGCCAAGCCGCAGCCGCCCGGCTCGGACCGGCGGATCTGAGTTTGATCGGGCCGCATCTGGGGTGACGTTCGCCCACCGCTCGGCGTCCCGATCGCTTCGCGCTGCCGGCAGAACAGCCTCGACGTCGCTCAAGCCCGCAAGAGGCGAAACGGAATTGCCGTGGCCCGTCACGTGCGGAAGCGCGCTGCCGATTATCAAATACGGGATGTTGCAAAGCAGTGGCATGAGGCATCTGGTTGTTTGCTATCGCCGTCGTATCGGGACGCCCGGAGAAGCTCCGCTGGGCTGCTCGTTGCAAACGGGGTCGCGCCCCAGTCTCTATGCAGCCCCAGCCGCAGCCTGCGTGGTCAACGACTGGTTGCCGCTGTTCCGCACGGACACTGGAAAACCAGCACCTTCGTCGCTGGTCTCCGTTGCAACGGCTTGACCGCGCCACTCGTCGCCGACGGCGCCATGAACGGCGAAACATTCCTCGCCTACGTCGAGCAGTTTCTTGCGCCGGCCCTGTCGTCCGGCGACATCGTGACCATGGATAACCTGCCCAGTCACAAGGTCAATGGCGTACGCGACGCGATCGAGGCGCGCGGTGCGACCTTACTTTACCTCCCGCCTTACAGCCCTGATTTGAACCCGATCGAGCAGGCCTTCGCCAAGCTCAAGTCGATCCTCAGAACTGCCGCAGCCCGATCGATCGAGGCGTCATGGAATAGATCGGCACGTCCCTCCAGCGGTTCGCACCAGATGAATGCGCCAACTATCTTCTCAACTCAGGCTATCCACGCCCAGCCTGATTTGCTCTATGTGCTGCGCGCCGGCATCGCCTGGACCTTGCTGCCAAAGTGTTTCCCAACGTGGCCGACGGCGTATCGCTGGTTCGCCCGTTTCCGCGACGACGGCACGTGGGAGGCGATTAACCATCACTTGGTCATGCTGGACCGCGAACATGCTGGCCGCGAGGCCACCCTCCGCTGGTATACCGTCGGCTTCGCCGAAGGAACCTTGACCAGCTCCGCCGGCGGCAGCCGTGATCGACAGCCAGAGCGTCGAGATGACCGAGAGCGGTGGCATCCGGGGGTACGACGGAGGCAAGAAGATCGAGGGGCGCAAGTGACACGCCATGGTCGACACTGACCGGCGGGGCTCAAGCTGCAGGCCCACTCGGCAGGCGCCCAGGACCGGGACGGCGCCGGGCCTTTGCTTGCCGCCTGGCGTCCCTGGTGGCCTTTCTTGCAGCTCGGCTACGCTGATGCGGGCTACCAGGGATCGCGCGGGCGCGACACAAGCCCGATTCGAATTGAGATCGTCCGCAAGCCCGAGGGACAGGTCGGCTTCGCGGCACACGCCCGGCGGTGGGTGGTCGAGCGATTCCTTGCCTGAATCAACCGCAACCGACGGCTCGCCACGGCCTTCGAGGCCTCCATCGCATCCGCCGAACCCTCCTCTATGCCGCTTCGCTATGCCCTGCTGCGACGGCTCGCACGTTGATCAATCGATTTGAAACGGACTCTAAGCTAGAGACCCTTATCGGCCTGTGTGCGGATAGCCGCAATGCCGGAAGTAGCGAGCGCATTCTGCTGCTTCGAACGCACCGAGCAGTCTGCCGATAGCGGTCCACAAACGCATCCGCGGTTCGGGCGGCGGTGGAACGGAGCAGACGCTCGGGTTTGCTGAAGGCCAGCTCGATCGGGTTCAGGTCTGGACTGTACGACGGTAGATACAGCAGCGATGCGCCCCGTGCCTCGATAGCTTCGCGCACGCCCGCGACCTTGTGGCTACCGAGATTGTCGCAGATCACGATGTCACATGGCCTCAGCGTGGGGCAAAGCATCTGCTGAATCTCACGCGGTCAGCACGTCCTCAATCCGGATCGGTACCCGTCGCACCCGCACGCCGGTCGCGTGATAGACCGCGTTCGCGATCGCCGGGGCGACGCCCACCATCGGCAGTTCGCCGATCCCCTTCACGCCGAGCGGCGTCGTCACCGGATCGGTGCTGTCGACGACGATCGTGCGGATGTCCGGCACGTCGGCGTTCACGGGCAGCAGATATTCGGCGATATTCGCGTTGACGATGCGGCCGCTTTCCGCGTCCATCCGCGTCTCCTCGAGCAGCGCCATGCCGATGCCGAACACGATGCCGCCCATCAACTGGCTCGCGGCGGTTTTGGCGTTCAGCAGCCTGCCGCAATCGAACGCGCCGACGTAGCGGCTGACGCGGATCGTTCCGAAATCCGGATCGACGCGCACCTCCGCGAACTGCGCCCCGAACGCATGCAGCGAGTGGGTCTTCTTCGCGTCTCCGAGCGACGCCGTCGCGCTCTGCTGGATTTGCTTGACGCCATGCCGCCCCATGACGTCGGCGATCCGCACGCTCCCGTGCGGGCCGCTCACGATCCCGTCCCGGAAATCGAACGCGGCGGGGTCCGCGCCATGCCACGCCGGGCCGCGATCCTCGATCGCGAGCCGGATCGCCTCGGCGCGCAACGCGAGGCTGGCCGCGAGCACCGCCGGCGAGACGCTGGCGACCGTCTGCGAGCCGCCCGAGACCGGCGCGGGCGGCAGCCTCGTGTCTCCAATCTCGACGCGGACGCGATGCAGCGGCAGGCCGAGCGCATCGGCCGCGACCTGGGCCAGCACGGTATACGTGCCGGTGCCGAGATCCTGGGTGCCCGACTGCACGATCGCGGTGCCGTCGGCATTCAGCCGGATCTTCGCCTCCGCTTGCGAGCGGTTGGTCGGATAGGTGGAGGTCGCCATGCCCCAGCCGATCAGCAGGCGCCCGTCCCGCATCGAACGCGGTACCGGATCGCGCTTTGACCACCCGAAGGCGTCCGCCCCTTGCGCGTAGCACTCGCGCAGAGCCTTGCTCGCGAACGGCTTGCCGTCGCTCGGATCAGCCTCGGCGTAATTGCGCAGGCGCAGTTGCACCGGATCGACCTTGGTCGCGGCGGCGAGCTCGTCCATCGCGGATTCGATCGCGAACACGCCGGAGGCTTCGCCGGGCGCCCGCATGTAGGTCGGCAGGCTGGCGTTCATCGCGACCAGCCGGTGCGTGACCGCGAGGTTGGGACAGGCGTAGAGCATCTCGGTCGCCAGCGCGACGGGCTCGGTGAACTCGCCGAGCGAGGGCTGCGACATTTGCGAGAAGCCGTCATGCCGGACCGATCTCAGCGTGCCATCGGCATCCGCGCCGATGGCGATCCGCTGGATCGTCTCGGGCCGGTAGCCGTTAGAGGTGAACATCTGCTGGCGGGTGACGACGAGCTTCACCGGCCGCCCCACCACGCGCGCCGCCATCGCGGCCAGCGTCGCCGGAGGCCAAGTATTGCCCTTGCACCCGAAGCCGCCGCCGGTGAACGGGCAGATCACCAGCACCTGCGACGGGTCTAGGCCGAACATTGACGCGAGTGTCCGCTGCGCGCCGCTGATGCCCTGCGTCGCGGTCCACACGATCAGCCGGTCGCCGTCCCAGCGCGCGATGGTGGCGTGCGGCTCCATCGGATTGTGGTGCTCGGTCGGCGTCGCGTAGGTCTGCTCGATCTTGACCGGAGCCTGGGCGAACGCGCCGTCGGCGTCGCCGCGCGCGCTGTCCGGCGGCCGCTGCCCGTTGCGGAAATGCTTCGGCTTGTACGCTTCCGACACTTCGGCCTGCATCACGGTCGCCGCCTCGCCCTGGCGGTACTGGACGCGGACGGCGGCGGCGGCGGCCGTCGCCCGCTCGAACGTGTCCGCCACTACGACCGCGACATGCTGGCCGTTGAACAGCACGCGCCTGTCCTGGAGCAACGGCGCGGTGACGGTCTGCGGAGACGCCTTGTCCGTCTGCAACTTCGGCGCGTTGTCCGGGGTGATGATCGCGAGCACGCCCGGCATCCCGTTCGCGCGCGACAGATCGAAGCCGGAGATCTCGCCGGCGGCGATGGTGCTCTGCACGAGTACCGCGTGCACGAGATCGGGCTGCGCGAACTCGGCCGCGTAGCGGGCCGTTCCCGTGACCTTGTTGCGTCCGTCGATGCGGTCGATCGGCTGTCCGACATACATTATTTCATCTCCCGATCAGGCGGCGACCGACTGGAACGCGCGCGCGGCGACGCGCTGCATCAGGCGGAGCTTGAAGCCGTTCTCGCTGGCGGCGTGGGCGCCCTCCGGCGCGTGCACCGCCGCCGCCTCGAACACATCGGCGGTCGGTTTCTTGCCGCGCAACTCCGCTTCCACCGTCTCCATCCGCCAAGGCACCGTGCCGACCCCGCCCATGGCGAGCCGCGCATCCCGTATCGTGCCGTTCTCGATCTCGAGCCCGACGGCTGCGGAGACGAGCGCAAAGGCGAAGCTCGCCCGGTCGCGCACCTTGAGATAGGCCGAGCGCTTCGCGGCGGCGGACGCCGGCACAAGCACCGCCGCGATCAGCTCGCCGGGGCGAAGCGTCGTTTCCGTCTGCGGCGTGTCGCCCGGCTGCACGTAGAGTTCCGCGAGCGGAATCGTGCGCGTCGCCCCCTGAGGCCCGTGCAGTTCGACGCGGGCGTCCAGCGCGATCAGCGCGACCGGCATGTCGGACGGATGCGTCGCGATGCAATGCTCGCTGACGCCGAACACCGCCAGATTGCGGTTGTCGCCGCCGATCGCGGGACAGCCCGAGCCCGGATCGCGCTTGTTGCAGGCGAAGCCCGTGTCGCGGAAGTAGTTGCAGCGGGTGCGTTGCAGCAGGTTGCCGCCCATCGTGCCCATGTTGCGCACCTGCGGCGACGCCGAGAGCAGGAGCGCCTGGCTGATCGCGGGCCAGCCCTGCCGCACGGTCGGGTGCGCGGCGGCCTTGCTCATCGTCGCGAGCGCGCCGAGGCGCAGCGTTCCGTCCGCCGTCGTGCCGATGCCGTCGAGCTTCAGCGCGGCGAGATCGACGAGGGTTTGCGGCGCTTCCACGTCGTTCTTCATCAGCTGCAGTAGATCGGTGCCGCCGGCGATGTAGGCCGCGCCGCCGGCCTGGGCAGCGTGGACGGCCGCGTCGATTCCGGCCGGATGCGTAAGGGTGAAGAGGTGCATGCGTCAGGCCTTTCCCGCTACGTCGCGGATCGCGGCGACGATGTTCGGATAAGCCCCGCACCGGCAGATGTTGCCGCTCATCCAGTCACGGATCTCGGCGTCCGATCCGGTGTGGCCCTCCTTGACCAGGGCGACGGCGGACATGATTTGGCCGGGCGTGCAGTAGCCGCACTGGAAGGCGTCGTGGTGCAGGAAGGCCGCCTGCACCGGATGCAGCGTATCGCCATGCGCCAGACCCTCGATCGTGGTGATCGGCTGGCCCTGGCAGCGCGCGGCGAGTGCCAGGCAGGAGACGATGCGCTCGCCGCCGAGATGGACGGTGCAGGCGCCGCAGGAGCCATGATCACAGCCCTTCTTGGTCCCGGTCAGCCCGGCATGCTCGCGCAGCGCGTCGAGCAGCGAGGTGCGGGGGTCGATCGAGAGCGGCAGCCGCCTGCCGTTCACCTCCAGCACCACGTGCAGCGTGTCGGGCATGTGGGATACGGGTGTGGCCGGATTGGCGGCGGTCTTCGCGGAGGCGGGCGACGCGAGCGGGATCGCGACAACTCCTGCGACCGTGCCGCCGATCACGTCTCGCCGGCTTACCTCTGACATGTGTGTTCCTCCCAAGCCGATGCGCAGCAACTGGTCCCGGCCATTGTGGTTTGCCTCTCACATGGGAGTGATCGCTTCACGCGATAGCCCCCCGACCTGGTTCGGGGTAAGGCGGATCGGCCTGCCTCATCTCCCAAGGATCGGCCATGCAGCCATCGAGCGACGGCATCGCCACGCCCGCGCGGTACTGGGCCATGTTCACGATCGCGCTCGGCGTGACGATGGCCGTGCTGGACGGCAGCATCGCCAACGTCGCGCTGCCGACGATCGCCCGCGACGTGGGGGCGTCCCCCGCCAGCGCCGTATGGGTGGTGAACGCCTACCAGCTCGCGGTCACGGTCTCGCTGCTGGCCTGCGCCTCGCTCGGCGAGATCCTGGGCTACCGCCGGGTCTATCTGACCGGCCTCACGGTTATGACGCTTGCCTCGCTCGTCTGCGCGCTGTCGCACAGCCTCGGCGGGCTGAGCCTTGCGCGCGTGGCGCAGGGGTTCGGCGCGTCCGGCTTGATGAGCGTCAGCGTGGCGCAGATCCGGTTCATCTATCCTCGCCGGATGCTTGGGACCGCGCTCGGCATCAACGCCATGGTGGTGGCGGTCGCGGCCGCCATCGGCCCGACGCTCGCCTCCGCGATCCTGTCCGTCGCCTCCTGGCAGTGGCTGTTCCTGGTCAACGTGCCGATCGGAACGCTCGCATTGCTGATCGGGATGCGGGTACTGCCTCGGACGCCGCGCCACGCACGATTTCGACTGGGGAAGCGCGTTGCTGAACGCCGGAAGCTTCGGCCTCCTCATCACGGGGATCGACGAGATCGGACATGGCGAAGCCCCGCTCTTCGTCGCGCTCGAGATCGCGGGCGGCCTGCTGCTCGGCTGGATGCTGGTCCGCCGCCAGGAGGCGCGGACCGCGCCGCTCCTGCCCGTCGATCTGCTGCGCAACCCGCTGTTCTCGCTCTCGGTCGCAACGTCCGTCTGCTCGTATGCGGCGCAGATGCTCGCCTACGTGTCGCTGCCCTTCTATCTCCAGGACGTGCTCGGCTGCGGCCAGGTCGCGACCGGGCTGCTGATGACGCCATGGCCGGTTGCGGTCGCAATCGCGGCGCCGGTCGCGGGCCGCCTGACCGACCGCTACCCGGCGGGGGTGCTCGGCAGCATCGGCCTCGTCATCATGGCGGCGGGGCTCGTGCTGCTCGCGACCATGCCGGCGGCCGCGAGCATCTATGGGATCGGCTGGCGGATGGCGGTCTGCGGGGTGGGGTTCGGACTGTTCCAGACGCCCAACAACCGCACCATGATGGCCTCCGCCCCGGCGCATCGCAGCGGCGGCGCGGGCGGCATGCTGGCGACCGCCCGGCTGTTCGGGCAAACGACCGGGGCCGCCCTGGTCGCGGTCGCGTTCAGCTTCTTCCCCGTTCGAGGCGGCGTGGTCGCGCTCGCGGCGGGCGCGGGGTTCGCTGCGGCGGCGGCGGCGGTCAGCAGCCTCCGCCTCAGCGGTCGCGTCACGCGGCCGGGCGTCTCACTCCCGGGCCAGATAGCCGCGCCTCGCGGTGTCCGGCATCCACAGCGCGGCGGCGAGGGAGACGGCGCATAGGATGGTCACGTACCAGGCGAACCCGCCTTCGTGTCCGGCCGATTTGAACCAGAGCGCGACGTACTCGGCCGTTCCCCCGAACAAAGCGTTGGCGATCGCGTAGGCGAGGCCGACGCCGAGCGCGCGCACCTCGGTCGGGAATAGCTCCGCTTTCACCAGTCCGCTGATCGAGGTGTAGAGGCTGACGATGGCGAGCGCTCCGAGCACGAGCGCGAAGGCGGTGACAGGGGACGCAACCGTCCCGATCGCCCGCAGGAACAGCACCGTGCTCAGAACCGTCAGCACACCAAAGCCGATGAGGCAGATTCTGCGGCCGATCCGATCCGACAACGCGCCGAACACGGGCTGGAGCAACATGTACCCGACCAGCACGGCCGTCATGACGCCGCTCGCGGTGCGGGCGTTCATGTGCGCCGTGTTGACCAGGTATTTCTGCATGTAGGTCGTGTAGGTGTAGAACACGAGCGAGCCGCCCGAGGTCAGGCCGAGCACCATCAGGAACGGCTTCGTATGATGCCGGAACAGTTCGGCGACGCTGCCCGCCTCCTTGCTGTGGCGCACCTCGTCGGGCGACGTCTCCGGCAGCGAGCGGCGGAGGAACATCGCGATCACGGCGGCGAGCGCCCCGATCAGGAACGGAACCCGCCAGCCCCATACCCGGAGCTGGCCGTCGGTCAGGAACGCTTGCAGGACGACCAGCACGAGGACGGCGAGCAGCTGGCCGCCGATCAGCGTCACGTACTGGAACGAGGCGTAGAAACCCCGGTGGCCGCTGATCGCGACCTCGCTCATGTAGGTGGCGCTGGTGCCGTACTCGCCCCCGACCGACAATCCCTGCGCGAGCCGCGCCAGCAACAGAAGAAGCGGGGCCAGCGCGCCGATCGAGGCGTAGGTCGGCAGCACGGCGACGACGAGCGAGCCGCCGCACATCATGAGTACCGAGATGATCATCGCCGCCCGGCGGCCCCGCCGATCCGCGATGCGGCCGAACACCCAGCCTCCCAGCGGCCGCATCAGAAAGCCGGCCGCGAAGATGCCCGCGGTGTTGAGCAGCTGGGTGGTCCTGTCCCCCGAGGGAAAGAATGACGCGGCAAAGTAGAGCGACGTGAACGAATAGACGTAGAAATCATACCACTCGACGAGGTTGCCGGACGACCCGCCGACGATCGCGAGGATGCGGCGGCTGCGGTCGATCTTCGCGAGGTCGGCGTGAGGAGCAGCCCCTGCCGCGGCATCCATGCGTCTCTCCTGCGGCGCCTGCCGCGAATGAATTCGGATCGCCTCAATCTCAGCGCCGGGATGGTGTTGCGGTCAATGCGGCAGTTCTGAACCGATCGAGGGCAGGTCTGCCTCTATTGTGAGCAGCAGCGACGAGGTGAGCCGCGCGTCGATCGCCACGGCGCCGGGTGGCGGCTCGCGATGACGAATCCCGGTGCGGCGAGTCGGGAAGAAACCTGTGGTAAGCTGTGTGGGTCGTCGTCGGAGAGGTCGGCTTGTCCATGGTGCGAGCGAGCCCGCGTACTGGTTGGACGCGGGGCATCCGAAGCACCCCCGATTGCGCCAGGGGCCGCAAGGTTCTGGAGCGCGTTGTCTAGACTCTGATCCAGGGGTGCCCTGCGGACGCGCAACGCCGGCGGCTCATGCCGCCAGCATCCGCGCCGCACCAAGGCGGCAAATCACTCCATATCGGGCGTGATCAGTGTCCTGCTTCTTGGCGTCGCCACCAGCCTGTTGACATTCAGGTCGCGGGATATAGGAGCAACCGCTTGCCGCGGCTTGCCGGCCCGGCCGCTTGGCCGCGAAGCCCCTGCCCGACCGTTTTCGGCACGGCCCAGTGCTGGCCCATGGAGATTCGATGAACGCAGCGTATGAGAACCACAGGGCCCTGCGGGACGGCCCAGGCCCCCTGGCCTCCCGGGCGGGGGCATGGTCCGGGACGGGACGGGACGCCGCGCCGCGTCGCCGGCTTGCCCGCTCCGTGCTGGGCCTGATGCTGTTGGCGGGTATCGGCCTCTGCCCGGCGGCTTTCGCGCAGTCCGCCACGCTGCGGGTCGGGCATTTCCCGAACATCACCCACGTCCAAGCCCTGGTCGCGCACGGCTTGTCGCGCAAGGGCCAGGGCTGGTTCGAGCAGCGCCTCGGCCCCGACGTGAAAATCGATTGGTTCGTCTATAACGCCGGGCCGAGCGCGATGGAGGCGATCTTCGCCGACTCGATCGACCTCACCTATGTCGGCCCCAGCCCCGCCATCAACGCCTACGCCAAGGCGCGCGGCGAGGACATCCGCATCATAGCCGGGGCGGCCGAGGGCGGGGCGGCCCTGGTCGTGCAGCCCGATGCCGGGTTGCAGAAGCCCGCCGATTTCCGGGGCAAGAAGATCGCCACGCCCCAGCTCGGCAACACCCAGGACGTCGCCGCGCGCGCCTGGCTCGCCGCGGGCGGCCTGCGGATCACGCTGACCGGCGGCGACGCACAGGTGATCCCGACCGCCAACCCCGACCAGCTCTCGCTGTTTCAGGGGCGGCAACTCGACGCGGTGTGGACCGTGGAACCCTGGGTGTCGCGGCTGGAGGCGGAAGCGGGCGGCAAGGTGCTGGTCGAGGAGTTGGACTCCGTGACCACCGTGCTCGTCTCCAGCGCCAAGTTCCTCGCGGCCAGACGCGACCTCGCCCGGCGCTTCGTCGCGGCGCACGAGGAGCTGACGGCCTGGATCAAGGCCCACCCCGAGGAGGCGCAGGCCATCGTGCGCAACGAGCTGGCGGCGGAGACACGCACCGAGATCAAGCCCGCGCTGATCGCGCGTGCCTGGGGCCGCATCGCCCTCACGCCGGCGGTGTCGCGCGATGCGCTGGAGCGTTTCGTCGCCAAAGCGAGGGAGGCCGGCTTCCTGCGCACCGCGCCAGACCTGTCCCGCCTGGTCGAGAGGCCCTGAGTGGCTCCGGACATGCATGCCGAGGTCGCTCCCCCGGAGCAGGACGCGCGAAGGGGCGAACTGGCCGTCGAGGGCGTCTCCAAGGCGTTCCGCACGCGCCAGACCGTCATCCAGGCGCTCGACGACGTCACCCTGAACGTGCGGCCCGGCGAGTTCGTGTGCCTGGTCGGCCCGAGCGGCTGCGGGAAATCGACGCTGCTCGACATCGTGGCCGGGCTGACCAAGCCGGATAGCGGCCGGGTCACGGCCGACGGGCAGCCCATCATGGGGCCGGGACGGCACCGGCTGGTGATGTTCCAGGAATTGGCCCTGTTTCCCTGGCTCGACGTGCTCGGGAACGTGATGTTCGGGCTGAAGCTCGTCCCGGGTCTGACGGGCCGCCAGCGGGTCGAGACCGCGCTCGACTATCTCCGGCTGGTCAAGCTGGAACGCTTTGCCCGCGCCAATGTGCACGAGCTGTCCGGGGGCATGCGCCAGCGCGTCGCGCTGGCCCGCGCGCTGGCGCCGGATCCGCGCGTTCTGCTGATGGACGAGCCGTTCTCGGCGCTGGACGCGCTGACCCGCGAGCAGCTCTACGACGATCTGCAGGAGATCTGGCGCGCGCGGCGGAAGACGATCCTGCTCGTCACGCACAACGTGCGCGAGGCGGTCTGCCTCGCAGACCGGGTCGTGCTGCTCTCCCCAAATCCCGGGCGCATCCATGAGACGTTCGACATTCCCCTGCCGCGGCCGCGCGACATCAACGGCCCCGAGCTGTCCAGCCATGCCTCGCGCATCACCGCGGCGCTCAAGAGCTACTACGTGCCGGAGACGACGCTGTGAGGGGCAAAGGCGCGGCCATGAGGCGGGCGTTGATCGCCGGGCTGTTCTTCGCGGCCCTGGTCGGCGCGTGGCACGCGATGACAATGAGCGGCCACTGGTCGCCGGTGCTGCTGCCGTCGCCCTGGAGCGTGGGTGAGTATCTCTGGACCTCGCTCGGCGACGGAACGCTGCTAAGCGCCGTCGGGGTCACGCTGCGCCGGCTGCTCGTCGGCTACGCGATCGGCCTGCTGATCGGGTTGCCGCTCGGCCTGCTCTCCAGCACCTCGGCGTTCGTCGAGGACACGGTGGGCGTGCTGGCGCTGGGATTGCAGACGCTGCCCAGCGTGTGCTGGATTCCGCTGGCGCTGCTCTGGTTTGGACAGAGCGAGAGCGCGATGCTGTTCGTCGTGGTCATGGGCACGACCTGGTCCGTCGTGATCGCCACCGACACCGGCGCGCGCAGCATCTCCCCTGTCTTCGCCCGCGCGGCGCGAACCATGGGCTCGGAGGGGCTGCATAGATGGACGCGCGTGATCGTGCCCGCCTCGCTGCCCTTCCTGGTCAGCGGCATGAAGCAGGGCTGGGCTTTCGCGTGGCGCTCGCTGATGTCGGCCGAGATCTACGTCACGATCCTGAGCGGCTTCGGTCTCGGGCAGTTGCTGCATTACGGGCGGGAGCTGAACGCCATGGAGCAGGTGATCGCGGTCATGCTGGTCATCGTGCTGATCGGGCTGCTGGCCGACAAGGTGCTGTTCGCGCCCTGGGAGCGTTTCCTGCACCGGCGCTGGGGCACCGGCATGAAGCAGGCGTGATCGCGGTTCGTTACGGACAGGCGAGGATACCGCCCCGGCGTCACTCCATGTCGGGCGTGATCACGTTCTGCGGCCGGTCGGTCAGCAGCGCGGCACGGATCGTCTCGGCCGCCTTGCGGCGGATGTCGGCGAGCGCCTGCGGGCTCCAATACGCCGAATGCGGCGTGATGATCAGGCGGCCCTCCAGCCAGGGCTCGCGGGCGCGGTAGGCCCGCAGCAGGGCGGGCGGATCGGCCGGCGGCTCCACCGGCAGCACATCGAGCCCCGCGCCCGCGATGTGGCCCGAGCGGATCAGCTCCCCGAGCGCATCGACGTCGAGCACCGGCCCGCGCGCCGTGTTCACGACCACGGCTCCCTTGGGCAGCAGCGACAGCTCCGCCCGCCCGATCAGCCCGCGCGTCTGGCGGGTCAGCGGGGTGTGCAGCGAGAGCACGTCCGCTTGCGGCAACAGGTCGGAGAGCGTCGCCGCCCGCTCGATCCCGAGCGCGAGCTCGACGCCGTTCGGCAGGTTCGGATCGTGGAACACGACCCGGAAGCCGAGCGCCTTGGCCCGCAGCGCGGCGGCGGTGCCGATCCGGCCCAGGCCGACGATGCCGAACGTCTGCGCGGACAGGCGGCGCACCAGCGGATCCTCGATCGGCAGCCACGGCGCGGGCGGCTCGGCGCGCTGCGCGTCGTGGTGCAGCAGCAGGCCGCGCCTGAGCGCGAGCGCGAGCGCGATGGCGTGGTCCGCCACTTCGGTCGTGCCGTAATCGGGCAGGTTGCAGACGAGAATGCCACGCTCGGCCGCTGCCTCCCGATCGATCCGGTCGTAGCCGACGCCCATGCGCACGATCGCGCGCAGGCGCGGAAAGCGGTCGAGATCGGCGCGCGAGACCCAATGGCGGAAGATCATCAGTCCGTCGGCCTCGGCGCAGTCGGAATCCGCGAGCGCGGACAGCGCCGGAACGCCGCGCCGGACGATGCGCACGTGCGGGCCGAGCACCTCGCGCTCGACGCTGTCGTCCGCGTAGAGGGGTTCGGGATACAGGATCGTCGGTGGGGTCATCGCAGTTTCTGGCTCAGCGCGTCGCGCAGGCCATCTCCCAGCAGGTTGAAGGCGAGCACGGTGACGAAGATCGCGACCCCCGGCCAGATCGTCAGCCAGTCCGCGACCCCGAGATAGGAGCGCCCGTCCGCGAGCATCGCCCCCCATTCCGGGCTGGGTGGCTGCGCGCCCAGGCCGAGGAAGCTCAGGGCGGCGGCGGTCAGGATGTTATTGCCGAAGCGGAGCGAGCCGTTGACGATCACGGCCGGCAGCGCGCCCGGCAGGATGTGCCGCGCCATCAGCGTCGCCGGCCGCACGCCGATGCTGCGCGCCGCCTGCACATAGACCGCGCGCTTCAGCGCCAGCGTGTCTCCCCGCACCAGCCGCGCGAAGGCGGGCACGCTGAACACGGACGTCGCCCAGATCACGTTGGAGATGCCGGGGCCTAGCACCGCGACCACGCCGATCGCGAGCAGCAGGCCCGGAAAGGCGAATAATACGTCACAGAAGCGCATGACGACGCTATCGACCCAGCCGCCGAAGAAGCCGCTGGCGAGCCCGAGCACCACGCCCACGAAGCCGCCGACCAGCACCGAGATTACGCCGACGGAGAGCGAGATCCTGGCCCCCCAGATGACGCGGCTCAGGATGTCGCGGCCATAGGCGTCCGTGCCGAACCAATGCAGGCGCGATGGGTCAGACAGGACGTTGTCGTAGTCGGGCGCGGACGGATCGTACGGCGCGATCACCGGCGCTGCGATCGCCGCCAGCACGATCAGCAGGATTGCCAGCGCCGCCGCGAGCGCCACCGGCTTGCGGCGGAAGCGCCGCCAGAACTCGGAGAGCGGCGAGGAAATGCGGTCGTCGGCGACGGTTGCGCTCATCGGAGGCGAATCTCCGGATTGACCACCGCATAGATCAGATCGACCGCGAGATTGATCAGGATGAATTCGAGCGAGAACAGCATGATCTCGGCCTGGATCACCGGATAGTCGCGATAAGAGACGCTATCAACGAGCAGCCGCCCGAGGCCCGGCCAGGCGAACACCGTTTCCACCACCACCGCGCCGCCGAGCAGAAATCCGAATTGCAAGCCGGTCATCGTGATCACCGGCAGCAGCGCATTGCGCAGCGTGTGGCGCAGGATGACGAGCCGTTCCGGCACGCCCTTGGCGCGCGCGGTGCGCACGAAATCCTCGGACGCGACCTCGACGAAGGCGGACCGGGTGAAGCGCGCCAGCACCGCCGCGACCGCGACGCCGAGCGTGAACGAGGGCAGGACGAAATGCTGCCAGCCGCCATAGCCGCCGGTCGGCAGCCAGTGGAGGCGGACCGAGAACAGGTCGATCAGCAGCAGGCCGAGCCAGAAGGACGGGAACGAGATGCCCGAAACCGCGAGCACCATCCCCGCCTGATCCTGCCACCGCCCGCGCTTGACCCCGGACACGACGCCGATCGCCATGCCCGCGAGCGTCGCCCAAACCATGGCTGCGGCGGTCAGCCAGAGCGTCGGCCAGAAGCGGACGCCGATCTCGGTCGAGACGGGCTGGCGGGTCCGGCTCGACCGGCCGAGATCGCCGGTCGCGAGGCCGCGCACGTAGCGCAGGTATTGCCGCCAGATCGGCTTGTCGAGGCCGAGATCGCGGCGCACCGTCTGCACGTCCTGCTCGCTCGCATCCGGCCCGGCGACGAGGCGGGCCGGATCGCCCGGCAGCAGCCGCACGAAGCCGAACACGAAAATCGACACGACGATCAGCACCGGGATGACGCCGCCGAGCCGCCGGAGCAGATAGCCGAGCATCTATGCGATGTCCGAAGCGGAACTAGAGCCGGCGTCGCGCGCAAAGCGAAGCGTTCCATTCTTGCTGCGAGCGACAGCAAGCTGGATTGCTTCGTCGCTCCGCTCCTCGCAATGGCAAAATCCCCGCGTCATTGCGAGCGAAGCGAAGCCAGGCATTTTATCGCCCACGGTTATCAGCCGTTGAACGAGGCCTCCTCCACCAGCAGCTGCGAGTCGGGCATCTGATACAGGCCCGTCAGGTTCTTCGCCTGCCCCGCCAGATTGCGGTCTACGCCGAGAAAGATCCACGGCGCGTCGTCCCAGATCAGCTTCTGCGCCGTCGCGTAGTAGCCGCGGCGCCGTTCGGGATCGGCAGTTCCGAGACCGCCTTCGATTGCCGCATCCACCTTGTCGTTGTGATAGTATCCGACATTGTACAGCACCGGCGGCGCGCCCTTGCTCCAGAACAGCGGACGCAGACCCCAATCCGCGTCGCCCGTAGAGGCTGACCACGCGCCGATATAGGTCTGCAACTGGCTCGCCTGCGCGTTCGGCACCGAGAAGATGCGCTGCTGCAACAGCCCGGCTTCCAGCGGCGACACCGTGAGCTTGATGCCGAGATTGCCGAATTGCTGCTGCATGAATTGCTGGCTGCGGGTCGTGATCGTGTTGTTGTTGCCCCACATCTCGGTCGCGAAACCCTCGCCGACCCCGGCATCCGCGAGCAGCTTCTTCGCGCGCGCGGGATCGTACGGGTATTCGCCCTGCTTCTGATAGAACGCGACATGCGGCGGCAGCGGCGAGTCGAGCTTGTCCTCGTAGCCGCTCCACACGATTTTCGCGAAGGCCTGCTTGTCGGTGCCGTAGTTCAGCGCCTGGCGCACGCGCACGTCGTCGAACGGCTTCTTCGTCACGTTCATGGCGACATAGCGCGCATAGATCGACGGGTTGTTGATGATGGCGACGTTCTGGTTGTGCTCGACCACGCGGACCAGCTCCGGCGGCAGCGGGTAGATGAACTGCGCCTCGCCGGTCTGTAGCATGGCGAGGCGCGCGCCGTTCTCCGGCACGCTCCGCACCGTGACCGTGTTGAGCTTCGGCAGCCCCTTCCTCCAGTAACGGTCGAACTTCTCCACTTTCAGTGTATCGGCGCTCCAGCTCACGAACCTGAACGGGCCGGTGCCGACCGGATTGCGGATGAAGTCGCGGCCGTATTTCTTCACCGCTGCCGGGCTCACGATCATCAGCGACGGATGCGCGATCGTCGGCACGAACGCGCCAAACGGGGTCTTCAGCACGATCCTGACGGTATGTTCGTCCACCGCGTCGACGTGATCGAGCATCGCCATCAGGCTGGCGCGCTTCAGCTTGTTCTCCGGATTGGCCAGCCGCTCGATGCTGAACTTCACCGCCGCCGCGTCGAGCTTCGTGCCGTCTTGGAATTCGATGCCTTGGTGCAGCTTGAACGTGAACTCCGTTGCGGCTTCGTTCGCCGTGTAGCTCTCGGCGAGCGCCGGAACCAGGTTCATGTCCTTGTCGAAGCCGTACAGGCCCTGGAACATCAGCCGGCACGCGGAGAGCGAGAGGTTGTCGTTGAGGTCGGCGGGATCGAGACCGGTCAGATTGTCCTGGATGCCGATCGTCAGCGCCTGGTTCTGGGCCGCGCGCGCGCCGAGCGGGGTCAGGGCGGGCGAAGCGGCCAGGGCGAGCGAGCCGCCGATGAAGAAGCGGCGCGGGATCGGGGGAACGGGCGTCATCAAGGAAACTCCCTCGGTTCAGTAGAGACCGCCCACGGGATGCCGGGCGACGTAGTGGTCCGGGCCGACCTCCACGAGAGGCGCAACCTGCGGCGGATCGTCGAGGCGGCGCAAGGGGGACGGAACCTCGCTGTCGTCGATGCCCCGGTCGTGGTCGCGCATCCTGGGATCGGGGACGGGCACGGCCGCGAGCAGACGGCGCGTATAGGCGTGCTGCGGAGCGGTCATCACCGCCTGACGCGGGCCGATCTCGACGATCTGGCCGAGATACATCACCGCCACCCGGTGCGCGATCCGCTCGACCACTGCCATGTCATGCGAAATGAACAGAAAGGCGAGGCCCCGCTCGCGCTGCAGCGCCATCAGCAGGTTCACCACCTGGGCGCGGATCGAGACGTCGAGCGCGGCCACCGCCTCGTCGGCGATGATGAGGCGCGGCTCGCTCGCGAGCGCGCGGGCGATGCAGACACGCTGGCGCTGGCCGCCGGACAGTTCGTGTGGATAGCGGCGGCTGTGCTCGGCGGGCAGCCCGACCTGCCGGAGCAGTTCGCCCACCCGCGCCTCGACCGCGCGGCCGGACAGCAGCCGGTTGGTCGCGATCGGCTCGGCGACCGAAAAGCCGACCGTCAAACGCGGGTCGAGGGAGGCGAACGGGTCTTGGAAGATATACTGCACCCCGCGCCGCAGCAGCCTCTCGGCATCTCCCCGCAGCACCGACACGTCCCTCCCCTCGAAGCGGATCATGCCCGCCTCCGGCTGCTCGAGCCGGATGATGCTGCGGCCCGTGCTCGACTTGCCGCAGCCCGACTCGCCGACCAGCCCGAGCGTTTCGCCCGGCCGCACGTCGAGGCTGACATGCTCGACCGCGTGGATACGGGCGCGCGGGCGGCCGAACCAGCCCGAGGCGACGCCGAACCGCGTCGTGAGATCGTCCACCTCCAGCACCGGCGGACCACCCTCCCGCACCGTGTCCTGGGGCGGCGGATCGTGTCCGGCCTCCGGGAAAGGCCGGGGCAGCGCCTCGTCCGCGAGGCTGCCGAGCGCCGGCACGGCGGCCAGCAGCGCCCGCGTGTACGGCGCCTCGGGGCGCTCGAAGAGCGAGAACACATCCCCCTCCTCCACCTTCTCGCCCGCGCGCATCACCAGCACCCGGTCGGCGATTTCGGCGACGACGCCCATGTCGTGCGTGATGAAAATCATCGCCATGCGGAACTCGCGCTGCAACTCGCGCATCAGCCGCAGCACCTGCGCCTGCACCGTGACGTCGAGCGCGGTCGTCGGCTCGTCCGCGATCAGCAGGCGCGGGCGGCAGGAGAGCGCCATCGCGATCATCACCCGCTGGCGCATGCCGCCCGACAGCTGGAACGGGTAGCGGTCGAGTTGCCGCGCCGCCTCTGGGATGCGCACGCGCTCGAGCATCCGGCGCGCCTCCTCTCGCGCGGCCGCGCGGTCGCTTCCCTGGTGCAACTCGATGGCTTCCGCGATCTGGTCCCCGACCCTGAGCACGGGGTTGAGGGAGGTCATCGGCTCCTGGAACACCATGGCGATTTCGGGGCCGCGCAGCGTGCGCATCCGGCGCGCCGGCTCCCGCGTAAGATCGCGCACTGTCCCCTGGCGGTCGCGGAACCGGATCGCGCCGGAGGCGATGCGGCCGCCCGCATGGTCGATCAATCGGGTGATCGCCAGAGCCGTCACCGACTTGCCGGACCCGGATTCGCCAACCACGGCGAGCGTATCCCCCTCGGCCAGACGGAGGCCGAGATCGCGGACGGCGGTGAACGGAGCGCCCCGGTCACTGGCGAAGGTGACGGTCAGCCCGGCGATGTCGAGGAGAGGCGGCGCGGTCCCGGCGGTCATCCGCCCACAGTAAGGCTTCGCCGCGAGAGGGGAAGCTCAGCCGGGCGGACGGCTGGCCGATGTCGCCGCGGCTGACGCGGGGGCTGTCGGTCGAGGCGCCGCTGGCGGTCGCTTTCGGCAGCGTGGCATTCTGACCCAACTGCTTCGCCGGTAATCTGCGTGGCGAGCGACTTGAGTTGATCGGCCGACCGGCCCTTGTAGCGATAAATCCGGATCGTATCTGTCGGCCGTAGAACGCCCGGCTCGCAGAAGTTCGAGCCATCCCCGTCCGTCAACGTCGGACCGGGCAGGGGCCGAGATGCGGATCAAGCCCGAGCGACGGGCAAGCCGCCATGCGCCGGCTGATCTCGGCGAGGGAGACCGGGCGATAGTCCCAACTGTCGAGGCCGACGTGACAGGACCACCGCCTGCCGCGCAGCTCCTCGTGCGGGTGGGCAAACAGGCTCAGGGCGCCCTCGGCCTCGGTCGGCCGGTCGCAGAGCGGGAAATGCGACAGGTAGACCCACCGTTCGTCGAGCAGGATCCTGACGAACCAATCGACATACTCCCATCCGTGCGCGCGCCGCACGCATACCGGGTCGCAATCGCCGATGATAAGGCTCTTGCTGCCGTTCAGCTGACGCAGATAGGTGTCGGCGAGCCCAATACCGGCTGCGCAGAAATCGCCGATGACCCAGACGTGATCGTCCGGATGAACGACCTCGTTCCAGTTCACGATCAGAACGTGGTCCATCTCCTCGACGGAGTTGAAGCTGCGCGTGGTCCGCCGCAGACCTCCGCGGTAGCCGAGCCGCAAGTCGGCGGTGAACCAGATTTTGGGGCGGCGCCGAGGCAGGCGACCGGACATCATGGACGCTGCCTCATCGCAGGGACGAGGCGAGTGACCCCGGTTCTTTTGCTGCCCTCTTCAGCTTGCGGCGCCCCGCGATCCGTGGCGCCGGGCGTGAACTTCCGTGAACCAAGCCAGAGCAGCCGCTCGATAAGACGCAGCCTTAGTTCCCGGCTGAGTCGTCCGGCGCTCTCGCTTCCGTAATCGACCGAGGCGTACATCACCTTGCGCCTTCTTTGAGAACCGCGAGTGTTGCGCAGCTTTCTCTTGCACGCATTGGGTATATTACGTACAGAAACGGCAAAAGTCGTCTCGGTTATAGCGACTCAGACAACCTTTGGTTGTATTCATGTCTCACCAAAACCGGGAACTTGCACGCTTCTCGGGCGTTGTAACAAAATTGGTGTAGACTGACTCCTAACCCGCGTGGACGCGGGTTTTGCTTGGAAAGGTTGTCACCGCTGTCCGTACGATTGGCCGATCTCGCGTGCGCAGCCGTTCCGCGCGAAAGCCGTGCACCGAACGGCGTCACCGGCGAGCGCTTGCAGCGCCTGGCCTGGCTCTCCGGACGTTTGTTGCAAGCCGATTTGGCTTTCGTCTTGCTGTTCGGGCAGGACGATTTGTGCTCGGCCGGCCCGAGCGAGGCGCCAGGAGCGATCTGCCGAATCCTGACCGGGATGGAGCTGCCGATTGCGGTGACGGACACGCGCACCGATCCTCGCGTGAGCCGCGTGCCAGGCATCATGGATTGCGGCATCGGCTCCTACCTTGCGGTGCCCCTCGCCGATCGGGAGGGAACCGCCATTGGCGCCGTGTGCGTGGCGAGTTGCGGACCGCGTAACTGGGCCGGGGAGGACGCCGGTGCGCTCAGCGATCTGGCCGAGTTGGTCGTAAGCGGACAGCCGGCGGCAGCAAGGGGCTGCGAACCGGCGGATGAAACGGCCTCTGCACGGGAGAAGCCGCCCAGTGACGCCCCGGGCATCACGAAACAGATGGTCTGGTTGACCGACATGATCGGCCGGACAACCTGCGTCAATCAGCATTACACGGCGTTCACCGGACTTTCCTCCGAGCAGAGCCGGGCGGAAGGCTGGCTCGCCGTCCTGCACCCCTCGGATCGCCCGCGTGTCCTCGCGACCTGGCGGCAGGCGGTGGCGGACCGGACCGATTACGAAACCGAGATGCGCGTGCGCCGTGCGAGCGATGGCTCCTTTCGCTGGGTGCTGGCGCGGGCCAGTCCGCTGCGGGGAGCCGACGGCCGGGTCGAGCGCTGGATCGGCATCGGCACGGACATCGATGACCGCAAGCGGGCGGAGGAGACGACGCACGCCTTGATCGAGGCGCTCGGCGTCGCGGTCTACACCACCGACGCGGAAGGCCGCCTGACCTTCTACAACGAAGCAGCCGTACGCCTGTGGGGCTGGCGGCCCGCGCTTGGCGATTCCCGCTGGTGCGGATCATGGCGGCTCTCCGCCTCAGACGGACGTCCTCTCCCGCACGAGGCCTGCCCGATGGGCCTCGCGCTCCGCGAGAAACGGGCCGTTCGCGGCGGCGAGGCTGTCGCCGAGCGGCCGGATGGGAGCCGGGTTCCGTTCATCGCGTATCCAACCCCGCTCTTCGGCCCGGACGGAGCGCTGGCCGGCGGCATCAACGTGCTGGTCGATATCACCGAGCGCAAGGCCACGGAAGCGGCCCTCACCGAGAGCGAGGCCCGGCTGCGCTCCATCCTCGGAGCGGTGCCCGACGCCATCGTGGCGATCGATGCCCAGGGCGCGATCGAATCCTTCAGCGCGACAGCCGAGCAGCTCTTCGGCTACAATGCCCGCGAGGTCGCCGGCCAGCCCGTGGCGGTGCTGATACCGGGCCTCGAATGCGGCGCCGCGGATCTCCGCTCGGGCCAGCGCCGCTGGCGGCAAGTGGACGAGCGCCGGCATGGGCAGCCTCCTCAGAGGCCTGCGCAAGGATGGGTCCACCTTCCCCGTCGAGATTACGTTCGGCGAGGCGCGTCTCGGGGCGCGGCAGGTCTTTACCGGCTTCGTCCGCGATCTTACTGAGCGACAGGCGACGGAGGCGCGGCTGCAGGAGTTGCGGGCGGAACTGTTGCACGTCTCACGGTTCAGCGCGGCGGGAGAGATGGCGTCGGCGCTGGCGCACGAACTTAATCAGCCACTGACGGCGGTCGCCAGCGCGGTGCGCGCCGCGGAACGGATGCTGGCATCCTCGCCCGGCGGCGACATGCAGGCCGAAATCCGGTCCGCGATCGAACTCGCGGCCAGGCAGGCCGTGCGCGGCGGCCAGATCGTGGGTCGCCTGCGCGACTTCGTCATCAGGGATGGCGAGTTCGACAAGGGCGTCCAGGACGTCGCCAAGCTGGTCGAGGAGGCGGCCGCGCTCGCCCTCGTCGGCGAGACGGAGCGCGGCATCGGTGTCAGCTTCCGCTTCGGCGGTAGGCCGCCCAGAGGTACTCGTCGACCGGACGCAGATCCAGCAGGTGCTGTTTAACCTGATGCGCAACGCGATCGAGGCGATGACACGCGACGGCCGCGCGGAGCGGCCTTGTCCCGAACTCACGGTGTCGGCGGCGGCGAGTGGAGCGGAGATGGTCGAGGTCATCGTGTCGGATAACGGCCCGGGTCTGCCGCCCGAGCTGACCGGGCGTCTATTCGGCTCCTTCGTCTCGACCAAACCGGACGGCATGGGCATGGGGCTGTCGATCTGCCGCTCGATCATTGAGGCTCACGGCGGCCGCATCCGCGCTGACCCGCATGCCGGTACGGGAGCAGTGTTCCGCTTTACCCTCCCGACCGCTCCGCCCGATCCTCCCGGCTAGGCGATGCGGAACCCGACCGGCGCGTCCAGACCCGACCGGCGCATCGTCCACGTCATCGACGACGACGAGGCCGTTCGCCGTGCCATTGCGATGCTGCTCCGTTCGGCGGGTTTTCACGCCGAGACCTATCCGTCGGGTTCCGCTTTTCTCAAGGAACTGCCTGCTCAGGACGAAGCCGGAGGCATGTGCGTGCTGACCGACCTGCGCATGCCGGATCTCGACGGGCTCGAACTGTTCCGCCGCCTTAAGACGCAGGGCTTCACGGGGCCGGTCATCGTCATGACGGCGCATGGCGACGTCGCGACCGCCGTGCGGGCGATCAAGGCGGGTGCGACCGATTTCATCGAAAAGCCGTTCGACGACGAGACGCTGCTCACCGCCATCGGCGCCGCGCTCGATCAGTTCCAGTCGGCGCCCGCCGCGGCCGAGGCGGCCGCCCGCATCGGCATGCTGAAGCCGCGCGAGCGCGAGGTCCTGGAACTGCTCATGCAAGGCAAGCCGAACAAGGTGGTTGCGCAGGAGCTCGGCTTGAGCACCCGCACCGTGGAGGTGCATCGGGCGCGGCTCATGGCGCGGCTCGAGGTCGGCAGTCTCGCCGAAGCGGTCCGGCTCGCCGTCCGCGCCGAACTCGGCTCCGACGGGGGATGATTTGAGCGGCTAAAAGAGGGCAATCAGGGCGATGCCGCCGGCCATCAGCGCGCCCCCGAGGATCCGCCGTGCGTCAAGGTGATGCACCCACATCCCGAACAGGCCGAACTGGCCGATGAGTGTCAGCCGAAGGCGACGGCGCTCCCGATCGCGAGCACGAGTGCGGGCGGCATCACCAGGACGCCGACCTTCAGAAAGGTCCAGGCGCTGACGCGCTGGCCATCCCGCCGCAGCGCCGCGAGCCAGAGGATTGTCGCGAGCGAGCCGGTGACGGACAGGTTAGGACCGAGATCGACGCCGATCAGCACGGCTGCCCGCACCTGGTCCGGCACCCGGGCCAGTTCGACGGCGCGGCCGGCGACCAGCCCGGCCGGCAGATTGTTGATGAGGTTGCAGCCGACCGCCACGACCGCCCCCGCCCCCCAGGCCGCGATCGTCGCAGAGCGCCCGCCGAGGTCGTGCAACAGGCTGGCCAGCCGGCCGGTCACCCCGGTCCTCTCCAGCGCCTCGACGAGCACGAATAAGCCGGCGACCAGAGGCAGCACGCCCCAGGAGATATGCCTCACGATCGTGCGGACGCCGCATTCCGAGCACGCCAGGACCAGAAGGGCGGTGACGACGCCAGAAAGAAAGGTCGGCATCCCGAGCTGAAGCCCGTGCGCCGAGGAAGCGAGCAAGACCAGCGCCGTCGCCGCGATGCCGAGCGCCGCCACCTTTCCGCCCAGCGGGAGCGCTTCCCGCCCGATTTCGGCCGAAAGCTCCTGACGCAGCCGCTTGCGCTGCGTGAGCCGCAGGACGGTGTAGGTGGCGAGGATGGAGAGGATTGCCGGCACGGCATAGCGCGGCAGCCATTGCATGAGCGGGGGCATGTGGCTGCCGTAGATGACGAGGTTCGCCGGGTTCGAGATCGGCAGCACGAAGCTCGCGGCGTTGGCGACGAAGGCGCAGATGAACAGATAGGGCAGAGGCTCCTCCGCGTCTGCCGTTTTCGCTACCGCCGCGACCGCGGGCGTCAGCACGACCGCCGTCGCGTCGTTCGACAGGAAAACGGTGACGATGGTACCGACCGCGAAGACAAGCGTGAACAATCGCCGCGCGGACCCGCGCGCCCCGCGAACGGCGGCGGCGGCCAGCCAGTCGAACAGCCCCTCCTCACGCGCGAGTTCGGAAAGCAGCATCATGCCCGTCAGGAAAAGATAGACGTCGGTACCCTTGCTGATACCGGCGAGCGCATCAGGGACCGGCAGCAGCCCCGGCACGACGAGCGCCAACGCGCCCGCGACGGCCCAGATCCATTCCGGCCAGGAGAACGGCCTCACGATGACCCCGGCGGTGGCGATCGCGGCGATGCTCCAGATCATCCATGGCGACGCGCAAAGCGCCGCTTTCACGCCGTCGCTCGGCCTGGAGCGCGCGGCTGCCTCGCGCGATCGGCGGCTCTCGCCGGCGGCGGCCGCGCCGAAAAGGAGGCCAGCGCGCAGGCGGCGATCGCGCCAGGACAGGGAACGCCAGTGCTGTAGCCGGAACCGGCGCTCACGACTTTGCTCCTGCGTCCGGGGCGGAACCTCGCGATGAGACTGCCCGCAGGCGGAACGCGTGACGGCGCCTGTGGTGGCAACGGTTGCCCACAGAGATGGGCCGGAGTTACAACGCGATTCGTCCGTTCACGGTACGTCGGCGGCGTCCGCGCCGCCCCTGCCCTGCCCTGCCCTGCCCTGCCCTGGAGCGGCTTATCCAGGTTGTCAAAAGGATCAGGCCATGCCGTTCGGTGCCCCTGCCGCGGCCGGGGCAGGAGCGTGGATCGCTCCATAACCCTGCTGCTTTCCGGCATTATCCTCGCCGGGGCCGTTCTTCGCCTGCATGGCCTCGATCGGACCAGCATCTTCAACGACGAGGCGGCCTCCTGGTCGCTGGCGCGCCTGTCTTTCATCGGCATGCTGCGGGGAACCGAGGCCGACGTTCACCCACCGCTGTATCACGTAATCCTATACGCAACGATGCACCTGTTCGGCGACTCGGCGGCCACGATGCGCCTGCCCTCGGCGCTCATGGGGATCGCGAACATCTATCTGATCTACCGCCTCGGGACCGTGCTCTGGGACCGGCTCACTGGCGTGTTCGCGGCGCCTCTTCTCAGCTTCGCCTCGTTCGACATCTGGTATTCGCAGGAAGCGAGGATGTATGCGCTCCTGTGCCTGCTCGCGACCGCGTGCGCGCTGACGACAGTGCTTGTCCTGCAACGACCCAGCTGGACACGAGCGGTGCTTTTGCGGTCTGGCCAGCTCGGCGCTGCTGTATAGCCACCACGTCTACGGCATCTTCGATTGGGCAGCATCAACTTCGCCCTCGCTCTCGCAACGATTGCCGGCGGACAATGGCCGGACTCGCGAAAGACGGCGTGGCTAGCGACGGAAATCCTCGTCATCGTCAGCTTCATGCCCTGGATGTTCGTGCTTGCGCAGCAAGTCCGGGCCGTCGAAAACCATTTCTGGATTCCGTTTCCCACGGTCCGCTTTCTGTATTGGGTGCTGCGGGCGATCTTCGGTGGAATGCCGACGTTCTGCGCCCTCGCCGCCCTCGGCGTGGTCGCGTTGTGTGCCGAAAACTCGGACATGCCAGCGGGGGGCGAGAGCGCGTCGGTGGTTTGCCGACTTCGAGTCCGCGCGGCAGAAGCTGCTTCTGCTTTCTTGGGCTACCCTGCCCTTCCTGGCCGGATGGATCGTCACTGTCGCCGTCCGACCGATCCTCTACGATCGCTACCTGATCGGCTCGATGCCCCCTGTCCTGCTGTTGGCGGCGAGGGGCTTGTCAGTGCTGCGATCGAACCGTCTCGTCCTCGCCGGGGCTCTCGCGACCGTCGCCGCATGCGGCGCTCCGGCCGCCTACGGAAGCGTCACCTGGTATGATCGCGAGGACATCGGCCCCTCGTCACCGCGTTCGACGAGCATTTCAGGAAGTCCGACGGGGTGGTTTTCTCCTCGCCTGGGGTTGTGAACACCTTCGTATATTACCATCGCGAGCCGGTACCGCTCGGGTTCGTGATATGGCACGCCGACTCCGATCCGTTCGACCGCCCAAACACGATGCGCCTATGGGCTTTCGTCCGAAGCGGCATCGACGATATCACCGGGCCGGTGATGCCTCGGATCAGGGCCCGCTACCAGCTGCAACAGACGTTCGACGCGTACGGAATGACGCTCGATCTATACACCCGGCTGCCTCCAGCCTAAGATCCGCCTGGTCCCTCGCAAGCGCACCAGCCGTCCCGCTGACCGTGGGGATGATGGTGGAGCCAATCGGAATCGAACCGACGACCTCCTGAATGCCATTCAGGCGCTCTCCCAACTGAGCTATGGCCCCATCCTCGGGAGGGCGGCTTATAGCGAGACGGGATGCGCGGGACAAGACATCGATGGCGCGCCTGACGGAACAGCAGGTTTGCACCAATCTCTGGGCCTACCTGCACTGGCTCCGCGCCACCGGCCGGG
This sequence comes from uncultured Alphaproteobacteria bacterium, assembly GCA_963777325.1. Taxonomy (GTDB): domain Bacteria; phylum Pseudomonadota; class Alphaproteobacteria; order Acetobacterales; family Acetobacteraceae; genus JAFAXA01. Next base: position 172,293 of record CAVZQE010000005.1, on the reverse strand, counting down.
CAAGCCTCGATGGAGGCGAGGATCTGCGGCACTGGGCGAAGACGGAACCGGAACGCTGGGCGGCCTCGATCCGGTCTTTCGCGCGCCTGCCGGAAACGCCGGCCCCGCTGCTGCCCTGGCCGGCGTGCAAGGGGGCGCTCGTCTTTCGCTCGCGAGGTCCGATCGAGCGCCGGGCCTGGCCGGCGGCCGCGCTCGCGCGGGGAGAAGCGGCCGACCTCCCCGCCGAACTCTGGCGTCCCCTGCGGGCAGTGCATCCGGCCGAGACAATGACGGATGCCGCTTCCGTTCTCCTCCTGGACGCGGACCTCCGACCCGACGACCGCCTGCTCGTCGCGGGAGCGGCCCCCTGGCCATGGGTCTGGGCGTTGCGCGAAGGGGCCACCCTCATCCTCTGCGCCGGGACCGACCGGCCCGCCTTGCGCCGGGTCGCCGCCGATGAAGGAGCCACCATCCTGGTCGCGCCCGGTATCGCGGCCTCGTTTCAGCCTGCGCCCGGTGGCTTGAGACGGATCATCGATCCGGCATCGGGGCAGGTCGTCACGGACTGAGCTAAAGGCGGGGCAGCTGCTCGGCGCGCAGCCGGCCCTGCAGGTCGCTGATCTCCGGATGCGCTGGTCCAGCCGGAAGCGACGGCGCGGCGGCTGCCGGTGCCGCCCCCTTCGGATCGGTCGCATTCTCGGCGGTCAGGGCCGGATCGGCCGCGTGGCTGCCATGCGTCTCCGCGTAGGCCTTGGTGAACTCAGCCCCGAACAAGAAGATCTGCGCGGAATAATAGATCCAGACCAGCAGCACGGCGAGCGCGCCGGCGGCACCGTAGCTGGAGGCGATGGCGCTGCTGCCGATGTAGAGGCCGATCAGATACTTGCCGATCGCGAAGAGCAGGGATGTGGCGACCGCGCCGACCGTCACGTCCCGCCACTCGATCGTCTTGTCGGGCAGCGTCCTGTAGATGGCCGCGAACACCACCGCGATCAGGGCGAACGAGATAAGGAAATTGAGCGCGAGCCCGATGAAGCGCCACACGGGAAAGATGCTGCCCATCCAGGTGCCGAGCGCCTGCAGGCCGGCGCTCACGGCGAGGGAGACGAGAAGCAGGAAGCCGAGCGCCATGACGAGGCCGAGGCTCAGCAGCCGGACACGGATGAGCTGGGTGACCGCCGATCTGGGCGGCGCCGCCTTCCAGATGATGTTGAGCGAGTTCTGCATCTCGCTGAATACCCCGGTCGCGGTCAGCAGAAGCGTAACGATGCCGATGACGGTCGCGACGATGCCGGCGTGATGGCCGCTGGCGCTTTTCACCGCGGCCTGCACGGCCTCGGCCGCCTGCTGGCCCATCATGCCGCGCAACTGCCCGACGATTGCGCCCTCAGCGGCGTCGTGGCCGAAGAACAGCCCCGCGATTGCGATGACGATGACGAGCACCGGCGCAATCGAGAACACCGTGTAGTAGGCGATGGCGGCGCCGTGGCTCAGAGCGTCGTCAGCGACGAAGCTCCAGACGGCCGACTTCAGCAGATCCCAGCATTTTTTGAACATGCTGCCGCGAACGCGACGGCCGAACGGCGGTTGCTGCCGAAGTGAACGGAAGATGCGCCGGCTCAGAAGTAGGTCTCGTCCACCCGATTGTCCCAGAGATGGATGCCGCCAGCGATGCCGGCCGCGTTCGCGGTGATGCGCACGTTCGAAGGCAGCTCAAATGAGATCACCTTGGCGTTGCCGCCACCGACATAGAGCCTGTCATACGTCGCGAGCGTCTCAAGCAGGCCGATGACGCGCTGGACCCGCTTGTTCCACTTCTTCTTGCCGACATCGCGAAGGGCCGCGTTGCCGACATACTGATCGTAGGTCAGGTTCTTGTGCACGGGATGCTGACCCAGTTCCAGATGGGGGGCGAGCTTGCCGCTGTGGAAGAGCGCGAAGCCCATGCCCGTGCCGAGCGTGATGACGCATTCCAGGCCCTCGCCCTCAACCACCCCGAGCCCCTGCACGCTGCCATCGTTCAGCACGCGCACCGGACGGCCGAGCCGCTCGCGCAAACGCTCGGCCAGGGGAAAGCCTTGCCACTCCTTGGTGCCGAGATTCGGCGCCGTCCGCACGACCCCGCGCGAGACCACGCCGGGGAAACCGACCGACACCCGGTCGAACGCCCCAAGCGGGGCCACCATGGTCACGAGCGCCTCGACGACCGCGCCCGGATCGTGCAGCGGCGTATTCACGCGAACAGGCTCCCCGCCCATCTTGCCGGATTCGTCGAGAATGCTCGCCTTCAGCCGGGTGCCGCCGACGTCGATCGACAGCGTATGCACGGTGCCGGCCGCTTGCCCCCCCGTATTGCCCCCGACGACTACGACGTCCATGCTCCCACCCTCCCCGTTACGCGCCGGTCAGAAATCGACGCAGCGGCCGTTGCGCTCCCAGTCTCCATACCGGGTCGGCTCCGGCCCTTTCGGACCCCCGATCTCCTTCGGGCTTGCGGGAGACTCCGACTCGGGTCCAGGCGTTGTCTGCTGCGTCCCGGACGGTTCCGTATCCTGCGAAATGGTGCTCATACCGCGAAGTTAGGACGCCCACCCGACGGGGGCAACCGGCCCGCTTGCGGAGCCGGGCGGGGCTGGCGGATTATCGGGCATGCAGGCCGTCAACGCCTTCCTGACCGCGTTCCCGGCCTTTGTCTCGATCATTAATCCGGTGAGTTCCGCGCTCATCTTCCACGCGGTAACCCTGGACCGGAGCACCGGCGAAAGGCGGACCCTCGCCCGCCAGGTCGGCTTTTTCTCGTTCCTGGTCCTGATGACGGCGCTCTGGACGGGGTCATACGTGCTCGCCTTCTTCGGCGTGTCGCTCGCGGCATTGCGGGTCGCCGGCGGGCTCGTGGTCGCCCTGTCCGCCTGGGATTTGCTGCACACGCCCGAACGGCGCGAACAGCGCAAGCAGGCCCAGGCCGCTCCCGCCGAGGGTGCAAGCACGATCGCATTCTATCCGTTGACGATGCCGCTGACCGCCGGGCCGGGAACGATCTCGGTCGCGGTCGCGCTCGGCGCCAACCGGCCCCCTTTCGGCCCCGACCTGCTCACCTTCTTCGCCGGCGTCTCGGCCGCGGCGGCGATGGCGGCCCTATTGGTCTGGGGTGCGTTCGCCTTCGCGTCGGCCGTCGAGAGCCGGCTCAATCCGAATGCCCTGCGAACGGTCACGAGGCTGTTCGCCTTCCTATTACTATGCATCGGCGTGCAGATTTTGATCCATGGCATCGAGGACGTCCTACGGCCGCTACTCGGGCGGGGCTGACCGGCCGTGCGATTCCTGGTGACAATCACGCTAAATAATCGGAAATTTAATGCATAATCAGCAAGGCACGGAATATGAGCGGATTTCTCGGAAGTGCTCTCGGTACGCTGCTCGGTCGCGGCCAGGCGGGAGCGGCCGGCAGCTTGCTGTCCGATCTGGTTTCGCAAAGCGGCGGCATCGGCGGTCTTGTCAGCCGGTTTCAGCAGGCCGGCATGGGCGAGAAGGCCGGTAGCTGGGTCGGAAGCGGCCAGAACGCGTCGCTCGGAATTGAGGAACTGGTCCGGGCGATCCCGCCGGAGCAGATCGAGGCGCTGGCTCAGCGCTACGGCCTGCCGCCGGGCATCGCGACCAAGGTGCTGGCGCAGGTCATTCCGCACGCGGTGGACACGGCGACCCCGGCGGGGCAGCTCCCGGCCCAGGCATCCGCGACCTCCATCGACTATGGCGCGCTGATCGGGCGCCTGTTCGCAAACAAGCAGGGAGAGTCCTGATGGGCCACATGCCAGTCCTTCGCCCGGCGATCCGTTTTGCTCTGCTGGCCGCCATGCTTGCGGGCGCGAGCGGCACCGGCGCGCATGCCCTCACGATGAAGGAGTGCAGCGCGAAGTACAAGGACGCCAAGCAGGCGAACACACTCAGCGGCCAGGACTGGAAGGCCTTCCGCGCATCGCAGTGCGGCGCGACCGCCAAGGCCGATGCGACCGGAGGCACGGCCGCCACCGCTACGGCCTCCGCCTCCGCCACGGCGCTCAAACCGGCATCCCCTGCGGCATCCCCTGCGGCATCCCCTGCGGCATCCCCTGCGGCGTCCTCTGCGACCGGCTCCGCCGTGTTCCCGAAGGCGATCGCGCCGAAATACGCGAGCGAGACGCCCGGCAAGGGGCGGATGCACACCTGCCTCGATCAGTACAGGGCCAACAAGGCGGACGGCGGCAATGGCGGGCTGAAATGGGTCCAGAAGGGCGGCGGCTACTACAGCGAGTGCTCGAAGCAGCTGAAGGGCTGAACGACCGCGCCTTTCACGTTTGGGTTCGGTTCACCTGCGGCGAGGCCAGTTCCTCTTGCCGCCGGCCGAGCCACAGCGCATTGCCAAGCCAGACGGCCGAGAGAGGGATCGCCACCAGCCCGGCGCGCGGTCCCCAGCCGAGCGCCGCCAGCAGCGTAAACGACCAGGCGCCGACCTGATCGCCCAGGCGATAGATCACCGTGTCGATGAAGCTCTTCGCCTTGTAGCGATCCTCGCGCGGCACGACCGTGAACAGCACCTCCCTTGTCGGGCGCGCGATCGCGAAATTGCCGGCGCGGCGGAGCACCTGGAACGGCACGACCGAGGTAAGGCTCGGCACGGCCGCGAGCGCGCCGAAACCGAAGATGCTGAACCCCGGCAGCAGCGCGAGCGTCACGCCGACGCCGAGGCGGCGGACGATGCGGCCGGTCAGAAACAGCTGCACTCCGAGGGTCAGAATGTTTACCGCGAGATCGAGCGTCGCGAAGAACGCCGTCTGGGCGCTGCGGCCGTGCAGCGTGCGGCTGACGATCGCCGCCTGCTCGAAATACAGGAAGGTCGAGGTGATCGCGAACAGCAGCAGGAACAGGCTGACATTGACGAGGTAGGGCGACTTGAAGGCGTGCGTGATGCCCGACAGCACGCCGCCGCCGACCGCCCGGTCGGCCCGTCCCTCGCCGGCGTGCAGGTCTCCGGAGCGCTGGTTCAGCGACGCGGAGAGCCGCGCCAGCCGGCCTACGCAATACACGGCGACTTCCAGCAGGATGGCGGCGCCGACCAGAAGCCACAGCTCCGGGATGTATCGCGCCAGCGAGGCGGTCAGCGCGGAGCCGATGATCGCGCCGACGGTCGCGCCCGCGGCGATGAAGCCGAACAGTCGCTTGCCCTGCTCGGAATTGAACAGATCGACGATCATCGCCCAGAACACCGAAACGACGAACAGGTTGAACACCGATGTCCAGACGAAGAAGACGCGGCCGACCCAGACGGCCTCTCGCGGACTGGTCACGTGCAGCGCGAGCGCGAACAGCAGCAGGTTGGCGGCGAAGAAGCGATAGGTGATCGGAATGAAACGGCTGCGCGGCAGAGTACGGACCAGCCAGCCGTATGGGACATTCAGCGCGAGCATGCCGGCGAGTGTCGCCGTGAACAGCCATTGCAGGTTGTTCACGCCTCCCGCCACCCCGGCCTGATCCCGGATCGGCCGGAGGATGTAGTAGGAGGAGAGCACCACGAGAATATACAGCCAAGCCCAACCCAGGGCTGGCACCTCCTCCGGCCTGACGTCGATCATCCGGCGCAGCCAGCGATAGGCAAGCGGCTGCGCGCCGCTCGCCTCCGAGGCGCTGCTCACTTGCTGAGCCCGAGCACCTTGCGGAGTTCGGACGCGTCCACCTCCTTGCCGGCGCCCGGCGCGCCCAGCGCGAACTCGGAAGCGCTGGAGAGCGGCCCGACCGCGACCGGCTCGAAGCCTGCGTCCCGCACCAGGGACGAGGCGACCTGGATCGCGTGTTGGTCGTCGCCCGCGATCGGAATGGCAAGCGGAGGCCCGGCACGGTGGGCGTCCTTCGCAAGAGTCCGGTAGCCGAGCGTGTTGAAGGCCCGGACCACGTGCGCGCCGGGAAGGAGTTCCTGCGACAGAACGCCGATCCCCTTCTCCTTGGCCGTGTTCGCGATCTCGCCGTCCCGCGCGGCCACCGCGTTGCAAGCATCAAGCACCACCTTGCCCGCAAGCTCGTGCGCATAATCCTTACCGACTTGCGGCAGCGCGGAATACGGCACCGCGATGAACACGGCTTCCCCGAACGCCGCCGCCTCGGCCGGCGTGCCCGCGCGCGCCAATGGCCCGAGGCCCGCGACCAGATCCTTCAGCTCGTCCGGATGCCGCGAGGAGAACAGCACGGGATGACCCGCCTTGACCCAGAGCGTGCCGACCGTGCCGCCGATATGCCCCGATCCGATGATGCCGATCTTCATCTTGCCGCTGCCCGCCTGCTGAGCGAACGCGAATGGCGAGAGCTTCGGCGCGAGCAGCATCGCCCCGGCGAGGGGGAGAACGCCGCGGCGGCCGATCGTGCTCATTGTCATGTTGGCCCTCCTCTTGTCGCTCCGTCGTTTCAGAGCGCGTCGATATAGCTCTCCATGCGTCGTCGCATGGCGGCGTCGGGCAGCCGGCCCTGGGCCGCGTCGAGATTGTCCCGCGCGTGCTCGGGCTTGGCCATGCCGGGAATGGCGCAGGTCACGGCCTCGTCGGCGAGGATGTATTTGAGGAAGAACTGCGCCCAGCTATGGCAATCGAACTCGGCCGCCCAGTCGGGCAACGGCTTGCCCCGCACGGCACGGAACAGCCGGCCCCGTCCGAGCGGCAGGTTGATCATCGCCGCCATCCCGCGTTCGCGCGCCAGCGGCAGGATGCGCTCGGCAGCTTGCCGATTGTCGAGCGCGTAGTCTACCTGGATGAAATCCAGCGCCTCGCGCGCCATAACGTCCGCCAGCTGCGCGTGCTGGCCCTCGTACGAGGTGGTCACGCCGACATAGCGGATTCGGTGCGCGTGCTTCAGTTCCCGCAGCGTGCCGAGCTGGGTCTCCGTATCGTGCAGATTATGCACCGCGATCAGGTCGATGCGGGAGGTGCGCAGGTCGCGGAATGATCGGTCGATCTGCCGCAATCCCGCTTCCCGGCCGTTCGCGTCCACCTTGGTCGCGAGGAACAACGCATCCCGAACGCCCAGCTCCTGCGCGATCTGGCCCACGGCGCGCTCCGCGTCGCCATAGGTGGAGGCGGTGTCGATCACCGTCCCGCCGCCTTCATGGAAGGCGCGGATCGTCTGCCGCAACGGCGCGAGTTCGGCTTCCGTCGGGACGTCGTAGTAGCTGCCCGCCGTGCCCAACCCGATCGCGGGCACGGTCTCGCCCGAGGAGGGGATCTTGCGCCGGATCAGCTTCTCGCTCTCCGGCGCGGCGAGCGCGGGCGAGGCCGTCAGCGCCAAGGCCGATGCGAGCAGGACGCGGCGGGAGACGGCCACGGTCAGCTCGCCAGCTCGCCGTGGGTCCGCCAGGCGCGCTCGAACGGCAGCCGCCAGGCGTGCGGGGCGATGAGCTGATGGATCGATTTCGGTCCCCAGGAGCCCGGCGCGTACAGGCGCACCGGCGGCGGCGCTTCCAGCAGCGGCACCGAGACCTCCCACAGCCGCTCGATGCCCTCGGCGGTCGTGAACAGCGTGCGGTCGCCGCGCATCGCGTCGAGGATCAGGCGCTCGTAGGCCTCCAGCACGTCGCCGATCAGCCCGGTGTCGTGCATCGCGAATTGCAGGCTGAGCTTGTCGAGCCGCATGCCCGGGCCCGGGCCGCTTGCCGTAGAAGGACAGCGACATCTTGGACGCGTCGGCGAGATCGAAGGTCAGGTGGTCGGGCCCTTGCGAGCCGACGCCCGAGCCGGCCGGGAACATGCTCTTCGGCGGCTCGCGGAAGGCGATGGAGATGATCCGCTGCCCTTCGGCCATCCGCTTGCCGGTGCGCAGGAAGAACGGCACGCCGGCCCAGCGCCAGTTGTCGATCTCGCACTTCAGCGCGATGAAGGTCTCGGTGTCCGATTCCGGATCGACGCCCTCCTCCGCGCGGTAGCCGGTGTACTGGCCGCGCACCACGTCGCGCGGCTCGATCGGCAGCATGCTGCGGAAGACCTTGTTCTTCTCCTCGCTGATCGGCGCGGGCTCGAGCGCGGTCGGCGGCTCCATCGCCATGAAGGCGAGGATCTGGAACAGGTGCGTCACCACCATGTCGCGATACGCGCCGGTCTGCTTCGTAGAACGCCGGCGCGCTTGCCGAGGCCCAGCGTCTCCGGCACGTCGATCTGCACGTGGTCGATGAAGTTGCGGTTCCAGATCGGCTCGAACAGGCCGTTGGCGAAGCGGAACGCCAGGATGTTCTGCGCCGGCTCCTTGCCGAGGAAGTGGTCGATGCGGAAGATCTGCTCCTCGGCGAAGACCTCGTGCAGCTTGGCGTTGAGCGACACCGCGCTCGCGAGATCGGTGCCGAACGGCTTCTCCATGATGATGCGCGAGCGCTCGACCAGGCCGGCCTCGCCGAGCAGCCGCACCGCCGAGAGCGCGGCGTTCGGCGGCACGCTCAGATAGTGCAGCCGGCGGTTCTCCGCTCGAGCGATCCCGTTCCGCCCGTTCCACCGCCGCCTTCAGCGCCTCGGGGCCAGCCGAGAGCGGCACGTAGTCGAGACTGTCCGCGAAGGCGCACCAGTCGGCTTCGTTGACCTTCCGCGTGGAGAACTGGCAGAGCGCCTCGCGCGCGACCGCGCGAAAGCCGTCGGCGTCGAGCTCGTCCAGCGACACGCCGACGATGCGGCAGGCCGGAATGAAGCCGGCGCTCGCCAGATGGAACAGCCCGGGCAGCAGCTTGCGCGCGCGACAGATCGCCGGTGGCGCCGACCAGCACCACGACCTGCGGGTATCTCGGACCGACGCCTGCCCGGACCTTTTTCCTCACCTGCCGTAGCGTTGTCATGATGCCCCCGCGGACCTCTCCGCTCATTCTGGGCCGCCGACGGCAGCATGCAATACAATTCGCCCCCGGGATCAGGTCGCCGCAGGCTCAGGTCGCCCCGCTCAGGGCTGTCCGCTTCCCCCCGCCGCGCCATAGACCTGCCCGGTCGCGAAGCTCGCATCGCCGGCGGCGAGCTGGACGTAGATCGACCCGAGTTCGGCGGGCTGGCCGGGACGCCCGAGCGGCGTCTCGCCGCCGAACTTCTCGAGTTTTTCCATCGTTGCCCCGCCGCTGACCTGCAGCGGCGTCCAGATCGGCCCGGGCGCGACCCCATTCACGCGGATGCCCTTCGGGCCGAGCTGCTTCGCGAGCGACTTCACGTAGTTCATCGTCGCCGCCTTGGTCTGCGCGTAGTCGTAGAGGTCGGGAGACGGATCATACGCCTGCTCGGAGGTCGTGCCGATGATCGCCGAGCCGGGGGACAGATGGGGCAGCGCCGCCTTGATGATCCAGAACGGCGCGTAGATGTTCGTCTTCATCGTCCAGTCGAACTGCTCTGTCGAGATGTCGAGGATCGACGCGTGCGTCTGCTGCCGTCCCGCGTTGCAGACCACGATGTCGAGGCCGCCCAGGCCGCGCACCGCCTGGTCCACCAGATTGCGGCAGAACGCCTCCTCGCGGATGTCGCCCGGAATCGCGACCCCGACACGGCCCGCCGCCTTGATCAGCGCGATCACCTCCTGCGCATCCGGCTCTTCGGCCGGAAGATAGTTGATGGCGACGTCCGCTCCCTCACGCGCAAAGGCGATGGCGGCGGCGCGGCCCATGCCTGAATCGCCGCCGGTGACGAGCGCGCGGCGACCGGCGAGGCGGCCCGACCCGCGATAGCTCTTCTCGCCATGGTCCGGCTTGGGGTCCATCTTGCTCGCCAGACCGGGCCAAGGCTGTGACTGCTTCTGGAAGGGCGGCCTCGGGTATTTGGTCGTCGGATCCTGGAGCGCTGGCGGCGCGGGCGAGGCGTTTGTGAGCGCTTGCGGCGCGGGCGCCGCGTTTGTTCCCTGCGCGAAAGCAGGCGCCGTGGCCGCGGCTAGGCCCGCGCCGGCGCCGCCGACGATCTGGCGGCGGGAAAGCCCGTTCTTCTCGTTCGCGCTCACGTGCTGGCTCCGACTGCTTATGGGCGGGGCAACGGAATTGCGGTCGCTTCGCCGCATTGCGAGGCCGGGCCGGGCGCTCCGGCCTTCACGAGTGCGGCAACACGGCCGCTCCCGCGCCTCAGGCCCGGTCGTATTCCCCGAGCCAGGCGAGCATGCGCTTCCACGCGTCCGCCGCCGCGTCCGGCCGGTAGCTCGGCCGGTAGTCGGCGTGGAAACCGTGGCCGGCGTCGGGATAGACGACGATCTCGACCGGCTCGCCGCTTTCCCTGGCCTTCTGCTCGGCTTCCCGCACGCTCGCGACCGGGATGCCGGGATCCTGCGCGCCGTAGAGGCCGAGCAGCGGGCACTTGATCTCGCTCGCGACCTCGAGCGCCGTGCGTGGCTGGATCGGAGAGGGCTGGCCGCCTAGCGGGCCGTAAAAGGCGACCGCCGCGCGGAGCGCCGGATTGTGCGCGGCGTAGAACCAGGTGTTGCGCCCGCCCCGGCAGAACCCGATCACCCCCAGGCGGTGCGCGTCGCCATGCTGGGAAGCGGCCCAGCTCGCCGCGGCGTCGAGATCGGCCATGATTTCCGCATCGGGCGTCTTGAGGATCACCTCGCGCACGATCTGCTGCGGGTCCGTCATCGCGCCCAGATCGCCGTGCCGCGCGTAGCATTCCGGCGCGACCGCCAGGTAACCTTGCTTCGCAAGCCTGCGGCAAACGTCCTTGATGTATTCGTGGACGCCGAAGATCTCCTCGTTCACGAGCACGATCGGGAACGGCCCGTTGCCATCCGGCCGCGCCGCGTAGCCTGGGATGGTGCCATCCCGAACCGGAATGGAGACCGCCCCCGCCTGCAATCCGGCGCTGTCCGTATGAATCGCCTGCGCCTCCACCCTGACGGCGGCCAGCGTGTATCCTGCGATCAGGCTCGTCATGACGAACCCGCGCCGGGGCAGCCCCTGCCTGCCCAGCCCAGCCAGTCCTTCCAGATCGCCCATTCCGTTTTCTCCCCCGCGACGTCGCGGCGTTATCGCACGCGGCACCGATCTACGTCAGCGGGATCGTCAGGAGCTCGATCAGCGGCTTCGTGTCGGGCCGGACGCCGCGCCACCATGCGAACGCCTCGGCCGCCTGCTCGACCAGCATGCCGACGCCGTCGGCCACGCGCTCGACACCCGCCCTGCGGGCCACTCGCAGGAACGGCGTCAGACCTTTGCCGTAGGTCAGGTCGTAGGCGAGGCCGTCCGGCACGAAGCTCTCGACCGAAATCGGCGGTGCCTCGTCATGCAGGCTGGCGGAGGTCGCGTTGACGACCAGATCGAACGCTCCCTCGCCCCCCAAGGCATCATATCCGGTGGCCGTCAGCGCTCCGTAGGGGGCGAACTGCGCGGCAAGCGCCCGCGCCTTCTCGACCGTTCGGTTGACGATGACCAGCCGCCCCGGCCTCTGCTCGAGAAATGGCAGGATCGCGCCGCGCACCGCTCCGCCCGCTCCGAGCACGAGCACGCGGCGGCCCCGCATCGGGCAGCCGAGATTGCGCTCGATGTCGTTCGTCAGCCCGATGCCGTCGAAGTTCTGCGCGGTCGCGCGCCCGCCTTCGAACTTCAGGCAATTGGCAGCGCCCGCGAGCCGAGCCTGCTCGCTCACCTCGGTCGCATAGGCGAAGGCGTCCAGCTTGAACGGCGTCGTGATGTTGAGACCGAGCCCGCCGCGCCGGCGCAGCTCGTCCACCCTGGCCCCGAAGCCGCCGACCGGAGCCTCGAGCGCGATGTAGTCGAGGTCCTGCCCCGTCGCGCGGGCGAAGGCGAGATGGATCATGGGCGACTTGCTGTGGCCGATCGGGTTGCCGATGACCGCGTAGAGATCCGTCATGAAGCGGGCTCCTCCAGGGCGGCGGCTCCGGCGCGGAGCACGCCGCAGCGCAGCCGCGCCTCGATCTGTTCCGGCCCATAGCCGAGATCGCGCGCGATGTCGCGTCGGAGCACCCGGGCGGCGGCGATGGGCCCGCGGGATCGTCGCGGGTGCGGACCGGATTGACAGGCTCGGCGTTATCGCCAACGGTGCCGGATAAGCCTGAAAGTAACTTCCGGATCGGCACCGGCGTCGAGATGGTCGAGGAAACGGAACTCGCTGCGGGCAGCAAGCACGACCAGACCTGCATTCTCCGGCCCGGCTCGGTCGGCGCGATCCATGGGTGGCCGCACCAAGCTGTTCGGAGCGCGAAGCAAACGCGGCGCGCATGATGCCGCAGGCGGAGGCGATGCCGCGCGATCGCGCCAGCGCCGCCCTGCTCGCGTTCGAGAACGTCAGCAAGCGGTTCGGCGGCACGCTCGCCGTGGACGGCGTATCGCTTTCGCTCGCCCCGGCGACCATCCTCGCCCTGCTTGGGGAAAACGGCGCCGGCAAGTCCACGCTGATCAAGATGCTGGCCGGCATCCACGCCCCGGATGGCGGCCGCATCCTGCTGCGCGGGCAGGCTTACAACCATCTCCGCGCCCGGAAGGCCGGCCAGCAGCGGGTCGCCTTCATCCACCAGGATCTCGGGCTGATCGACTGGATGACGGTCGCCGAGAACGTGGCGCTCGGGGTCGGCTACCGCCGGCGCGGGGGCCTGATTTCCTGGTCCGCGAGCCGGGCCCAGGCGCTCGCGGCACTCGATACGATGAGCGCCGACATCGACCCCGATGCGCGCATCATGCACCTGACCCGTACCGAGCGGTCGCTGGTTGCGATCGGTCGGGCGCTCGCGGCCTGCGCCGAGATCCTCGTGCTCGACGAGCCGACCGCGAGCCTGCCGGCCGACGAGGTCGGGCGGCTGCTCGCCGCCTTGCGTGACCTCAAGCGCACTGGGATCGGCATGATCTACGTCTCCCACCGGCTGGACGAGGTGTTCCGGGTCGCCGACGAGGTCGCGGTGCTGCGCGACGGGAGGCTGGTCGGGCGCAAGCCCGTCGGCGAGACCAGCCCCGCCGACCTTGTCACGATGATCGTCGGCCGTCCTCCGGATGAGGTCTTCACGCACCCGGCCGCGGCCGACGCGGAGCCGCGCCTGGTCATCGAGGGTCTCGTCGCGGACGGCGCCGGGCCGGTCAAGCTTGTGCTCAGACGGGGCGAGATGGTCGGTCTGGTCGGGCTGCGCGGCGCCGGTCAGGACTCGATCGGGCGGGCGCTGTTCGGCATCAAGCCGGTCGACTCCGGCCGGGTTCTGCTCGACGGCCGGCCCTTCCAGCCGCATGGACCCGCGACGGCGATGCGACGCGGCGTCGGTCTGGTGGCGGGTGATCGCGTAGGCGAGAGCCTCGCCATGCCGCTCAGCGTGCGCGAGAACCTGTTTCTCAATCCGGGCGCGTCCGGCTGCAAGCCGCTCGGCTGGCGATGGCCCTCGCGCGAGTTCGCCGACGCGCGGGACGCGGGCGCGCGCATCACGCTGCGCCCGAACCAACCGCAACGCCCGGTCGAGACGCTGTCGGGCGGCAACCAGCAGAAGGTCGTGCTGGCCCGCTGGCTCGGCCTCGCGACGCGGCTGCTGATCCTGGAGGAGCCGACCGCGGGCGTCGATGTCGGAGCCAAGGCCGACATCTACGCGCTCCTCAACGCTGCGCTCAAGACCGGCCTCGCCGTTCTCGTCGTGGCGACCGATTTCGAGGAGGTCGCCAATATCTGCCACCGCGCCCTGGTGTTCAGTCAGGGCCGGGTCGTGCGCGAGATCGGTCGGGCGGATCTGTCGGTCGCGAGCCTGCTGCACGCGGCGTCCGCGGGAGGGTCCGCGCCCCGCCCGGAGATGACGTCATGAGCGGCACCCTGCGATCGACCGCGCTCGAACCGGCGCCGGGCACGCTGAGGCGGGCGAGCCTCGGGCGCCGCCTGGCCGCGCTGCTGCCGGTCTATGGCCTCGTGATCCTGGCCGTGCTGCTGGCGCTCGCTTTCTCGGCGGTGCTGCCCAAGACGTTCCCGACCTGGCTCAACGCCCGCTCCATCCTGAGCGACAAGGCAGTGGTCGCGATGCTGTCCCTCGCCGCGACCGTGCCGATGATGACCGGCAAGATCGACCTGACCGTCGGCTACGGCGTGGTGCTCTGGCATGTGCTCGCGATCTCGCTGCAGATCGCGGGCGTGCCGTGGCCTTTCGCGGTCCTGATCGTGCTCGCGCTCGGCCTGCTGTTCGGCCTGCTCAACGGGCTCTTGGTCGAGGTCGCGCAGATCGACAGCTTCATCGCGACGCTCGGCACCGGCACGCTCACCTACGCGGTCGCGCTCTGGTGGACGGGCGGACGGCAGATCATCGGCCGCCTGTCCCCGTCCTTCTTCCAGATCGATACGGCATCGCTGCTCGGGATACCGGTGCCGGCCTTCTACGTGCTCGGGCTTGCCATCGCTGCTGTGGGTGGTGTCGGCCTACATGCCCGTCGGGCGCTATCTCTATGCGATCGGCGCCAATCCGCGCGCGGCCGCACTCAACGGCATTCCGACGCTGCGCTACGTCATGCTCGCCTTCATGACCTCGGGCGTGCTCACGGCCTTTGCGGGCGTCGGTACTGGCGGCGCGGCTGCGGGTCGGCCAGGCGAGCGTCGGGCTCGAGTTCCTCCTGCCCGCGCTCGTTGGAGCCTTCCTCGGCTCGACGACGATCAACCCGGGCCGGGTCAACATCTGGGGCACCGTCGTCGGCGTGGTTATTCTCGCCATCGGGATTTCCGGTATCCAGCAGCTCGGCGGCGCATTCTGGGTCGAGCCGGCCTTCAACGGCGCGACCCTGCTGATCGCGATCGGCCTCGCCGGTTGGACCGGCCGGCGCCGGGTGCAGACGCGCGCCCGCCCCGCGCCCGAACCGGAACCGGAACCGCGCAGGATCGAGCCGACCCCGGGATAGCGGGGCGCATGCTCAACCGGCTCCGCCAAAGGCGGGCCATCGCAGGAGGGACGTGCATGGACCGGTACGGATTGCGTGAGCGGACCAGGATATGTCCGGTTGGCCGCTTCGCTGCTCGCCGCCTCCGGCGCCTCGATTGTATCGGAGGCGCACGCCGAGGATGCGCTGGCGCGCGCCCGCTCGGCGGTGGCGGCGGCCGTTGCTCCCGCCACCTCCTGGGACGGGCCGACGACGGGCCCGCGCGCGGTCGCGGGCAAGACGGTGGTCTATGTCGCCGCCGACCTGCGCAATGGCGGCGTGCAGGAGGTCGGCGACGGCGTGCAGCAGGCGGGCAAGAAAATCGGCTGGACGATCCGGGTGCTGGACGGCCAGGGGAGCGTCTCCGGCATCCAGTCCGCGTTCGGTCAGGCGATGGCGCTGAAGCCGGACGGGATCGTCATCGGCGGGTTCGACATCGTGCAGAACGCGGCCGACATCCAGCAGGCCGTGGACCAGGGCATCAAGATCGTCGCCTGGCACGGCGCGCCGAAACCCGGGACCATGCCGCAATACCACGTCGTTGCGAACGTGACCACGGACAGCGCGTCCGTCGCCAAGGTCGCGGCCGACTACGCCATCGCGCGGAGCGACGGCCGCGCCGGAGTGATCATCTTCACCGACAGCGCCTATGCGATCGCGCTGTCCAAGGCGAAGATGATGCAGGACGAGATCCGCACCTGTTCCGGCTGCACGGTGCTGTCGTTCGAGGACACGCCGCTCGGGGACACGTCGAGCCGGATGCCGCAACTCACGACCTCCCTGCTGCAGCGCTTCGGCACGAAATGGACCGATACGCTCGCCATCAACGATCTGTATTACGATTTCATCGGACCGCCGCTGATTTCCGCCGGGCGCGATCCGGGCGGCCCTCCCGCGAACATCAGCGCCGGCGATGGCAGCAAGTCGGCGTATGAGCGCATCCGCGCCGGCCAGTATCAGGCGGCCACGGTGCCCGAGCCGCTGCTGCTCCAGGGCTGGCAGGTCATCGACGAACTGAACCGCGCCTTCGCCGGGCAGCCGCCTTCGGGCTATGTCGCGCCGGTCCACCTCGTGACCGAGAAGAACGTCGACGGCGACGGCGGCAAGGACGACATCTACGATCCCGCGAACGGCTATCGGGATGCCTACGCCAAGATCTGGGGGAAGTAGGCGATCACCGCCGACCGGCAACCACGCTGACATTGGCAGCATCGTATGCGCACCGACCCGGCCCTCTCCCCACGGAAAGGGCCGGGTTGCGGCGGATCAGCCCGCGCGGCTGCTGATCAGGTCGTCCACGACCGCCGGGTCGGCGAGCGTCGAGGTGTCGCCGAGGCCTTCCGTTTCATTCGCCGCGATCTTGCGCAGGATGCGGCGCATGATCTTGCCGCTGCGGGTCTTCGGCAGCCCGGGCGCCCAATGGATCGCGTCGGGCGACGCGATCGGGCCGATTTCCTGGCGCACCCAGGCGACCAGCTCCTTGCGCAAGGCGTCGGACGGCTCCTCGCCCGCGATCAGGGTGACGTAGGCGTAGATGCCCTGCCCCTTCAGCTCGTGCGGGAAGCCGACGACCGCGGCCTCGGCCACCTTCGGATGCGCGACCAGCGCGCTCTCGACCTCCGCCGTGCCCATGCGATGGCCCGAGACGTTGATCACGTCGTCGACCCGGCCGGTGATCCAGTAGTAGCCGTCCTCGTCCCGCCGCGCCCCGTCGCCGGAGAAATAGAGACCCTTGAAGGTCGAGAAATAGGTCTGCACGAAGCGCTCGTGATCGCCGTACACGGTGCGCATCTGCCCGGGCCAGCTGTCGGCAATGCAGAGATTGCCCTCGGCCGCGCCGGACAGTTCGCGGCCCTCGCCATCCACCAGCACCGGCTTCACCCCCGGCAGCGGCAGGGTCGCGGAGCCGGGCTTGGTGTCGATCGCGCCCGGCAGCGGGCTGATCATGATGCCGCCGGTTTCCGTCTGCCACCACGTATCGACGACCGGACAGCGCTCCTCGCCCACGACGCGGTGGTACCAGAGCCACGCTTCGGGGTTGATCGGCTCGCCGACGCTGCCGAGTACGCGCAGCGATTTGCGCGAGGTGTTGCGCACCGGCGCCTCGCCGTCGCGCATCAGCGCGCGGATCGCCGTCGGCGCGGTATAGAAGATGTTGACCTTGTGCTTGTCCACGACCTGCCAGAACCGGCTGCTGTCCGGGTAGCTCGGGACGCCCTCGAACATCAGCGTCGTCGCGCCGTTGGCGAGCGGGCCATACACGATATAGGTGTGCCCCGTCACCCAGCCGACATCGGCCGTGCACCAGTAGATGTCGCCGGGGTGGTAGTCGAACACCAGCTCGTGCGTGAAGCTGGCCCAGACCAGGTAGCCAGCGGTCGTGTGCAGCACGCCTTTCGGCTTGCCGGTGCTGCCGGAGGTGAACAGGATGAACAGCGGGTCTTCCGCGTTCATCGGCTCGGGCTTGCATTCGGCCGATTGCCTGGCGAGCAGGTCGTCATACCAGATGTCGCGGCCGTCCTGCATCGGCACCGAGCCGCCGGTCACCTTGACGACGACCATGTGCCTGACGGGCGCCGCCTTGGCCGCCTCGTCGGCATTGGTCTTGAGCGCGACCTTGCGGCCGCCGCGCCGCCCTTCGTCGGCCGTGATCAGGATCTCCGACGTGCAGCCCTCGATGCGGTTGGCCAGGCTGTCCGGCGAGAAGCCGCCGAACACGATGGAGTGGACCGCGCCGATGCGGGCGCAGGCAAGCATCGCGACCGCCGCCTCTATGACCATCGGCAGATAGATCGTGACCCGGTCGCCCTTCTTGACGCCGAGCGACTTTAGGCCGTTGGCGAGCTTGCAGACCTGCCCGTGCAGTTCGCGGTAGGTGACGGAAACCGTGCTGTTCGGGTCGTCGCCCTCCCAGATGATGGCGACCTGGTCGCCGCGTTCGGCCAGGTGCTTGTCGAGGCAGGTCTCGGAGACGTTGAGCACGCCGTCCTCGAACCACTTGATCGAGACGTCGCCCGTAAAGCTCGTGTTCTTGATCCGGGTCGGCGGCTTGATCCACTGCACCCGCTGCTTCGCCTGCTCGCCCCAGAAGGCGTCGGGGTGGCTGGCCGCCTGCTCATAGAGTGCGCGGTAGCGCTCCCTGTCGACCAGGGCATGGGCCGCGAGGTCGGGGCGAACCGGGAACACCCGCGCGCCGGATGGGACGTCGTTCATAGCTGCTTCCCCTATTCTTCTCGTTTGGCCGTCGGCGCCGCCGCCCCGGCCCCTTGCCGCGACCGGACCGCCTGAGCCCGGCCGCCGCGCCTTTGCCGCAGGCTATCCCGGCACCACATCGGATGCCAGCCTCCGGCGCGAACGATGGCGCCGGTCTCGTCACTGACTCTTTTGCCCGGTGTGGCGATGCGTTTGGGAGCGGCAATGGCGCAGTCTCGCCCGACGAAGCCTCCGGCCGCTTTCGCCGACTTCCCGCACTGCGACCCGGCCGAAGCGGCGGCCGACCGCGCCGTCCACGTCGTCGGCGTGTGCGCGGGGGTCGCGTCCGTTTGCTGGCTTATCGCGAGCGTCGCGCCCGAGGCAACGGCCGGGCGGCTCGCGACCCTGCTCGTGTATTGCTTCGGCCTGATCGGGATGCTGGCGGCGTCGGCGGCCTATAATCTGGCCGGACCCGGCCGGTTGAAGGCGGCGCTGCGGCGCCTCGACCACGCGATGATCTTCGTGATGATCGCGGGCACCTACACACCGTTCGCGCTTCACGCGGTCGACCCGGATGTTGGCGTGCCGCTCTGCGTCGCCGCCTGGACCCTGGCCGCGCTCGGGGTCGCGCTGAAGCTTGCGAGCCCGCGACGCTTCGACCGCCTCTCGCTCGCGCTCTATCTCGGCATGGGCTGGATGCTGCTGGCCGTCATCCGCCCGCTCGCCGCCGCGCTCCCGGTGGACGTGCTGGCGTTGCTGCTCGGGGGCGGCATCGTGTACTCGCTCGGCGCGGCGGTGCATGCGACCGAGCGGCCCAGGTTTCACAACGCCGTATGGCACGCGATGGTGCTGATCGCCGCCGGACTGCACTTCGCGGCGGTAAGCCGGGTGCTCGCGTCAAGTACTTGACCCCCCGGCTTTTGCCGAAAACGAATTGTTAGCAGAAAAGTGTTAGTCGGCCTCCCCAACCGATGACGGGGCGTATGGGTGGGCTGGCAAGATCAAGGACGGCAGGAGCACGGGTGGTTTGGCAGCGGCAGATCTCCGCTATCGCCCCAAGGTGACTCTCGAAGCGCTGGCATGTTCGGCCCGGATGGGCTTCCCCAACGCATTCAAGCCGTCGCATACGGCGCGGTCGGTTCCCTGCCGCCTTCCCTGCGTGGGCGCGCCTCGGTTCAACTCGATACGAAAACTCTGTCGCGGATGACCGAGGTGATGAGCGCGTGCAGCCAGGGCGCCAAGCTCGATCAGGCGAGCTTCGCCGAACACTTCTTCGGCCGCGCCGCCGATGATCCAGTGGTTGTGAAACTCCGCGCTGCGGTCCGCCTTGCCGATCTGGCCAGCAGCCATGCCGAACTACGGGCGCTGCCGAAAAGCTCGCGGAAGCCATGCAGGTCATTGGCCTTGATCGCTGGCGGCGCTTCCTGCCGATGCACAGCAGCGCGCCCGCGACCCGTCGACGGTCGCGGCCGTCGAGAAGAGCAACCAACCACCCGATCCCGGAGAGGATGCCATCCGGCCGGTGTACCCCGTCGAGACCGGCCTCGGCATCATCGGCGCTGGGGCCGCCGGAGGTGCGGCGGCCGCCGCCCGAGCGGCCGCCGGCGCGATGCTGCGACAGGTTGCGCCCAAACGAATTTCTCGGCCAAGCACACCATCATCACAGGCGCGACCCTCCGGCGACCCGAGCGACGCTGGCAGGCCTGTTTCGCGAGGCTTGCCGCCAGATGGGGATCTTCCTCCAGTTCAAAACCCAAGCAGACTTACCTTGGGTCCTGCAAGTCGGCCTTCTGAGGCGGCCAAGGGCGGAAAAAGTCTTTGGGACGAAACCGGAGGCGAGTGGCGGTATCACCCTGACGACAAATGGCACAATCCGCACTGGGATTATAACAGCCACAAAGGATCCAATTCGCCATGGCAGAGAATTCCGATCAACGATCTCCCCCCTCGCAAAGCAAGCTCATGAGTTCGCCGACTTCCTTTCTGGTCCGCACTTCCGCATTTGCCGGTGAACCTGCCTTCATCATTGCGTGCGATGAGAGCGGGCTTCGCTGGCTATCACGCTCATTTCTCGAACTCGCCAGATTGCGATGCTTCACGATTGGTGATGGGCCGCCGATCTGGTCTGACGGCAGGTGTATCGTTAACGTAACTGCTTCTGACACACCTTCGGAGCTTGAAATACTTGCGACGGGCGCTGAAAGCTTTTCTTGCAGAATGCCCACAAATACAGCCAAACAGTTTGCGACTCTGATAGACGGAGTGATCGATCTTCCTGGCGCATGCCATCAATATCTCGAAGGGAAACAGCCGAACGGGCCGATGTTTGTTATCTCGAAAGGAGAGTACGACATTGAGACCTTGAGACAAATGCGTGATCTCTGAAAAGTTACGGATCTCTCCACCCCCCGAGCTTGCAGATGTGCCGCCAGTGCGCTGCGCCGACCGGGGCGACGGAGAGGCGCGACAGGCGCAGCAGCGACAGATCCGCGAGCGCCGGATCGGCCTTCATCGCGGCCAGCGTGACCGTCCTGGGCATCGGGCCGACGGTGCGCATGTCCACGCACACCCAGTTGCCCGACTTCGCCGTCGGGTCGGGATACGCCTCGCGCACGACCTCGACCACGCCGACGATCTCTTTCCCGACATTGGAGTGATAGAAGAACGCCCGGTCGCCCGTCCTCATGGCGGCCAGATTGCGGCGGGCCTGGTGGTTGCGCACGCCCGTCCATGGCTCGACGCCCTGCGCCACCTGCTGCTCCCAGCCGAACGCGTCCGGCTCGGTCTTGACGAGCCAGTAGGCGGTCACACCACATCCCCGTCCCGGAACACGGTACGGTAGCCGCGTACGATCGTGCTCTCGAACAGGCCGGCCTTGGCGTACGGGTCGCCGGCGGCGAAGCCCTCCGCCGCCGCCCGGTCCTCGACATCGACGATGAGCAGGCTGCCGCAGGGGCGGCCGTCGGCGTCGAGCAGCGGGCCGACCTCGACCAGCTTCGACTTGTACGTCTCCAGATAGGCGATATGCTCCGGGCGCGTGGCGGCGCAGAGATCGAGGCTTTGCGGCCGGTCGGCGCAGAAGATGGCGAACAGCATCGACTGTAACCTCCTGTTGATGGCCTGAGCCTACAGCCGGGTTCCGGGCACGCCAACGCGACGGCTTCAAACCGCGCGGGTCTGTCTCTATGGTGCGCCCGTGGACGCCAGCACCGTCAACGCGCCCGTGCCGGATCGCAGGCCCGGGCGCAACCTGCACCGCTTCGCCAATCCGGGGCGGTTCCTGCGCGTCTCCGGCGTGGTTCTGCCGTGGCTCTCATTGAGCGCCATCGTCCTGCTCGCAACCGGCCTCGCGTGGGGGCTGTTCTTCGCGCCCGCCGACTGGCAGCAGGGCGACGCGGTGCGGATCATGTATGTGCATGTCCCCGCCGCCTGGCTCGCCTCGGCGGGCTACATGGCGCTGGCCGCCTGCTCGCTCGCCTCCATCGTCTGGCGGCATCCGCTGGCCGATTTGGCGGCGGCGGAGATCGGCCCGGTCGGGGCCGCGTTCACGGCGCTCTGCCTCGCGACCGGCAGCCTCTGGGGCAAGCCGATGTGGGGCGCGTGGTGGGTCTGGGACGCGCGGCTCACGTCCGTGCTCGTGCTGTTCTTCCTCTATCTCGGTCATGTCGCGCTGATCCGCGCCTTCGACGACCGCGAGCGCGGCTACCGCTCGGCGGCGATCCTCGGTTTGGTCGGCGTGGTCAACCTGCCGATCATCAAGTTCAGCGTCGATTGGTGGAATACGCTGCATCAGCCGGCAAGCATTACGCTGACCGGGGCGCCCACCATGTATATCGGCATGCTCTGGCCGCTGGTGGTGGCGGCGCTCGGCTACACGCTCGCCTTCGCGGCGATCGTGGTCGCGCGCACCCGGGCCGCGGTAATGGAGCGACGCATCCGTTCGCTGCTGATGGCCCGGGCGCATGAGGAGGCTGCACGATGACCCACCTTCCCTATATCGCCGCGTCCTATACGCTCGGGGTGCTGATCCCCCTCGCCCTCGGAGTGGATGCCTGGATGCGCGGGCGCTCGGCCCAGCGCCGGCTCGCCGCCGTCGAGACGCGCCGTCGGCAGCCCCGCGCGCGATGAAGCGCAGCCGTCGTCGCCTCCTGCTCGTGCTCGCCTGCGGCGCCGGCGTCGGCACGGCCGTCGGTCTTGGCCTTTACGCCGTCAGCGACACGATCGTGTTCTTCGTCTCCCCGACCGATATCGCGACCGAAGCGACCCCGGCCGGCCGGGCCGTGCGCCTGGGCGGCCTGGTCGTGCGGGGCAGCGTCTCCCGCTTCACGCAAGCGGGGCGGCCGGAGGCGCGGTTCGCGGTGACGGACGGCGCGCACAGCGTCGAGGTGAGCTATGCGGGCATCCTCCCCGACCTGTTCCGCGAGGGGCAGGGCATCGTCGCCCTCGGCGCGCGGACGCCGGACGGCTCGTTCCAGGCGAGCGAGGTGTTGGCCAAGCACGACGAGACCTACATGCCCAAGGAGGTCGCGGACGCGCTGAAGCGCAGCGGCCACTGGAACCCGGACCAGGGACCGCCGCCGCCCGCCTCCACCTGGAACACGCTCACCGCCTCGAAGAGCGCGGGCAGCTAGGATGATCCGTCGATGACGCCCGAACTCGGTCACTTCGCGCTGGCGCTCGCGGTGGCGCTGGCCGCCGCGCAGGCGCTGCTCTCCCTGCTCGGCGCGCAGCAGCGGGACGCGCGGCTGATGGCGGCCGCGCCCGCGCTCGCGCTCGGGCAGCTGATCGCGCTTGCCCTCAGCTACGGCTGCCTGATCCGCAGCTCGGTGCTCGACGATTTCTCCGTGATGAACGTCGCCGAGAACAGCAGCGCGCTGAAGCCGCTGATCTACAAGATCACCGGGACATGGGGGAACCACGAAGGCTCGATCCTGCTCTGGTGCCTGATCCTGGCCCTCTGCGGCGGCGCGGTCGCGGCTTTCGGGCGCAACCTCCCTTCCACCTTGCGGGCGCGGGTGATCGGGGTGCTCGGGCTTGTCTCCTCCGGCTTCCTGCTGTTTGCGCTGACCACCTCCAACCCCTTCCTGCGCGTCTGGCCGCCGCCGATCGACGGGCGGGACATGAACCCGCTATTGCAAGATCCGGGCCTCGCCTTCCACCCGCCCGTGCTCTACGCGGGCTATGTCGGCTTCTCGATCCCGTTCGCCTTTGCGATCGCCGCCCTGCTCGAAGGCCGCGTCGATGCCGCCTGGGGGCGGTGGGTGCGGCCCTGGACGCTCGCGTCGTGGTGCCTGCTCACCGGCGGCATCGCGCTCGGCTCGTGGTGGGCCTATTACGAGCTCGGCTGGGGCGGCTACTGGTTCTGGGATCCGGTCGAGAACGCGTCGCTGCTGCCCTGGCTCACCGGCACGGCGCTGCTGCATTCGGCGATCGTCGTCGAGAAGCGGGAGGCGCTGAAGACCTGGACCATCCTGCTGGCGATCGGCACGTTCTCGCTCAGCCTGTCCGGCACGTTCCTGGTCCGCTCGGGCATCCTGAATTCGGTGCATGCGTTCGCCAACGACCCAACGCGGGGCGTGTTCATCCTGGCGCTGCTCGCGCTCGTGATCGGCGGCGCGCTGCTGCTGTTCGCCTTCCGCGCCCCCGCGCTCGCGACCTCGGGCCTGTTCGCGCCGGTGTCGCGGGAAGGCGCGCTCGTGCTGAACAACATCCTGCTCTGCTCGATCGCGGCCGTGGTGCTGACCGGCACCACCTACCCGCTGTTCGCGGATTTGCTGCTCGGCCGCAAGATCAGCGTGGGACCGCCCTATTTCCACATGACCGTGCTGCCGCTGGCGGCGCCCGTGTTCCTGGCGATGACGATCGGGCCGACGCTCTCCTGGAAGCGCGCCCAGCTTGGGCCGGCGCTGATCCGGCTGTGGTGGGCGGCGCTGGCGGCGGCGGTGGTCGGCGTCGTCGCGGCGCTCGGACTGCGGCAGGGGCTGCCCGCGCTCGGCTTCGCGGCGGCGGCATGGCTCATCGTGGGCGCGTTGGCGGAGATCGTCGAGCGCACGAGACTGTTCCGTCTGCCCGCCCGCGCCAGCTTCGACCGGCTGCGGTCGCAGCCCGCCGCCGTCTGGGGCTCGACCGTCGCCCATGCCGGCATGGGCGTGACGCTCGCCGGGATCGCGGGCATGTCGCTCGCGGTCAGCACGATCGTCGCGGTCAAGCCGGGCGACACCGTGCAGCTCGCCGGCTACGCCTGGACGCTCGAGAACATCCACGACGAGACCGGCTCCAATTACACCGAGCGCGTGTCCGATCTGCTTGTGTCCAGGGGCGGAAAAACGGTCGTCGTGCTGCACCCGTCCCGTCGCTCCTTCACGACCCAGAAGCAGACCGTGTCCGAAACTTCGATCCACACCAATGGCTTCGCCGACCTGTATTCCGTGCTGGGCGAGGAGCGCGACGGCGCCGCCGTGCTGCGGCTGCACTATAATCCCCTCGCGCCCTGGATCTGGTTTGGCGCGCTGGTGATGGCGGCGGGCGGCATCCTATCGCTCGCGGACCGGCGGCTCCGCATCGGCGCGCCGGTGCGCCGCCGCGCGACGGTGACGGCGTGAGGCCGGATCGCCGCCGCGTCCTGCTGCTCGCGCCGTTCGGCGCCGCCGCCGCCTGCGGGGTCGCCTTCTGGGCGATGCTCGACGGCATGCAGGACGGCAAGTTCGACCCACGCGGCATGCCTTCGGCGCTGGTGGGCAAGAAGCTGCCCCGGTTCGATCTGCCCGGCCTCGCGCCGCATGCGGGGTTCGCGAGCAGCGACCTGGCCGCCCCGCCCGGCCCGGTGCTGGTCAACTTCTTCGCCTCCTGGTGCCTGCCCTGCGTCGAGGAAGCGCCGGAGCTGATGAGCCTGAAGCAGCGGGGCGTGCCGATTTGGGGCATCGCCTACAAGGACAAGCCGGACGCGACACGGGGCTTCCTCGCGCAGAACGGCGACGCATACGCGCGGCTCGCGACCGACCAGACGGGGCGGGTCGCGATCGATTTCGGCGTCTACGGCGTGCCGGAGACCTACCTCGTGGACAAGCACGGCGTCGTGCGCTGGCGCTGGGCGGGCGGCATCAGCGGCCGCGTGGTGGCGCAGGAACTCAACCCGTTGCTGCGGGCCTACGCCTGATGCAACGGATTTTTCTCCTGGCGCTGCTTCTCGCCTGGCCGATGGCGGCCGGGGCGGTCAGCAATCCGGCGGAGATGCTGCCCAACCGCGCGCAGGAGCAGCGGGCGGAGGCGATCGGCCACCAGCTTCGCTGCCTCGTCTGCCAGAACGAGAGCGTCGAGGAATCGGAAGCCGATCTCGCCCGCGATCTGCGCCGCATCATCCGTGAGCGCGTGGTGGCGGGCGACACGAACCGGCAGGTGATCGACTGGATGGTGGCGCGCTACGGCGATTTCGTGCGCCTGACGCCGCCCTTCGTGTGGGCCACCTTGCTGCTGTGGGCGGCTCCCGTGCTCGCGCTCACGGTCGCCTTCGTCGCCGTCCTGCTCACGCGGCGGCGGATCGCGGCCGCGCCGCCGCCCCTCTCCGCCGACGAGCAGCGCAGGCTCGCCGAGCTGTTGAAGCCCTAAGCGGCGATGATCTGGCTCGTGCTCGTGGCGGCGGCGATGGCCGCGCTTGCGCCGCTGGCGCTGACGGTGCGCCGGCAGGCGGCCCTGCGCGGACGCCGGGAGGCCGCGCTCGCGCTGCACCAGGCGCAACTGGCCGAGCTTGCGCGCGACCGGGACGAGGGCCGGATCGACGCCGCCGAATACGGCAACGCCGTGCTCGAAGTGCAGCGGCGGCTGCTCGCGGAGGCGGCGCGACCGGAGCCGGCGGGCGGACGCTCATCGCGCCAGCCGCTGTTCGCGGCGTTGATCCTTGTGCCGCTCGCCGCCTTCGCGCTCTACGTGGTGGGCGGCTCGCCGTTCCTGCCGGACGCGCCGCTCGCCGAGCGCATGGCGGCAGCCGAGGCGCAGGCACAGCGGGACGACGCGCTCATCGCCGAACTGCGCAAGCAGCTCGCCAGGATCGATCCGAAAACCGAGGAGGGACGCCAGGGCTTCATCCTGCTGGGCAATGCCGAGGCCAGCCGCCGGAACATGCGGGGCGCGGCGGATGCGTGGGGCACGGCGCTCAGCATGCGGTTCGACCCGCTGCTCGCGATGGAGGTGGCCGAGGCGACAACGGAAGCCGAAGGCCGCGTCACCGACCATGCGCGCCTGCTGTTCACCGAGGCGCTGGCCGCAGCACCGCCGGACGCGCCCTGGCGGCGGATGATCGAGAAGCGGCTGAGCGAGGCCGGGCAGCCTGACCAGCCCGCGGCCGAGAAGCAGGGCGGCTGACGCAGGGAGGGAGAAGCATGGACCCGGTCGCGGTTGCGCTGATCGGTTTCGGCTATGCCGGCCGCGTCTTCCACGCGCCGCTGATCGCGTCGGTGCCTGGCCTCGTCCTGTCGGTGATCGGCTCACGCCAGGGCGAGAGCGCGCGCACGGCCTATCCCGATGCGGAGATCGTCACCGACCCGCTCGACGCCGTCCGGCATCCCGGCGTCGCGCTGGTGGTCATCGCGACGCCCAACGACACGCATGCCAAGCTGGCCGAGGCCGCGCTGCGCGCCGGCAAGCACGTGGTCGTGGACAAGCCCTTCACCCTGACGCTGGCCGAGGCCCGGGCGCTCGCCGGTCTCGCCGCCGAGAAAGGGCGGCATCTGTCCGTGTTCCAGAACCGGCGGTTCGACAGCGATTTCCTGGCGCTTCGGCAAACGGTGGAAAGCGGCCGGCTCGGCGAGGTGGTCGAGGTCCGGTCCGAGATGAGCCGCTACCGCCCCCATATCCGGGACCGCTGGCGGGAGCGCGGCGGCCCCGGCGCGGGACTCTGGTACGACCTCGGCCCGCATCTGGCGGATCAGGCGCTGGTTCTGTTCGGACCGCCCGACACCGTTCGCGCCGACGTCGCAGTCCAGCGCCGGGGCGGATCGTCGCCCGACTGGTTCCAGGCCGTTCTTGGATACGGCCCGAGGCGCGTCATCCTGCAAGCGAGCATGCTGGCGGCCGACACGGCTCCACGATTCCTCGCGCGCGGCACAGACGCCGCCATGCTGAAGCGACGGGGCGACGGTCAGGAAGCCCGGCTGATCGCGGGCGAGACGCCCGGCACTCCCGGCTGGGGCAGCGATCCGGACCCGGCCCTCATCCTGACCGCCGACGCGCCGCCGCAGGAGATCGAGACGCCGCGAGGCGACTACCGGCGCTACTACGCGGCGATCCGCGACGCCATAGGGGCGATGGTGCGCTTCCGGTCACGCCCGCGCAGGCGACGGCGCTGATGGCGGTGATCGAGGCGGGGCTGCAATCGGCGGATAGCGGCCGCAGGGTGCGCCCGGATTTCACCGAGGCCGAACGGGAGGCATGGGCGGAAGCCGGTCGCATAGTGAGTGTTTCACAAGTCGGCTGGCAGCGCTCAGTTCACACGTAATTGCAAGGCTTAGGCGAGGCGGTTGAGGCACGCCATCACTTGAGAACGGTGCGCATTTGGACGACCTGTAAAAGGCGGCCGAGATAGACCCGTAACCACGAAGCTCTACGACCGACGCGGCTACATCCCGAAAGTGCCACCAGCTTTTTTTGTAACCTGTTGAGAGCAGAACTGACCAAGTGCCAGCCAACCAGTTCGGAACCCGGAAGAGGAGGCTCTCCTCTGGGCAGATGGCAGAGTAGATCTGACGACACGAGTCTAGGGTCAAAACCCAGAAAACGGCTATACAAGTCAATATATATAATTCTTGGAGGGCTGAAGGATGCGGCATTGTTTGTTCTGGCTATCGGACGGTCAGTGGGAGGCCATCCAGCCCCTTCTGCCGACCGACGTTCGAGGCAAGAAGCGCGTCGATGACCGGCGGGTGATCAGCGGTATCGTTCATGTTCTCAAAAGTGGCTGCCGCTGGTGCGATCTTCCGCCGGAATATGGCCCGCCGACGACGATCTATAATCGCTTTGTGCGCTGGGCGGAACGCGGGGTCTGGGAGCGGTTGTTTCACGCGCTTGCTTCGCGTGGGCGGTCGGCTCACATGCAAATGATTAACTCGACACATATCAAGGCACATCGCTCCGCATCGGGCGGAAAAGGGGGGAGGAAAATCAGGCGGTCGGTCGTTCGCGAGGCGGTCGCAACACGAAAATTCATGCAATCAGCGATGCTAAAGGTCGCCTTCTCAAGATCCTGCTCACTGGCGGCGAGGCCCATGATTGTCCAGCGGGCGCGGAGCTGATCCAAGAGACGAAGCCCGCGAAGACAATGTTGGGTGACAAAGCCTATGATAGCGCCGATTTGCGCGACGCCCTGAAGGAGCGGGGCACCAAACCGGTTATTCCGAACCGGAGTAACCGAAAAAAGAAGTTCCCGTTCAGCAAACGCCTCTACCGCGAGCGCAGGCGTATCGAGAACGCATTCTGCCGGTTAAAGGACTTCAGGCGAATTGCGACGCGCTACGACAAGCTCGCGGTGAACTACGCCGCTTCCCTCTACCTCTTCGCGGCGATCGTACTGGTGGATGTTCTAATGGTGCTGCGACCCTCGCCACGGCGGCGATGAGCCTATTCCTGCCCACTTCGCTGGACGTTCCTCGATGACGGAGCACGCACTCATAGTGCGATGCGCCGGCTGGACACCAGCCACGACCTGGTGGTCCTCCACTGCGTCATTTGCTGGGGTTGCCACACTATGCGCCGTAGCTGAACCCGGTCGACGTTCTGCGGCACCTACGGGCAGACCGAATCACCGCGCCGGGCCATAATTCGGCTCCACCAGCGATCTCGATGCTCTGTGCCAGCGCGTTGCGGCGCTCACGCCGGATCGGCTGCAGTCACTCTCACTACCCTTGCATCGGACAGGCATCGAATAGACAAGCCGGTTTAGCTCATCATTACTGCATACAGGCCAAAGAGTTGACCTGCCCGGACCCAAGAGCAGCGCCCTTGTCGAATACCCACAGGCGTAAAAACTATCTTTCCTTTGTGAGCTACCCGACGAAATTATGGTGGCGTCGCCAGCAGCCGGTAATCCCCGGCTGGCGACGCTTGCCGCCGCGCCGCCGCCGCCAGGTCCGACGCCAGCCGGTCGCCGATCGCGATCCGGTAGTGCAGCGCGTCCCAGTAATTGTCGTCGTTGTCCGTGATCGGGCTCGGGATCATGAAATCCGCGACGACGACATCGCGCCGCCCGCGCACGACCGCCTCGGTCCGCGCCTTGCACGCGGCCCAGACCTCGCGCCATGTCGGTGCCCGGCTCCTGCAGGACATGGTTGTACGGCACGAAATACAGCACGACCGGCGTATCCGCCGGAACGTCGGCAAGGCTGTGGCCCAGCAGATCGAGCGCGGGAAACCGCCAGGAGGCCGGGATCGCCTGCTATGTCGGCGCGCGCGAATGCGGCTTCGTCCTGCCTGAGATGCATTGCGACCCGCGCGGGATCGTACAGCCGATCGTCCGGCACGAAGCTCGTGTAGCCGTCGAGGCCGTAGCGCGATGGTTTCAGCCCCGTGACGTGCAGGAACTGCGCGAAGGCCTGCGTCAGCGCGTAGAGGTTGAACATCTCGCGATAGCCGCGCCAGCGGTCGCGGCCGTACATCCATTCGGGAAACGGGCGCGGCGTGTAGCGCGGCTGCGGCCCTATGCCGCACCAGGCGATGTCGAGCCCGATGATGACGGCGCGCGGATGCGGATGCGCGCGCAGGAACACGCCGAGAATGCGCGCCTGCTCGTAGGCGGTCGCGGCGTTCATGGAGAGATTGACGAAACGCGCGCCGCCGAAAGCCGGATCGAGCGCGGCCGGGCGCAACAGCCGGCTGGTCGAGGTGCCGATCACCGCGCTGTCGAACTCTGCCGACCGCGCCAGCGCCGGGAAGGAAAAGCGGGCGTTGGTCGCGACCGGCGCGCGCGCCAGCGGCGGCGACAGCGGCAGCGTGTCGAACGGATCGACGACGACGATGAAGGCGTAGAGCAGCGCCGCCGCCGCCGCCGCCGCGCCGACCGCAAGCACGAAGAAGCGCCGCCAGTCAGAACTGGAAGTAGATGAAGGCATTTTGCAGCCGGCCGCCGATCAGCAGCAGAAGGAAAGTGAGCGCCAGCCCCGCCGGAATGGCGAGCCACGGACGAGGACGCAGCATCCGCAACGCCGCGCCCTGGCTCGTCGGCCCGAGCACCGCGACCGCCGCGCCGCCGCGATGAGCACGTCCGTGCCGGTGCGGTCCAGCGCGACATGCCCGATCCCGTGCAGCCCGAGCATCGCGAGGAGCATGTCGCCGGCCGCCGCGAAAGTCTGCGATCTAAACAGCACCCAGCCCGCCATGACGAACAGCAGCGTCAGCGCCCAGCCGAGCGGGCGCGGCAAGCGCAGGCCGCGATTGCTCCACACATGGTTCACCGCGAGCGCGACGCCGTGCAACCCGCCCCAGACGACGAAGGTCCAATTCGCGCCGTGCCACAAGCCCCCGAGCAGCATCGTGAGCACGACGTTGGCCGCCTGCCGCGCCGGGCCGCAGCGATTGCCGCCAAGCGGGATGTAGAGATAGTCGCGCAGAAACCGCGACAGCGTGATGTGCCACCGCCGCCAGAAGTCGCGGATCGAGACGGCGCGATACGGCGCATCGAAGTTGAACGGCAGGATGAGCCCGAACATCAGCCCGAGCCCGATCGCCATGTCCGAATAGCCGGAAAAATCGAAATAGATCTGCAGCGTGTAGGCCGCGCACGCCAGCCACAGACTCGGCCGCCGAGAGCGAATGAAGCGCGGCTTTCGCAAACAGCGGATCGGCGATCGGCGACAGCGAATCGGCAAGCGCCACCTTTTTCGCGACGCCGATCAGGAACAGCATCAGGCCGCGCGACAGATTCTCCCACATCGCCGGGCCGCGCGGATCGCGGCGGAACTGGTGGATGATCTCGTTGTGCCGCACGAGCGGCCCCGCGATCAGCTGCGGGAAAAACATCACAAACATCCAGAAATCGAGGAAGCCGTAGATGTGCCGGTCGCCGCGCCTGAGATCGAGCAGATACGAGATCTTCTGGAACACGAAGAAGCTGATGCCGAGCGGCAGGACCAGACGCCACGGATACCACTCCGCCCCGAACGCGCCGTAGACATTGCCGCGCAGGAAATCCGCGTATTTGAACACGCCCAGCACGGCGAGATTCATCGCCACGCCCGCGAGCGGAATCCAGCCTCTAGCCAACGCCCGAAGGCCTGCGCGATCAGCCAGTTGGCGAGCGTCAGGCCGACCAGCAGCGGCACGTAGCGCACGTCCCACCAGCCGTAGAAGACGAGCGAGGCGAGCACGACGAAGGCCTGCCGCAGCGGGCGGCTGCCCGCCAGCGCGTAGTAGCCGCCCAGCACGACGGGCAGGAAGCCCAGGATGAAGAGTTGCGAGTTGAACAGCATCCGCGCCTCAGCGTGCGGCGCACCGCGGTAGGCGGCGCATCAGTCGAGCGTCTCCAGCAGCCCGGCCAGCAGCGCGGCCCTGGGCGCGAGCTCCCGCCAGAGGATGTGCTCGTCGGTGGCGTGCGCGCCGCCCCCCGGACAGCCGAGACCGTCCAGCGTCGGGATGCCGAGTGCCGCCGTGAAGTTCGCATCCGACCCGCCGCCGCGATGCTGCTTCGGCAGGTCGAAGCCGAGCGAGCGCGCGACCGACCGCGCCCGCCCGTAGAGATCGAGCCCGGCGGCGGTTTCGGCGTAGGGGGGCCGGTTCATCCCGCCCGTCACCCGCACGCGGCAGCCGGGCGACACGGGCTTGAGGCCGAGCAGGGCCCGCTCCAGCCGGGCGCCGCTCTCGCCGTCGGGCACGCGCAGATCGATCTCGCACCCGGCATCGGCGGCGATCACGTTCGGCCGCGTGCCGCCCCGGATCGGGGCCACGTTGAGGGTGATTCCGTTCACGACGTCGACCATCGCGTCGATGCCGACGATCTGGTGCGCGAGCTCGACCACCGCCGATGCGCCGTCCAGGAACGCAGCCCCCGCGTGGGAGGCCTTGCCCTCCACCTCCATGCGGAAGCGCCCGATGCCCTTGCGGGCGGTGACGCAGGCGCCGTTCGCGGCCGCCGGCTCCAGCACCAGGGCGTAGGCGCTCCCCTCTGCCTCGCGCTCGATCACGGCCCGGCTGGTCGGGCTGCCGACCTCCTCGTCCGACGTCAGCAGCAGGGTGACGGGGCGGCGCGTGGAAACGCCCTGCCGCGCGATGCAGCAGAGCACATGCATCCCGATCAGGCTGCTCGCCTTCATGTCGTAGATCCCAGGGCCATAGGCCCGGTCGCTCTCCACCCGGAACGGCATCGCAGCGAGCGTCCCCGTGCTCCACACGGTGTCGAGATGCCCGATGACGAGAATGGGCCGGCCTTGGCCTTGCGTTCGGGCGAGCAGATTGCCGCCAAACCCGTCAATCCCCGGGATGCGGGTCAGTGCCGCACCGGCGCCGTCCAAGGCCGCTTCCGCCCTGTCCATCAGGCGGTCGACCGCGGCGGCCTCCGTCGTCGGCGTCTCCAGCGCGACCCAGGCCGCGAGTTCGGCCAGCAGTTCGTCGGCCGTTCCAACCTCCGTCCTCGCCATCTCTCTCCCCAGAGCATGCGTGACCGACCATCACCCAGCATCGGCCCGATCCGTCGCGGTGAGACGTAGGCCACAGTTTGCCGCCTCTGGCCATCGCCGCGCGGCACCGATCCGTTGACCCCCGTCCGTCCGTGACGCAGAACCGCCCGGATGGACGGAACCGGCATCGAAATCCTGCGCGACTGGCGCGACCTGCCCGAAGCGGCGCGGGGGGCGGCGGTCGCGCTCGGCAATTTCGACGGTGTGCATCTCGGCCATGCCCGGCTGCTGCACGACCTGCATGCCGCCCGGCCGGACCTGCCGCTCGCGGTGCTGACCTTCGAGCCGCATCCCCGCGAGGTGTTCCGCCCGGATGATCCGCCGTTCCGCCTGACGCTCTCCGCCGAGCGGGCGGCGGCGCTGGCGGCGCTTGGGGTGGCCCGCATCCACGAATTGCCGTTCGACCGCGCCTTCAGCCTGATGTCGCACGAGGCCTTTGTGACGGACGTGCTGCACCGGGGCCTCGGTGCGCGCCATCTCGCCTGCGGGGCGGATTTCGCCTTCGGCCACCGGCGCGGGGGAGATGCCGCCTATCTCGCGACCCGCGCCGAGGCGCTCGGCATGGGGCTGACCCTCGTGCCGGCGTTGACGGACGCGCAGGGGCCGCTCTCCTCCACCCGCATCCGCCGCGCCCTGCAGGACGGCTATCCGGACTGGGCCGCGGCGGAGCTGGGCCGCGCGTGGACGATCAGGGGCGTCGTCGCGCATGGCGACAAGCGCGGCCGCACCATCGGTTTCCCCACCGCGAACATCCCGCTCGGACGGCATCTCGAACCGGCGCGCGGCGTCTATGCCGTGCGGGTCCGCCTGCCCGATGGCAGAACGCTGCCCGGGGTCGCCAATATCGGCCGCCGCCCGACCGTCAATGCCGGCACGGAAAGCCGGGTCGAGGCGCATATCTTCGATTTCGCCGGCGATCTGTACGGGGCCGAGATCGGCGTGGCGCTGCACGCGTTTCTGCGCCCCGAGCAGCGGTTCGATGGCATCGACGCGCTGCGGGCGCAGATCGCGCTGGACGCCGCCGACGCGCGCCGCATCTTGAATGCTCCCAGTGCAGAGAACAGCGATGACTGAGCCGCCGGCCAACAGCCCGCCTCGCGACTACCGCGACACCGTCTTTCTGCCGCAGACATCGTTTCCGATGCGCGGCGACCTGCCCAAGAAGGAGCCGCGGATCCTCGCGCAGTGGGACGAGATCAGGTTGCTGGAGAGGCTGCGCGCGGAGTTGCGCGACCGGCCGAAATTCATCCTCCATGACGGGCCGCCCTACGCGAACGGGCATCTGCATATCGGCACGGCGCTGAACAAGATCTTGAAGGACGTCATCAACCGCACCCGGCAGATGGCGGGGTTCGACGCGGACTACATCCCCGGCTGGGACTGCCACGGCCTGCCGATCGAGTGGAGGGTCGAGGAGGAGTACCGGAAAAGCGGGCGCGACAAGGACGCGGTGCCGATCCTGCAATTCCGCGCCGAATGCCGCGCCTACGCCGCGCATTGGATGGGCGTGCAGCAGCGGGAGTTCCGCCGCCTCGGCGTCGAGGGCGATTGGGCGAACCGCTACGCGACGATGGATTTCGCGTCCGAGGCGGCGATTGCGAACGAGATCGGCAAGTTCCTGCTCAACGGCGCGCTGTATCGGGGCCTCCGCCCGGTGCTGTGGAGCGTGGTCGAGAAAACGGCGCTCGCCGAAGCCGAGGTCGAGTACCACGACCACAGCTCGACCACGATCTGGGTGCGTTTTCCGGTCATGTCCTCGCCCATACCGGCGCTCGCAGGCGCGTCGGTCGTGATCTGGACGACGACGCCCTGGACCATTCCGGGCAATCGCGCCGTCGCCGCCGGGGCCGGTTTCGACTATGCGCTCGTGCATGTGGACGGAGTCGCGGACGTTTCGCTCACCCGCCCCAGTGAACGGATGCTGGTTGCGCTCGCGTTGCTGCCGCAGGTGCTGGCGGATGCGGGCGTGACGCTGCATCACGTCGAGCACGTGTACAAGGGCGAGGAGCTGGCCGGAACCGTGCTCGCGCATCCCTTGCGCGGGCGTGGGTACGAGCAGGACACGCCGTTGCTGATGGGCGATTTCGTGACGACCGAAGCGGGCACCGGCTTCGTGCATCTCGCGCCCGATCATGGCGAGGACGATTT
This sequence comes from uncultured Alphaproteobacteria bacterium, assembly GCA_963777325.1. Taxonomy (GTDB): domain Bacteria; phylum Pseudomonadota; class Alphaproteobacteria; order Acetobacterales; family Acetobacteraceae; genus JAFAXA01. The sequence goes on along the minus strand of CAVZQE010000005.1, from coordinate 137,487 downwards.
CGCGCTCTGCCGCGCGAACGGCATTGAGGCGGGCGAGACGGTGCAGGGCGACGGCACCTACAACGCGCGCGTTCCGCTGTTCGCGGGCTTGCATGTGTTCAAGGCGGCGGACCCCGTCTGCGCGGCGCTCACGGAGGCGGGCAACCTGCTCGCGCGCGGCAAGCTCGTGCATTCCTATCCGCACTCCTGGCGCTCGAAAGCGCCGCTAATCTACCGCGCGACGCCGCAATGGTTCATCCGCATGGACGGACCCGAGCATATCCGCGCCCGCGCTTTGGAGGCGCTCGAGACGACGCAGTTCGTACCGGATCAGGGACGCAACCGCATCGGCTCGATGGTCGCCGCGCGCCCCGATTGGTGCATCAGCCGCCAGCGCGCCTGGGGCGTGCCGATCGCCATATTCGTGGAGAAGGCCAGCGGCCAGCCGCTGCGCGATCCCGCCGTCGTGCGCCGCGTGGTCGAGGCGTTCCGCGAAGAGGGAGCGGATTGCTGGTACTCCTCGCCGCCGTCGCGATTTCTCGGCAACGAACGCGACCCGGACGAGTACGAGCAGGTGATGGACATCGTCGACGTGTGGTTCGAGTCCGGCTCGACGCACGCTTTCGTGCTGGAAGATCGCGGCCTGCCGTGGCCGGCCGATCTCTACCTGGAGGGCACCGACCAGCATCGCGGATGGTTTCATTCGTCGCTGCTGGAGTCGGTCGGGACGCGCGGCCGGGCGCCGTTCAAGGCGGTGCTGACGCATGGCTTCGTGATGGACGAGCAGGGCCGCAAGATGTCGAAATCGCTCGGCAACGTCACCGCGCCGCAGGAGGTCATGGACCGGTACGGCGCCGACATTCTGCGGCTCTGGGTGATGATGTCGGACACGACCGAGGATCTGCGCATCGGCCCCGAGATCCTGAAGCAGCAAGCCGAGCTCTACCGCCGCCTGCGCAACACGCTTCGCTGGCTCCTCGGAAGCCTCGACGGCTTCACCGACAGCGAGCGCGTGCCGTATGCGGAGCTGCCCGAGCTGGAGCGCTGGGTACTGCACCGGCTGGCGGAGCTCGATGCCCGCATGCGCGCGGCAACCGAGAGCTACGACTGGACTGGCGTCTATCCCGAGTTGCACGCGTTCTGCTCGACGGACCTTTCGGCGTTCTATTTCGACATCCGGAAAGACGCGCTCTACTGCGACCGGCCGGACAGCCCGCGCCGCCGCGCCGCGCGCACGGTGCTCGATCATCTGCACCGCTGCCTGACGACCTGGCTCGCGCCGGTGCTCTGCTTCACCGCCGAGGAGGCCTGGGGCGCGCGGTTCGGCGCGGATGCGAGCGTGCACCGGGAGCTGTTCGCGAGCGTTCCGGCGGAGTGGCGGGACGACGCCCTGGCCGAACGCTGGGCGCAAATCCGCGAAATGCGTCGGCTCTGCACCGCCGCGATCGAGGAGGAGCGCGTCGCGGGCGCGATCAAGTCATCGCTTCAGGCGCAGCTGCAGATTGAGCTTGCGGCCGGCACTCTCGGCGAGATCCCGGCGGAGCAATGGGCCGAGATCGCGATTGTCTCCAAGGCGGACGTGGCGCACGTCCCGAATCTGCCCATTGCCGTCGCGACCGCCTCGCCCGCTCCGGGCCAAAAGTGCGCTCGCTGCTGGCGCGTGCTCACGGAAGTCGGCACGCAGCCCGGTCATCCTCTGCTGTGCGAGCGATGCGCCGACGCCGTGGAATTGGGGCTTGTCTGCAAGGCCGCCGCATGAAGCCGGGCGCGTTCGTGCCGCTCGGCCTCGCCGCCGCCGTGCTGGTGCTGCTCGCGGATCAGGCGAGCAAATGGTGGGTGCTGGACGTGATCGATCTGCCGCGCGTCGGGCAGATCGTGCTGCTGCCGGTGCTCAACCTGACGATGGTCTGGAACCGGGGCGTCACGTTCGGGCTGCTGAACGGCCTCGGCGGATGGAGTTCGGCCGTGCTGGCCGTGGTCGCGCTCGGTGTCGTCGCGGCGCTCGGGGCGTGGCTCACCCGTGCCCGCACCCGCCTGTCGGCGGTGGCGCTCGGGGCCATCGCGGGCGGCGCGGTCGGCAACGTCATCGACCGCTTGCGATTCGGCGCGGTGGTGGACTTCATCCACGCCCATATCGGCGATCTCTCCTGGTTTGTCTTCAACGTGGGCGACGCGGCCATCGTCTGCGGGGTCGCCGCCCTCATGATCGAGAGCCTGCGGCCCGGCCCGGCACTCCCCTTGCGGGGCGCGGACCCCGCCTCTAAGGAGGGGCGATGATCCGCCTCCGTTCCCTCACGATGCTGGCCGGGCTTGCCGCGGTGGCGGCCGCCGGATGCAGCGACACGGGCGTGCGGCATTTCGGCACGGCCGCCCCAGGCGGCGGGGAGATCCGGGCGGTGGCGCCGCCGCCGCTCTCAATGCCGCCCTCGCTCAGCGAACGCGCGATCCGCCCGGACGCCGCCCGGGACGAAGCCCCGGCCCAGGCGAGCGCCGAGACCGCGCCCGACGCGACGACGGCTCCGGTCAGCCCCGGCCAGGGCGCGCTGGTCGAGGCGGCCGGCCCCTCCGCCCCCGCGAACATCCGGCAGCGGGTGGAGCAGGACCGCCAGATCCGCCATCACGACGAGGCCTTCACCGACCAGCTCCTGTTCGGGCAGACCCCCAACGCGGCGGGAGCTCAAGCCCCCCTGATCCAGTCCGGCAGCAAGAGCTGGCTGGACAGCATATTCTAGTCCTGGACAGACCGGCCATGGCCAAGCGTTCGCTCCCGTCTCCCGCCTTCCGGCTCCGGGGGGCGGCGCTCGCCTGCGGGGCGGCGCTGCTGCTCGTGGGCTGCAGCGGTTCCGATATCGGCCGCACCTTGGGCGTGACCCGCGACGCGCCGGACGAGTTCGCGGTGACGACGCGCGCGCCCCTGGTGATGCCGCCGAACTTCACCCTCGAGCCGCCGCAGCCGGGCATGCCGCGCCCGCAGGAAGCCCCCGAGCGCAAGCAGGCCGAGGAGGCGCTCGCGCCGCAGACCGCCCTCAGCACTTCCACGCCCGCGGCGGACAGCCCCGGTCAGGAGGCGCTCGTGAAGGCCGCCGGACCGCCCGCGCCGCCGCATATCCGCCGGATGGTGAACGCCGAGTCGCTCGAAGACCGGCCGCCGCGATCGATCGCCGACCGGCTGATGTTCTGGGAATCCCCGCCTCCGCCCGGCACGGTGGTCGACGCGCAGGCCGAAGCGCAGCGCATCCGGGAGAACGAGGCGCTCGGCCAGCCGGTGGTCGAGGGCAACACTCCGATCGTGCAGCCGCAGCGGAAAAGCATCCTCGGCAGCATCAATCCGTTCTGAGGCGCCTGTCCGGACGCAAACAGCCAGAGGTCAGCCGGAGGCGAGCGGCCTTGCGGCGCGGGGAAGAAGGCGTCACCCTGAAAAGACCGGAAGACCAGGGGGAAACAGCCATGTCGTCGAGCGCTCAAGCTCCGGCAATGTCCAATGCGGCGCGTCGCAAGATGCTCACCCGGGCGGCGCTCGCCGCCACCATCGGCACGACGATCGAGTGGTACGACTTCTTCCTGTATGGCACCGCCACGGGTCTGGTCTTCGGACGGCTTTTCTTTCCGAACGACGATCCGCTCGTCGGAACCCTCAATGCCTTCGGCGTCTACGCGGTCGGGTTCGTCGCGCGGCCCATCGGCGCCGCGATCTTCGGCCATTTGGGCGATCGCATCGGCCGCAAGTCGACACTGATCGCGACATTAATGTTGATGGGCGTGGCGACGGTCCTGGTCGGGGTGGTGCCGACCTACGCCACTGTCGGCATCTGGGGCGCGATCATCCTCACGTTGCTGCGCTTCATCCAGGGCATTGGAGTGGGCGGCGAGTGGGGCGGGTCGGTGCTGATCTCGATGGAGTGGGCCGGGAGCAAAGCGAGCCGCGGCCTGGCCGCGTCCTGGCCGCAGATGGGAGTGCCCGCGGGCCTGTTCATCGCGAACCTCGCGGTGCTCGGGTTCAGCGCCTGGTCGGGAGACGCCTTCCTGACCTGGGGCTGGCGCGTCCCGTTCCTGCTGTCCGTCATCCTGATCGCGCTCGGTCTCTGGATCCGGCTGGGCGTCGAGGAATCACCGGAGTTCCAGCGTCTGGCGACCGAGAACCGCATCGAGAAGGCGCCTGCCCTGACCGTGATGCGCCGGTATCCGAAGGAGATCATCCTGAGCGCGCTGGCCCGCATGGGCGAGCAGGCGCCGTTCTATATCTTCACGGCGTTCGTTTTTTCATATGGCGTCGGTACGCTGAAGCTGTCGCGCGACCTGCTGCTCGGCGCCGTGATGGCCGCCTCGCTTCTGTCGCTCGTGACCGTGCCGCTCTCGGGCCATCTCTCGGATCGTTACGGACGGCGCTTCATCTACATGCTCGGCGCGGCGGTCACGGGCGTTTTCGGGTTCATCTATGTCGCGCTGCTCAACACGGGATCGCCTTTTCTGGTATTCATCGCGATCTTCGCCTCGCTGATCCCGCACGACATCATGTACGGCCCGCAAGCGGCGCTGATCGCGGAATGCTTTCCCGGACGGCTCCGCTACAGCGGCGCGTCGATCGGCTATCAGCTTGCGTCCGTCATCGCCGGCGGTCCGGCCCCGCTGATCGTGGCGTGGCTGCTGGCCGAGTATCACTCGGGCTGGGTGATCGCGATCTTCATCCTGGTCTGCGCGATCATCAGCCTGATCGCCACCGCCCTGATGCCGGACAACACGAACAAGGAGATCCCGCACGCGTAGCAGGGATCAGCGGGAAAGCTCCAGCGGTTGCTTCCGATCGTCACTAGCACCTGTTCTGGGCGCGGCAGCTGTCGGCGATCCTCGTGCATTGGACGGATTTGGCTCGGCACGCCTGGATGCACGCGTCGCGTCTCGGATCGATCGTGAAGATCCGCGCCTCGCACTCAGCAATGCAGCTGTCGCGCTGACCGGTGCAGCTTGAGGCAAGGACGCAGGACGCGCAGTTGCCGGAAGCCTGCGCTCGAGCGGGCGAAGGCGCGGCAGCCCAGCCGAGAGCGAGGACGCCGAGGCAAGCGGCGGTCGCGAGCGCCTTACGGGCGTACATATGTCCAGCCCTGCTCCTGCAACTCCACGATGCGGCCGATGCCGGTGGGCACGATCCGGGCCTCCGGCAACAACGTGATCTCCTTGTTCTCCATCTTGGACTGATTGCTCAGCGTGTTGCCGCAGCCGGACACGACCAGGTTTTTCGTGCTGCTCGTGAGTGCAGCCAAGCGGTCCTTGACCGGCGACGTGTCGCTGCGGACCATGTTCAGGCCGGGACCGTAGGCGACAAATTCCATCTCGGCCGTCTCGCCTTTCGATTTGTAGTATTTCGACAGGTTCTCGGCGTTGTTCATGATGAGATTCATGACCGCCGGATCGTTCGTGCTGACCTGGAACACGATGCGATGATGGGTCCGATGCTGCTCCGACCGGTGCGGCACCGGCTTCGACATCTGCGCCCGCGCGTGCGGCGGCGCGGCGAGCAGCAAGCAAGCACATGCAAGCGCCGCAACCAGAAAGCCCGGGATCCGTCGCATGACCATCTCCTCCTCGCTTGGCGGCCTGCTCCGGCGCCTCAGCGCTGCTGGCTCTTCCACTTCATGAACTCCTGGAACAAGCGTTCCTGCTCGGCTGGATTGTTCGGCGCCGCCCCACGGACGCCGGCCGGCATCGCTTGGGACACGGCGCCGGAGCCGCTTGAGTTTTCCGAGACCCGCTTCGGCGGGTTCTGGTCCAGCCATTCCTGAGCGGCGGGAAAACGGTTCAGACCGTGAACCTGGGCGTCCAGGCTCACATTCTTCCAGGCGGGGTGAAAGCCGGGTTGCTGCAACCTGCCGAGGCGCGCGAACAGGTAGTCCGTCAGCCGGGCGACCCGACGATAACGGTCCGAACCCTTCGGCCAGTTATAGGCGGCGAGGATAGTCGGGACGGCGATCGTCTGCACCTTCTGTCCTTCGGGGATCAGGCCGGGATAGTCGCTGGAGGTCAGCTCCGACGGCAGGTAAAGGTCGAAATCTTCGAACGGCACGGGGAGGAACTTGAAGCCCGGTCCCCATTTTCCTCGCTGGAACGCATCGACGGGCTTGGACGTGAGGAACACGACCGCCGCGATATCTCCCTTCCCCGAGCGCATCTGCTCCAGCGCGACCTGATGCGGGATGAACGTCTTGTCTACGTCGAGCTTCAGCTTGTTGAAGATCAGCGGGCCGGAATAGGCGGCCGTGGTGCCTGGCGTGTTGAAGTTGACCTTTTTGCCCTTGAGATCGTCGAGCGAGTTGATCCCTGGGCGGACGAAGATGTGCAGTTCGGAGGGAAACAGGTTGACAATGTAAGTAATGCGCTGCCGGATGTTGGGCACCAGATGCTCGAACTCCTCAAGGGAGTCCGCGTTGATGATCGCTGCGTCCACGCCCCTCAGGTAGAGTAGCGCTTCCACGTTCTCCGCCGGCCCGCGCGTGACGATCGGCAGTACGTGAAGATTATCCCCGTCGTCCACGACGCGCGCGATATCCGTGGCGAAGCGGATCGGCGCGCCTTCGAGCTGCCCACCGGCCAACCCGACCGTCCAGGCGTTCAGCTTCTCGATGGCGAGCCCCTCCCTCGTCCGCAGATTTGGGATCGGACCTCCGGCGTCGCTTCGCGCAGCCCGCGTCTGGGCTGCCGCCGGCCCGAGCAGGGCCAAAGCCACGACCAGCAATCCCATGATCGATTTGATTGGCATTTTGGCCTCCAGAGATGCCGGCGAGACGATATGCGATCGGTGACACACATTCCAGGGTCGTTCCCAGATGCGGACCGCCCCAATCGAGCAGGGTCGGTTCGATACCGCTCTTTTCGTATTGCCTGGCCAGCGAAGGTGTCGCACAAACCGCCATCTCCCATGATAGACCTTCATCCGCGCCACCGGTCGGTTCTGCTGGATCTTCTCAGAGAGAAGGCCGATGCGGAGCAAGCGGGTTCTCGCGCGCGGGACGCGCTGCTTCCTCCAGGCCTTCAGCTCGCGGTGGCCCGGGCACTCCGGAACAACAAGCCGTTCCTTGTGTTGGCAGGGGGCGCGCCGTCGCAGGCGGAGCGTGCCTTGGACGAGAGTCTGCGAGCCCGGCCCGGCCGCATGCAGGTTGCGAGAGCAGCAGCCCAGCGCGAGGCGCCGCTCACGCTCGCGATGCTCCTGGAACGGATCCTGGATCGCGCGCCGGGTACGCTGCGCAGCAGCAATCTCGAGAGCGCAATATCCGCGGTGACGCGCGGGGTTGCGGGCGTGAAGATCGATCGCGTTCTCGTCATAGACGAGGCCGAGCATACGCCGCGAGACGTGCTGGGCCGCCTCGCGGTCCTACCCGCCCTGCTCGGCTCGAACGGCCTCTCGCTGAAGGTCATACTGCTCGGTGAGCGTCAGTCCTTGCAGCGCTGCATTCCGGCGGGGGCCGGCAGCGATGTGATTGACCTCGATGCATGTCTCCATCCCTCGGCCAGCGCGCACGGACATGCGCCCGCGCCCGCCGGATCGCTTCCGACGTCGGGAACCGTCAAGCAGGACGGCACCGAGGGAAAAGCACGACGTCACGGCGGCGGCGTAGCGCTCGGATTGCTGCTTCTGCTCGCCGCGGGCGTATCCTCGGCGGCCTATCTCAAAGCATTCGACGCACCGTATTCGGTCCATCACCGCCCGCAAGCCGCCTCCCCGAATGGAAACGCCCCTCTCGTTTCCGATCTCGCGCGTCCCTCCGCCGAACGGACGGAAGCTCCGGCCGCTTCCCAGCCAGCGGCTCAGGCCGAGCAGCGCGCGACAGAAGAGGCGCCCGCGCCGCCGCCCGTCATTCCGGATGCCACAAGCACGCCGGACGCCGCGCCCGCTTCCGCGCCGCCCACACCCGAAACGCCTCGACCGGACGCCGCACACGAGCCGCAGGCAGGCCAGGATGCGCCCGCGCCGCCGCCCGTCATCCCGGACGCGGCAAGCACGCCCGACGCCTCACCCGCTTCCGCGCCGCCCACGGCCGAAACGTCTCGATCGGCCTCCGCACCCGCGCCGCGGGCAGGCCAGGATGCACCCGCGCCGCCGCCCGTCATCCCGGACGCGGCAAGCACGCCCGACGCCTCACCCGCTTCCGCGCCGCCCACGGCCGAAACGTCTCGATCGGCCCCCGCACCCGCGCCGCGGGCGGGCCAGGATGCGCCCGCGCCGCCGCCCGTCATCCCGGACGCGACAAGCACGCCCGACGCCTCACCCGCTTCCGCGCCGCCCACGGCCGAAACGTCTCGATCGGCCCCCGCGCCCGCGCCGCCGGCCGAGAGCGCGGAGCGCGCCTTGCCGGCCGCGGTGGTCGAGACGCTGATGCGCCGAGGCGCCGCTGCGCTCGCGGACGGCGACGTGGGAGCGGCGCGCCTCCTGTTCGAGCGTGCGGCATCGAGCAACGCCGCCGCCGCCCTCGCCCTCGGCAAGACATACGACCCGGACTTCCTGGCCCAGTTGGGCGCGAGAGGCGTCCAGCCCGACCGGGCAGCGGCTGCGTTCTGGTACGGAAAGGCCAAGGCATTGGGCGATCCGGACGCCACCCGACTGGCGGATCGCTTGCGGACTACGCTGCGGCAGTAAGGCGCGGCCGTCGACCTTGCCCGAACCTGCATCCTCGCCGGGTTGCCCTGCATGGCGTGGACAGTGACGCGCTCCGGGCCGCCTATCCCGGCGCGGCTCCCTGCGTCTGCACCTGCAGCGCGTATAGGGACTGGCTCGCGCACATGAACAGATGGTTCCGTTGCGGGCCGCCGAAGGCGAGATTGGCGCAGGCTTCCGGCAGGCGGATGCGGCCGAGCGGCTTGCCTTGTGGGCTGAACACCACCACCCCCGAATAGCCGAGCGGCGCATTGCTGCCGCACCAGAGCGCGCCCGTCACGTCGGCCCGCATGCCGTCCGGGCCGCAATGCACGCCGTCGATCATCATGTCCGTGAATTGCCGCTGATTGGTGAGCTTGGTGCCGTCCACGTCGAACGCGAAGATCACGCCCTTGCCACCCTCCCCGGTGTCGCCCGGACCCTTGCCGGTGCTGATGATGTAGAGCGTCTTGTAGTCGGGCGAGAAGCAGATGCCGTTCGGGTCCGGCACCTGGTCCTGCGTCGCCACCAGGTCGAGTCGCCCGCTCGGGTCCCAGCGATAGGTGTTGGTCGGCAGCTCGCGCTTGCGGCCGCCGGCAAGGCCTGCGAGCGGCGCGCCGACGCCCGGGTTCAACCTGCCCTGCGCATTGCTCGGGCCGCCCGCTTCATCGGGATGGCCCTCGGACAGCGTGACGCCGTAGCTCGGGTCGGTGAACCAGATGCTGCCATCCGGGTGCGGCACGAGATCGTTCGGCGAGTTGAGCGGCTTGCCCTCGAAACTGTCCGCGATCACCGTCATCGTGCCGTCGTGCTCCCAACGGACGACGCGGCGGAAGAAATCCTCAGTCGAGAGCTGGCGGCCCTGGAAATCGAAGGAATTGCCGTTGCTGTTATACGAGGGCTTTCGGAACGGCGTCACGCGGCCATCGTCCCAATTGTAACGATGCTGCGTGTTGCCCTGCACGTCGCTGAACAGCAGATAGCGCCCCTCGGACGACCAGGCCGGTCCCTCCGCCCACCGGAACCCCGTCCAGGCGCGATGGATCGCGGTGATGCCGAGCAAGTACGGCTCGAAGGCGGGGTCGAGGACGACAATGTCGGGATCGGGGTAGATTTCGGGCGGCGCGCCGCGTCCCCATTGCCGGGGCGGGCTGGTGACGACGCTGGGCGGTGTGCCCAGCTTGGCCGCCGGCTGTGCACGCGCCGCTGTGCCAGCGAGGGAAGCGGCCCCCGCGATGAGCGCCGTCCGACGCGACAGCGTGCGTGCGCCAATGCTCTGCGGCATCGTGGTTCTCCCCTGGGCTGCTCTCGCCAGGAGCGTAGCACCTCAGCCGGGCGTGAACCTACAGCCGCAACGTGCTTACGGGGTGTTCGACGCCGACACGGATCTCCACGCGGCGGGCCTCCTGGTCCGTCCAGGTCGGCTGCACCTCGCCATGCGCGTGGGTCGTGATCCGGGCTGAAGCGACGCCGTCGCGCACGAGCGCGTCCCGCACCGCGTCCGCCCGCACCGCCGAGATGTCTTTGTTTGCCTCCTTGCTGCCCGTCGGGTCGGCGTAGCCGATCACCACGATCGGCTCCTGCGGATGCGAGCTGGCATAATGCGCGGCCGCCCGGATCAAAGTCTGGCTCTGCTGATCCAGCTCGGCCGACCATTTGTCGAAGAACACGAAGTAGTTCTCCTTCGGCACCTTCTGGCAGGCGGCAAGCCCGGCCAGCAACAGGAGAACGGCAAGCGCAGGTTTCATCATGGGCCCAAATCGTTGGCCGTGAACGCGGTCTTGATGCATAGACAAAACGACGGCGGGCGCAAGCCACGGCGCCCGCCGGAAATGGGCGGCGGAGGCGGACGAATGGCGCCGAGGGACCACGGCCAGAGCCTGTTACGGCCGCGAGAGGGCGAGGCCAGCGGCCGCGTCACCAACATCGAGCTGTTCTTCGATCTCGTGTTCGTTTTCGCCGTCACGCAGCTCTCGCACCACCTGCTGGGCAATCTGACCCGTCAGGGCGCGGGCGAGACGCTGCTGCTGCTGATGGCGGTGTGGTGGGTCTGGATTTACACGTCCTGGGTCACGAACTGGCTGGACCCCGACCGCACCCCCGTTCGCCTGCTCCTGCTCGCCCTGATGCTGGCAGGCCTCGTGCTGTCCACCTCGATCCCGGGCGCATTCGGCAAGTCGGGCCTGAGCTTCGCCCTCGCCTACTCCGGCATGCAGGTCGGCCGCAGCCTGTTCATGCTGGCGGCGCTGCGGGGCAGCCCCGGTGGTAACTATCGTAATTTTCAGCGGATCACGGCGTGGCTGAGCGTCTCGGCGGCGGTCTGGATCGCGGGTGGCCTGCTGTTGGGCGGCGCGCGCGTCGCGCTCTGGTGCTTGGCGCTCGGCCTCGAATATGCCGGCCCCGCGCTCGGCTTTCGCGTGCCCGGCCTCGGCCGTTCGACGGTGCGGGACTGGGACGTCGAGGGCGGCCACATCGCCGAGCGATGCTCGCTGTTCGTGCTGATCGCGCTCGGCGAGGAGATCGTCGTCACCGGCACCACCTTCGGCGAGGCACGCTGGACCGCCGGGATCGTCCTCGCGTTCGCCGTCGCCTTCGCGGGCAGCGTCGCGCTGTGGTGGATCTATTTCGACCGGGCGGTCGAGCGTGGTCCGAACGCATCGCGGCGGACAGCGAACCCGGACGGCTAGCCCGCATCGCCTACACCTATCTGCATCTGCCGATCGTCGCGGGCGTGATCGTCGGCGCGGTCTCGGACGAGCTGACGCTCGCGCATCCGCACATGCAGGCCGACGGCGGGACGATCTCCGTCGGGTTCGGCGGCCCGGCGCTCTATCTTGCGGGGAACCTGCTGTTCAAATGGTCGATTGCAGGCCGGCCGCCGCTGTCGCACGTGATCGGACTTGCGCTGTTCGCGGTTCTGCTGCCGTTCGCGCCCAGGTGGTCGCTGCTGGAGCTCGCATCCAGCGCGACGGCGGTGCTGGTCGTGGTCGCGATTTGGGAGACGGCCTCGTGGTCGCGCGGGCCACGGCCTTCGCCGTGACCTAGATCGAGCGGTCGAGCGGTTCGCGTTCCATGTCGGTGCCGATGGCCACGGGACGCGCCAGCGCCTCCCGCAGCGCCTCCCGGTCGAGCTCGTTCTCCCAGGCGCTGACCACGACCGTGGCGACACCGTTGCCGACGAGGTTGGTCAGCGCGCGGCACTCGCTCATGAACTTGTCGATGCCGAGCACGAGGGTCATGGCGGCGACCGGCACCGGATTGTTCGGGATCGCGGCGAGTGTCGCCGCCAGCGTGATGAACCCGGCTCCGGTCACGCCCGACGCGCCCTTCGAGGTCAACATGGCGACGAGAATGATGGTCGCATATTGCCCAAAGCTGAGATTCCGCACCCACGGCCTGCGCCAAGAACAGCGTCGCCAAGGTCATGTAGATGTTGGTGCCGTCGAGATTGAAGCTGTAGCCGGTCGGGATCACGAGGCCGACCACCGACTTCGACGCGCCGAGCCCCTCCATCTTCATCATCATCTGCGGCAGCACGGTTTCGGAGGACGAGGTGCCGAGCACGATCAGCAACTCGTCCTTGATGTAGGCGATGAAGCGGAGAATGGAGAAACCGACGATCCGGGCGACAATGCCGAGCACGATGAGCACGAACAGCACGCTCGCCAGGTAGAAGGTTGCGACCAGGCCGACCAAATTGCCGAGCTTGGCAACGCCGTACTGGCCAATGGTGAACGCCATCGCCCCGAACGCTCCGATCGGCGCGAGCTTGACGATCAACCCGATGATGCGAAAGAAAATCTGCCCGGCCATGTCGATGACGTGACCGATTGGGGCCGCGCGCTCGCCCATGCCGGTGACCACGACTCCGGTCAGGATCGCGATCAGCAGCACCTGCAGCAGATCGCCGCCCGCGAGGGCGTCGAAAAAGCTGCGCGGAATGATCGCCAGGATGTGGCCGGTGGCGCTCTCCTTGGCGGCGGCGGTCGCGTAGCCCGCGACCGCCGAGGCATCGAGCGTCTTGGGGTCGGCTCCGAAGCCCGCGCCCGGACGGACGATCTCGCCCACCAGCACGCCCACGAACAGCGCGAAGGTCGACATGACCTCGAAATAGACGAGCGCCTTGATCCCGACGCGGCCGACCTTCTTGAGATCGCCCATCGAGGAGATGCCATGCACGATCGTGCAGAAGATCACCGGCGCGATCATCATCTTGATCAGCGCGATGAAGGCGTCGCCCAACCACTTGAAGGATTTGGCAGTCTGCGGCGCCGCGTAGCCTATCAGCACGCCGAGCGCGATCGCGATCAGAACCTGGATGTAGAGCGTCTTATACCAGGGTTGGCGGGTCGGCGCGGCCGGCACATGCCGGGCGGTGACTGCGTCAGCCATGAAGCTCATCTCCTCCGGTCGGTCCGCTTCGGTGTCGGCGAACGCGGCCAAGCCCTATTCTCCGCCAAAGCCCGGCATCGGACCAGGGTGCAATTGGGCCGGGTTTCGTTCGAGTACCGGAGCGTGCTGGAGGCCCGGACCGGCTGCGGCTAGAGTCGCGCGCGATGGAGTTGCGCATCCGCCTGTTGCCCGAGGCGACCGTGAACCGCATCGCGGCCGGCGAGGTAATCGAGCGCCCGGCGGCGGCGGTGAAGGAACTGGTCGAGAACGCGCTCGATGCGGGCGCCGGACGCATCGCGATCGCGATCGAGCAGGGCGGCATCGGCCGCATCGAGGTCGCGGACGACGGCGGCGGCATGAACGCGGCCGAGCTCGCGCTCGCGATCCAGCGCCACGCGACCTCGAAACTGCCCGACGACGGCCTGTCGCGCATCGCGACGCTCGGCTTTCGCGGCGAGGCGCTGCCCTCCATCGGCGCGGCGGCGCGGCTGTCGCTGACCTCGCGCCCGCGCGGGGCCGAACACGCGAGCGTCGTCGCGGTCGAGGGCAGCCGGGTCGCCGCCGTGCGTCCCTGCGCCGGGCCGCCCGGCACGCGCGCCGTGGTGCGCGACCTGTTCTTCGCGACGCCCGCCCGCCGCAAGTTCCTCCGCCACCCCCGCACCGAGGCGGAGCACGCCGAAGCGGCGGTGCGCCGGCTCGCACTCAGCGCCCCCGGAGTCGCCTTCCGGCTGGAGAGCGACGGACGCACGGTGTTCGACCTGCCGGCACAGGATCGGCCGGCGCGGGTCGCGGCGCTGCTGGGAACCGAGACGGCCGGCGGGCTGCTGGAGGTCGCGCATGAGCGGGGCGCGCTCGCCTTCGCTGGCTTCGCAGGCTCCCCCGCCATGACCCGCGCCACCGCCGCCGGCCAGCATCTCGTCGTGAATGGCCGCCCGGTTGCGGACCCGGTGCTGCGGAGCGCCGTGCGCGTCGCCTACCGCGACGTGATCGCGTCGGGGCGGCATCCGATCGTTGCGCTGTTCCTCGACATTCCGCCGGACGAGCTGGACGTGAACGTGCATCCGGCCAAGACCGAACTCCGCTTCCGCGATCCGGGCGCGGTGCGGGCGCTGCTGATCGGCGGCATCGGGCGCGCGCTCGGCCGTGGCGCGGGCGACGCCATCCCCGGTAGCGCCCTGACGCGCCGCCCGGCGCTGGCGCTCGCGCATCCCCGCCCCGTCGCGCGGCCGCCGGGCTTCGCCGAGCCCGCGCTCGGGTTCGGGGACACGCCGTCGGCCCGCGTTCTGCTGGAGCCCGAGACGATGCCCGGGCATCCGTTGGGCGCGGCCGTCGCTCAGGTGCTCGATACGTACGTCATCGCGGTCGCGTCCGACGGCAGCCTCGTCCTCGTGGACCAGCATGCGGCGCATGAGCGGCTGACGCACGAGGCTCTGCGCGAGCAGGTGCAGTCGGGCGGGGTGCGCTCCCAGCCGCTGCTGATTCCGGCCGTCGTCGACCTGCCGCTCCGCGACGCCGAACGGCTGCTGCTGCACGCGGATGCCCTGGCGACGCTCGGCCTTGTGATCGAGGGCTTCGGCGCGGGTGCGGTGCTGGTGCGCGCGATGCCCGCCGTGCTCGGCGGGCCCGATCCGAAGCCGCTGCTCCGTGATCTCGCGGACGAACTGGCCGCCTGCGATCATCCGACGGCGCTGGCCGCGAGGCTCGACGCCGCGATCGCCCGCATGGCGTGCCACGGCAGCATCCGGGCCGGTCGGCGACTGACACAGACCGAGATGGGCGCGCTGCTGCGACAAATGGAGGCGACGCCGCGCGCCGCGACCTGCAGCCACGGCCGCCCGACCTTCCTCAAGCTCACCCGCGCCGAGATCGAGCGGCTGTTCGGCCGCCGATGAGCGCGACCGAAACCGCCCCTGACCCGAACCCGCGCGGCACGGTGCGCTGCATCGCCTGCCGCGCGGAGATCGACGCCGAGGCGCGGCTCTGCCCGGTGTGCAAATCCTACCAGCAGACCTGGAAGAACCTGCTGCCCTATCTCGGCAGCGCGGCGGGCCTGATCGCGATCATCGCCTCCGCCCTCACCTTCATCTCGGGCAGCGCCTATGACTGGTTCAAGGTGGCGACCTGGAAGGACGACGTCGCGATCGCCTATTTCGAGTATCCTGGCCAGTCGGGCTTCATCAACACGGGCGACGGCGCGATCGTGATCTCGTCGGTCTTCGTGCAGCTCGATCCGGCATCGAAAAAGACGATCAACATTCCGGTCAACCAGCAAATCGAGGCTGGCAAGTTCGCGGTCGTCACGACCCGGCCGCTCTACGTGGAGGCCGACGGCATCGACCGCGCGATGTGGGCGAAAAGCCCGACCGGGGCGCTGAACAAGAGGCTGCTCGACGACGCGACGAACTACGGCAACGCCGGGCGCTGCGCCGATTATCACCTCTACAACTCGGGCCACCTCGTGTTCCGCGTCATCGACGCGATCCAGCCGGGTCGCCGTCTCATCAGCGCGCCGGTCGCGGCGCAGCTGAATTTCGTGTCGCTGCATACCGGCAAGCAGATCAGCGTGACCCTCGACGATCTCAGGATCGCGTTCCTGTTCGTGGACCGCAAGGACTGCCCGGAGAAGGCGTACGGCATCTCCCCCTAACCGGCCCTCGCGGTCCGTGCCGGCTAGCGCCAGTGACCGGGCCGCCATTGCCAGCGATAGCCGTCCCACCGCCAGTGGCCCGGCTTCCAATGCGCGTGGTGCATGCCGGGCGGCGGCGGCGGCCGGCGCTCGGAGTACGGCGGCGGCATCGGCGGCCGCCCATGATGGCCGGGCGGCGGCCCTCCGGGCGGGTAGCCCCCCGGTGGGTAGCCTCCGGGCGGCCCGGGTGGATACAGGCCGGGCGGTCCACCCGGAGGAGGCCCACCGGGGGGCGGCGCATATTGCGCCAGGGCGCGGGAAGCGGGGACCGCCATCCCGGACAGGGCAGCGAGGGTGAGGAACTGCCGTCGGCGCATCAGCTATTCTCCAGACCGGGGATTGTCGGCGTGCGGCGCTCCCGGTGGCGTCCGCACCGCTTTGATGGCAGCGGATTGT
This sequence comes from uncultured Alphaproteobacteria bacterium, assembly GCA_963777325.1. GTDB lineage: Bacteria > Pseudomonadota > Alphaproteobacteria > Acetobacterales > Acetobacteraceae > JAFAXA01. The sequence continues at coordinate 121,411 of CAVZQE010000005.1, read as the reverse complement.
TGTCGCATTGTGTCGGCCAGGTCCATCCGGCGGGGAGAGGTGATGAGCGACGACGGCGCGAAGCCCGCTTACGGGCGCTTCGATCTGAGGGCGATCGCGGCCGCGATGCCCGACACCGCGGACAGCTTGCTGCTCGACCACTACCTGACCAATGAGGAGGCCGCGAGCGCGCGCGTGTTCCGCGTCTATCGCGGCACGCCGCCGCACTATCACGCGACCTGCGACGAATACCTGTACGTGCTCTCGGGCCGCGGCACGTTCTGGCTTGGCAAGGACGCGGATGTGGCCGAGTTCGGGCCCGGCGACTTCCTGTTCTTCAAGCGCGGCGTGGTCCATGCGATGCCCGATCTCCACGAGCATCCGGTCGTTTTCCTGTCGGTGGACACGCCCCGGCGCGACCCGCGCGACGTCATCTTCGTCGATCCCGCCGACGGCACGCCCGAAAGCTTCATCCGCCCGGCCGGGGGAAGCGCTACCCCGTGACCCGCACGCAGGGCGCGCCCTCGTCGGCGAGAACGCCGATCTCGGCGGCGCGGGCGAACCCCTCGTCCCGCACGCGGCGCAGCAGATCCGGTACCGCCCCGGCCGCGCAGGCGATCAGCAGGCCGCCGCTCGTCTGCGGATCGCAGAGCAGGCCGCGCCGCCACTCCGGCAGGCCGGGCGGCAGCACGACGTCCGCGCCGTAGCTGGCCCAGTTCCGCCCGGCCGCCCCGGTGCCGATCCCGCGCGCGGCGAGCACGTCCGCCTCCGGCAGCACCGGCACGTCCGCGAGCCGGATCATCGCGGATAGCCCCGAGCCGCGGGCGAGTTCGAGCGCGTGGCCCAGCAGGCCGAAGCCGGTGACGTCGGTGACCGCGTGGACGCCCGGCACTTCGGGCAGCGTGCGGCCGATCGCGTTCGGCTGCGTCGTCGAGGCGATCATCTCCGCGTAGAGGGCCGGTGGCAGCTCGCCGCGCTTGAGCGCCGCGCTGTAGATGCCGACGCCGAGGCCTTTGGTCAGGATCAGCGCGTCGCCCGGATGGCCGCCGCTGTTGCGCAGCACCCGCTCGGGATGCACGAGGCCGAGCGCGACCAGACCGTAGATCGGCTCCGGGCTGTCGATCGAATGCCCGCCGGCGATCGGGATGCCGGCCGCCTGGGCGACCGAAGCGCCGCCCGCCAGGATCGCCTGCACGCTCTCGACCGCGATCCTGCCGAGCGGCATGCCGACGATGGCGAGGGCGAGGATCGGCGTGCCCCCCATCGCGTAGATGTCGGAGAGGGCGTTGGTCGCGGCGATGCGGCCGAAATCGTACGGATCGTCCACGATCGGGGTGAAGAAGTCGGTGGTGGCGACGAGCGCCTGCGTATCGTTCAGCCGCCAGACCGCCGCATCGTCCCCGGTCTCGGTCCCGACCAGCAGGTCCGCGTAGGAGGCGGAGCCGGGCATCTTCGCGAGAATGTCCTGCAGGTACTGCCGGCGCGAGCTTGCACCCGCACCCGCCGCCATGGGCGAGCGAAGTGAGGCGAATGTTCACGTCGGTCATTCTGGCGTCCTGGCATTGTGCGGAGATTGCGGCATCATGTAGCACCAACCGCACAACGTGGCTGGGTCCGGTCCGGCCAGCCCCACATATTGCGGCAAGGGCGGCACTTTCATCATATCCGGATTACGTGAGAATCCGGATATGCTATCAAGCTGTTGCGTGACACCTTCGCCCTGACGTTCTTCCCGGCCGTTATCGCGACCCTTGAGTTGGAGGGGGTACGGTTAGAAGACCTTTAGGTAAGCGGCGGAAGGATAAGCCGACCGTTCGCCTGGGTAACTCGCCAAGCCTCGTTCATTTCGGAAAGTCTGGCGCTTACCCAATCAACGGGCATGAGATCGATCCCAAGCCTTACGTATGGGGCTCTTTCAGGGAAAGCAGCGAAATAGTCGATGAAGATTTGATCAAGAATTGCGAGCCGTCGATTATATTCAGGTTGATTGCCCCCAGACCCCGCCCGACCTAAATTCCATAGATGCGTGGGCCGTCCTCGTGCCTCCATCGGGCCTCTAGCACCTTGTCCGCCTCGCCCATCGGGAGTTGCCAAGTTTCCCCCGGTGCCACCCTTAGCATAAGCCACTTCACCACGAGCGTGGGCGCCCCCGCCTGCCCCAGCATACCGACTGCCATGTGCCGCGCCTATGCCGCCGCAGGCTTCTGCTAAACCTCCTGCACCCGAAGCGGCGGCCTCTCCTCCCTGTCCCCCTTCGACAGCAAATCGGTCGCGCGCATCTAGGCTTTCAGCTTTCTGAAGCTTCTCCTCCATCTCTTTATGTAGCCAAAAGGGAGCAAGCAGAAGCCGCAAACCTACGATGGTTCCGAGCACACCGCCGGCAATTTTCCAGCCACTCAGATCAGCTGCCCATCCCGCGAGGTCGATGTCGGCGCTCATCTTTGGAGCAAACCGAAGAGCCAAACCGACCAGAATGGCCGCTCCAAAAATGGAGTCCTGCGTGGCGGAAAGCGAGTGCCTAAGAGCCATTCGGACGCACGCCAGAGATATTGCGCCGGAGCCATGTGGAGGAGCCTACGCAGCCCGCGTACGTCCCGCTAGGTTTGCGACCGGCGCGGGAACCAGCGGCGCCGCTTTGCGGCCTAGCCGCCTTGGTGGCGGGTGCTACATAATACCGGATCTTTAGAGTAGCCATTGGCCGGTCAACAGAAGGCCGATGCCTTGGAAGATAAAAGCCGACGCGATCGCTCCCGTAGTCCCAGCTACACCCCAAATCCAAGCTGGATTACGAGGAGCGTCAACAAGCTTGAGCGCTACCGCCAAAATCGTCGAACCGAAAAGGATCATGAGAGCGCCGCGGAGCGGGCGGCTAGGAGTACAGGCCAGGGCTACGTGGGCTATTGCTTTCTTGACTATCGCCACCATCGGTGTGGGCTTTTTCCAATACCAGATTTTCAGTCACCAGTTGGACGCCATGCAAGGTCAGTTGGATCAGATGGCTGCGGCCGAAAGGCCCTGGATCATGGTAACTGGTATCGAACCGCAAGGACTCTGGTCGGACGACAAGGAGGGGGTCTCTTTCTCGGTCAAGTTCTTGGTCAAAAACGTCGGACACTCGCCCGCACAGAATGTATCTGTCTCCGGAAAGCTGCTGATCAACGACCTGACCCAACCCCCTCGGCGCGGGCAGGTTATGGTTGAGGCTTGTGAGGAAGCCAAACGGCGGTTTATCTACGGCCGGCTGATCTTCCCTGATCAGCCTCAATACATCGGCGGGGAGCTTCCAGAGAGATTTAACATTCCGGCAAAAGAAGTCTGGGCCGTGAGAGCCGCACGCATCAAATCCGCCGAAGCGACACACCACGTCAACCCAGAACTCACAAAGGAGAGAGTCGCATGGGAGAGCGCCCTTCCATTCGCCGCTAACTTCGATTTGGTCGGGTGTGTTAACTATCGCTCCGAGAACGCACGACGCTCTACCAAATCAGCTTCATGGTTGATGTCGGAGCAAAGCCAAACGGCGGAAGCTTCCCGCTCATTACTGGGGAACCGATTCCAGACACTTCCCCAGACCTGAGCGATCCAGACGTAGTAGTCCTGCACGGACGCAGACTTCAGCGCGGGTTTTCGGCCAATGACATCAAGCTCGGCTCCCCCGAGTACGGCGCTATTGCTAACTAACAGGATGGCGAGGGCCGCCATCATAGGCCGGAGACGGTTCATACCGCGTCAGCCGCCGGTTTTTCGGTGATGGCGGGTGCTACATAATACCGGTTGAATGGCGTCCCCGGCGGGATTCGAACCCACGGCCCCTAGATTAGGAATTTAGTGCTCTATCCTGCTGAGCTACGGAGACGACCGCGCCCCTTATAGCCGCCCCGGACCGACGCGTCAGCCCGCCGCTTGACGCGCGCGCCAAGGGGGAGAACCGTCCCCCCATGAACGATATGCCAGCCCCCCTCGACCCGGATGCCCTGCACCGCTCCCTGCTGACGCTCGACACCCATATCGACATTCCCTGGCCCACCGGTCCCGATCCCTTCCTCGACGGCCCGCGCCGGGTCGATCTGCCCAAGATGCAGCGCGGCGGCGTCCGCGCCGGCTTCTTCGCCGCCTACATCCCGCAGGCCAGGCGCACGCCGGAGAGCGAGCAGGCCGCCTTCGAGCGCGCCATCGCCATGCTCGAGGCGATCCGCGCCATGGGCCGCAGCGAGGCGGGCGTGGTCGCGCGATTGTGCGTGACGGCCGACGAGATCGAGGCGGCCAGGCGGGAAGGCGCGCTCGGAGTGGTGCCGGCGGTCGAGAACGGCTTCGCAATCGGGCAGGATGCTGGGCGGCTGAAGCGGCTGCGGGAGCTCGGCGCGCGCTATCTCACGCTCACCCATAACGGCCACAACGCGCTCGCCGATTCGTCCAACCCGCGCGCCGATCTCGGCGACCCGGCCGAGGAGCATGGCGGCCTCAGCGCGCTCGGGCGCGAGGCGGTGGCGATGCTGAACGCGCTCGGCATGCTGGTCGATGTCTCGCACGCCTCGAAGCGCGCGATGCTGCAGGCGGCGGAAGCCTCGCGGACGCCGATCGTCGCCACCCATTCCTGCGTGCGCGCGCTCTGTGACCATCCGCGCAATCTCGACGACGAACAGCTCGACGTGCTGCGCGACGTCGGCGGGGCTGTGCATATCACGGCGGTCGCGGGCTTCCTGCGGCCCGATGCGCGCACCGAGGCCGTGACCGTCTCCGACTTCGCGGACCATATCGATTACGCCGTCCGCCGTATCGGCCTCGACCATGTCGGCATCTCGTCGGATTTCGACGGCGGCGGCGGTTTCCGGGGCTGGCACGACGCGGGCGAAAGCCCGAACATCACGGCCGAACTGGCGCGCCGGGGCTACGGACGCGCGGACCTCGCCGCCTTGTGGGGCGGCAATTTTCTGCGCGTGCTGCGGCAGGCGGAACGAGTGGCCGCGTAGCCGGATCACGCAATCGGCGCGTGCGGGCGGCTGCGGGGGTCGATCCCCCCGTTGAACGCGCGCTGCTCGACATAGGCGGGGTCGCCTTCCAGCACCTCGAACCGCGTATCCGCGCCGTCGCGCCAGAAGCGAATCTTGAACACGTGGTCGCCGACCCGCAGGCGGCTCACGGTGATGTCGCGCAGCCAGTCGGGCAGATGCGGATCGATCCAGAGCCGTCCGGCCGGCGCGTCCGGCAGAAAGCCGAGCATCGCCTGCAGCAGCATGAAAACCGATCCCGCCGCCCAGGCCTGCGGCACGTTGGCGCCGAGATACTGCACCGGGAAATTCATGTCGGTGGACGTGATGCCGGAATACAGCTCGGGCAGCTGGTTCGAGAGGAAGTAGGAGCCGGCCGCGCTGATCGCGCGCGTCACCTTCGCCGCCTCCTCGCGGAAGCCGTATCGCGTGAAACCGAGGGCGATGATGCCGTTGTCGTGCGGCCAGACGGACCCGCACTGATACGAGTACGGGTTGTAAGCCGGATGATCGGCGGAGAGCGTGCGGATGCCCCAGCCGCTCCACATGTCGGACGCCATCAGGCGCTTGACGACCCGCGCCGCGCGCTCGGGCGGCACGATGCCCGACCACAGGCAATGACCGGGATTCGATGCGACGCTCAGCACCGGCTTCTTGTCGCCGTCGAGACAGAAGGCATAGAAGCCGCTCGCCTCGTCCCAGAACACCTCGTCGAAGCGGTCGGACAGGCGCTCGGCCTTGCCGGCGAGGGCGGCGGCTTTCTCCTGCTGCCCCAGTTCGCGGTAGATGTCCGCCATCCGCCGCATGGCGTCGTAGGCGTAGCCCTGCAACTCGCACAAGGCCTTCGGTCCTTTGACGAGCGTGCCGTCCGGATACACGACCGCGTCGCCGGAATCCTTCCAGCCCATGTTCTCGTATCCGACCGGGGAGCGCGTCTGGTACTCCTGGAAGCCGTCGCCGTCGCGGTCGCCGTACTCGTCCATCCAGGCGAGGCAGCGCTCGGCGGTCTGCAAGTGGCGCTTCAACAGCGACCTATCGCCGGTGCAGCGCCAGACCGAATGCAGCACGATGAGATAGAGCAGCGTCGCATCGGCGGTGCCGTAATAGGGCGTATGCGGGATCAGCTTGAAGTGCGCGAGCTCGCCGTAGCGCATCTCGTGCAGGATCTTGCCCGGCTCGGCGTCGCGGTAGTCGTCCCGCTCGCGCGCCTGCAGATCGCCGAGGATGTCGAGCGCCCCGCAGGCGAACTCCGGAAAGATTAGCAGGTTCTGCAAGGAAACAATGAGACTGTCGCGACCGAACGGCGCGATGAACCAGGGCAGGCCGGCCGCTGGCATGAACTCCATGTGGCTGGTGTTAGCGCCGATCGGAAGCCGGAGCGCCGACATGTCGTCGATCGCCTGGCCGAATAGGCGATAGAACTCCTCATTGGGCGTATCGATCCGCAGCACAGTATCCTTCCAGGCGAGCTGCCGCTGGAAGTGCTCCGACTGCTTGTTGTCGATCGTGCAGTCGCGCGGCGCTTGGTATTTGCGGTCGCCGTCGATCAGCTCGTAGAGCAGGCAGGCGTGCCAGCTGGCGCCGGGCCCGAGCGTGATGGCGAAACTCAGACGCCCGTTCGCATAAACGGCACGCGAATCGGCGCAATGCGGCCGGATCGTGACGCCACGGCGGAAATCCTGATTCGTGTACAGGGTGCGAAGTTGCTGATGACTTTGAGACCAAGCGGTGGTGATCTTGCCGCGGCGGACGATCTTGCCCGACTTGACCTCGAAGATGTCGGCGAAATCCGAGCGGACGGTGATCTCGAGATTGAAGCTGGCCTCTCTCTGTCCGTAGTTGGTGAGATCGAGATCCTCATGCAGCCCGCCGCCGAGATGCCGGCTGAGGATGAGCTCCAGCGTGCGCGGCGCCACCGGACCGTCCTGGGTCGCGAACCCCTGATTGGTGAGATAGACGCGCGACGAGAAGAAGGTCGTGGCGCCGCCGTTCAGCAGATCCCAGCCCTGGCCGTTGGCGTAGATCGCCCAGGCGCTGACCAGCCTTGTGTCGAGGAAGTAGAGGCCCTTGTCGCTGGGCCAGGACATCTGCCCGTCCGTGTCCGTGACGAGGATCGTCTCGCCCTGATGGATCGAGATCTGCGGCGGACCGACCTGAACCCGGAACGACATGCGCGGCATCCTTGCTGGTTCGGCAAGAGTAGCCGCTCCCGCCGCCGCGCCCAACACGCACGAAAAACCCCCTTCCGCGAACGGAAGGGGGTTGAACGAGAGGCTCGCGCCCTACTTCCCGCCCGCGGCCCAGGCGTGGCTATGGACGAGGCCGTCGTCGTGCTTGTCGTCGTGCGGGTTCTCGCCCTCCTCGAACTGGTAGTGCTCCGTGCTGGTGGCGAGCGCCGTGGTCGAGGACTGGCCGCCCGAGATCGCCATCGCGACCGCGTCGAAGTAGCCGACACCCACCTCGCGCTGGTGGCGGGTCGCGGTGTAGCCCTCCGCCTCGCTCGCGAACTCGGCCTGCTGCAGCTCCGAATAGGCCGCCATGCCCCGGTCCTTGTAGCCGCGGGCCAAGGTGAACATGGAGTGGTTCAGGCTGTGGAAGCCGGCCAAGGTCACGAACTGGAAGCGATAGCCCATGCGGCCGATCTCGCGCTGGAAGCTCGCGATCTTCTCGGCCGACAGCTTCTTCTTCCAGTTAAAGCTCGGCGAGCAGTTATAGGCGAGCATCTTGCCGGGGAACTCGCGGTGGATCGCGTCCGCGAACTCGCGCGCCTCGTCGAGATTGGGCTCGCTCGTCTCCCACCACAGCAGGTCGGCATACGGCGCGTAGGCGAGGCTGCGGGCGATCGCGTATTTCACGCCCATGCCCTTCTTGATCCGGAAGAAGCCCTCCGGCGTGCGCTCGCCCGAGATGAAGGGACGGTCCCGCTCATCGACGTCCGAGGTCAGGAGCTGCGCCGAATGCGCGTCCGTCCGGCACAGCAGCACGGTCGGCACGCCCTCGACGTCCGCGGCGAGGCGAGCGGCATTCAGGGTGCGGATATGCTGGCTGATCGGCACCAGCACCTTGCCGCCGAGATGGCCGCACTTCTTCTCGGACGCGAGCTGGTCCTCGAAATGGACGCCCGCCGCGCCGGCCGCGATCATCGCCTTCATCAGCTCGTAGGCGTTCAGCGGCCCGCCGAACCCTGCCTCCGCGTCGGCGACGATCGGCGCCATCCAGTAGGTGCCGTCCTTGCCGCCCTCGCTGCGGGCGATCTGGTCGGCCCGGCGCAGCGCGTTATTGATCCGGGTCACGACGGCCGGGACCGAGTTCACGGGATAGAGCGACTGGTCGGGATACATCTCGCAGCCGGTATTGGCGTCCGCCGCCACCTGCCAGCCGGAGAGGTAGATGGCCTTCAGCCCGGCCTTCACCTGCTGCAACGCCTGATTGCCGGTCAGAGCGCCGAGCGTGTTGACGAACGGCTCGGTCCTGAGCAGATGCCACAGCCGGTTCGCGCCCATCTCGGCCAGGGTGTGCTTGATCCGGAAGCTGCCCGAGAGCCGGTCGACGTCGGCCGCCGTATAGTCGCGCCGGATGCCTTCGAAGCGGCCGGGATCGGGGTGGCCGGCGGCCATGCCCTCGGGGGAAGAGGTCGGGATCAGACGGGACTGCATCATCGGGCTCCTGAAGGCTCGTTGCCGTGTCGGTCAATAATTCACATGGCGGGTGCGAAGTTGAGTCATCGTACGTCAGAAATGCTGCAATAGAGTTGCTGAATTGACTGGCACCACACCGAATCGGTAAACATTGTAAAGCATGTCACGCACGCTGATCGGCCGGACGGTCCGGCGTCTCAGGCTGGAGAGAAACCTGTCGCAGCAGGCGCTGGCGACCCGGCTCGGCATATCCGCGAGCTACCTGAACCTGATCGAGCACGACCAGCGCGCCGTCACCGCCTCGCTGCTGATCAAGCTCGCCGAGACGCTGCGGGTCGAGCTGCCGGAGCTGTCCGGCACCGAGGAGCGGCAGCTGGAGGTCAGCTTGCGTGAAGCCCTGGCGGACCCGCTGCTCGGGGTCGATGCCGTGCCCGAGGCCGAGATCGGCGCGATCGCCGGCAACGGGCCGAACGCCTCCCGCGCGATCCTCGCCCTCTACCGCGCATGGCGGGTGGCGCGGGAGGATTCGGGCGGGATCGCGCTGCCTTCCGGGAGGCGCATTCTGCTGCCGAACGAGGAGGCGCGCGACCTCTTCCACGAGCACGGCAACTACTTCCCGGGACTCGAAGCCGCCGCCGAGGCGATCACCGCCTCGCTCGCGACAAGCCCCGCCGAGACCAATCACGCGATCGCCGAGCGGCTGCGCCAGACGCACGGGCTCACGGTCAGCGTGCAGCCGCTTGAGGGCGCGCATCGCAGGTTCGACCCGCAGGCGCGTACGCTGACCCTTTCGGAGAGCATCCCGCGCGAAAGCCGGGGATTCCAGATGGCTTTTCAGCTCGCCTTGCTGGAGGCGCGGGACGCCGTCGAGGCGGTCGTGCAGGGCGCGGCCCCGACCTCGCCCGAGGCCGGGGCGCTGATGCGCGTCGGCTTGCTGAACTACGTGGCGGGCGCGCTGCTGATGCCCTACGAGGCGATCCATGGCGTCGCGCGCGAGCTGCGGCACGACATGGAGGCGGTGGCTGCCCGGTTCGGGGTCTCCTTCGAGCAGGCCTGCCACCGCCTCTCCTCTCTCCAGCGCCCAGGCGCGCGCGGCGTGCCGTTCTTCTTTCTGCGGGTCGATCCGGCCGGCAACGTATCGAAGCGCTTCTCGGCCGCGGGCTTTCCGTTCGCGCGGTTCGGCGGCTCCTGCGCTCGCTGGGTCGTGCATACCGCATTGGCAACGCCGGGACGGGTGCAGGTGCAGCTGGCCGAATTGCCGGACGGGGCGGCCTTTCTCTGCTTCGCGCGCGCCAGCATCGCCCCGGCGGCGCAATGGGGCGAGCCGCCGCCGGTGCATACCGTCGCCATGGGCTGCAATCTCGCCCACGCGGCGGAGGTGGTCTATGCGGACGGGCTGGATCTGGCCCACGCCCGCGTCGGCATCGGCCTGTCCTGCCGTCTCTGCGACCGGCCCGACTGCCGCAGCCGCGCCTTCCCGCCGCTCGAGCACCGCCTGGCGCTCGACCCGCTGACCACGTCCTCGACGCCGTACCGGTTCGAGGTGCGGAAATCCTGAGCGACAAGACCCGCCCGCCCGATCGCGCCTGGGTGCGGCTGCCGAGCGGCCGCCGTCTCGACCTGCTCGCGCCGACCCCGTTCGACTGGACCGACGAGGATTCTGGCGACCGGCCTCGCCCGGACCTTCCGTTGGGGCGGGCATTCGATCTGGCCGGACGCGCCGCTCTCCGTCGCGCAGCACGCGCTGTTCGTTCTGGCGCTCGCCGAGCAGACCGGAGGCAAGCGGCTCGACGCGGGACGCCGGTTGCGCGAACTGCTGCACGATGCTGACGAGGGGCTGGTCAATTTCGACTGCATCTCGCCGCTGAAACCGTTCCTCGGACCGGGGTTCGCCGCCTTGCAGGCCCGCCTCGCTTCCGTGATCGCGATCCGCTACCGGCTGCCGCCCTGGACCGAGCCCGAGAAGCGCGCGCACAAGCGGCGGGACGTGATCGCGGCGGCGAGCGAGGCCGTCCATGTCGCCGGCTGGACCACCGCCGAGGTCCGGGAAGCGCTTGGCATCAGGGCGCCGATCCTCCCCGCCGATCCGCTGGCCGAACTGCACGCCGAAGAGCCCTGGCGGCCGTGGCCGCCGGAGCGCGCCGCCGCCCGGTTCCTCGCCAGGCTACGATCGCTGCTTGCGTAGCGGCAGCCGCGCCGGTTCGGGGAACTCGCCTTCCCGCACATAGACGGCGCGCTTGGGATACGGGATCTGGATGCCCTGCTGCTGGAACAGCCGCCAGATCTGGTAGAGCACCTCGCTCTTGACGTTCTGCACGCCGTTATGCGCGTCCTCGATCCAGAAGCGGAGTTCGAGCTCGATCGCGCTTTCCCCGAACGCGATCACGAGCGGGTTCGGCTCCGGCGTCCGCAGCACCCGCTCGGGAATGCGGGCGGCCTCCTTCAGCAGCGCCAGCACCTGGTCGAGATCGGTGTCGTGGGGCACCCGCACCGGCAGCTTGATCCGCACCCGGTCGCTCTTGTGCGACCAGTTCAGCACCTGCTGCGTGATGATGTCCTCGTTCGGGATCAGGAACTCGGTGCCGTCCCGCGTTTCGACCGAAACGTAGCGTGCGCCGAGCGAGGACACCCAGCCATAGGTTCCGCCAACCTCGATCACGTCCCCCGGCTTGATGGATTTGTCGAGCAGCAGCACGATGCCGCTGAACAGGTTCGACGCGGTTCTTTGCAGGCCGAGGCCGACGCCGACGCCGATCGCACCCGTGAACAGCGCGATGGTCGAGAGATCGACGCCGATGCTCGTCAGCGACACCAGTACGGCGAGGGCGATGAGCGTGCTCTTGATGAGCTTGCCCAGCAGTACACGCGCCCGCGGCGTGATTTCGGAGACCTGGGTGATCCGCCGCTCGAACAGGTCCGAGACAAAGCTCGCGAACCAGAGCAGCACGGCGAGCGAGATCACGCCCTTGGCGATCGTCAGCACGGAGATCCGGAGGCCGCCGACGACGATCGCGACGCTGTCCAGGAACTCGAGCGTCGGCTCGAGCAGATGGACGATGTTGAGCGCCGCCACCGTCCAGGCGATGACCGCGATCAGGCGCGCGAGCGCCGGCAAGGGCACGAGGTCGGCCGCGAGGCGGATCACGAGCCACGCGATCAGCAGATTGATCGTGATGGTCGCGGCGTCGTGCGGCCACTGCACGAGGCCTGCCACCGTGACCGCGACCCAGAGGCCGAGGGACCATGCCGCCGGCGTCAGCAGCGGGATCAGCCGCTCCGTCACCCAGACGCGGTGAGCGATCACCCAGGACCAGTGGTGACCCGCCGCGCGCTGCACCCGGGCGACGAGCATGCGCTGCAGGGGGCGGCAGATGAGCCAGGCGACAATGCCTGTCACGATCACGGCCGGAACCTGGGCGATGTTCGGCGCGGTCAGCACATCGGACAGCAGCCGCGCCTGAAGCAGGTGATAGCGCTGCGCCAGAAAAAGCCAGATCGATGCCGTGTCCATGACATCTCCGTTTCGATCGCTGCAGTGTTCTCCCGGCGGCGTCGCCGCGCAATAAGCGCCCGCGTCTTGCAGCACGGCCGCGTGAACCTGAGGCGTCCGCGTATCTGGAATGAGGGCTACGCCTTGCAACCCTTTCTCAACCAACCCATGTTGCTATGCAGCAAAGGGATGGAACGTCGCCTTCAAGCGAGCCCTCGGGCTCACGGTCAGGAGACTTTTCGAGATGCTATTTTTGGGCCCTTCCCGAATTCGACACAGTTCAGGCCGCCATTGGCCGTGCGTTCCGCACCGTTTTCGGCACGCTCGGAAACGCGCTGTTCTACTATCCGAAGGACAGCATCGGCCACCAAGGCTGAGCTCAGCCCCGGGCGCGGAGGGTATACACCTCCGCTTCCGCGGGGAATGTCCCGGCGCGCACGTCGCGGGCGAAGGACTGCGCCGCGTCGCCGATGATCCCGGCGAGAGCGGCGTAGCGCCGCACGAAGCGCGGCGTCCACTCGGCCATCCCGAGCATGTCGTCGGTCACGAGGATCTGGCCGTCGCAGGCGGACGAGGCGCCGATGCCGATGGTCGGCACCCGCACCGACCCGGTCAGCTCGGCCGCGAGATCCTCGGCGACCCCCTCGACGACCATCGCGAACGCGCCCGCCTCTTCGGTCGCCCGCGCCTCGGCGAGCACCCGCTCGCGTTCGCGCGACGTGCGCCCCTTCGCCTTGAAGCCGCCGTCGAGATGCAGCGATTGCGGCCGCAGCCCGACATGGCCGAGCACGGGTATGCCTCGCTGCACGAGGTACGCGACGGTATCCGCCATCGCCTCGCTGGTCTCGATCTTCACCGCGTGCGCGCCGGTTTCCCGCATCACGCGGGCGGCGCTGCGGAAAGCGGCCTCCCGACTCTCCTCGAACGATCCGAACGGCAGATCGACGGCGACCAGCGCACGGCTCGACCCGCGCATGACGGCCTGGGCGTGCAGGATCATCATCTCGAGCGTGACGCCGAGCGGCGTCGCCATGCCGTGCAGCACCATGCCGACGGAATCGCCGACCAGCAGCAGATCGACATGCGGGTCGAGCAGGGCGGCGACCGGCGCCGTGTACGCGGTCAGGCAGGCGAGTTTTTCACCACCCTTTCGGGCGACGATGTCCGGCACTGTCACGCGCTTGGACGCCAGGTGCTTGGACATCGGTCGCTCAGATGATCCCGTTCGCGCGCAGCGTGTCGAGCCGGGAGTCGTCGTAGCCGAGCCGTTCGCGCAGGATCTCGTCCGTATGCTGGCCGAGCGTCGGTGGCGGCAGCCGGTATTGTGGCGGTGTCGCCGACAGGCGCACCGGATTGGCGACCACCTTCACACCCTCCGGCGTGGCCGGGTGCGGCATCCGCACCACGACGCCGCGCGCCCGCACATGCGGATCGGCGAATACCTCGCTCAGCGTATTGATCGGGCCGCAGCCGATCTTCAGGGCCTCCAGCCGCTCGACCCACTCGGCCGTCGGCTTGCCGGCGATCACGGGCGCGAGCGTGTCCGTGACAAGCTGGCGGTTCTGGACTCGCGCCGCATTGGTCGCGAACCGCTCGTCGGCAAGCAGGTGCTCCAGGCCGAAATTGTCGCAGAAGCGCTTGAAGGTCGGATCGTTGCCGATGGACAGGACCATGTACCCGTCCGCTGTCGCGAACACCTGATAGGGCACGATGTTCGGGTGCTGATTGCCGAGCCGGGGCGGGTTCTCGCCGGTCGCAAGATAGTTCATGCCCTGGTTGGCGAGCCAGGCCACGTGCGTGTCCAGCATGCCGATGTCGATCTGCTGGCCTTCGCCCGTCGCGTCGCGGTGGCGCAGGGCCGCGAGCACGCCAATGCAGCCATACAGCCCGGCAAAGAGATCGGCGAGCGGGATGCCGACTTTCTGCGGCTGCCCCTCCGGATCGCCGGTCAGGCTCATGATGCCGCCCATCGCCTGGATCAGACTGTCGTAGCCGGGGCGCGGCGCATATGGCCCGGTCTGCCCGAAGCCGGTGATCGAGCAATAGACGAGGCCGGGAAAGCGCCCGTGCAGCTGCTCGTAGCCGAGCCCGTATTTCGCGAGCGCGCCGACCTTGAAGTTCTCGCAAAGAATGTCGCTCTGCGCGATCAGCTCAAGCGCGACCGCCTGGCCCTCGGGCTTGCTGATGTCGAGCGTCACCGACCGCTTGTTGCGGTTGACGCCGACGAAGTAAGCGCTCTCCTTCGTGCCGGGCATGAAGGGCGGCGCGAAGCCGCGCGTGTCGTCGCCCGAGCCTGGCTTCTCGATCTTCACGACGTCGGCGCCGAGATCGGCCAGCATCTGCACGCAGGTCGGCCCGGCCAGCACGCGCGTCAGATCGAACACCTTGATGCCCGTGAGCGGGCCTTGCGTCTCGGTCATTGCTCCCTCCGTTGGTGGGCAGAACCTACCCGCGCGTCCCGGGCGTGAACGGGATTGCTCAGGTTCTCAGCAGGCGCGTCCTTGCCGAGCCACGGGAGGACGACTTCGCGTCGGGCCCCTGCGAGCCGGCCACCAGCGCCGCGACCTGCGGCGAGCGCACGACATAGCCGTCCCGCACAAACACTTCGTGGTTCGCCTCGATGCTGTCGGGATCGTAGAGGTAATTGACCATGATGCCGAACAACTCGCGCAGGCCGCGCGGCGCCGTGTTGCCGAGCCAATTGATCCGCTCAAGCCTCGCGCCGTTGCCGAGATGGAAGCGCGCGACCGGATCGCCGCCCCGGCCGCGCGATCCCGGGAGCGTCAGGTAGAGGGCGCAGAGGCGCACCAGCGGCGCGCGAAGGGCGTCCGCGACCGCTGGCTTGTTCCACCAGTCCTCGGTTCGCGCCAGATCGAGCAACAGGGAGGCGCCCGGGTCGCCGGCCCGATCCGGCGCGGCGGCCACGAGCGCCGCCTCCTCATCGGCCAGCAGCAGGGTTTCCGCGGACGCGCCATCCTTGGCTCCACGTTCCAGCCAGCGGCGGAAACCCGGGACCGGCGAGAGCGTGGAAAATTGCGTGAGCCTGGGCAGTTCGGCCTTCAGCTCCTCGACCACCTGCTTGATCAGGAAATTGCCGAACGACACGCCGCGCAAGCCGTCCTGGCAGTTGGAGATCGAGTAGAAGATTGCCGTGTCGGCGCTGGCCTCGTCCTCCCTCTGCTGCCGCTCGTCGTCCGTGTGCGCGAGCAGCGGCTGAACCGCCGACGCCAGTCCACGCGTCAGCGCGACTTCGACGAAGATCAGCGGCTCGCCGGGCAGCGCGGGGTGGAAGAACCCGAAGCAGCGGCGGTCCGGGGCAAGGCGGCGTCGCAGATCCTCCCAGCCTTGGATTTGGTGGACGGCCTCATAGTGAATGATCTTTTCCAGCACCGCGGCGGGGGTCTGCCAATCGATCCGCCGGATTTGCAGGAAGCCGCGATTGAACCACGATCCGAACAGATGCAGCAGATCGGAGTCGAGCGGCTTCAGCACGGGCGCTTCCTTGAGCTTGCCGATGAGTTCCCGGCGCATCGCCATCAGCCCGGCCGTACCCCCTGGCGACATGTTCATCCGTCGCAGCAATTCCTGGCGCGGCGGTTCCGAGGCTTCGGCGAGGCACGCCGCCGTGTTCGCATTGGGGTCCGCGAGATAGGCCTCCGCCGCTTCCCGCAGCCGCTTCTCGTCGGGAAGGAAGCTGGTGGCGAGATATGTCAGGAAAGCCAGCCGGTCGGCGGGTTCGAGGTTCTTGACGACCGCTTGCAGCTCGCGCGCGACCGCAGCGCCCGACGCCTCGCCCTTTTCGGAAAGCAGCGCGGCCGCGAGCTGGCGCGCCCGGTCGAGCGGCGGTTCGGCCTGACTCGGAACATCGGCGTAGGCACGCCCCCGGTCGGCGACGGAGGTCCAGAGCCGTTCCAGCCAGGACCGGCGCTGCAAGGTCACGGAAGAGGTCGCGGTCGGACCAGTCGTGGTCATCATCGTTTCTTCGCTCCTCCTGGTCACGCTCAGCATAGCCTCCGGGAAACGTCCTGTCAGTCCCGCGAGGGGTCTGCCGCGACGCGCTGCAGGGCGCCCGCAATGAGCTCGACCTGCCGCGCGAGGCGGCCAAGCGTTTCGGTCCGCGTGTCTCCGGCCCGGCCGAGCCTCGGCGGCGGAGGCAGCGGCAGCGAAGCCGGGCTCTCCGCGAGCCTGCGCAGAGATGCCGCGATCCAGTCTCGCCAGCGCCGCCAGTCGGCGGCAGTCAGCGCCTGATGCAGCCCCGTGTCGAGTTGCAGCGCGGTCAGACGGCCTCCCATCCGCCGCAACGCCGCGTCGATCACCAGCACCGCTTCGAGCCGGAAACGGTTGGCGTGGCCGGGCTCGTGCAGCGCGCGCGACAGCGAGGCCT
The DNA here is from genome assembly GCA_963777325.1 of uncultured Alphaproteobacteria bacterium. GTDB lineage: Bacteria > Pseudomonadota > Alphaproteobacteria > Acetobacterales > Acetobacteraceae > JAFAXA01. The sequence goes on along the minus strand of CAVZQE010000005.1, from coordinate 104,932 downwards.
CCATGTTGTTGCTCGCGACGCCCGCGGCCCGCCGTGCCGCTTCCACCTGGGCCGTCGTCGTCTCGCCGAGGATCGCGGACAGTTCCGCTTCCGCGAACCGCCCACAGGCGGCGATCGCCGCGCGCATCTCGGTGAACAGCCGGCCCGGCTCCCAGCTGGGCCAGAGCACGAGGCAGCCCGCCAGCGCAAGCACGCCGGCGACCAGGGTGAGCAACGCTCGCGTGCCGGCAATCTCCCACCCGCTCCCACTGTTCTGGCCGAGCTCCGACAGGATGACGACCAGCGGCGTCACCGCCGTGATGAACAGGCCGAAACTCACCTGCCGCACGGCCAGCGCGATGACTGCGAGCGGGAACAGAACGGCCGACATCGTGAGCGGCGTGTTGGCGACCGCAACAATGCCGGCGGCGATGACCCCGCCGACGATGGTGCCGACGATCCGCTCGACCGCCCGCGCGATGGTCATGGCGAAGTGCGGCTGCATGGTCAGCACCCAGGTGATCGTCAGCCAGTGCTGATACGGACCCGCCCAGGGAACCGAGATCGCGACCGCGGGGATGGCCACCAGTCCGACCCTGAGCGCGTGCCTGAGCGAAACCGAGTTCCAGTCCAGGTTGGCGCGGAGCGGGCCGGCGATCCGGCGCCAGAGCGGGGGCGCGGACTCGCCCGACAAGCCGTCATGGAGAAGATGAGCCGCCCCCGTGAGCGTGACGGCGGCGTGCAGCCGCTCCAGCAACACGTCGGCTATGCGCCTGAGCGGCGTGTCCGGCGGAAGCCGCGCGACCTCTTCGATCATCCCGGCCAGGGCGCGGTCCACGCGCTTGTTCGCACGCACGTCGTCATGCTCCACCCCGCGCGCGAGCTCGACCAGCAGGATGCGCGTGCGCCGCAGAACACGCTCGAATTGGGCGGCGTCCGGCGCCTGCTCCGGCCGTTCCAGGAGATCGCTCGCCGCGATCAGCGCCCCGAAGACCTGATCCGCGATCTCGGTCCGGATCAGGCTTTGGGCCGCGCGGCGGCTGACCGCGCCGCGTACCCGCAGGGTTTCCATGACGACGCCGCGCGTCGTCTCGATCTCTCCCCGCACGTTGCGGCGATGCGCGAGCGCATGGGCGTCCCACTCCGGCTCGGACACGGCCGAACGGCGGATCAGCCGACGCAAATCCTGCACCATTGCCGCGAGCGCCCGGTAGGAGCGCCCGACCGCCTGCCGGACCGGCCGGTAGGGGTGCAGCCGCCAGATCACCATGGTGAGCACCGTCGCCCAGGCGCCGCCCGCGAGGCACGCCGCAGCGGCGATCCCGGCCTCTTCGAACGAGAGCGGGCGATCGAGCGCAAGCACGAGCATCACGCCAAGCAGGTTGCAGACGACCGTCGTCGCCTGGCCGTAGATGCTGCAAAAGGAGAGGCAGAACAGCCCGACACTCGCGACCGGGACCGCGGCCCACACCCCGCCGTTGCGCGCAAGCCCGGCCGTCGCCGCGATCAGGGCCGCGCCGATCGTGAAGCCGATCACCGCAGGCAGCCGCCGGTGGATCGGGCCGCCCTGGTCGCAGAGGCAGGCGAGCCAGGCCGCCAGCGCCGCTTCCATCAGGCCCGGAAAATCCAGATACTCGTTGAGCGCCACGAGCACCGTTACCGAGAGCGCCGCCCGGATGCCCTCGAGCACGTTGACGGCGCGCAGGTCGAACCCGAACGGAAGCCGGGCGAGATCGGCGGTGGGGCGGCGGATCAGTGTTGAGAAAAGTCGATGCATGACAGGTGCGGCCTCAACCGAGGCTGTCGTAGAGGTCGCGCCAGGCCGGATTGAGCGATTTGATAAGCGCGATCTTGCGTGCGCGCGAGCCGGCCTTGATCTGCTTCTCACGAAGGATAGCATTCGTCATTTCTGCATGCTGCTTATACCAGACGAGCAACTTGCAGCCGTAGCGGGAGGCGAATTCCGGAGTCTCCGCCAGTCCGGTGTTTGTATATCCGTGCAGTCAGGTCGGACGTGACGCCAACATAGAGGGTGCCGTTCCGCCGGTTGGTCAACATGTAAACGGCAAGTGCTTTCACAGCGCACTGCCTGGATTGCTTCGCCTCCGGCTCGCAATGACACCACACAAAGCCGTCATCGCGAGCCGCCGAAGGCGGCGTGGCGATCCACACGGGCGACCGCGCAAGCCGTCCCGCCCCGGTCTGGATCGTCTTCACCTCCAGCTCGCAATGACATCGCCCAACCCCAGGTCGTCGCGAGCCGCCGCAGGCGGCGTGGCGATCCACACCGGCAATCGCGCAAACCGTCGCGCCCCGGTCCGATTCGCTTTCGCCTCCGGCTCGCGGTAATCGCCGAAGCGGACGCGATTATGTTTCGCCGTTCAGCCTGGCGACCAGTTGCATCACGTCGGGATGCTCGGCCAGCAGATCACCAAGCGTGAAAGGACAGGTTTCAGGCAGCGGTCGTAGCTCGCCAGTGTCCGTCCCGGTCCGCACTTCGTAAAGCGCGTCCGCGTAGAGATCAGCCAGATCTGTTCGCCTCGCCATGGACGGGGTGAAGCTGCGCCGGGCGCCGGCCAGGAAACTCGCCGTCTCTCCGCGCCAATGCGCCGCGGCGGAACCGGCCGACCAGGCGTGCAGCTTGAGCAGATGCGCCAGCGCCCGGGCCAGCAGGCTGCGGCAGGCCCGCAATTCCGACAGCCCCACGTCCTGCAGCTCCTCGATGACGTGGGGCCAGTCCACCGCTTCGTTCAGTCGCTCGCCCGCGGCCAGCCGGCGCAGCAGGGACGCCTGCTGCTCGGCCCAGGCCAGGGCATCGCGCTCGTACAGATCGTCTGGCACGACCCCTCCTGCTCAGGCCGCCTTGGCCATCCCGCGCAGCACGTAGTGCAGGATGCCGCCGTGGCGGTAGTACGAGACCTCGTCCAGCGTATCGACGCGGCAGAGCACGGGCACCTGGTCGGTCTGGCCGTTGGCGCGGTGGATTACGAGTTGCAGGTCCATGCGCGGCGACAAATCCTCGAGCCCGAGCACATCCACCACTTCGTCGCCCACGAGTTCGAGCGTCTTGCGGTCCATGCCGTCCTTGAAGGTCAGCGGCAGCACGCCCATGCCGACGAGATTGGAACGATGGATGCGCTCGAAGCTCTCGACGATCACGGCCTTGACGCCGAGCAGGAACGTGCCCTTCGCCGCCCAGTCGCGCGACGACCCCATCCCGTACTCCTTGCCGCCGAACACGACCAGCGGCACCCCTTCCCGCTTGTAGCGCATCGCCGCGTCGTAGATCGGCAGCTGCTCGCCCGATGGATGGTGCTTGGTGATGCCGCCTTCGACGCCCGGCACCATCTCGTTGCGGATGCGGATGTTGGCGAACGTGCCGCGCATCATCACTTCGTGGTTGCCGCGTCGCGCGCCGTAGCTGTTGAAATCCTTCTGCTGGACCTGGTGCTCCATGAAATACTCGCCGGCGGGCGAGGCCTTGCGGATGTTGCCGGCCGGGCTGATGTGGTCGGTGGTGACGTTGTCGGCGAGGACCGCCAGCACGCGCGCGCCCTTGATGTCCCCGACCGGCTTCGGCTCCATCGTCATGCCCTCGAAATAGGGCGGGTTGCGGACATAGGTGGAGCCGTCGTTCCACCCGTAGGTGTCGCTGCCCGTGTCGACGGCGATCTCCTGCCACTGCTCCGGCCCCTTGAACACCTCGCCGTAGCGCTTGAGGAACTGCCCGCGGTTGAGGCTCGACATCACGACGGAGGCGATCTCGGCGTTGCTCGGCCACACGTCGCGCAGATAGACCGGCTTGCCATCCTTGCTGGTGCCGAGCGGGACCGTGGTGATGTCCTCGGTCATCTTTCCGAGCAGCGCGTAGGCGACCACGAGCGGCGGGCTCGCGAGATAGTTCGCGCGCACGTTCGGATTGATGCGGCCCTCGAAGTTGCGGTTGCCCGACAGCACGGAGACCGCGACCAAGCCGTTGTCCTCGATCGCGTCGGCGATCTCGTCGTCAAGCGGACCCGAGTTGCCGATGCAGGTCGTGCAGCCATAGCCGACCGTGTTGAAACCGAGCGCGTCCAGATCCTGCTGCAAGCCGGATTTGTTCAGGTATTCGGTCACGACCTGCGAGCCGGGCGCGAGCGAGGTCTTCACCCAAGGCTTCGGCGTCAGCCCGAAGGCCCGCGCCTTGCGCGCAACGAGGCCCGCAGCGACCAGAACGGACGGGTTCGAGGTGTTGGTGCAGGAGGTGATCGCGGCGATCACCACGTCGCCGTGGCCGATCTCGAAATTGCGGCCGGCGACCTGCACCTTCTTGCCGACGTCGTTCGCGGGAACGCCGAGGCTCTTGGTCAGCTCGGCCTTGAACGCGGAGGCGGCGTCCTTCAGCGCAACGCGGTCCTGCGGCCGCTTCGGCCCGGCGAGCGAGGGCTGCACCGTCCCGAGATCGAGTTCGAGCACGTCCGTGAAAACCGGGTCCGGCGTGTTCGTATCGCGCCACATGCCTTGCGCGCGGCAATAGGCCTCGACGAGCGCGATGCGGTGCTCGTCCCGGCCGGAGAGGCGCATATACTCGAGCGCCATCGCGTCGATCGGGAAAAAGCCGCAGGTCGCGCCGTATTCCGGCGCCATGTTGCCGATGGTCGCTCGGTCGGCGACCGGCAGATGGTCGAGGCCCGCGCCGAAGAACTCGACGAACTTGCCGACCACGCCCTTCTTGCGGAGCATCTGCGTGACGGTCAGCACGAGGTCGGTCGCGGTCGCCCCTTCGGGCAGCTTGCCGGTCACGCGGAAGCCGATCACGTCCGGGATCAGCATGGCGATCGGCTGGCCGAGCATCGCGGCCTCCGCCTCGATGCCGCCGACGCCCCAGCCCAGTACGCCGAGGCCGTTCACCATCGTCGTGTGACTGTCGGTGCCGTACAGCGTGTCCGGATAGGCGAAAGTCGCGCCGCCGTTCTCCGAGATCCAGACGGCCTGGGCGAGATATTCCAGGTTGACCTGGTGGCAGATGCCTGTGCCGGGCGGGACGACGCGGAAATTGTCGAACGCCTCCTGGCCCCAGCGCAGGAACTCGTAGCGCTCGCCGTTGCGCTCGAACTCGATGTCGACATTCTTTTCGAGCGCGTCCGGGCGGGCGTAGACGTCCACCATCACCGAATGGTCGATGACGAGATCGACCGGCACCAGCGGATTCACCTTCTCCGGGTCGCCGCCGAGCTTGGTGATGCCGTCGCGCATCGCGGCGAGATCGACCACGGCGGGCACGCCCGTGAAATCCTGCATCAGAATGCGCGCCGGGCGGAACGGCACCTCCTTCGTCGAGCTGCCCTTCTCCAGCCAACCGGCAATCGCGCGCGCGTCGTCGGTCTTGTAGCTCGCGCCGTTCTCGAAGCGCAGCACGTTCTCGAGCAGCACCTTCAGGCTCACCGGCAGGCGCGACACGTCGCCGAGCTGCTTCGACGCTTCGGCGATCGAGAAATAGCCATACTCGCGGCCCTCGACGTTCAGCGTCCGGCGGGTATTAAGGGTGTCCTGTCCGATGGCTGTCATGGATCAATCGCCCGAAAGGCGCCCCGAAGTGTTCGACGGTGAATATGGTGGCCCTCGTGACAGACCGCCGCCCGATGGCTTGGGCCGGACTATAGAAGCCGCCCCAGGACCAAGCCTAGAGGCATATTTCGGTGCCGAGATCGCCCGTGCTGCTCCGGGCTGAGCAACTCGCGGCTTTCCGCGCCGACCGGCTGGTGTTCGAGGACGTTTCCTTCGATCTGCCGGAGGGCGGCGCGCTGCTGCTCCTGGGGCCGAACGGCGCCGGTAAGTCGACGCTGCTGCGCCTGCTCGCGGGGCTCGGCCGCGTCGCTTCCGGCCGGGTGCTGTGGCGGGGCGAGGACGCGCTCACGGATCTCGCACGGCACGGCGCGCGGCTCGCCTATCTCGGCCACCAGGATGCGGTGAAGCCCGCCTTCACCGTGACCGAGACGCTCCGGACGGCCCAGGGCGGCGACAAGGGCGCAGGCGCCGCTGTCGAGGACGCGCTGGAGGCGCTGGGCCTCACCGCGCTCGCGGATTTGCCGGTGCGGATGCTGTCGGCGGGCCAGCGGCGGCGGCTGGCGCTGGCCCGCCTCGCCCTCGCCCCGGCGGCGGTGTGGCTGCTCGACGAGCCGACGCTCGGCCTCGACGCGGCTTCGGTGGACCGGCTCGGCGCCCTGCTCGCGCGCCACCGCGCGGCCGGCGGCGCGGCCGTGATCGCGACGCATCTGCCGCTGCCGCTCGCGGACACGGCGACGGTGCGGCTGGGCGCGTGAGGCGGTTCGCCGCCCTGATCGGACGGGAACTCAGGCTGTCGCTCCGGCACGGGACGGACACGCTGGCGGCGATGCTCTTTTTCCTCCTGACGGGGGCGCTGTTTCCACTCGCGATTGGCCCCGCGCCCGAAACCCTCGGCCGGATCGCGCCCGGCATCGTCTGGGTCTGCGCCCTGCTCGCCGCCCAGCTGCCGCTCGATCGCTTGTTCGGGGCAGACTACGAGGACGGCTCGCTGGATCAGCTGCTGCTTTCCGGGCTTCCGGCGAGCGCCGTCGCGGGAGCCAAGGCCGCCTCGCACTGGCTGGTGACCGGCCTGCCGCTGCTGGTCGCGTCCGCGCCGCTCGCGGTCATGCTGCGGATGCCCGAGGCAGCCCTGCCCGCGCTGTTGGCCGGGCTGCTGCCCGGGACTCTCGTGCTATCGCTGCTCGGGACGACGGGCGCGGCGATCGTGCTCGGAGCGCGCAGGGGCGGCGTGCTGCTGCCGCTGCTCGTGCTGCCGCTGGCGGTGCCGGTGCTGATCTTCGGGGTCGGCGCGGCGGACGCGGCCGCGTTCGGCCTCAGTCCCCGCCCGCATCTGCTGCTGCTGGCGGCGCTGCTCGCGGCCGCTCTGCCGCTCTGCCCGGTCGCGGCCGGGGCGGCACTCCGCCGCGCGGCGGAGTAGCGGCTCAGCGCTCGGCGAACGCCTTCTCGATCACGAACTCGGCGGGGGCGTCGTTGTGGCCTTCCCGCAATCCGGCGTCGCGCAGCAACCCGGAAACCTCAGCCAGCATCGGGGTGCTGCCGCAGAGCATGGCGCGATCGTGCTCGGGGTCGATCGGGGGCACCCCGAGATCCGCGAACAGCCGGCCGGTGCGGATGAGGTCGGTGATGCGGCCCGGGGTCTGGAACGGCTCGCCGGTCACCGTTGGGTAGAAGACGAGCTTCTCCCGCACATACTCGCCCAGGAATTCGTGTCGGGGCAACTCGTGCGTGAGGCGATCGGCATAGGCGAGCTCGGCCACGCGCCGGACGGTGTGGGTCAGGATCACGCGATCGAACATGTCGTAGACGTCCGGGTCTTCCACGAAACTCATGAACGGCGCGAGTCCGGTGCCCGTCGCGAACAGATAGAGGTTTCGCCCCGGCGTGAGGTGATCAAGCACGAGCGTGCCCGTGGGTTTGCGACCGACCAGAACGGTATCACCCGGACGGACGTGCTGAAGGCGGGAGGTCAGGGGCCCATCCGCGACCTTGATGCTGAAGAACTCCAGGAAATCGGCGTGGTTGGGGCTCACCATGCTGTAGGCCCGCAGCAAAGGCTTGCCGTTCACCGGCAGCCCGATCATGACGAACTGACCGTTCTTGAAACGGAAGCCGCTGTCGCGGGTCATCGTCAGGCTGAACAGCCGGCCGGTCCAGTGCTGCACGCCCAACACCGTCTGCGCGGTCAGGCTGGCCGGCAGGACGAACTCCGGCGTCGATTGCTCAAGCAGGCCGGCGGCATCGGGCATCGAGTTCTCCATTTCCTCGCGGACGCCCGCCCGCGACGGCACGACGCGATCTCGCATGTGCGTCATTTATGCTGAACAGGCGGCGAATGCCATGCCCGGAGGGGCGCAGGGCGCGCGCAGCGGCTCAGACCGTGGCTTTCAGGCCATCCCGCAGCCGTTGCATCGCCCGCGCCAGCCGCGGCCCGCGATGCGCGAAGCAGACCCGCAGCCAGCCCTCCCCCGCGTTCCCGAACGCGCTCCCCGGCGCGACCGCGACACCGTGCTTCAGCACGAGCATCCGCGCCATCGCGAAGCTGTCCGTCATGCCCTCCACCCCGATGAAGGCGTAGAACGCGCCGTCCGGGGCGGCGTAGCGGAGGCGGTCCACGCCGGCGAGCGCCTCCCCGACAAGCGCCCTTCCCTGCGCGCAATGACGATGGAAGCGTGAGACGAACTCCCGGTCGGCCAGCGCCGCGATGCCCGCGTGCTGCGTATAGGGCGCGACGCCGGAATGCGTGACCTCGATGATCTCCGAGACCGCCTCGCGCGCCCCTTCGGGCAGCACCATCCACCCGAGTCGCCACCCGGTCATCGCCCAGGTCTTGGAAAAGCTGTTGCACACGATCACGCGATCGCGCGGATCGACGACATCCAGGGCCGAGGGCGCGGCCATCGACTTACAAGAACGGGCGCCGCCATAGACCAGCCGAGAATACACCTCGTCCGAGATCAGCCAGACCCCGTGCCGGCGGCAGAGATCGAGCATCGCCGCCATCTCGTCGAGAGTCGCGGTCCAGCCGGTCGGGTTGTTGGGCGAGTTGAGGATGAACGAGCGCGCGCCCCGCAGCGCCTCGTCCAGCCGCCCTAGATCGAGGCGGAAGCGCCCGTCCTCCGTGACCGAGAGCGGCACCTCCTCCACCTGCGCGCCCCTGAGCCGGGCGGCATTGCCGAGATTGGGCCAGGACGGGCCGAGCAGCACCAGCCGGTCCCCGGCGCGGACGGTCGCGGCGATGGCGACGGAGACGGCCGCCATGCCGGAGGCGGTGATGACGATGCGCTCCTCGGAGACCGGATGAGCGTGCAGGCCGGAGAGATAGTCCGCGAGCGCGTGGCGCAGCGGCGGCAGGCCGCGCACGTCCGGATAGAGCGTCGCACCGCCATCCAGCGCCGTTACCAGCGCGTCCCGCGCGGAGAGCGGGCCGGGCTGGTCCGACTCGCCGAAGCAGAGGATGTCCACGTCCGGCAGATCGAACGCGAGCCGGCTGATCTCGACGATGCGCGAGCCGGGAAACGTTGCGATATCCATGGCTTGATATGTAAACCTTCCTCCCCCAATTCGAGGATCCGATGCACGATGGCCTGACAAGCGGCCCGGCACCCGAGGTCGGCGCCAGCTAAGGGCGAGCGACGGGCCGTTGCGGCTGTTGGATCGTGCAGACAATGCAGCGGCGGTGGGGCGGCCCCGGAAAGACGTAGAGGATGTTCGAGGCCAGCGCGTACACGCTGCCGGAAGGCCCGATCGCCGGGCCGGAGAGTCCGCCGCCAGTCCAGTCCAGGCGGCCGACCTGGGTCATCGTCAACGCGTTGAACGTACGCAACGAGCTCGCCGTCGAGACGAACACGTGGCTCTTCGAGGCCGCTGGCGATGCAATCGTCTGACCCGGAAGCTGGACCCACGCGATGATCGTTGAATCCTGGAGGAAGTTCACCTCCCCGCCTTGAGTGACGACGACCAGCCTCTGGTCGGACGTCCGCGCGGGCGTGCCGAGGAGGGGAACGTAGGTGCGCACGTTCGGCAGGGTCGCGCCGTTAGGCCCGGTGAAGACGACACGGCCAGGGTAGGAGCTGCGCGTGTCGGCGTCGGAGGCGGCCGTGACGCTGTGGCCGTCCGGCAGCAGCAGGGGAGAGGCGGCGTAGCCGCGGGTGGGATCGGTCTTGCGGAACATTTCGGTGAAGCCGCCGGCGGGCGAGAAGGTGTAGCCGACCGTCTGCTGCCACAAATCGTTCACGATCACCCAGGGCAGGCCGCCGCCCGGAAAGGTGAAGATCCCGACCCCGGCCATGGGAGCGGCAAGGTGTGCGGGAAGGAGGTCGACCGGATTGGGCGGGGTGTCCCTTGGAGCGAACCCCGGAACCAGAAAGCAAAAGGTCAGGATGCAGCCGATTGTGCTGAGAATGCCGCCATCGTCGGCGATTAGCACCTGCCCCTGGTAGGTCACGCTCTGCTCGCGCGGGGGGCCTCCGTCCGGCGGGAAGGCCAGGAGGTAGAGCTCCATGCCGCCGCCCAGCACCTTGTAGGCGGCCGGTACGATGATGACGGCCTGCGACCCCTGGCGCCAGATGTTGGGCGGCGCGCTGGTCGCGCCCCGGCTGGCAGCCTCGGGAACGCCGGTGAAATGCTCTGGAAATTGCCGGGTCCACAGGCCGCCCCCGGTCGGCGCGATGTGGTAGAGCGTCGAGTCGGTGCGCCGGACCGCTGGGGTGATGCGGTGGTCGGTGTAAGTATACTCGCCTACAACGTAGATCGAGCCGTCGCTGTCCACGACCGGGGAGGCCTGGATCGACTGTCCGGAGCCGAGCGGCTGCTTCCAGTAGAAGCTGCCGTCGGCGTGCAGGGCCCAGAGCACGCCCTGCTCGTTGCCGAGATAGACGGTGCCGTCGGGCCCGATTACCGGCCCGGCCCCCGGCGCGAACGTGCCGAGGTTCGGCACGGTCGCCGACGGCTTGGATGCCGGCCGGGTGGCGACGTCGGCGAAGCCCGAATTGGCGGCGTCGCCGTGAACGTGATCCCAGCTCGTCCCGGCTAAGGCCGGCACCGTCCAGGCAGTCGCGGCCAGGAGGCCGAGGAGGAAGGCCGAAGCCGCAAGTCGGCGGGAACAGGTCGTCGACGGACGTGGCATTGGAGGTCTCCCAAGGCGACCGGTTGCTGGCCGGTGCGATCCCGTCGCGCGAGCCCGAGCGCAGTGCCCGAGAGGCCGGCCGTTTCAGGTTCCATCCCGCCCGCTCCGCCGTCAGTGACGCACGTCACACCGCCGGCGCTCCCGATCGCGCGCCCTGATCGACACCGCGCTTTGCCTGTGCCATGCGTCCGGCAGCGTCACTGCCGCGGCAGCCTGCCGGCCGGGGAGGACGACGAGGGATGCGCTGTCCTGGAGCCGGACCCCTCAGCAACGCGGCAAAGGCAACGGTCATGCAGCGAACCTTGGCCCGGCAGGCGATCTTCTCGGCGAAGACCTTCGCCGCCGCGATCCTGGCGCTCTACATCGCGCTCCGGCTCGATCTCGAGCGGCCGTACTGGGCCATGCTCACCGTCTACATTGTGGCCCAGCCGCTCTCCGGCATGGTCCGCTCGAAGTCGCTCTACCGCGTGATCGGGACCATTACCGGCGCAGCGATGTCGGTCGTGCTGCTGCCGGCCCTGGTGGACACACCGGTCCTGCTCACCCTCGCCGTCGCCGGCTGGATTTCGCTATGCCTCTATGCGTCGCTGCTCGACGGCACGCCGCGCAGCTACGCCTTCATCCTGGCCGGCTACACGACCGCGCTGATCGCATTTCCGAGCGTTGATGCGCCCGGCGACATTTTCCTGACCGCCCTCGCCCGGGTCGAGGAGATCACGCTCGGCATCGTCTGCATGACCGTGGTGTCGGAGCTCGTCTTCCCCGAGCGGGTCGGGCCGATGCTCCATGTGCGAACGGATGCGTGGTTCGCGGATCTCGGCGCCTGGGCGCGCAGCCTGCTTGGCGAGCGACGTCCCGGCCAGAACAGCGTCCAGCTCATCTCCCGGCTCGCCGAACTGGAGACGCTGCGCTTTCACGCCATCTACGAAGACCCGGCGCTGCAGGCCACGACGGACGCCTTTGGCGCGCTGCAGCGGCGAATGCAGATGCTCCTGACGGCGCTCTCCGGCATCCAGGACCGGCTGCGCGATCTTCCGCAAGACCGGCCGGAGGCGCGCGGGATTCTGGCGCGGGTGGCCGCGCAGTTCGAGCCAGCCGCGCCGCCCTCCGCCGCCTTGCTTGCCCTGATTGACGCGCGCGTCGCGGCCGAGCCTGCGGCCGATTGGCGGGGCACGACGCGCCGCAGCCTGCTCGGGCTGCTCCGCGAACTGGTCGAACTCTGGAGCGACTGCCGCCAGCTGCGCGCCGCGCTCGCGGGCAACGCGGTCGCCGTTCCCGACCGCCACGTAAAGGTCGAGCATCATCGCGACTATCGGCTGGCCGCGCTCTCGGCGCTTGCCGCCTTCGTCGCGATCGCGCTGACCACGGCCGTCTGGATCTGGACGGCCTGGCCGCAAGGCTACGTCGCGGCCGAGATGGCGGCCGTGCTGTGCTGCCTGTTCGCGCGCCTCGACGATCCCGCGCCGTCGATTTCCAGCTTCCTGCTCTGGAGCAACGTCGCTTCCGTCATTGCCGCCGTCTATCTGTTCGCGATCCTGCCGCCGATCGACGACTTCGTCCCGCTCGCGCTCGTGCTGGCCCCGACCTACCTGCTGCTCGGCCTTGGCATGGCGAGCCAGCGCTTTCTCGGCATGTCGCTCGCGCTGGCGATCAATAGCCTGGCTCCGCTCGCCCTCGGTCCGGTGTTCACGGCCGACTTCGCGAGCTTCGTGAACGCCTCGCTCGCCCAGGCAATCGGCATCTGGATGGCGCTCGGCGTCACCCGGCTGTTGCGCTCGCTCGGGGCGAGAGCGGCCGGGCAGAGGCTGCGGCGGATCGGCCGCGCCGAACTGGCGTCCATTGCGTGCGGCCGCCTCCGGCCCGACCGCACCTGGCTCGAAGGCCGGGCGATCGATCGCCTGGGCGCGACCGGCACGCGGCTCGATACGGCGAGCGAACTGGCGGCTCTCGCCGAACTGCGCGCCGGACTGAACGCGCTCTGGCTGCGCGAACTCGCGCCCAGCCTGCCGAACCCAACCGCGCAGGCGATCCGAGCCGTGCTCGCCCGACTGGCGCGCGAGTTCCGCACCGGCAGCGACGCGCCGCCCTCGTCCGTTCTCCGCGCCCGCATCGATCTCGCCTTCCGCCGCGCTCCCGCCGAAACGCCTCAGGTGCGGGTCGCGCTAGCGGGGCTGCGACGGGCGCTGTTCCCGGGCGCGGCGGCTCCCTCTCCCGCGCCCGCCCCGGACGGCGCGGATCTGCAGCGGGCGGCCTGATGCACGAGGTCGATTTTTACGGCGTGCTGCTGCCTCCCTTGCTGGTCTGGGCCGTCGTTGCGCTCGCGATCCGGGCGGTCCTGCGGCGGGCTCTGCTGCGCGCGGGCTTCTACCGCTTCGTTGCACATCCGGCGCTGTTCGACATGGCGCTGCTCGTCATTCTCACGGGGGTCGTCGCCGCGCTGAGCATAAGGATGTCTTTGACATGAGATTGCGTTTCGCTTCGATCGCGCGGCTGCTTGCGACGGCCGTTGCCGTGGCGCTCGCCGTGTTCGTCGGATGGCAACTCTGGCAGTACTACGCCGAAGCGCCGTGGACCCGCGATGGCCGTGTGCGCGCCGACGTTGCACAGATCGCGCCGGACGTGTCCGGCCTCGTGACCGAAATCCGGGTGCATGACAACGAGTTCGCCCACAAGGGCGACGTGCTGTTCCAGATCGACCCGCAGCGCTACGTGCTCGCGTTGCGCGAGGCGGAGGCGACCCTCGCCAGCAAGGAGGCGACGGCGCAGCAGGCCGAGCGCGACGCGCAACGGGCGCTGTCGCTGAACGCGACGGCGATCTCCCGGGCGCAGCAGGAGCAGGCAGTCTCGGCGGCCGCGATCGCGCAGGCGGCCGCGCAGCAGGCGGCCGCGGCGCGCGACGTCGCGCGGCTGAACGTCGCGCGCACACAGGTCGTCGCGCCCGTGAACGGCACGCTCACGAATGTCGAGTTGCGGCCCGGCGACTACGTGACCGCCGGCAAGCCCGTGATGGCGCAAGTCGATTCCGACAGCTTCTACGTCAGCGGCTATTTCGAGGAGACGAAGCTGCCGCGCATCCGGGTGGGCGACAGGGCCGCGGTGCGGCTGATGGGCGAACGCGCCGACATCGAGGGTCACGTCGACAGCATCGCGCGCGGCATCGTCGATCGCGAGCTTACGGCGAGCCCGAACCTGCTCGCGAACGTCAACCCGACCTTCAGCTGGGTGCGTCTGGCGCAACGCATCCCCGTGCGGATCGCGCTCGATCACGTGCCGGACGGCGTCACGCTCATCGCCGGCAGAACGGCGACCGTGACCGTGCTGTCGGACAAGGCAGGAGGACGCCAGGCCGCCCGCTGATCTTGCGCGCCGGATCTTGCGCGCGGGATATTGCGCGCGGGAGCGGTTCGGGCAAGGTTCGTGCCTGTTCCGAAGGAGCCCCGAATGTCCGAGCTGACGCTTGCGAAAGCGCAATCCATGATCGCCGACACGCTCTCGCACGCGCATGGCCAGAAGCTGAAGCCGATGGCGCTCGCCGTGCTCGATGCGCGGGGCGCGTTGAAGGCATTCGCGGCGGAAGAGGGGACCAGCCTCAAGCGCGGCGAGATCGCGATCGGCAAGGCCCATGGCGCGCTGGCGATGGGGCTCGGCTCGCGGTCGCTGTTCAAGCGGGCGCAGGAGCAGCCGTTCTTCATCGCCGCCGTGACGCACGCGGTCGGGGGCTCGCTCGTGCCCGTGCCGGGCGGAGTGCTCATCAAGGGCCAGGGCGGCGTCGTGCTCGGGGCGCTTGGCGTATCGGGCGACACCTCGGACCATGACGAGGCGGCGGCGATCGCCGGCATCCAGGCGGCCGGGTTCAGCGCCGATCCCGGGGTGAGCTGACCGTCAGCTCTGCTGCTGGGAAGCGATGAACTCCAGCAGCCGCTTTCCGTGCTCGGCCTCCGGCGTCACGGCCTCGTTCTCCTCGTAGATCATCACGTCGAGATCGGTGAGCAGCGCGTCGCGACGCTCGGCGGCATCGACCGGCAGCGGGTGCGTCGTTCCGCCCGGAAACACGAAGTGCTTGAGGCTCCAGTAGAACCAGTTGCTGATCCGGGGCGGGCAGGCCGCCTGCTCCAAGGCGTCGTCCAGCAGGAAGAGAAAACTGCCGGCGACCTCGGTGATCCTGGTGGGATGGCAGACGGGCGGCGGGTGCGAGTGGATCGTGACGACCGGCACTTCGTAGTGCTTGTCCGGGTACATGAGATTGAGAATGTCGAGCACGTCCCGATCCGACTGTTCGGGCGTGAATGAGCGCGTCCAGGAGATCGTGAACGGCGTCAGCAGTTGCGAGCCATGCAGCCGGTTGACGGCGTCGGTCACGGCCTGCGCTGCCAGAGACGCGGCGAGCCGGTTCCAGTGGACGCCGCCGCGCGGAAACATGCTGATCGGATAGTGGTCGCGCGCGTGCGCGATCAAGCTCGCGGTATCGACCGAGTGAACGCCCGCGCGTTCGAGGATGCCGTTCCAGATCGGGAGCTTGTCGCGCCGGTCCCGCTCCGTCGCGGGGCACGAATACCCAGCCGGCACCACCCAAGGGTACACGGCGGGCTTCGAGGGCGTGATGACGTAGAGGAAAATCTTGCCTCGCGCCTCGAAGAAATCCTGCATGGTCCGGATCTTCGCGGCCCACGCCGTCGCCTTCGGGATGAAGCTCGCGGAGTCGCGGGCGCAGAACTCCTGCAGGTATTCCGGCTGGTACAGCTGCTCGCCCCGTCCGACAACAACGCCGGGCATGCCCGACATGCCGAAGGCCGAGTAGTAGAGTTGGTTCTTCCAGCGAATTGCGGGTTTGTACACGGGGGACATTTCCCCGATCTCCCGCGACACGTAGGTCTGGTATTTGTAGCTCGCGAGATTGGCGAAGCTGAACTCGGGGCCGGCATCCCGGATCACGCCCGCCAGCGTCTTGTTGGTGCGGAATCTCACCTTCGGGAAGACCTCCGCGACGGTGATGTTCCAGGTGAAGAAAAACCATGGCACGAATAGCAGCAGGGCGCCGATCGCGACGGGCGCGTAGGCGAGCTTCAGCCGCGTCCGGGCAGGCAGCAGGCGCATCTCAGAACCGAAAATAGAGAAAGGGTGTGAACGGGTCGGCGACGGCCTTGCCGACGGCGACCACGAACAGCAGCGCGAGCGCGGTCTGGGTCGCGACCGCGAGGCCGCCCCCCGCCTCGATCCGCGCCCGCAGCGACGCGAAGCCCGGCAGGCGCGGCACGGCGCAGATCACCGCGGCGGCGACCGTGGCCGTGACGATGTCCGGCGTGATCCAGACATGGGCGTTGGTGGAGAGCCGCCCAGGAGAGACCATCGCGGCCAGCAGGATTCCGGCCTGCGGCATCGAGGTCGCGCGGAATATCGTCCAGCCGATGACAACGACGAGGAAGGTGGCGGCGTTGGCGATCAGGCGCGGCAGCCCGTTCAGCACGCGCAGGAGGAACAGCTTGTCGAGAACGAGGAACAGCCCGTTATACGCGCCCCAAGCGACATAGGTCCAGGCGGCCCCGTGCCATAGCCCCGAGGCGAGAAAGCAAAGCCACAGGTTCAGGTATTGCCGCCGCGCGCCCGCGCGATTGCCGCCGAGCGGGATGTAGAGATACTCGCGAATCCAGGTGGAGAGCGAGATGTGCCACCGCCGCCAGAACTCGGTGATGCTGCACGAGATGTAGGGCATGTTGAAGTTTTCGAGCAGCCTGAAACCGAGCATGCGCGCGAGCCCGATCGCCATGTCCGAATAGGCGGAGAAATCGAAATAGATCTGGAACGTGAAGAACAGGACGCCGAGCCACGCCTGGCCGAAACCGACCGTATCCGGCGGTGCCGCGAACACCATGTCGGCCCCATGCGCGAGCGTGTCGGCAAGGATCGTCTTCTTCACGACGCCGAGCATGAAGCGCAGCATGCCAGCCGAGAAATCGTCGAGATTGGCCCTCGGCAGGCGCATCATCTGCGCCTCGATTTCGTGATACTTGATGATCGGGCCGGCCAGGAGCTTCGGGAAGAAGAAAACATAGGTGAGATAGTTGAGGATGTTGCGCGCGGGGTGGCTGACGCGCCGATAGACATCGACCAGATAGGTGATTTTCTCGAACACCACGAAGGAAACGCCGACCGGGAGCGCGATGATCGGGTTCTCGAGCGCGCGCCAGGAGAAGCCGGTCAGGACCGCGTTCAGATTGTCGATCAGGAAATGCGTGTATTTGAAATGCACCAGCATCGCGAGATTGAGCGCGATACCGGACGCGAGGAGCGCTTTCGCCGACCGCGCGCCGGGTGCTGTTCGCGCAATCCGGCCGGCAATCAGCCAGTCCACGACGGCGGAGACGAGCACCAGGAGCGGAAAGACCGGGTCGCTCCATTCGTAAAAAACGAAGCTTCCGAACAGGATAACGCCGAGCCGCAGCCAGTACCCGCGCTCCGCGGCGAGGTAGAGCAGATAAAGGGTCGGCAGAAAGACGAACAGGAACAGCGGTTCGTAGAACAGCATCCAGCTTGCATCCGGCTGTTGCGGTCCGGACCGCCCAAGTGCGGGCGTGCGGCAGACCGGGCGGCGCGTCCTTCTATACGGCGGCCCTGACCGCCACAAGCGAGGCGGGCGAGGCTGCCTGGAGAGCCGCGACCTCCCGCACTTTGCGGGCCATGGCGGCGATGCCGTTGCCTCGGTTGGTGGAGAGCGCCTCCAGCAACCCGAGATCCTTCAGGAACACGGGGTCGGTCGCCAGGATCTCGTCCGGGGTGCGCCCGGAATAGACCCGCAGCAGCAGCGCGATCAGCCCGGACACGATGGCCGCGTCCGAGGCGCCGGCGAGAAAGAGCGCCCCGTCCTCGCCGCTCTTCGCTTCCATCCAGACCCGGCTCTGGCAGCCGGGCACGCGGTGCGCGTCGTCCGTCCAGGCCTCGGGGAAGGCCGGCAGCTTGCGCCCAAGCTCGATGATGTACTGGTAGCGGTCCATCCAGTCGTCGAACACGCCGAGTTCCTCGCCGATGGCGGCGATGGCTTCGGCGGCGGTCGGCTCTTGCGGGTGAACGAAGGGGTCGGCCATGCGGGGGATGTGCGGCCCGGACGGGCGGGCGTCAACCCGGGACGGCGGCGTGGGCAGAGACCCAGGAAGTGAACTCCTCGTCCGAGATGTCGTGCGCAGCCATTTTCAGAACGGTGATGACCGCGTCCACCTCCGGAGCCTTCAACTCCAAGCCATTCAGGGCAAGGAACGTCACCAGCGCGCCGAAGCCGGTGCGCTTGTTACCGTCGATGAACGGATGATTACGCGTGATCGCCAGTGCATAGCTAGCCGCGAGCGCGGCTGTGCTTGGATCGCCACAGCCGGCCAGGTTGAGGGGACGAGCCAGCGCACTCTCCTGCAGGCCTTCGTCCCTGACCCCGTCTGCCCCGCCATGCTCGGCGAGTTGCTCGTCATGAATGCCGAGGACCAACTCACGAGACAGCCAAACCGTCATTTGGCGAGCTCACGCAGGACATTACGCCACTTCTTCATCTGGGCGCGCGCGACTTCCATCTGGGCCGCGAACTCGGCGTCGCCGGTCGTCAGCCGCACCCCGTCCGCGGTGTCGATCGCGTAGAGCGTGTCGCCCTTCTGGACGCCAAGCTTTGCCAGCAGCTCCTTCGGCAGCACGACTCCGACCGAATTGCCGATGCTCGTCAGCTTCAAAGCGATGCTCATGGGACACCTCCGCCGCTGTTATGACGGATGTGCCTACGATTGGCTACAGGATGAAGCGGCTGAGATCGCCCTTCTGGGCCAGCGGCGCGACCCGCTCGTTGACGTAGTTCGCGTCCACCGTGATCGCCTCGCCCGAGCGGTCGGTGGCCGAGAAGCTGATCTCTTCCAGCAGCCGCTCCAGCACCGTCGCCAGCCGCCTCGCGCCGATATTCTCGACCCGGTCGTTGATGTCGGCCGCCAGCTCCGCCAGCGCATCCACCGCGCCGTCGGCGAAGTCGAGCGCCACCTGCTCGGTCCCCATCAGCGCCTGGTACTGCTTGAGCAGCGAGTGCTCCGGCTCGGTCAGGATGCGGCGCAGATCGTCCCGCGACAGCGGCGCGAGTTCGACCCGGATCGGCAGCCGGCCCTGCAGCTCAGGCAGCAGGTCGGCGGGCTTGGAGAGATGGAACGCGCCCGAGGCGATGAACAGCACGTGATCGGTCTTCACCGGCCCGTATTTCGTGCTGACCGTCGTGCCCTCGATCAGCGGCAGCAGGTCGCGCTGGACGCCTTCCCGGGACACGTCGCCGCCCCTTACGCCGCCCTCGCTGCTGCGGGCGATCTTGTCGATCTCGTCGAGGAACACGATGCCGTTGTTCTCGGCGTGGGACACGGCGTCCTTTTGCAGCCGCTCGGTGTCGAGCAGCCGGTCCGCCTCCTCGCGTTCGAGCGCGCGCCGCGCGGCCTCGACGGTCATGCGGCGCTGCTGCGGCGGGCGGCCGAACATGCCCTTCATCATGTCGCCGAGATTGATCATCTGGCCCGGCGGCATGCCGGGAATGTCGAGCTGGCCGATTGGATTGCCGGCCGGCTCGGAGACGGCGATGTCGATCTCCCTCTGCTCCAGTTCGCCGTTGCGCAGCATCCGGCGGAACTTGGAGCGGGTGTCCGCCGCGGCCCCCTCGCCCACCAGCGCCGTGACCAGGCGCTCCTCAGCGGCGAGTTCGGCCTTTGCCTGCACGTCCTTGCGGCTCACCTCGCGCAGCATGTTGAGGCTGACCTCGACCAGATCGCGCACGATGCTTTCCACGTCGCGGCCGACATAGCCGACCTCCGTGAACTTGGTCGCCTCGACCTTGAGGAAGGGCGCCTGCGCCAGCCTGGCGAGGCGCCGGGCGATCTCCGTCTTGCCGCAGCCGGTCGGCCCGATCATCAGGATGTTCTTCGGCACGACCTCTTCGCGCATCGCCTCGGGCAGCTGCTGCCGCCGCCAGCGATTGCGGAGCGCGATCGCGACGGCGCGCTTGGCGTCGTTCTGGCCGACGATGAAGCGGTCGAGCTCGGAGACGATTTCGCGCGGCGTATAGGTGGGAACGTCCATCAAATGGTCTCTACGATCACGTTATTGTTGGTGTAGACGCAGAATCTCGGCCGCGATCTTCATCGCCCGGCGGGCGACGTCCTCGGCGCTCAGATCGGGCACCTCGATCAGCGCCCGCGCCGCGGCCAGCGCGTAGTTGCCGCCCGAGCCGATCGCGATCACGCCGTCCTCGGGCTCCAGCACGTCGCCGTTGCCGGTCACGGTGAAGCTGCGGTCGCGGTCGGCGACCGCCATCATCGCCTCCAGCCGGCGCAGATAACGGTCGGTCCGCCAGTCCTTCGCGAGCTCGACGCAGGCGCGCTCGAGCTGGCCTGGAAAGCGCTCGAGCTTGGCCTCGAGCCGTTCCAGCAGCGTGAAGGCGTCCGCGGTCGCGCCGGCGAAGCCCGAGATGACGCTGCCGCCCGCGCCGATCCGGCGCACCTTGCGGGCATTGCCCTTGACGACGGTCTGGCCGAGGCTGACCTGCCCGTCGCCCGCCATGGCGACATGGCCATTGCGGCGAACACAGAGGATGGTGGTGCCGTGCCAGCCCACGGGATCGTGCGGAGCGTGAGGTGAAGTCTGCATAGCCGCGCTAGATGGCTAGGATGGAGCCTCCCGGCAAGACGCTACCGGTCAGGGCCTGCCATCCTGATCGGACATGAGCTGCTCGAAATAGCCGATCGTGCGCCTCAGCCCCTGCTCCAGCCCGACATGCGGCGCCCAGCCCAGCGTCTCCCGGGCGCGGGTGATGTCGGGGCAGCGCTGCATCGGATCGTCTTCGGGCAGCGCGCGATAGACGATGCGCGAGCGGGAGTTGGTGAGCAGGATGATCTGCTCGGCCAGCACGCGCACCGGGATCTCATGCGGATTGCCGAGGTTGAACGGGCCGGTCACGCCGTCCTCCGTCGCCATCAGCCGGAGGAAGGCGGCGATCAGGTCGTCCACGTAGCAGAAGGCGCGCGTCTGGGAGCCGTCGCCGTAGAGGGTAATATCCTCGCCCCGCAGCGCCTGGACGATGAAGTTCGAGACCACCCGCCCGTCGTTCGGGTGCATGCGCGGCCCGTACGTGTTGAAGATGCGCGCGACCTTGATCCGGACCTTGTGCTGCCGGAGATAGTCGAAGAACAGCGTCTCGGCGCAGCGTTTGCCCTCGTCGTAGCAGGCGCGCGGCCCGCGCGGATTGACGTTGCCCCGGTAATCCTCCGTCTGCGGATGCACGGTCGGGTCGCCATAGACCTCGCTCGTGGAAGCCTGCATGATCTTGGCCTGCACCCTTTTCGCGAGGCCGAGCATGTTGATCGCCCCGATCACGCTCGTCTTGGTCGTCTGCACGGGATCGAGCTGGTAGTGGATGGGCGAGGCCGGGCAGGCGAGATTGTAGATCTCGTCCACTTCCACGTAGAGCGGAAAGGTTACATCGTGGCGGAGCGCCTCGAAATGCGGGTTGCCGTGCAGATGGGCAATGTTGTCCTTGCGGCCGGTGAAGTAATTATCGACGCAGAGCACGTCATGACCTTGCGTCAGCAGCGCCTCGCAGAGATGCGAACCGAGGAACCCCGCTCCGCCCGTCACCAGAACTCGCTTGCGCGTCAGTTTCACCGGCCACCCCTCTCGTTGCCTGGGCGGCTATACCACGCGCGGAGTTTGAGCAAAGCGCGGGCGAGCGGCCTTCGGTCTGCCTTCGCGCAACGCGCGCCCGTGTCGGCCGTTAGACCGCGACCAGAGGCCGGGAACGAGACCGGCCGCTCGTCGGAGGAGGACGACATGTCCGATCGCCCAGAACTACCCCCCGAGCCGCAGCTGCCGCCCGATCCGGCGGTGCCCCCGAGCGAGGTGCCGGGCTCTCCGGCCGAGGTTCCCGCGCCCGACAACCCGGTCTACACGCCGCAGCCGCCGCAGGCCTGAGCGGTCCGCAGCCCCCGATAGAGGTCGCTCGCATGCCCCGTCCT
Source organism: uncultured Alphaproteobacteria bacterium (assembly GCA_963777325.1). Lineage (GTDB taxonomy): Bacteria > Pseudomonadota > Alphaproteobacteria > Acetobacterales > Acetobacteraceae > JAFAXA01. The sequence goes on along the minus strand of CAVZQE010000005.1, from coordinate 83,272 downwards.
CTGCTACGGACGGGGCATGCTCCTCACGCTGACCACCCTGCTCGGGGCCATTCTGGTTGCGGTGCCGCTGACGCGCCGCCTCGGCTTCGGCAGCGTGCTCGGCTACCTCGTCGCGGGTATCGCCATTGGGCCGTCGGGGCTCGGGCTGATCACCGACGTGCAGCAGATCGCCGCGATCGCGCAGCTCGGCATCATCATGCTGCTGTTCCTGATCGGCCTCGAACTGCGGCCGCAGCGGCTCTGGACCATGCGCCGGGCGGTGTTTCTTCTCGGTCCCTCGCAGCTCTGCCTCAGCGGCGCGGCGCTCGGGGCGCTCGGCCATCTCGCCGGACTCCCTTGGGCGCCGGCGGCGGTGGTCGGCGCCGGCTTCGCCCTGTCGTCCACGGCGACCGTGCTGCCGATGCTCGCGGAGCGCGACCTGCTTGGCACGCAGGGAGGCCGGGACTCCTTCGCGGTGCTGCTGTTTCAGGATCTGGCGTTCGTCCCGCTGGTTGCGCTGCTGCCGGTGCTCGCCGAGGCCCGCGTGCCCGACCGGCTGCCCTGGATGGACGTGCTGCGGGGGGCCGGAGCCATCGTCCTCATCCTCGCCGGGGGCCGCTTCCTGCTGAGGCCGCTGCTGCGCGCGATCGCCGGGCTGCGCACGCCCGAGGTATTCACGGCGCTCGCGCTGATGATCGTCGTCGCGACCGCCCTGCTGTGCGAGGAGGTCGGGCTGTCCGCCTCGCTCGGCGCCTTCCTGGCCGGAGTTCCTGCTCTCCGATTCCCAGTACCGCCATGAGCTGCAGGCCAACATCGAGCCGTTCGAGGGCCTGTTGCTGGGCTTCTTCTTCATCTCGGTGGGGATGGAGGTCGATCTGCGGCTGGCGGCCGCTCATCCCTTCGAGCTGGCCGCCGGGGTCGCGGCCCTGATGGCGACCAAAATCGCGATCAGCGCCGGTCTGGCGCTCGCGGCCGGCCGCGCCGTTCGCCACGCCATCCGCCTCGGCCTCGCCCTGCCGCAAGGCAGCGAGTTCAGCTTTGTGCTGTTCGGGGCCGCCGTGGTGGCCGATGCCCTGCCCGAACAGGTCTCCGCTTTCGCGACATTGGTCGTCGCCGCCTCGATCCTGATGACGCCGATCCTGTTCGCGGCATCCGAAGCCGTGCTCATGCCGGGCCTGACGCGCCGCCCCGATCCCCAATACGACATGATCGACGGCGGCGAGGCTCGGGTGATCATCTGCGGCTTCGGCCGCGTCGGGCAGATCGTCGGCCGTGTGCTGCGTCTGCATCGCATCCCGTTCACCGCCCTCGATGAAGACGCCAATCAGGTCGAGGTCGTGCGCCGGGTGGGCGGCCAGGTGTTCTTCGGCGACGCGACCCGTCTCGACGTGCTGCGGGCAGCCGGAGCCGCCAGCGCCAAGCTGCTGGTGGTGGCGCTCGGCGACATGGACAAGACGCTGCGGGTCATCGAGGTGGTACGCCGCGAGTTCCCGCATCTTCGCATTCTGGCGCGCGCCCGCAACCGCTTTCACGCCCACCTGCTCATGGACCGGCAGGTCGACGCCATCGTGCGCGACACGTTCCACTCGAGCCTCCGCCTGAGCGAGCTTGTGCTGGACGAATTGGGCGTGCCGGGCGACGAGGCGAAGCGGGCGCTGGCGCTGTTCCAGGAACACGACGAGCGCCATCTCCTCGCCTCGCACGCGATCTATCGCGACGAGAAGAAGAGCATCCAGAGCGCGATCGAGGCGCTCCGGGAACTGGAAACCGTGTTTGAGGCGGACAGGCCGGAGAACCGGCGGGCCGCTGAATAGCGCTATGATGAAGCGCGGATTCGCTTGCCGCCGACCGAGCTTGAAAGCTGAGGAGGAACCGTGGACAAGAAGGCGGGGAAAGCCGGCGGTCCCGGCACCGTGGACGAGAACATCGCCGCGGTCCTGAGGATCGAGAACGAGGCGCTGCGCACCCGCACCTTCGCCGATCGGGTGGCCGACAGGACCATATCGGTGATGGGCCGCCTTGCTTTCGCGGCCGCGCACGTCGTCGTGATCGCGTTCTGGGTCGTGGCGAACAGGGGTCTCGTGCCGGGCGTGCCCGCGTTCGACCCCTATCCCTACCAGCTCCTGTGTTTCCTCGCTTCGATGGAAGGCGTGCTGCTGGCCGTGTTCGTGCTGATGAAGCAGAACCGCATGAGCTACCTGTCGGACCGGCGCAATCACCTCGACTTGCAGATCAATCTGCTTGCGGAACGGGAAGTGACGCGCCTGCTGCAACTGACGGACCGGATCGCCCGCCATCTCGGGGTCGAGTCCGGCCTCGACGAAGAGGATCTGGAGGAGCTGAGCCGGGAGACGGAGGTGGACAAGCTGATGGACGCCCTTGACGACAAGCTCGCCGAACCCTCCTGAAGTGATGCACCCGGCAGGTCGGTCGTGCGTTGGCGGACATGGAGGGGCGACGTGGGCGTGACCGCAATGATCGGTGAGGACAGAGCGGACCCGGACGCGCCCTCGCCCGACGACCCGGAGACCGCCGCCCGCGCAGCCAAGCTGCGCTACGTCTCCGACGCCAAGCCCGGCATCCGGCGTGAGCGCGTTCAGAACGGCGCGACCGCGACGTTCGTGTACCGTAACCCGGACGGCTCGGAGGTGACGGACGAAAGGACGCTCGCCCGCATCAAGTCGCTCGTGATCCCGCCGGCGTGGGAGAATGTCTGGATCTGTCGCGTTCCGAACGGGCATCTCCAGGCCGTCGGCCGCGACGCGCGGGGGCGCAAGCAGTATCGCTACCACCCGCGCTGGCGCATCGTTCGCGACGAGGCGAAGTATAGCCACATGCTCGCTTTCGGCCGCGTGCTGCCGGAGATTCGCAAGAGGGTGGAGGCCGATCTCGCCCGTCCGGGCCTGCCGCGCGAGAAGGTGCTGGCCGCGATCGTGCGGCTCCTGGAGACCACGCTGGCCCGCGTCGGCAACGAGGAATACGCCAAAAGCAACAAGAGCTTCGGCCTGACGACCCTGCGCAACCGGCACGTGAAGGTGGCGGGCACGCATCTCACCTTCGACTTCCGGGGCAAGCACGGCGTCAAGCACCACATCGACTTGCAGGACCGGCGCCTGTCCCGCATCGTCGCGCGCTGCCGCGAACTGCCCGGCCAGGAATTGTTCCACTATCTCGACGAGGACGACCAGCCGCGCGGCGTCGATTCGGACGACGTGAACGCGTATCTGCGCGAGGTTTCCGGCGAGGAGATCACGGCGAAGGATTTCCGCACCTGGGCCGCGACCAACCTCGCGGCGCTCGCGCTCAACGAGCTGGAGGCCTTCGATACGCAGGCGAAGGCAAAAAAGAACGTGGTGCAGGCGGTTGAAGCCGTCTCCAAGATGCTCGGCAACACCCCGGCGATCTGCCGCAAATGCTACATCCACCCGGCGATCTTCGAGGGCTATCTCGACGGCAGCCTGATCGAAGGCCTGAAGTCCCGCGCCGACGAGACGCTCGCGCACCCGCAGGGAGGCCTGAGAGCAGAGGAGATCGCCGTCACGGCGTTCCTGAGCCAACGGCTCGGAGAGGCCATCGCGGAGCAGCGGTCGTAACCCCGCTCGCTGCTCCGTCCATCGTCACTGCGAGCGAAGCGAAGCAGTCCAGGGCGACGCCGGCATTTCTGGATTGCGTCGTCGCTTCGCTCCTCGCAATGACGCCGTAGGACAGTCAATCCTCCGGAGGTTCCGTTTCCAGCTCCAGCAACTGCTCGGCCCGGTCCGCCTCGACCGCCTCGACGCCGCGCAGCTTGCGGCCGACCGCGCGCGTGCGGGTGCGCGCACGCTCGATCGTGCTCGCGAAACTGCCCGCCTGCTTGCCGAGCTTCTCCAGCACCTCGTCCATGCGCAGCATCTCGGTGCGCGTCGCGCCCAGCAACTCGCGGATCAGACCCGCCTTTTCCTCGAGCGCCAGCGTGACGAAACCGAGATGGATCGTGCGCAGCAGGGCCGGAAACAGGCTCGGGCCGAGCACGAGGACGCGGTGCTGGCGTCCGATCTCGTCGATCAGCCCGGGCGCACGGGCAATCTCCGCGTAAAGGGCGTCCGTCGCGAGATAGAGCACGGCGAACTCCACCGTGATCGGCGGGCAAATGTACTTGCTCTGGATCTTGCGCGCCTCGTCCCGCACCCGGCGTTCGAGCCCGCGGCGCGCGGTCCGCTCGCCGGCGGCGTCGCCCGCCTCCAGCGCCGCGAGCAGGCGCTCGTAGTCCTCCAGCGGGAACTTGGCGTCGATCGGAAGATAGGGCCGCAGCTCGCCGCGCATCGGCATGATGACGGCGAACTCGACCGCCTCGTCGCTACCGGGCCGTAGCTTGCAGTTCACCTCGTACGCGCCGGGCGGCAGCACGTCGTCGAGCATGGCGCGCACCTGGGTCTCGCCCCAGCCGCCCCGCGTCTTGACGTTGCCGAAGATGCGCTTGATGTCGCCGATCTGCGCGGTGACGGCCTGCACGTCGCCCATCGCCTTCTGCACGGCGGCGAACTGGTCGATGACGCGGTTGAAGCTCTCGTTCATCTGCCGCTCGACCGCCGCGTGCAGCTGTTCGTTGACGGTCTTCTGGATCTCGGCGAGCTTGCCCTCGTTGCCTTCGCGCATCTCCCGGAGCTTCGCTTCGAGCAGCGTGCGCGTGCTCTCGAACTGCAGGCCGATCTGGCGCGCGCTCTTCTCCTGGCCCTCGGCGAGCGCCAGCCGCAAATCGCCCTGCTCGCGCGAGAGCACGGTACGCAGCGATTGCAGTCCGGTCTCGAGACCGCCGCGAAAGGCGACGATGCGCTCGCCCATCCGCGCCAAGCGATCGCTCGTGTCGGTGGCCGCGCGCATCATGAGCAATCGCGTCGTCTCGGCGTCGCCGCGCTGGGCGGCGAGCGTCTGTTCCAGCAGCAGGCGCAGGCGATGGTTGTCGCCCCGTCGCCCGGCGGCCCCGAGAGCCAGCGCCAGCAGCACGAGCAGGGAGGCCACGAACGCCGCCACGGGCGCGTAGGGAAGATAGGCGTGGAAAAGCTGAGCCGGATTCATGCGACTGGGTCCGCCAATTCGCAGCCCCATTATCGCTGTACCGCCGGCCGCACGCGATTAGCGTTCCCGGCGTGTTCTCTCCAGCCTTAAGTCTGCAGGGCGAACAGCACGGTCGAGCGGCCGGTCACGGCATAGAGGTCGCCGATGCCGAACACCTCCTTCGCCGCCTCCAGGGTCTCGCATGGCACGCTCGTATCGAACACGGCGCACCAGTGCCGCCCGCCCTGGGCGTGGGGCAGAGTGAAATCGACGACGCTTTCGTTGGCGTTCAACAGCCAGAGCAGCGTCGCGTCGCTGGCCGCGCGCCGGATGCCGGTCGCCTGGGTGCGGCCGTCCATCAGGATGCCGAAGCAGCGGAGCGACGGGGAATGCCAGTCCCAGGGCCGCATCTCGTCGCCGCTCGCCTTGACCCAGCGCACGTCCTTGATGCCGAGCGCCTCGTTGAACTCGCCGGTGAAAAACCGTCCCCGCCGCAGGATCGGGTAGGTATGGCGCAGCGCGATCAGCCGGCGCACGAACGCGGACAGCTTGCCGTCGTGCTCGTCGGTGTTCCAGTCGACCCAGCTGACCTCGTTGTCCTGACAGTAGGCGTTGTTGTTACCGTTTTGCGTCCGCCCGAACTCGTCGCCCGCCAGCAGCATCGGCGTGCCCTGAGACAGCAGCAGGGTCGCCATCATGTTCCGCTTCTGGCGCTCGCGCACCTCCCGGACCGCCGGATTATCGGTCGGTCCCTCGACCCCGAAATTCCAGGAGCAATTGTGCGAGTGGCCGTCGCGGTTGTCCTCGCCGTTCGCCTCGTTGTGCTTGTCGTTGTAGGAGACGGTGTCGGTCAGGGTGAAGCCGTCATGCGCCGTGATGAAGTTGACGCTCGCCCAAGGGCGGCGGCCCCGGCGGTTGAAGATGTCGGCGGAGGCGCAGAGACGGCGGGCCATGTCCGGCACCATCCCGCCGTCCCCCTTCCAGAAGCTTCGCACCGTATCCCGGAAGCGATCGTTCCACTCGGCCCAGCCCGGCGGGAAGCCGCCGACCTGGTACCCGCCCGGCCCGCAATCCCAGGGCTCCGCGATCAGCTTGACGCTTGACAGCACGGGGTCTTGCCGGCAGCTGTCCAGAAATCCCCCGCCCTCGTCGAAGCCATACGGCTCGCGCCCGAGAATGGTCGCGAGGTCGAACCGGAAGCCGTCGACGTGCATTTCCTGCACCCAGTAGCGCAGGCTGTCCGTGACCATTTGCAGCACGCGCGGATGCGACAGGTTGAGCGTGTTGCCGGTGCCGGTGTTGTTGATGTAATGCCGCTTGTTGTCGGGCAGGCGGTAGTACGAGGCGTTGTCGATGCCCCGGAACGACAGGGTCGGGCCGCGCTCGTTGCCCTCCGCCGTGTGATTGTAGACGACGTCCAGCACGATCTCGAGCCCGGCCGCGTGCAGATGCGCGACCATCGCCTTGAACTCGTTCGTGGACGCGATGTGCGAATAGCGCTGGTCGGGCGCGAAGAAGCCGATGCTGTTATAGCCCCAGTAATTGGTGAGACTTTTCTCGAGCAAGGTGCTGTCGTTGATGAAGGCGTGCACCGGCAAAAGCTCGACCGTGGTGACGCCGAGGCCCTTGATGTAATCGACAACCGCCTCGTTCGCGAGGCCCGCGAAGGTGCCGCGCACGGCGCGGGGAACCGCCGGGTGGAGCTTCGTGAAGCCGCGGACGTGGGTCTCGTAGACGATCGTCCGTTCCCAGGGCACGCGCGGGGGCTGGTCGCGTCCCCAGGTGAAGGCCGGATCGATCACCCGGCATTTCGGCATCAGGGAAGAGCTGTCGCGCTCGTCGAAGGTCGCGTCGTCCCCGGTCTCAAGCGTGTAGCCGTAGAGCTCCGGACCCCAGCGGAGCTGGCCGACATGCGCCTTGGCGTACGGACCGAGCAGCAACTTGTTCGGATTGAAGCGATGGCCGTTCGCCGGATCGTAGGGGCCATGCACCCGGTAGGCGTAGACGGTGCCGGGCCGCGCATCCGGCAGGTAGCCGTGCCAGACCTCGTCCGTGTATTCGGGCAGCTCGATCCGTTCGAGTTCGCGGACGCCGTTCGGATCGAACAGGCATAGCTCCACTTTCGTGGCGTGGGCGGAGAACAGGGCGAAGTTGACGCCGAGACCGTCCCAGGTCGCACCCAGCGGGTGCGGTAGACCCTCCGTAATCCGCGTTTTCAGCATCGAATAAGCCAAGAGCGACGTCCCCGATGAAAAGCCCAAGCCGCACCAGAAGACCGTCTCGTCCTGGCGGTTGCACGGCGGGCAGTGCAGAGATGGCGACTATTTGGCTGCCGCCAGCGCCTCCGCCTCATGGTGAGGTGCCGGATCGACGCCCTTCAGTGCCGGCAGCAACGGCAGGAGCGCGCCAAGGTCGCGCTCGGCGACGCAGGCGAGATAGGAGGAGGACAGGGGCGCATCGTGCGCGGCCTCCGGCAGAGGCAACCCGTCGGCCCCGAGCGGCAGCGCCGTCAGGCCGAGATCGCCGTAGATCTTGAGAAGTCCCGGCCCCGCGCTCCACACGGCCGGATCGAGCCCCTCCTGCCGCGCCAGATCCCGCAGGCGCCAGACGGCCGAGATCTTGTCGCTGTCGAGCCCGGCCGGGTCGCCAAGCCCGAGCAGGACGTTGCCGCAGCGCAGGAACGGGATGGCGGCGCGCTCGGCCTCGCCAAGCACGACGCCGTCCGCGCGCGGCGGCATCGAAGCCGGCTCCAGCGCGAGGAGATGGGCGCGGGTCTCGTCCGTCCAGGGCAGGTAGGTCACCCGGCCCGGCCGCACCAGCCCATAGATCGCGACGAGACCGAGCACGAAGCCGAGCGCGATCGTGAACCGGACCCGGTTTGGAAGCTGGCTCGAGAAGGCGATGCTCCACCAGCTGGTATCGGCGAGCGACCTGACGTCCCGCTCGAACGCGGCCAGCGCCAGCACGCAGCAGACGAGAGCCAGCAGCGGCACCGCCGTGCCCAGATCAAAGGGGCCGCTGAACAGCCGGGCATGGCGGTAGAAGAACGACTTGAGCGGCGCGACGAGCATCGTCGCGAATACGAGCACCCCCGCGATCCAGGGCCACCGCCCTTGCGCGGCGATGAAGATCCCGCCCGCGACCAGCATGACGATCGTCGCGATCCACGCCAGGTTGACGCGGTGGGACAGTCCGACCGATAGCACGAGCAGCGCCGCCCCGATCAGCGACGGCACGAAATGCCCGAACGCGCTGGCCGCGAAGCCGACAAAGCCCGGATCGGCCCCGGCCACATCGGCGGGCGGCGGCGCGAGCAGCCCGGCCCCGAGCAACAACGCGCCGCAGAGCGCGACCGTCCCCGTCACGGCGGCGACCGCGAAATCCGGCTCGGTCCAGCGGGTCGCCGACGGCGCGGGCTGGCCGCTCGCGGGCCGCCCGCGCACCAGCGCCCCGCCACGCAGCAGCAGCTCGTTGCCCGCGAACAGCGATCCGGCGAGAAACAGCGGGATGATGTAGTAGAGCAGCCGGAACACGACGATCGCGCCCAGGATCTGCGGCGGATCGAGCCACGGCGAGAGGCCGAGCAGCATCGCCGTATCGAACACGCCGATGCCCCCGGGCAGGTTGGCGGCGAGGCCGGCGGTGTAGGACGCGACATAGACGCCGAGGAACTTGAGCCAGGTCAGGCCGGGGGCGGGCGGCAGCAGCGCGAAAAAGATCGAGGCGGTGATCGCGACGTCGACCGTCGCGAGCAGCACCTGCACGATCGCCATGCGGAAGCCGGGCAGGTCGAACTCGTGGCCGAACAGCCGGACGCGGCCGACCACGCGGGCCAGCGTGACGTAGGCGGCGACGACCGCCCACAACCCGACGCCGATCGCATACATGACCCAATGCGGCGCATGCTCGCCGAAGAACGGCACCGATCCCGGCTCGATGAACAGGATGATGCCGCCGAGCACCATGCCGCCGAGACCGAAGGTCAGGCTGCAGAACGCGACGGTCTTCGCGATCTGGACCGGCGTCAGGCCCCAATGGGCATACAGCCGGTAGCGCACGGCGGCGCCCGAGACCGCCGCGAAGCCGAGATTGTGCGACAGCGCGTAGGCGCAGAACGAGGCGAAGGCCGCCCGCCAATAGGAGACCCTATGCCCGGCATAGATCGTGCCGAGACGATCGTAGAAGGTAAGTACGAAATAAGAGAGGAACGTCGCCCCGAGAGCGAGCCAGACCGATCGCGCCGGGATGTCTTCGAGCGCCGCCGAGATGTCCTCGAGCTTGAGGTGGCGGAACTCCTTCTGCACGACGTAGATCGCGCCCACAAGCAGGCAGACGCCGATCAGCGCGGGAAGATGGCGAAGGTAGGTCTTCAGGCCGGACACGGCTGGCAATCCCGTCCGGTTCAGGCGGAAGCGGCCGCGTGCGGGCCGCTCAGCGTGGCCGTATCCGGCCCGGTCAGCGTGGCCGTATCCGGCCCGGTCAGCGTGGCCGTATCCGGCCCGGTCAGCGTGGCCGTATCCGGCCCGGTCAGCGTGGCCGTATCCGGCCCGGTCAGCGTAGCCGTATCCGGCCCGGTCAGCGTAGCCGTATCCGGCCCGGTCAGCGTAGCCGTATCCGGCCCGGTCAGCGTAGCCGTATCCGGCCCGGTCAGCGTAGCCGTATCCGGCCCGGTCAGCGTAGCCGTATCCGGCCCGGTCAGCGTAGCCGTATCCGGCCCGGTCAGCGTAGCCGTATCCGGCCCGGCCAGCGTAGCCGTATCCGGCCCGGTCAGCGTAGCCGTATCCGGCCCGGTCAGCGCCGCCTCGATCAGCGCGATCGTCTCCGTCACCCCGTAGAGCGCGACGAAGCCGCCGAAGCGCGGACCGTCCGTCTGGCCGAGCAGCACCCGGTAGAGGCAGCCGAACCAGGCGCGCAGCTCCGAGAACCCGTGCCGCTTGCCGACCTCGTACAACATTGTCTGCAGCGACTCGGCATCCGCTTCCGGTCCCATGCCGCGCAGCGTCTCCGCGAGGTCGGCGAGCGCCTCCCGCTCCTGCTCGTCCGGCCGCCGATACTGCTTGGCCGGACGCACGAAGTCCCGGTAGTAGGCGATCGCGTGACCGACGAGCTGGTCCAGATAGGGCATCGTGTCCGGCCGGGCGCCCGGAGCGTAGCGGCGGATGAAGCCCCACAGGATTTCCGGGGTGTCGGCGTTCACGACGCTCGCCAGATTGAGCAGCATGGCGAACGAGACCGGGCTCGCGCGATCCTCCGGCACGTCGCCGCCGTGGATGTGCCAGGCCGGGTTGGCCAACCGCGCCGCGCTGTCCTGCTGATGCAGCCGGGCGACATTGGCCAGGTACTCGTCGGCCGCCTTCGGGATGACGTCGAAATACAGCCGCTTCGCCCGCTGCGGCGCGTTGAACATGAACTGCCCGAGCGATTCCCGCGGGGCGTAGCGCAGCCACTCCTCGACGGAGAGGCCGTTGCCCTTCGACTTGCTGATCTTCTGAGCGTGTTCGTCGAGGAACAGCTCGTAGGTGAAGCCGGCGGGCGGTTCCGCCCCTAGAATGCGGCAGATGCGCCCGGACAGGCGGACGCTGTCGATCAGATCCTTGCCCGACATTTCGTAATCGACGCCGAGCGCGAACCAGCGCGTCGCCCAGTCCGCCTTCCATTGCAGCTTGCAGCCGCCGCCGCGCACGGAGGTCTCGAACGCCTCGCCGGTGTCGGGGTCGCGCCAGCAGACGGTACCCGCGCCCGCATCCCAAGCGTCGAGCTTGACCTGCATCACCCGCCCCGTGCGCGGGTGGATCGGCAGCACGGGCGAGTAGGTCGCGCGCCGGTCGGGGCCGAGCGTCGGCAGGATCACCGCGACGATCTCGTCGAAGCGTTCCAGCACCCGGATCAGGGCCGCGTCGAACCGGCCGCCCGCGTAGTACTCCGCCGCCGAGGCGAACTCGTAGTCGAAGCCGAAGCCGTCCAGGAAGGCGCGCAGCCTTGCGTTGTTGTGCGCGCCGAAGCTCTCGTGGGTGCCGAACGGGTCGGGGATGCGGGTCAGCGGCTTGCCCAGATGCCCGGCCAGCATGTCCCGGTTCGGCACGTTCTCGGGCACCTTGCGCAAACCGTCCATGTCGTCGCTGAAGGCGAGCAGGCGGGACGGCAGACCGGTCAGCTCCGTGAACGCGCGCCGGACCCAGCTCGTGCGCGCGACTTCCCCGAACGTGCCGATATGCGGCAGGCCGGAGGGACCGTAGCCTGTCTCGAACAGGGCGGACGTCCGGCCGGACGCGGCGAGACGATCCCGGACCTTCACGGCTTCCTCGAAGGGCCACGACTTGGGCGCGCTGGCGCCCACGGCCGTGTTACGGGATGTATCCGCCATCGGCAGCAAGCTAGAAACCGGGGGTGCCTTGGTCAATGCGTACCCCTTTCCCCTCGCTCCCGGCCGCGCCGTCCCTCGTCGCCCGGCATTCCCGTGCCTGCATACTGACGCAGGATGGTGAACTAATCGTCGATGCGACGGAGCCGGTCGCCCGGACGCTGGAGGATTTGCCGCCGCCCCTGCTCGTCCATGCGCCCGCGACCTGGCGTCGGCTCGGTCTACGGCCTCGCCCCGCCTACGACCTGCTGGAGCTGTTCGCCTTCGCCTGCCCGGCGCAAACCCCGCCGCCGACCGTGCGCGGACTTTGCCTGACGCTCCGCCTCGATCCGCCCGGACCCGGCCTCGAAACCGAAGCCGCCGCCCTCCCGGAAATCGCGTCCGCCTTGCTCGGCCGTCTCGCCGACATCCGCGACGCCCCCCGCGGCCGGGACGCCGCCGGCATCGCCGCGCGCATGGGACGGGCGGGCTGGGGCTGGGCGCCGTTCGTGCTGGCGGCGCTCCGCGCATCCGGCGCCGCGGCGACGCCCGACTCCTTCAAGGTCTGGAAGCGCCTGCCCGAGTGGGAGGAGGCCGCGCCGCCGCCGCCGCCCGGCGGCCATGCCGTGACGGAAGCCGAAGCACGCCAGCGACTCGCCGCGATCCTGGGCGCGAGAGCCGAGCAGCGCCCGGCCCAGGCCGATTACGCGGGCGCGGCGACCGCCGCCTTTGCGCCGCGCGAGCAGCGGGGAGACCCGCATCTCGTGCTCGCGGAAGCGGGGACCGGCACGGGCAAGACGCTCGGCTACATCGCGCCGGCCAGCGTCTGGGCCGAGAAGAACGCGGGTTCGGTCTGGGTCAGCACCTTCACCCGCCATCTTCAGCGCCAGATCGACGGCGAGCTGGCCCGCCTGTTCCCGGACCCGGACGAGCGGCGGCGGCGGGTGGTCGTGCGCAAGGGGCGGGAGAACTATCTCTGCCTGCTCAATCTCGAGGACGCGCTGGGCGGACCGCTCGCGGGCGCCGCGAGGCCGCTCACCATCGTGCTTGGCCTGATCGCGCGCTGGGCGCTGGCGACCAAGGACGGCGACCTACAAGGCGGCGACCTGCCCGGCTGGCTCGCGGAGCTGTTCGGACCGGCCGCCATCTTCTCGCTCGCCGACCGGCGCGGCGAGTGCATCCACGCCGCCTGCCCGCATTGGAAGCGGTGCTATGTCGAGCACACGATCCGCCGCGCCCGCACCGCCGATCTCGTGATCGCGAACCACGCGCTGGTGATGGCGCAGGCGGTCTGGGGCGGCCTTGACGACGCGAGCGTGCCGACCCGCTACGTGTTCGACGAGGGCCACCATCTGTTCGACGCCGCCGACGGCGCGTTCTCGGCCGAGCTGTCCGGCCTCGAGACGGCCGAGTTGCGCCGCTGGCTGCTCGGCGCCGAGGGCGGCCGCTCGCGCGCGCGGGGCCTGCGTCACCGGCTCGGGGATCTCGTGGCGGGACTGCCCGCCCTCGAAGCGCCGCTGGAGGCCGCGTTGCAGGCCGCGCGCGGGCTGCCGCCGGCCGGCTGGTCGGTCCGGCTGGCGGAGGACAAGCCGGACGCGACCGGCGAAGGCCTCGAACTGGGCGGCCTGGACACCGGCCGGGCCAACCCGACGGAGGCCTTCCTGCGCCTCGCCCGGCGGCAGGTGCTGGCGCGGATCGCGGGCGACGGCGAGCCGGGCCGGGGCGCGCTGGACTGCGACCTGTTCCCAACCGGACCGGGCCTTGCGGCAGCGGCGGAACGGCTGGCGCGGGCGCTCGCCCGCATCGCCGAGCCGCTGGCGACGGTGCGGGAGCGGCTGCTCGCCCGGCTGGACAACGAGGCGGAGGAACTGGATGCCGGGACGCGCAACCGGATCGAGGCGACCGGACGCTCGCTCCGCCGCCGCGCGCTCGATCCGCTGTCCGGCTGGCAGGCGATGCTGCGCGCGATCGCGCAACCGCCGCCCGATCCCGGCACGCGCCCCGACTACGTCCTCTTCCTCCGCCTCGACCGGCGCGAGGCTGGCGACCGCGACGTCGGGCTGCACCGGCACTGGCTCGACCCGACGGTGCCGTTCGCGGTGACGCTGGCCGCGCCCGCGCACGGGCTGCTCGTCACCTCGGCCACCTTGCGCGACAGCGGCGAGACCGAGGCCGAGACGGCGTGGCTCGCGGCCGAGAGCCGGGCCGGGGCGCCGCATCTGCCCTCGCCCGCCATCCGCGCCGCCGTCGCGAGCCCGTTCGACTACGCGGCGCAGACCCGCGCCTTCGTCGTGACGGACGTGGCGGCGGGCGATCCGGCGGCGCTGGCGGCGGCCTACCGGACGCTGTTCCTGGCCTCGGGCGGCGGCGGGCTGGGGCTGTTCACCGCGATCCGGCGGCTTCGGGAGGTGCATGCGCGGATCGCGCCCGCGCTCGAGGAGGCGGGCATCCCGCTGCTCGCGCAGCACGTGGACCCGATGGACAACGCGACGCTCGTGGACATCTTCCGCACCGAGGAGGAGAGCTGCCTGCTCGGCACCGATGCGATGCGCGACGGCGTGGACGTGCCCGGCCGCGCGCTCAGGCTGGTCGTGTTCGAGCGCGTGCCGTGGCCGCGCCCGGACATTCTGCACCGCCAGCGCCGCATCCACCTCTCCGGCGGCGATCCGAAAGCCTTCGATGACCGCGTCGCCCGGCTGCGGCTGCGCCAGGCGTTCGGCCGCCTGGTCCGGCGCGCGACCGACCGCGGCGTTTTCGTGCTGCTGGACCGCCAGACGCCGAGCCGGCTGCTGTCGGCGTTCCCGTCCGGTGTCGCCGTGAGGCGGGTCGGGCTCGCGCAGGCGGCGGCCGAAACGCGGGCGTTCCTGGTGCCGCAAGCGTGAGGCCGGCCGTCTTGCGAAGCCGCGTCCGTTCGCTCAGGGTTCGCCCCGGAACGAGGGAGCCGAGGAACGCACGATGCTAGCCCGCACGGGTCTCGACCCGCAGGAAGCGCTGGTCTGCACGATGGTCCTGGTCGCGGCCGCCGATGGCGGCATGACCGACCGGGAGATCGGCGTCATGGCCGGACAGGTGCAGACGCTGCCGATCTTCCACGACTTCTCGAGCGACCAGCTGGAGAGCGCGACCGACGCCGCCGTCACGCTGCTGAACGAGGAGGAGGGGCTGAGCCACGCCGGCCGCCTGATCCGGGACGCGCTGGAGCCGCGCCTGCGCGAGACCGCCTATGCTTTGGCTTGCGAGGTGATCGCGGCCGATCCCGTCGCGGGGCAGCAATCCTTGCAGATGCTCGAATTGGTGATGAACGAGCTCGACCTCGATCCCCTCGTCGCGGCCGCGATCGAGCGCGGCGTCAGGGCGCGGCACCAGCGGTCGTGAAGGTCTGCGTCTTCGGCGCGGGCGCGATCGGCGGGCATCTCGCCGGCCGTCTGGCCGAAGGCGGCGCGGCGGTCTCGGTGGTCGCGCGGGGCGCGCAGCTGGACGCGATCCGCGCCGACGGACTGACGGTGCGGGCACCCGACCGGACGATCCATGCTCGGGTCGCCGCGAGCGACGATCCGGCCGCGCTCGGGCCGCAGGACGCGGTGCTGGTCGCGGTGAAGGCGCCGTCCCTGCCCTCGGTCGCGGCGGGCATCGGTCCGCTGCTCGGACCGGAGACGCCCGTTGTGTTCGTGATGAACGGCATTCCGTGGTGGTATTTCGACCGTCACGGGGGGCCGCTCGACGGCAGGCGGCTGCCGCGCATCGACCCGGGCGTCGGCGTCCGCGAGGCGGTCGGGCCGGCACGGACGCTCGGCGGCGTCGTCTATTCCGCATGCACGGTCGTCGCGCCCGGTGTGATCGAGGTCGCGGGCACGGGGAGCAGGCTGGTGCTGGGGGAACCCGACCGGACGGCCCCGCTGGACCGCGCCGAAGCCATCGCCGCGCCGCTCCGCGCCGGCGGCATCAAAACCGTCTGCACCGACCATATTCGTGATGAGATTCTGGTCGAAGCTGCTCCTTAACCTGTCCGACGCGCCGCTCACGGTGCTCGCCGAGGCGCGCTCCGACCTCGTGTTCGCGCAGCCCGCCTGCGTCGCGGCGGCGGGCCGGATCGTCCGCGAGGGCGCGGCGATCGCGGCGGCAATGGGCTGCAATCCCCGGCATGATCCGGAGCGGGTGGTCGCCAATCTCGGCCATCTGAAGCACGTGAGCAGCACCGTGCAGGATTTGAAGCTCGGGCGGCCGATGGAGATCGACGCGCTATTCGGCGTTCCGCTCGAACTGGCGCGGCTCGCGGGCGTCGAAACGCCGACCCTCGACCTGCTGGTCACGCTGGTGAAGCTGCGGGCCGAGGCGGCGGGCCTCTACGCACCCTAGGCCGTGTGGACGGATTTGATCAAGATGAGCCCGCAGGCGAAGCCGACGAGACCGGCATAGCTCTCGGCGGTTTTTTCGCAGCGTAGGGCGATGCGCTTGAACCGTTTTAGCTTGCCGACGGCTTGCTCGATCCGAGCGCGGGTCTTGTAGAGCAACTTCGGAAAGAAACGGGGCTTGTTCTTGGCGTTCTCGCGATGCGGGATCACCGGAATGGTGCCGCGCCTGCGGCAGGCAGCGCGGTTCGCCGCCGAGTCATAGCCCTTGTCGGTGATCGCCGCGCGCGGCCTGATGTCGGGACCGATGTCGAGAGAGGTCTCCAGCTGAGTGCAATCGCTGGCCTCCCCGCCGGTCAGGTGGAATGCGATGGGCAGGCCGTCGAAGTCCGTCTTGAGGTGGATCTTGCACGAAAACCCGCCTCGCGAACGGCCGAGCGCTTGATTTTCCCGCCCCCTTTTGCGCCGGCAGCCGAGACATGCGCCCGCACCACGGTGCTGTCGAACATCTGCACCAAGTGCGCCGTTTTGCTGGTTTCCGCCAGGATTTGAAAGAAGGCCTCGAACACACCCGAACGGCTGAGCCGCCAAAACCGTTTCCAGACGCTGTTCCAGTTGCCGTATTCCGCCGGAAGCGCCCGCCACGTGATGTTGTGAACCGTGAAGAAGTGCAGCGCTTCCAAAAACGTCCGGTCGTCATGCCCAGGCTCGCCTCGCCGCGATTGCGCCGCGTCGAACACCCGCAGCACGATGTCCCAGTCCTCCTCGGTCATTCCCGTCAGCATGGCCCGGCTCCCAGTTGCCGGTCACCCATTGATTCGACAAAACGCCGATTTGGGAATCCCTCACCACATACTTTCTGCTATCCGTCCACACGGCCTAGTGCGAGCACGGTCGCTCGGCTTGCAGTTTGACTTGCGGGATCGTCGGCGTTGACCGACGCTGCGAAGCCGGCGGAGCCGGCCGGATCGAGGCGAAGAAATGACCAGGAGGCACAGCTTGAAGCTAAGCTCATTGGTGCTTGGGGCCGCGTTGACGGTCGCCGCCGGCCCGGCCGCGAAGGCCGCGATTACGGATGCGGACTTTCCGCCGAAGACGGTGCGCGACCTGATCGCGCTCTGCGCGCCGGCGCAGGACGACCCAAGGCTCACGGGGGCGATCAACTATTGCCACGGCTACGCCGAGGGCGCGGTGGTCGTCGAGGAAGCGCACGCCAGAAGAAGCGGGCGCAGAATGTTCTGCCTGCCGAACACCCCGCCCGACAGCGGCCGGGAACTCGGCCAGTTCATCACCTGGGCGAACGCCGACCCGTCGCGGCTCGACGAACCGGCGGTGGACGGCATGTTCCTCTATCTCGCGCAACAGTATCCTTGCCCATCGTCCGGCTCGGGCCACGCACGGAGGCACCGCTCATGAGGAAGCTTGTTGCGGTCGTGGTGATCGCCGCCATGCCCGTTGCGGGCTGCGCGGGCCTGTCGCCGACCGAGCAGCGCGCCGTCACCGGAACCGGCATCGGCGCGGCCGGCGGCGCGATCATCGGCGCGCTCGCGGGAAACGCGGGTCTCGGCGCGGGCATCGGCGCGGCGGCGGGTCTCGGCGGCGGCCTGCTCTACGACCAGGCGAAGAAGAGCGAGGCCTCGTCCTACCGCTCCGGCTACAACGCGGGGGCGAACGGGCGCTATCCACGCCCGCCGCAGTAGCGCTGTCGCCTCCTCAGGCTCCGGAGTAAGCCTCGATCTCGCACGCTTGACGCCAGTGCTCGTCAGCCCGGTCTTCCGGACAGCCTTCCTGCTGCCAGAGGAAGTAGGCGCGGGTGCGGATTTGCTGCTCGGCTCGCTCGCGTGATTGACGCCTCACCTCCAGGACGTCGCCATAGGGCGTGAGCTGCCCGCCCCGGCTGACGTGGACTCGTGCGTGCAGGCCGTCCATCTCCGTCTCGGGCACTAGTTGCTGATCGGCGGCGACCTTCAGCGCCTCCTGGACGCACTCGGCTTCGTTCGCAGCGCCGTCCTTGTCCTTCATTGCGATCGGAAACACGTGCAGAACCGTGTCGCGAGCGTTCAGCACATCAACCAGGCACTCTTGCATTGGCATCCCTTGAGTTGAACTCGCCCGGTGCGTGAACCATGCACGGCCGCGGCGGGCGCTGCATGGCCCTGCTACCACTCTATCTCTAACGCGAAACTAACGAGGGCCGTCCGATGGTTCTCTGCGGGTAGGTCAGCCTCTCTCGCCTGACAGCGTCGGCTTTACCTGGTCCGGCCCGCAAACAGGGTCGGCACAGTCCGCCGTCCGCGCGGGTAAGAAACGCGCCACATCCCAGCCCTGAAGCGGAGGCGCAGGCTGTGGTTCGGGGCGGCAAGTCCGGGTCGGATGTTCAGCCCGAAGCCCCTGTCGCATTTGAAGGAGTTGTTCCGGCCGGACTGGCCCACGTCACATACACGCCGCCTATGACCGGAAACATCAGTGCTGTTGAGTAGACTCCTGCACTCTTTTCTTCCTCGGCCGTCCACTTCTCGTTGACGCTCATGTCGGCGGTTTCCGATACGCCGGTGAGCGTTGTGTTGTCTCTGAAGCCTAGGCCGTGTGGACGGATTTGATCAAGATGAGCCCGCAGGCGAAGCCGACGAGACCGGCATAGCTCTCGGCGGTTTTTTCGCAGCGTAGGGCGATGCGCTTGAACCGTTTTAGCTTGCCGACGGCTTGCTCGATCCGAGCGCGGGTCTTGTAGAGCAACTTCGGAAAGAAACGGGGCTTGTTCTTGGCGTTCTCGCGATGCGGGATCACCGGAATGATGCCGCGCCTGCGGCAGGCAGCGCGGTTCGCCGCCGAGTTATAGCCCTTGTCGGTGATCGCCGCGCGCGGCCTGATGTCGGGACCGATGTCGAGAGAGGTCTCCAGCTGAGTGCAATCGCTGGCCTCCCCGCCGGTCAGGTGGAATGCGATGGGCAGGCCGTCGAAATCCGTCTTGAGGTGGATCTTGCACGAAAACCCGCCTCGCGAACGGCCGAGCGCTTGATTTTCCCGCCCCCTTTTGCGCCGGCAGCCGAGACATGCGCCCGCACCACGGTGCTGTCGAACATCTGCACCAAGTGCGCCGTTTTGCTGGTTTCCGCCAGGATTTGAAAGAAGGCCTCGAACACACCCGAACGGCTGAGCCGCCAAAACCGTTTCCAGACGCTGTTCCAGTTGCCGTATTCCGCCGGAAGCGCCCGCCACGTGATGTTGTGAACCGTGAAGAAGTGCAGCGCTTCCAAAAACGTCCGGTCGTCATGCCCAGGCTCGCCTCGCCGCGATTGCGCCGCGTCGAACACCCGCAGCACGATGTCCCAGTCCTCCTCGGTCATTCCCGTCAGCATGGCCCGGCTCCCAGTTGCCGGTCACCCATTGATTCGACAAAACGCCGATTTGGGAATCCCTCACCACATACTTTCTGCTATCCGTCCACACGGCCCAGTCCAGAGACGTTGGACGCGTTCTGTACAGGCAGGGTCTTGTTGTCGAAGGCCTGGACAAACGATTTGCGTCTGCTATCGGACATGAACGATGCCCAATCGGCTGGGCCGCCGGCGCTGTTGATCGCGTTGTAGAAGGCTGCGCTAGGATCAGACAGCGACCCTTGCGCAGCCTGTACGACGGCGGCGATGGATGCTGAGGACGCAGACGGCTCGGCCTGACCACTTCCGTACGTCCCGAACTGCGTTTGATTCTCCCCCGCGGAAAAACCCGCCGTCCTCGGAAAATTGCTGTAGGTGTTTCCTGCCATCGTTTGGAGAGCAATCTCGGCACCCGACATCATCGTCCTGGCACTCGGCGAGAGCGACACGATCACGGCCGGATTAGTCGTCCGAAGGGGCGCTACGGCGGTGACCGGCGAGTTTGTCACTCGGACGGAGGTTTGAGATCCGGACGTATTCAGTGCGGCAGAAGCACCGCCGTTTCCCAGCAAGTCTTGTATCGCGGCGGCATACTGGCCGCTGTCAAACAAAGCTTCTACGCCGTTTGCCACGTCGCCTTACCTTTGATGACTCGGGATGGACTCTCCCCCGGATGAATTGACAAACAGCTAAGGCCAGGCCGCAGCACTTGCGTTGGCTTGGCCTGCTGACTCTACAACCCTACTGACCCGAGATTACTCTCTCTGTTCGGGCTCTCCTGATTTCATTCCGCCGTAGCTGTGCACAACCACACCTGTCCTGATAGGCTGTTCTGCATCTAAGAGTTGTGGTGTCGGTCGGTAAGCACCTAAGGTAGGGACATTCTGATGGCGCCGTGATCTTGAGCGTGCCTAGCAGATGCCCGTCTTGCGTAACGGAGACCGCTTGCGATCCAAGGCCCCTAGGCTACCGGCCGCCGGCAAACAGTGTCAGCACCGTCCGCCGTCCGCGCGAGTAGTTGTATCCGGCGACCGTCCCGATCGCGGGCGGATCGAGGCCGAGCCGCGCCGTTTCCTCCCGGAACGCGTCCATGTCGCGATCCCCGACCGCGACTACAGCCTGATGATCCCGTGACAGCAGCCGCGCGGCATCCCAGCCGGTCGGCAGCAGAAGGGTGTCCGTCCCCGCCAGGAACACGAGGCTCGGCTCGTGGAAGCCGGCCGCGCCGAACGCCGCGCCCGGCGGGCGGCCATGCGCCCAGTGCGCGGTGAGAGCCGCCTCGACGCGCGGCGCGATCCAGAGCGCGGACAGGTGCGGCAGTTCGATTTCCAGCACCGACCAATAGACCAGCACCGCCCCGGCGATCCCCGCCAGCGCCCCGCCGGGGAAGCGCCGCGCCCGGACCATACGCAGCACCGCCCATGCCGTCCCGGCCACGGCGGCGACGGCCGGCAGCCCCAGCAGATCGCTGGCCGCAAGCCCCGGCCGCGCCACGAACGGCAGCGCCGCCGCCGCCAGTGCCAGCGCCAGCGCCGCGCCGAGGAACGCGGCCACGCTCACGCGCTTCATCCAGCGCGGCGGCGCGCGGCGGGCCGGGTCGAGCACCCAGGCGGCGGCCAGCAGGAACAGGGCCGGGTAGAGCGGCAGGGTGTAGTGCGGCAGCTTGGTCGGCACGCACTCGAACACGATCCAGGAGGGCGCGATCCAGGCGAGCAGGAAGCGCGTGACGGGCGCGGTGCGGTCCCGCCAGGCGGCAGGCAGCGCCCGCAGCACCAGCAGCGAGGACGGGAACGCGAGCAGCGGCAGGAACAGCAGATGCAGCCCGGGCGGGGCGCCGTGGGCGTCGTCGCCGCCGCGCATTTTGCCCACGAGGTCGCCGCCGACCGCATCCGCGAAGAACGCGCCATGCGTCGCAACCCCGATCGCGACGAACCAGGGCAGCACGACCGCGAGCATCAGCGGCACGCCCCAGCCCGCCCGCAAGCCGCTCAGCCAGGCCGCGCCGCCGCGCCGCCGGTCAGTCGCGACCAGGGCGAGCGCGGTCAGCCCGGCGACCATGGGCGTCACCGGTCCCTTGATGAGAATGCCGGCCCCGAGCGCGAGCCAGAAGGCGGCCGCCTGCTCGGGCAGCAACCCGCGCGGCCTCAGATACGCGCGGGCGAGCAGACCCATGGCGCAGGTGGTGGCCCCGAGCAGGGCCGCGTCGGTCTTGGCGATGTTCGTCTCGACCGCGAGGATCACGCAGGAGGCGAGCATCCCGGCTGCCAGCATCGCCGCCCGGTCGCCGACGGTGCGACGCCACAGGCCGAAGCTCGCGAACACGGCGATGAGGCCGCCGAGGAGCGACGGGATGCGGTACGGCCAGACCGGATTGGCGGCGGCGATGCCGGTCGCCCGCGCGGCGGCGGCGAACGGGAGCTGCAGCCAGTAGATGCCGACCGGTTTGCGGTTGCGCGCCTCCGCCCCGTTGCGGATTTCGACGTAGTTGCCCGACTCCAGCATCTGCTTCGTGCCCTGCACGAAGCGGGATTCGTCGCGGTCGGAGGGCGGGATGGTGAAGAAACCGGGCAGCCATAGCAGCAGGCAGAGCGCGAGCAGCGCCGCGTAGGGATGGCGGCGCACGACGCCGAGGGTCGGTTGCGGCCAGGCGATTGGGGCGCGGTCGGACACGGCTGACATGAGCCGGGGGTCATAACAGGCCGCACCGGACGGGGCGAGAGTCTGGCGCAGGGCCGCGCATCGCGCCATGACACCGGCATGAAACCGCCCGCCGATCCGTCCCGGGACTGCGCCTTCGACCTGCTGAGCGCCGTGCTCGACCGCCGCCGACCGCTCGAGGAGGCGCTCGACCGCCTGCCGCCGATTGCGGCGCGGGACCGCGCGGCCGGTCACCGGCTGGCGGCCAACGTGCTGCGCCGGACGGGGACGCTGGATGCCGTGCTGGAGCCGCTCCTCCACCGTGCGCCGCCGGACCCGGTCCGCCACATCCTCCGCCTCGGAGCGTCGGCGCTGCTGCTGCTCGACACGCCGCCGCATGCGGCGGTCGCGACCAGCGTCGCCCTCGCCCACGCCCGCAAGCTGACGCCGTTCGCCGGACTGGTGAACGCCGTGCTGCGCCGGGTCGCCGAAGCCGGGCCGGCGGCGCTTGTGGAACTGGACGGGCCACGGCTCGACACCCCGCCATGGCTCTGGGCGTCTTGGGGGTCCGAGGCGCGGCCGATCGCGACGGCGCATCAGTCGGAAGCGCCGCTCGACCTCACGCTCCGGCCGGGCGCGGAAGCCCCGGAGGGCGGGGCGGCGCTGCCGACCGGGTCGGTCCGCTACCCCCCGGCACCCGCGTCGCCGCGCTCGACGGGTTTGCCGAGGGCGCGTTCTGGGTTCAGGACGCGGCGGCGGCGCTCCCGGCACGGCTGCTCGCCGCCCGGCCGGGCGAGCGCGTCGCCGACCTCTGCGCCGCCCCCGGCGGCAAGACCGCGCAGCTCGCATCCTCCGGCGCGGATGTCACCGCCGTCGAGCGCGACCCCGCCCGGCTCGCCCGCTTGCGCGACAATCTGCGCAGGCTCCGGCTCCAGGCGACGCTGATCGAGGCGGACGCCGCGGAATGGCGGCCGGACGCCCTGTTCGACGCGGTGCTGCTCGATGCGCCGTGCAGCGCGACCGGCACCATCCGCCGCCACCCCGACGTACCGCACCTCAAGCGCCCGCGCGACGTCGCCGCTCTCGCCGCCGGGCAGGACCGCCTGCTCGACGCGGCCGCGCGCCTGCTCCGACCCGGCGGGCGGCTCATCTATGCCGTGTGCTCGCTTCAGCCCGAGGAGGGGCTTGCCCGCGCCCGCGCGGCCGAGGCACGCACCGGCCTCGCGCTTGCGCCTCTCGCGCCCGGCGACCTGCCGGAATTCCCGGAGGCGATCGTGGACGGGACGCTCCGCACCCATCCCGGACTCTGGCCCGAGCGGGGCGGCATGGACGGGTTCTTCGCCGCCCGGCTCATAAAATCCGGGGCGTGACCTGTCCGGCCGTCGCTTCGCCTTGTGTGAACGCGAGCGGGATGGCTAGAACCGCGCCATGTCCCCCTCCCAGAGACGGCCGCTCGTCATCGCGCCGAGCCTTCTGTCCGCCGACTTCGCCCGGCTGCGGGAGGAGGTGGACGCGATCGAGGCCGCCGGCGCCGACTGGCTGCATCTCGACGTCATGGACGGCCACTTCGTCCCGAACATCACCTTCGGGCCGCCGGTCATCAAGGCGCTGCGGCCGCACACCCGCCTGCCGTTCGACGTGCATCTGATGATCGCGCCGGTCGATCCGTTCATCCCGGCCTTCGCCGAGGCCGGGGCCGACCACATTCTGGTGCAGGTGGAGGCCGGGCCGCATCTGCACCGTTCGCTCCAACTCGTGCGCTCGCTCGGCAAGAAGGCCGGCGCGGTGCTCAACCCGGCGACGCCGCCCGAAAGCATCGCCTACGTGCTGGACCTGCTCGACCTCGTCCTCGTGATGACCGTCAATCCGGGCTTCGGCGGCCAGGCGTTCCTGCACTCGCAGCTCGCCAAGATCGCCGCCGTGCGGCGGATGATCGACGACTCGGGGCGTACGATCGCGCTCGCGGTGGACGGCGGCATCACTCCCGGCACTGCCCGTCTCGTGACCGACGCCGGCGCCGATACGCTGGTCGCCGGAACCGCCGTGTTCGGCGCCTCGGATTACACGATCGCGATCCGGGGCATCCGTGAGGGTCGCGCCCCCGCATGACGCCCCAACCGCGCTGGCTGCGCGACGCGAGGCGCGCGATCTCCAAGCTGCCGACCCTGCGGCCGGGGCGCGTGCCGGACGCGCCGGCGCTGCCCGTGCGCGATCCCTGGCCCGGCGATCCGAACCGCGGCGCGCGGCTGCTCAAGGGCGAACTCGAGATCGGCGGCACCGTGCTGCATCTGACCCCCGGCGGGCCGGCGGACGAGGACGCGACAGCGGTGATGCGGGCGACCGCGCACGGCTTCACCTGGCTGCGCGACCTGCGCGCGCTCGGCACGGACGCGGCGAGGCTGCGCGCCCGCGCGCTGGTCGGGGACTGGCTCGCGCGCCAGCCCCAGACGGCGCTCGCGCAGCGGCCGGACGTGATCGGGGCGCGGATCGCCGCCTGGCTCGGGCATTACGATTTCTTCGCCGCCTCGGCGGACGATGTGTTCCGGCAGCGGCTGATGGCGCGGCTGGTCGCCGACGCCCGGACGCTGTCGGCCGGGTTGCCGGCGGAGGAGTTGGACGCGCGCGGCCTGACCGGCCTCAAGGGCCTGATCGCCGCCGCCGTCGCCTTGCCGGATCACGCGGCCTTCCTGACCCGCGCGCTCCGCTTTCTGCCGCAGGAGATCGGACGGCAGGTGCTGCCGGACGGATGCCATGTCGAACGCAGCCCGTCCGCCCACCTCGCCGCCTTGCAGGATCTGACCGAGATCCGCGCGCTGCTCCAAGCCGCGCAGGCGCAGGCCCCGGCCGCGCTCGGCGGCGCGATCGACCGCATGGCCCCGGCGCTGCGCACCTTGCGCCACGGCGATGGCGGCCTCGCGCTGTTCAACGGCAGCAAGGAATCGCAAGGCGCGCTGATCGAGCTCGTGCTGACGCAGGCCGGACGCGCGGGACGCGGGCCGTCCGCCCTGCCCGACGGCGGCTTCCAGCGCCTGCAGGCGGGCCGGACCGTGCTGCTGGTCGATTGCGGCGCGCCGCCGCCGCCCGGCATCGACCGCAACGCCCATGCCGGTACGCTTGCGATGGAGCTGTCCGTCGGGCGCGATCGGCTGATCGTCAGCTGCGGCGCGGCGCCCGCCGCGCATCAGGAGTGGCGCGACGCCACCCGCGCCACCGCCGCCCATTCCACGCTGACGATCGCGGACACGAATTCCTCCGAACTGCGGCCGGACGGCCTCGGGCGCCGGCCGGAGACCGTCGAGGTGACGCGGCAGGAGGCGAACGGCGCGCATTGGCTGGACGCGACCCATGACGGCTGGAAGCGGGCGTTCGGGGCTATCCATCGCCGCCGCCTCTACGTCGCCGAGAGCGGCGAGGACGTGCGGGGCGAGGACGCGGTCGAGGCCGCGACGCCGCAACCCTTCACGCTTCGTTTCCATCTGCACCCGACCGTGCAGGCAAGCGTGCAGCAGGATGGCGAAGCGGTGTTGCTGCGAACGCAGTCGGGCAGCGGCTGGCGGCTGCGCGCGGATGGGGCGAAGCTCGGGTTGGAGGAGAGCGTCTACCTGGGCGGCGCCGATCCCCGCCGGTCGGAGCAGGTGGTGCTGACCGGGTACCCGGACGGGCCGCAGCACGTGAAATGGGCGATCACGAAGGTGGGCTGATGCCATCGCTCTGCGAAAACCCGCTGGCGCGCGCCGAAGCCCTGCTGGCGTCGGGCGAACGACGCATCCTCGGCCTGGTCGGCGCGCCTGGCGCGGGCAAATCGACGCTCGCCGCCCTCCTCGCCGACCGGCTCGGGGACGCCGTCCGCGTCGTGCCGATGGACGGCTTTCATCTCGCCAATGTGGAACTGGCGCGGTTGGGCAGGCGCGCGCGCAAGGGCGCGCCGGACACGTTCGACGCGGCCGGGTATGTCGCGCTGCTGCGCCGGCTGCGCCAGCCCGCGCCGGGCGAGACGGTGTACGCGCCGGCCTTCCGGCGCGAGATCGAGGAGCCGATCGCGGGCGCGATCGCGGTGCCGGACACCGTCCGGCTGGTCGTCACCGAAGGCAATTATCTGCTGCTCGATGGCGCGTTCGCGGGTGTGCGCACGCTGCTCGACGAGACGTGGTTCGTCGAGGGGGACGAGGCGGTGCGGCAGGAATGGCTGCTCGCCCGCCATGTCAGCCACGGCCGCACTCCTGACGAGGCGCGCGCCTGGATCGCGAGCACGGACGAGCCGAATGCCGTGCTGATCCGGGCGTCGCGCGAACGGGCGGACTGGGTGGTCGCGGTGGATCAGGCCGTGGCCGCGCCTTGAGGGGCGTGGACGAGCCAGGTACGGCGGCGGCGCTCGAACTCGCAGATGCGAGTCAGCTTGAGCGCTTGCAGTCTCGGTCGAGCAGGAACTGCAGCATTGACGTTCGGTGCAAATGGCGATGAACGGTGCTGCGATGAACGCCGAGAACCCGCGCGGCCTTGGTGACATTGCCGCCAGACGCCGCCAGTGCGGCATCGATCATGCCAGCCGTTACATCCGCCAGGAGCTTGCTTCCTGGCGTGCGGGGCTCCGTGTCGAAGGTGGCCATTGAGAGCGCGGGGCCCTGATTGCCTCCGCTACTCCAACGGCCAACGAACCGGCCGCCCTTGATCGCCTGCAACGACACGTACGGACGACCCTCGAGCGCCGGTCTGTCGAAGATCTCTTCAAACATCGCCGTATCGAGCAGATCCCAGTTGCCGCCGATGAGCGACAGCGCACGCCGGTTACCACCGATAAGCCGATCCTCGCGAAAGACCAGGATACCTTCCCGGCTGGTGCCCAGCATCGCCGGGTCGCGGTGAAAGCGGAGCAACCGGCAGCCTTCGAAGCGCTGCCCGAACAGCCGGTGCTCGATTTGATCGACGGCCATGCGGACCAGCCCAAGCGCATGGCCGTGCCCCAAGGCCGAAGAACCCGAAAGGTCGAGCACGCCCAGCACCGCGCCGCGCGGATCCATAACCGGCGTCGCCGCGCAGCTCAGTATCGTATGACCCGCGAAAAAGTGCTCCGATCCGTCAACCGCCGCGGGACGTCGCTCCGCCAACGCCACGCCGATGGCGTTGGTGCCGGTAATCGCCTCGCTCCAGGATACGCCGGGCCGGAGTAGAACCTGCGCGGCGCGGGTCGCGAAACCGGCATCGCCGATCGCGTCGAGGATCATGCCAGCATCGTCGGTCAGGATCGCGACGCTGCCGGTATCGCGCGCCTCGACGTTGAGCGTCTCCAGCTCCGGCCGGCAAAGCCGCATGAAAGTTTCGTGACGCTGCTGCAGCGCCCGCAGCTCGGCCTCGACGATCGGCCCAATCGCGGGGGCCGACCGAGTTGAGAGACCCAGATCCGAACAACGGATCCAGGATCGCAACACCGGCTGCCGGACCTGTTCGGGGAGCCGCCCGTCCTCGAAAAAATCGCGCCTCGCCCGGTCGATTACCGCGCCCATGGTCATTCTCCGCTCCCCCGGAGCAACCTGTCGCACCTTGCGACAGTCGGTCGATCCGCGCTGCCGCCCGCGACACTGAATAGACCGGGATTTGGGAAAAAGCATCCAGAATCCTCGGATAGGCGACACGGGCGATTGCGGTTCCCATCTCGCCGCGGGATTTTAGTTTGCACAGACAACATCGAACACGGGGAGAAGATCAGATGAACGTCCACCAGAAACTAACGTTGAGCGAGGCGCCCTTCAAGTCGCGCTACGGCAACTTCATCGGCGGTGCCTGGGTCGAGCCGGCTGACGGCCGTTACTTCGAGAACCGTTCGCCCATCGATGGTCAGGTGATCTGCTCTGTCGCGCGGTCGAACGCCGCCGATATAGAACGCGCGCTTGACGCCGCGCACGACGCGAAGGACGCCTGGGGGAGCACCAGCCCGGCCGAGCGCTCGCGAATCCTGCTGCGTATTGCCGACGTCATGGAGGACAATCTCGACCTTCTCGCGCGGGCCGAGACATGGGACAACGGCAAGCCCATCCGCGAGACAACCGCCGCCGACGTACCGCTCGCGATCGATCACTTCCGGTATTTCGCGGGCTGCATCCGTGCGCAGGAAGGAAGCCTCTCCGAGATCGACCACGACACGGTAGCCTACCACTTCCATGAGCCGCTGGGCGTCGTTGGCCAGATCATCCCCTGGAACTTCCCGTTGCTGATGGCGTGCTGGAAGCTCGCGCCCGCGATCGCCGCCGGCAATTGCGTGGTCATAAAGCCGGCCGAGCAGACCCCCGCCTCCATCCTGGTATGGGCCGAGCTGATCGGCGACCTGCTCCCACCGGGCGTGCTCAACGTCGTCAATGGTTTCGGGATCGAGGCGGGTAAGCCGCTCGCTCAGAGCCCGCGCATCGCTAAGATCGCGTTCACCGGCGAGACCACCACCGGGCGCCTCATCATGCAGTACGCGTCGGAGAATCTGATACCGGTAACGCTCGAACTGGGCGGCAAGAGCCCCAACATCTTTTTCGCCGACGTGATGGCCGGGGATGACGACTATCTCGACAAAGCCCTCGAGGGGTTCGCGATGTTCGCGCTCAACCAGGGAGAGGTTTGCACTTGTCCAAGCCGCGCGCTCGTTCATGAGAGCATCTACGACCGCTTCATGCAAAAGGCGGTCGAACGGGTCGAGGCGATCGTTCAGGGCAATCCGCTCGACCCCGCGACGATGATCGGCGCGCAGGCATCTTCGGAGCAACTCGAGAAGATCCTGAGCTACTTCGACATCGGCCGCAGAGAGGGGGCCGAGGTGCTGACGGGCGGCGAGCGTGGCCACGTCGCGGGGCTCGACGGCGGGTTCTACGTCCAGCCGACCGTCTTGAAGGGGCATAACCGCATGCGCGTTTTCCAGGAGGAGATTTTCGGCCCCGTCGTCTCGGTCACTACCTTCAAGGACGATGCCGACGCGCTCTCGATCGCCAATGACACGCTCTATGGCCTAGGCGCGGGCGTGTGGACCCGCGACGGGAACCGCGCCTACCGGATGGGCCGCGGGATTCCAGGCCGGCCGCGTCTGGACCAACTGCTATCACGCCTACCCCGCCCATGCGGCGTTCGGCGGCTACAAGCAGTCGGGCATCGGCCGGGAGACTCACAAGATGATGCTCGACCATTACCAGCAGACCAAGAACATGCTGGTCAGCTACAGCCCGAAGAAGCTCGGCTTTTTCTGAAATCCGAATCAGCGGAACCGCATGCCGCGGCTGCTCCGGCTCGGATCATGCGACACTCACAGGGACCTCAGAACGACGGAAGGCAAAGACCATGTCGAAGACAATGAAAGCGGCGGTCGTACGCGAATTCGGCAAGCCGCTCACGATTGAGGAGGTGCCGGTACCCGAGCCCGGCGCGGGCGAAATCCAGGTTGCCATCCGGGCATCGGGCGTATGCCACACCGATCTGCATGCCGCCGAAGGCGACTGGCCGGTGAAGCCCACTCCTCCGTTCATCCCCGGACATGAAGGCGTCGGCTTCGTCTCGGCCGTGGGCGCGGGAGTTACTCACGTCAAGGAGGGCGACCGGGTCGGCGTGCCCTGGCTGTACACCGCGTGCGGCCATTGCAAGCACTGCCTGAGCGGTTGGGAGACGCTGTGCGAAAGCCAGCAGAACACCGGTTATTCCGTGAATGGCGGATTTGCCGATTACGTGATCGCGGACCCCAACTACGTCGGGCATCTGCCGGCCAATATCGGGTTTGTGGAGATCGCGCCGGTACTCTGCGCGGGTGTCACCGTCTACAAGGGCCTGAAGATGACGGACACCAAACCCGGGGATTTCGTGGCGATCTCCGGTATCGGCGGTCTCGGCCATATGGCTGTACAATATGCTCGCGCAATGGGAATGAACGTCGCGGCTATCGACATCGACGACGCGAAGCTCGACTTCGCCCGCAATCTGGGTGCGACCGTGACCGTCAACGCACGCAGAGAGGATCCGGCGGCGGCGATCAAGCGCGAGACCGGCGGTGGAGTGCAAGGAGTCCTCGTGACGGCGGTCAGCTCGAAGGCTTTTCAGCAGGCGCTCGGCATGGTCTCACGAGGCGGCACCATCGCGCTGAACGGCCTTCCCCCGGGCGACTTTCCACTGCCGATCTTCGAGATGGTGCTGAACGGGATCACCGTGCGCGGCTCCATTGTGGGTACGCGGCTCGACCTGCAGGAGTTGATCGACTTCGCGCGCGACGGCAAGGTGAAGGCAACCGTGTCCACCGCGCGGCTCGAGAATGTGAATGAGGTTTTCGACCGCATGCACAAGGGACAAATCGAGGGCCGCGTCGTTCTTGATATGGCCGCGTGATGATGGGCGACGTGATCAGCGCTTCCGGCGTCTCGGCTACGCCGGCAGCGCTCGCGCTGCTCGACGCGATCGTGGAAGAGCACGGCCCCGTGCTCTTCCATTTGTCGGGAGGCTGCTGCGACGGATCATCGCCGATGTGCTATCCCCGGGACGGCTTTCGCGTCGGTAAGCACGACGTGAAGCTGGGCGAAATCGCCGGCCAGCCCTTCTACGTTGGGGGACGGCAGCTCGCGGCTTGGGGCGGAGGCATGATCTTGCTAGACGCCGTGCCGGGGCGAGGCGGAATGTTTTCGCTCGACAACGGCCGCGAACAGCGGTTCCTCATTCGCTCCGGCGGGTGCCTCACGTCGGTAAGAACCGACGGTCACTCCGGCGCGGTGCCGCCCGAGTGACGCTCTGCCGATGTTCGATGCGGTCTCCTCCGCCGCCCCGTGCCGAGCGATACCGTCGAGCCGGACGAACTCACCTCCGAGTCATCCAGTACGGCTCGGCGGTATGGGAGGTGATCTAGCTGGACGCATCGGCCAGCTTGCGCGACACACGCCGCGTGAAGATCCTCGAAATCATCAACGTCGATTTTTCCCTCCGCCATTTCCTGCTGCCGCTGATGCGCGGGATGCGGGCGCGCGGGCACGAGGTCGTGGGAGCCTGCGCCGACGGGCCGTTGCTCGATCCGGTGCGGGCCGAAGGGTTCCGCGTCGAGAACCTGCCGCCGATGCGAAGCCTTTCGCCCGGCGAGCAGCTCCGGGCGCTGAAGGCCATCTTGCGGCTGATCCGGGCCGAACGGCCGGACATCGTGCATGCCCATATGCCGATCGCGGGCCTGCTCGGCCGGTTCGCGGCGCGGCTGCGTGGCGTGCGGCTGGTCGCCTACACCGGGCACGGTTTCCTGTTCAACCAGCCCGGCTCCTGGACCCGGCGCACGGCCTCGCTCGCGCTGGAATGGGCGGGCGGGCGGATGACCGACCTGTTCATGACGGTCTCTACCGAGGAAGCACGGGACGCTCAGCGGCTCGGCATCGCCCGGCGCGCGATCGCGATCGGCAACGGCCGCGATCCGGCGCTGTACCATCCCGACCCGGAGGCCCGCGCCCGCATCCGTGAAGCGCTCGGCGTGCCACAGGACCGGGTGGTCGTGACCGCCGTTTCGCGCCTCGTGCGGCACAAGGGCTATGCCGAACTCCTCGCCGCCATGCGCGACGTGCCGGAGGCGGAGCTGTGGGTCGTTGGCGAACGGCTGCCGACCGATCGCGGCGAGGATCTCGGCCCGCTCTTCACGCAATCCGGCTTGCGCGGGCGGCTGCGCATGCTCGGCTACCGCGCGGACGTGCCGGCGGTGCTGGCGGCCTCCGACATCTTCGCCCTGCCGAGTCACTTCGAGGGGCTGCCGATGTCGGTGATCGAGGCGATGCTCACCGGCCTGCCCGTGGTCGCGACCGACATCCGCGGCCCGCGCGAACAGGTGGTTCACGGGCAGACCGGGCTGCTGGTGCCGTCGATGACCGTCGCCCCGCTTGCCGACGCGCTGCGCCGCCTCGCCACCGACCCGGCACTCAGGCGGCGCATGGGAGACGCCGGGCGCGCGCGGGCGATGGCGCTGTACGACGAGGCGCGGGTTGTGGGCCGCACGCTGGAGCTGATGGGGCTTTAGACCGGCTGGAGCGTCCCCGCGGCCGGAACGGCGCCGGGCCAGTCGCGGAAATTGCGGACAGCCCCGCCTCGCGCACCACATCGAGCCGCGCCGGGTCGAGCTCGGCGAATACCCAGCCCGGCGCGTCGAGCGTGCCGCGCACGATCACCCCATCCTCTGGAAAGCCCCGATCGACCGGACCGAACACGGCCGCGTAGCCCCGGTTGGCGTCGAGGGTCGCGAGCCAGGGTGCGTCCCCAACCGTCGGCGCGACCGCGACGAAGCACTGGTTCTCGAGCGCCCGCGCCCTGGCCGCGAGCCGGACGCGGTTGAAGCCGTGCAGCGTGTCGGTGCAGCTCGGCACCAGCATCAGCCACGCGCCCGCCTCGGCCTGCGCCCGCACGAGGTCCGGGAACTCGCAATCGTAGCAGATCGCGATCCCGATCCGGCCCCAGGGCGTCGCGAACACCCCGGGCGGCGCGCCCGGCCCGACGCCCCATTCTTCGCTCTCGAAGCGGGTCATCACGTGCTTGTCCTGGAACGCCACCGCGCCGTCCGGGCCGATCAGCGGCGCCCGGTTGCGGATGCGCCCGTCCGGGTCGCGCCACGGCAGCGTGCCGGGCGCGAGCCAGACCCTGTGCCGCGCCGCCACGTCGCGCATGATCGCCAGCAACGCCCCGGTCCGTTCGCAGACCGCCTCAAGTTCGGCGGATGCCGCACTGGCGCGAACGCCGCGGCCACCTCCATGCACGCGTATTCGGGCAAGACGAGAAGGTCGGCTTCGGCCGCACCCTCGGCCACCAGGCGGTCGAGCTTGGCCGCGAACGCCTCGATCCGGCCGATACGGCTCACCTCGTATTGCAGCAGGCCAAGGCGCAAGGCCGTCATCGCGGCGGATCTCCCGGTCAGCGTGCCGCCTCCAGCGCCCGGTCGGTCTCGGCGGCGGACGGCAGGCTGCTCTGGCTGCCGGGGCGGCTGCAGGCGATGGCGGCCGCGACATTGGCCCGGCGCACCGCGAGCGCGAGTGGTGCGCCACGGCCGAGCGCCGCCGCCAGCACGCCGACGAAGCAATCCCCGGCCGCCGTCGTGTCGCGCACGGAAACCGGCACGGCCGGCAGTGCGCCGGTGCCGCCGGCCGCCTCGGCCCATTCGACGCCCGCGCCGCCGAGCGTGCGCACAACGGTGACGCCGAGCCGCGCCTCTACCGCCCCCGCGCTGCCCTCGCAACCGAGTTGCCGCCCAACCCAGGCGGCCTCGTCCTCGTTGACGACCAGGATTTCGAGCGCGCGCAGCGCCTCCGGATCGAGCGCGCCGGCGGGGGCGAGATTGTGCACCGGCCGCGCGCCCAGCTTCCGCGCGCGCAGGATCAGCCGGGCGGTTTCCGCCGCATCCGCCTCCATCTGCGTCAGCACGACGGCTCCCCCGGCGAGCAGCGCATCGGCGGCCGCCGCTTCGCGGGCGAGCAGATTGGCGCCCGGCGCGACGACGATCTGATTGCGCCCCGCCGGATCGGTGCAGATGGTCGCGCAGCCGGTCGGCACGTCGGCGACCGCGACGCGACCGAGATCGACGCCTGCGCTCCGCAGCCCCGCGAGCGCGGCCCCGGCCAGCGGGTCGGCCCCGACCGCGCCGACCATCGCGACCGCCGCTCCGTCCAGCGCCGCCGCCACCGCCTGGTTCGCGCCCTTGCCGCCCGGCTCCGTGCGCATCCGCTTCGCGAGCAGGGTCTGGCCGGGCACGGGCAGCGCCTCGACGGGGAACACGAAATCCACGTTGATCGAGCCGAACACGACGATCATCAAACCAGCCTTTCCGGTCAGCCCCAGGCCATCGCCAGCACGCCGCCGCCGAGCACGACCGTCACTGGATTGAGCTTGGTCAGGCTGAGCAGCAACGTCGCGGCCGTGGAGATGATCCACTGCACCGGGCTGCGATCGACGCTGTGGGCGATGATCAGGCCGCTCGCGGCGATCAGGCCGATCGCGATCGGCGCGATGCCGCGCTCGACGGCCACATGCCAGGGCGAGTGCTCGCCGACCGACCAGACGCGGCTCACCACGCCCACCAGGATCGCGGCCGGCAGGATCATCGCGAACGTCGCCAGCAGCGCGCCCGCGAGCCCCGCGATGTGGTAGCCGAGCAGCGTCACGATGAGAACGCTCGGGCCGGGGGCCACCTGGGCGATCGCGAAGCTGTCGGCGAACTGCCCGGCCGTGAGCCAGTGATGCTCGACAACGGTCTGAAATTGCAGCATCGGGACAATGGCGTTGCCGCCGCCCAGGGAAAGCAGCGACGCCAGGCCGAAGATGCCGCAGATCTGCCAGAACACGAGCAGCTTCACGACGCCGCCTCCCGGCGTCCCAGCTCGCGCCAGGCCCACCAAAATCCCGCCGGCCCAAGCAGCAGCAGGGTCAGCCAGAGCGGCGCGCGGAACGCCGCCGCCATGGCGAGCGCGATCAGGAACAGCAGCAGGGGAACCGGCGCGGTCAGGATGTTCCGCCCCTGGCGCCATGCGACGGAGAGCGTGAGCCCGACCGCCGCCGCCCCCATGCCCCGCACCATGTTCTGCAACGCCGGAAGGTGGCGAAACCGCAGATAGAGCGCGCCCGCCACCAGCACGATCACCATCGGCGCCGCCACTAACCCAGCGACGGATGCGACCGCGCCCGGCACGCCGCGCAGCTTCATGCCGACGAACACGGCCATGTTGACCTGGTTGGCGCCGGGCAGGATGCGGCAGATGGTCGAGGCGCTCAGGAACTCCTCGTCCGTCACCCAGCCGCGCTCGCGCACGATGACCTCGCGCGACCAGGCCGACAGGCCGCCGCCGAAGCTCTCGAGCGCGATGCGGTTGAAGGCGCGCGCCAGCATCCAGGCGGAGGGAGGCTCATTCATGGTCGAGATCCGGCATCGCCGGCTCGTCGCCTTCGTTGTGGACATGCACGGCGACCGGGTCGGACGGCTCGTAGGCGTGGCTCTCGTCCCAATCGGCATTGACCTGGTGGCGCAGCACGGAAACCGCGTTCTCGTCATCGAGCACGATGCCGAGCTCGCGCCGGAGGTCGAACGCGCTCCGGTCGAGGTTCATGGAGCCGGTGAGCGCCCGCGCGCGGTCGGCCACGATGAGCTTGGCGTGCAGCCGGAGCTTATGCTGCTTGTGCACCTTGACGCCGGCCCGGATCAGGATGCGCAGCGTCGAGAAGGTGTCCACCATGTCGGACACGCTGATGCCATGACGTCCGCCGCACAGGATGCGGACATGGACGCCGCGCTCATGCGCCGCCAGCAGCCGGTCCAGGATCGCGCCGTCCGAAAACTTCGGATGCTGCACGATGAGCGTGTGCCGGGCCTCGTCGATGAACCCCGCGATCATTTCCCGCGCGTTCAGGTTGCTCCAGAGCAGCGCGCTGCCGAAGGGCGGCGTGAAGGCGGTCCGATGCCAGTCGGCCTCGAAGCACGTCTCGACCTCGCGGACGATCGCCGGGTCGGCGAGGACGACGCCGTAGTCGCGGGTATGGGTGAAATACTTGTCGCTGAAATTGAAGGTCGCGATCAGCGCCGTCCTCCGGTCGATCACCATCGACTTCTCGTGCGTCACCGCGAATTTCGGGTTGGTCCAGATCACGGCCACGTCGGCGGCCTTGAGCTGCTCGGCCGTCTCGTCGTTCGCCCTGCTGCCCGACGAGCGTGCGGGGTTGAGCATCACGCGCACATCGACGCCGCGCTTCCTGGCCCCGATCAGGCCCTCGATCAGCACCGGCGAGGTGAACGCGAACATCTTCACCTTGATCGACTGACGCGCGGCGTCCATCAGCGCCCGCACGGGCAGGACGCCGTCCAGGGGCTGCACGAGAACGCGCGGTGGCGCGGGCTTGTCGTGGGCGTCGGCCATGGCTTTCTCCGGTTGAGACCTCTGCCCGGCGCCCCCGCCGGGCGTGAGCGCGCGGCAGAGTATTCACAAACGCACGGCCTGCAACAGCCGGGCAGGGCCGCGGGTAGGGACGGACGGTTCAGGCAAGCACTTCGACCGCCACCGATTTGACGAGCGCGAGCACGGAGCGCCCCGGCGCGAGCGCGAGACCGCGCACCGCGTCCGGCGTCACCCGCGCGAGCAGGCTGCCGCCGTCGAGCGCGATCTCGATCAGGGCGGCATGGGCCGGGCCATCCTCGGCGGCCGCGCGCACGATGCCGGGAATGACATTGTGGATGCTGATGCCTTGGGCGTCTCGGTCGCGATCACGACCTCGCGCGCCGGGATGCGCACGCGCAGCGCCGTGCCCGGGGGCGCCGGGTGCAGCGGCACCAGCCATTCGCGCCCGGCCGCCGAAAGCACCGTCAGCGCCCGCGCCGGATCGTGCCGCGCGACGCGCGCCGCCAGCACCGAAGCCGCGTCGCTGCGGCTGGCGAGCGGCAGGTCGGCCCGGGCCGCGAGTTCGGAGAGCGGCCCGCATGCCAGCACCCTCCCGTCACGGATCAGCGCGAGCGTGTCGGCCAGCCGCGCGACCTCGTCGAGCGAGTGGGTCACGTAGAGGATGGGCAGGCTGAGCGACGCCTTGAGACGGCCAAGATAGGGCAGGATCTCCGCCTTGCGCTCCGCGTCGAGACTGGCCAGCGGCTCGTCCATCACGAGCAGGCGCGGCTGCGACAGCAACGCGCGCCCGATCGCGACCCGCTGCCGCTCGCCGCCCGAGAGCGTATGGGTGCGGCGGCCGAGCAGCGCGCCGATGCCGAGCAGCTCCGCGACCGCGCGAACCCGAACGGCCCCGCGGGCGCGCGGCGCAGCCCGTAGGTCAGGTTCCGCTCGACCGAGAGATGCGGAAACAGCCGCGCGTCCTGGAACACGACCCCGATCCGCCTGCGTTCGGGCGACAGGAAGACGCCGGCGGAGTATCGGCAAGAACGTCGCCGTCGACGACGACCCGGCACGCCGCGGGCCGGAGCAGCCCGGCCAGCACGGCGGCAGTCGTCGACTTGCCGCTTCCCGAGGGGCCGAACAGCGCCACCGTTCCGGGCGTCGGCGCGGCGAGCGCGATATCGAAGGTCGCGCCGGGAAGGCATGGCGGAACGCGACTTCGAGGCTCACCGTCCGAGGTCGCCCGCAGCTTGCGCGCCGGCCCGCTCGGCGGCGATGAGGCCCAGCACGGCGAGCGCGACCGAAACCAGGGAGAGCCGCGCAGGATCGCCTCGCCCCCGGGCGCTTGCAGCGCCGCGTAGATCGCGAGCGGCAGCGTCTGTGTGACGCCGGGAATGTTGCCGGCGAAGGTGATCACCGCCCCGAACTCGCCGAGCGAGGCCGCGAACCCGTGATCGCGCCGACGAGAATGCCCGGCGAGGCCAGCGGCAGCGTGATCGTCAGCAGCCGGTCCAGCGCTCCGGCCCCGAGCGTGCGCGCGGCCTCGTCCAGACCGCGTCTATGCCCTCGATCGCGAGCCGGATCGGCCGCACCATCAGCGGAAACGCCATGACCGCGCAGGCAAGCGTCGCCGCGCCGGTCGTGAAAACGAGCCGGATGCCGAACCAGGCGAGCAGCGACGCCGCCCATCGGGCCGCGCGTTCCGAACAGCAGCAGCAGGAGCCAGCCGACGACCACGGGCGGCAGCACCAGCGGCAGATGCGCGACCGCAGTCGAGCAGGGCGTGCCGGGGAAGCGGCACCGCGCGAGCAGCAACGCAAGCCGATCGCGACGGGCAGCCCGAAAGCGACGCTGCTTGCGGCAACGCCGAGCGTCAGGCGGACGGCCTCCCACTCGGCCGGCGAGAGCCAGTCCGGCATCACTCCACGGGCGTGAAGCCGCGCCGGACGAAGATCGCGCGCGCCTCCGCCCGCTCGGAAGGCCAGCAGCTCGCGCGCGTCGGCGCTGTCATGGCCCGCGACGATCGCGAACGGGTAGGTGACCGGCGGATGGCTGTCGGCCGGGAACACGCCGGCGACGGCGACGCCCTGCACCGCCGCCGCGTCGGTCGCATAGACGATGCCGGCCGGCGCTTCGCCGCGCTCGACCAGGAACAGCGCGCCGCGCACGTCGGCGGCGGCGCGATGCGATCCTTCACGCCGTCCCACAGGCCGAGCGCGGTCAGCGCCTGCTTGCCGTAGTTGCCGGCCGGAACATGGGCCGGGTCGCCCATCGCAAGCCGCCCGTTCGGGCCGAGCAGCGCGGCGCAGGTCGAAGCCGGGGCCGATCGCTACCTGCTCCTTGCGGTCCGCCGGCACGACCAGAACGAGCGTGTTCGAGAGCAGGTCGCGCCGCGTGCCGGGCGCGAGCAAGTGGCGCTTGTCGAGATAGTCCATCCATTGCTCGTCGGCGGAGGCGAAGATGTTGGCGGGCGCGCCCTGCTCGATCTGCCGCGCGAGCGTCGAACTCGACGCGAAGGAGAGGCGCGGAGCGGATGGCCGTGCCCGGCCCAGGCGGCGGCGACGTCCTGCATCGCTTCGGTCAGGCTGGCGGCGGCGAGGACGACCGGCGCCTCCGCCCAGACGGGCGATGGAGCGAGCGACGGGAGAAGCAACGCCGCCGTGACAAGCAGTGGCAGCAGCATACGGCGCATGCGGGCGGCTCCGGGCGATATATCCGGCCAAACATATCCGGTGTCCGGCACGGCGGCAAACGCGCGGCTTCCGGTGGATGATCGCCTGCTCTACGGTTCGCGGCATGGGACGCGTCCGCCATCCAGAGCGGCTCGGCTTGCACCTGCGGGTCGTGCTCGACGGAGCAGCCGCGATGGGTCCGGGAAAGGCGGAGCTGCTGGAGGGCATCGGCGCCAGCGGCTCGATCGCGGCCGCGGGCCGCCGCATGGGCATGAGCTACAAGCGCGCCTGGCTGCTGGTCGAGGCGATGAACAGGACGTTCGCGACCCCGCTCGTGGACGCGAGCAAGGGCGGGGCGGGCGGCGGGGGCGCTTCCCTGACGCCGCTCGGGACCGTCGTGCTCGCCGCCTATCGCGCGCTCGAACGTGACGCGGAGACGGCCGGCGCGGCGGCGCTCGCGACCTTGCGGGCGGCGATCCGCGCCGGACCGGAGCGGAGGAGCGGGCCACATCGGAGGAATAGAAGTGCTGATCGCCCTCGCCGTGATCGCCGTGCTTGTTCTGATCGTGCTCGTGCGGTCCGTGCGCATCGCCTCCGAATGGCAACGCGCGGTCGTCCTGCGCCTCGGGCGCTTCCACGCGGTCAAGGGACCGGGACTTTATCTGCTGCTGCCGTTCGTGGACGGTATCGCGACGACCGTCGATCTGCGCATCCAGACCACGACCATCTCCGCCGAGCAGGCGCTGACCCGCGACACCGTCGCCGTCGGCGTCGATGCCATCGTGTTCTGGCAGGTCAGCGACGCGGAGGCGGCGGCGATCCGCATCGCCAACTACCGGGAGGCGATCGAGCGTGTGGCGCAGACGAGCCTGCGCGAAATGATCGGGGCGACCGACCTCTCGCGGCTGCTCTCGGACCGGCGGGCCGCCGACGCGCAGTTGCGAGCGACCATCGGAGAGAAAACCGGCAGTTGGGGCGTCGGAATTGTCTCCGTGGAAATCAAGGACGTGGCCATCCCGCGCGAATTGCAGGATGCGATGAGCCGGCAGGCTCAAGCCGAACGCGAAAAGCATGCACGGGTGACGCTCGCCTCCGCCGAACAGGAGATCGCCCGTCAGATCCTGAGCGCGTCCGCGATCTACGCCGAGAACCCGACGGCGCTGCAGCTCCGGCAGATGAACCTGTTGTATGAAATGAACAAGGAACGTGGGACCACGGTCCTGATCCCGACGAACATGGCGGCCAGTCTGGGCGGGGTGATCGGGCTTGGCATTGCGACTAGGCCGGTTCCATCCGAAGCCCCGTCCCCGCCCACGGAACTGTGAGTGCGTACCGTCCCTTGAATTATCATCTTGGGAGCATGGCTCTGGGGGTAACGGAACAAAGCTCGGCGGCGCGCGCGCGGCAGGCCCTGTTCGCCCTGGGCACGCCGCGAACCCCGATGGTCGCGCATCCCGGCTGGAGATCGACGCTCGACAAGGCGACCGCCGCGATCGAAGGCGGCAAGAAAGTGGTCGCGATCCTCGGGCCGGAGGGCGTCGGCAAGACCACCCTGCTGCACGAGATCGCGCACGTCGCCCGGCAGGGGATCGCCCGGCCCGTCACCGTGCTCGACGACGCCGACCAGCTCGGCGGCGCGGTGATGCAACGGGTGGCCGAGGTCGGGAACGGCTGCCTGCTGCTGGCGGGCCGCCCCGAGCTCGCGCTCGAGCTTTCGCTGATGGGACCGGAAGCGGCGATCATCAGCATGGGGCGGGTCTGGCAGGCCGACGTTCCGGCCTATCTCGATGCGCTCTGCGAGCAGACCGGCCAGGCGGCGGCGCTGATCAGTCCAGAGGCGATGGAACGGCTGGGCGCCGTGTCGTCCGGTCTGCCGGGCGTGCTGATGTCGGTCGCGCGCATGGCGGCGCTGGTGGCCGCGGCGGCGAAGGCGGACCGCGTGGAAGCCGCGCATGTCGAGCGGGCGGCGCACCTCTACGCGGGCCGGGAGGTGCTACCCACCTCGCCCGCCGCCTTGGCAGCACTCCTCGGCGGCGAGGAGGAGCACGAGACCACGCCCGGCGCGAGTGTGGACGCTTCACCACCGCGGCAAGAACCGCGCGCGGCGGTTCGGCCACCCTCCCGGCCAGGACCGGCGGGTCCGACCGGCCATCTTCATCGGGGCCGGGTCCGCGATCCTGGTCACGGGATTGGTGCTCTGGCTGGGCCGGAACGCGCCTTCCGAGAGCCATGCCCCTCCAGCACCTCCGCCAGCATCGGCTCCGGCCCCGAGCCCGCCGGCCCCGAGCCCGCCGGCCCCAAGCTTGCCGGCACCGCCCGCCCCGCCGGTCCCTGCACCCGTCGCGCCGTCCGCAGCGCAGACGCCGCCCGCCATGCCGCAAGCCGCGGCGCCCCCGCCCCCGCCGGCTCCCCCGTCGGCTCCCCCGCCCGC
This sequence comes from uncultured Alphaproteobacteria bacterium, assembly GCA_963777325.1. Classification (GTDB taxonomy): domain Bacteria; phylum Pseudomonadota; class Alphaproteobacteria; order Acetobacterales; family Acetobacteraceae; genus JAFAXA01. The sequence goes on along the minus strand of CAVZQE010000005.1, from coordinate 42,627 downwards.
GCCAGCGGCCGTGCCCGCGCCATCGGCGCCGCCCGCCGAGCCTCCGGCTGCGACCGCGACCCCGCCGGCCGCACCGGTCCCCGCGCCCGAAGCCGACAATTCCGAGCGCAACGCGGCGGCGATCATCCGGACGCTCCCGGCGCTCGCCCCGCCGCTCGTCGTCGTGAACTACGCACCCGGCAGCATGACGGCCCAGGCCAGGGCGGCGGCTCTGGCGGCGGCGCTGCGAGCGAACGGATACGCGACCACCACGCCCTCGCCGGCCGACCCCGATCCTGACCGGCGTGGGATCGGCTTTTTCTTCTTCGAGGACCAGGACGCGGCGGCGGCGGTCGCGGAAACGGCCAAGACCGCCGCCGACCAGTCGCTTGGAACGCCCGGCCTTTTGCCTCTTGTCGGCGCCGACGCGCTCCCCAGGCCAGGCACGATCAAGGTTTTCATCGCGGGCGACCTCAAGGCGTTGTCGGCGTCACGTCCGCGCTGATGGCGGATATCCAGAACGACCCTTGCGCCCGTAGCCTTCACCGGAGGGAGCCATGCGCACGCAGTTCCTAGCCCTGACCCAGCGCCTTTCGCCGATGGCGACCGGCGCCGCCTGGGCGCAAGCGGGGTATCCGGCGCAGCGCCTGGAGTCCCTCGCCAAGGGCGAAAGCGAGCCGGCGGTCACGGCTCAAGACAAGGAACAGAGCAATTGCCAGGCCGAGATCAAATGGCGCTGAGGCGCCGCTTCGTCCGGATCGGCCTGCTGATCGCGGCGATCGCCGCCGGCAACGCGGCAGCCGCCGCGCCAGCGGGCAGTCTGGAAAGCGGGCAGCGCGCGTTCGATCGCGGCGATTTCGCGGAAGCGCGCCGCGCCTGGCAGCCGCTCGCCGATGCGGGCGTTGCACGGGCGCAGCTCGACCTCGGCGCGCTCTACGACCTCGGACGCGGCGAGAGGCAGGACGCCGCGACCGCATTCGCGTGGTACATGCGGGCGGCGCGGCAGGGACTTGCGGAAGCGGAGATCAACGTCGCCATCATGCTCGACAGCGGCCGGGGCGTGGCGCACGACGCGGCGGAAGCCGCCCTATGGTATGCGCGAGCAGCCCTGCGTGGCGATCATCGCGCGGAGTATAACCTGGCCTCTCTCTATGCGACCGGCGAGGGCGTGCCGCGCAATCAGGATGCAGCGACGGCGCTGTACCGGGTGGCCACTCAGGGCGGCCTTGAGGCCGCCACGGCGCGTCTCGCGGCGCTGGAGCGGGCACGGCCCCCGGCCGAGGTGGCCTCGCGCTCCCTGACCGCCGCCACCCCGATCGCCCCGAAAGGCGACGTGACCGCCGCGAACGCCGCCGAACTTGTCTGGAGCGCCCCCGAACAGCCCGGACCCGTGCTCTATTTCGTGGAAGTCGTGGCGATCGACGGGAACGGTTGGCACGACGTCTACACGGCCTATTCGGACGCTCCGGCCGCCCTTGCCGAGTTCAAGCCGGAACCCGCCGAGTACGCCTGGCGGGTCTATACGGTCGCCCGGAACACGCTGCACTACGCGGCCAGCCCCTGGACGCCGTTCAGGGTCCGGCCCAGCACCGCAGAGGGCGGCGCCGCGCCGCCTTGAGGTTTCGCGGTCCGCTGTTGATCTCGGCCCGGCCGCGTGTTTGTTCCGGGTCATGCACCCGCGTTCGCCTCTCTTCCGCCGGTTCGCCTGATGCGAGTGATCGGCCTCACGGGCGGGATCGGCATGGGCAAATCGACCGCCGCCGCCGCCTTCCGGCGGGCCGGTATCCCGGTGTTCGACGCCGATGCTGTCGTGCATGGGCTGCAAGCCCAGGGCGGCGCCGCTATCCCGGCGATCGCCGCCGCATTTCCGGACACCGTGCATGACGGAAGGCTCGACCGGGCGGCTTTGCGGCGCGTCGTCATGGGCGACACCGCCGCGCTGCGCCGGCTGGAGGCGATCGTCCACCCACTCGTTCGTCGCTCGGAACGGCAATTTCTCGCCCGCGCTCGCCGGGCCGGAAGGCGGGTCGTCGTGCTCGATATCCCGCTGCTGCTGGAAACGGGCGGCGACAAGCGGGTCGATCTCGTGGTGGTCGTCACCGCGCCGCATGCGGTGCAGATCGCGCGCGTGCGCCAGCGGCGGCACATGAGCCGCGCCGAGATCGAAGCCGTGATCGCGCGGCAGATGCCGGACACGGAAAAGCGGCGGCGCGCCGACGTTCTGGTGCGAACGGGGCTCTCGCGGCATCATGCGCTCCGCCAGATTCGTCGCCTGATCGGAAGCCTGCACGCATGAGCCGCTCCATCCTTTTCGACACCGAGACGACGGGGCTCGAGCCGGGGTCCGGGCATCGGGTGCTCGAAATCGCGGCGCTGGAGCTGATCAACGACCTGCCGACCCGGCGCTACTTCCACGAGATCATCGATCCGTGCCGCGACATTCCCGAGGAGGCGTCCCGCATCCACGGCTTCACCTCAGTGCATGTGCGCGGCAAGCCGCGCTTTGCGGAGATCGTCGATCAGTTCCTCGATTTCGTCGCGGACTGTCCGCTGATCGCGCACAACGCCCCGTTCGACTTCGCCTTTCTCGACGCCGAGTTCGCCTTGCTCGGCCTGCCCCGCCTCGACGCCCTCCGGATGATCGACACGCTGTCCTTGGCCAAGGCGCGCTTCCCCGGCTTGCCGAACAGCCTCGACGCGCTCTGCCGCAGATTTGCGATCGATCTCAGCGCCCGCACGACGCACAACGCCCTGCTCGATTGCCGCCTGCTCGCCGAAGTGTATGTCGAGCTGACTGGCGGCCGTCAGCGCGGCCTGCTGCTCGAGGAGGACGGGCAGGACAGTTTCGCGGCGATCACCTATCAGGCGGCGGGGCCTCGCACGCCCCGGATGGTCCGGGTGACGGACGCGGAACAGGCGGCGCACGCGGCCTTCATTGCGCGCCTGAAAGATCCGGTATGGCTCGGCGCCTAGCCGGTCTGCGGCACCTCTTTCGAACCCGTCGGGGAACGCTTTACATCCTCCTGTGCGCCCTCCTCGCGGGCGTGCTGGCGAGCGGGTTCAGCTACCAGCTGTACGTCTCGATCGGGAGACTTCGCGCAAGCGTCGACCAGGCGAACGCGATTGTCGAAGCCACCGGACAGTACGTGGACGAAGTGCGCGACGCCGAGACCGCGCAGCGCGGGTATCTGCTGACCATGCGTCCGAGTTATCTCGATCCGTTCTGGGCCAGCAGCAGCAGCTACGAGCGGACGGGCGCGCGCCTCGAAGAGCTGGCGCGTAGATCGCCGACGCTGGAGGCCGAGACCCTGGCGCTGCGTCTCGTCGGGCGGCAGAAGATGCGGGAGCTCGCCGAGACCGTCCAGAGGGCCATGCGGGATGGCCAGCAGGCGGCGCTCCCGGAAGTGCTCTCGGATGCCGGCAAGGCGGCCATGGACTCCGTACGGCGGCACGCGAGCCGTATCAACGCGATCACGCTGGCCGAGCGCCGCGAGCACACGGCGAAGCTGATCCGGGACGAACAGCACATCCTGTATGGAATCCTGATCGCGGCCATCACGGGCGTCGTGCTGCTCGGCGCGTCGGCGCTCGTGCTTCTGCTCGGCCGCGAGCGACTGGTGGCCACGCAGGAAGCGCTGCAGCTTCAGTCCGAGCGCCTCAGTGGCATCATCGAGCATATTCCGGAAGGCGTGGCGGTATTCGATGCCTCCGACCGCCTGCTGCTTCGCAACGCCGCGTTCTGCCCGACCGCCGGGATCAAGCAAGGCCTGTGCTGCGCGGGAACCCCGTTCGACCAGATCGCCAGCGGCGCGAAGGACTGGCTGCCGCCGCTTGCCCCGGGCAGCCGCCCCGATGCCACGCCGCGGATGAGCGAGGTTCGCCGGGGAGAGCGTATCCTGGAGGTCTGGCGGAGCCTGATGCCGGATGGCGGGCAGATGCTGGCCGTCGCCGACGTTACGCGACGGGTGCAGGCCGAGGCCATCGCCCGCCAGTCGCAGAAAATCAAGTCGCTCGGGCAATTGACCGGCGGCGTCGCCCACGACTTCAATAATCTGCTGCAGGTCGTGTCCGCCAATCTGGAGTTGCTCGGAGCACATCCCGATCTGCAACCGTCGTTGCGAAGCCGTATCGCCGCCGCTCAAGCGGCCGTCGAGCGCGGAGCGCGGCTGACGCGCCATCTGCTCGCGCTTCGCCCGACGGCAGCCGCTGGCGCCACAAGCGGTCGATCCGGCACGGCTGCTACGCGGCATGGAAGACCTGCTGCGCCGGACGCTCGGCTCCGATGTACGGATCGAGCTGGTGACGGGCGGCGGCTTGTGGCCGGTCCGCGTGGACCCGCACCAGATCGAGAACGCCGTGCTCAATCTCTGCATCAACGCCCGCGACGCGATCCGGGAGAAAGCCGGGCGCGGCGATGGGCGGATCACCATCGAAGCCGCCAACGCAAAGCTCGATCCCGCCTACGCCGCGAGCAATCCCGAAGCGGACCCGGCCAATACGTCCTGATCGCCATTTCGGACACGGGACCGGCATGACGCCGGCGCAGATCGCGCGCGCCGTCGAACCGTTCTACACGACGAAGGCCGAGGGCAAGGGCACGGGACTCGGCCTCTCCATGGTGTACGGCTTCGTCAAGCAGTCCGGGGGTCACTTCAAAATTTACAGCGAGCCGAACCACGGCACGACGGTGAAATCTATCTGCCCCGCACGCATGCGGCGCCCCCGCCGAGCCCGCGGACCCCTCCCCGGTCGCGGCCCGCGCTGAAGGCGAGACGGTGCTCGTCGTGGAAGATGAAGCGGCGGTGCGGGCGGCGACGGTCGAGGCGCTGACCGGCCTCGGCTACCGGACGCTCGCGGCCGCGAGCAGCGCGGCGGCGCTCGCCCTGATCGAACAGGGACAGAAGCCCGATGTGCTGCTCACGGACGTGGTCATGCCGGGCGAGCCGAGCGCGCGGGAGCTGGCGGCGCGGGCATCGGCGCGTCTGCCCGGTCTCGCGTCGTTTCACCTCCGGCTACACGGCCAACGCCGTCATCCACAACGGCCAGCTCGACCGCCGATGTGCAGCTTCTGTCCAAGCCCTGGCGGATCGAGGAACTGGCGAGCATATGCGGCCGCCCTCGCCCGCGATGGCGCCGCCCCCCGCCGGATCGCGGCGCGGCGGGTGCTCTTGGTCGAGGACGACGAACTTGTGCGCGCGACCACGGCCGATCTGCTGGCCGATCTGGGCCACGAGGTGGTCGAGGCGGGCCCGGCGGGAGCCGGCCTTGAGGCGCTGGCCGGAGGAGCCGACTCCTGGTGGATTTCGGCCTGCCGGACATGGACGGCCGCGCTTTCGCCGCGCTGGCGCGGGAGCGTCGGCCGGACATTCCGGTCGTGATCGCCTCCGGCCGCCCCTCGGGCCGCCCCTCGGGCCGCCCCTGGGGCCGCGACGAGGCGGACGGAGTGGACCGGGCCGGCAGGCCCGCCGCCCGTGTGGCTCATGAAACCGTTATGACGAAACCTCGCTCGCTGCGGCTCTGGACCGGGCCGCCGCGTTGGCACGATGATGCAGCGCTCCCAGGCGAGAACGCGGAGGCAAGTCGCCACCGCCCTGGCGAGGACGCCGGCCCTTGTCTCGGGCGGCTTCGCGGATACTTCGGCTTTGTCCCGGCGTCAACCATGTGCAGACGATCGGCGCCTTCGCGAGCCCGTTGCGCTTCCTCGCGCCGAGCTTGCGCGACACGCTGGCGTTCCTGGGCGTTCCGGCCAACAGCGAGTAGTGGCACGACGGCCGGCCAGATCGCGCTGGAAGCGCGGATCGTCGCCGCACCGGACGGTGTTCGATGCGAGCACGGCGCGGCCGTATCACGGCCCGGTGCCGCTGGACGAATGCCTCGCCATCATGTCGCGCGACCGGGGAACTGCGACCGACGGACTCTGCCTGGATGCGCTGGCGTCGCATGTCGGACAGAGCCAGACCCAACCGCATTGACAAGGATTGCATGGTGACCTCGCATCCGCTCGCTGGGCGGGCGACATCCATCGGCTGAGCGACCCGGCGGCGAGGCGGCGTGGCAGCGAAGGACATGAACCACGCCAGCAACGCCACGCCGAGCACATGCGTGATGTCGGTGTAGCGGACAAGCCCCGCTTCGAATGCGGACGTGGCCAGCAGGCTGATGATGCAGCACCAAGGCAAGCGTCCAGAACAACGCCGTGACCTGGATCGGCGCGGCCGCGTCAGCACGCGACGCGCGCAGAAGACGAGAACAAGAGCGCCGCCCACCGTGCCCGCCAGCGACGCCGGCCAGCATGCCGAGCCGTGTCCTCGGATGCACGTTGCTGCCGTTCAGCACCCAGCAGTTATCCTGCAACCGGCACGCGGGGAAAAGCGCGCCGTCCGCCTGCGTGGTCGCCCAATCCGGCCAGAGCTGCGGATAGAGAACGAGCGCCAGCCAGTCGTCGGCCCAGAGCTTCGAGATATCGCCGAGGGGTGGTGCCGAACGATCGCCTTGCTCGAGCGCGAGCGCCAATCGGCCGCGCTCTCGCCAGTCGCTCGCGGCCCAGGCCCGCCAGCTCTGCTCCGCCTTCGGAAAGAACAGAGCGTAGCGGAGATCCTCGAACGCCTGATCCTGCGCGCGCAGATCGCGCCGCCAGATCGGGCTGCGCCGCGACCGACCGCCCGCAGAACGCCTTCGACTGCGGGCGCAACCGCCCTGGCCGCGGGCTGCGGCAGGTCCGCCGACGTCCGACGGCTCCAGCAGCAGCAGCGCCCTTGCCGAGCAGCGACATGCCCGACCAGGAGCCGATCTCGAAGCGGCCGTTCCTCATCCAGTTGCCGGACATCAACCAGCGAGCAGGACCAGGCCCGCGACCAGGCCTGCCTTCCCGGCGCGGATGACGGCCGCACGCCAGGCCTCGCCTGCCGTCGAGGCATGCGCCGAGCAAGGGGATCAGCAGAAAAACAACGCCCGCGGTTCTGGTTCCCGCAGCAAGAGCGAAGCAAACGGCGGCACCGGCCGAACTGACGGCGACCGTCGCGGCGCACCGCGCGGAACTGAAGACCGAGGCCTGCCAGAACGAACAGCTCGAACACGCTTTCGCTCATCATAAAGGCCGGCGCCTGGTGGATGCCGGCATGCAGCGCGACCAAGACGATCGCGGCGGCGGCGATGAGCGGACTTCCGAGCAGCAGACCGAGTTCGACGGCAAAGATCAGCAACCCTGACGCGAACAGGGCGACCTGCACGAACGGCAGATAGTCCAGCCCGCCGGTGAGCCACAGATAGGCGTTCAGAACCCAGCCGTATACGGGCGGCCGATGCGGAGCGAGGGTCAGGTACGATGCGGTGTCACCCGTGGGCACGGCATTCGACGGGCAATCGCGCCGCGACCCACACGATACACGCGAACCACGACAACGGAACCAATACCCAGCCATACAAGCGCGGGTTCTGCGCCGGGAGCGCCGCTGTTCTCAACGCAGCACCCGCTGATGCAAGCTGAAAAATCGCAAAACATCACACCTCGCACTTTGACTGACGCGCCGCCCCACGCCGGATACTCACATCGAAGCCGCAGGAGCGGCAACTGTTTCAATGAGAATGCCGGGCCGTGTAGTTCGGGCGGCAGCGCGGGGTGCAAGGCCGGCTCCGGCGAAATTGCGGTTCAAAGTCCGCTCGCGCCGATCAAATCTTTCAACGGCGCAAATTCGCCGTGAAAAATCAGTCAGGCGCGCGCAAAAGCAACCGGTTCACTCGTTCCAGCGCCGCAAACGTCGTGCGCCATGCGCGCGCGAACGCCGCCGCATCCGTACCGCGCCCACGGAGCGTCGCCTCGATTTCGGCGACGGTGCGTTGCCCGTCAATCAGACCGAGGATCGCGCGCGCAAGCGGCGGCAGCGGCACGAGCGCGCGCAGGCCGTCGAACAGAAGCGGCAGAGTGCCGTCCGGCCGGACGTGACGCGCGAGTTCGTCGCACGGCATCTCCCGCGCGACCGGAACGGCTGACGGCGACATTGCGTCTGGCGGGCGGGCGATAGCTCTCGCTTGCGCACGCAATAGACGACATGCGTGCTCATGTTGCCGCACAGCGCCTCCGCGAGCGCGGCGCGGGCGACCGGGTCCAGCGATTCCATCCGCGCGCGGAGCTTCGGGTCGGGCAGCCAGGTCAGCGGATCGTAGCGCATCGGCTCGAGCCAGCAGGTGACGCGCAGCCCGGCGTCCTCCAGCAGCGCGTGCAATTGCGGAACGCTGAACGCGACGTCGCGCGGGTTGAGCAGTAGGTCGTACAGTCCCGCGTCACCGCCCTCGATGTGATCGCCGAAATACGTGTTCCGGCGCAGCCAGGCGCTTTCCGGCAGATGCCGCATCACGCGCCGCGCGATGTCGAGCCGCGACGCTGGCGGCTGCTCGGGAGGCGCCAGCAGCCGCAGCGCATCCTGGACCATGTAGACGCCGGTGCGTCCATGCGGGGCGTACACCATCAGTCCGAGGCCGCCATCCGGCTTCAGCACGGACAGGAGCGCCCGCAGACCCGCGGCCGGATCGGGCAGATGGTGCAGAACGCCGCAGCAATCGACGTAGTCGAACGGCCCCAGTCCCGAATTCGGCAAGTCGAGCAGCGACCGCTGCTCCCAGGCGATATTGCTCAGGCCCCGCGCCCCGGCCCGGCCGCGCGCGGTCGCGAGCGCCGAGGAGGAGCGGTCGAGCCACGTGACCGTGCCGGGCCGGCCCGCGCGCGCGAGCTGCTGGGCCAGCATGATCGTGGCGTCGCCGGTGCCGCCGCCGGCGATGAGCGCGTCGAGCGGCCGCGAGCGCGGGCGGTGCGCGCCGAACACCCAGTAGTCGATCTCCCGCAGATGGCCGGGGCTGCCGATGACGAGACGCTTCGCCTCCTCCGCCGGATCGCGCTTCGGGTAGGGAAACGCCTCGTACTGAGCGGCGAGCTGAGCGTCGGTTGGGTCGGCCATGCGGCACCGATGCACCGAGGCGGCCGGGCGGCGCAAGGGTGCGCCCTTCGGCGCGCTCGCTTGTTTCCGCCGGACCCGCGCCGTATCTCTCGGCCATGACCCGAACGACGCGACTGCTTTCCGCCCTGCTCATGTCCCTCGCCTTGCTTCCCGCCGCGCCTGCGTTTGCCGCCCGGCGTGGCGCGCACAAGCCGGCCGCCGAGGCTGCTCCGGGCAGCCCGAAGGAGATCGGGCGGTTCGAGGACTGGATCGCCGCGACCCATGACGAGTTCGGCTACACTCGCGTGCTACGCCTTCACCCGCGCGCCGCAGTCGTCGCAGCCGGCGATGGCTGGACGCGGCGATGTCGTGCTGACCGTGACGGAGCGCACGGCGCCGCGCGACGCGGTCGCGATCAGCGCCGGCTTCGCCTATCCGGCGACGGCCCCGGCCGTCAATGTCGCGGTCGGCCCCACCGCGTTCCAGTTCTATACCGCGCAACGCTCCGCCTTCGCGCGCGACGGCCACGCGGCGATCGCGGCGTTCGAAAAGGGCGACCGCGTGACCGCGAAGTCGCCGACGCCGAAGGGCACCGTGGTGACGGACACATTCAGCCTGCGCGGCTTCACCGCCGCCTACGGCGCGATCAACAAGGCATGTCCCTCGAAATGAGCGCCGCCGCCGATCTCACCGAAGGCGAGCGGGCGCGCATCCTCGCCAAGACGGCGCGCTTCGATCCGCCGCCCGCGCGCCTCGCCGATGGGCGGCGCGATCTGGTCGGGCTCACGCGCGAGGAGCTCGTCGCGGAGCTCGCGTCGATCGGCGAGCCGGCGTTCCGCGCCAAGCAGCTCTGGCACTGGGTCTATCACCAGGGCGTCACCGAGTTCGCCCGCATGTCGAGCATCGCGCGGCCGTTGCAGGAGAAGCTGGCGGCGCAGTTCGTGATCGGGCGGCCGGAGGCGGCGCTGGTGCAGACGAGCGCCGACGAGACGCGCAAATGGCTGTTCCGCTTCCGCGACGGGCAGGAGGCCGAGACCGTCTATATCCCCGACCGGCGCGAGGATCGGGGCGCGGTCTGCATCTCCTGCAGGTCGGCTGCACGCTGTCCTGCCGGTTCTGCCACACCGGCACGCAGATGCTGGTGCGCAACCTCGGCGCGGCGGAGATCCTCGGGCAATTCATGGCGGCGCGCGACAGCTACGGCGAATGGCCAAGCCCCAAGGCGACACGCCGCGGCTGCTCTCGACCATCGTGCTGATGGGCATGGGCGAGCCGCTCTACAACTACGAGAACGTCGCCCGGCGATGCGGATCGTCATGGACGGCGAGGGCATCGCCTTGTCGCGGCGGCGGATCACGCTTCACTCGGGCGTGGTGCCGATGATGGATCGCTGCGGCGCGGAGCTCGGGCGTCAATCTCGCGGTGTCGCTGCATGCGGTCCGCGACGAGCTGCGCGACGAGCTGGTGCCGCTCAACCGCAAATATCCGATCGCCGAGCTGATCGCCGCCTGCCGGCGCTATCCGCGGCCTCGAACGCGCGGCGGATCACGTTCGAATACGTCATGCTGAAGGGCGTGAACGACTCGCCAGCGGAAGCGCGCGAGCTGATCCGGCTGATCGCGGGCATTCCGGCCAAGGTGAACCTGATCCCGTTCAATCCCTGGCCGGGCAGCCGTACGCTACCAGCCGGCCCGATCGATCCGTGCTTCGCGGATCGTCATGGATGCCGGCTTCGCCTCGCCGGTGCGCGCGCCGCGCGGGCGCGACATCCTCGCCGCCTGCGGGCAGCTCCGCACCGAGAGCCGGCCGCGCGCCGCCCCGCCGCCTGACCCCCCGCCGCCTGACCCTCCGGCCGCATGACTCCCCGGAAACTCACGCGAGTTGCAAAGCGGTACGTGTGTTTTCCGCGCGTAGAACGTCTCTCGGCCCAAGCGACCAGATGCCACCATAATTCCAACTCCTGATCGCTCGCCACTACCCAGCACCAAGTTGCTCGCGGCCGCCGGATTTCTCTCTTCGGCGGGCGCGCGGGCGGTCGATCCACTTCTTGGCCCTGATCGCGCAGGATTTCGCGACCTCCGTCTCGGCGGTTTCGGTTGTCCTGGCCGCGTTCTCCGTCAGCTACGGCGTGTCCCAGCTCGTGCTCGGGCCGCTATCGGATACATTCGGCAAGCTGCGCCTGATCCTGCTCGCGCTGGTCGGCTACACGGCCTTTACGGGCGCCTGCGCGCTGGCCTCCGACATCACTCAGCCTCACCATCCTGCGCGCCTGTTCGGGGGCGGCCAGCGCGGGGCTGATCCCGATCTGCCTCGCCTATATCGGCGACACGGTGGCCTACGACCGGCGTCAGCTCACCCTCAGCCGATTTCCCGTGGGCGTCATGGTGGCGCAGACCGTCGCAGGGCCGCTCAGCGGCGGCTTCGGCCAATATATCGGCTGGCGCGGCGTGTTCCTGCTGCTCGCCGCGATCGCGCTTGTCCTGGCCATCGTGCTCCGGCTGCAACTCGCCGGAGTAGTCGACCGCCTGGGAACCGGCACGTTCACCCGGGCGAACTACGCGGCGCTTGCGCGCGAGCCGGCGGCCCGCTTCCTGCTGCTCGCGACCTTGGTGGAGGGCAGCTTCGTCGCCGCGATCGTTCCCTTCATCGCCCCCTATCTGAACGAAGTGTTCCAGCTCTCCTACGCCTCGGCGGGCCTGGTTCTCGCCTGTTTCGGGCTCGGGGCGCTCGCCTTCGGCCGGATCGCCCCCCTTTCTGGTGCCCTGCCTCGGCGAGTCGGGCATGGTGCTGACCGGAGCGTGCCTGATGTCGGTGGCCGCCCTCACCGCCGCCGCCGCGCGGTCGTGGGTGTTGCTGATCCCAGTCGAGTTCGCGCTCGGCCTTGGCTACTTCATGCTGCACACCGTGCTCCAGGCGCGCGCGACCGAATTGCTGCCCGAGGCACGCTCGACGGCCGTCTCGAGCTTCGTCTTCATGCTGTTCACCGGCAGAGCCTGGGCGCGCTCGCGTCCGGGGCCGCGATCGGCTGGGGCGGCTACCCGGTCGCGTTCGCGGTGGATGGCAGCCTGCTCGCCCTTCTCGGCCTCGTCCTCTGGGCGTCCTTCCGGCGGCGCTCAGCATGAGGCGGGCACAGCCGCGCCTTCCCCCGTGACGAAGTCCAGGATGCAGGCCCCGTAACGCTGCGCGAAAGCCGCCGTGTTGCCCGCACCGTGGCCCTGGAGTTCTCCTGCTGGTCGATCACGAGCAGCGCCGGGATTTCTTGGGCCGCAGGATCGACTTGAGCAGCCGCAACCGCGCGTCCGGGTCGCCGATGAAGCCATCGCCGCTGAACTGCACGAACACGACCCGCGCGCGCTGCGGCGCGGCGTCCGCGAGCAGCTGGCGGGAATCGTCCGTCTGGCCGAGCAGGTTGAGGCTGGCCCCGGACCCGTGCGCGGCGGGAGAGATCGCGACCACGGCGTCGGCGATGCTCGGCGTGTCCAGCATTTGCAGGCTGTTCCAGGCCCCGCGCGACTGGCCGCCGGTGACGACGCGCGCATAGCCCGCCCGGCGCAACCAGCCGAGGCCGTCCCGCAGCCATCCGGCGGCGCGGTTGCGCTCGTCCACCATAGGAGAGCGGTCGAAGCGGACGACGTCGTAGCCCGCTTCGTTCAGCCGGCGGACGTGAGGCGGCGGCTCGACCCCCCGGAGGTCGTCCGTGTTGCGCCTGCCCTTGCCGTGCGCCCAGACATAGACCCCGGCGGCGGCTTGCGGCCCGTGCCAGACGAACCGCGCGTCCGGCGTGAAGCTGTAGTTGATGCTTCGGATCAGGGGACCGGGCGGCTGCGATTGCCTGCCCGGCTTGCGACGGCGCCGCGCGATACGCGACCTGAGGCGCGCAGCCGGCGACCGCCGTGCATGCCGCGAGGCAGAGCCAGACGGCGAACCGCCGCCGCTTGCGCCAGGAGCGATCGTCGCGATACTGGCCGCCTCTCTGCTCCGCATTTCAGCCCCAAGGAACCGCAGGCGATGGCCGTAAAGGATGTGAAGAAGGTCGTGCTCGCCTATTCGGGCGGTCTCGACACCAGCGTGATCCTGCGATGGCTGCAAACGAGTATAGCTGCGAGTGGTCACCTTCACGGCCGATCTCGGCCAGGGCGAAGCTGGAGCCGGCGCGCCGCAAGGCCGAGATGTTCGGCGTCAAGGAGATCTTCGTCGACGATCTGCGCGAGACCTTCGTGCGGACTTCGTGTTTCCGATGTTCCGCGCCAACACGATTTATGAGGGTCAGTATCTGCTCGGCACCTCTATCGCGCGTCCGCTGATCGCGCAGCGCCAGATCGAGATCGCGGAACAGGTGGGCGCCGACGCCGTGGCGCATGGCGCGACCGGCAAGGGCAACGATCAGGTCGGTTCGAGCTAGCCTATTACGCGCTGAAGCCGGACATCAAGGTGATCGCGCCCTGGCGCGATGGGACCTGACCAGCCGCACCAGGCTGCTCGAGTTTGCCGAGCAGAACCAGATCCCGATCGCCAAGGACAAGCGCGGCGAGGCGCCGTTCAGCGTCGACGCCAACCTGCTGCACTCCTCCTCCGAGGGCAAGCTCCTGGAGATCCGGCACGAGGCGCCGGACAGATCGTGTATCAGCGCACATCCGGCCCGAGGACGCGCCGAACGACCACTGTGATCGAATCGACTTCGGCCCGGCGACCGGTCGCGATCGATGGCGGCGCTCTCGCCGGCTCGCTGCTCACCAGGCTGAACGAGCTGGGCCGCGCCAACGGCATCGGGCGGCTCGACCTGGTGGAGAACCGTTTCGTCGGCATGAAGTCGCGCGGCGTCTACGAGACGCCGGGCGGCACCATCCTGCTCGCCGCGCATCGCGGCATCGAATGCATCACGCTCGACCGCGAGGCCGGCGCATCTGAAGGACAGCCTGATGCCGCGCTACGCCGAGACTGATCTACAACGGCTTCTGGTTCAGCCCGGAGCGGCGGATGCTGCAGGCGCTGATCGACGAGAGCCAGCGTTGCGTGACCGGCCGGGTGCGGCTGAAACTATACAAGGGCAATGTGACCGTCATCGGCCGGGAAGCCCCGAACAGCCTGTATTCGATGAAGGTCGTGACCTTCGAGGACGACCAGGGCGCCTACGACCAGGTGGATGCCCAGGGCTTCATCAAGCTCCAGGCGCTTCGGCTCAGGCTGGGCGCGATGGCGGACGGACGGGCGGCAGTCCGTAGCCCCTCGCTCAGTGCGGAACGAGCAGCATCCGCAGCAGATACGAGACCGCGAGCGTCACGGCCACGCTGACCGCATAGATCCAAACGAACCAGAGCAGGCGCTTGCTCATTCCTAGTGTAGTGTACGCCCGGCCGAACCTTGCCGCGAAAGATGTAATAGGAATAACCCGTGTATATCGATGATGATGGGGATCAGAATGGCGGCGCCTACCAGTAAAAATGCCTGGCTTGCGGGAGGGGCCGCCGCCTGCCAGATCGTGATGGAGGGAGGCACGATCAGGGGAAACATGGTGATTCCGAGCCCGAGATAGCACAGGACGAACCAACCCTGTACGCAAAGGAATGGGGCAAGGTCGCTGCTGTCCGGAGGCCTCGCCAGAACAGGACACGCAATAATCGCGGCCAGGATCGGCACGGGGCTGGTCAGCACGATGCCGGGCCACCCGAACCAGCGTTGATAGAAGGCCGTGCAGCATCGGCGTCCACAGGCTGACGACGATGGTCAGCAGGAGGATCGCGCGGCCCAGCGCGCCCGCGTAGCGGCGGCACGGCGCTGTAACGCGCCCTCGGTGCGCCAGATCAGCCAGCAGGAGCTTGCAGCGCGTAGCCGATCACGACCGCGAGCCCGCACAGCATGGTGAAGCCGGTCAGCCAGTCCAACCATCCGCCGGCATAAGGCGGTCCCCACCCGGATGCCTTGCAGCAGCCCGCCCAGCGCCAAACCCTGGCAGAAGGCGCGGCGACGATGGACCCGGCGCAGAACGCGACATCCCACCAGTACGCGGCCGCGGCCGTGGCGCGCGGAAGCGGAACTCGAACGCGACGCCGCGGAACACCAGCGCCAGCAGCATCGCGATGATCGGGGGATAGAGCGCGGGCATGATCACGGCGTAGGCCAGCGGAAACACCGCGAACAGGCCGCCGCCGCCGAGTACCAGCCAGGTCTCGTTGCCGTCCCAGACCGGCGCCACCGTGTTCACCATCACGTCCCGGTCCTCGCTCCGCGTGCTCCACGAGGAACAGGACGCCGATGCCGAGATCGAACCCGTCCAGCAGCACGTAGGCCAGCACGGCGAACGCGATCAGGCCGGCCCAGATCAGCGGCAAGTCGAGCCAGGGCAGGGTCATCATGGCGCTACTCCGCGGCCGCGGGATGTCGGGCGTGGCCTCGTCCAGCGAGGGCGCGGGCGTGATGCCGGCGCTGCGCACCGGCACGCCCTTCGGCGGCCCGCGTCTCGCCGACGGTCGGGCGGCTGCGCATCAGCCGAAGCAGGAACACGAGACCCGCGCCGAACACGATGAAATAGACGATCGCGAATCCCGCGAGCGACACCGCGACGCCCGGCAGCGCGATCGGCGACACGCTGTCCGCGGTCCGCAGCATCCCGTACACGGTGAAGGGCTGACGGCCGACCTCGGTCACCGTCCAGCCGGACAGCAGCGCGATGAAACCGGCCGGCGCCATCGCCACCAACAGGCGATGCAGCCAGCGCGCGTCATACAGCGTCCGCGCCAGCGCAGCAACAAGCCGACGCAGAGCCCACCGCGGCCATCAGCAAGCCGAGCCCGACCATGATCCGGAAGGCGAAGAACACCACCGGCGAGAACGGCCGGTCCTCGGGCGGAAACTCCTTCAGCCCCTTGATCGAGCCGTTCCAGGTTGCGTCAGGATGAGCGCGCCGAGATGCGGGATCGCGACCTCGTAGTCGGTCGTCTCGGTCTTCATGTTCGGCCAGCCGAACAGGATCAGCGGCTGGCCGGGCGGCGAGTCCCAGTCGCCTTCGAGCGCGGCGATCTTCGCCGGCTGATGCTCGAGCGTGTTGATGCCATGCGTGTCGCCGGCGATGATCTGGATCGGCGCGACGAGGCCGCCATCCACAGCGCCATCGACAGCATCGTCCGCGCCGCCCGGTTACGTGGATCGCGCAGCAGGTGCTAGCGCCCCGACCGCGCCGACCACGAACGCGACGCTCAGATAGGCCGCCAGCACCATGTGGACGAGACGGTACGGGAACGACGGATTGAAGATGATCGCGCCCAGTCGCCGGAAAGAAGCGGCCGTCGGCGAGAGGTGTAGCCCTGCGGCGTCTGCATCCAGGAATTGACCGAGAGGATCCAGAACGCGCTCATCAGGGTGCCGATCGCGACCAGCAGGTCGCGAGGAAATGCAGGCCGCGGCCGACCCGGTTCATGCCGAACAGCATCACGCCGAGGAAGCCCGCCTCCAGAAAGAAGGCGGTCAGCACCTCGTAGCCCATCAGCGGGCCGACCACCGGCCCGGCCCTGTCGCGAATGCGCCCAGTTGGTGCCGAACTCGTACGACATCACCAGCCCGGAGACGACGCCCATCGCGAAGCCGAGCGCGAAGATCTTCAGCCAGTACTGGAAAACGTCCAGATAGACCTGCTTGCCGGTGCGCAGCCACAGCGCTTCCAGCACCATGAGGTAGCTCGCGAGCCCGATCGAGAACGCCGGCAGGACGATGTGAAAGCCGATCGTGAAGGCGAACTGGGCGCGGGCCAGGAACAGGGCGTCGTAGCCGTACATCGGCGGTGTCTCCGGCAGCCAGGCAGCGGCCCGTACTTGGCCCCGAAACCGGCTTTTGGCTATGCCGCCCAGGCCTGAAATCGAGTAGCGTCAGGCGACTTGCCGCAACGTCGCTTGCTGCACGCGGGCCACGTTGCGGACGCCGACCACCTGCCGGAGGTTGCCCTCGATCAGCCCCACGCATCCGGCCGGAACCGCTCGAGCGCGAGTTCGACATGCATGACCGACGCGCCGCGATGCGACCACATCCTGTCCGGTATGAGATCGCGCTTCGCGAGCGGCTGGAGCAGACGCGGCAGCAGGCCGGGCGAAGGGTCCGCATCGACCATGAAGCGGACCGATAATGTGCTCGGCTCGTTGGCCGAACCGTCATCGAGGAACACAGGAAACTCTCCAACTCTGAAAAGCCACACGGAACACGCGAAAGCCCCGGCTGCTAAGCAGCCGGGGGGATAATTCGCGTCGTCGTGGCGAGCCGGAGAGACATGCGAGGGAGATTACGGGCGCCGGCGGCGGAAGGCAAACGCCCCGGGCGCGCTAGGTGCGCGCTAGCCTCGCCGGTCCCGCATATCCGACCCGCGCTCGCCATCCTCGAGATCGTAGTCGTCCAGATCGTCCATATGGATGGAGTGGTCGCCGTGATGACGCAGGATGTCGCGTTCGCGCGGCCCGGCGGCCCGGTCGATCACATGGATCACCTCGACGCCTTCCGACTGCGCGACGGCACGCGCCGAATGCACCGCCTCGCGCAAGTTCATCGGCGTGCCGTCCGGGCGCATGGGCGTGGTGGTCTCATGCGCGCCCGGCCGTCCCGAGAGGATGATTTCGACCGTCGTCCGTCCCGGCGTATCCTCTTCGAGCCGGCGCAGGACCGTCAGGGTCTTGCCCGCGCCTTCCGGGAGTGGGTCATGGGGTTGCAGCATGCGGATCTTGAGCATCAATGTCCTCCGTCGGGCAGAACGGCTCGCGGATGGCGGGGTTCGCCCGGGCCGTCCTTCTACTCCTGACGCTGATCCTGGCCAGCGCGCCCGTCCAGGCCCTGGAGCAGGACGACCTCGGCGCCTTCGCCTATCGCCAGAACATCGGCGCGCAACTGCCGCTCTCGGCAACCGTGCGCGACCAGGCCGGCCGGGAGAGGACCATCGGCAGCCTGCTCCACGGCAAGCCCGCGGTCCTCGCGCTCGTCTACTATCACTGCCCGAATATCTGCGGGGTGGTGCTATCGGATCTGTTCCAGGCGCTCGGGGGCGCGGGCCTGGTCGCGGGACAGGACTACACCCTGATCACCCTCAGCATCGACCCGGCGGAGACCACCTCGGATGCCGCCGCCGCCCATGCGCGCGACATGGCAGCCTTTCCGCTGCCCGGCGCGGCCCAGGGGTGGCACTATCTCACCGCCGACGCCGCCACGATCAAGGATGTGGCCGATACCGTCGGGTTCCGCAGCCGCTTCGACCCGGCGCTGAAGCAGTTCCTGCACCCGGCCGGCATCGTGTTCGTGACGCCGAAGGGCCGCGTCTCGGGCTATCTGCTGGGGGTCGGCTATCAGGCCGGGGACGTCCGCCTCGGCCTCGTCGCCGCCGGGGAGAACGCCTTGCAGAAAGCGGTGCTGCCGATCGTGCTGCTCTGCTTTCACTTCGACCCGCATACCGGCCGCTACACGCTCGCGATCCTGCGAATCCTGCAGATCGCGGGCGCCATCACCGTGCTGACGATCGGCGGCGCCATGTGGCTGATGTTCCGGCGCGATCGCGCGGCCCGTCCGTAGCTTAGGGGCGGATGACGGGGAACCGGCATTGGACCCGGGCATGGACCCTGGCGCGCGAACCGCATATCTAGCTCCCGCTCCGATGCCGCGCCCGCGCGCCCTTCCAGCGGATGACCGACACTGCATGATGTTTCAGCGGATCCTCGTCGGGCTGGTCGAGTTCAGTCGTCGCCATGCCCTCGTCGTCGTGGCCATCTCGCTGGCGCTGGCCGCCTTCTCCGGCTGGTATGCCTCGAACCATCTTGGCGTCTCGACGGACACGGACAAGATGTTCGCGGAAAGCCTGCCGTGGCGGCAGCGAGCCAAGGAGTTCGACCGCGACTTCCCGCAATTCGCTGACGTGCTCGCGATCGTGATCGACGCCCGCCAGCCCGAGGCGGCCGAAGCGACGGCGGCCTCGCTCGCGGCCGCGCTGTCGGCCGACCACATGCATTTCCGCAGCGTGACCCGGCCCGACGCCTCTCCGTTTTTTGCCCGCGAGGGCCTGCTGTTCCTCGACCAGAAGCAGCTGGAGCACCTGCTGAACGGCACTATCGACGCCCAGCCCTTCCTCGGCCAGCTCGTCGCCGATCCGACCGCGCGCGGCCTGTTCGCCTCCCTCGCCCTGCTCGGCATGGGCGCGCAGCACGGCGAGGCCAATTTCGGCCCATACACGGCGGCCCTCGACGGCTTCCACAGGGTGATGGCCGGCACGCTCGCCGGTCATCCGCAGCCGCTCTCCTGGTCCAAGCTGCTCGGCGGCGGGGCCCAGGAACTCGCGGGGAAGTACAAATTCGTTCTCGTGCAGCCGAAGCTCGACTTCGGCGCGCTGGCCCCCGGCAAGGCCGCGACCGACGCCATCCGCCAGGCCGCGTCCGGACTCCCCTTCGTCAAATCGGGCGACGCGCGGGTGCGGATCACCGGCAACGTCGCGCTCGCCGACGAGGAGTTCTCGACCGTCGCCGAGGGCGCGGTCGAGGGCATGGTCGTCAGCCTCGTGCTGATCACGCTCTGGCTGTTCCTCGCCGTGCATAGCTGGCGGCTGATCGTGCCGATCCTGATGACGCTCGGCCTCGGGCTGATGCTCACTTTGCTGTTCGCCTCCGTCGCGGTCGGGACGCTCAACCTCGTCTCGGTCGGCTTCGGCATCCTGTTCGTCGGCATCGCCGTCGATTTCGCGATCCAGTTCAGCGTGCGCTACCGCGGCATGCGGCTTCGGTATGCCGACGCCGATATCGCGATGCGCGAGACGGGCCGCCGGGTCGGGCGTTCAAATCCTCGTCGCGGCGGCGGCGACCGCGGCCGGATTTCTCGCCTTCGTCCCGACCGACTTCCGGGGAGTCGCCGAACTCGGGCTGATCGCGGGCGTCGGCATGCTGATCGCCTTTCTCTGCACGCTCCTGTTCCTGCCGGCCGCGATCACCCTGTTCCGGCCGCGCGAGAAGGCCGCCTCGATCAGCATCGCCTGGGCCGCGCCGCTCGACCGCCTGATCCAGCGGCGCCGGCGGCCCATCCTCGCCCTGTTCGCGGCGCTCGCACTTCTCGGCTGCGTCCTGCCGCCCAGACTCGCCTTCGATTCCGATCCCTTGCACACGAAGAACCCGAACACGGAGGCGATGCGGACGCTCTACGACCTGATGGACAACCCCGTGACCAACCCGTTCACGATCGACATCCTGACGCCGAACGCCGCCGCCGCCGCGAGCCTCGCCGACCGGCTGCAAGCGCTGCCGCTGGTCGGCGACGTCATGACCGTCAACAGCTTCGTTCCCGCCGATCAGGCGCCAGAAGCTCGCGCTGATCGCGGACGCCGCGAGCATCCTCGGCCCGACCCTCGCGCCGCACGAGGCCGCGGCGCCGGTCACGCCGGATCAGATCCGGATGGCCGCGTCGACGGCGCTGCAACAGATCCAGCTTGCCTTGCCGAAAGTGCCGGCGGACAGTCCGCTGGTGCCGATCGCCGGCGATCTGCGGGGGCTGAGCGCGGCGCCGGATGCGGTCGTGATGGCCGCGAACCAGGCGCTGACACGCTTCCTGCCGATGCAGCTCGACCAGCTGCGCACCGCCCTCGACGCGCGCCCGGTCACGCTTGCCGACCTGCCGCCCGAGATCACCCGCGACTGGCTGCTGCCCGACGGACAGGCGCGCATCCAGGTCGTGCCCAAACCGGAGGCGCGCGGCACCAAGGAACTGCACCGGTTCGTGGATCAGGTCGCCGCCGTCGCTCCCGATGCCGGCGGGTCGGCCGTGACGATCGAGGCGACCAGCGACACGATCGTCAACTCGTTCCGCAAGGCGGCGATCCTCGCGCTGATCGCCATCGCCGTCATCCTGGCGTGGCGCTCCGCCGCATCCTCGACGTGGCGCTGGTGCTCGCGCCGCTGCTGATGTCGTCGCTGCATGACCGTGATCCTCGCGGTGGCGCTGCCGATGCCGCTGAACTACGCGAACATCATCGCGCTGCCGCTGCTGCTCGGGGTCGGCGTGTCGTTCAACGTCTATTTCGTGATGAACTGGCGGGCGGGACGCCATGACGTGGTCGGCTCGCCAACGGCGCGCGCGATCCTGTTCTCGGCGCTGACCACGGCGACGGCGTTCGGCTCGCTGGCGCTGTCGAAGCATCCGGGCACCGCCAGCATGGGGGAGTTGCTGCTCGTGAGCCTCGGCTGCACCCTGGTCGCGAGCCTGGTCTTCCTGCCCGCCCTGCTCGCCTCGGCGCCGCACGGCAAGAGGCTGGAACTGCGAAAACGGGCGCTGTGACAGAGGTGAATTCTCGAGGACGCTGCCGCCGCGAGGAGGCCCAGGGTTCGCCTTGGTCCTGGCAGCTGGGAGCCTGAGCGGAATACTGGCCTCAAGCCCGCTCCGATCATGGCACACGAAGGGCTAACAACCTCCCAGATCCCCTCCCAGGGCGGCGGGTGCGGTACCGCGGTTCTCGGGGCTGTCAAGGACGCTGCGCGATGGCCGCGCTGCGGCGAGCCTGCCCGAGGCGGTGTGTGGAAGGACTGGACGCGCCGGATGCTCCGGCTCAGCCAAGAAGCAGCCATAGGTGACGGCCGCTTTGTCACCATATGCCGTCCGCGCTGCACAGGATCACGATGCCCCTGCACCGAACCGCCACCGCGGCACTGCGCGCCGCCGCGCGCCCTAGCGCCAGCACTCCGGGAACGCCCCTGAGGGCCGCTTTGCGCAACCGTCCCCCGGCAAGGGCGATACTGCTGTGGCTCCTGAGTGCCGCCTTCCTTGCGACGGGATTGTACATCGCGGCCTCGACCATCCGCATGGTAGTGGCCTGCTGGAATCCCCTTCCGTTCTCGGATCAATGGGACGAACTGGTGAGCGGGCGGCCGATCAGTGGGCGTGGCTCTTTTCGCAGCACAACGAGCACCGCCTCCTTTTCCCCCGCCTGTGTTCATCGCCGATCGCTGGCTGTCGGGAGAGACCAATGCCGTCGACCTGGCGGTCAATTGCTGATCCAGATGGGTCTCGACGCCATTCTGGTGAAGCTGGCGCGCGGGGCCGGGCTGCGCAGCAAGGCGGAGCGCCTCTGGGCCGCAGGGCTGGTGCTGACCCTGCTGTTCTGGTCGGTGCAGTGGGAGAACTTCACCTGGGGCTTCCAGCCGCAGTTCTTCGGCGTCGGCTTGGCGGCGGCCGCTTGCCTTGCCTTAGCCGCGCTGGGCCCACCGACGATCACGACCGCCCTCGGCGTCATCGTCCTGGAATTCGTGGCGACCTACACGCTCGCGAGCGGCGTTCTCGCTGCGTTCCTGGCCGTGCCGCTGGCGCTGTGGCTCCGCCGTCCCCCGGGCCACACGGCGCTGTTCGCCGCCGCGGCGGTCGCGCTGCTGGGAACCTACCTGATCGGCTATCACACGCCCGCTTACCATTCCGACCCGCTCGACCTTTTCTCCCACGTCCGTGATGTGTCGACTACATGCCGTGAGATCGGTGGACCCGGCGGCGAAGCATGACCGCGCTCTTCGCACGAGGCCATCATGACGGCGCGATGGCTGGGCTGGATTGGCGTCCTCTCGCTCTGCGCCCTCGGGCTTGGTCTCGGCTGGCGGCGGCGGCCGCAGCCGCACGCGGCGGCTCTGGTCGCGTTCGGCGTGTTCGTCCTCGGGATGGTCCTCCTGACCGGCGCCGGCCGCCTGCGCTTCGGCATCGCGTCCGCCCTGGCTAATCGCTATGCGACTCCGGCCCTGCTGTTTTGGGCCGTCCTCTTCCTCCTCGCGGCGGCACGCGTTGCCGCGGTCCCTCGGAGCTTATGGAGGCGCCCAGCAGGGATGCTGCTGCCAGCCCCCGCGCTGGTCTTGGTCCTCACCACCCAAGCCGAGTTCTCGTCTGCGGCACGGAGCGATGCCGACGGCCGCAACGCGGCCATACCGGCCGTGCTCGCCGGCGTGAACGACGCGGCCCTGCTCAGCCGGGTCTATCCGGCGCCAGCGGCTTCAGCAGCTGCGGGCGGGGCGAGGCTCCGTCTTCGCGCAGCCCGGGCGGCGTGGCTGGGGTCGAGGCTGGAGGACCACGTCCGTTTGGTGGACGCGACCTCCTGCCGCGGCAGCCTCAACTACACGAGCCCGCTCGCCGGGCCGGAGGGCGGGGACGGGCGCAGGGCCTGGTGGCCGTCCCGGGCGGCGCGGCAGCGCGGCTGCGCCTGCTTCTCGCCGACACGGAAGGGACGGTCGTGGGCTACGGCCTCAGCGGCTTCAGTCCGGCGGCGATCGGCGTCCCGGAGGGAGAGCCACCGTTTCCGGCAAGAGGCGGTTGGATCGGCGCCTTCCGGGACGCGGCGCCGGGCAGCTTGCGCGCCTTTGTGCTGCTCGACCGCGACATGGCGGCGTGTCCGCTCGCCAGCGTGGCTCGCGTCCGCGCCGAGGCGCGGCCGATGCGAGTGGACCTCGCCGGGGCGCCGCCGCCCGCACACCTGTCGCCCGGCGGCTACATCGACCCCATCTCGACCAGCGTCACGGGGATGACGCTGGTAGGGTGGGGGATATTCAGGCCAGGGAGGGCGGGCCGCGCGTCTGGATCGACAGCAACCTGCCGATTCAGTCCCTGACTCTCACGCCCCAGGTCCGCCCGGACGTCGTAACCGCCCTGAGGATCCGCCTGTACGACAGCGGGTTCGTCATCAAGCTCGCACTGCGGCCCGGCGCCGAGATGCCGGCGCGGCCTAGACTCTGCGCCTGGACAGAGGATCCCGTTTACGGCAGCCACGTCCTGGGCTCTCTGACGCGGCCGGATCTCTGCCCGCCGCATTAGTCAGTCTCCGATCAGTGTGCATCATGGCCGATCGCGGCAAAAAGGTTAGGAATGTAACGTCAGCTATGGCGGTTGCGGGTGGCTGCGGTAACGCAGCGAATACAAAGCGTTAAGTCTGGATCGCTAGACTCCCGGCAGCGGTGCGGCTCGCGCCGTTCTGGGATGAGAGCAGATGTGGACACAGTGGCCGTGAAACCTCTTCGGTTGACCATCGGCCTCCTCGCGCTGCCGGCGTCCCTCGGCATCGCGGCGGCGCAGCCGGCGGATTGCGCCAGCTACCCGGCCGCCACCCAAACGATCCCGCTCCAGCTCGACCTCGCCGGTCTGCCCGGCGTGCCGAAGGGCATCGCCGGCCAGCTCTACGCCGACGTGCCCGCGCCGCCGCCGGGCGGCGCCGTGTGCGGGTCGGAACGGCGCTCCGGCCGGGTCGGAAACATGCTGGCGGGGCCGGGAGGGGACGTGCTCGGCGGCGCGCCGGCGGCGGACCTGTTGCGGGGCCGCTGAGGCGTCAGGCGAGGAACAACCCCATCAGCACGAGGACCAGCACGACGAAGGCGACGACATAGCCCGCGAAACGGGTGAACGACATCCAGAACCGCGTCCGGTCGCTGAGAAAGGCGTCGGGCGTGACGGCTTCGGTGACGGTCGTTGTGGTCTGCTCGGCCATGGGCATGCCTCGGTGGTTCGGCGGTATTATGCCGGGGGCGTGGGGGGCGGCAAGGGATTGAGCAGCGCCGCATCCGGACAGGGAACCGGCGGCGCGCCGGCGCCCGCGAGCGTCGCGAGCGCGAGCGGGTAGAGGACATGCTCGCGCCTGAGCACCCGGGCGGCGAGCGTCGCCTCGGTATCGCCTGGCAGCACCGGAACCGCCGCCTGGGCGAGGATCGGCCCCTCGTCCACCGCCTCCGTGACTAGATGCACGGTGCATCCGTGCAGCTTCACCCCCGACGCGAGCGCCCGGGCATGGGTATGCAGACCCGGAAACGCGGGCAAGAGGCTCGGATGCACGTTCAGCATGCGCCCGGCCCAGCGCCCGACCAGCAGCGGGGTCAGCCGGCGCATGTAGCCCGCGAGGCACACGAGCCGGATGCCTGCCCCCCGCAGAACCTCGTCGATCGCGGCCTCGTGCGCTGCGCGGTCGCCCCGGTAGCACCGATGGTCGAGCACCGCCGTCCCGATCCCGGCGGCGCGCGCGAGCGCGAGACCGCCCGCCTCCGGCTCGTTCGACAAGACCAGCGCGATCTCGGCCGGAAAGGCCGGGCTGCTTGCGGCCTCGATCAGAGCTTCCATGTTCGAGCCCCGGCCGCTGATGAGGATCGCGGTCCGCGTGCGGCTCACGCGCCCCAGTCCGGGCCGGGCTCGAACCGCACGGCGGCCGCCTCGCCGGCCGTGCCAGTTTCGATCCGGCCGAGTTCGAGCACCGTCTCTCCCTCACGTTCCAGGAGCGCGGCGGCGGCGGCGGCGTCATCCTCGGCGACCAACAGCGCCATGCCAACGCCGCAGTTGAACACGCGCAGCATTTCTCCGGGCGCGATCCCGCCCGCTGCGGCGAGCCAGCGGAAGACGGGCGGCACGGGCCAGGCGCTCAGCACTGCGCGCGTGCCGGCCGGCAGCACGCGGGGCAGATTGCCCGGCAGCCCGCCGCCGGTGATATGCGCGGCCGCGCGCAGCAGCCGGGCGCGATGCAAAGCGAGCAGCGGCCGCACATAGATGCGCGTGGGCGTCATCAGCGCCGCACCGAGCGCCTCGCCGTCGCGGAACGGCGCGGGCGCCTCCCAGTCGAGATCCGCCTCCCGCACCACCCGCCGGACCAGCGAGAAGCCGTTGGCATGGACGCCGCTGCTCGCGAGGCCAAGAATGCGGTCGCCCGGCCGGACCGGACGGGGCAGCACCGCGGCCCGCTCCGCCGCCCCAACCGCGAAGCCCGCGAGATCGTAGTCGCCGGCCGCGTAGAGGCCGGGCATCTCGGCGGTCTCGCCGCCGACGAGCGCGCAGCCCGCCTGCCGGCAGCCTTCAGCGATGCCCCCGATCACTGTCTCCGCCTGCTCGACGGAGAGCCGGGCCGTGGCGAGATAATCGAGAAAAAACAGCGGCTCCGCGCCCTGAACGACGAGATCGTTCACGCACATCGCGACGAGGTCGATACCGACGGTCGCGTGCAGGCCGGTCTCGATCGCGACCTTGAGCTTGGTGCCGACGCCGTCCGTCGCCGCGACCAGCACGGGATCGGCGAAGCCGGCCGCGCGGAGGTCGAACAGCGCGCCGAACCCGCCGAGCCCGCCCATCACGCCGGGCCGGGCCGTCGCGCGGGCGTGCGGCTTGATCGCCTCGACCAGCGCGTCGCCGGCATCGATGTCGACCCCCGCCGAGCGATAGGTCAGCCCGCTTGCGCCCGCGGGATCGCCCTGGCTAGCCATCAAGAACCTCGATACGGTATGGCGTTCGGCACGCCGATTGCTCACCCGACTGCCGGGATCGATCGCTGGCGCGGAAGCAATCACACGCGCGCCCTGAGCGCAACGCAACGGAGGAGCCGGGAGGCTCATGCCTGACGCACCCCGGGCTGACCGGGCCGCCTCGTCCGATCTGGTCAACATCCCGAACGTCATCACGTTCGCGCGTCTGTGCGCCGTGCCGCTCGCCATCTGGATGGTGCTCCAGCATCGGATCGACCTGGCGTTCTTCCTGTTCGTCGCCGCAGGGCTGTCGGATGCGGTGGACGGCTGGCTTGCGCGAAGGTGGGGCGGAACCGCCGTCGGCGCCGTGCTCGATCCGGTCGCGGACAAGGCGCTGCTGGTCTCGATGTACGTGACGCTCGCGGTGGTGGACATCCTGCCGGACTGGCTCGCGATCCTGGTCGTGTTCCGCGACGTGCTGATCGTGGGCGGCGTCCTGCTGCTCGCGGTGCTCGGGCAGCCGGCCCAGATCCGGCCGCTGCCGATCTCCAAGGTCAACACGGCGCTGCAGATCGTCCTCGTGGCCCTGGCCCTGCTGCTGAGCGGCTTCGATTTCGCCGCGCCGGGCGTTCTGGACGTGCTCATCTGGAGCGTGGCGGCGACGACGCTCGCCTCCGGGTCGCTCTACGTCTGGAAGGCTGCACGGTCGCGGTGATCGCGCCCCACCCGCTCCCCCCGGCAGAGCCGCCGCTGCGGATTCGGGACACGCCCCGGCCCGCCGAACCCATCGAGCCGATCCCGCCGCCACCGCCCCGCCGCCTGCAGGCGACGCGGGCGCAACGGATCGCGCTGCTGGTCGGGCTGCTGGTGGCGGCATGGATCGCGCTTCAGCTTTTCGCCTCGATCCTGCTGCCCTTCGTCGCCGCGGGCGGTCTCGCCTACATCCTCGACCCGCCCGCGACCCGGCTCACCCGGCTCGGGGTGCCGCGCTTCGTCGCGGCGCTGTCTTTGGTGCTCGCCATGATCGCGGCCGGGCTGATGTTCGCCCTTCTGCTCTACCCCGTGATCGTGTCGCAGTTCGGCCTGCTGCTCGGGCGTGTTCCGGAATACGTGGTCCTGCTGCAGCATTGGGCGCAACAGGTCATCACCGACCTGCAGCACAGGTTCGGGCCGGACGTCGTGGACGACAAGCTGCGCGACCTCGTCGGCGGCCAGGCGGGGGCGATGCTGTCCTTCATCGCCAACGCCGTGCCGCGCCTGATCGGCGGCGGCTTCGCGCTGTTCAACGTGCTGACCCTGCTCGTCGTCACGCCCGTGGTCGCCTTCTATCTCCTGCGGGACTGGCCGACCGTGATCGCCCGCGTGGATAGCTGGCTGCCGCGCCGCTACGCCGCCCTGATCCGGGCGCAGGCGCGCGAGGTGGACCGCATCCTCGCGGCCTGGGTGCGCGGACAGGCGCTGTGCTGCCTTATCCTCGCGCTGATCTACGCGCTCGCGCTCACCATGGTGGGGCTCGATCTCGGGCTGATCGTCGGTTTGACCGCCGGGCTGTTGTCGTTCATCCCCTATGTCGGCACGGTGGTCGGCGGCGTCACCGCGATCGGCCTCGCCTTCGCCCAATTTCCCGACTGGACCGGGGTCGCGCGGGTGGCGGCGGTGATGCTGGTCGGCAATCTGATCGAGGGATACGTGATCTACCCGCGCCTGCTCGGCGACCGGGTCGAGCTGCCGGATGTGTGGGTGATCTTCGCGCTGTTCGCGGGCGGCGCGGCGTTCGGCTTCCTCGGCGTGATGCTGGCGGTGCCGATCGCCGCCACCATCGGCGTGCTGTGCCGGTTCTGGCTGCGCCGCTACCTCGCGAGCCCGCTCTATCTGGACCCTCCGCGCCTGCCTTGATCGATCCGCCGCGCCAGCTCGTCCTTCCCTTTCCGCACGAGCCGGACTACCGGCATTCCGCCTTCCTCGAGGACGACGCCAACGCCGCGGCCCTGGCATGGCTCGCGCGGACGGATGCGTGGCCCGGCGGCCGGCTCGCGCTCTGGGGCGGCGCGGGATGCGGCAAGTCGCACCTCCTTGCCCGCTGGGCCGAAGCGCAAGGCGGCCAGCATTGGAGCGGCCCGCGATTGCGCGGCTGGTCGCGGCCGCCGCTCGCGGACCGGTTGGGAGGCGGCGGGATCGCGATCGACGACGCGGATCTCGCGCCGGAGGAACCGCTGCTGCACCTGCTGAACGCCTCCGACGAGGCCGGTTGCCCCGTCCTGCTCGGGGCGCGCGCCCCGCCCGCGCGCTGGCCGGTCCGCTTGCCCGATCTGGCGAGCCGGCTGCGCGCCATCACGGCCGTGGAGATCGGACCGGCGGGCGACGGCCTGCTCCGCGCCTTGCTGCTGCGGGCGCTGAGCGAGCGGCAGCTCGCGGTGCCGCAGCCGGTGCAGGAATGGCTCCTGCTGCACCTGCCGCGCACGCCGGAAGCGATGCGGGAGGCGGCGGCGCGGCTCGACCGGCTGGCCCTTGCGCTGGGTGGAAAGGTCACGCGCGCGACAGCCCTTGGCGTTCTCGCGGCCTTGGCCGAAGATGCGGCGCTAGAGGGCGATGATGCCCGCATGGAAGAGGAAGCGGCCAACTCGCACGCCGGGCGGCCGCTTCTGTAGGGTGGCCGCATGAACACGACCGATCCCGACCGGACGGAAGCCGGCATCCTCGAGGACGCCGTTCTCGAGGATGATGTGGACACGGCGGCCAGCATTCCGGCAATCGGCCGGGACGACCCGAACCGCTTCATCAACCGCGAACTTTCCTGGCTCGACTTCAATCACCGGGTGGTCGAGGAAGCCGAGAACGCGCGGCAGCCGCTGCTGGAGAGGCTGCGCTTCGTGTCGATCAGCGCTTCGAACCTCGACGAGTTTTATTCCGTCCGCGTCGCCGGGCTGATCGGACAGGCGAAATCCGGCATCACTGTCCGCTCGCCCGACGGGCGCACGCCCGCCCAGCAACTCGCCGAGCTCAAATCCCGGGCGGAGGCCCTGCTCGCCGATCAGCAACGGGTCTGGGCCGAACTGCGGGAGTCTCTGAGCACGGCCGGGATCGACGTCGCCGACCTCAATCAATTGACGGACGCGGATGTGGGCTGGCTGTCCGGCTGGTTCATGGAGCGGGTGTTTCCCGTGCTGACCCCGCTTGCGATCGACCCCGCCCATCCCTTCCCGTTCATTCCGAATATGGGCCTCGTGATGGCGCTCCGCCTCGTGCGCGAGGAGGACGGGCACATGATGCGCGCCCTGCTGCCGCTGCCGAGCCAGGTGGATCGCTTCGTCCGCCTTCCCGGAAGCCAGGGGGGCGGCCCCATCCGCTTCGTCGTGATGGAGGACGTCATCCGCCTGTTCATGAACAGGCTGTTTCCGGGTTTCGGCGTCACGGGACAGGGCATGTTCCGCCTGATCCGCGATACCGACGTGGAGTTCGAGGAGGAGGCGGAGGATCTCGTCCGCTCGTACGAGACCGCGCTGAAGCGCCGCCGGCGCGGCGTCGCGATCCACCTCTCCTTGTCCGCCGCGATGCCCGAGGATTTGCGCGCGATCGTCGCGGACGAGGTCGACGCGACGCCGGACGAGATCTACATCCAGCGCGGGCTGCTCGGGGTCGCGGACGTCAAGCAGCTCATCGTCGACGACCGGTCGGATCTGCTGTTCCCGCCCTACACGCCGCGGTTCCCGGAGCGGATACGCGATTTCGGCGGCGACTGCTTCGCCGCGATCCGCGCCAAGGACATCATCGTCCATCATCCGTTCGAGAGCTTCGACGTGGTCGTGCAGTTCCTGCGTCAGGCGGCGTCCGATCCGAACGTCGTCGCCGTGAAGCAGACGCTGTACCGCACCAGCCGCGACAGCCCGATCGTGAAGGCGCTGATCGAATCGGCCGAGGCCGGAAAATCCGTGACCGCCATGATCGAACTGCGCGCGCGCTTCGACGAGGAAGCGAACATCCGGCTCGCCCGCGCGCTGGAAGCGGCGGGCGTGCAGGTCGTCTACGGGTTCGCCGCCCTGAAAACGCACGCCAAGATCTCGCTCGTCGTGCGCCGGGAGGGCGGATCGGTCCGCTCCTACGCGCATTTCGGCACCGGCAACTATCATCCGATCACCGCCCGCATCTACACCGACCTGTCCTTCTTCACCTCCGATCCGGATCTGACCCGCGACGCGGCGCGGCTATTCAACTACATGACCGGCTACGCTCAGCCGGAGAAGATGGACGCGCTTGCCTTCAGTCCGCTGTCGTTGCGCGAGACGCTCGTCGCGCTGATCGAGAAGGAGATCGGATTCGCGCTCGCCGGCAAGCCGGGCGGGATCTGGCTGAAGATGAACAGCCTCGTCGACGAGGCGCTGATCGACAAGCTCTACGAAGCGTCGAGCGCCGGCGTGAAGATCATGGCCGTCATCCGCGGCATCTGCTGCCTGCGACCCGGCGTGCCGGGACTGTCCGAAAACATCCGGGTGAAGTCGATCGTCGGCCGCTTCCTCGAGCACAGCCGGATTTGCGTGTTCGGCAACGGCTACAAGCTGCCGAGCCGTCACGCCCGGGTTTTCATAAGCTCCGCCGACTGGATGGCGCGGAACATGGACTGGCGCGTGGAGACCCTGGTGCCGATCCATAATGCGACGGTTCACGCGCAGGTTCTCGACCAGATCATGATCGTGAACCTCAAGGACACGATGCAATCCTGGGAGCTCGGACCGGACGCGCATTGGACGCGGGTCGCACCCGGACCGAAGCCGGTCTCGGCGCACGACTACTTCATGACCAACCCGTCGCTATCGGGCCGGGGCTCGGCGCTGCATGGCCCGGCGGTCGCCTCGCCGATGGCGCACGCCCGCCGCCGGCCGGACCGCGTCTACCAGGACTGAACTGCCTCCTCAAACGAACCAGCGGTCGCGAGCAGGGACGGGTCACGGTGACGGCGCCGCCGATGCGGGTCGCGATCTGGGCAAACCGTCCTCGACGGCTGCGAGCCGCTCATGGCCGCTCCCCTATGTCTTGGTGCCGGCCTGGTTCTGGGTCTCGGTGAAAGCCGCGGCCTCGTTCCTCGTTTCGAAGACGTGCGGCGCCAGTTCCCGTTCCGCGAGCGCGTCCCCCATCTTCAGGCGCAAAAACGCGCTCGTCGTGTAGCGGGACGCGGTTTCGTAGAAGCGCTGCTGAAGGTAGCTGATGGTCGCGAAATACGCGTCGGCGACCGATGGGTGCAGTTCGAAGCTGTCGTAATTGGCGATCAGCTTGACCCGCTTGCCGATCGCACGGCACCGCTTCTCGAACTCCCGCCGGATGGTCTCGACATCCTCGATCGTCCTGATCTTCATGCCTTCGAGGTTGGAGAACAGGATGTTGCGGTGCGGGTCGTAGGTGATGCGGTCCGCGACGCTCATGCCGAGCATCGTGTGCTCCAGCCCCATGATGTCGTCCTGGAAGATGCGCGCGTCCATCGGGCGGGGCGACTTGATGACCGGACGGAAATCCATCTGCGCCGAGATGTCTCGCTCGACATCGATGCCGGGCGCGACTTCGATCAGTTCGAGCCCTTCGACGGTCCGCCGGAACACGCACCGTTCCGTTACATAGAAGACCGGTTGCCCGATCTCGGCCGCGTAGCTGCCGCTGAACGTGATCTGCTCGACCCGGTTGATGAACTTGCGCGATTTTCCTTCCTGAAGGATGCGCAGCTGCCCGTCCTTGATCTCGGTCTTCAGGCCCCCGGCGGTGAACGTGCCGGTGAAGACGAGCTTGCGCGCATTCTGGCTGATGTTGATGAAACCGCCGGCTCCGGCGAGGCGCTTGCCGAACCGGCTGACATTGACGTTGCCCTCGATGTCGGTCTGCGCCATCCCGAGCACCGCGAGATCGAGCCCGCCCCCGTCATAGAAGTCGAATTGCTGGTTCTGCTGGATCAGCGCCTCGGGGTTGAGCGAGGTTCCGAAGTCGAGCCCTTTCTGCGGCATGCCGCCGATCGTGCCCGGCTCGGCCGTCAGCGTCACGAAGCGGAGCACCTTTTCCTCGGCGGCCACCGCCGCGACGCCCTCGGGCATGCCGATGCCGAGATTGACGACGCCGCCGAGCGGCAGCTCGAACGCGGCGCGCCGGGCGACGATCTTGCGATCGTCGAGCGGCAGCTTCTCGATCCGGTCGAGCGGCACCTTGAGTTGTCCGGACAGCGCCGCGCTGTTCGGGGTGGCGTAGGTCTGGAGGTGGTTTTCAGGACGGGCGACCACGACGCAATCGACCAGAATGCCCGGTATGTGCACAGCGCGCGGATTGAGCGAGCCTTCCTGGGCCAGCCGCTCGACCTGGGCGATGACCAGGCCGCGCGAATTCCGTGCCGCCATCGCCATCGCGAGCGTGTCGAGCGTCAGCGCCTCGCGCTCCAGGGTGAGATTGCCCGCCAGATCCGCGGTCGTTCCCCGGATGAAGGCGATCTGGATCGGAAAGGACTTGTAGAACAGCCATTCCTTGCCCTCCATTTCGACGAGGCGGACAAGCTCCTCGGTGGTCACGCTGTTGATGCGCCCGCCGTCCTGTCGGGGATCGACGAAGGTGCGGAGGCCCACCTGCGTGGTCAGTCCCGGCCGGTGCCCCGCGATTTCCCGAAAGAGCTGGGCGATGCAGCCGAGCGGCAGATTATAGGCCTCGATCGTATTGTTGAGCGCGAGCTCGCTCAGTTTCGGCACCAGCGACCAGTGGCCGCCGACCGCGCGCTTGACGAGGCCGGGATGGGCGAGGTGGTTCAGCCCACGGTCGCGGCCGTCGCCCGGCGCCGCGACAAAGACGAGCGTGAGCCCGGTCGGCTCGTGCTGCTCCTGGAACCGCTTCTCCAGCGCGAGGATGAGTTCGTCGGGCGTGCCGGCGCCGACGAAGCCCGACACCGCGATCGTGTCGCCGTTGTGGATCGTCGCGATGGCTTCCTCGGCCGAGACTATCTTGTCTTTCATTCCGTTTCCCCGCCTCCCCGGCTGTCCTACTCCTTGCTGGCGAGCCAGTCCGCGATGCCGGGTCCGAGCAGCTTCTGCGAACGCCCGCCGACGAACACGCCGACATGGCCTCCCGGTAACGGCAGCTCGGAATAGTCGGCGCTGCCGACCTTGTCCTTCAAGGCGGTCGAGGTCGCGGGCGGAACGATGTGGTCTTCCTGCGCATACACATTCAGCACGGGCATCGTGATCTTGCCGAGATCGACCGTCGTGCCGCAGAGTTTCAGCTGATTCCGGACCAGCTTGTTGTCCTGATAGAAATCCTTCAGCCACTGCTTCGCGGCCTCGCCCGGATGATCGGGACGGTCGGCGATCCACTTCTCCATGCGCAGGAAGTTCAGGAGCTTGGCCGGATCGTCCACGACCTCCAGCATGTCGAGGTTGTATTTCAGCATCGAGCGCATCGGCGTCATCAGCGAGAACACCGCGCCCATGAACTCGCCCGGCAGATTGCCGTGCGCCTCGATCATGCGGTCGATCTCTTCCGGATCGAGGCTCCGCGCCCACAGATTGATGAAACCGTGGCCGAGCTTGGCGCCCTTGTCGCCGTGGAAGTCGATCGGCGTGATGGTCAGAACGAGCGCGCGGAGCTTCTCCGGATGCAGCGCGGCGTAGCAGGTGGTGAACACGCCGCCTTCGCAGATTCCGAGCAGGCTGATCTTATCGACGCCGGTGCGGTCGCGGATCTCGTCCACGCACGCATCGAGATAGGTGCCGATGTAATCGTCCAGGGTCAGGAAGCGGTCCGCCCGCGACGGATTGCCCCAGTCCACGACATAGACGTCCAAGCCGAGCTTCAGCATATTCTGGACGAGCGAGCGGTCGTCCTGCAGATCGGCCATGGTCCAGCGGCCGATCAGCCCGTAGGCGATCAGGATCGGCGTTTTGACGCGCTTCTCCGCCAACGGCCGGTAGTGGTACAGCGTCACCTTGTCGAGATGCCAGACCTCGTCCTTGGGCGTGGTCGCGATCTGGACGTCGCTGTCGCGCAGCTCGTTCAGCAGCTTGGCGCCGCGCATCATCTTGGCGCCGAGTTTCGCCGCTTCCGACATGGACTCGGCGGCGGTGGACGCGGGTTCCTGTACGCTCGCCATCTCTGCTCAACTCCTTGCCTTGCGGGCGCGCGGACCATCTCCGGCGCCGGCCGCCGCCTTCGCCGCGAGCGGCTCCATCGTCTCGGGAGGCTCGGCGCCCGGCTCCCCAGGGGGCCTCGCGGGAGGGTGCGCGCGGGAAAGAACGGGGCGTACGTCGCGGCGGAGCGCTCGCAATTCGCGCTTCAGCTCGGTCACGGTCCGATGCACGTCGTCGAGTTCGGTCCGCGTCGGGAATCCGAACATCTGGCCGTAATACTCGGTCACCTCGCGCTGCGCGAAACGCAGGTCGGTGCTCGCCTTCAGCAACGCGGACTGGCTTTGCATGAAGGCTTCCGAACCCTGGGTTTCCAGCAGCCGCTGATTGGCGAGATCGACCCACAGCGTGAGCGTCTCTTTCGCCGTCTTGTTCTGACCCTTCGCCTTCAGCGCCGCGATCTGCTCCGAGAAATTGGTGGCGGCCTTGAGCCACGCCTCCAGCACGATCGTCGTGTGCTCGAGGCTCCGCTGCCTGAGCAGCAGCCAGGCCCGGAACACGCGCGCGAATTTCCGCTCGGTTTCCCACAGATCGGCGAAGCGCGGCCCCTCGGCCATGCGCTGCAACATCTCGTCGAGCTCGCCGGTGCCGGACATCCAGGCGCGCGGGTCGAACATCTTGCGGAAGACGAGCGCGGAGGCGGCCTCGTCCTCGGTGTCGTCCGGCACCTTGGCGTTGAGCGCCGTGGACAGGTCGGCGGCCGACCGCCACAGCGTCATGAACGCCTGCCCGGCCGATGCGAGATCGGCCGATTCCGTCTGCAAATTCGGCATCGAGAGGCCGCCCGCGGACAATTTCGACATGTTGTCCGAGAAGGCCCGATAGGCATTCTCCTGGCCGCTCAGGAGCGCCTTGCCCCCGAGCGTCCAGAAATCGGTCAGCGCCTTGCCGTATTCGAAGATGTCCATGCTCAGAACTCGATCACCTGGCGAACGGCCTTGCCCTCGTGCAGAAGATCGAAACCCTCGTTGATCTGCTCGAGCTTCATCCGCCCGCTCATCAGCCGATCCACCGGCAACTTGCCACGCTGATAGAGTTCAATGAAACGCGGGATGTCGCGGGTCGGAACGCAGGCGCCGATATAGCTGCCCTTCACGGTGCGCTCCTCGGCGACGAGGTTGACGACCGGCAGCGGCAAGGTCGCCTCGGGCGGCGGCAGCCCGGCCGTGACCGTGGTGCCGCCGCGCTTGGTGATCTTGTAGGCGAGTTCGAGCGCACGCACCGAGCCCGCCATCTCGATCGCGACCTCGACGCCGCCGCCGGTCAGCGCCTTCACCTGCTCCATCGCGTCCGGCTCGCGCGGGTTGACGGTCGCCGTCGCCCCGAGCTGGCGGGCGAGCCCGAGCTTGTCGTCCGAGAGGTCGAGCGCGATCACCTGGCGCGCGCCGGACGCCACCGCCCCGAGCACGGAAGCCAGACCGACGCCGCCCAGACCCACGACCGCGACCGCCTGCCCGGCCTGCACCTTCGCCGTGTTGACCACCGCGCCGACGCCGGTCAGCACCGCGCAGCCGAACAGCGCCGCCTCGACCAGTGGCAGATCCTTCGTGATCTTCACGACGGAATGCCGCGACATCACCGCGTGCGTGGCGAAGGCCGAGACGCCGAGATGGTGGCTGACGACGGCGCCGTCGCAATGCAGCCGCCGCTCGCCCGAGAGCAGGGTGCCCGCCCCATTCGCGGCCGCGCCCGGCTCGCACAGAGCGGGCCGTCCCTCGGCGCAGGGCAGGCAGTGGCCGCAGCTCGGCATGAACACCATGACGACGTGATCGCCCGGTTCGAGATCGTGCACGCCCGGCCCGACCTCCTCGATCACGCCGGCCGCCTCGTGCCCGAGCGCCATCGGCATGGGCCGGGGGCGATCGCCGTTGATGACGGACAGATCGGAGTGGCACAACCCCGCCGCGGCGATGCGCACCAGCACCTCGCCGTGGCCGGGCGGATCGAGTTCAAGCTCGCGGATCGCGAGCGGCTTGCTGTTGGCGTAGGGTGGTGCGACGCCCATCCGATCCAGGACCGCAGCCTTGATCTTCATCGCTCGTGCTCCTGTTCTCAGGCCAGCGCCGGGGCGGGAACCTTATTGCGCAATTCCTCGATCAGCACGCGCGTGTTCTCGATGTAGTCCACCGGCACGGTCACAAGGTGCACCCCACCCGCCTCGAATGCCGCGTTCAGGGTCGGCGCGAGACCGTCGGCCGTCTCCACCCGGCTGCCGCGCGCGCCGTAGCTCTCGGCGTATTTGACGAAGTCGGGGTTGCCGAAGGTCAGGCCGAAATCCGGGAAATCATCGACCGCCTGCTTCCAGCGAATCATTCCGTACGCATTGTCCTGCAGGATCAGCACGACGAGGTTCAGGCCGAGGCGAACCGCCGTCTCCAGTTCCTGGCTGTTCATCATGAAGCCGCCATCGCCGCACACCGCCAGCACCCGCCGATCCGGATACAGCATGGAGGCCATCATCGCCGATGGCAGCCCGGCACCCATCGTCGCGAGCGCGTTGTCGAGCAGCAGCGTATTGGCGACGCGCGTACGGTAGTTGCGCGCGAACCAGATCTTGTACATGCCGTTATCGAGACAGACGATGCCATCCTCCGGCATCACCTCCCGCACGTCATGCACGATGCGCTGCGGCGTCTGCGGAAACCGGCTTTCCTCCGCCCGATCGGAGATATGCCCGAGGATCTCTTCCCGCAACGGCAGCAGCGCCTTGGCGTTCTTCAGCCTGCCCTCGAGCCGGTCCGCGAGCAAAGCGAGGCTCGGACCGACGTCGCCGACGACTTCCGCGTGCGGATAGTAGACTTCCTCCACGTTGGCCGGCAGGTAGCCGATATGGATCACGCGCGGCCCGTTCGGGCCCATGATGAAGGGCGGCTTCTCGATCGTGTCGTGGCCGATGCAGATGATCAGATCGGCCTGGTCCACCGCCTGATGCACGTAGTCGCGCTCGGAGAGCGCCGCCGTGCCGATATAGAGCCTGGAGCCGCCCGCGACCGAGCCCTTGCCCATCTGCGTGTTGAAGAACGGGATGCCGACCCGGCGCACGAAATCCGAGAGCTGGTCCGCGAGGCGCGGCCGGCTCGCCGCCGCCCCGAGCATCACCAGCGGGCGCTCCGCCTGATGGATCAGCGCCGCCGCCGCGTCGATCGCGTAGGGATGCGCGACCGGAATGTCGATCGGGTGCTTCGGGACCATGGGCAGATCCTTCGCCTCCTCGCCCGCGACGTCCTCCGGCAGTTCGAGATGCACAGGCCCCGGCCGCTCCTCCTGCGCCACACGGAACGCGTCGCGCACCACGGTCGGGATGGTGGTGGCGCTGACGATCTGGCGCGTCATCTTGGTGATCGGGCGCATGGTCGCGACCACGTCCACGATCTGGAACCGCGCCTGCCGCGACGTCATGATGCCCTTCTGACCGGTCAGGATCAGCATCGGCATCGCGCCGAGATGCGCATACGCGGCGGCCGTGGAAAAGTTGAGCGCGCCCGGACCGAGCGTCGAGATGCAGACGCCGGGCCTGCCGGTGAGCCGCCCATAGGTCGCCGCCATGAACCCCGCTGCCTGCTCGTGCCGGGTGATGACGAGTTCGATCGAGGAGTTGCGGAGCGACTCGACGACGTCGAGATTCTCCTCGCCGGGAACGCCGAAGACGCGCTCGACGCCTTCGTTCTCCAGCGCGGCGACGAGAAGATCGGAGCCCTTGGTCATGACAGACGGAATTCCTCGATTGCTGTTCGGAAAGTCTCGGTGCAGCCGGCTAGTGAGCGGTCGCGGACGCAGTCGCGGTCATCGGCTCCAGCCCGCTTTCCTCAATCGCGCGCGCCGACCGCGGCGAGGCGAGGAAGCGGATCAGCCCCTCCGCATCCTTCCGATCCTTGCTCTTGGTCACGACGCCTGCCGAAAAGATCGTCACCTTCTGCAACTCTGGCGGCAGGGGGCCGACGAGCTCGATGCCCTTGATCGGCTTCAGTTCGCTAATCTGCTGAAAGCCGATCTCGGCGTCCCCGCGCGCGACGACGGCCCCCACGGGTTCGGCCGGGATCATGCGCGCCTTATGCGCCATCTCCGCCTCGATCCCCATCTTCTTGAACATCTCATGCGAAATGTAGACGCCGCTCGCGCTATCGGAATAGGCGACCGACTTCGCGGCCAGCAGCGCCCGCTTCAGCGCATCCACGGTGCTGATGTCCGGCTTCGGCGCGCCCGCGCGCACCACGACGCCGATGCCCGACTCAGCGAGATCGACCCTGCTATCCGCGACGACCTCGCCTTGCCGTACGAGATCGCCGAGCGCGTAGCCGACCATGATGACGACGTCGATCGGCTCGCCGCGCTTGAGCCGGTTCGGCACGGCCTGCGGCGTGTCGCCCATCGAGGGCCCCCACTCCGTCACGAGCGTGTTGCCGGTCTCGTGCTCGTAAGCCGGCGCGAGCGCCTTGTACGCCTGGGCGAACCCGCCCGAGCTGACGACGTGGATCTCGGCCGCTCCGGCGGCGGCCGATACGAACAGGCCCAGCGCGGCGAGGAGCGTGGCGCGACGGAGCGTTGCGATGAATTTCATGGTGCGTTTCCTTCCCGTTGGCGCCGCTCGTCAGGCCAGACGCGGGCTGCTGGTCCCGGCCGTGGCCGCGCGCCGGTAGATCAGCCAGGTCGCGATCAGGCCGCAAGCTCCCCCGAACGTCAGCCAGATCGCCGGCGCGGCGCTGTCCCCCGTCTCGCGAATCAGCCAGGTGGAGACGAGCGGCGTGAACCCGCCGAACAGGGCCGTCGCGAGCGAATAGGCGAGCGAGAAGCCGGCGGTGCGAACCTCTGGCGGCACAATTTCAGTAAGCGCCACCACCATCGCGCCGTTATAGCTGCCGTAGAGGAAGGAGAACCACAGCAGGACGACCAGCATGTTGCCAAATGCGGCGTGCGACACGAGCCAGGACAGCGCCGGATAGGCCGTGAGCAGCGTCAGCGCCGAAAACGTCAGCAGGATCGGCTTGCGGCCGATTCGGTCCGAGAGCGCCCCCATCACCGGCAGCCAGATGAAATTCGACAGTCCGACGCAGAACGTGACGCCGAGGCTCGCCGCGCTGGAGAGCTTGAGCACGGTCCTGCCGAATGTCGGGGTGTAGACCGTGATCGTATAGAACGAGATCGTCGTCATCGCCACGAGCAGCATGCCGAGCAGAACGATCGGCCAGTTTCGCACGAGAGTCGCGAACACCTCGTTCAGCGCCGGCCGGTGCTTGCGGCGCATGAACTCCTCCGTCTCCTCGAGCGAGCGGCGGATGTAGAACAGGAACGGCACGATCATGCAGCCGATGAAGAACGGAATGCGCCATCCCCAGGCGGCCAGCTCGGCCGGAGCCAGCACCTGGTTCAGCACGTAGCCAATCAGGGCGGCGCACATGATCGCCACCTGCTGGCTGCCGGACTGCCAGGACACGTAGAAGCCTTTGGTCGACGGGGTCGCCATTTCGGCGAGATACACCGAGACGCCGCCCAATTCGACGCCCGCCGAAAATCCCTGCAACAGCCGTCCGATGAGGACAAGGAAGGGCGCGAGCAGGCCGATGGTCGCGTAGCCCGGCACGAAGGCGATCAGGATCGTGCCAGTGGCCATGATCATCAACGTGACGATCAGGCCCTTGCGGCGCCCGATCCGGTCGACATAGGCGCCGAGGAAGATGGCTCCCAACGGGCGCATCAGGAATCCCGCGCCGAACGTCATGAACGTCAGCATGAGCGACGCGAAGTCGCTGCCGGACGGAAAGAAGGCGTGCGAGATATATGTGGCGTAGAAGCCAAAAAGAAAGAAATCAAACATCTCGAGAAAGTTGCCGCTGGTGACCCGCAGCACCGTCGCGATCTTGTTCTTGTGGGCGGCTTCGGCAACGACGCCAGCCATTTGTTTCCTCCTGTTGATAATTCCGTGCAGGGAAGACCTCTTGACGCGCCCAGCCCGGCGAAACGGCTCCAGGTCGCGGGCGGTCAGGCCGAAAGCTGCCGAATGATCGCCTGTGCGAACGCCTTCGTGGTGGCCGAGCCGCCCATGTCGCCCGTCCTCACGTTCGCCGTATTGATCGCCCCGCTGATCGCAGACCGCAGTTTCCGCGCGAGATCGAGCCGCCCCACATGCTCCAGCATCAGGGCCGCCGCGAGCAGGATCGACACCGGATTGGCGACGCCCTTTCCCGCTATGTCGGGCGCCGAACCGTGCACCGCTTCGAAGATCGCGGCGTCCGCCCCGACATTCGCGCCCGGCGCGAGTCCGAGGCCGCCGACCAGGCCCGCCATCAGATCCGACAGGATGTCGCCAAAGAGATTGGTCGTGACGATTACATCGAATTGCCACGGATTGAGGACGAGCTGCATGGCGCACGCGTCCACGATGCGGTCGTCCATCGCGACCCGCCCCTCGTAATCCTTGGCGACCGTGCGGCCCGCGTCGAGGAACAGGCCGGTCAGAGCCTTGAGCACGTTCGCCTTGTGGACGACCGTCACTTTCTTGCGATTGTTCTTGAGCGCGTAGTCGAACGCGAACCGGACAATCCGTTCGGCGCCTCCGCGCGTATTGACCCCGGACGAGATCGCAACCGCGTGCGGATCGTCGCCGACCGGGATGTAATGCTCGAAGGCGACGTACAGCCCCTCGATGTTCTCGCGAACAAGGACGATGTCGATGTCCTCGTAGCGCTGCCCGGGCAGGATCGTCCGGGCTGGCCGGACGTTGGCGTAGAGATGGAATTCCTCGCGCAGCCGCACGTTCACCGACCTGAAGCCGCCCCCCACCGGCGTCGTCAGCGGCCCCTTGAGGGCGAGCCGCGTGCGCCGGATGCTGTCCAGCGTCTCCTTCGGCAGCGGATCGCTCATGGCCTCGATCGCGGCCAAGCCTCCCAGTTGCCGGTCCCAGACGAAGGGAGCGCCCAGGGCGGAGAGGATCTCGACGGTCGCATCGACGATCTCCGGCCCGATGCCGTCGCCGGGGATGAGGGTCGCCTCTATCGTCGGGGAGCCGGCGGCGGCGCTCATGTCTGGGAGTCCTTCCGTAAAGCGCGCGAAGCGGCTGCGTGGAATCGGACCGGACGGCGGGGCTCCTGCCTCGCCTCGCCGGGCAAAGGCTGGCGCGACAGGAAGCGAGGCCGACCGGCGCGTTCCGCTGCGACCGGAGTGGGCGGGAGAAGCTATCAACAGGCCTCGGCGGGCGCAACAAGGCGGCCGTTGAACCTCGCCGGGCCCCGCGGGGCGGGTCTCGACGGCTCCGGGAGAGGCCCCTTAGACTGTCGGCATGTCCGCGCTCGATACGATCCGCAGCTATCATCCGGCCCTGGCTCGTTTCAGGCAGGATCTCCACGCCCATCCCGAAATCGGGTTCACGGAGCGCCGGACGGCCGCGCGCGTCGCCGACGAGCTCCGCCGTCTCGGGATCGAGGTGCATGAGGGCGTCGGCGGAACCGGGGTCGTCGGGGTGCTCCGGTCCGGCAACGGCGGGGGCAGCGTCGGCCTGCGCGCCGACATGGATGCGCTGCCGATTCAGGAGGAGAACAGCTTCGGGCACGCGTCGCGCCATCCGGGCGTGATGCACGCCTGCGGGCATGACGGGCATACGGCGATGCTGCTCGGGGCCGCCCGCTACCTCGCCGAGACGCGCGCCTTCAGCGGCACTGTCCGCTTCATCTTCCAGCCGGCCGAGGAGGGGCTCGGCGGGGCGCGGGCCATGCTGCGGGACGGGCTGCTCTCGCGCTTCCCCTGCGATGCGGTCTTCGGCATGCACAACTCTCCGGGCCTGAAGGTCGGCGCGTTCGCGATCCGCCCGGGCGCGACCATGGCCGGAGGCGCGTTCTTCGACATCGCCGTCGAGGGCCGCGGTTCGCACGCCGCGCGGCCGGAAGGCGGCATCGATCCCGTGCTCGCGGCGTGCCACGTGGTGAGCGCGCTGCAATCGATAGTTGCACGCAACGTCAATCCGCGCGACACGGCGGTGTTGAGCGTGACCCGGATCGATGGCGGCGACGCCTATAACGTCATCCCCAACCGCGCCACCATTCGCGGCACCGCGCGGGCGTTCCGTCACGAGACGATGGATTTGATCGAGGCGAACATGCGCCGCCTCGCCGAGCACGTCGCCGCCGGGTTCGGGGCGACCGCGTCGGTCGAGTTCCGCCGGCTGTTCGCGCCGCTGGTCAATGATCCGGCCGAGACCGACGCGATCGCGGAGGCCGCGTCGGCGCTCGTCGGCGCGGAGCATGTGGACCGCGAGGGCGATCAGACCATGGCGTCCGAGGATTTCTCGTTCATGCTGGAGCAAGCCCCGGGCGCCTACATCCGGATCGGCAACGGCGACAGCGCCCCGGTCCACAATCCGCGCTACGATTTCAACGACGAGATCATTCCGCTCGGCGCGGCGCTGTTCGCGAC
>CAVZQE010000004.1:0-351871 GCA_963777325.1 uncultured Alphaproteobacteria bacterium | reverse complement strand
CTTTTCGACGTGCCGGCTGAACACGTATTCGGCCGGCCGCTGCCCTTCCAGCGAGATCTCCGGCGCCATCGGACCGTCCGTGCGGATGCCGCGCAACCCTTGGGTCGCCGCGCGCCACGGCTTGCGCACGGTCTCCATCACGGCGGTCGCCTCATAGCCGCTATGGACCATGCAATCGGCGCATTTCTCGTAATTGCCGGTGCCGTACTTGTCCCAGTCCGTCGTCTCCATGAGTTCCCGGTACGTGCGGGCGTAGCCTTCCCCAAGCAGGTAGCAGGGACGCTGCCAGCCGAAGTAGCAGCGCGTCGGATTGCCCCAGGGCGTGCAATGGAATTGCTGGTTACCTGCCAGAAAATCGAGGAACATGGAGGACTGGTTGAACTTCCACTTGCCCTTCCAGGCGCCCCGGCCCTCGCGGCGGAAGATGCCCCGGAACAGTTCCTTCGTGGCCCGGCGGTTGAGGAAGTGCTGCTGGTCGGGAGCCCGCTCGTACGCGTAGCCAGGCGAGACGCTGATGCCGTCGAGGCCCATTGCCATCACGTCGTCGAAGAACGCGGCGACCTTGTCCGGCTCCGCGTTGTTGAACAGCGTTGCGTTGATGATCGTGCGGAAACCCGCGTGTTTCGCCTTCCGGATCGCCTCGACGGCGCGGTCGTAGACGCCCTGCTGGCAGACCGAACGGTCGTGCTCCTCCTTGCCGCCGTCCAGATGCACGGACCAGGTGAAATACGGTCCGGGCTTGAACAGATGCATCTTTTTTTCAAGAAGCAGCGCGTTCGTGCAGACGATCACGTATTTGCGGCGGGCAATCAGCCCTTCGACGACCTGTTCGAGTTCCTTGTGCAGGAGCGGCTCACCGCCCGCCAGGACGACGACCGGCGCGCCGCACTCGTCCGCCGCCTCCAGGCAATCCTGCACGGACAGGCGCTGGTTCAGGATCTCGGCCGGATAGTCGATCTTGCCGCATCCCGCGCAGGCGAGATTGCAGCGGAACAATGGTTCCAGCATCAGCACCAGCGGGTAGCGCTTGTTGCCCTTCAGATGCTGCCTGACGACGTAGCTGCCGACCCGCAGCGCCTGACCCAAGGGAACGGCCATAGTTCAGAATCCTTATTCGTCGCTGACCTGGGGCGGAAACCGGAACCGTACGTTCTCGGCAACCCCGGCCACGGTGGAAATGCTGATTTCGCCAAACCGCCGCAAACCGTCCAAAACGCCTTGCACCAGCGTCTCCGGGGCTGACGCTCCAGCGGTTACGCCGATCTTGCTTACACCCTCGAACCATTCCGGGCGGAGGTCGCGGGCATCGTCGATCAGATAGCTCGCGCGCCCAAGCTCCTCGCCGATCTCGCGCAGCCGGCTCGAGTTGGAGCTGTTGCGTGATCCGACGACGAGAATGAGATCGACGCCAGCCGCCATCTCCCGCACTGCTTGCTGCCGGTTTTGCGTGGCATAGCAGATGTCCCGCACATCCGGCCCGATAATCGAAGGGAAGCGGGTGTGCAACGCCGCGATGATAGCGCGGGTGTCGTCCACGGACAGTGTCGTTTGCGTGATGTAGGCCAGCGCGTCCGGATCGCTCACCGCGAGTCCGGCAACATCCTCGACGGTCTGAACAAGATGCACCTTGCCGGGAATCTGGCCGATCGTGCCTTCGACTTCCGCATGGCCGGCATGTCCCACAAGCACGACCTCGCGGCCTTGTGCGGAGTAACGCCTCCCCTCGTTGTGGACCTTCGCGACCAAAGGGCAGGTCGCGTCGATCACCGGGAGGCGACGCTCCCGGGCGATCTCCTCGACGCGCTTCGCGACTCCGTGAGCGCTGAAGATCGTCATGGCGCCCGCCGGGATTTCATCGATTTCGTCCACGAACACCGCGCCGCGCCCGCGAAGATCGTCGACCACGTGCCGGTTATGCACAATTTCGTGTCGAACGTAGATGGGAGGCCCGAATTTCGCGAGCGCGCGCTCGACGATTTCGATCGCCCGCTCGACCCCGGCGCAGAAACCTCTCGGTTGAGCTAAAACGACCTGCATCGTCATCTCGTTTCCGCCAGTGTTGCTGTAGCCGGCCGCCGCTGGCGGCGCCTGTGTCTCGGTC
This sequence comes from uncultured Alphaproteobacteria bacterium, assembly GCA_963777325.1. Taxonomy (GTDB): domain Bacteria; phylum Pseudomonadota; class Alphaproteobacteria; order Acetobacterales; family Acetobacteraceae; genus JAFAXA01. The sequence goes on along the minus strand of CAVZQE010000004.1, from coordinate 349,770 downwards.
CTGATGTCAAACCTCATCGTCCGTTTGCAGTCGGGTGTCGTCATGCAGGATCCGTGCGGCAGTCGAATGCAATCGGCAAGTCGGCTGGATCCGCGTGGCCGCGTTCTATAGCTCGTAACGGTAGAATGCCACAGGACGGCGGAGGGGGCGTGTCTTTTTGGCAACAGAGCTTGACCGGATGATGGTTGGCGGGTGGCATGGCCGGGATGCATGCTACTTCGCTGCGTTTCATTAACACGCGACAGGCCTCCGGTTTGCGTCCGGGGCTGAACAGATGACGGGAGAAGAAGACCCGGATGAGCCCTGTGAGCACCCCTCTTCTGGATCGCGTGCGCGTTCCGGCCGATTTGCGCAATTTCTCGGCCGAGCAGTTGCGGCAGGTCGCGGACGAGTTGCGGGCGGAGGTGATCGACGCGGTGTCGGTCACCGGCGGGCATCTCGGCTCGGCGCTCGGGGTGGTCGAGCTGACGGTCGCGATCCACGCCGTGTTCGACACGCCGGCCGACCGGCTGCTGTGGGACGTCGGGCATCAGGCCTACCCGCACAAGATCCTGACCGGCCGCCGCGACCGCATCCGCACCTTGCGCCAGGGCGGCGGGCTGTCCGGCTTCACCCGCCGCGCCGAGAGCGAGTACGACCCGTTCGGGGCGGCGCACTCCTCGACCTCGATCTCGGCCGGGCTTGGCATGGCGGTGGCGCGCGACCTCAAGAGCGATGCCGGCGCGGCGGATGACCGGAACGTGATCGCGGTGATCGGCGACGGGGCGATGAGCGCCGGCATGGCGTACGAGGCGATGAACAACGCGGGCGCGCTGCACTCGCGGCTGGTCGTGATCCTGAACGACAACGACATGTCGATCGCGCCGCCGGTGGGCGCGATGTCGGCCTATCTGTCGCGGCTGATGTCGTCGCGGAGCTTCCTCAGCCTGCGCGATCTCGCGGCCCGGATGGCCAAGCACTTCCCGAGGGGCGTCGAGCGGACGGCGCGGCGGGCGGAGGAATACGCCCGCGGCATCCTGACCGGCGGCACCTTGTTCGAGGAGCTGGGCTTCTACTATGTCGGGCCGATCGACGGCCACAATCTCGACCACCTGCTGCCGGTGCTGCGCAACGCCCGCGACGCGGAGGGGGCGGGGCCGATCCTGGTGCATGTCATCACCCAGAAGGGCAAGGGCTACGCGCCGGCCGAGCAGTCGGCCGACAAGTATCACGGCGTCTCGAAGTTCAACGTCGTCACCGGCGAGCAGGCCAAGGCGCCGCCCGGTCCGCCCTCCTACACCCGCGTGTTCGCGGACGCGCTGATCGCCGAGGCCGAAGCCGACCCGAGGGTGGTCGCGATCACGGCGGCGATGCCGTCCGGCACGGGACTGGACCGGTTCGCGAAGCGGTTTCCCGACCGGACGTTCGACGTCGGCATCGCCGAGCAGCACGCGGTGACGTTCGCGGCGGGGATGGCGACGGAGGGCCTGCGGCCGTTCTGCGCCATCTACTCGACCTTCCTGCAGCGCGCCTACGACCAGGTGGTGCACGACGTCGCGATCCAGCGCCTGCCGGTGCGGTTCGCGATGGACCGGGCGGGCCTGGTCGGCGCGGACGGGGCGACGCATGCGGGGAGCTTCGACCTCGCCTATCTCGGCTGCCTGCCGGGGATCGTGCTGATGGCGCCGTCGGACGAGGCGGAGCTCGTGCACATGGTGGCGACGGCGGCGGCGATCGACGACCGGCCGAGCGCGCTGCGCTACCCGCGCGGCGAGGGCACCGGGGTCGCGCTGCCCACACGCGGCGAGGTGCTGGCGCTCGGGCGGGGGCGGGTGCTGCGGGAAGGCGGCTCGGTCGCGATCCTGTCGCTCGGCACCCGGCTCGCGGACGCTTGCCGGGCGGCGGACGAGCTGGCCGCGCGGGGTTTGCCGGCGACGGTCGCGGATGCGCGGTTCGCCAAGCCCCTGGACACGGCCCTGGTCGAGCAACTGGCGCGCAACCACGAGGTGCTGATCACCGTCGAGGAGGGATCGGCCGGCGGGTTCGGCTCGGCGGTCATGCAGCATCTGGCCTGGCGCGGGATGCTGGACGGCGGCGTCAAGCTGCGCCCGATGGTGCTGCCGGACCGCTTCATCGACCACGACAGCCAGGTGAGGCAGATCGCCGCCGCCGGCCTGTCGGCGAAGGACATCGTCGCGGCCGCGCTCGGCGCGCTCGGGATCGAGGAACGGAAGCCGAAAGTCGTGACTGCGCGATGAGACAGGCGCTGACATGGGCCCGGGTTGCCTCCGTGACGGCCGGGCTCCTCCTTCCGGTCGCGGCCCGGGCCGAGTTGCCCGCCGCCGCGGTGCCGGTAGAGGCGCTGGGCGACGGCCTGCTCCATGCGATGAAGGCCGGCCCCGCCGTCCCGTTTGATCGCCGCCTGGAGACGCTCGCCCCCGTCGTGCAGCAAACCTTCGATCTTCCGGCGCTCCTGCGCGCCTGCGTCGGGCCGCGCTGGTCCGCGCTCAGCGCGCAGGAAAAGGCGCGGCTCGAGGCCGTGTTCGGCCGGTTTACCGTCGCCTCCTATGTCGCGAACTTCGCCAGCTTCCATGGCGAGCATTTCGAGATTCTTTCCGATCCACGAACGGTCGGCCCGGATCAAATCGTGGCGACCCGCATCGTCGGCCCGGGCGGCGAGGGGCCACGGGTCGACTATGTCATGCACAGGGAGCACGGTGCCTGGAAAGCCGTCGATGTGCTGCTCAATGGGTCCGTCAGCCGCGTGGCGGTGCAGCGCGCCGATTTCCGGAGCGCGCTTGACGCCGGCGGCGTCGGCGCACTCGTGACAAGCCTGGAGCGAAAGATCGCCGAGTACAAGAGTGGCGCCGATGACCACTGACGGGTTCCTTATTCTGACCGGCTGGTTCTTTTTCTTAGTCGCGGCGCTTGGCTTGCTGCAGGCGGTCGCCGGCAGCCACCTGGTCTGGCGGTTTGCACACGCCCCGCGCATGCCTGCGCGCACCCGTCCGCCGATCACCGTGCTCAAGCCTCTGCACGGCGACGAGCCGCTGCTGGAGGTCGCGCTCGCGACCATCTGCGATCAGCATTATCCGGAATTCCAGGTCGTGTTCGGCGTCGGCGAGGCGGCCGACCCCGCGCTCGCGGCGGTGCATCGGGTCCGGGAGCGGTTTCCGGCATGCGACATCGCGGTCGTCATCGACCCGGCCCGGCACGGGCGCAACGGCAAGGTCGGCAATCTCATCAACATGCTGCCGGCCGCCAAGCACGACGTGCTGCTGATCTCGGACAGCGACGTGCATGCCGCTCCCGGCTACCTCGACTCCATGGTGGCGTCGCTGACCACGCCGGGAACCGGCTTGGTCACCACGCTCTATGCCGGCCTGCCCGCATGGCGGGGGCTGGCCAGCCGGATCGGGGCCACCCAGATCGCGCACGGCTTCCTGCCGAGCGCGCTGATCGCCCGTGCGGCCGGGCGGCAGGACTGCCTCGGCGCCTCGATGATGCTGCGGCGGGACACGCTCGACCGGATCGGCGGTCTGAGGGCGCTGGCGCCGCATCTGGCGGACGACAACGTGCTTGGCCAACTGGTGCGGCGGCAAGGACTGTCCATCCGTCTCGCCGACACCGTTCCGGCCACCACCGTGCCGGAGGAGTCGCTCTCGGCGCTGTTTTCGCACGAACTGCGCTGGGCGCGAACCATCCGCGCGCTGGTGCCGTGGCAATATCTGTTCACGGCCGTGCAGTACCCGCTGTTCTGGGCGGCGTTGGCCCTACTGGCGCAGAACTTCAGCCCCGTCTCCCTGGCCCTGTTTGGACTGGTCTGGGCCGTTCGCGCGCTCTGCGCTCATCGCATCGACCGTGCCCTGGCGATTTGTGTCCCGGATCTTGCATTCCGGGCGCCGGTCTGGCTTTTGCCCCTGCGCGACATCATGTCCGCAGTCGTGATGGTCGCGAGCTACGGCGGAAGGCGGGTCGCGTGGCGCGGCGACGCGCTCGAGGCGGATAGCGGCATCGCGCCGCAACAAGCGCCGCGCCGCGCCGCCTATGCTCCCCAGGAGAGTTGCTGACCATGATGAAGACGCTTTTCCTGCAGCCTCCCTCGTTCGAGGGGTTCGACGGCGGCGCGGGTTCCCGTTACCAGGCACGGCGCGAGATCAAGTCCTTCTGGTTCCCGACCTGGCTCGCCCAGCCCGCCGCCCTCGTGCCTGGGAGCAAGCTGATCGACGCGCCCCCGGCCGGCATCAAGCTCGAGGCGATCACGCCTCAGGCGCGCGACTACGAATTGTGCGTCATCCACACTTCGACGCCGTCATTCGTGAACGACGTCGCGGTCGCGCAGAAACTGAAGGACGCGAACCCGGCGCTGACGATCGGCTTCGTCGGCGCCAAGGTCGCGGTGCAGCCCGAGGAAAGCCTGCTAAAAGGCGCTCCGATCGACTTCGTCGCCCGCAACGAGTTCGATTTCACCATCAAGGATGTGGCCGAAGGCCGCGACCTGTCCTCGATCGACGGCATCTCCTACCGCAATGCCGACGGCGCGATCGTCCATAACAAGGACCGCGCCATGATCGAGAACATGGACAGCCTGCCCTTCGTGACCGAGGTGTACAAGCGCGATCTCCGAATCGAGGACTATTTCATCGGCTACTTGTTGCACCCGTACGTGTCGCTGTACACGGGCCGTGGCTGCAAATCTCGCTGCACCTTCTGCCTGTGGCCGCAGACGGTCGGCGGGCATCGCTACCGTACGCGCTCGCCGGGCCATGTCGCGGACGAGATCCGGCTGGCGAAAGCCGCCTTCCCGCAGGTGCGGGAGTTCTTCTTCGACGACGACACGTTCACGGACGACCTGCCGCGCGCCGAGGCGATCGCCCGCGAGCTCGGCAAGATGGGCGTCACCTGGTCGTGCAACGCGAAAGCGAATGTCCCGCGCGATACCCTCAAGGTGCTGAAGGATAACGGCCTGAGGCTGCTGCTCGTCGGCTACGAGAGCGGCAACCAGCAGATCCTGCACAACATCAAGAAGGGCATGCGGATCGAGGTCGCGCGCCGCTTCACGCAGGATTGCCACGATCTCGGCATCAAGATCCACGGCACCTTCATCCTCGGCCTGCCCGGTGAAACGCGCGAGACGATCGAGGAGACGATCCGCTTCGCGACCGAGATCAACCCGCACACCTTGCAGGTCTCGCTGGCCGCGCCCTATCCCGGCACATTCCTGTACAAGCAGGCGCTCGACAACGGCTGGCTGGACGCAAAGAATGCGGAGTTGATCGATGATCACGGCATCCAGATCGCGCCGCTGCACTACGACCACCTCTCGCACACCGAAATCTTCGATTCGGTCGAGGTGTTCTACAAAAAATTTTATCTGCGCGCGCCGAAGATCGCGTCCATCGTCGGCGAGATGGTGCGCAGCCCGCAGATGATGAAGCGGCGGCTGCGCGAAGGCGTCGAGTTCTTCCAGTTCCTGCGGGAGCGCCACAAGGAAGCCGCCTGATCCTCGCCTTCACGGCCGACGATTTCGGGCTCTCCCTCGCGGTCAACGAAGCGGTCGAGCGCGCCCATCGCGAGGGCGTGCTCACCGCCGCCAGCCTCATGGTCGCCGCGCCGGAAGCGGCGGACGCGGTGGCGCGCGCCCGGCGCCTGCCCGGCCTGCGGGTCGGCCTGCATCTCGTCGTGATCGAGGGACCGGCGGTCTCGCCACCCGCGGCCATCGCGCACCTGCTCGACCGCGATCTCGCCTTTCCCTCCGGTCAGTTGCGGCTCGGGCTGCGGTATGCCGTGTCGCCGCCGGTCCGCCGCCAGCTCGCGGCGGAGATCGGAGCGCAGTTCGCGGCCTTCGCGGCGACCGGCCTCCCGCTCGCGCATGCCGACGCGCACAAGCACATGCACCTCCATCCGGTGGTCGGCCGGCTGCTGATCGAGATTGGGCGGGCTTACGGCCTTAGGCGGGTGCGCGTGCCGGCCGAGCCGCCGGATGTCATGGCCGTGCTGGGAGAAAGGCCCAGCGCCGCCGCTCGCGCGCTCTATCGCTGGTCGCGCCTGTTGCGGGCGCAGGTTCTCCGCGCGGGACTGCGGACGGCCGATCATTGCTTCGGCATCGCCTGGACGGGCCACATGACGGCCGACCGGGTCCGGCGCCTGCTCGAGACCCTGCCGCTCGGCAGCAACGAAATCTACTTCCACCCAGCGACCCGGCAGGACGCGACCCTGCGCGCGCTCATGCCCGAGTACGAGCACGCGGCCGAGCTGGCGGCGCTGCTCGACCCGGAGGTGCGCAGGTTGGCCTCGACCCATGATGCCGCGATCCGCTAAGCCTCGGCCTGCATGTGAGCCGTGTGGAGTGGGATAGCAGCGATGCCCGACATGCTGAAGCCGCCGACGCGCTACGAGGACTTCGCCGACCCCCAGGCGCTGCCGCGCTACACGGGCATTTCGACGTTCTTCCGTACCGCCCACACCGAGATCCTGGCGGACGTGGACATCGGCATCATCGGCGTGCCGTTCGACCTCGGCGTCACCAACCGCTCCGGCGCCCGTCACGGGCCGCGCGCCGTGCGCGAGCAATCGAGCTTGCTGCGGCGCTACAACGGCGCGACGGGCGTGCGACCGTTCGAGGCGGCGCGCGTCCGCGATCTCGGCGATTGCTGGATCGAGCAGCCCTACGCGCTGGAGGCGGCGCAGGCCGAGATCGCGGCGTTCTATCAGACGATCGTGCAAGCGGGCGTCGTGCCTCTGTCGGTCGGCGGCGATCATTCGATCAGCCTGCCCATCCTGCGCGCGGTCGCGGCCGGGCGGCCGGTCGGCATGGTGCATATCGACGCCCATTGCGATACGGGTGGCGACTACATGGGCTCGCGGCTGCATCACGGGGCGCCGTTCAGCCGCTCGGTTGAAGAGGGCCTGCTTGATCCGGCGCGGGTGATCCAGATCGGGATTCGCGGCACGACCAACGACCCCGATTTGTGGGGCTTCTCGCTGGCGAGCGGCATGCGCGTGCTGCCGATGGACGAGGTGCAGGATAAAGGCTGGCGCTACGCCGTGGAGGAGGCGCGCCGCATCGCGGGCGAGGGGCCGCTCTATCTGTCGTTCGACATCGACAGCCTCGATCCGTCGCAAGCGCCGGGCACGGGCACGCCGGAAGCGGGCGGTCTCACGATGACCGAGGCGCTTCGCATCCTGCGCGGGCTGCGCGGCCTCGACTTCGTGGCCGCCGATCTGGTCGAGGTCGCGCCCTCCTTCGATCCGGGCACGCTGACCGCCTTCAACGGCGCGTCGGTGCTGTTCGAGCTGCTTTGCCTGCTTGCGGAGGCGCGGCAGATGCGCGCCTGAGAGAACGGAGCGAAGCCATGCTGTCGGCCATCGACCCGCTCGTCGCGCTTGGCGTGTTCGCCTGCACGGCGGTGACGGACGCCGTCTACGTTCTGTTCAACGCCGCGGTCACGAACCGGCGGCGCGTATCGGCCGCGAACTGGAGCTGCCTCTGGTATCTCCTCTCTGCCTTCGCGGTCATCAGCTACACGGAACAGGCGGTGTACGTGGTGTTCGCGGCGGCCGGATCATGGCTGGGCGCGTTCGTTTCGGTGTCCTTTCTCGCCCGGCGCTGGCCGCGCAAGGGACCGGCCGCGACGCCGGACTGAACCGGCGAGTCCAGGTTGTCTTGCCGCGCCCGGCGTCGTTAGCTGCGGGCATGACCCGCACCCATCAAGATTTCGTCTCCGAACACTACAGCCCGCGCGCCGCCGCCTACGTGACGAGCGCGGTCCACGCCTCCGGCGCCGATCTCGACCAGATCGAGGCGTTCGTGCGCGGATCGGGCGGCGCGGTCGTGCTCGACCTCGGCTGCGGCGGCGGCCATGTCGCCTATCGCGCGGCGCCCCATGTCGCCGAGGTGGTGGCGGTCGATCTCTCCGCCGCGATGCTGGAGGAGGTGGCGCGGGTGGCGGCCGCGCGCGGCCTCGCCAATATCGCCGTCCGGCAGGCCCCGGCCGAGAATCTTCCCTTCCCGGACGGGCATTTCGACATCGTGCTCTCGCGGTTCACGGGCCATCACTGGCACGAATGGGAGGCGGGTCTGCGGGAGGCGGCGCGGGTGCTGAAGCCGGGCGGCCGCGCCGTGTTCGCGGACTCGGTCGCGGCGGCGCAGCCGCTGATCGACACCCATCTTCAGGCGATCGAACTGCTGCGCGACGTGTCGCACGTGCGCAACTACACCGGGGCGGAGTGGGCGGCGGCGCTCGGCCGGGCCGGCTTCACCGTCACGTCCTGGACGCTCAGGCGGCTGCGGATGGAGTTCCCGGCCTGGATCGCCCGCACCCGCGCGAGCGAGGTCCACGCGGTGGCGATCCTCTCGCTCCAGGCGGGCGCCTCGGAGGAGGTGCGGCGGCACCTCGCCATCGGCGATGACGGCAGCTTCGACATCGAGGAGATCACGTTCGAGACGATGCGGGCCGGGTGACGCAGCCGCGTCCCCGAGCGGCCCGCCCGCGTCCGCTATCCGTTCAACGGCGAGCCGCCGTGCAGAGTTCGTCATCGCGAGCCGCCGCTTAGCGGCGTGGCGATCCAGGCGCGCGGTAAGATACGCATCGCCCTGGATCGCGTCGTCGCTCCGCTCCTCGCGATGACGGCGGAAGTCAAAGCCGACACTCGCCGGGTATCAGACGTGCTCCGGGTGATGCTCGTGCGGTTCGACCTGCTTGTTCACAATGACGGCAGCTTCGACATCGAGGAGATCACGTTCGAGACGATGCGGGCCGGGTGACGCAGCCAGCCGGTGCTCGCCTCTCCGGCGCGCGTCCCCTATCCGTTCAACGGCGAGCCGCCGTGCAGAGCTCGTCATCGCGAGCCGCCGCTTGGCGGCGTGGCGATCCAGGCGCGCGGTAAGATACGCATCGCCCTGGATCGCGTCGTCGCTCCGCTCCTCGCGATGACGGCGGAAGTCAAAGCCGACACTCGCCGGTATCAGACGTGCTCCGGGTGATGCTCGTGCAGTTCGACCTGCTTGTTCACGATCAGCGCGCCCAAGGTGCAGATCGCGCCCGACAGCAGGTAGGCGCCCGCCGCCCATAGCCCGAAGCGGCTGGAGAGCCCGAGGGCCACGAGCGGCGCGAAACCGGCGCCGGTCAGCCATGCCAGGTCGGACACAAGCGCCGACCCGGTGTAGCGATACCGCTTGGGGAAGTTGGATGACACCGACCCCGCCGCCTGACCGAAGGAGAGGCCGAGCAGCGCGAAGCCCACGCCGATGAAGCCGATCTCTCCGCCGATGCCGTTGTTCAGCAACACCGGGGCGGCGAAGCTGAACGCCGCGATCAGGACGGCAGCCACGACGAGCACCGGCCGTCGTCCGGTGATGTCCGCGATCATGCCGGATGCCGCCACGAAAACGAGACCGACGAAGCCGCCGACGATCTGGATGACCAGGAAGGCTGCGGCAGACCGGTCGGTCGTGAGCTCGACCCAGGCGAGCGGAAACACGGTCACCAGATGGAACAGCGCATAGCTCGCGAGCGGGACGAAGGCGCCGAGGATCACGTTGAGCCATTGCGCCCGGACCATCTCCGTGACCGGGACCGGCTGCAGTTCGTCCTTTTCGAGCAGGTTGGCGAATTCCGGCGTGGCGACCAGCCGCAGACGCGCGAATAGCGCGACGACATTGATCGCGAAGGCCACGAAGAACGGGTAACGCCAGCCCCAATCCAGAAAGTCCTGCTGCGAGAGCCAGCCCTCGAGGAAGGCGAACAGCCCGCAGGCCATCACGAAGCCGAGCGGCGCGCCGAGCTGCGGGATCATCGCGAACCAGCCGCGATGCCTGGGCGGCGCGTTGAGAGCGAGCAAGGAGGCGAGACCGTCCCACGCCCCCCCGAGCGCCAGCCCCTGGCAGATCCGGAGAAACATGAGCAGGAGGATGGAGGCGAACCCGATCTGCCGGTACTCGGGAAGAAAGGCGATGAGCACGGTGGAGCCGCCAAGGAGGAACAAGGCGGTGGTGAGCTTGACGCCGCGGCCGTAGCGCCGGTCCACGGCCATGAAGATGACCGATCCGATCGGCCGCGCAAGAAACGCCAGCGAGAAGATCGCGAAAGAGTAGAGTGTCGCGGTCATCGGGTCGGTGTTGGGGAACAGAACATAAGGAAAGACCAGGACCGACCCTATACCGAAGGTGAAGTAGTCGAAGAATTCCGACGTGCGCCCGATCACCACGCCCAGCGCGATCTCCGCGGGCGAGACCTTGTCGTGACCGGTGGATACGAGCCGCGCGTCCCGCTCCAGCGCTGACGAGGACGGCGTTGCATGCTCTCGGCTGACGCTGACCAAATCACCTCACCTCCGTCTTGCCAGCCGGACGGCCGGCACGACCTGACACTTGCCCCCGGGCACGGCCGCTTCCAGGAAAGTTCCGCGCGTCTGGAGCGGACGGCATTGCTCTCTACCTGGACACATCGTAACTGTTAGCCCCGATCGGAAAGAAAGTTCAATCCCCCTTGAGGACGAGTGCCTTGAACAAGCGTGATCCGCGAGGCCGCCGCTCGGGGCGGGGCAGCACTCTCCGCGCCTGCCTGCGTCTTCTGGCGCTGGCTCCGATGTTCGGCCTCCTCGCCGGCTGCAAGATGGTTCTGCTGGATCCCGCCGGCGACGTCGCCGTGCAGCAGAGGGATATCATCATCATTTCGACCGGGCTGATGCTGCTGATCGTCCTGCCGGTCATTCTCCTGACGCTCGTGTTCGCCTGGTGGTACCGCGAGTCCAATGTCGACGCGGTCTATGATCCCGAGTGGCACCATTCGACGCAGCTGGAAGTGCTGATTTGGTCGGCGCCGCTCGCCATCATCATCGGCCTTGGGCTGCTGACCTGGATCGCGACCCATCTCCTCGATCCCTGGCGCAGCGTGGAACGGATCGACAGGGCTCATGCCGTCGCGGCGGAGGTAAAGCCGCTCCCGGTTCAGGTCGTCGCCCTCGACTGGAAGTGGCTGTTCATCTACCCGGAGCAGGGCATCGCCACCGTGAACGAACTCGCGGCGCCGGTGAACGTCCCGATCACCTTCTCGATTACCTCCTCGGCCGTCTTCAATTCCTTCTTCGTCCCGGCCCTCGCGGGCCAAGTCTACGCTATGCCGGGCATGCAGACGAAGCTGCACGCCGTCCTGAACAAGCCCGGGGAATATACCGGCATCTCGGCAAACTACAGCGGCCGTGGATTCTCGGACATGCATTTTGCTTTCCACGGCTTGAGCGATGCGGATTTCGCGCAATGGGTTCAGAAGGTGAAAGCCGACGGCGGCAGTCTCACGCGCAAGGATTATCTGGAGTTGGAGCAGCCGAGCGAACGCGAGCCGGTGCATCATTATCGCTCCGTCGAGCCCGGCCTGTTCGCCGCCGTCGTCAACATGTGCGTGGACAGCTCGGAGGCCTGCAAGAGCGACATGAGGCATGCGGGCGGCCATCGCGCGGCGAGCCGGGGCGGAGCGGCCGTCCCGGCGACGCTCGCAGAAGCCAAGGCAGACGGTCCGCCAGCCGCTGGCGTCACGGGGGCCGCGATCTGCACGGCCAGCAATGCCTCTGGCCTGAGCGGCGCCCGCAAGCTAGCCCGCCAAGCCGAGCTGACAGACTGATGGTCGGCGACCGCCGACGGAATGACAGGGTCGTTCATGTTCAGTAATCCAAATCTTCTGCACTTCGTGTTCGGCCGCCTCACTCTGGAAGCGCTTCCGCTCGACCAGCCGATCCTGGTCGGCACCTTCATCGTGGTGGCGCTCGGCGGCATCGCGGTCGTCGGCGCGCTGACCTACTACCGGGTCTGGCGGCTATCTGTGGCGCGAGTGGTTCACCAGCGTCGACCACAAGCAGATCGGCATCATGTACGTCGTGCTGGCGCTGGTGATGCTGCTGCGCGGCTTCGCCGACGCGCTGATGATGCGGTCGCAGCAGGCGATCGCGTTCGGCGGCTCGCGAAGGCTACCTGCCGCCGCACCACTACGACCAGGTCTTCACCGCGCACGGCGTGATCATGATCTTCTTCGTGGCCATGCCGCTCGTGACCGGCCTGATGAACTTCGTGGTGCCGCTGCAGATCGGCGCGCGCGACGTCGCCTTCCCGTTCCTGAACAACTTCAGCTTCTGGATGACGGTCGGCGGCGCGGTGCTGGTCATGATGTCGCTGTTCGTCGGCGAATTCGCGCGCACCGGCTGGCTCGCCTATCCGCCGCTGTCGGAACTCGTCTACAGCCCCGATGTCGGCGTCGACTACTACATCTGGGCGCTGCAGATCGCCGGCGTCGGCACGCTGCTATCGGGCATCAACCTGATCGCCACCATCGTGAAGATGCGCGCGCCGGGCATGAGCCTGATGAAGATGCCGGTCTTCACCTGGACCGCGCTGTGCACCAACGTCCTGATCGTCGCGGCCTTCCCGGTGCTGACCGCGCGTCCTCGCGCTGCTGTCGCTCGACCGCTACGTCGGCACGAACTTCTTCACGAACGACCTCGGCGGCAACCCGATGATGTACGTGAACCTCATCTGGATCTGGGGCCACCCGGAGGTCTACATCCTGATCCTGCCGGCCTTCGGCGTGTTCTCGGAAGTCGCCTCGACCTTCTGCGGCAAGCGCCTGTTCGGCTATGCCTCGATGGTCTACGCGACGGTCGTGATCACGATCCTGTCCTACCTGGTCTGGCTGCACCACTTCTTCACCATGGGCTCGGGCGCGAGCGTCAACTCGTTCTTCGGCATCACGACGATGATCATCTCGATCCCGACGGGCGCGAAGATCTTCAACTGGCTGTTCACGATGTACCGCGGCCGCATCCGCTTCGAGCTGCCGATGCTGTGGACCGTCGGCTTCATGGTGACCTTCGTGATCGGCGGCATGACCGGCGTGCTGCTGGCCGTGCCGCCGGCCGACTTCGTGCTGCACAACAGCCTGTTCCTGATCGCGCACTTCCACAACGTGATCATCGGCGGCGTGCTGTTCGGCATGCGCCGGCATCAACTACTGGTTCCCCAAGGCGTTCGGCTTCCGGCTCGATCCGTTCTGGGGCAAGTGTCGTTCTGGTTCTGGGTCATCGGCTTCTACTTCGCCTTCATGCCGCTGTACGTGCTGGGCCTGATGGGCGTGACGCGCCGGCTGAGCCACTTCGACGATCCGTCGCTGCAGATCTGGTTCGTGATCGCGGCCTTCGGCGCGGTGCTGATCGCGCTCGGCATCCTCGCATCCATCATCCAGTTCGTGGTCAGCTTCCTCCAGCCGCGAGCAGCTTGCGCGACCTCACCGGCGATCCGTGGGACGGCCGCACGCTGGAATGGTCCACCTCCTCGCCGCCGCCGGCCTACAACTTCGCCTTCACGCCGCTGGTCCACGACAACGACGCCTGGGGGGACATGAAGAGCCGCGGCTATGTCCGGCCGATGGACGGGTTCATGCCGATCCACATGCCGAAGAACACCGGCGCCGGCGTCATCCTCGCGGCGCTTCGTCCGGCGTCTGCGGCTTCGGCCTGATCTGGTACATCTGGTGGCTGGCGGCGATCGCCTTCGTCGGGCTGCTCGTCGCGGCGATCGTCCACACCTTCAACTACGACCGCGACTTCTACATCCCGGCCGAGCGAGGTCGTGCAGACCGAGGCCGAGCGGGACCGCCTGCTGGCGGCGCAGGTCTGAGCCCATGACGGTGCACGCAGCCGAGGCCGTCGAGCGCGGGCAGGAGCTGAAGTTCTACCTCGACGAGGAGCATCCACGCCGAAGGCAGCACCCTGCTCGGCTTCTGGATCTACCTGATGAGCGACTGCCTCGTCTTCGCGGTCCTGTTCGCGACCTACGGCGTGCTCGGCCGCAGCTATGCGCGGCGGCCCCGCGCGCGGAGCTGTTCGAGCTGCCGCTGGTCGCGGTCAACACCGCCATGCTGCTGCTCTCCTCGATCACCTACGGCTTCGCGATGCTGGAGATGCAGAAGGACAGCATGCGGCGCGACGCTGGTCTGGCTGGCGGTCACCGGCCTGTTCGGCCTGGCCTTCCTCGGCCTCGAGCTGCACGAGTTCGCGCACCTGATCCACGAGGGCGCGGGGCCGCAGCGCAGCGCCTTCCTGTCCTCGTTCTTCACGCTGGTCGGCACGCACGGCCTGCACGTGACCTTCGGCATCGTCTGGCTGGTCACGCTGATGGTGCAGCTGCCGCAGCGCGGGCTCATCGCCGAGAACAAGCGGCGGCTGATGTGCCTCTGCATGTTCTGGCACTTCCTCGACGTCGTCTGGATCGGCGTGTTCACCTTCGTCTACCTGATGGGAGTGTCTGCGATGAGCGCCAGCGCGCATGCCACGCCGCGTCCACGCCGCACGCCGAGCGAGCACGACGACGGCGGCACGGGACGCTCAGGGGCTATCTGACCGGCTTCGTCCTGTCGGTGATCCTGACCGCGATCCCGTTCTGGCTGGTCATGGGCGGCGTGTTCGACGACAGCAGTCACCGCCTCGATCGTCCTGGTGCTCGGCGCCGTGCAGATCGTCGTCCACATGTCTACTTCCTGCACATGAACACGAAGTCCGAGGGCGGCTGGACCATGATGGCGCTGATCTTCACCGTCGTGCTGGTGGTGATCACGCTCAGCGGCTCGCTGTGGGTGATGTATCACCTGAACACCAACATGATGCCGCGTCCGTCGAGCAGATGCGGCAGATGCCGTGAAGTCAGCGCCGGGCGCGCGGCGAGCGGGCCGGGCAGGGTCGGCGGCGGCGCGGACCGCGCGCGTGCGCATCAGGGGTAAATCGCGGCCTTCGGCCTTCTGGCCGTGATCGCGTGCGCGGGCTTCGTCGGCCTCGGCGTCTGGCAGGTGCAGCGCCGCGTCTGGAAGCTCGACCTGATCGCGCGGGTCGCAGCGGCGGGTGCATGCGGCGCCCGTCGCCGGCGCCCGGCCCCGCCGCATGGCCGGCGATGACGGCCGCAAGGCGACGAGTATCGCCACGTCCGCGTCACGGCACTTCCTACGAGCGCCGGGACCCGTCCAGGCCGTGACCGAGCCTGGGCGGCGGCTTCTGGGTGCTGACGCCGCTGCGCACCGAGCGGCACTACGTCGTGCTCGTCAACCGCGGCTTCGTGCCGCCGGAGCAGCGCGAACCAGCACGCGCGCGCCAGGCGGCGCCGAGACGACCGTCACCGGCCTGCTGCGCATGACCGAGCCGAAGGGCGCCTTCCTGCGCCGCAACGACCCCGCCGCGGACCGCTGGTATTCGCGCGACGTGGCCGCGATCGCCGCGGCGCGGAGCTCGGCCGACGTCGCGCCCTACTTCATCGACGCCGACGCGACGCCCGACCGGCGGCTCGCCGGTCGGCGGCCTGACGGTGATCGCCTTCCCGAACAACCACCTCGTCTATGCGCTGACCTGGTTCTCGCTTGCGCTTCTGGTGGCAGGAGGATCGGTCTATGCTCTTCG
Organism: uncultured Alphaproteobacteria bacterium; assembly: GCA_963777325.1. Lineage (GTDB taxonomy): Bacteria > Pseudomonadota > Alphaproteobacteria > Acetobacterales > Acetobacteraceae > JAFAXA01. The sequence continues at coordinate 334,359 of CAVZQE010000004.1, read as the reverse complement.
TAGCGGCCGGACACCGGGAGAGTAGGCACGAGCGGCTCCCCGGCGCCTCGAAATGGAGGAAGACACACCATGCCGTTTGACGGGGCGAACTTTCGGGACAGGCGTGAGGAGCCGGGCCGTGCCGCGCGCCGCGAACGCATTTGGGCGGTCGTCGTCGTGGTGTCTGCCGCGCTCATGCTCGTGATGCCGGTCTCGGCGGAGGGGCTGATCGATCTCGTCCACTATCTTCGCGGCGGCTGAACGCGCAGCGTCCGGCCCTGTCTCGACCGGATGACGGCATCGCCGGCGGGTCGGGTCCGGAACGGCGCGGGCTAAATCTTTTTCAGCGCGTCGGGCTTGTGGATCGCTTCCTTGCCGCTCTTGTCGCTTTTCACCTTGTACTCCGGCTCGTCTTCCGTCGCCTTGGCGACGTGGCCCTCATTTACGCGCTCCGTTCCCGTAATCTTCTTTTCCACGGTGCCGTGGGTTTCACCCTGGGACGTGCCCAGCTCACCTTGTCGCCGGGCTTCAGCGTTTTCGCCACGGTCAGTCTCCCTCCTCCTGCTTGAACGGCGTCCCGGTCGCGAGCGCGGCCATCTCGGCCTGGACCGCCGGCCGCTCGTTGTCGAGGAAATGCGCGATGGCGCGACGCAGTCCGGGATGCGCGATCCAGTGCGCGGAGTAGTGTCGCCTGCGGCAGGTAGCCGCGCTGGATCTTGTGACGGCCCTGCGCTCCGGCTTCGACCCGCCTCAGGCCGTGCGCGATCGCGTAGTCGATGGCGCGGTAGTAGCAGAGCTCGAAATGCAGGAACGGCCAGTCGCCGATACAGCCCCAGTTGCGGCCGTACAGCGTGTCCGCGCCCGCGAGATTGAGCGCGCCCGCGGCGGCGCGTGCCGGCCGTCCTCGGCCAGCATCAGCACCACGCGGTCGCCCAGGCGCTCGCCGAGCAGCGTGAAGAACCGGCGCGTGAGATAGGCCGATCCCCATTTGCGATCGACCGTCGAGGTGTAGAACCGGAAGAATGCGTCCCAGTGCCGCTTCGTGATCTCGGCGCCCGGTCAGCGTCCCGAAGGTCAGGCCCGCATCGTTCGCGTCGCGCCGTTCCCGCCGCAGCGTCTTGCGCTTGCGGGACGACAGCGCCGACAGGAAATCCTCGAAGCTGCCGTAGCCCGCGTTCTCCCAGTGGAACTGCATGCCGATCCGGTGCAGCCATCCGGACTCCGCGAGCGCCGCGCCTTCTGCCTCCTCGCAGAAGGTGACGTGGACCGAGGAGAGCTTGAGTTCCTGGCAGGCTTGCACGAGGCATTGCCCGAGCACGGCGGGGCCGACGCCGGAGCCGGGACGGCGCAGCAGGCGCGGGCCCGGGCACGGGGCTGAACGGCACCGCGACCTGCAGCTTCGGATAATATCCGGCCGCCCGTGCGCTCCAGCGCGTCCGCCCAGCCGTGATCGAACACGTATTCGCCGTAGCTGTGCGATTTCGCGTAGGCCGGAACGACCGCGAGCACCCGCCCGTCTCCGACCGCAGCGCCAGGTGCTGCGGCAGCCAGCCGGTGCGGGCGGAGGCCGAGCCGCTATCCTCGATCGCGCTCAGGAAGGCGTAGCCGACGAACGGATTGCGCGACCCGGCGCACGCATCCCAGTCGGCCTCGCCGATCTCGGCGATGCGGGCGTGCAGCGTGAGGGTGAGGGTCGCGGAGCCGTCGGGCATCGCGTCAGCATATAGGTCCGGCCGGGAGGCGCGGAAGAAGCGCGCTCAGGCGATCTGCGCGACGCGCCTCGATCTCCACCGCCGCCCCGGCCGGCAGCGACGGCGACCCCGACCGTTGTCCTGGCATGCCGCCCGGCTTCGCCGAACACGGCGACGGCGAGGTCGGACGCGCCGTTCATCACGATCGCGTGCTGCGCGAACGACGGGCGCGGCGGCGATGAAGCCGCGCAGATGCACGATGCGGGTCACGCGGTCGAGATCGCCCGCGCAGGCGGCGCGGAGCTGCGCCAGCACGTTCAGGAAGCATTGCCTGGCCGCCCGCTGCCCCTCCTCGACGGTCAGCGTGTCGCCGAGCGTGCCGACGATCGCGACCGTGCCGTCGATCACCGGCAGCTGGCCGGACAGCATGACCAGACCCGGCGTGACGACATACCCGACGTAGTTCGCAATCGGCGCGACCGGGGTCGGGATGCTCAGGCCAAGTGCTGCGAGCGTCTGTTCGATCCGTCCGGCCATGCGGTCCTCCTTGCTGATCCCCCCGCTTAGCGCGCGACCAGCCTGAGCGCGCGGCGCCGCGCGCGCGGCGCCGCCTCGGCGGGCAGGCCGAGCGGCAGTTCCGGCGCACGCGCCGGGGGCGGCGCTTCCTCCGGCCCGGCTGCCGGCAGATCGTGGCGGCCGAGATAGGTCGCGGCGAGCGTGCGGGCGATGTAGTCGAGCAGCGACGTCGCGTGGCTGACGGCGGCATCGCCCTCGACCGCACCGGACGGGCCGAACCGGGTCATGGCGAACGCCTCGACGAAGTCTTCCAGCGGCACGCCGTGCTGGAGCCCGAGGCTGACGGCGTGGGAGAGCCCGTCCATCAGGCCGCGCGCGACCGCGCCATCCTTCGGCAATGCGACGGAGACCTCGCCAAGCCGTCCGTCCTCGTATTCGCCCGTGCGCAGGAACAGCTTGTGGCCGCCGACCGTCGCGCTTTGCGTGTAGCCGGCGTGCCGGGCCGGAAGGTGGCGGCGTTCCGCGCGTGCCGGCGGCACCGCCTCCAGCGCGACGGGCCGCGGCGGAAGCGCGTGCAGGTATGGCGCGATCGCGTCGTGCATGGCGGCGTGGGCGGCGCGGCTTACCGGCGGCAAGGGCGTGTCTCCGGCGAGCGTCGCGGCGAGCGCCGCCTCCGGCGATAAGCCGCGCGCGGCGAGCAGAGCACGGGCGGCGCGGGTCAGGCCGCCGGATGGCGCGACCGGGGCAAAGGCCGGTCGCGATGCCGCCCGTCTCCGCGCCGAGCAGCGCCTCCACCGGGCCGGGCCGGCCGATCCCGGTCGTCGCCGACAGCGCGGGCCGCCGCGCCGGGCCGCGCAGGCGATGGCGGCGGCGTCCGCGCGCGCGCGCAGCTGCGCCGCCATGTTCGCGGCGGCCGTGCGGGCCTCGTCGCTGTCGTAGTCGAGCCCGAGCAGCGGCGAGCCACTCCGGCGAGGTCGGCGAAGCCGACCGCGATGCGGCGCGCCGCCGGGCGCGGCGAGGGTGAGCGCCTCCACCGCCGTTTCCACCGCATCGCCGAACGCCTCCGCGTCGAAACCGCAATCCGGGTCCACGAAGGCCGGGAGATTGAGGACGAAGCGCGGCTCCGCGTCGCCCGCCGCCGATGGCTGCCACAGCGCCTCCCCCGGAGCGCCGCGGCGGAGCAGCAGCAACCGCCGCAGCGCGCCCGCCGATCCCGCCCCCGAAGCCGGCCGCCATGCCGCCGCTGCGATCGGCGCGATCCATCCTCGCGCCGCTGCCGCGAGATCGGCAGCGCCGGACCCCGGTGCAGGCAGGCCAGCGCCGCGCCGGCGCCGTCGTCCCAGCCCGCCGGGATGGTCACGGTCGGCACGGCGCATCCGGATCGCGCCCGCCTCCAGCCGCCGCATCCGCACGCCCTGCCAGTCCCGGACCGTTCCCATGTCGCGATGGTATGGGCGCGGTCCGCTGCCGTGAAGCGTATTTTGGGCCGTGCCGCCGTTCGGCCACAATATCCTGTGGATGAAAGCGCCGGGTGGACCAAGCTCGGGCTGTGCCGCCTATATCCGTGGCATGAACATCGGCACTCGCCTTTTCACGATGCTGCACGGCCGCCGGGTCGGCAGCGATGCGCAAGGCAACGTCTACTACGAGGCGCGGCGGCGCTTCGCTTCGGCGGGCGGCCGCGGCGGTGGGTCGCCTATAACGGGCTCGTGGAGCCGTCGCGCGTGCCGGCGGAATGGCATGCCTGGCTGCACTACACGACGGACGCGCCGATCCCGGACGGCATGCGGCGGCCCTGGCAGAAGCCGCACCAGATGAACCTGACCGGCACGCCGGGAGGCTACCGCCCGCCCGGCCACGACTATCGCGGCGGCCATCGCGCGGCCGCGACAGGCGACTACGAAGCCTGGACACCGGGCAGCTAAGGCAACTATCGATGGCGCGGAGGAATCTGGCCGAGCTCCTGACCGGGGCGCGGTTCTGGTCGTCGCCGGCGGCTTCCTGGCCTACGCCGTCGGCCATTCCGGCCGCTCGGTCGCGTCGGGCTATCCGCTGCACGCGAGCTTCGACAACATCTCGGGGCTGTCGGTCGGCTCGGACGTGCGGCATCGGCGGCGTGAAGGTCGGCTCCGTCACGGACCAGAAGATCGACCCGAAAAACTATCTGGCCGAGGTCGACGATGAACGTGGACGACGGCATCAAGCTGCCCAAGGACACGAGCGCCGAGGTGACGAGCGACGGCCTGCTCGGCGGCAAGTATCTGGCGCTATCGCCCGGCGGCGACGCGGCGATGCTGCCGCCGGGCGGCACGATCACCATCACCCAGTCCTCGATCAGCATCGAGCAGCTGCTGGGCAAGTTCATCTTCAGCGCCGGCAATCTCGCGAGCTCGATGCACAACGGCGAGTCCGGCGGGGGCAACCAGGGCGGCGCGGCTCCCGGCGGCGGTCTTTCTTCCGGCAAATGACGGCGAGCGCGCCCGCACGCTGGCCGCAGCCTGACGGCACCCCTGTTGCCTGCCGCGAGAAGCTGAAGATGCTGGCGGAGAATCACGCGGAACTCGCGCAGATGATGCAGGACGCGTTCGAGGACGCGGTGCTGATGGGCGTCGATCCGAGACGCGATGCGCGATATCCTGGTCGGGATGGTGCCCGCGCTCGACGATCCGAAGCGGCCGGGCGGCGCGTGATGCGGCCTCGCGTGCTTCGGAGCGCCGGTCTCGGCGCGGCGATCCTGCTCGCGTCCGGCGCTGTCTGGGCGGACGATGTCGAGGTCGTCGGCCGGTCAGCCGGCTCCCGCGCCTTCCTGGGTCGCGAAGCCCTATGCCGAGGTGCAGGCGCTCGACAAGGTGAATGCGAGGCGGGCCTTGCTGGTCGTCAAGGCCGGGGACACCGCGACGTTCGGCTCGCTTTCGATCAAGGTCGAGTCCTGCTACGTGCGGCCGCCGGATCAGGCCAGGGACGCGACCGCCTTTCTGGTGATCCGCGATTCCCACGAAGGCGAGCCCGGCTTTTCCGGCTGGATGCTTGCGTCCGCGCCGTCGTGTCCATGCTCGAACATCCGATCTACGATGTGCGCGTGACCGGCTGCCGGTCCTGACGGCCTTTCCGCCTTGACTTATGCAACCGCCATCGTCCAGCGAGGTTCGGCACGGCATGTCCGACCACCTTTCCCCCGTTAGCCTGCCGCCCTTCGCGCGGGCGGCGCTTCTGCTCGACCTGGACGGGACGCTTGTGGACATCGCCCCGCGTCCGGAAGCCGTGGAGGTGGCGACTGGCTTGGCCGACGATCTCGCCCGCCTGCGCGCCCGGCTCGGCGATGCGCTCGCCGTGATTAGCGGACGCCCGATCGAGCAGATCGACGCGCTGCTGCCCGGCATTCCCTTCGCGGTCGCGGGCGAGCACGGCGGCGCGATCCGGCATGCGCCGGGCGCCCGATCGAGCGCATGACGCTGCCCACGCCGCCTTCCGACTGGGTCGCGGCGGCGACGCGCATCGTCAGCGCCTGCCCCGGCACGCGGTTCGAGTCCAAGGCGCACGGTTTCGTGCTGCATTACCGCGAGGCGCCGCAATTCGGCGCGGTGCTGCGCGAAACGATCGCGCCGCTGGTCGAGGCTCCGAGCAGTTCCTGCTGATGCCGCGCGCAAAGCCTGGGAGGTCAAGCCGCGCGGCGCGGATAAGGGCACGGCCGTCGCCGCCGTGATGGCGGAGCCGCCGTTCACGGGGCGCCTGCCGATTTTCGTTGGCGATGATGTGACGGACGAGGACGGCATCGCGCAGGCGGAGCGGCTCGGCGGGACGGGGCTGCGCGTGCCGGAGCGCTTCGGCACGGCGGCGGGCGTGCGCGCGTGGCTCGCCCGTGCCGCGCGCGGAAGGGAGGACGCTTGGCCCGGCTTGTAATCGTCTCCAACCGGGTGCCCCAGCCGAGAGAGCGGGGCAACCTTGCGGGAGGGCTGGCGATCGCGCTGCGTGACGCGATCCACGGCCGGGAAACGATGTGGTTCGGCTGGTCGGGCGGCACCGCCCCCGACGATGGGCCGGCGCCCTCGCCCGCGATCACGAAGGCCGGCCAGCTGACCTTCGCGACGCTCGATCTGCCGGAGAAATCGTTCCATTCCTATTACGAAGGCTTCTCCAACGGCATGCTCTGGCCGTTGCTGCACTCGCGCATGGGTCTTGCCGAGTTCCGGCGTTCGGACATGGAGGCGTATTACGCCATCAACGCCGCGTTCGCCGAGGCGCTGGCGCCGTTGCTGCGGCCCGACGATCTCGTCTGGGTCCACGACTACCATCTCGTTCCGCTGGGAGCGGCGCTCAGGCGCGCGGGCGTCACGTCGCGCATCGGCTTTTTCCTGCACGTGCCGTTCCCGGCTGCAGCGCTGTTCCTGTCCTTGCCTCGCGCCGACCGGCTGTTGCGCGACTTCGCGGCCTACGACCTGATCGGCGTGCAGATTCCGGAAGACGCGGATCACCTCAACGAAGCGTTCGACCAGCTCGGGATCGATGCGCCGCCCGCCCGGGCCTTTCCCATCGGCATCAACCCGAAATCGTTCGCGGCCACCGCCCGCAAGGCGGAGACAAGCCCCGACGCGGCCCGCCTGCGCCAGAGCCTCGGCGACCGCTCCCTCATCGTCGGCGTCGATCGCCTCGATTACTCGAAAGGCATCCCGCACCGGTTCCGGGGCCTCGCGCAGCTGCTGAAGCGCTTCCCCGAGCACCGCAACCACGTCACCATGATCCAGGTCGCTCCCGTGTCGCGTGGCGAGGTCGCCCAGTATCGCGCGTTGCGGAAGGAACTCGACGAACTGGCCGGTCGCATCAACGGCGAAAATGCCGAGTTCGACTGGGTGCCGCTGCGGTATCTGACCCGCGCGGTTCCGCGCAACACGCTTGCGGGATTTTACCGGAAGGCGAGGATCGGCTTGGTGACGCCGCTGCACGACGGCATGAACCTCGTGGCGAAGGAATATGTGGCGGCGCAGGAGCCCAGCAACCCGGGCGCGCTGGTTCTGTCGCGCTTCGCTGGCGCCGCCGCCGAGCTGGACGGCGCGATCCTCGTCAATCCCTACGATCCCGACGAGACCGCGGAAGCCTTGCATCAGGCCTTGCTGATGCCCGCCGCCGAGCGGCAGCAGCGCTGGCGCAGCATGATGGACGCCGTCGAGAAGAACACGGCCGCGGTCTGGGCGCGGAGCTTCATCGCCGCGCTCGAGGACCGTCCGGCGCGCGCGTAGTGACGGCCATCAGCTCAACTCGGTCGCGACGTGCGCCGCGTAGGCGGGCCGGGCGAGCAGGCGCTCGTACCATCGGCGGAGAGACGGCTGCTCCGGCCGGTCCGGGATGTGCAGGCGCAGCCAGCGATGCACATGCGGTCCCCAGGCGAAATCCGCGAGCGTCAGGTGTTCGCCCGCAATGAAGGGGGATCGCTCGAGCGGCGCCGCGATCAGAGCGTAGGCAGCGCCGGCATTCCTGATCGCCTCCGCGATCGCGGCATGATCGCGCTTTTCGGGAGGGGTGCGGACAAGACCCCAGAACATCACGCTCTGCGCCCGAGACAGGCGTGTCTGCTCGCTGTCCATCCAGCGGTCCACACGGGCGCGGGCGCGCGGCTCGTCGGGCCAGACCGACACGCCGCCCGGATTGGCGGCCGCAAGGTAGCGCAGGATGACGTTGCTTTCCCATAACGAGAAATCATCTTCCTGCAAGGTTGGAACGAGGCCAGTCGGGTTCTTGGCCCGGTATTGCGGCGTATCCGTGCCCCCGAACGGGCCGCCGACATCGACGCGCTCATAGGGAAGCCGAAGCTCCTCGAGCAGCCAGATCACCTTCATGACATTGGCTGAGTTGGCCCGTCCCCAAAGCGTGCGCATCTTCGTCCATCCCCCGGCCGCGTGCCGAGACCGTAGGCGCGAGGCACGTCGGGCCGCAACGGCGCTTGTCAGGGCGCACCGGCCCGTGCACATCGCGCTCCATGACACGCCCCCTCGGTCTCGCGACGGCAAGCCTCGTCGCCGCCGGCGCGGCGCTCGCGGTCGCGCTGGCGAGCGAGCGCTGGGGCGGTCTCGTCCCCTGCGCGCTCTGCCTCCTGGAGCGCTGGCCGTACCGGCTGGCGGTCATACTGTCCGCGTTTGCGCTCGTCGCCTCGGCGCGGGTGAGCCGGGCACTGCTGTGGCTGGTCGTCGGGACGATGATCGTGTCCGCTGCCCTCGCAGTCGTGCATGTCGGCGTCGAGGACCAGGCCTGGCCGAGCCCGCTGCCGGAATGCGCCGCCCCGGCGCTGCCGAGCGGCGGGACGATGGCCGAGCGGCTGTCCCGGATGCCCGCCCGCCCCGCCAAGCCTTGCGACGATCCGACCTATCTCGTGCCCGGCCTTCCGATCTCCATGGCGGCGATGAACCTGCTCTATGCCCTGGCATTCGCCGGCGGCCTCGCCATCTTTCTATGGCGAACAAGGAGAGATGTGCGATGAGCGATGCACCGCGCGCGCGACTGCCGGGCGATCTGCCGCCCGCTCAGGAAGTCGCCCGCATGATCCGCGTCGATCACGCGGGCGAATACGGCGCGGCGCGCATCTACGCCGGGCAGCTCGCCGTTCTCGGCCGCGGCGACAAGGCCGAGTTGCTGCGGCACATGAAGGAGCAGGAGCAGGTCCATCTCGATACGTTCGCCGGGCTGATTGGCGAGAGGCGGGTGCGGCCGACGGCGTTGCTGCCGCTGTGGCACGTGGCCGGGTTCGCGCTCGGCGCCGCCACGGCCGTGTTGGGGGAGCGGGCGGCCATGGCCTGCACCGTCGCGGTGGAGGAGGCGATCGACGAGCACTATGCCGAACAGGCCGAGAGCCTTGGCGACGACGAGCCGCAGCTGAAGGCGACGATCGAGCGCTTTCGCGCCGAGGAGCTGGAACATCGCGACATCGGCATTGCGCACGAAGCCGAGCAGACGCCGGGCTATCGCTTGCTGTATGCGGCGATCCGGGCCGGGTGCAAGGTCGCCATACGGGTGAGCGAGCGGATCTGAGCGGCCGCGCTCAGCTTTCGAGTTCGCTGTCCCAGTACAGATAGTCGCGCCAACTCTGGTGCAGGTAGTTTGGCGGGAATGCGCGGCCGTTATCCTGCAACTCCCACGTGGTCGGCTGTCTCGGGTGGGTGCGCGGATACATGGCGCTCTCGCGTGGCAGCTTCGAGCCTTTGCGCAGATTGCAGTCGCCGCACGCGGCGACGACGTTCTCCCATGTGGTCCGGCCACCCCGGCTGCGGGGGATCACGTGGTCGAAGGTGAGATCCTGCGCGGCCGACCGCTCGCTGCAGTACTGGCAGGTGAAGCCGTCGCGCAGGAACACGTTGAACCGCGTGAAGGCCGGCCGGCGCGCGGCCGGAATGTAGTCCTTCAGGGCGATGACGCTGGGCAGCCGCATCACCATGCTCGGCGACCGCACTTCCGTCTCGTACTCGTTCAGGACCGAGACACGGTCGAGGAAGACAGCCTTGACGGCGTCCTGCCACGACCACAGCGAGAGCGGGAAATACGAAAGGGGACGGAAATCCGCGTTCAGGACCAAGGCGGGAAAATGCTGGCCACCGTCGGGCAAACGCCGCTCCCTCACGTTCGGAGCACGGCAGCGGGCCAGATCGTCGCGTAGGCCCCGTGAGACGTGCGCCGGCGAGAATTCAATCGCTTATCGCAGAGGTCGCAGCCTCCCGCAAGCCGGAGTAGGTTTGAGGACGCGGCCGCGCTCCGGAGATGGGAAGCACGGCGACGCACATGGCGGAGGGTGGCCAATGTTCATTGCGATGAACCGCTTCAAGGTGGTGCGAGGCGGCGAAGCGGCCTTCGAGGAGGTCTGGACCAGTCGCGACACGTTTCTCGAAGGCGTGCCCGGCTTCGTCAGGTTCCATCTGCTGCGGGGGCCCGAGCGGGAGGATTACGTGCTCTACTCGTCCCACACGATCTGGGGGAGCCGGTCGGCTTTCGAGGACTGGACGCGCTCGGAGCAGTTTCGCCAGGCGCACCGCAACGCTGGCGACAACAAGCCGCTCTATCTCGATCATCCCGAGTTCGAGGGATTCGAGGTCGTGCAGACGATCGGGCGATGATGAAGGCGTCGTCATCACAGGATCATGCAGCCGCTATCTGGGGCATGCCATCATTCCGACATGAGTCCGGAATTCATCGGGGTCCGGCAATGCTGATTTGTCAGCTTACGGACCTGCATCTCTGTCCTCCCGGCGAGGCCGCGTATCCGATCGTCGATACGAACGCCTTTGCGGAACGGGCGTTCGAGGCCGTCGCTTCATTCGATCCGAAGCCGGATGCGATCGTCATCACCGGCGACCTTACCGAATGCGGGCTGGACAGCGAGTACCAGCTGTTCCGTTCGCTTGTCGAAAGACATGGGCTCGGCCGGGTTCACGTCATTCCTGGCAATCACGACGACCGGGATCGGTTTCGCGCCAATCTCGGCGACATGCCCGGCGTCGATCGGAACGAACGCTTCGTCCAGTATGTCGTGGACGAGTTTCCGGTCCGGCTGGTCATGCTGGATACGATCGTCAATGGCGCCGCGCACGGCATTCTGTGCGAGGACCGGCTTGCGTTTCTCGATCGCGCGCTGGAAGCGGCGCCGGACCGGCCGACGATGATCGCGATGCATCATCCGCCGTTCACCTGCGGCATCGAGCACATGGACCGGATCAATCTCACCAACGCGGACGCGTTTACTTCCGTGATTGCCCGTCATCCGCAGGTCGAGCGGATCATATGCGGCCACCATCACCGGCCCGTCTTCGCGCGCGTCGGCTGCGCGATCGCCTCGACCGGCCCATCCGTTGCGCATCAAATCGAGCTTTCCCTCGCACCCCGCGCGGCCGGCGCGCTGATTCTCGAACCGCCGGCCTTCCATCTGCATCGGTGGACGCGGAACGCCGGGTTCGTGACCCATCACGCCTACGTGGACGATCACCCCGGCCCCTATTCTTTCGTTGACTGTCCCGCGTCTCCCTGTCCCGGTTAAGCCGATGACAGCGAATCGAGGAGCACACATGGATAGTGTCGACAAGCGCATACGCGATCGCGCGTATTTCCTTTGGGAACAGGAAGGCCGCCCCCACGGCCGCGATCGGGAACACTGGGAAGAAGCACGGCGCCTCCTCGGCCTGGAGGAGGCGGTCTCGCCGGCGCCGTCGTTTCCCGCGCAGGCCGCGCAGAACGCCACCGTCACTCCGGCGGAAGTCCCGGACACTGTTCGCGAGAGATCCTCCGCACCGGCCCCCCGTGCGGTCCGGGTCGGCGGCGCGAAGCGGGCTGCTCCCGCCGCGAAAACTCAGGCGACCCCCAAGGGCCGTCGCAGCCCCGTCAAGGCCCCCAGCCCCGCGCCTTGAGGCGCGGGCTTACTTCGGAACCACTTGAGGGTTGCCGCCCGGCGTGCCGGGCGGTCGGAGCACCGGCATCGGGAACTTCTGGGCATCCGGTGCGGGCTCCTTAATTCCGGGATCAATGCCCGCCGGCGGCTGGATGAGGCCCCGATTGGGGCTGGCCGGAGGCATCAGCTGCTGCGCCTGGGGCGGATGCGCCGGCGTCTGGTCCGCATTTCCGGTCGTCGCCGCGCCGGCGGGCATCGGCAGGATTTGAGCCGCGACCGCCATCGCGGCGGCGCAGGCGAGGCGGCCCAGGTCAGGCCGCAGCTTGCAGAAGATGAAGCGAGAAGTATTCATCGGGGTCCGTCCATACATGCGCCGGATGCCAGCCGGCGGACTGGGCGAGGGCGCGGAAGCCCTCCACGGTGTGCTTGTAGCTGTTCTCGGTGTGGATACTTTCTCCGGCGGCAAAGGCGATGCGGTGCCCGGCGACATGCGCGACCTGCGCCCCACGGCTGACGAGGTGCATCTCGATCCGGCTCTCCTCATCGTTCCAGATTGCCGCGTGCTCGAAGCGACCGAGGTCGAAATCCGCCTCCGCCTCCCGATTGAGGCGCACGAGCATGTTGCGGTTGAAGGCGGCGGTCACGCCCGCGGAATCGTCGTATGCGGGGATCAGGACGCGCTCGTCCTTGCGCAGATCGACCCCTATCAGGAATTGGGCGCCGCGGCCGAGCGAGGCGAGGGCCTGGCGCAGAAACGCCCTGGCCGCGCGCGGTTCGAGGTTGCCGATGGTCGAGCCGGGAAAGAAGCCGAGATGCGGATAGCCGCGCAGCTCGCGCGGCAAGGCGAACGGGGCCAGGAAGTCGAGCGCAAGCGGGATCACCCCGAGCTCCGGCCGCCGCGCCTGCAAACGGTCGGCCGCCGCGGCCAGCGCGTCGCCGGCGATGTCGATCGGCACGTAAGCGCGCGGACTGTCGAGCGCATCCAGCAGCACCATCGCCTTGGCTTCGTCGCCGGCGCCGTACTCGACGATGACGACCCCGCCTGGAACCGCGCGCCCGATCTCGGCTCCGACCCGGCGCAGGAGGGCCATCTCCGTCCGCGTCGGATAGTATTCCGGCAGCGCGGTGATGAGGCCGAACAGCCGGCACCCCTCCTCGTCGTAGAACAGCTTCGACGGCAGCGTCTTGGGGCGAGCGGTCAGGCCGTCCAGCGCCTCGGACGCGACATCGGGCCGGCGTGGGCCGGGCGGATACGGGATCGACTGCGTTCCTTCAGGCATGGTGCGAATCAGTCCCAGCGCGCGAGCCGCAGGCCGGTAAACTGCCAGCGCTTGTCCGGGTAGAAAAAGTTGCGATAGCTGACCCGAAGGTGGCCCTCGGGCGTCGCGAGCGAGCCGCCGCGCAGCGTCATTTGGTTGACCATGAACTTTCCATTGTATTCGCCGATCGCGCCGGGTGCGGCGGCGAAGCCGGGATAGGCGACATAGGGGCTGGCCGTCCACTGCCAGACATGGCTCGTGAGTTCGCGCATGCGATGGTCTCCGGCGGCATGCTCCCACTCCGCCTCGGTGGGCAGACGCGCACCGGCCCAGCGCGCGAAAGCATCCGCCTCGTACCAGCTCACATGGCGGACGGGCGAAGCGGGATCGAGCGGCGCGAGGCCGCCCGGACCCATCTGCCACCACCCGCCGTCGCGCTGACGCCAGTAGAGGGGCGCCTTCCAGTCCTGCGCCTGAGCTTGCGCGAAGCCGTCCGCCATCCAGAGCGTCGGCGTGCGGTAGCCGCCGTCCTGCATGAAGTCGAGCCAGTCGGCGTTGCGCACCAGCCGATCGGCGATGGCGTAGGGCCGCAGCAGGACGCGATGCCGGGGCTGCTCGTTGTCGAACGCGAAACCCTCGCCCGTGTCGCCGATCTCGACGATGCCGCCCTCCTGCCGCAGCATCCGGGCCGGCCCGGTCGCGCCCGCTGGCTCGCGCCAGTCCGGCATCATCGCGGGCAGCAGCGGATTTTGCGCGAGAGCGTGCAGCATGTCGGTGACCAGCAACTCCTGGTGCTGCTGCTCGTGATTTAGCCCGAGCACCACCAGTTCCGTCAGATGCTTGTCGGCGACGCCCCCTAGCAATTTCTGCATGGCGGCGTCGACATGCACCCGGTACTTGCGGACCGCCCCGGCGCCCGGGCGGGTCAGCAGGCCACGGCTCGGCCTCGGGTGGCGCGGGCCGACCGTTTCGTAATAGGAATTGAACAGGAACCCGAAAGCGGGGTCGAATTCCGTGTAGCCGCTCGCGTGCGGACGCAGGACGAACTGTTCGAAGAACCATGTCGTATGGGCGCGGTGCCATTTCGCGGGGCTCGCATCCGGCATCGACTGCACGCATTGATCTTCATCGGTCAGGAAAGCGGCCCGGCGCTCGGTTTCGTTTCGCACCTGCGCAAAACGGTCACGAAGCGCGTGCATGACGTCCGCCGGGCGCGCGCGATCGGCGAGTGTCTGGTCCATGCGTCATGCCCTCCCGCCGGGACAACGAGGAACCCGAACTTCCGGTTCCGGCCTGGCAGCCAGGAGGTAGGTCGCGATTAACCCCTTGCTAGGGTTTTCCGGCTTTCATGCTCAGGCAAGCGTGAGGCACATGATGACCTTTCCAATGCTCGGTGGCTTCGGCGTGTTCGGCGAAATGCTGGTCCTCGGGGCGGCCGGCAGCGTCGTCTGGTTTGTCGGCAACCTCATGATGCCGCGCCTGCCGCCCGCCGTGGTGCCGGGACCGGTCTCCGCCCCCATGCCGGACGTGCATCCGGCCGATCTCGATCGTGTCACCGGATTCGAGTTGGGGTCGCAGACGACGCGGAGCGAGCGGCTCGATGTCGCGTCCGAGATCCGGTGGGTACTGGCGGCGCTGAAGCCGCGCGCGTCGTTCGGCCTCGTCCGTCTCGAAGTTGCCGTGCAGCCGGGTCTCGCGCTCTGGCTCGACCAGCGCGCCTGCCGCAAGCTGCTGATCGAGGCCGTCGGCCACGCGATCGAGGCGGCGCCCACGGGCCGCGTGCTGGTCACGGCGTTCTCGCATGGCGGGCGGGTGCAGATCGGCGTCTCGAACGATTGCGCCGTGCTCCCCCGCGCGGCGGCCGAGACCGCCCTGCGTTCGGCAACCGGGATCGCGGCCCTCAACGGCGGCAGCCTGCAGATCGACGCGCGGGCGGGTCAGGGCATGACGACGACGATCCGGCTGCCACCCTACGCCCAGCCCGCTCCTTCGCCCGCAGCCCCGGCGGCGGCGGCATCCGCCGCAGCCTCCGGGCCGGCCAGGCAGCCAGCCCAGCCGGCGCTCGAAGCCGGGCTGCTGCGAAGCTGAGAGAGTCTGCCGCCGGGCCGACCGGCGGTGGCTTTCGCCAGGCAAGCCGACCGGCGGTGGCTTTCGACAGGCATTTCGTGCGATCTCCTCCGGGCCTGCTGCCTGCATCCCGGGAGGCCGACATCCTTCTCCGTTTTGTCGTGCCGCTGATCCTGCTCGTCATCGCCGTCGTCGCGGTAGCGAGCGGGGTCGTCCATCTCACCGTCGGCCTGCTCAAGCTGTTGTTCGGCGGTCTGATCCTGCTGTTCCTGGTGTCGCTGGTGACGGGCCGCCGCCGCAGGCGCTAGGACGGCGCATGACGACACCCGCCCACGGGCAGAATGCGCTACGGCCCCGGACCCCGCTGCTCCTCGGGCTCGCCGGGGTTGCGCTCGCCTGCGTGCTGCTCGCGACGGGCGGAGCGCTCTGGTGGACGAAGGGGAGGGGCGAGGCCGCGATCGGCGGCCCATTCACGTTGCAGGATGGCGACGGGCGCTCGGTGAGCGACCGCGATTTCCGTGGCCGGTACATGCTGGTCTATTTCGGCTACACCTCCTGCCCCGACGTCTGCCCGACGACTTTGAACGAGGTCGCGGGCGCGATGGAGCAGCTCGGAGCCAAGGCGAACCGGGTGCAGCCGATCTTCATCACCGTCGATCCGAAACGGGACACGCCTGCGGTCGTGAAGCAGTACACGGCGGCGTTCTCGCCTCGGCTGCTAGGCCTTACTGGCGGCGAAACGGCCGTCGCTGCCGCCGAGCGCGCGTACCGGGTCTATGTCTCGATGCATCGCACCGGCGAGGGGCCGAACGACTACACCGTCGATCACAGCTCGATCCTGTATCTGATGGGGCCGAACGGCCGGTTCGTCGCGCCGATCCGGGCCGACGAGCCGGCCGACGAAATGGCCCGGGACATCGCCAAATACGTATCCTGAAAGTCCGACGCAAAAACCCCGTCTGCCGGGCAGACGGGGTTTTCTGTCGGAAGGACGGATCAGGCGATCAGGCGCTGGTCGTCTCCGGCGTCTCCGGCCCCTGCGAGCGGCGGCGGCGCTCGGCCATGAACTGGTCGAACTCCTCCTTGTCGCGCGCCTGACGGAGCCGCTCCAGATACTCGACGAACTCCTTCTGCTCCTCCTCGAGCCGCTTCAGGGTCTCGGCGCGATAGTCGTCGAAGGCGCGATTGCCGCTGGGCCTCTGGCGCCAGCCGCCGCCGAACCCTCCCCAGCCGCACCCGCTCCGGTTCCAGCCCTGACCCTGGCCGCCGGACGACGCGTTATACCAGCGGCCCGGCCCGTCCGCGCTTCTGCCGCAGCGCATCCGGCCGCTGAACATCATGAAGCCGAGAATGGCGAGGCCGAGCGGCCAGTAGAGGGCGAACCCCAGAACCAGAAGCGCAATCCACGCGCCCCGTCCGTATTCGTCGAGCTTGGCGGTGAGCATCACGGCGATTTTCTCCGGGAGTAAATGTGAATAACATTCACAATGGCCGTCGTCCGCCAAAGTTTCAACCGCCCCGCGATGCGGCTTACGATTTTTTGGTGACCGGCGCGCGCGTGAGGCCGAGCGACTGCAGGTAGATCAGCACGCCTGCTTCCAGCAGATCCTCGGGCGGCATCGGCAGCCGGTGGCGGGTGCCGTCGCCCGCGCCTACGAAGAGGGACGCGATCCCATGCGCGAGGGACCACAGATGCAGCGCCACCATCAGCGCCGGCGGCCGGCTTGCGCGCGGCAGGGTCGCGCAGGCCGCCTCGGCCGCCCGCCGCAGCACGCCGAACGCGCGTTCGGACGCGGCCAGCAGGCCGGGTTCCTCCTCCAGCGGGAAGCCGGGCTGAAACATGGCGGCGTAGGAGGCGGGCGCCCGGCGCGCATAGGCGAGATAGGCCCGGCCGCAGGCCTCGATCGCGGTCACGGGGTCCGGGCGGCCCTCGTCCCAGGCGGCGGTGAGATCGGCGGCGAAGGCCTCGAAGCCGATCCGCACAACCTCCGCGATCAGGGCGTTGCGGTCGCGGAAATGGCGGTACGGCGCGGCCGCGCTGACGCCCGCGGCGCGCGCCGCCTCGGCGAAGCTGAACCCGGCGGGGCCGCGTTCGGCGATAAGGCGCAAGGCCGCCTCGATCAAAGCCTCGCGCAGATTGCCGTGATGGTAGCTGTCGCGCCGGTGCGGGCCGAAGGTCATGCGCGGCATGTACGGCGTCGGACCGCGTTTCGCAAACGCGAGACAAAAAGGACTGGACTCGGCCGGCTCCTTCCTCTATGCGCCGCCCCTCAATCGGAACGCGGGAGACCCGGTCCGCCCTGTCCCGTGGGCGGCGGCGTCGCATGCACCGCGGTCCCTCGGCGACGTAAGGACCAGGGATATGGCGAAGAAGATCGTCGGCTACATCAAATTGCAGATCCCGGCTGGGAAGGCGAACCCCTCGCCCCCGGTCGGCCCGGCACTCGGCCAGCGCGGCCTCAACATCATGGCGTTCTGCAAGGAGTTCAACGCCGTGACGCAGGCGATGGAGCCGGGCATGCCGGTCCCCGTCGTGATCACGGCGTTCGCCGATCGCACCTTCACCTTCATCACCAAGACGCCGCCGAACACCTACTTCCTCAAGAAGGCGGCGGGCATCGGCAAGGGGACGACCACGCCCGGCAAGGGCGCGGCGGTCGGCCGGGTGACGACCAGCCAGCTGCGCGAAATCGCCGAGCAGAAGATGGTCCATATGAATGCGAACGACGTGGAGGGCGCGGTGCGCATGCTCGCGGGCAGCGCCCGGTCCATGGGCATCACCGTGGTGGAGGGCTGATCCGTGGCACAGGGCAAGCGCCTCCGCGCCGCTGAAGCGAGGGTGGACCGGGCGAAATCCTATCCGCTCGCGGATGCGATCAAGCTCGTGAAGTCGAACGCGACCGCGAAGTTCGACGAGACGGTCGAGCTGTCCATGAATCTCGGCATCGATCCCCGCCACGCGGACCAGATGGTGCGCGGCCTTGTCGGGCTGCCGAACGGCACGGGCAAGACGCTGCGCGTCGCCGTGTTCGCGCGCGGCCCGAAGGCGGAGGAGGCGCAAGGAGCCGGGGCGGACGTGGTCGGCGCCGAGGATTTGGCCGAGCGGGTGCAGGCCGGCGACATTCCGTTTGACCGCTGCATCGCGACCCCGGACATGATGGCGCTGGTTGGGCGGCTGGGCAAGATCCTCGGCCCGCGCGGCCTGATGCCGAACCCGAGGCTCGGCACGGTGACGATGGACGTGCGCGGCGCGGTCACGGCGGCGAAGGCGGGCCAGGTCGAATTCCGCGCCGAGAAGGCCGGTATCGTGCATGCCGGCATCGGCAAGGCGAGCTTCGACGACGAGAAGCTGATCGAGAACGCCCGAGCGTTCGCGGACGCGATCCAGAAGGCCAAGCCGACCGGGGCCAAGGGCACGTATGTGCAAAAGGCGGCGCTCAGCTCCTCCATGGGGCCCGGCGTGCGGCTGGACGTGGCGTCGCTCGCCGGCTGACGAGACACACGGGGCCGCGGCCCCGTGGATAGGAGGGGGGCGACCTTTCCGAACCTGTCCGAGACCGTTCGTATCTTCCAAGGGTCTATGACTCTGGGATTTAAAGGGCCGCCGGCCCGCGCACGGGAGACGGGGAAGCCAGAGGGACTGACCGGGGCGGCACGCCGTTTCCGGGACTTTGGTTGTTCCGGCTGCGAGGTTCTTCCCGGACCTCAGGACAGGCGAACCGGATCGGGGGTGGCGTGAGCCGCCCCGGATCTTTGGGCAACCCGGCCTCGATGCCGCGACGAAGCGGTTTCGGGGCCACTGAGGAGACGGGACGTGGACCGTACGGAGAAGCGGGAGTTCGTCGCTTCGCTCGGGGCGGTGTTCGCCGAGACGTCGATGGTGGTCGTGACCCAGAACAAGGGTCTCACGGTCGCCGAGGTGACGGATCTGCGGCGCCGGATGCGGGCGGCGGGGGCGACCTTCAAGGTCGCGAAGAACCGGCTGGCCACCCTCGCCCTGGAGGGCACCCCGTTCGACGGCATCAAGCCGCTGCTGAAGGGACCGACCGCGCTCGCGTGGTCGCACGACCCGGTCGCGGCCGCCAAGGTGACCGTCGAGTTCGCCAAGACCAACGAGAAGCTCGTCCTGATCGGCGGCGCGCTCGGCACCCAGACGCTCGACGCCGAGGGGGTCCGGGCGCTGGCCGAATTGCCGAGCCTGGATGCGTTGCGCGCCAAGCTGCTCGGGCTGCTGCAAGCCCCGGCGACGAGGGTCGCGGGCGTGTTGCAGGCGCCGGCGGGACAGCTCGCGCGGGTCTTCGGGGCCTATGCGAACAAGGACGAGGGCGGAGTGCCGGATCAGGCGGAGGCAGCCTGACGCGATGCTCGCGCCCCCCGCAGGGCCGGATGGCGCGACCGTGAACATGAGCCGATGAAACGGCTTGAAGTGACGCAACCAAAGTCTAGATTAGGGACACACGAAAATGGCTGATTTGCAGAAGCTGGTTGACGAGCTGTCCAGCCTCACGGTGCTTGAGGCGGCCGAGCTCTCGAAGTTGCTCGAGGACAAGTGGGGCGTTTCCGCGGCGGCGCCGGTCGCCGTGGCCGCCGCTCCGGCGGGCGGCGGGGCCGCCGCCGCGGCTCCGGCCGAGGAGCAGACCGAGTTCACGGTCATCCTGGCCAAGGCCGGCGATAAGAAGATCAACGTGATCAAGGAGATTCCGCACGATCACCGGGCTCGGGCTGAAGGAAGCCAAGGATCTGGTCGAGGGTGCGCCTAAGACGGTCAAGGAGAGCGTGAACAAGGACGAGGCTGCGAAGCTGAAGAAGCAGCTTGAGGATCAGGGCGCTGCTGTCGAGATTAAGTAGCGCAGCGTACTGGGGCGATCAGCGTACTGGGGCGATCAGCGTACGGGGCGATCAGCGTACGAGGCGATCCAGGGTGTCCGTCCTCACGGGGGCGGGCGCTTCGGGAGAGGACCTCGAAGCCGAGGCGGGTCTGAGCGGGGCGGGAATCGAAGCGATTCCCGTCCCCGAACGCGTGGCGTGGCGTTAGGGGTCCGGCCGCCTTGGAGGGCGGACCGACGACGTGACCACCTGAGCGGCCGGGGATGATGCGGGGCCGCGGACGGGCGTGATGGGCAGGGCAGTAGGACGATCGATGAACGCGATTACCAGATCATTCACGGGGCGCAAGCGGATCCGCAAGAGCTTCGGTCGTATCCCCGAAGTCGCCGAGATGCCGAACCTGATCGACGTGCAGCGGGCAAGCTACGAAGCGTTCTTGCAGATGAACGTCAATCCGGACAGCCGCACGCCCACCGGCCTTCAGGAAGTGTTCCGGTCGGTTTTTCCGATCGACGATTTCGCCGGACGCGGGCGGCTCGAATTCGTGTATTACGAGCTCGAGGAGCCGAAATACGACGTCGAGGAGTGCATCCAGCGGGGGCTGAACTACGCGGCCCCGCTGAAGGTCGTCCTGCGCCTGATCGTCTGGGACGTGGACGAGGACACGGGCAGCCGCTCGATCCGCGACATCAAGGAGCAGCCCGTCTACATGGGCGACATGCCCCTGATGACGGATAACGGCACGTTCATCATCAACGGCACCGAGCGCGTCATCGTCTCCCAGATGCACCGCAGCCCGGGCGTGTTCTTCGATCACGACAAGGGCAAGACGCACAGCAGCGGCAAGTACCTGTTCGCTGCCCGCGTCATCCCGTATCGCGGCTCGTGGCTCGATTTCGAGTTCGACAGCAAGGATCTCGTCTACGTCCGCATCGATCGCAAGCGGAAGTTGCCGGTGACGACCTTGCTCTACGCCCTGCCGTCGCTCGCGACCGAGCAGTTGCAGGCCGCGCGCGCGGCGCAGGGCGAGCCGGTTGAGATCGGCGAGCTCCGGGGCATGGACCCGGAAGAGATCCTGAGCACGTTCTACGGTCAGGTGGTGTTCACGCAAACGCCGAAGGGCTGGGCGCGGCCGTTCGATCCGGACGCATTCCGGGGCACGAAGCTGCTTGAGCCGCTGGTTGACGCGCAGACCGGCGAGGTGGTGGCCGACTCGGACACGAAACTGACGGCGCGCACCGTGCGCAAGATCGCCGAGACGACCAAGGAAGTGCTGGTCGGCCGCGCCGACCTGCTCGGGCGCTTCGTCGCCGAGGATCTGGTCAACGCCGAGACGGGCGAGATCTACGCGGAGGCCGGCGAGGAGCTGGCGGAGGCGCGGCTCGCCGCCCTGGAAGCGGCCGGGATCACGAGCCTGCCAACGCTCGCGATCGACCAGGCCAACGGTCCCTGGATTCGCAATACGCTGTCAGCCGACAAGAACGCGAGCCGCGACGACGCGCTGGTGGACATCTACCGCGTGATGCGGCCCGGCGAGCCGCCGACCCCGGAAACCGCCGAGGCGCTGTTCCGTGGGCTGTTCTTCGATCCAGACCGCTACGATCTGTCGGCGGTCGGCCGCGTCAAGATGAACATGCGGCTTGGCATGGACTGCCCGGACACGGTGCGCGTGCTCCGCAAGGAAGACATTCTGCGCACGGTCAAAACGCTCGTCGAGCTGAAGGACGGGCGCGGCCAGATCGACGACATCGACAATCTCGGCAACCGGCGCGTGCGTTCGGTCGGCGAGCTCATGGAGAACCAGTATCGCGTCGGCCTGCTCCGCATGGAGCGCGCCATCCGCGAGCGCATGGGCTCGGTCGATATCGACACGGTGATGCCGCATGACCTGATCAACGCCAAGCCGGCGGTCGCCGCCGTGCGCGAGTTCTTCGGCTCGTCGCAGCTGTCGCAGTTCATGGACCAGACCAACCCGCTCTCCGAGGTGACGCACAAACGGCGCTTGTCGGCGCTCGGGCCGGGCGGTCTGACCCGCGAGCGGGCGGGCTTCGAGGTGCGCGACGTGCATCCGACGCATTACGGCCGCATCTGCCCGATCGAGACGCCGGAAGGCCCGAATATCGGCCTCATCAACTCGCTCGCGACTTTCGCCAAGGTGAACAAATACGGCTTCATCGAGACGCCGTACATGCTGGTTAAGGACGGCGTCGTGCAGAAGGAGCCGCGCTACCTCTCCGCCATGGAGGAGGAGCGGCTCGTGGTCGCGCAGGCCGATGCGCCGATGGACCAAGACGGCCGCTTCACCGAGGATCTGGTCTCGGTGCGTCGCCAGGGCGACTTCCGGTTGGTCCGGCCTGAGGACGTGACCGCGATCGACGTGTCGCCGAAGCAGCTCGTCTCGGTGGCGGCGGCGCTGATCCCGTTCCTCGAGAACGACGACGCGAACCGGGCGCTGATGGGCTCGAACATGCAGCGCCAGGCGGTGCCGCTGATCCGCGCCGACGCGCCGCTGGTCGGCACCGGCATGGAGGGCGCTGTCGCGCGCGATTCGGGCGCAACGATCGTCGCGCGGCGGCCGGGCATCGTCGATCAGATCGACGGCGCGCGCATCGTCGTGCGGGCGACGGCCGACGATGCCTCGACCAAGGGCGTCGACATCTACCGCCTGCGCAAGTTCATGCGTTCCAACCAGTCCACCTGCATCAATCAGCGGCCGCTGGTGCGTGTCGGCGACCGGGTGGCGGAGGGCGACATCATCGCCGACGGCCCCTCGACGGAGCTCGGCGAACTGGCGCTCGGCCGCAACGTGCTGTGCGCGTTCATGCCGTGGAACGGCTACAACTTCGAGGACTCGATCCTGATTTCGGAGCGGATCGCCCGCGACGACGTGTTCACGTCCATCCACATCGAGGAATTCGAGGTGATGGCGCGCGACACCAAGCTCGGCGAGGAGGAGATCACCCGCGACATTCCGAATGTCGGCGAGGAGGCGCTGAAGAATCTCGACGAGGCGGGCATCGTCTATATCGGCGCCGAGGTGAACCCCGGCGACATCCTGGTCGGCAAGGTCACGCCGAAGGGCGAAAGCCCGATGACTCCCGAGGAGAAGCTGCTGCGCGCGATCTTCGGCGAGAAGGCGTCGGACGTGCGCGACACCTCGCTCAAGCTGCCGCCCGGCGTCACCGGGACGATCGTGGACGTGCGGGTCTTCTCGCGGCGGGGCGTCGACAAGGACGAGCGCGCGATGGCGATCGAGCGCGCGGAGATCGAGCGTCTGGCCAAGGACCGCGACGACGAGCGCGCGATCCAGGAGCGGAGCTTTCTCAACCGGCTGCGCGAGAAGCTGCTGGGACGCAAGGCTGCCGGTGGATTCAAGGGCATCAAATCCGGCACGGTGCTGGACGAGGCGGTGCTCGGCGAGCATCCGCGCGGCGCCTGGCGTCATATCGGCGTGCAGGACGACGTCGTGATGGCGGAGATCGAGACGCTGAAGCGGGAGTTCGACGCCGCGGTCGGCCGCTTGCAGGCGCGGTTCGACAGCAAGGTCGAGAAGCTGCAGCGCGGCGACGAGCTGCCGCCCGGCGTGATGAAGATGGTCAAGGTCTTCATCGCGGTGAAGCGCAAGCTGCAGCCCGGCGACAAGATGGCCGGACGCCACGGCAACAAGGGCGTCGTGTCGCGCGTTGTGCCGGTCGAGGACATGCCGTTCCTGGAGGACGGCACCTCGGTCGATCTCGTGCTGAACCCGCTCGGGGTGCCGAGCCGGATGAATATCGGGCAGATCCTCGAGACGCATCTCGGCTGGGCCTGCGCGACCCTCGGCAACCAGATCGGCGCGCTGGTCGAGGAGTACCGGCGGACGGGTGCGGCGCGGGACGAGCTGCTGGAGCGGCTGCGGGACGTGTATGGCGAGGAGATCTACGCGCAGCAGATCGCCAATCTGGACACGGACCAGCTGGTCGAGCTGAGCGAGAATCTGCGCAAGGGCGTGCCGGTCGCGACCCCGGTGTTCGACGGCGCGCGCATGTCGGACATCGAGCGCATGCTGTCGAAGGCGGGCCTTGACACGTCGGGGCAGGTGACGCTGACGGACGGGCGTTCGGGCGAGCCGTTCGAGCGTAAGGTGACGGTCGGCTACATCTACATGCTGAAGCTGCACCATCTCGTGGACGACAAGATCCACGCGCGCTCGATCGGTCCGTACAGCCTCGTGACCCAGCAGCCGCTGGGCGGCAAGGCGCAGTTCGGCGGCCAGCGCTTCGGCGAGATGGAGGTTTGGGCGCTCGAAGCGTACGGCGCCGCGTACACCTTGCAGGAGATGCTGACGGTGAAGTCGGACGACGTTTCCGGCCGCACCAAGGTCTACGAGGCGATCGTGCGCGAGCAGGACAATTTCGAGGCCGGCATTCCCGAAAGCTTCAACGTGCTGGTTAAAGAGCTGAAGTCGCTCGGCCTCAACGTGGATTTGGACAGCGGCGCGGCCTGATTCGCGCCGCAACGGATTTGACCCAAGCAAGGGTGAGTGACGCATGAACGAACTGATGAAGATCCTCGGCCAGGTCGGACAGGCCGCGACGTTCGACCAGATCAAGATCCAGATGGCGAGCCCCGAGCAGATCCGGAGCTGGTCGTATGGCGAGATCAAGAAGCCCGAGACGATCAACTACCGCACCTTCAAGCCGGAGCGGGACGGGCTGTTCTGCGCCCGCATCTTCGGCCCGATCAAGGACTACGAGTGCCTGTGCGGCAAGTACAAGCGGATGAAGTTCCGCGGCATCATCTGCGAGAAGTGCGGCGTCGAGGTGACGCTGGCCAAGGTCCGGCGCGAGCGCATGGGCCACATCGAGCTTGCGTCGCCCGTCGCTCACATCTGGTTCCTGAAGAGCCTCCCGAGCCGCATCGGCCTGATGGTTGATCTGACGCTGAAGGAGCTTGAGAAGATCCTGTATTTCGAGAGCTACGTGGTTCTCGAGCCGGGCACCACGGATCTCAAGCTGCATCAGCTGCTGACCGAAGATCAGCTGATGGCCAAGCAGGACGAGTTCGGCGACGATCAGTTCGAGGTCGGCATCGGCGCCGAAGCGGTGAAGCGCGTTCTGAACAAAATCGATCTCGACAGCGAGAAGACGCGGCTGCGCGCCGAGCTGAAGGAAACAACGAGCGAGGCCAAGCGCAAGAAGCTGGTCAAGCGCCTCAAGCTCATCGAGGCGTTCGCCGACAGCGGCGCGCATCCGGGCTGGATGATCCTCGACGTCGTGCCGGTGATCCCGCCCGAGCTCAGGCCGCTGGTGCCGCTTGACGGCGGCCGGTTTGCGACCTCGGATCTCAACGATCTCTACCGCCGGGTGATCAACCGCAACAACCGCTTGAAGCGGCTGATCGAGCTGCGCGCGCCCGATATCATCGTGCGCAACGAGAAGCGCATGTTGCAGGAGAGCGTGGACGCGCTGTTCGACAACGGCCGCCGGGGCCGCGCCATCACAGGCGCCAACAAGCGGCCGCTCAAGTCGCTGTCCGATATGCTGAAGGGCAAGCAGGGCCGGTTCCGCCAGAACCTGCTCGGCAAGCGCGTGGACTATTCGGGCCGGTCGGTGATCGTGGTCGGGCCGGAGCTGAAGCTGCACCAGTGCGGCCTGCCCAAGAAGATGGCGCTCGAACTGTTCAAGCCGTTCATCTACAGCAAGCTGGAGAAATACGGTCACGCCACCACCATCAAGGCCGCGAAGCGGATGGTGGAGAAGGAACGTCCCGAGGTGTGGGACATCCTCGAAGAGGTGATCCGCGAGCATCCGGTGATGCTGAACCGCGCGCCGACCCTGCACCGCCTCGGCATTCAGGCGTTCGAGCCGGTGCTGATCGAGGGCAAGGCGATCCAACTGCATCCGCTGGTCTGCACCGCCTTCAATGCCGATTTCGACGGCGACCAGATGGCGGTGCACGTGCCGCTCAGCCTGGAAGCGCAGTTGGAAGCGCGCGTGCTGATGATGTCCACGAACAACATTCTCAGCCCGGCGAACGGCAAGCCGATCATCGTGCCGAGCCAGGATATCGTGCTCGGGTTGTATTACCTGTCGCTGGAGACGGCCGATTTCCGCGCAATGCCGGACAACGAGGCGCCGGCGTTCGGTATGATCGGGGAGATCGAGCACGCCCTGGATGCCAAGGCGATCCGCCTGCACAGCAAGATCCGCGCCCGCTACATGGCGATGGACGCGCACGGCAATCTCGTGCGCACGACCGTCGTCACGACTCCAGGCCGCATGCTGATCGCGCAGATCCTGCCGAAGCACCCGAACGTGCCGTTCTCGCTGATCAACAAGCAGCTGACCAAGAAGAACGTCTCGGACGTGATCGACGCGGTGTATCGCCACTGCGGGCAGAAGGAGTGCGTGATCTTCGCCGACCGGCTGATGGGCCTCGGCTTCGGCCAGGCGGCGAAAGCGGGCATCTCGTTCGGCAAGGACGATCTCATCATCCCCGCCGCGAAGGAGGCGATGATCCACGCGACCCAGGCCGAGGTGAAGGAGTTTGAGCAGCAGTATCAGGAAGGCCTGATCACCGCGGGCGAGCGTTACAACAAGGTGGTCGATGCCTGGTCGCGCTGCACCGACGAGGTCGCGGGCGCGATGATGAAGGAGATCAGCAAGCAGGAAGCCGGCGTTCAGACCAACTCGGTGTGGATGATGAGCCATTCCGGCGCGCGCGGGTCGCCGGCGCAGATGCGGCAGCTCGCCGCCATGCGCGGCCTGATGGCGAAGCCGTCCGGGGAGATCATCGAGCAGCCGATCATCGCCAACTTCAAGGAAGGTCTGTCGGTGCTCGAGTATTTCAACTCAACGCACGGCGCGCGGAAGGGTCTCGCCGACACGGCGCTGAAAACGGCGAACTCCGGCTATCTGACTCGCCGCCTCGTGGACGTGGCGCAGGATTGCATCATCGTCGAGGAGGATTGCGGCACCGAGCGGGGCTTGACGACGCGCGCCGTGATGGATGGCGGTGAGATCGTCGCCAGCCTGGCCGAGCGCATCCTCGGCCGGACCAACGCCGAGGACGTGCTCGATCCGACCACGAACGGAGTGCTGCTGCCCCGTAACACGCTGATCGAGGAAGAGCAGGCGGAGCGCATCGAGCGCGCCGGCGTCGAAGCGGTGAAAATCCGTTCCGTGCTGACCTGCGACAGCCGGGTCGGCGTCTGCGCCGCGTGCTACGGCCGCGACCTCGCGCGCGGCACGCCGGTCAATATCGGCGAGGCGGTGGGCGTCATCGCCGCGCAGTCGATCGGCGAGCCGGGCACGCAGCTCACGATGCGCACGTTCCACATCGGCGGCGCGGCGCAGCGCGGCGCCGAGCAGTCGAGCGTGGAGGCGAGCCATGACGGCACGGTGGCGGTGAAGAACCGCAACGTGGTGGCGAACAGTCAGGGCACGCCGGTCGTGATGTCGCGCAATTGCGAGATCGTGCTGTCCGACGACAAGGGCCGCGAGCGCGCCCGCTTCCGCGTGCCGTACGGCGCGCGGCTGCTGGTGGACGAAGGCCAGACGGTCGGCCGCAACCAGAAACTCGCCGAGTGGGATCCGTACACGCTGCCAATCATCACGGAGCGCGCCGGTCAGGTCGAGTATATCGATCTGATCGAGGGCATCACCCTGGTCGAGCGGATGGACGAGGTGACGGGCCTCACCTCCAAGGTCGTCGTCGACTACAAGCAGGGCGCGAAGAGCATCGATCTGCGCCCCCGCTTGCAGCTCAAGGACGAGCATGGCGAGGTGCTGCGGCTGCCGAACAACACGGATGCCCGCTACTTCCTGGCCCCGGACTCGATCCTTTCGGTCGATAACGGCGCGACCGTCGCGGCGGGCGACGTGCTGGCGCGCATCCCGCGCGAGGGCAGCAAGACGCGCGACATCACGGGCGGCCTGCCGCGCGTGGCCGAACTGTTCGAGGCGCGTCGTCCGAAGGATCACGCCGTCATCGCCGAGACCGACGGCCGCGTCGAGTTCGGCAAGGACTACAAGGCGAAACGCCGCGTCATCGTGAAGAATGACGAGACCGGCGAGGAGACCGAGTACCTGATCCAGAAGGGCAAGCACGTCTCCGTGCAGGAGGGCGACTTCGTGCGAAGGGGCGATCCGCTGGTCGACGGGCCGCGCGTGCCGCACGACATCCTCAAGGTACTCGGCGTCGAGGCGCTGTCCGACTATCTCGTCAACGAGATCCAGGACGTGTACCGGTTGCAGGGCGTGAAGATCAACGACAAGCACATCGAGGTGATCGTCCGCCAGATGCTGCAGAAGGTTGAGATCCTCGATCCGGGCGATACGACGTTCCTCAACGGTGAGCAGGTGGACCGCACGGAGTTCGAGGCGGTCAATGCGAAGCTCATGAAGGACGAGCGTCCGTCCGTTGCGATGCCGGTGCTGCAGGGCATCACGAAGGCGAGCCTGCAGACCCATAGCTTCATCAGCGCCGCCTCCTTCCAGGAGACGACGCGCGTGCTGACCGAGGCGGCGACCGCCGGCAAGGTCGATACGCTGATGGGGCTGAAGGAGAACGTAATCGTCGGCCGGCTGATCCCGGCGGGCACCGGGTCCGTGATGAACCGTCTGCGCCAGGTCGCCGCAGGCCGCGATCAGCGCAATCTGCGCGGGGCGACGCCCGCTCTGACGGACGCGGCGGACTGAGCTCCGGGAGATAGCGACGAGGCGGGCCGGCGGTGGCGACATCGCCGGCCCGCCTTTTTGCGGCAGGCCGGCGCTGCCCCGATCTCCGCGAAAGCCACGAGAGCGCGCGCATGGCACGGAACGAGAGCGAAGTAGACGATGCCGCCGCGACGATCCCGGCGCGGGCCGGGTCGCGGACCGGGGTGTCGCTCGTGCCGGACAATCTGGTGGCCTTCGCCTTGCGCGGCCTCAGCGCCCGTGCCGCGACCCGCACGCTCGACCTCCAGTATTACATGTGGGACGAGGACGTGACCGGCCGGTTGCTGATCCGCGAAGTCCTCCAGGCGGCGGATCGCGGCGTCAGGGTGCGGCTGCTGCTCGACGATCTCTACGTGCGCAAGACCGAGCGCGCGCTCGCGACCCTCGCGCAGCACGCGGCGATCGAGGTCCGCATCTACAATCCGTTTCAGATCCGCTCCTGGGGGTTGCTCGGCGACGCGGTCGAGTTCCTATACGCCGGCTACCGCCTCAACCATCGCATGCACAACAAGGCCTGGATCGTGGACGGGCAGCTCGCGATCGGGGGCGGCCGCAACATCGGCGACGAGTATTTCGACGCTTCCAGCCAATTCAATTTCCGGGATCTGGATCTCGCCGTAGCAGGCGGCGCAGTGGCCCAGGCTGTTGCGGTGTTCGATCGCTACTGGACCGACCGCCGCGTGCGTCCTCTGCATCGCCTGGCGGCGTCGCATTCGCGCGAAAGCGACCTGGACACCATGCGCCGGCGTCTCGAGGAGGCCTCTCAAGCAGCGTCGGCCGCCCATTACCTGGCGCGGCTGCGCGCCTTCCCCGACCTCGAGGCGTTGCTGGAGCAGAGTCGCGTCGTGCTGGATACGGACCAGGTGCGGGTTGTAGCGGACCCGCCCGAAAAAGGGAGCGACCACTGCCACGCGCCTGTCATGCTGGACGCGGTGCGGGACGCCTTGAGCGCGGCGCGGGAACGGCTGCTCCTGATTTCACCCTATTTTGTGCCGGGACGGCGCGGAACGCAGGGGTTGATCAGCCTCGCGCGGCGGGGCGTCCGGATATCGGTCCTCACGAATTCGCTCGCCGCGACCGACGTGCTGGCGGTGCATGGCGGCTACGCTCGCTATCGCCGCCGATTGCTGCGGGCCGGGATCAAGCTGCACGAACTGAAGCGCGGCGGCCAGCAAGGGCAGAGCCTGTTCGGCTCTGGGCGCGCCAGCCTGCACACCAAGGCTTTCGCCGTCGATGGCGAGCTGGTGTTCGTGGGGTCGTTCAACCTCGACCCGCGCTCGGCGTATCTGAACACGGAAATGGGCGCCTTCGTGCGCCACTCGGCGCTCGCCGGCGAGCTAGGTGAGGAGTTCGCGCGTCTTACCGATCCGGCCCGGAGCTGGACGGTGAGCCTGAAGATCCGGCCGGCTGGCTTGGACCGATCGGGTTGACGGACGAAACCGCGTGCTCTCTCGCGAGCCGGATTCCTCGCTCTTCCGCCGCGTCCTGGCGCGGGTGCTGGGCTGGCTGCCGATCGAGCCCCAGCTCTAAGGCAGCCGCCGGAGCGGCCGCTCCGTGCGGCCATCTCGGCTTCCGATGGGTCGCATGCGGGGCCACAACGAGGCGGACCACGATCGGCCGATGGTCGGACGCTTGCCGCAGAAGCGCCCGCGCCTCACTGCAAGCCAAGCCGCGCACGAGGCAGCGATCGATCCGCAACGGCACCACCTCTCCCGCGACATGCGTGGGCTCGCGCGGGCCGACATCGCGAAAGCCGGGCAGCAAGGCCGGGCCGACGAGATTGTAGTCGCCTAGCACGGCTGCACGGAGCGGAAGCGCCTCGGCGATGCGGCGCAGCTGCCGCCGATTGAGTACTTGGCCGTGCGAAAGATGCACGTTCGCGACCGCGAACTCCCCAAAATCCAGAACCTGACAGACGCGGTCGAACATCGCCCCGGAGGGCAGCGGCAGCACGATTGGAGAACTCGGCAGAGGCGTCGAGCTCCACGCCGCGAGGCCATGGATGCGGCCCGGCAACGGGCTGCGCAGGTATTGGCCGCCGACATGGTCGGCCAGGGCGTCGATCGCCTCGGTCGCCTCCTGCATCAGCAGCAGATCCGGGCGCTCGCGGCGGATCAGTCGCGCGACGTCGGCCAGCGAGGCGCCCGTCAAGCGAAGCAGATTCCAGCTGATGATCTTGGCCATTGCGAAAAGTAGATGGGAACCCGGCAGGCCGCAACTCAACCATGTTCGCCCGCATGGCCGCGCATTGTGAACCGATCGTGACGTCCGACTCGCTTCATGCCGCGAGGGCATGCGATTGACAGGAGCGCGTGTGAGCGCGAGGGTCGCCGATCACGTCCTCGTGCGTCCTCGGTTAGAAAAGGTGGTCGGCGTGCGAATCCCACTCGTCGAGGCCAAGCGAACGACGGACGACCGGCGCAATCCTCACGAAGCGCCGGGAGCTTGAGCGATGAGCGCCCATCGATTCGATCTCGGCGGCCGCGTTGCCCTCGTCACCGGCTCCTCTCTCGGCATCGGCTTTGCTCTCGCGCGCGGCCTGGCCCGCGCGGGCGCACGGGTCGTCATCAACGGGCGCGACGCAGCGCGGCTGGGGGAAGCGGCGGAGAAGTTGAGCGCCGAGGGTCTGGCCACCGAGGGTCTGGCCATCGAGCAATCCGTGTTCGACGTGACCGACGCCGGCGCGACCAGAGAGGCAATCGCGAGAATCGAGGCGGACATCGGACCGCTCGCGATTCTCGTCAACAACGCCGGCATCCAGCGTCGCGCGCCGCTCGAGGACTTTCCCGTGGAGACGTGGCACGAGATCGTCCGCGCCAATCTCGACAGCGTGTTTTTCGTGGCCCAGTCGGTCGCGCATTACATGATCCCGCGCCGCGGGGGCAGCATCATCAATATCTGTTCGGTGCAGAGCGAGCTCGCCCGGCCCTCGATCGCGCCGTATACGGCGACCAAGGGCGCGGTGAAGATGCTCACCAAGGGGATGGCGACGGACTGGGGCAGGCATGGCATCCGCGTGAACGGGATCGGTCCCGGTTATTTCGCGACGCCGCTGAACGCGGCCCTTGTCGCGGATGCCGCGTTCAGCGCCTGGCTGGTGAACCGCACGCCGCTGGGCCGCTGGGGCGAGGTCGAGGAATTGACCGGGGCCGCCGTTTTTCTCGCGTCCGACGCCGCAAGCTTCGTCACCGGCCACATCCTCTATGTGGATGGCGGCATCACGGCCGCCCTCTGAGTCGCCCGGTCGCGCTTTGGCGGCTTCGCATACCTCCGTGCCGGCGTTGCGCTTGACTCGGCGAAGGGGCGCTCGTAGGTTCCGCGCCCTCGGCTAAGGCCCGGTTCGTCCGCGGTTCGCCGTCGTCTACAGGCCCCAGAGCAAGCGGCGCCGTCTGCCGGTTCTGTCCGGAAGACCAAGGCCGCGGGCAGCTTGAAACCCCGCCGGGTGGGATAGCCCACGCCGCGCGGGTTTTGCCTGTGAAACGCGGCGCTCCGGCGCGAGCAGAGACCGGCCGGGGATCGGGTGACGAGGTGAAAGAGGGCGTATGCCGACCATCAACCAGCTGATTGCCAAGGGGCGCGAACCGCAGAAGACGCGCAACAAGGTGCCGGCCCTGCAAGGGTGCCCGCAGAAGCGCGGCGTCTGCACGCGCGTCTATACGACGACCCCGAAGAAGCCGAACTCGGCGCTGCGCAAGGTCGCCAAGGTGCGGCTGACGAACGGCTACGAGGTGGTGAGCTACATTCCGGGCGAGGGTCACAATCTGCAAGAGCACAGCGTGGTGCTGATCCGCGGCGGTCGCGTGAAGGATTTGCCGGGCGTGCGCTATCACATCCTGCGCGGCGTGCTCGACACGCAGGGCATCGCCAAGCGCCGCCAGCGCCGTTCGCTGTACGGCGCGAAGCGGCCGAAGTAAGGAGACGCGGGCATGAGTTGCCGCCGTCGCGCCGTGAAGCGCGAAATCCTGCCGGACGCGAAGTTCGGAGACGTCGTCATCACGCGCTTCATGAATGCGCTGATGTATGACGGCAAGAAGTCGGTCGCCGAAAGCATCGTCTACGGCGCTCTGGACGTGCTGAAGAAGCGCGGCGGCCAGCAGGCTGACCCGGTCCGCATGTTCCACGAGGCGCTGGACAACGTGAAGCCGGCCGTCGAGGTCCGCTCCCGCCGTGTCGGCGGCGCGACGTATCAGGTGCCGGTCGAGGTGCGGACGGAACGGCGCCAGGCGCTGGCGATCCGCTGGCTGATCGATGCCGCACGCAAGCGGGGCGAGCACACGGCGGAAGACCGTCTCTCGAACGAGTTGCTGGACGCGGTGAACAACCGTGGTTCGGCGGTGAAGAAGCGCGAGGACACCCATCGGATGGCCGAGGCGAACAAGGCCTTCAGCCACTACCGCTGGTAACTAACACCTACAGGACCGACAGGGCTCCACGGAGACAAGACGATGGGCAAGGCGAAATTCGAGCGGAACAAGCCGCACTGCAATATCGGCACGATCGGACACGTCGATCACGGCAAGACGTCGCTGACGGCCGCGATCACCAAGGTGCTGGCGAAGTCCGGTGGCGCGACGTTCACCGCGTACGATCAGATCGACAAGGCGCCCGAGGAGCGCGCCCGCGGCATCACGATCTCGACCGCACATGTCGAGTACGAGACGAAGAATCGCCACTACGCGCATGTCGATTGCCCCGGGCACGCCGACTACGTGAAGAACATGATCACGGGCGCCGCGCAGATGGACGGTGCGATCCTGGTCGTGTCGGCCGCCGACGGGCCGATGCCGCAGACCCGCGAGCATATCCTGCTCGCCCGTCAGGTCGGCGTGCCGGCGCTGGTGGTGTTCCTGAACAAGGTCGACATGGTGGACGACCCCGAGCTGCTCGAGCTCGTGGAGATGGAAGTGCGCGAGCTGCTGTCCTCCTATCAGTTTCCGGGTGACGACATCCCGATCATCAAGGGTTCTGCGCTGAACGCGCTCGAGGACAAGAACCCGGAGCTCGGCGAGCAGGCGGTGCTCGCGTTGATGGCGGAAGTGGACAAGTACATCCCGCAGCCGGCGCGCGCGACCGATCGTCCGTTCCTGATGCCGATCGAGGACGTGTTCTCGATTTCGGGTCGCGGCACGGTGGTGACGGGCCGCGTCGAGCGGGGCGTCGTGAATGTCGGCGACGAGGTCGAGATCGTCGGCATCCGGCCGACCAGCAAGACGATCGTCACCGGCGTCGAGATGTTCCGCAAGCTGCTCGATCGCGGCGAGGCCGGCGACAATATCGGCGCGCTGCTGCGCGGCACCAAGCGCGAGGATGTGGAGCGCGGGCAGGTTCTGGCCAAGCCCGGCTCGATCACGCCGCACACGAAGTTCAAGGCCGAGGCCTACATCCTCACCAAGGAGGAGGGCGGCCGCCACACGCCGTTCTTCACCAACTACCGGCCGCAATTCTACTTCCGCACGACCGACGTGACCGGCGTCGTGCAGCTGCCCGAGGGCACCGAGATGGTGATGCCGGGCGACAACGTCTCGATGGACGTCGAGCTGATCGCGCCGATCGCCATGGATGACGGTCTGCGGTTCGCGATCCGCGAGGGCGGCCGCACGGTCGGCGCCGGCGTGGTGGCGAAGATCACGGCCTGACGACGGAACGACCGGGCGGCCGCTGATCGGCCGCCCGGG
Organism: uncultured Alphaproteobacteria bacterium; assembly: GCA_963777325.1. Taxonomy (GTDB): domain Bacteria; phylum Pseudomonadota; class Alphaproteobacteria; order Acetobacterales; family Acetobacteraceae; genus JAFAXA01. Next base: position 300,288 of record CAVZQE010000004.1, on the reverse strand, counting down.
TCGCCTCCGGCACACTGGAATTCGGAACGATGGACAACCAGAATATCCGCATCCGCCTGAAGGCGTACCGATCACCGCGTGCTGGACAACAGCACGAAGGAGATCGTGAACACGGCCAAGCGCACGGGTGCGCAGATTCGCGGGCCGATTCCGCTGCCGACGCATATCGAGCGCTTCACCGTGAACCGCTCGCCGCACGTGGACAAGAAGAGCCGCGAGCAGTTCGAGATTCGAACGCACCGGCGGCTGCTCGACATTGTCGAGCCCACGCCGCAGACGGTGGACGCGCTGATGAAGCTCGACCTCGCCGCCGGCGTGGACGTCGAGATCAAACTCTAAGAGCCGGGACCGTTGGACATGCGCACCGGATTGGTGGCGAAGAAGCTGGGCATGACCCGGCTGTTCAGGGACGACGGGACGCATGTGCCCGTGACCGTGCTGCAACTCGATCAGGTGCAGGTGGTCGCAACGCGGACCGAGGAGAAGGACGGCTACACCGCCGTGCAGCTCGGCTGGGGCCGCGCGAAGGTGAAAAACGTCACGAAGCCGAATCGCGGCCATTTCGCAAAGGCCAAGGTCGAGCCGAAGGCGAAGCTCGTCGAGTTCCGTGTTGCGGCCGATGCCGTGCTGGAGCCGGGCGCGACGCTGTCGGCCGCGCATTTCGCGGCCGGGCAGGATGTCGACGTGTGCGGCATCAGCAAGGGCAAGGGCTTTGCCGGCGGCATGAAGCGCTGGAACTTCTCCGGCCTTGAAGCCTCGCACGGCGTCTCGATCAGCCATCGCAGCCTCGGCTCGACGGGCAATCGGCAAGACCCGGGCAAGACGTTCAAAAACAAGAAGATGGCTGGCCATCTCGGCGCCGAGCGCGTGACGACCCTCAATCTCGAGGTTGCCGCGGTCGATGCGGACAAGGGGCTGCTGATGATCAAGGGCGCGGTGCCGGGCGCCAAGGGCGGCTACGTGCTGGTGCGCGACGCGGTCAAGCGCGCGCGTCCGGCCGACGCCCCGTATCCGGCCGCGCTGGCGGGCTGAGAGAAATGCAGATCGACATCACGACGCTCGACAACGGCCAGGCGGGTTCCGCCGAGCTGCCGGACGAGATTTTTGCAACGGTCCCGCGCGCCGACATCATGGCGCGGGTGGTGCATTGGCAGCTCGCCAAGCGCCGCTCGGGCAATCACAAGGCGAAGGGCATGTCCGAGGTTTCGGGCACGACCAAGAAGCCGTATCGGCAGAAGGGCACCGGCAACGCCCGTCAGGGCAGCCTGCGCTCGCCGCAGTTCCGCACGGGCGGCGTCGTGCATGGCCCCGTCGTTCGCGATCACGGCTACGACCTTCCGAAGAAGGTTCGGCGGCTTGGGCTGATTTCGGCGCTGTCGCAGAAGCAGGTGGATGGCAAGCTCATCGTCCTCGACGCGGCCGGCGGCGCGACCAAGACCCGCGACCTGGTCGCGAAGTTCAAGGCGCTCGGCTGGTCGTCTGTGCTGATCGTCGATCAAACGGTCGACGCGGGCTTCCTGCGCGCGAGCCGTAACATCCCGCATGTCGATGTGCTGCCGACGGTCGGCGCGAATGTCTATGACATCCTCCGCCACGACCTGCTGGCAATCACCGCCGCCGGGGTCGATGCCTTGAAGGAGCGCCTGGCATGAGCGGCAGCAACGGCAAGACGGCGGCCGCTAAGCCGCCCGTGATCTCGCGCGAGGCGATGTACACCATCATCCGCAGCCCGGTGATCACCGAGAAGGCGACGATGCTGTCCGAGAAGAATCAGGTCGTGTTCCGGGTCGCGATCGACGCCACGAAGCCGCAGATCAAGGCGGCGGTCGAGGGCCTGTTCGGGGTCACGGTGCTCGGCGTGAACACGCTCATTCAGAAGGGCAAGAGGAAGCGGTTCAAGGGACGGCCGGGCGTTCGCTCGGACGTGAAGAAGGCGTTCGTCAAGCTCGCCGAGGGCCAGACGATCGACTTCGCCACGGGCCTCGCCTAAGCGCGGACGGAAGCAGATGGCACTGAAGAACTACAACCCGGTCACGCCCAGCCTGCGCGGCACGATTCTCGTGGATCGCACGGAGCTGTGGAAGGGCGGCCCGGTGAAGACGCTGACCGAGGGCAAGAGCCACTCCGGCGGGCGCAACAACCATGGCCGCACCACGTCGCGCTTCCGGGGCGGCGGGCACAAGCAGTCGTATCGCCATGTCGATTTCAAGCGGCGCGGCAAGTTCGACGTGCCGGCCAATGTCGAGCGGCTGGAATACGATCCGAACCGCACCGCCTTCATCGCGCTCATCAAGTATGCGGACGGCGAGCTGTCCTACATCATCGCGCCGCAGCGGCTGCGGGCGGGCGACACGGTCGTCGCCGGCGCGCGCGCCGACATCAAGCCGGGCAACGCGATGCCGCTGGCGGCGATCCCGGTCGGCACGATCATCCACAATATCGAGATGAAGGTCGGCGCGGGCGGCAAGATCGCACGGGCCGCCGGAACCTACGCGCAGCTCGTCGGCAAGGACGCGGGCTACGCGCAGATCAAGCTGCAGAGCGGCGAGCTTCGGATGGTGCGGGCAGAGTGCATGGCGACCGTGGGCGCCGTCTCCAACCCCGACAACATGAACCAGAGCATTGGCAAAGCGGGACGCGCGCGCTGGCTCGGACGCCGCCCGCACAATCGCGGCGTGGTCATGAACCCGGTCGATCACCCGCATGGCGGCGGCGAGGGCCGCACCTCGGGCGGCCGTCATCCGGTCACGCCCTGGGGCAAGCCGACCAAGGGCTACAAGACGCGCGTGAACAAGCGGACGGACCGCCTGATTATCCGCAACCGAAACAAGGGGAAGGGCTGAGCCATGGCTCGTTCCATCTGGAAGGGTCCGTTCGTGGACGGATACATGCTGAACAAGGCGGAGACGGCGCGCGCGTCGGGCCGCAACGAGGTCATCAAGATCTGGTCGCGCCGTTCGACGATCCTGCCGCAGTTCATCGGCCTGACCTTCGGCGTCTATAACGGCCACAAGTTCCTGCCGGTGCAGGTCACGGAGAACATGGTGGGGCACAAATTCGGTGAGTTCTCGCCGACCCGCACCTTCACCGGCCACTCCGCCGACAAGAAGGCGAGGCGGGGCTGAGATGAGCAAGCCGAAGCAGGAGCGGCGTCTCGCCGAGACCGAGGCGCAGGCGATCGTGCGCAATCTGCGCGTCAGCCCGCGCAAGCTTAACCTGGTCGCGGGCCTGATCCGCAACCAGCCGGCATCGCAGGCGGTGGCGGCGCTTACCTTCAGCAAGCGCCGGATCGCCGGACAGGTGAAGAAGGCACTGGAGAGCGCGATCGCCAACGCCGAGAACAATCATCAGCTCGATGTCGACCGCCTGGTCGTGACGCGGGCCGAGGTCGGGCGGGCGATCGTAATGAAGCGTTTCCACGCACGCGGCCGCGGCCGTTCCTCGCGCATCGAGAAGTGGTTCAGCCATCTCAAGATCGTCGTGACCGAGCGCGCTCAGGACACCGACAGAGAGGCGGCATAGAGAATGGGTCACAAAGTCAACCCGATCGGGCTCAGGCTCGGCATCAACCGCACCTGGGACAGCCGCTGGTTCGCGGGCGACGACTACGCCAAGCTGCTGCATGAGGATCTGCGGCTCCGGACGCATCTGCGGCGCAAGCTGTCCGGCGCGGGCGTGTCGCGCGTGACCATCGAGCGGCCGGCGAAAAAGCCGCGCGTGACGATCTACGCCGCGCGCCCCGGGGTCGTGATCGGCAAGAAGGGCCAGGACATCGAGGTTCTCCGCAAGGATCTCGCGCGGATGGCGAAGGCCGACGTGTCGCTGAACATCGTCGAGATCCGCAAACCCGAGATCGACGCGCAGCTGGTCGCCGAGAACATCGCGCAGCAGCTCGAGCGCCGGGTCGCGTTCCGCCGCGCCATGAAACGCGCCGTGCAGTCGGCGATGCGGCTGGGCGCGCAGGGTATCCGGATCAATTGCGGCGGCCGTCTCGGCGGCGCCGAGATCGCGCGCGTCGAATGGTATCGCGAGGGCCGGGTGCCGTTGCACACGCTCCGGGCCGACATCGATTTTGGGATCGCGACGGCCAAGACGACCTACGGCACCTGCGGCGTGAAGGTGTGGATCTTCAAGGGCGAGATCCTGGCGCAGGATCCGATGTCGCAGGATCGCCGGGCCGCCGAACAGGCGCCGCAGCGCTGAGAGAGTGACGAGACATGCTGCAACCTAAGCGCACCAAGTTCCGCAAGGCCCACAAGGGCCGGATCCACGGCCTCGCCAAGGGCGGGACGGCCCTCACCTTCGGCACGTTCGGCCTGAAGGCGCTGGAGCCGGAGCGGATCACGGCGCGGCAGATCGAGGCGTCGCGTCGCGCGATCACGCGCGCCATGAAGCGCGCCGGACGGGTCTGGATCCGGATCTTTCCGGACGTGCCCGTCTCCCGCAAGCCGGCCGAGGTCCGCATGGGCTCCGGCAAGGGCAGCCCGGAGTTCTGGGTCGCCCGCGTGAAGCCGGGGCGGATCATCTTCGAGATCGACGGCGTGCCGCCCGATCTGGCGCGCGAGGCGCTGACGCTCGGGGCGGCGAAGCTGCCGATCAAGACTAAGTTCATCGCCCGTGTCGGGGATGCGTGAGATGGCGAAGGGCAAGACGGTGCTGAACAAGGCGGGCGACGTTCGCCACAAGTCGGCGGACGAGCTGAGCGCGCTGCTGATCGATTTGCGGAAGGAGCAGTTCAACCTGCGCTTCCAGAAAGCGACCGGCCAGCAGGAAGGCGTGGGACGCGTTCGCCAGGTGCGGCGCGAGATCGCGCGCGTGAAGACCATCATGGCGGAGAAAAAGTCTCCCGCCGTGGCTTCGTAGGAGGAGAGGCGCGATGCCGAGGCGCGTGCTCACGGGACGGGTGACGAGCGACAAGATGGACAAGACCGTGACGGTCCTGGTCGATCGGCGCGTCATGCACCCGTTGTACAAGAAATTCATCCGTCGCTCGAAGAAGTACGCGGCGCATGACGAGGAAAACGTGTGCAAGGTCGGCGACGTCGTGCGCATCGTCGAGTGCGCGCCGATCAGCAAGCGCAAGACCTGGACGGTGGTCGAGCGCGGCGGCCGCACCCTCCAGGACGCGCCGCCCGGGGCGGTCGCGGTCGCCGAGCAGCACGGGCACGGGCACGGGCACGAGCCCGCGCCGGTGCCGCAGGGCTGAGGAGGTAGAGAATGATCCATCCCGAGACCAACCTGGAGGTTGCCGATAACAGCGGCGCGCGCCGGGTGCAGTGCATCAAGGTGCTGGGCGGTTCCAAGCGAAAGACCGCCTCGGTCGGCGACGTGATCGTAGTCTCCGTCAAAGAGGCGATCCCGCGCGGCAAGGTGAAGAAGGGCGACGTGCATCAGGCGGTGATCGTGCGCACGTCGTTCCCGGTGCGCCGGGCGGACGGCAGCGCGATCCGATTCGATCGCAACGCCGCCGTGCTCATCAACAAGCAGCAGGAGCCGATCGGCACCCGCATCTTCGGCCCGGTCGTGCGCGAGCTGCGGGGACGCCGCTTCATGAAGATCATTTCGCTCGCGCCGGAGGTGCTGTGATGGCGGCGCGCATTCGCAAGGGCGACCGGGTCGAGGTGATCTCGGGCGCCGACAAGGGCGTGCGCGGCGAGGTATTGCGCGTCTTCCCGGACGCGAACCGCGCGATCGTGCAGGGCGTGCGCATGGTGAAGCGGCACCAGAAGCCCACCGGCATGGGCCAGCCCGGCGGCATCGTGGAGAAGGAAGCAACTATCCATCTCTCGAACGTCGCGCTGGTCGATCCAAAATCAGAGAAGAAGACCCGCGTCGGGTTCCGCGTGCTCGACAACGGCCAGAAGGTGCGCGTCGCCAAGGCGACCGGCGCCGTGATCGAAAGCTGAGACGATGAGCGAGACCGAGACCGAGGACATGCCGCGCCTCAAGGCGCTGTATCGGGAGAAGGTGCGCGCCAGCTTGCAGAAGGAGTTCGGCTACAAGAACCCGATGCAGGTGCCGCGCCTCACGAAGATCGTCATCAACATGGGCGTCGGCGAGGCCACGGCGGACCAGAAGAAGCTGGACGCGGCCGTCGCCGAACTCGCGCTTATCAGCGGCCAGAAACCGGTGAAGACGGTCGCGAAGAAAGCGATCGCCGGCTTCAAGATTCGCAAGGGCCTGCCGATCGGCTGCAAGGTGACGCTGCGCAAGTCTCGCATGTACGAGTTCATGGACCGCCTGGTCACCATCGCCCTGCCGCGTGTCCGCGATTTTCGCGGCATCACCAGTGGCAAGGGCTTCGACGGGCGCGGCAATTTCGCGATGGGCCTGAAGGAGCAGATCATCTTTCCGGAGATCGTCTACGACAAGGTCGATCAGGTGCGCGGCATGGACATCGTGTTCGTCACCACCGCCAGGACCGACGCGGAGGCGAAGGCGCTTCTGCGCGGGTTCGACCTGCCGTTCGCGAGCTGATGGGCAGTTCGAGGCGGCACCTAAAAACCGATGAGTTTTGGAACACCACCGGGCGGCGATTTTCGTCTCTCGACAGGTTCCGGAGGTAAGAGACAGAATGGCGAAAACCTCGCAGATGAACCGCAACGCCAAGCGCGAGCGGATGGCCAAGCGGGACAAGGGCAAGCGGGCGGCACTCAAGGCGATCATGATGGATCGCACGCTGCCGGTTGAAGACCGCTTCACCGCGTCGGTGAAGCTGGCCGAATTGCCGCGCAACGGCGCGGCCAATCGCGTGCGCCTGCGCTGCATGCTGACCGGGCGGTCGCGCGGCAACTACCAGAAGTTCAAGCTGTGCCGCATCGTGCTGCGGGACTTGGCCAGCGCGGGGCAGATCCCGGGCATGGTCAAGGCGAGCTGGTAGGGAGGAACGGCACCGATGTCGCTATCCGATCCTTTGGGCGATATGCTGACCCGCATTCGCAACGCGCAGCGGGCCCGCCATACGTCCTGCCGTGCGCCGGCGTCCAGGCTGCGCGCGAACGTGCTCGACGTGCTGAGGCGCGAGGGCTTCATCCGCGGCTTCGAGGCCGAGGAGGTGCGGCCGGGCATCGCCCAGCTCCGCATCGAGCTGAAATACAACGAGGGCGAGCCGGTCATCAAGGAAATCACCCGCATTTCCAAGCCGGGGCGGCGCGTCTATTCGAAGATCAAGGAACTGCCGCGCGTTTATGCGGGCCTCGGCATTTCCATCCTTTCGACCCCACGCGGGGTTATGAGCGATGCGGAGGCGCGCGCGGCCAATGTCGGCGGCGAGATCCTCTGCCGCGTGTTCTGATGATGTCTGATCGCATGATTCACGTCTCCGGCGATGCCGCCTCCGACGAATCATGCTCAAGTGGGGCGATGAGATGTCGCGCGTAGGAAAGTATCCGGTCGAGATTCCGGCCGGCGTCGAAGTGGCAGTCGCGAACGGCGTGCTGTCGGCGACAGGCAAGCTCGGACGGCTCGAGCTGCCGCTGAGCGATCACGTCGAAACCACGGTCGCGGACGGCCGCGTCAGCGTCAAGCCGCGCGGCAACGCCCGGCAGGCGCGCATGATGTGGGGCACGACGCGCTCCCTCGTCGAGAGCATGGTGCGTGGCGTCAGCCAGGGCTACACGCGGGCGATGGAGATCACCGGCACCGGTTTTCGCGCCGCCGTGCAGGGCAAGAATCTCGTGATCAATCTCGGCTTCTCGCACGACGTGGTGTATCCGGTGCCGGACGGCATCAGGATCACCTGCGAGCGGCCGACGGCGATCAAGGTCGAGGGCATCGACAAACGCCAGGTCGGCCAGGTCGCGGCCGAGATTCGCGGTTTCCGTCCTCCCGAGCCGTACAAGGGCAAGGGCGTCCGGTACGACAACGAGGTCATCCGGCGCAAGGAAGGTAAGAAGAAATGAGCGGCAAACTGGACCTGCGGGAGCGGCGCCGGGAGCGGCTGCGCTTTCAGCTGCGCCAAAAGGGCGCGGGCCGGGCGCGGCTGTCGGTGTTCCGCTCGGGCAAGCATATCTACGCCCAGATCATCGACGACGCGGCGGGCCGGACGCTCGCTGCCGCCTCCTCGCTCGACAAGGATCTGCGCGTCAGCCTGCGCACCGGCGCCGACAAGGACGCGGCGGCCGCGGTCGGCAAGCTGGTCGCCGAGCGCGCGCTTGCGGCGGGCGTGACGGACGTCGTGTTCGATCGCGGCGCATATCTCTACCACGGCCGGGTGAAAGCCCTCGCCGAAGCCGCCCGCGAGGGCGGTCTGGCCTTCTGAGGGGAAAGCAATGGCACGGGAACCGAGGGAAGGCGGTCGCGGCGGTCGCGACCACGGCCGGGACCGCGACGGCGGCGACGACATCATCGACAAGCTGGTGACCATCAACCGCGTCGCCAAGGTGGTGAAGGGCGGACGCCGGTTCGCGTTCGCGGCGCTCGTGGTCGTGGGCGATCAGAAGGGCCGCGTCGGCTACGGCGCGGGCAAGGCGCGCGAGGTGCCGGAGGCGATCCGCAAAGCGACGGAGCGCGCCAAGCGCGGCATGATCCGCGTGCCGATGAAGGAGGGTCGGACGCTGCACCACGACGTCATCGGCCGGTTCGGCGCGGGCGAGGTCGTGCTGCGGTCGGCTTCGGCCGGAACCGGCATCATCGCCGGTGGGCCTCTGCGCGCGGTGTTCGAGACGCTCGGCATCGGCGACGTGGTGGCCAAGAGCCTCGGCAGCCGCAACCCGCACAACATGGTCAAGGCGACGTTCGCGGCCTTGCAGGGCTGCGCCAGCCCTCGCTCCGTCGCGTCCCGCCGGGGCAAGAAGGTGTCGGATCTGCTCGGCCGCCGCGACGCGGCCCCGGTGTCTGGCGGGCAGGAGGCGACGGTCGATGGCTGACAAGGTGCGTGTGACCCAGATGGCCTCGGCGTTGGGCCGCAAGCCCGGGCAGAAGGAAACGATCCTCGGCCTCGGCCTGGGCAAGATCCGCCAGACGCGCGAACTCGAGGACACGCCCTCGGTGCGCGGCATGATCCGCAAGGTGGCCCACCTTCTGAAGGTGGAAGAGGTTCGCTGACATGAAACTGAACGAACTGCGCGACAATCCGGGGGCGCGGCTCAAGTCGAAGCGGCTTGGCCGCGGTATCGGCTCGGGCAAGGGCAAGACGTCCGGCAAGGGCGTGAAGGGCCAGAAGGCGCGGGAAGGCGTGTCGCTGAACGGGTTTGAGGGCGGCCAGCTCCCGATCTACCGCCGGCTGCCCAAGCGCGGCTTTAAGAACATCTTCCGCAAGGAGTATGCGCCGGTCAATCTGGGCGCGCTCGAGGCGGCGGTCGCGGCGCGCAGGCTCGATGCGGCGCAGCCGATCACGGAGGCGAACCTCAAGGAAGCGGGCCTCGTGCGCGGCGGCAAGGTCGCGGGCGTGCGGCTGCTGGCCAAGGGCGAGGTGACGCGGGCGCTGACGATCACCGTGTCGGGCGCGTCCGCGAGCGCGGTCGCGGCGGTCGAGAAGGCCGGCGGGTCGGTGACGACCACGGTCGCGAAGCCGGAACCGAATCTGGCCGGGGCGTAGGCAAGCCTCCCGCTCTCTCGCCGAGCGGCGTATAAGCGAGGCAGACGGCGCCCTGGGTGATACCGGTCGGCGCCGTTTTCTTTGGTGACGAGGGATAAGTCATGGCCTCAGCGGCCGAACAACTCGCGGCAAACCTCAATCTCGGGGTGCTGTCCAAGGCCACCGAACTCAAGAAGCGCATCTGGTTCACCCTCGGCGCGCTGATCGTGTTCCGGGTCGGCACCTATATCCCGGTGCCGGGCGTCGATGCGTCCGTGATGGGCGAGATGCTGCAACAGCACGGCGGCGGCATTCTCGGCATGTTCGACATGTTCACGGGCGGCGCGCTCGGGCGCATGACCGTGTTCGCGCTGAACATCATGCCCTATATCAGCGCGAGCATCATCGTGCAGCTGATGACCGCCGCGATCCCGAGCTGGGAGGTTCTGAAGAAGGAGGGCGAGAGCGGCCGCAAGAAGCTCAACCAGTACACGCGCTACCTGACGGTGCTGATCGCGACGTTCCAGTCCTACGGCATCGCCGTGGGCCTCGAGAGCATGCGCGGCAGCTTCGGCGCCGCGGTGATCGACCCCGGCTACTTCTTCCGCCTCTCCTGCGTCGTGACCTTGGTCGGGGGCACGATGTTTTTGATGTGGATCGGCGAGCAGATCACGGCGCGCGGCGTCGGCAACGGCACCTCGCTCATCATCATGTCCGGCATCGTCGCCAATCTCCCGCACGCGCTGGCGAGCCTGCTGGAGCTCGGGCGAACGGGCGCGCTGTCGCCGTTCTTCATTCTCGCGTTCCTGGTGATCGCGGTCGCGGTCATCGCCTTCATCGTGTTCATCGAGCGGGCGCAGCGGCGGGTCGTGGTCCAGTATCCCAAACGCCAGGTCGGACAGCGCATGTTCGGCGGCGATTCAACGCACATGCCGCTGAAGCTCAACACCGCGGGCGTGATCCCGCCGATCTTCGCAAGCTCGATCCTGCTGATCCCGGCGACGATCGCGGGTTTCGCCCAGAACGGGCCGGCCTGGATGCAAACGATGGCGGGAGCGCTGGCGCACGGTCAGCCGCTCTACATGGCGCTCTATGCCGCGATGATCATCTTCTTCTCGTATTTTTACACAGCGGTCGTGTTCAACCCGCAGGAGACGGCCGACAACTTGAAGAAGTATGGCGGCTTCATTCCCGGAATCCGGCCGGGCAGCGCGACGGCCGACTATTTCGACTACATCCTGACGAGGCTGACCACGATCGGGGCGCTCTATTTGGCCGCGGTCTGCCTGCTGCCGGAGATCCTCATCAGCCGCTACGGGATACCTTTCTATTTCGGCGGCACCAGCCTCTTGATCATCGTCTCGGTCACGATGGACACTGTGACGCAAATCCAGTCTCATCTGCTCGCGCATCAGTACGAGGGGCTGATCCGGAAGGCGAAGGTGAGGGGGCGGCGGTGAATCTGATACTTCTCGGGCCGCCAGGAGCAGGCAAGGGCACGCAGGCCAAGCGATTGCAGGACCGCCACGGCATCGCCCAGATCTCGACGGGCGACATGCTGCGGGCCGAGGTCGCGGCCGGAACCGAGGTCGGGCGCGAGGCCAGTGCGGTGATGCAGGCCGGGCAGCTCGTATCGGACGGCATCATCATCCGGATGCTCGGCACCCGCATCGAGCAGCCGGACTGCCGGCGGGGCTTCATCCTGGACGGGTTTCCCCGGACGGTGCCGCAGGCCCAGGCGCTCGATCAGCTGCTCGCGAGCAAGCGCATGAAGCTGGACGCCGTCGTCGAGCTCAAGGTGGACGATGCGCTGCTGACCGAGCGCATCGTCGGCCGGTACACCTGCGCGAACTGCGGGGCCAGCTACCACGACACGTTCAAGGAGCCGCGCGTGCTGGGGGTGTGCGACGTATGCGGGTCGGGCGAGTTCGTGCGGCGCGCGGACGACAGCCGCGAAACGGTGATCGCCCGGCTTGTCGCCTACCACGCGCAGACGGCGCCGATCATTCCGCACTACCGGGCCCTCGGTCTGTTGCGGACCGTGGACGGCATGGCCGACATCGAGGAGGTCTCGCGCCAGATCGAGCGCGCGCTCGGCACGGCCACACGTCACTGAAACGCCGCGTTATCACGTAAATTTGAACTAGCCGCGTTGACTCCCGAGGGCCGGACAGTATAGTCCGCGCCTCCGGGGCCGACCGTGGATCGGTCTCCGGTTTGCTGACATTTTCCGGGGGTCATCCGCGCCAATGGCGCCGATCCCCGCTTTTGGCCCAAGTCTTGGGCGGGTAGCCCGGCGTCACGCCGGGACGACAGGAGAGCATGGCGTGGCGCGTATTGCCGGCGTGAATATCCCGACCAACAAGCGGGTCAATATCAGCTTGCGTTATATCTACGGCATCGGGCCGACCAAGGCGCAGGACATCTGCTCGCGGCTGAGCATTCCCGAGGATCGCCGGGTCAATCAGTTGAGCGACGACGAGGTGCTGAAGATTCGCGAACTGATCGACCGCGAGTACCGGGTCGAGGGCGATCTTCGTCGCGAAGTCGCGATGAACATCAAGCGCCTGATGGATCTCGGCTGCTACCGGGGCCTGCGCCATCGCCGCGGTCTGCCGGTGCGCGGCCAGCGGACGCACACCAACGCCCGTACCCGCAAGGGCAAGGCCGTGCCCATCGCCGGCAAGAAGAAGGTGACGAAGTAACGGCTCGCCGGCTTCCCGCCGCACGATTATGAACCATTAGGATATCCGAGATCATGGCGAGACCCGCCACTTCCTCGCGCCCCCGCAAGAAGGAGCGCAAGAACATTTCGTCCGGCGTGGCTCACGTCGCGGCGACGTTCAACAACACGATGATCACGATCACCGACGCCCAGGGCAATGCGATCGCCTGGTCCTCGGCTGGCTCCCAAGGCTTCAAGGGCAGCCGCAAGTCTACCCCGTACGCGGCGCAGGTCGCGGCCGAGGACGCGGGCAAGAAGGCGCGCGAGCATGGGATGGAGACGCTCGAGATCGAGGTGAGCGGTCCGGGTTCCGGGCGGGAGAGCGCGTTGCGCGCCTTGCAGGCCGTAGGCTTCGCGATCACCGCCATTCGAGACATGACGCCGATCCCGCATAATGGATGCCGCCCGCGCAAGCGCCGGCGGGTCTGACCGGAAAGGAGAAGGGCCACGCCCAGACCACGCGCCCGCTTCGCGCGGCGGCCGGGAACGGGCCTCGAACGACATGAGACAAAGCGCCGTCATCCAGAGAAACTGGCAGTCGCTGATCAAGCCGGAAAAGCTCGACGTCGAGCCGGGCGCCGATCCGTCGCGCATGGCGACAATTGTCGCCGAGCCGCTGGAGCGCGGCTTCGGCATGACGCTCGGCAATGCCATCCGGCGCATCCTGCTGTCTTCGCTGCAGGGTGCGGCGGTGACGGCGGTGCAGATCGACGGCGTGCTGCACGAGTTCAGCAGCATTCCGGGCGTGCGGGAAGACGTCACCGACATCGTGCTCAATATCAAGCAGCTTGCGCTGCGGATGCACGGCGAGGGTCCGAAGCGCATGACCTTGACGGCCGAGGGGCCGGGCGAGGTGCGGGCCGGCCAGATCCAGGCCGGGCACGACATCGAGATCATGAACAATGATCTCGTGCTCTGCACGCTCGACGAGGGCGTGAAGCTCGGCATGGAGTTCACGGTCAATCTCGGCAAGGGCTACCAGCCCGCGAGCGTGAACCGGCCGGAGGACGCGCCGATTGGCCTGATCCCCGTGGACAGCATCTATTCGCCGGTGCGCCGCGTGTCCTATCGCGTCGAGCCGACCCGCGTCGGGCAGGTGACCGACTACGACAAGCTGCTGCTGACGGTCGAGACCAACGGCGCGGTGACGCCCGAGGATTCGCTGGCGCTCGCCGCGCGCATCCTGCAGGACCAGTTGCAGCTGTTCATCAATTTCGACGAGCCGCAGCAAATCCGGGCGGAGGAGCCGCAGGACGATCTACCGTTCAACCGCAACCTGCTGCGCAAGGTGGACGAGCTGGAGCTGTCGGTTCGGAGCGCCAATTGCCTGAAGAACGACAACATCGTCTATATCGGCGATCTCGTGCAGAAGTCGGAGCAGGAGATGCTCCGGACGCCGAATTTCGGGCGCAAGTCCCTGAACGAGATCAAGGAAGTGCTGACGTCGATGGGCCTGTCGCTCGGCATGACCGTCAGCGGCTGGCCGCCCGAGAACATCGAGGATCTGGCGAAGCGGATCGAAGAGCCGTTCTGAGCCGGATCGCGAAGAGAGGAATGAGACGATGCGTCACGGGGTTGCCGGGCGGAAGCTCGGCGTCACGTCCACCCATAGGCTCGCCATGTTCCGCAACATGGCGCATGCGCTGCTGAAGCACGAGCAGATCACGACCACCTTGCCGAAGGCGAAGGAGCTGCGGCCCGTCGCCGAGAAGCTCATCACGCTCGGCAAGCGCGGCGGACTGCACGCGCGGCGGCAGGCCCATGCGGAGCTGCGGGACGACGTGATCGTCGCCAAGCTGTTCGGCGCGCTGGCCGAGCGCTATCGTGGCCGGGCGGGCGGCTATACGCGCGTGCTGAAGGCCGGCGTGCGGTACGGCGACGCGGCGAGCATGGCGGTGATCGAGCTGGTCGATCGCGACCCGTTCGCCAAGGGCCTCGACAGCGGCCCGAAGCAGGAGACGGACGAGGAAGACACGGCCGAATAGTTTCCTCTGTCGCGTACGGCGGCGTCCTCAGGCCGGCGCCGCATCCGCTCGCCGCAGGGGCAAGCATTCCCCCCGTTCGTTGAACAGGAACGAGAGCGCGCCGCGCACGCCGATCTGCACCTCGGCGGCCCGCTGCACGTCGCCGTGTCCGGGCGTTTTGATGTCGAGCGCCGTGCCGTCGGCGAGCGCGACATGCGCGAGGATTTCGCCCCCGAGATGTTCGACGAGCTGCGTGCGTCCCGGCAGCAGGGCATCGGGCGGGCCGCCCGGCGTCTCGCCAAGGCCGAGATGCTCCGGGCGCATGCCGAGCGTCAGGGCCTCGCCGATCTGAACGCCGTTCGATGCGGCGGGCACCAGCAGGTGGGCGCCGCCGGGCAGCGACACGGTCACGCCTTCGGCGCCGGTCGAGACGGCCTCGGTCGGGATCATGTTCATGCGGGGCGAGCCGATGAAGCCGGCGACGAAGATGTTCCGGGGCTGGCGGTAGAGCTCCAGCGGCGCGCCGATCTGTTCGACGCGTCCGCGATTGAGCACCGCGATGCGGTCGGCCATGGTCATGGCCTCGATCTGGTCGTGGGTCACGTAGATCATCGTGGCGCCCAGGCGCTCGTGCAGCCCGACCAGTTCGACGCGCATCTGCACGCGCAGCTCGGCGTCGAGGTTGGACAGCGGCTCGTCGAACAGGAACACCTTGGGCTTGCGCACGATCGAGCGCCCGATGGCGACGCGCTGGCGCTGCCCACCGGAGAGCTCGCGCGGACGGCGGCCGAGCAGCGTCTCGATCTGCAGGATGGCGGCGGCGTCGCGGACCTGCGCGTCGATCTCGGCGGCGGGCGTCTTCGCCACTTGCAGGCCGAAGGCGATGTTCTCGCGCACGGTCATGTGCGGGTAGAGCGCGTAGGTCTGGAACACCATGGAGACGCCGCGCCGCGCCGGCGGCCAGCGGGTCACATCCTCACCCGCGATGCTGATGCGGCCGGAGGTGGGACGCTCCAGCCCGGCGATGCTGCGCAGCAGCGTGCTTTTGCCGCAGCCGGACGGGCCGACGAAGACCATGAACTCGCCGTGACTGATCTGCATCGAGATGTCGTTCAGCACCGAAAGCTCGCCGAAGGTCTTGTGCAGGCGTTCGATGCCGACCTGTGCCATCGCGTCCTCCCGTTCTGGCCTGGCGTGAAGTTCCGTTGACACTTTTTGGCGTTCCCACCTACATGGCAATGCCAAGAAGAACAATGCCGGGCGGCTGGAGCGCCGCGTCTCGCAAGCAAGTCGGGGGGACAGGATGAGACTATCGCTGGTTGCGATCGCGGCCGCCGCCGTGGTTTTGGTGGGCGCGAACCGGGCCGATGCCTGGTCGTTGAGCGAGGCCGCCCAGCCCTACAAGGGAACCACGATCACCGTGGTCGGGCTCGACCGGCCCAGCTACAAGGCGGCGCAGGCGCTGACGCCGCAATTCGAGAAGGCGACGGGCATCACCGTCAACTGGAACGTCTTTCCCTACGAGAGCACGCTGAAGGAAGAGACGCTGAATTTCGTCTCCAACAGTCAGCAGTTCGACGCCATCCTGTCCGACGTTGTCTGGCCGGTGAACTTCGCCGATCCGGGCTGGGTGCTGCCGCTCAGCCAGTTCACGGCCAACAGCGCGCTCGCCGATCCGGACCTCGATCTGAAGGACTTCTTCCCGGTCTGGCTCGCAAGCTTCACCCTCGGCGGGAAGCTGTATGGCCTGCCCTTCGATTCCTACGCCGGGCTGCTCTACTACAACAAGTCGATGCTGAAGGCGGCCGGGTTCGATGGGCCGCCCAAAACCTGGGACGATCTGGCCAAGACCTATGCGCCGAAGCTGACCGACAAGGGCAAGGGCGTGTACGGCTACGCGCTGCAATCGGCGCGCGGAGAGACGCAGACGGCGGACGCGTTCGCGCGGTTCCTGTGGCCCTGGGGCGGCCGCTTCCTGGACATCGCCAATAAGAAGATCCTGGTGAACGACCCGAAGTCGGTCGCCGGCATCGACTTCCGTCACGGGCTGCTGAAATACATGCCGGACGGCATCGTCTCGGACGACCATTCGCAGGTCGTGCAGATGCTGGCGCAAAAACAGGTCGCGATGATCACCGAGTGGTCGGCGTTCTACCCGACCCTGAGCAGTTCGCCGGTCGCGTCCGATCTCGGCATCGCGCCGGAGCCGAAAGGGCCGGATGGGGCGTATGCCGCCTTCGGCGGCTTTTCCTACATGGTCAGCGCGCAGGTGGACAAGAAGCACCAGGACGCGGCGTTCCTGTTCATCCAGTGGCTGACCTCGAAGGCGATGGCCAAGCCGCTGATCGAGGGCGGCGCGGTGGTCGCCCGCCAGTCGGCGGACACCGATCCCTCGGTGCAATCCAAGTTTCCGAACCTGGCGCCGATGGTCGAGACCTGGCGCAATGCGACCGTTCCCGACTGGCGTCCGCAGCTGGCGTGCTATCCGCGATTCTCGGACATCGTGTCCGATTGGGGTTCGCGGATCGAGCTCGGCCAGGTGCAGGTCAAGCCCGGGCTGGACAGCATGGAGGGTGAGTTGAGCACCTACATGCAATCCTCGAACTGCTGGTCGAAGACGAACGATCCCGAGCAGGCGATGAAGCTCTACAAGTAGCCGGAAGGAGAGTCGGCTCATGACGCGCAATCCGGCGCTGCGATGAGCGACTTGGCCGAGGATCGCGCGCCGCCGATGCCGGCGGCGCCATCCACGTGGCGCGAAACGCTGGAACCCTGGTTCTTTATCGCGCCGTCGGTGATCCTGCTGCTCGTGGTCGGGCTGTATCCGACGATCTACACGGCCGTCGCGTCCGTGCAGTCCTGGGTCATGGGCATGGGACCGCCGACGTGGGCGGGCCTGCAGAACTACGGCCGCGCCTTCACTTCCAGCGACTTCCAGGGCTCGGTGTTGCGCACCCTGCTGCTGATCGCGGTCACGCTGCCGGTGCAGCTGCTGTTTGGCATGCTGATCGCGATCGCGCTCGACAGCGTCCACTTCAAGGTTCTGCGCCGGCTGCTGCAAGTCTGCCTCGTGATCCCGATCGCGATCACGCCCTCCGTCGTCGGCCTGCTGACGCAGCTCATGTTCAACGAGCAGCTCGGCATCATCAATTACCTGCTGACCTCGGTCGGGCTGCCGCGGGTCGGCTGGCTCGGACAGCCGGCCTGGGCGTTCGGCACGGTGATGATCGTCCAGATATGGGAGTGGACGCCGTTCGTCGCGCTCGTCTTGTCGGCGGCGCTGTCCACCGTGCCGACGGATATCGACGAGGCCGCGCTGCTGGAGACCGAGCGCTGGTGGCCGCGTTTCCGGCATATCCAGCTGCCGTTCATGTGGCCCGGCATTACGGCGGCGCTGGTGTTTCAGACCGCGTTCACGATCAAGGCGTTCGACATGATCTACTCGATCGGGCGCGGCGGGCCGGGCACGTCCACCGAAACGACGGTGATACAGATCGAGCGGATGGCGTTTCGCGGCTTCGACATCGGGCTCGCCTCCGCCGAGTCGATCCTGATGCTGGTGCTCTCGATCATTCTCGCGCGCACCTACATCCGATTGTTCTACCGGGAGATGGACTGATGACCGATCTGCGCGCCGGCGCGCTGCGTGTCGTGCATGGGTTGTGGCTGGTGCTGGTCCTGATCGCGATTCTGTTTCCCCTCTACTGGATGGTCGCGGGTTCGCTGAAAACCGAAGCGGAGCTGTTCGCGATCCCGCCGCGCTGGGTCTGGGCGCCGACATTGGCCGCCTATGCCGACGCGCTCCAGAACTCGAACGTGCTGACGACCCTGCTCAATTCGCTCATCATCGTCGTCGCCTCGGTGCTGCTCGGGCTGCTGGTCGGCGCACCGGCAGCCTACGGCATCGCGCGCTACCGGTTCCGCGGACGCAGGGATGTCTGGTTCTGGTATGTGACGAACTGGATGCTGGTTCCGGTGGTGGTGGTGATCCCGTTCTATCTGACCGCGTCGAAGCTGCATCTGATCAACAGCCCGATCGTGCTGATCCTCGTCTATCAAGTGTTCATCGTGCCGCTGATCGTGTGGCTGCTGGTGGACCAGTTCAGCGCGGTGCCGGTGGCGCTCGAGGAGGCGGCGCAGCTCGATGGGCTGAGCCGGGTCGGCATTTTCCTGCGGATCGCCCTGCCATTGGTGAAGCCCGGCATCGCGGTCTCTGCGATCCTGTCCGGCATTTTCGCCTGGAACGACATGCTCTACGCCTTCATCCTGACGCCCGGCGCCAGCGCGCGGCCGGCGTCCACCGTGGCGCTGTCCTATCTCGGCGGCTACGTCATCCCCTGGCCGAAGGTGATGGCGAGCGCGACGCTGGTCTGCGCGCCGGTGATCATCGGCGGCATGATCGTGCATAAATACATCGCACGCGGCCTGACGATGGGAGCGGTGAAGTAGGCGTCGTACCAACGAGTCTCGACGGTAACTTCCACGTCATTGCGAGGAGCGCTTGCGACGAAGCAATCCAGGCGGCCCTCACCGCGTGTGCGCCTGGATCGCCGCGCCGCCAAGCGGCGGCTCGCGATGACGAACTTTGGTCGCGAGTCGCTAGATTGGGTTTGCTCGCCGGGATCAGCCGTCCGGGAGATGGTGGAATCCGACCTCCTCCGGCGGGTCCGCCAGTTCCTCCTCGATCTCCGTCACGTGCGCCATCCGGGGGCCGCGCCGGCAGGCCCGGACGAGTTCCTCCACGCAGGCGGTATCGCCCGCGACCAGCGCCTCGACGGTGCCGTCCGGCCGGTTCCGCACCCAGCCGGAGACGCCGAGCCGCCGCGCCGCGCCGACCATCCATTGCCGGTAGCCGACGCCTTGGACCCGGCCCGCGATGCGCAGCCTCTTCACGCTCATGGTGCGCACAACTCCATGAACCGGCCCGCCAGCGCCACGTCTTCGCCCACGCGCCGGCGACGCGAAGCCGCTTCGGGGTCGTCGCCCCATTGCTCCGCCTGGAACAGCTCGTCCAGCGAGGCGAGCGCATGGGCGCGGGCCGGATCGAGGCGGCCTTCCGCCAGCGCGAGGCCGAGCACGAGACTGCCGAGCGCCGGGACGGCGATCCCGAGGCCGGCCAGCCGCCAGGGGCCGAGCGCTTCGACCGCGTGCCGCAACGCGGACAGCGCGGCCTCGCTCTGCCGCACATGGCCGATGCCGGAGGTCGCGCGCAGCGGGGCGTCGTAGGCGAGCGCCGCCCAGTCGAGCCAGGGCTGCCACTCCCGGACCTGGCGCGCCACCAGCGCCTGCGGCCGTTCGGCGCGGTAGCAGAGCAGGTCGGTCTCGCCATAGGCCGCGATCGCCTCGGCGGTCGGGCCGGGATCGGGCGCGATCCGCTCCTGCGCCGTCCCGGCGAGGCGGGTGAGCGGCGTGTCGGCAAACGTCATCTCGCCCCCTTTGGCGCCGCCCGCCGCCCGCCACTCGGCGGCAATCGCATCGGCAAGCGGCCGCGTCGGCACGGTCAGCACCCCGCCTCCCGGCAGGTGCATCGGGCGATCGTCGAGCAGGATCGTGTGTCCGTCCGCCGAGGCCCGTAGCGATGCCTCGTCCCAGAAACGCTTCACGCGCGATTCCCTCTCACCGGAAAAGTTGCCTGAGCAGGTCGGCGGGCTTCGGCGCCTTGAGCTTGCCCTGCGCGGGCGGCGCCGGGGCGGCGGCAGCGGCTGCCGGGACTGCGCTCGCCTTGCCGGTGCGGGCAAGCGCGAGCTCCGGCGCGCAGCTGTCCCGCGCGCCGGACCCCGCGATCATCCGGTCGCCCCCGAGCGCGCCGATGACGATGCCGAGCGCGGAGTTGGACTTCACGCCCGCCGCTCCAGCCTGCCGCGCCGCTTCGCCGGCCGCGCCGCTCGCGTCCACGGCCGCCTTCGGCGCGCGCAACGTGCCGCCGACCCGCAGCGGGACAACAACGCCCGTGCCGCCGATCCGCACCAGCGGGCGGAGCTGCAGGGCCAGGGTTTCGTCCGCGAGGTTGACCGAGCCCGTGCCCTCGACATGCACGAGCGTCGTGTCGAGCAGCAGCCCGCGCACGGCGGCGCGTCCGTTCGCCGCTTCGAGCCGGGCCGCGAAGCACCGCACGTCGCTGACGCCCTGCACATCGCCGACGCCTGGCAGCTTGGCGTCTGCCAGCACCGTGCCGAGCGTGTCGGCGAGCACCCGATTGCCGATCTTCGCGCCGGTCGAGGCGAGGCCGAGATGGCCGTTCACGCCGGAGGCGATCTCGTGCGGCGTCCGGCCCGCGCCCTTGAGGTCGAGATCGACCTCGACCGTGCCGCTTGCCTCTTGCGGCAGCCGAAGCGCCGCGAGCAGCGCCTTGAGCGCGAGGCCGGGCGCGTGCAGCGTGGCCGCGACCGGCGGCTTCGGCTGCCCGGCATCCGCCGAAAGCGTCAGACGCATCGGGCCGCCGGGCAGCTGCATCGCGAACGGATCGAGGCGCAGCTTGCCAGCATCGAGCACGAGATGGCCGGAGACGTCGCGGTAGGTCGCCCCGCGCGCGATCAGCGTGCCGACGGTGAAGCCGAGATCGGCGTCCGCCTGGAGCAGCGGGCCGAACGGCAGCTGCGTGTCCGGGATCACCCAGTTCCTGCCCGGATGCGAGGCTGCGGGCGGGCTGCCCGGAGGAGGCGTTGGAGGAGCCGGAGGTATGGGCGCGGCGGCCGGAGACGGCGCGGCCGGGCGGCCGGCGGCGAGCGCGGCCGCGATCCCGTCCAGGTCGATTTTGCCGGATGCGACCGTGCCACGGGCGAACGGGCGCGGGTCGGTGCCGAGCGTGAGATCGCCGGTGAGATCGGCCTGGGCCGTGGTCAGCGCCATGCCTTTCAGCACGATCCCGTGCGCGAAGCCGCCCGGCGCATCGCTGAGCCGGGCGCGGAACGCCGCGTCCTTCAGCGACGGCAGCGGCCGCCGGGCGAGCGGCGACAGGGCGGCGAGATCCGGGATTTGCGCCTGCACGGCCAGATCGGCGCCGGTGAGCTTCGCGGGCTGCGCGATCGTTCCCTTCGCGGTCAGCCGGGCCGCGCCGAGCGTGGCGGCGGCGTCCACCGGAAACGGTGCGCTGGCTGGTCCGAGCAGCGCGCTCGGCGCTCCCATGGTTGCCTTCGCGTCCAGCGGCTGGCCCGAGAGCGTGCCCTTGGCCGCGAGCGTCGCCGGCTGATCGAGGGCGGGCGCGTTCACGTCCAGGGCGTCGAGCGTCAGACCGGGCGCGAGGGCCGACAGATCGGACGGTCCAGCGTGCAGCGTAACAGCCGAAACCCCCGGCCGGCCGTCGCCCGCGTCGGCGACATGAGCCGACGCCGTGACGCCGCGAAGGCCCGGCAGCGTCGCGCGGGGATAGAAAGGCTGGAGCGCCTTGAGGTCGGGGACGCTGCCGTCGATGAGGAGATCGTAGCCCCGCCCGTTGAGCGGCTGGCGCAAGCTGCCTGCGACGGTCGCGTTTGCGCCGCCGACGCCGAGCGTCAGCCGCACGGGCCAGGGCGCGACCGGGTTCGGGGCCTGCAGCGCCGCGAGCGGCCCGACCGCGCCGTCGAGCGTGAATTCGTGCCCGTCATAGGCCGCCTGCGTCGCGATCTCTGTCGGTGCGTCGGGCGAGGCGGCTTTGGCTTCGAACCGGCGGACCGTCAGCACACGGTCCTGACCGCCCGCCGCGCGATACGTGACCGTGCCGTCCTCGATCCTGAGATCGCGCAAGGTGATCTCCGGGGGCGGCGCGTGGCTCGCATTGGCGGGGGCGGGCTGCGGCAGCGGCTGGCTCGGCACCGCCGGGCTGAAGCGCCAGTTCGCTTCGCCCCCGGGGGTTTTCTCAAGCAGGATGTCGGGCCGGATCAGCACCAGCCGCTCGATGTCGAGCCGCCGGTGCAGCAGGCCGAGCAGCGAGATCCGGGCCTGGAGCCGCCCGAGCGTCACCATCTCCGGCCGCGACCCGCCCGCGACGTTGGCGAGCGCCACGTCGCGCGCCTCGAAGCTGGGCGAGAAGCCCCAGCCGAGGGTGATCGGGCCGTTGAGCGCGAGGTCGCGGCCGGTCGCGCGCTTCACGGCGGCTTCGATCTGGGGCTTGTAGCGGTTCGGATCGAAGGTGGCCGCGAACACGGCGGCGGCCCCGA
This sequence comes from uncultured Alphaproteobacteria bacterium, assembly GCA_963777325.1. Taxonomy (GTDB): domain Bacteria; phylum Pseudomonadota; class Alphaproteobacteria; order Acetobacterales; family Acetobacteraceae; genus JAFAXA01. The sequence goes on along the minus strand of CAVZQE010000004.1, from coordinate 277,947 downwards.
CCGCCACGGCCACACACGCCAGCAGCGCCCAGAGGAGTATCCTGACCGGTCTTCTCAAGCGCACCGCCGCCGCATGTGGGTCCGCCCCGCTCAGCGCCGCTGCGGCGGCGCGGCGGCCGGCGCCTCGAAGCCGAGGGTGCGGAAGGTCTCGCGCATATGGGGCGGCAGGCCGGCTTGCACCAACAGCGTTCCGCCGGCGGGGTGCGGCAGGCGGAGCGCGCGCGCGTGCAGATGCAGGTTTCCCGAGAGACCCGGGACGATGGCGCTGAAGGCGTTGTTCTGGTCCGGCTCGTGGTATTTCGTGTCGCCCAGGATCGGCGTCCCCATCGCGGCGCAATGCACCCGCAGCTGGTGCGTGCGGCCGGTCAGCGGACGCAGTTCCAGCCAGGCGAGCTTCTGCGCGGCGTGATCGAGCGTGCGGTAGTCGGTGATGGCGCGCGCCGCCTCGCGGTCGTCCCGCTCGGCCGGGGCGGTGCGTTCGCCCCGTCCGCCCTCGGCGCGCCGCAAGGGCAGGTCGATCCGGCCCTCCACCGGCACCGGCCGTCCCGTCACGACGGCCCAGTATGTCTTCTCGACCGCCCGCGTGCGGAACGAGGCCGCGAGCTTGGCGGCCGTGCCGGGCGTGCGCGCCAGCACCAGCACGCCCGAGGTGTCCCGGTCGAGGCGATGCACGAGCCGGGGCCGCTCGGGCGCGCCGAACCGCAATGCGCCGAGCATGGCGTCGAGATGCCGGGTGATGCCGGGGCCGCCCTGCACCGGCAGGCCGAACGGCTTGTCGAGGATCAGCAGATGGTCGTCCCGGTAGAGGACGCGCTTTTCCAGATCCCGCGTTTCGCCCGGCGTCAGCGCGAGCGCCGGGCGCTCCGGGGCCGGCGCTTGCGGCTCCGGCAAAGGCGGCACGCGCACCGCCTGACCGGGCGCGAGACGGGTCGCGGTATCGGCGCGCCGGCCGTCCACCCGCACCTGGCCGGTGCGGCACAGCTTCTGGATCACGCCCTGCGTCAGCCTCGGAAAATGGCGGCGGAACCAGCGGTCGAGCCGGATGTCGGCCTCGTCCTCGCTCACGGTCACGGTCGAGACGCTCACACTCCGCGCTCCTCGCGCAGCCTGGCCCAACGCGCCATGCGTTCGCCGACCGCGCGCTCAAAGCCGCGATCCGTCGGCCGATAGAGGGAGGCCCGTTCCATCCCGTCCGGGAAATAGTTCTGGCCGGAGAAGGCCTCGTCCTCGCGGTGGTCGTAGGCGTAGCCGCGCCCGTAGCCGAGATCCTTCATCAGCCGCGTCGGCGCGTTCAGGATGTGCGCGGGCGGCATCAGGCTACCCGTATCCTTGGCAACGCGTCGCGCCTCGCCGAAGGCCGCGTAGACGGCGTTCGATTTCGGCGCCGTCGCGAGATAGACGGCGACCTGCGCGATCGCGAGCTCGCCCTCCGGGCTGCCGAGCCGCTCATATGCCTCCCATCCGGCGAGCGCCTGCGGGAGCGCGTTCGGATCGGCCATGCCGACATCCTCGGCCGCGAAGCGCGCCAGCCGCCGCGCAATGTAGCGCGGGTCTTCGCCTCCGTTCAGCATGCGCGCGAACCAGTAGAGCGCCGCGTCCGGATCGGAGCCGCGCAGCGATTTATGCAGCGCCGAGATCAGGTTGTAGTGCTCCTCGCGATCCTTGTCGTACAGCGCCGCGCGCCGGGCGAGCAGCTCCGACAGCCCCGCCGGGTCGAGCGGTCCGGCGTTCGGGGGCAATGCCTCGATCTGCTCGACCATGTTGAGCAGGTAGCGTCCGTCGCCATCCGCCATGGCCCGCAACGTCGCCCGGGCTTCCTGGGCCAGGGGCAGCGCCCGGCCGAGTTCGGCCTCGGCCCGCGCGAGCAAGAGTTCGAGCGCCGCGTCATCGAGCCGCCGCAGCACGAGCACCTGGCAGCGGGACAACAGGGCGCCGTTCAGCGCGAATGAGGGATTCTCCGTGGTCGCGCCGATCAGGGTGACGGTGCCGTCCTCGACGACGGGAAGAAAGCCGTCCTGCTGGGCGCGGTTGAAGCGGTGGATCTCGTCGACGAACAGCAGCGTGCCCTGGCCGGTGCGGCGGCGCCTGCCCGCCTCCTCGAACACGCGCTTGAGGTCGGCGACGCCCGAGAACACGGCGGAAATCTGCACGAAGGCGAGCCCGGCCTCGGCCGCCAGCAGCCGGGCGATGGTGGTCTTGCCGGTGCCTGGCGGTCCCCAGAGGATCAGGGAGGCGAGCGAGCCGCGCTCCAGCATGCGCGCGATCGCGCCGTCGGGACCGAGCAGGTGATCCTGCCCCACCACCTCGGCCAAGGACGCGGGCCGCAGCCGGTCCGCGAGCGGCCGGGGACCGGGACGCGCCGCCTCCGTGACGGGAGGCGGGCCGAACAGGTCGGCGTCGGGCGTGGCGGGGCGCGCGGTCATGGTGCGCCAGGATTCTAATCTCGTATCCCTCGCCATCCAAGCGCCTGTCGCGGCGGAGGTCTCGTCCATGGGCAAGCTCGTCTGGCTCGCCTCGTATCCGAAATCGGGCAGCACCTGGCTGCGCGCGTTCCTGCACAACTTCATTCTCCAGCCCGAGCGGCCGTACCGCCTGGACGCGCTCTCCGACCTCACGGTTGGCGAAAGCGGCGCAAGCCACTACCGGCGATACGATCCGCGTCCCCCGTCGCAATACTCCATCGCGGACGTGCAGCGGATGCGGCCACGCGTGCATCGCGACCTGATGACGGCGAGCCCGACACTCGTGTTCGCCAAGACGCACAACGCCTCGCTGGTGGTCGAGGGCGCGCCGCTGGTCACGCCCGAGGTGACGGCGGGCGCGATCTACATGGTGCGCGATCCGCGCGACATCGCGGTCTCGTTCAGCCACCACATCGGCCGCTCGATCGAGGACACCATCGCGATCATGGCCGACCCCGAGGCCGCGACCGGAGGCGACGACCGCCGCGTCTACGAGAAGCTGTCGAGCTGGTCGAACCATGTGCATTTCTGGACCCGCCGCCCCGATCCGCGCCTGCTCGTTCTGCGTTACGAAGACATGCTGTCCCACCCCCTCTCCGCGTTCGGCGACGTGATCCGCTTGCTCGGCATGGAGCCGCCGGCCGAGCGCCTCGCGCGCGCGATCCGGTTCAGCCGGTTCGAGGCGTTGCGCGACCAGGAGGCGGCGCACGGGTTCCCGGAACGCCCGGCCGTCGCGACCGCGCCCTTCTTCCGCACCGGGGCGTCGGGCGGTTGGCGGGCGGTGCTGACGGACGCCCAGGCCCGCCGGATCGAACGCGACCACGCGCCGGAGATGCGGCGCTTCGGGTATCTGCCGGATTGATTTCGTTCGGCATCGCCCCTGATCGGACGCGTTTCCGGGCACAGCCGTCGTGGCCGTTACCATCGGCGCGCGTCAGCTTACGCGTGGTCCATGATGCGCGTGCAAGGGACCGTTTTTGATCCGTGGCGTTCAGCGAGACCAGAAGAGCTTCTCACCTTCAGTTCGGAAGAGCGGTGTGGATATCCAGAGCATCACGTCGGGCGTCTCGGATCTGGCGGAACGAAGCCTCGGCCTCGGCGGCCGCCCGCTTACCTCCGGCGACCTGATTGCGCGGGCGCAGCGCCGGTCAGGTCTGCATGACTTCGGCGGGGTCGAGTTTCTCGAGGGCTTGGAAGTTTTCCTGTCCGCGTGCGAACGGGAAGCTTCGCTGAACCTGATCGGGCGGATCACGACCCGGTGGGACGTCGTGCGCTTCCTCTCCAATCTGTTGCGGCTGCGCGCGGCGGAATCGCGCTCGCCCGACATTCTTGCGGAGCGCATTGAGCAGCCGATCTTCCTCACCGGCCTGCCCCGGAGCGGCACAACATTCCTGCACAGCCTGCTGATGCTGGACGAAAACAGCCGGGTGCCGCGGATCTGGCAGGCGATCCACCCCTATCCGCTGGCCAGGGATGTGGCGCGGGGTCGCGATAGGCGCCGTCGCATGGTCGATCGCCAGCTCTGGATGTTTCAGCGCCTGGCGCCTGAGTTTCGGAACCTGCACCCCGTCAATGCGAGCTCGCCGCAGGAATGCAGCGAACTCAACGCGCATGTGTTCGCCAGCCTGCGCTTCGATACGACCTACGATATTCCGTCCTATCGCGAATGGCTGGACGCGCGGGGGCACCTTGAGGCCTATCGCTTTCACAAGCGATTTCTGCAGCATCTTCAGCATCAGGCCGGTCCGGGGCAATGGGTGCTCAAATGTCCGGATCATGTGTTTGCGATACGGGACATCAGGGCGGTGTATCCCGACGCGAGGTTTGTTTTCCTGCATCGCGATCCCCTGAAGGTGCTGCCTTCCGTCGCACGGCTGACCGAGATGCTGCGGCGTCCCTTCACGAAGCGGATCGATCGGGCACGGATCGGCGCGCAGGAAAGCCAGCGCTGGCTTGAGGGGACCGCGCGCATGATGGCCGAAAGCGAGCAGGGTGGGCAGCCGGAGCCGATCCTGCATGTGCGATACGCGGAGCTCGTGGCCGACCCGCTGGCGACCATCCGTAAGCTGTACGCGCATTTCGGGCTGGCGCTGACTCCGGCGACCGCGCGTCGGATCGCCGAGAGCACGGCCCGGCGGCCCAATGGCGGCTACGGGGCGAACGCCTATCGTTTTGAGGATCACGGGTTCGACCCGGCGTCCGAACGGGAAAGATTTGCTGCCTACATGCGGCACTTTGACGTGGAGCAGGAAGTCGGGGGAGAGCGAGGGTTCGCCGGCGCGCGCTACCGGCTTCAAGCCCCCGAACAGGGAGCCGCGCCGAAATGAGCAGCGGCGGGCAGCCCAACCCCGGCGCGGTGAGAGCATTTCGCCTACCCGAACACCTCCGCCCAGCTCGCGCGCAGCGCCGCGTCGGCGTCCGCCATCGTTGCGCCGGTGCCAAGCGCTTCGAGGCTGGTGACGCCGTGCTCGCGGATGCCGCAGGGGACGATGCCGCCGAAATGCGCGAGATCGGGCGCGACGTTGAGCGCGACCCCATGCCAGCTCACCCAATGCGTCACCCTGACGCCAATGGCGGCGATCTTCGCCTCCGTGCCGGTGCTTGCGTCCGCGACCCAGATGCCGACCCGCCCGTCCCGCCGCTCGCCGCGCACGCCGAACCGGGCGACCGTGCGGATCAGCCACTCCTCGAGCGCGCGGACGTAGCCGCGCACGTCGCGCGGCGGCAGCTGCCCATGCGCTCGGGTCAGGTCGAGCATCACGTAGCCGGTGCGCTGGCCGGGGCCGTGATAGGTCCATTGCCCGCCGCGTCCGGCCTTGTAGGTCGGGAACCGGTCCGGCTCCTCCAGCTCCTCGGGACGGGCGGAGGTGCCGGCGGTGTAGAGCGGCGGGTGCTGCACCAGCCAGACCAGCTCGCCGGCATGGCCGGCCCGGATGGCGGCGGCGCGCGCCTCCATCGCGGCGAGCGCGTCGGGGTAGGGGATCAGCCCGTCCGAGGTCCGCCATTCGGGAGCCGAAGCCTCGGCCCAACCCGCCATTGAACCGCTCGCGGTCATCCGCTATACCCCGCCGCCTTGCCGGACGATGCGGTCGTGGCGGAATGGTAGACGCGCAAGCTTGAGGTGCTTGTGGGGGCAACCCCGTGGAAGTTCGAGTCTTCTCGACCGCATTCCCCTCACCATCTCACCCTCTCTTTTCTCCCGATTGCCAAAGCCCGCATCCCCTCCCATCCTGCCCCCCAAGTAAGGGGAGACGTGGGATGGACGAGGATTTCCGGAAGGCGGCGCTCGACTACCACCGCCTGCCCAGGCCCGGGAAGCTGGCGATCGAGCCGACCAAGCGGATGGCGACGCAGCGGGATCTCGCGCTCGCCTACTCGCCCGGCGTCGCCGCCGCCTGCCTCGAAATCAAGGCCGATCCGCATACCGCGCTCGATTACACGGCGCGCGGCAATCTGGTCGCGGTCATCTCCAACGGCACGGCGGTGCTCGGCCTCGGCAATATCGGCGCGCTCGCGGGCAAGCCGGTAATGGAGGGCAAGGCCGTCCTGTTCAAGAAGTTCGCCGGTATCGACGTGTTCGACATCGAGGTGGACGCGGCCGATCCGGCGCTGTTCTGCAACGTCGTCGCGGCGCTCGAGCCGACCTTCGGCGCGATCAATCTGGAGGACATCAAGGCCCCCGAGTGCTTCACCATCGAAGCCGAATTGCGCCACCGGATGAAGATCCCGGTGTTTCATGACGATCAGCACGGCACCGCGATCATCGTCGCGGCGGCGGTGCGCAACGGGCTGCTGCTGCAAGGCAAGACTCTGAGCGACGTCAAGCTGGTCACGTCGGGCGCGGGCGCGGCGGCGCTCGCCTGCGTCGATCTGCTGGTCGGCATGGGCCTCCGCGCCGGGAACGTGACGCTGACCGACATCAAGGGCGTGGTGTTCCGGGGACGCGACGAGAACATGCCGCCGAACATGGCCCGCTACGCCCGCGAGACGGACGCACGCACGCTCCGGGACGCGCTGCCGGGAGCGGACGTGTTCCTCGGCCTCTCGGCGCCGGGCGTGCTGAAGCCGGAATGGCTGCCCATGCTCGCGGACAAGCCGCTGATCCTGGCGCTCGCCAATCCCGATCCCGAAATCACGCCCGAGCTGGTCCGGCCGACGCGGCCGGATGCGATCATGGCGACCGGCCGGAGCGACTACCCGAACCAGGTCAACAACGTCCTCTGCTTTCCGTTCATCTTCCGGGGCGCGCTCGACGTGAACGCGACGACGATCAACGAGGAGATGAAGATCGCGGCCGTCGAGGCGATCGCCGAACTCGCGCGGGTGGAGGCGAGCGAGGTGGTCGCGGCCGCCTATGGCGGCGCGGCGCCGGTGTTCGGCCCCGAATACATCATCCCGAAGCCCTTCGATCCGCGGCTGATCCTGCAGATCGCGCCCGCCGTCGCCAAGGCGGCCATGGATACGGGCGTCGCGCGCCGGCCGATCGCGGATTTCGAGGTCTACCGCGAGGAGCTGGAGCGGTTCGTCTATCGCTCCGGCCAACTCATGCGGCCGGTGATCGAGGCCGCGAAGAAGGCGCCGCAGCGGATCGTGTTCGCGGAAGGCGAGGACGAGCGGGTGCTGCGCGCGGCGCAGACGCTGATCGACGACGGTTCCGCGCGTCCCATGCTGATCGGCCGCCGCGACGTGATCCAGCAACGGGTCCGGGAGATGGGCCTGCGCATGTCGGTGGGCGAGCAGGTGCGCGTCCTGGACCCGGCGCGCGACGACGCCCTGTTCGGCCCGCTCAAGCAGCAATACCAGGTGCTTGTCGGCCGTCATGGCACGCCGCCGGTGGCCGCCGCCCGGCATCTCGTCACCCGCACGTCGATCGCGGCGGCGATGCTCTTGCACGCGGGCGAGGCCGATGCGGCGATCTGCGGCGGCAACGGCGACTGGTGGCAGCAGATCCAGAACGTGCTGCCGATCATCCCGCGCAGCCCCGGGGCGACGCGGGTCTATGCGCTGTCGGCGCTGATCCTGCAGACCGGGACGCTGTTCCTATGCGACACGCACATGCTGGTCGAGCCGACCGCCGAGCAGGTCTGCGAAATGACGCTGCTGGCCGCCGCCGCCGTCCGCCAGTTCGGCGTCGTGCCAAAGGCGGCCCTCGTCTCGCATTCGAGCTTCGGCGCCAGCGCGAGCCGCACCGCCCGCAAGATGCGGGCCGCGCTCGCGCTCATCCGCGAACGGGCGCCCGAGTTGGAGATCGACGGCGAGATGCACGCCGACGCAGCTCTGTCGGAAGCGACCCGCGAGCGCGCCGTGCCGGACGGAAAGCTGTCCGGAACCGCCAATCTGCTCATCATGCCGACCTTGGACGCCGCGAACATCTCGTTCAATCTCGTGAAGGCGGCGGCGGACGCGCTACCGATCGGGCCGATGCTGCTCGGCATGTCGAAACCGATCCACGTCTTGTCGCCCTCGGTGACCGCGCGCGGCATCGTCAATCTGAGCGCGCTCGCGGCGCTGGCGGCGCAGGCTTCCGGCCACCAGGCGGCCGATCCGCAGGGGGAAGGGGCGGCGAAGGGAACGGCGGCGGTCTAGGCCTTGCCCGATGCTGACGCTGCTGCTCGGCGGCGCGGCCCTGCTGCTGTTCATCGGCGGCTTGCAGGCGTTCAGCCGCGCCTCCGTGCGCACGATCAAGTCGCTGCTCGCCTGGATCGTGGCGCTGGCGGGGCTGAGCCTGACCTTGCTGCTCGTGCTGACCGGCAAGGGGCCGTTCGCGTTCTTCGCCCTTACGCTCGTGCTGCCGCTGCTGCGCGATTTCGTGGCGAACCGGACGGGTAATAGCGGCGCAAGCGCGCGGCCGGGCGCCGGACGGCGATCCGGATCGCCGACGATGACGGTCGAGGAGGCGTTGCAGGTGCTCGGCCTCGGCCCAGGCGCCAGCCCGGACGAGATCCGGGCGGCTCACCGCCGCCTGATGCGGGCGGCGCACCCGGACGGCGGCGGATCGGACTGGCTTGCATCCCGCATTAACCAGGCCCGTGACATTCTGCTCAAGCAAGGCCGGGCACGCTGACGGTCGGCGAGGCTATTAGCAGTTGCAGCATTTACCCTCGCATGCCACCACTTCGCCCCGATTTCCGCCTATGCTCATCGGTGGCGGGCACAATACAGCGGGCCCAAGAGGGGATGTAGCGAGTGACGAAACTACTGAAAAAGGCCGTGCTTCCCGTGGCCGGCCTGGGCACCCGCTTCCTGCCCGCGACCAAGTCCGTGGCCAAGGAGATGCTGCCGGTCGTCGACAAGCCGCTGATCCAATACGCGGTCGAGGAGGCGCGCGCGGCCGGTGTCGAGCAGTTCTGCCTCATCACCGGGCGCGGCAAGACCGCGCTCGTCGAGCATTTCGACATCGCCTTCGAGCTCGAGCAGACCCTGCAGGAGCGCAACAAGGAGGCCGAGATCACGATGCTGCGGGAGATGGCGGTCCCGCCCGGCGCGATGATGACCGTCCGTCAGCAGGTGCCGCTCGGGCTGGGCCACGCGATCTGGTGCGCGCGCGCTTTCATCGGAGACGATCCTTTCGCGGTGATGCTGCCGGACGATCTCGTGCTCTCCGACACGCCATGCCTCAAGCAGCTCGCCGACGTCTATAACCAGACCGGCGGCAACGTGGTCGCGGTGGTGGAAGTGCCTCCCGAGCAAACCAACCGATACGGCATTCTGAAAGTCGGAGCCGATGACGGCAGGCTGGTCGAAGTGACCGGGCTCGTGGAGAAGCCGAAGCCGCAAGACGCGCCGTCCAACCTGTCGATCATCGGGCGCTACGTGCTGCTGCCCGAGGTGATCGCGCATCTCGCGCGCATGGAGCGCGGCGCCGGCAACGAGGTGCAGCTGACCGACGGCCTCGCCCGGATGATCGGCAACACGCCGTTCCATGGCCTTCGCTACGAGGGCCGCCGGTTTGACTGCGGCGACAAGCTGGGCTTCCTTGAGGCGCAGATTGCCTTCGCGCTGAAGCGGCCCGACATGGCGGGGCCGATGCGCGAATTCCTGAAGTATTATTGCCGATTGGAGTCAGCTGAGTGAGTTTCTCGCACCGTTTCGATCCCACCATTCTGCGCGAATACGACATCCGCGGCGTCATCGGCAGGACGCTGCACCCGGCGGATGCCTACGCGCTCGGCCGCTGCTTCGGCACGGTGCTCGCCCGCCGCGGCGGCAAGACGGTGATGGTCGGCTATGACGGGCGGCTCTCAAGCCCCGATCTCGAGCCGAAGCTGGTCGAGGGCCTGAGGGCGAGCGGGATGGAGGTGACGCGGATTGGGTGCGGCCCGACGCCGATGCTGTATTTCGCCGCGATCGCGCGCGAGGCGGCGGGCGCGATCATGGTGACGGGCAGCCACAATCCGGCCGACTACAACGGCTTCAAGATGATGGTCGGCGGCAAGCCGTTTTTCGGCGACCAGATCAAGCAGATCGGAGAGATGGCGCAAAGCGGCGACGTGGTGCCGCAAGCCGAAGGCAGCGAACGCCGCGAGGACGTGGCCAACGAATATGTCGGGCGCTTGCTCGCGGACTGGGACGGCGGCGACCGTCTGCTCAAGGTCGTATGGGACAGCGGCAACGGCGCGGCGGGCGACGTGCTGCAGAAGCTGGTCGCGAGCCTGCCCGGCGAGCACACGATCCTGAACGCGGCGATCGATGGCCACTTCCCGGCGCACCATCCCGATCCGACCGTGCCGAGGAATCTCGAGCAGCTTGTCGCCGCCGTCGCGGAGAAGGGCGCGGATCTCGGGGTGGCGTTCGATGGCGACGGCGACCGCATCGGCGTCGTGGACGACAAGGGCACGATCCTGTTCGGGGACCAGATCATCATCATTCTCGCGCGGGATGTGCTGAAGTCGCGGCCGGGCGCGACGATCATCGCCGACGTCAAGGCGAGTCAGGTGCTGTTCGATCAGGTCAAGCGCGCGGGCGGGCAGCCGCTGATGTGGAAGACCGGCCACAGCCTGATCAAGACGAAGATGGCCGAGACCGGCTCGCCGCTCGCGGGGGAGATGTCGGGCCACATCTTCTTCGCCGATAAGTGGTACGGCTTCGACGACGCGCTCTACGCCGCCGTGCGCCTGCTCGGCATCGTGGCGCGGATGGACGGCCCGTTGTCGGCCGTAGTCGAGGCCCTGCCGCACGTCGTCAACACGCCGGAGCTTCGGTTCGATTGCGACGATCGGCGCAAGTTCGCCGTCGTCGAGGAGGTCGCCTCCCGACTCAAGGACGAAGGGGCGACGGTGTCGGACGTGGACGGCGTGCGCGTGCTGACCGAGGACGGCTGGTGGCTGCTCCGGGCCTCCAACACGCAGGCCGTGCTCGTCGCCCGCGCGGAGGCGAAGGACGCGGCGGGTCTGGAGCGGCTGAAACGGGCGATCGCCCGGCAGCTGGCCGCCTCGGGCTTCGCGGCGCCGGACTTCAGCGGGGCGAACGCCGGTCACTGAACGGCCTCGGGTGGGCTGGGCATTGCGGCAGGCGAACGACGGGGGCATGCTCGCCAGGAGAAAAGGTGCCACAGAGGAGGACGTGATGTCCCGCATGTTGCCGGCTTTGCTTGCGGCAGCCCTGATCGCCATGCCCGGACTGGCGCTCGCGCAGCCCGGTGCGCCCATCGCCGCCACTCCGGGCGCGACCAACGCCGCCCCGGTGACACCGCCCTCCACGACGCTGGGCGCGCCCCCGGCTGGCCAGCTCTCGCCCCCTGTCGCGGCCCCGATCCCGACGGTGCCCCAGACCGGACAGACCGGACAGACCGGACAGCGTGCCCGCATGGCCGCCTGCAACGGCACGGCGAGCGACCGGAACCTTAAGGGCGCGGCCCGGCAGGCGTATATGAGCGCGTGTCTCAGCGGCAAGACGACGCCCGGGACGATGATGAAGGTCTGCAACGCGCAGGCGAGCCAGGACAAGATGAGCGCCGACGCGCGCCGGACCTATCTGAGCAGCTGCCTCAAGACGGCGGGCTGACGCCGGGAGGGACCATCATGCCGCGTATGGCGCCGGCGCTGTTTTTCACAGCCTTGATCGCCTTGCCGGAACTGGCGCTGGCGCAGCCCGGCGCGCCGGTGGCAACCCCGGCCCCGGCCAACCCCACCCCGATCCCGCCTTCGGCGGCGCCCGGCACTCTGCCCGGCCCGCACTCCCCGCCGGTGGCGGGCTCGATCCCCTTGGTGCCACGGACGGGCGAGCGCGCCCGCATGATCGCGTGCAGCGACACGGCGGGGCGGCGCGATCTCGGCGGCGCGGCGCGCAAGACCTTCATGAGCGCGTGTCTGAGCCGCGAGACGACGCCCGCGACGATGATGAAGGTCTGCAACGCGCAGGCGAACCAGGACAAGATGAGCGCCGACGCGCGCCGGACCTATCTGAGCAGCTGCCTCAAGACGCCGGGCTGACCACCCGGAGTTTAAACTCTGACGCTTGCTATTCTCCGCGAGGGTGGACGTCAGATGGAGAGGAGCCATCCCGATGGCGAAAGTCAGCACCTGCCTCTGGTTTGCGAAAGATGCGGAGGCGGCCGCCCGCTTCTATGTCTCTCTCATATCCGGGTCCAGCCTCGATCACATCCAGCGCTCGCCAGGGGCTTGGCCCGGTGGCGCGGAGGGCGACGTGATCCTGGTGATCTTCACCCTCGGCGGTCAGAGCTTCCAGGCGTTGAATGGCGGCGCGCAAGCCAACTACGGCACCGCCGCCTCGATCTCGGTGGAGTGCGCCGACCAAGCCGAGGTAGACCGGCTGTGGACGGCGCTCACCGCCGACGGAGGCTCGGAAATCATGTGTGGCTGGCTCCGCGACCGGTGGGGCGTCCCTTGGCAGATCGTGCCCGAAATCCTGCCCCGTCTCCTGGCCGGCCCTGACCCAGCCGTCTCGGCGCGCGTCTTCGCCGCCATGACGGAGATGGTTAAGCTGGACGTCGCCGCCCTGGAGCGTGCCGCCGCTGGATGAGGGCGGGGATCAAGCGCCAGCTCCCGGCCGCTAGAAGCCGGTCAGGGCCGGTCCGTACCAGACGGGCTTGACCGGCTCCACGCCGCCGCCGGGCTGGATCAGCCCCTTCTGCCGCAGGCACCGCAGCAGGGCTTCGCGCCGTAGCGCGATCATCTCGTCCTGATAGTTGTGCCGCCACCAGGACGCGCCGGCCATCTTCATCGTCAGCTCCCGCACGGCGGGATCGTCGTCGGCGGCGCGCTCGCAGCCCGGTGGCGCGGGCGGCTCGTTCCGCGCCACGTAGCCGGTGCCGCAGCCCGCCGCGAGCAGGACCAGCAGCAGGGGCCAGTGGTTCGTCATGCGTCCGCGATCCAGTCCTCGATCAAGCGCCGGGCGATGCTGTCGCGGCGGGGCAGCTGGAAGCCCCGCGCCGCCGGGTCGGTCAGATCGTTCCGGCTGAACCAGCGCGCGTCGGAAAGCTCGACCGGGTCGATCACGATCTCGTCGCTCAGAGCCTCGGCGCGGAAGCCGAGCATGACGTTGGCGGGGAAGGGCCAGGGCTGGCTCGACTGATACGTGACGTCGCCGGTGCGGATTGCGGTTTCCTCCAGCACCTCGCGCCGCACGGCTTCTTCCAGGCTCTCGCCCGGCTCCAGGAAGCCTGCCAAGGTCGAATACATGCGGGAGCCGGGAAAGCGGGGCGAATGTCCGAGCAGCACCTTCTCGCCCCGGTGCACGAGCATGATGACGGCCGGGTCCGTGCGCGGAAAATGGTGCGTTTCGCAGCGCGAGCACACCAGCACGTGCCCGGCGCTCCGCGGCACGCAGGCCTGGCCGCACACGCCGCAGAACCCGTGCCGCGCGCGCCAGTGCATCAGAGCGCGGGCGTGGCCGAGAATAGCCGCCTCGTTCGCGCGAAGGCCGCCCGGCCCCGCCGCGCGCAGATCGACGAATGCGCCGAGGCCCGGCGGCAGCAAGGGCAGCGGATCGTCGGACGCGCTGAGGTCGCAGGCGAACACGGGCGTTTCGTCGAGCAGCCCCAGGAACGCCCAGGGGCCGCCCTGCATGCGCAGCGCGGCCGCCGCCTCCCCCGAAAGATAGACCGCCTCGGCCTCGCCGCGCTCGACGCCCCGCACGAGGCTGCGGGCGCGCCAGACCGGGACGAACAGGGTCGCGGGATCGCCGAGCGCCGCCTCGATCCAGGGCGCGTCGTCCCGCCGGTGCGCGGCGCGATCGAGCGGGCTGGCGGCATACATGTTCGCGCGACTCGCAACCACCACGACCAACGTCCGGCAACTCCCCTCAAGGTTGGTGGAGCTTTGCCACGCGAGGCCGGGAGCGGCAACCGCAGCTGCTCAAGCGGGTCTCAACTGGGCGTGGTTCCCAGGACACTTCGCAAAGTGGCTTGACCTCGCAACGAAAACGTGAGATGTGGAACGACCGCGACACAGTGATGCGGGCGTTTCACCCATTCGCTTTGCGTATGGGGCAGCAACGCAGGATTGTCGGCTCCCTCCGATTCTCCTGTACGTTTTGGGAACGCCTCAAGTGACTGCTGCCGCCTTCGGTGACGTCGGGTTTGGCCCGGCAAGCGGAAGGAGGATGCGCAATGGGGCTCCGTCTCCCTTGGCACCTTGGGTCGTCAACCATGTGTTGCGATCGCATCCGGCTATACGCCGTCGGTCGCCTGCCAAGGAGACCTAACACTTGTCGGCAAGCAATCAGATGAAGGGTGCCCGGCGCGAGCTTGAGCGCCAGGGGTTCATCGAATCCAAGACTAATGGCGGTCACTGGCGCTTCGATCATCCGAAGATGGATGGGCCTGTTTTCGCCCCCGAGTACCCCCTCGGACTACAGGGCAGTCAGAAAATCTTCAGGCCATGCTGCGCCGGAAGATGAGGGCGAGCATCCACTGACAGTCCGGGCCGCCCGCCTCTGCGGGCGGTCATTCCCGCACCCTCGAATATCGTGCAGGGCCGCTGTCTTCGTCGGCCAAAGGAAATCATCATGAGCAAGTCAATCGACGACCACGTGCTTCCTCGGCCCGTGGAACGCCTCCCCGAGTACGCCCACGCCAAGGCTCGTCAGACGTTGGCAGACAAGATTATCGACGCCTTTGGCCTTACGAATGAGTCTGCAAGCGCCATCGCCAACGCCGTCGTGGATCCGTCCGAGGTGCGCAAGACCATCCAGGATCCGAACGATCCTGACGTTGAGAAGATTCCGGTGCCGGGTGGGATCTTGCTTGGCATTCGTACGAGCGTGTGGTCCCGGCGGACGATGCCGGACCCTCGCAACCCGCGCATCCTTCCTTCGCGCCGCCACCCGTTCGCCGTGGATCCCGGAACGGGTGGAGAGGACTCCAAGTTCCGCCCGGTGCCCGAACCCCAGTCGCTCGACCCTGACAAGCCGCATAGGGCCGAGCTGGCCGTAGGCATCGAGAGCCGCGATCACCTCACATGGGCAACTCAGCAGGCTAAGTCCTACGTTCTGGCCGAGAACAACTGGTGTACGTCGATCGAGTCACAGGGCGTAATGGAAGCGGTTTGGCTTGTGCCGACTACCTACCGGCATGCAGACGGCACTGCGCCGGCCACCACGTTGACGACTGTGGAGGGATCGTCGCGCGACACGGCTGTGCATGAAATTCTGGGCGTGCGCTCGGCAGACGTGCCCTACGACGACGATGACGGGAAGCTCCGCAATAGCTTTCGCAAGCTGAACCTCGCTTATGACCGTGGTGGTGCCGACCGTCAGACGATGATTGCGATGCGGTGCGAACGCATCCCTGCGCTGATCCTTGTAGGATTTCGTCCTCATGCCGGCGGTACTACGGGCTTCTCGACTGCTGTGAAGTCCCTCGTTGCCCTGCGCCACGTTGATCCCCCGAAGCCTTGGGGGGAGGGGCCGGAAAACGAGTTGCTCGCGGATGAAGTGCTCGACGAGTTGTATCGGAGGGATCTGATTTCCGCGACCCAGCGGGCCTATTATGCTGGGTCATGCACCAAGCGTGAGGCGCAGGCAGCTCACCTGCCGGCCGATCCGGTCCTGCGTGCCTCGCAGATCGTCCAGCTCTTTAGCGACAAGGACGATAGGGTGGATGAGGCAATCAAGGTGGCAGTCACCAGCCAGTCGACCCGGAAGAGGATCACGCCCAAGCTGAAGAATGAGCTGGCGACTGCATTGATCCTGCGTGCGGTTTCCGATGAGCGTGACAAGGTTGACCAGGTGCGGCGCTACCTGCGCCATGCTTTCAGCAAGTCAGTCCGTCGCGCCGATTGGAAGCCTACCGGACGCTCGACCGAGCAGTTGGTGGACGCTGCCCTCGAGGAGGTTCGGTCGGCCGTGGGCTCGGGCAACAGCGTTGAGGGGGAGCCTGGGCCGGCCTCTCTGGAGCTGGCGATTCGGGCTTCTTACCCGCTCGTCGTCTCCGGACGGTTGAACGCGGATAGGGGCACTGCGAATAACGACCAGCCTGACCGTCGTACGCCGGGCGAGGTGCTTGACGCAATGCGGCGGTCGCCCCACGGGGTTCTCCAGCTCAGCCGGGCGCTTCAGGACTTTGCTGCGAATCTTCCGATCCGGGCTGTCGAAGAAGACGGGACGGTCAAGCGCTGGACCGATGGTTCTGGTGAGCAGACGGTCAATGACATTTTTCTCCGGACCGAGTTTCCGGCTCCTGGCGCGACGAAGGCCTTGAGGTCGGGCGATACGCCAAGCGATCGCTATGACAATGCCCTGAACGCGTTCGGGGCGGCCCTGCAGGCGCTCGATCGGGCGTTCGATGTTTTGACCGAGGTGGTCGGGGATAACGGCCAGAAGTTGGTTGACTCCCGGGGGGTGGAACCGCGTTTGGTTGAGCCCTGGCGCGAGTTTTTGAAGCAGGTCGATGAGGGAATGCTCGTGTGGTCCTTCACGTACCGCAGGATGTACGGCACCAAGGCCGGCTCTTTGCTTGAGCGCGCTCGCGCAGTAAATCTCGAAGAGCCCGACCCTTATGCCGCGAGCAACTCCGAGGTCGAGGAGGATTGGGACCGCAGCGATGCTGCCGCAACTGCGGAGTAGCGGGCCAATCCGCGAGCCTGGCAGTCAGCTGCCAGGCTCGTCGAGGTGAAGCGGCAGCCAGCCGCGATTTCCAAGGTCGGTCTGAACGCAACCTACCAGCGAGGTGTAGTGCGATCATCCAGCCGTCGTCTGTAAGCATTGTTCAGATGGCGGGCATCCGGACCGGGTTGCCGTCGCCCCCCTCCGGCATGATATGGAGGGGCGGGAGATCGGCGGCGGACGGGCGCCTCGCCAACCCGGTCAGGTCCGGAAGGAAGCAGCCGCAACGAGTTTCCGCCCGGGTTGTTCGTCCGGTCTCCCACCCCTCAACCTCGAACAAGGTGGCCGCCGCGGCGGCTGATCGCCGCTCCGCATGTCCGGTCTGCCCGAGAACGATCAAGCAGAGGGTCTGCCTGCGCCGCCCTTGGACGGTCCCGGCCTGTTCGGGGATGCGCCGGCGGCTCCGGTGTCGCAGGCCGCCGCCTACCGGGTTCTCGCGCGCAAGTACCGGCCGACCGTGTTCGCCGACCTGATCGGGCAGGAGGCGATGGTGCGCACCTTGCGGAACGCCTTCGCCGCCGGCCGGGTCGCGCATGCGTTCATGCTGACGGGCGTGCGCGGGGTCGGCAAGACGACGACCGCCCGCATCATCGCCCGCGCGCTGAACTGCACCGGGCCGGATGGGCAGGGCGGCCCGACCGCCGATCCGTGCGGCGTCTGCCCGAACTGCGTCGCGATCCTGGCCGACCGGCATCCGGACGTAACCGAGATGGACGCCGCCTCGCGCACGGGTGTCGACGACGTGCGCGAGATCATCGAGGCGACGCGGTTCCGTCCGATGCAGGCCCGGGCCAAGGTGTTCATCATCGACGAAATCCACATGCTGTCCCGCAACGCCTTCAACGCGCTGCTGAAGACGCTCGAGGAGCCGCCGCCGCACGTGACGTTCATCTTCGCGACGACGGAGATCCGCAAGGTGCCGGTGACGGTGCTGTCGCGCTGCCAGCGCTTCGACCTGCGCCGCGTCTCGGCCGGCGAACTGTCCGCGCATTTCGCCCGCATCGCCGAGGCCGAGCGCGTGCCGATCACGGGGGAAGCCGCCGGTCTGATCGCGCGCGCGGCGGACGGATCGGTGCGGGACGGGCTGTCGCTGCTCGATCAGGCGATCGCGCTGGTCGAAGGCGCGGAGATCACGGCCGGGGCGATCGAGGGCATGCTCGGCCTCGCGGATCGCGCCGCGATCTTCGACCTGCTGGACGCGGTGATGGCGGGGCGGCCCGCCGACGCGCTCGCGATCACCGACCGGGCGCACGAGCGCGGCGCCGATCTCGGCGTCGTGCTGCAGGATCTGCTCGACCTGGTCCATACGGTGACCCGGCTGAAGACCGTCCCGGCCTTGCGCGACAGCGCCGACCTGCCGGAAGCCGAGCGCACGCGCGGCGCGGCGCTGGCGGACCGGCTCTCCGTCCCGTTGCTCGGGCGGGCCTGGCAGATGCTGCTGAAGGGCGTGGGCGAGGTCGAGGCGGCCCCGGACCGCCGGGCGGCGGCCGAGATGGTGCTGATCCGCCTGTGCCACGTCGCGGACCTGCCGACGCCCGGCGAACTCGTCCGGCAGCTCTCCGGGGGCGGCGGAAGGGAGCCCGCCGACCCGCCGGCCCCGACGCCGCCGCCGCAGGGCAGGCCCGCCGGCATGCGCGCCACCGCAGGCGCCCGAGGCGCGGCGCACGCGCTTGCATCCCCGACTCCAGCGAGGGATGCCGCGCCGCTGCCGTCCGGCCCGCGCCTGTCCAGCTTCCGCGAGGTCGCGGCCTTCGTCGAAGCGCAACGGGAGCCGACCTTGCACGCGCATCTGCTGCATTCGGTGCATCTGGTGCGGTTCGCGCCGCCGGTGATCGAGCTGCGGCCGGAACCGGCCGCGCCCCGCGATCTGGCCGGCCGTCTGGCCGCGCTGCTGCAGGAGGCGACCGGCACCCGCTGGACGATCGCGCTCTCGGCTCAGCAAGGCGAGTCCACGATCGCCGAGCAGGGGGCGGCGGCGACCGTCGCGCGCCTCGCGTCGCTCTCCGATCACCCGCTGGTGCAGGCGATCCTGGCGGCTTTTCCCGGCGCGACGATCGAGGCGGTTCACGACCGGAATGCCGATCTGTATGGGTTGCCCCGGGACGGGTTGCCCCTGGATGGATTGCGCCCGTCTGGGCCGTCGCTGATCGAGCCGGACGTGCCGGATTTCGCCCCCCCTGATGCCGAACTGGCGGACGCCGAGCTGGCCGACGCCGAGTTGCCCCCTTGGGAGATCGACGCATGAAGAACCTTGCCGGCCTGATGAAGCAGGCGTCTCAGATGCAGGAAAAGATGCAGGAGATGCAGGCGAAGCTCGAAAGCATGGAGGCGGAGGGCGCGTCTGGCGCCGGCATGGTCACGATCGCGCTGAACGGCCGTGGCGAGATGAAGCGCGTGACGATCGACCCGAAGATCGCCGATCCCGCCGACCTGGAGATGCTCCAGGATCTGATCGTCGCGGCGCATGCGGACGCGAAGAAGAAGATCGAGGCGATGGCGGCGGAGGAGATGCAGAAGGTCACCGGCGGCATGCAGCTGCCGCCCGGCATGAAGCTGCCGTTCTGACCGGCGGATGGGGGTGGCGGTCAGGCCTGCATGGGCGGTCCCGAGATTGAGCGGCTGATCGGCCTGCTCGCCAAATTGCCCGGCTTCGGCCCGCGTAGCGCCCGCCGCGCCGCGCTGCGCATGTTGCAGGAGCCGGAGGCTCGCATGGTTCCGCTCGCGGGGGCGCTGACCGAGGCGGCGCGCGCCGTGCGCCGATGCGGCCTATGCGGCAATCTGGACAGCCGCGATCCGTGCGCGATCTGCGCCGATCCCGGCCGCAATCATGCGCTCGTGTGCGTGGTGGAGGGGGTCGGCGATCTCTGGGCGCTCGAACGCGCATCGGTCCATCGCGGGCTCTATCACGTGCTCGGCGGCACGCTGTCGGCGCTGGCGGGCGTCGGCCCCGAGGATCTGAACCTTGGCCCGCTGCTCGCCCGCGTGGAGCGCGGCGGCGTCGCCGAGGTGATCCTGGCCTTGAGCGCGACGGTGGACGGCGCGACGACGGCGCATTGGCTGACGGACCGTCTCCGCCCGCTCGGGGTCGCGGTCACGCGGGTCGCGCAGGGCGTGCCGATCGGCGGCGCGCTCGACGTGCTCGACGACGGCACCCTGGCTGCGGCGCTGCGCGCTCGGCGGCCGTTCTGAGCCGGGACGCGCCACGTGAATCGGCCCCTATCCGGCTGGCTTGCGGTGCTCGGCGGGCTCCTGGCGGCGCATGCCGGGCAGATCCTGGCCGAACCGGGTAAGCGCGGTGCCTCCGGTCCAGCGCTCGGGCTGTGGCTCGCTCGGGAGGCGGACCGGCAGGCCCGGATCAATCCCGGCCGGAGTGGAAAGCGGCGGCCCTCGTTGCGCTTTGCGTGCTGGCTATCGCGGCAACGCTCTGCATCGTGCTGCTGTTTCCCTGGAAGACGCAGTCCGGCGGCGTGTCGCCCCGAACGCTTCTCAACTCCACTCTTGCGGATGAGCTCGCGTTGACCCAGAGCATCGCGCTCGGGATGGAGAACGTCATTCTCCGGAACCAGAGAACTCCTGAAGCGGCTGCGGCTTGGCTACTTCGCGGCCTGGATATGCGTCGTTCTGGCGATCATTGCGGGGATCGGCTGGCTGGAGCACGCAGCCGCCATCCCGGCCGTGGTCACGCCACCTGCGTGCTCCGGGTGAATAGTCAGTTGGTCGGCCAAGTCGTATCCATTGGCTCCATGGGAGCGGGAAGGCGTGACGGGATGGGTTTCGGGTTGCTCATGTCACTCAATATAGGCAGCGAGACCGCATCCGGAAGCATTCCGGTTGCAAGACCCACGGCCGGCATCAGGTCTGAGGGCCAACGGAGGCCCCAGTTTGACCCGCGTCTTCCTGAACCGGATCGGCACGGCCGTGCCCGATCACGACATCCATGCCGAATTCGTCGAGATCGCGCGGGCCTCCATGCCCGACCCGCACCAGCGCGCCCTGTTCGACCGCATGGTCGGGATGGCCGAGATCGACCACCGCTACTCGCCGCTTGAGCCCGCTCCGAAGCCCCGGACCGAGACGCTCGATGTCCAGGGGCTGTATCGCCCCGGCTGCTATCCGGAGACGGGCGAGCGGATGGCGATGTACGAGCGGCAGGCGCTGGCGCTCGCGCTCCGGGCGATCGAGCGGCTCGGGATCGCGGGCGAGCGGGAGACGATCACGCATCTCGTCGTCGCCAGCTGCACGGGCTTCAGCGCCCCCGGCCTCGATTTTCAGATCATGCGGGCGATCGGCCTGCGCGAACTCGGTCGAGCGTACGATAGTCGGCTTCATGGGCTGCTTCGCCGCCGCCAGCGCGCTCAAGCTCGCCCGCCATCTCGTGCGCTCCGAGCCGGAGGCGCGGGTGCTGGTGCTCAATCTGGAGCTTTCGACCTTGCACATGCAGGAGCGATGGGAGATCGAGAAGGCGCTCAGCTTCCTGCTGTTCGGGGACGGCTGCGGCGCCTGCCTCGTCTCCGCCGATCCGGTCGGGCTGGAGCTCGGGGCGTTCCGCGCCTTCGTCATCCCGCGCACGGAAGATTTCATCACCTGGAACATCCGCAACCAGGGCTTCGACATGCACCTGTCCGGCAAGGTGCCCGGCCGCATCCGGCGCTGGCTGATGGAGCACGGCGCGGCGCTGCTCGGCAACGACCGGGGGGAGGGCGAGCCGGTCTGGGCGGTGCATGCCGGGGGCCGGTCCATCCTCGACGCCGTGCAGCATGGCCTCGATCTCGGGCCGGAGGCGCTCAGGAACTCGCGCGAGGTGCTGCGCCGCTTCGGCAACATGTCGTCGGCGACGCTCGTCTTCATCCTCGACCGAATCATGCAGGAGGTGGCGGCGGTCGCCGGTGACGGCATCGCGGTCGCGTTCGGACCCGGCCTGACGGTCGAGAGCTTCCGCTTTCACAGGCCTGCACGCGCATAGGATGCCGCGTGCCCATCCTGAAGCCGCCCGCCTGAAGGTGCGTCAGTGAGCCGGGACGCGGCGGTCGCGCGCTTTCTCGCGCGGCAGGGCTACGGCGGGACGGAGGCGACGCCGCTCGCCGCCGACGCGAGCCTGCGCCGCTACGTCCGCCTCCGAGGCGGGCCGCGTCCGGCCCTGCTCATGGACGCGCCGCCGCCCGAGGATGTGCGGCCGTTCCTGGCGGTGGGCTTGCATCTGGCCTCGCTCGGCCTGTCGGCGCCGGAGGTGTTCGCGGCGGACGAGACGGCCGGCCTGCTGCTGCTCGAGGATTTAGGCGACGCCGTCTACCCGGCGGTGATGAACGAAGCGACCACGCCCGCCCTGTTCGACGCCGCCGTCGATGCGCTGGCCGCCCTGCAGGACGCGCCGCCGCCGTCGTTTCTGCCGGAGTGGGACGCGGACGCGATGGCAGCCGCCGCCAGCGGCACCATCCTCGACTGGTGGTGGCCAGCGTCGTTCGGCCAGGCTCCGCCCGAGCAGGCCCGCTCGGCGCTCAAGGACGCGCTCGGCACGATGCTCGCGCCGTTGCGCGCGGGGCCGCGCGTGTTCGTGCATCGCGACTATTTCGCGGGCAATCTCATGTGGCTGCCGGAGCGCGCGGGGCTTCGGCGGGTCGGCATTCTCGACTTCCAGAGCGCGGCGGTCGGCCATCCGGCCTACGACCTCGCCTCGCTCGTGCAGGACAACCGCCGCGACCTGCCGGACGGCTTAAGGCGGCGGGAGATGGCGCGGCTGCTGCGATCCCGGCCGTCGCTCGATCCGCAAGCGTTCGAGGCGGCGTTCGCGGTCTGCGCCGCCCAGCGTCATCTGCGTGTCGCCGGGCAATGGGTGCGGCTGGCGCGGCGGGACGGCAAGCCGCATTACCTTGCGTATGGACAACGTACGTGGCGCTTGCTTGAAGATGCGGTCTCGCATCCGGCGGCGGCGCCGCTGGCCGGGTTCTTGCGAAACTGGGTGCCGCCCGAACGGCGCGGCAATCCGCCGGAGCCATCAATTCGGAAGCCCGAATGACCCACCCGACCCGCGCCATGTTGCTCGCCGCCGGCCTCGGCACGCGCATGCGCCCGCTGACCGAGACGACCGCCAAGCCGCTGCTGCCGCTCGGCGGCAAGGCGCTGCTCGACCACGCGCTCGACCGCCTCGCCGCAGCGGGCGTCGGGCTGGTCGTCGTCAACGCCCATTGGCACGCCGACCGCGTCGCGGATCATTTGGCGGCGCGGGCCGGGCGCGGTTTCGGGCCGGAGACGGTCCTTCGCCGGGAGGAGACCCTGCTCGACACCGGCGGGTCCGTGCGGGCGGCGCTGCCCCTGCTCGGCCCGGAGCCGTTCTTCGTCGTCAACGGCGACGCCTTCTGGCTCGACGGTCCGCGCCCGGCGCTCGACCGCCTGTGCGCGGCCTTCGAGGCGGCCGACGACGACGGCGTCCTGCTCGTGCATCCGACCTTCCAGGTGCAGGCGGAGGTCGGGTCCGGGGATTTCGCGCTCGACAAGTGGGGGGTGCTGCGGCGCCGGGCGGAGCGCGAGATCGTTCCCTACATCTTCGCGGGCGTCCAGCTCGTGACCCCGGATCTCTTCGAGCAGGCGCCCGCGCCGCCGTTCAGCATGAACCGGGTGTGGGATGCGGCGCTCGCGCGCGGGCGGCTGCGCGCGGTGGTGCATGACGGCCTCTGGTTCCATCTCTCGACCCCGCCCGATCTCAGGGCGGCCGAAGACCTGCTCAACGCACGCGCGACCGGGGAGACGCGGTGAACCTCTTCACCGTCCGGCCGGACGCTCCGTTCCTCGATGCGATCGCGGCCGAGTGGCTGCGGCGCGCCGGGGATGATCCGCTCGCGGCGGCAAGGGGGCTGATCCTGCTGCCGACCCGCCGGTCCGCGCGTGCGCTCTCGGAGGCGTTTCTGCGCGCGGCGGAGGGGCGGCCGCTGTTGCTGCCGCGCATCAGCGCGATCGGAGCGATGGACGAGGCCCCGCTCGCGCTGTCCGGGGCGCTCGATCTGCCGCCGGCGGTGGAGCCGGCGCGGCGACTTGCCGTTCTCAGCCGCATGATCCTGGCAATGCGGGGCGCGGGCGGGGCGCCGTCCACCGCCGACCGCGCCTGGCCTCTGGCCGGGGAACTCGCAGCGCTGATGGACGAGGCGGAGCAGGCGGGGGTCGATCTCGCGGCGAGGCTGCCGGACGCCGCCGATCCCGCGTTCGCGGAGCACTGGCAGCAGACGCTCGCCTTCCTGCACATCGCGACCGCCGCCTGGCCCGCCTGGCTTGCCGGGCAGGGCCTGCTCAACCCGGCCGCGCGACAGGTGCGGCTGCTCCAGGCCCAGGCCGATGCCTGGGCATCCGATCCGCCCGCCGACCCGGTGCTGGTCGCCGGAACCACGGGCGGCATTCCGGCGATCGCACGCCTGCTCGGCGTCGTCGCGCGGCTGGCGAACGGCGCGGTCGTGCTGCCGGGCCTCGATCTCGATCTGCCGGCCCGTGCGTGGGAGGCGATCGACGATCAGCACCCGCAAGCCGGAATGCGGCGGCTGCTGCAACAACTCGGCGCGACAAGGGAGGACGTGCGCTTGTGGCCCGCGCCGGAAGGAGCCATCCCCACCGGCCGGGTCGCGCTGCTGCGGCAGGCGCTGCTTCCGGCCAAGGCGCTGGATTGGGGCGAGCCGCCGCCGGCGCCGGGCCCGCCGAGGCGGGCGGGAACCGAGGCGCAACTCCAACTTTTCCTCCCCCCGCCGCAGGGAAGGCGCGACGACATTCCCGCGCCCAGCCTGCCGCACCGGCTCGAAGCCGCCGACCAGCAGGAGGAGGCGGTCGCGATCGCGCTCATCCTGCGGGACGCGCTCGAAACTCCCGGCCGCCGCGCCTGCCTCGTCACGCCCGATCGCGACCTTGCGCGCCGGGTCGCGGCCGAACTGCTCCGCTTCGGGGTCGTGGCCGACGACAGTGCGGGCGAACCGCTGGCTGAGACGCCGCCCGCCGTCTTCCTCCGCCTGCTCGTCCGCGCGGTCGCCGAGGAACTCGCGCCGGTGCCGCTGCTCGCGCTGCTGAAGCACCCGCTCGCCGCCGCCGGCCTCTCGCCCGCCGCCTGCCGCCGCGCCGCCCGCATCTTGGAGCGCCTGTGCCTGCGCGGCCCGCGCCCCATGCCGGGAATTGCCGGGCTTCGGCTCGTGCTCGACCGCAAGCCCGAGAGCGCGGCCCGATCGCGCGCGGCCGATCTGCTCGCGCGCATCGAGCGCTGCCTGGAACCCGTGCTCCGCCTCGCGCCCTCTGCCGGCATCGTGCTGTCTCCCTCCACCGCGCTGGCTTCCCTGCTCGCTGCGGCTGAGGCGCTGGCGGCGAGCGACGACGCAAGCGGCCCCGCACGGCTCTGGGCGGCCGAGGAGGGCGAGGCGCTGGCCGCGCATCTGGTGCCGGTGCTCGACGCCCTCGCCGACCTGCCGGAGCAGCCCCGCCACATCCTGCCGGGCCTGCTCGACGCCGTGCTCGAAGGCGCGGTCGTCCGCAGCCGGCGCGCCCTCAGGGGACGCGAGGGCGCCGAGCATCCGCGCGTGTTCATCTGGGGCCTGCTCGAAGCGCGCCTGCAGACGGCGGAGGTGATGGTGCTGGGCGGCCTGGCGGAAGGCGTGTGGCCGCAGGCGAGCGATCCCGGCCCGTGGATGAGCCGACTGATGCGCGCCCGCGTCGGCCTGCCCTCGCCCGAGGAGCGGGTCGGGCAATCCGCGCATGATTTCGCCGCCGCCGCCTGCGCCTCGCCGACGGTCGTATTGTCCTGCCCGCAGCGGCGGGACGGCGCGCCGACCGTGCCCGCCCGCTGGCTCGAACGCATCCGCGCTTATCTGCACGGCAGGGGGCAGGCCCTGCCCATGCATCCGGCCGCCGCCTGGGTGCGCAGGCTCGACCGGCCGGCGCGCGACCCCGCGCCCGTCCGGCCGCCCGCGCCCTGCCCGCCACTGGAACTCCGGCCGCGCAAGCTGAGCGTGACCGAGATCGAGACCTGGCTGCGCGATCCGTACGCGATCCACGCGCGGCACATTCTGAAACTCCAGCCGCTCGACCCGCTCGATCAGCCGATGGACGCGGCCGATTTCGGCACCATCGTGCATGAGGGGTTGCGCCTCTTTCTGGACGAGCAAGGCGCGGCGTGGCCCGCGAACGCCGCCGAGCGCCTGCGCGCCTGTCTCGACCGCGCGCTGATGCAGCCGCAGCTGCGGCCGGCGCTGGTGGCGTGGTGGGGTCCACGCCTGGACCGCATCGCCGGGTGGGTCGCGGAGACCGAGGCCGCGCGTCGCGCCGAAGCGCCGCCCGCCGCGATCGCGGCCGAGGTGAAGGGCGCCTGCAACTTTCCAGGACGGGGCGGGCCGTTCGCCCTGAAGGGACGCGCCGACCGCATAGAGCGTGCCGCCGACGGAAGCCTGACCATCATCGACTACAAGACCGGCCAGCCGCCTTCCCAGAATAGCGTGGACGCAGGCCTCGCGCCGCAGCTCCCCATCGAAGCCGCGATGGCGCTGCACGGCGCGTTCGGACCCGAGTGGCAGCACGAGACGGCGGAACTCGCCTACTGGCGTCTGTCGGGTGGGTTCGAAAGCGGGGAGGTCTGCCGTCTGTATCGGAACGGCAAGACGAAGGCAGGAGTCGAAACCGCACTCGCCAGCCTGCTCGCGCTGATCGACCGCTTCGACGATCCGGCCCAGCCGTATCTGGCCCAGCCCGATCCGGCGCGGGCGCCGCGCTTCTCGGATTACGGCCAGCTCGCGCGGGTCGGGGAATGGGCGGCGGGCGGGAGCGACGAGGAATGAGCGTCAGCGCCCGCGCCCGCGCCAACACCGAGCAGCTCCGCGCCTCCGATCCGGCGGTCTCCGCCTTCGTCTCCGCCTCGGCCGGGTCCGGCAAGACCAAGCTGCTGACCGACCGGCTGCTGCGGTTGATGCTCGCGGGCGCCGATCCCGGCCGCATCCAATGCCTCACCTTCACCAAGGCTGCGGCAGCGGAGATGGCGCTGCGGTTGCAGCGGCGTCTCGGCGAGTGGGTCACACGCGACGACTCGGCGCTCGACGACGCCCTGCGGAAGCTCGACGTCACGCCGGACCCGCGTACCCGCAAACGGGCGCGGGCGCTGTTCGCGGAGGTGCTCGATCTGCCGGGCGGCGTGCGGATCGGCACGATCCACGCCTTCTGTCAGTCGCTGCTCCGCCGCTTCCCGCTGGAGGCGCGGATCTCGCCGCATTTCCAGCTGATCGAGGACCGGGACGCGAAGGAGGCGATGCGCGACTCCCGCGAGGCGATGCTCGGCCGCGCGCGGGGAACTCCGCTGGAGGCGGCGCTGGGCAAGATCGCGGGTCTGGTCACGGCCGAAAAGTTCGGGGCGCTGGCCGCCGCCCTGGCCGAAGACCGCGAACGCCTGGCCCGCGCGCTCGCGCTCGGCGACGGGCTGGCGCAGGCGCAGCGCCGGGCGCTCGGCATCACCGCGCGCGAGGCGGCCGAGATCCGCGCCGCCGCCGTCACCTGGCCGGAGAGCCAGGCCTTGCGCGACGCCGCGCGACGGGTGGCCGAGGGCGGGTCGCCTGGATGCCGCGAGCGGGCGTTGCGCGTGCTCGATTGGCTGGCGCAGGAACCGGCGCGGCGGGGCGAGCGGTGGGACGACTGGGCCGGTCAGTTCCTCACGGCGGCCGGTGCTCCACGCGCCGAGAGCCATCTCGTCGGCAAGAAGCTTGCCCAGGACTGCCCCGATCTGATGCCAGCCTATCTGGCCGAAGCCGAGCGCATCGTCCGCGTGCAAGACGAATGCCGCGCGCTCGAGATGGCGTCCGTGTCGGCGGCGCTGGTCGCGCTCGCAGGGCCGGTGATCGCGGGCTACGCCAGCCGCAAGGAGGCGGGCGGACAGGTCGACTTCGAGGATCTCATCGGCCGCACCTCGTCCCTGCTGGTCGATCCCGGCGCCGCCTGGGTGCTGTACAAGCTGGATGGCGGCCTCGATCACCTGCTGCTGGACGAGGTGCAGGACACCGCCCCCCCGCAATGGCGCATCGCCCATGCCTTGACCGCCGAGTTCTTCGCGGGCGAGGGCCGCGAGGCGGGCGCGGCCCCGAGGACCGTGTTCGCGGTCGGCGACCGCAAGCAGTCCATCTTCTCCTTCCAGGGCGCCGACATCCGCACCTTCGACGAGGCGCGCGCCCGCCTCGGCCGCCGGGTGCGGGACGCGGGCGAGCGCTGGCTCGACACGACGCTTGACGTGTCCTTCCGCTCGACCGCCCCGGTGCTCGCGCTGGTCGATCGTGTCTTTGCCGATCCCCAGGCGGCATGCGGGGTCGTGCAGCCGGGACAGACCCTCAGCCACTTCGCGGACCGGGCGGATCATGCCGGTACGGTGGAGCTATGGCCGCTCGCGCCCGCGCCAGCCGTGGCGGACAGCCCGCCCTGGTCGATCCCGGAGCAGAACCGGAGCCGCAGCTCGGCCGTGAACCTGCTGGCGGACACCCTGGCGGACTGGATCGGCGAGCAGACCGCCGGCGCCACGCTGATCGAGAGCAGGGGCCGCCCGCTCGCGCCGGGCGACGTCATGGTTCTGGTGCGGAGGCGGGGCGATTTTCCGCGCGCGCTGGTGCGGGCGCTGAAGTTGCGCGGCGTGCCGGTCGCCGGCCTCGACCGCCTGATCCTGACCGAGCAGCCGGCCGTGCGCGACCTGATCGCGCTGGCCGAGACCCTGCTTCTGCCGGAGGACGATCTCTCGCTCGCCTGCGTGCTGACCAGCCCGCTCGGCGGCCTCGGCGACGACAGCTTGATGACGCTCGCGGTCGGGCGGGACTCCCGGCCGCTGTGGGACACGCTGCGCGCCCGCAGGAGCGAGCGGCCCGAGTGGGACGAGGCGGCGGCATTTATCACGAAGCTGCTGGGGCGGGTCGATTACGCATCGCCGCACGGGCTGCTGGCGGAGGCTTTGGGGCCGCTCGGCGGGCGCGCCCGGCTCTACGCGCGGCTCGGCCCCGAGGCGGCGGAGCCGATCGACGAGCTGCTGCAAGCGGCGATCGCCTATGGCCGCAATCACCCGCCCTCGCTGCAGGGCTTCCTGGACTGGCTTGCCGCCACGGGCACCGAGGTCAAGCGCGAGCCGGAAGGAGCGGGCAACGCCGTCCGCATCATCACGGTGCATGGCGCGAAAGGCCTGCAGGCGCCGCTCGTGATCCTGCCGGACACGACGTCCTTGCCCAAGGAGGACGACCCGTTGCTCTGGGCGCCCGACCCGGAGACCGGCGTCGAGGTGCCGCTCTGGGCGCCCCGCAAGGAGCTGAAATGCGAGGCCGCCGAGCGCATCCGGGAGGCGGCGCTGGCGCGCAAGGCCGAGGAATACAACCGGCTGCTCTACGTCGCGCTGACCCGGGCTGAGGACCGGCTCGTCGTCTGCGGCTGGCAGCCGGGGCGGGGCGATACGCCGGAGGCGAGCTGGTACGCGCGGGTTCAGGCCGGGTTCGCCGGGCTGGACGCCGCCGCCTCGCCCTTCAAGGACTGGGGCGAGCGGCTGCTTTACGAGACCCCGCAGCGCGCCGCGCCGGATCAGACCAGGCCCCGCCAGGAGAGCGAAGCCGCGTTGCTGCCGGCCTGGGTGGGTAGCGCCCCCGGCTGGCGGCCACGGGCCGTGCCGGCCGAGCCGAGCCGCCCGGAGCCGCTGGCGCCGAGCCGCCCGGATGGGGCGCTGCTGGGTCCGGTGCCGCCCGCCGCCTCGCCCATCGCCGAGCGCGCCGTCGCCGCCGCGCGCTTCCGGCGCGGGCAGGTTGTTCACGCATTGCTCCAGCATCTGCCCGCGGTCGCCCCGGCCGGCCGGGAAGAGGCGGCGCGGGCGTGGCTGGCCCAGCCGGGTCAGGCGCTGAAGGCGGGGGACGCCGAGACGATCGCGCGGGAGGTGCTGGCGATCCTCGACCATCCCGCTCTCGCGCCGCTATTCGGTCCGGGCAGCCGGGCGGAGGTGCCGCTGACCGGGTATGTGGACGGGGTGGTGATCGGCGGCATGGTGGACCGGCTCGCCGTGCTGCCGGATCGCGTGCTGATCGCGGACTACAAGACCAGCCGCGACCCGCCCGCGTCGCTCGACCGCATCCCCGTGCTTTACCTGCGGCAGATGGCCGCGTATCGGGGCGTGCTGCGCGGCGTCTTTCCGACCCGCCCGGTGCTGTGCGCGCTGGTCTGGACCGGCCCCGCCCGGATCACCCTGCTGCCGGACGGGCTGCTCGACCTGCACGCCCCGGGCACGGCGGCACAGACCGGGGTGCAGGGCGTGCTTGCTTGATCCGCCCGGCCATTTCCCCATGTTTGGCGCAACACAGATCGAGGACCGCATGAGCGAGCACACGAAGGCTGTCACGGACACGACTTTCGAGACGGACGTATTGAAGGCGACCGGTCCGGTTCTGGTCGATTTCTGGGCCGAGTGGTGCGGCCCGTGCCGGGCCATCTCGCCCGCGCTCGAGGAGATCGCAGGCGAGCTGGCGGGCAAGCTGACCATTGCCAAGGTCAATGTCGACGAGAACCCGAAGACCCCGAACGACTACAACGTGCGCGGCATTCCGACCCTGATCCTGTTCAAGAACGGCAAGCCCGCGGCGACGCAGGTGGGCGCCCTGCCGCGCAGCCGCCTGAAGGAGTGGGTCACGACGAGCATCTGACATTGCGCCGGCCGCGGGGAGCGCCGGCATGTGGGCGTGTCGCTCAGGGTGAGTGATCGGGAACGCGGCAATCGCGGCGTCTCCCGATCATCGAGCCGCCCGCCGGAGATCCGACTCTGACATCAGACCGACGATCGGGTGATGGCGCGACGGTAACGATGCATCCGATACCGGAATGCGGCCTTCAGCGCTGATCGGCACGATCCCGTCAGCGCTGAGGGAGCGCCGACCGCTCGGCAGGACTGTAACGCAGAGTCCGTTCCGGGCGGGACGGTCTCGGGAGCACGAGGGCGGAAGGCGTTGGCGCAAGCTCCAACGCCCGGTCCATTATGGTTTCGGGAACTGATCGAGCAGGGCGTGGTCGGCGGCGGACAGCCGTTCCGATGCGTTCGCCTTCTGGTGCCAGTAGGGGTACAGGAGCGGCGGCCGGCTCGCCTCCTCCAGCCGGCGCACTTCCTCACCCGTCAAATCCATCTCCGCCGCCTTGAGGTTCTCGGCAAGCTGCTCGTCGGTGCGCGCGCCGATCACCAGTGCGGCGACCCCGGGCCGGGTCAGCAGCCAGGCGAGCGCGACCTGCGCCGGGGTTGCCCCGCGCCCGTCCGCGATCGCGGTCAGCTCGTCCACGATCCGCCACAATGCCTCCCAGTCGACATGGGGCGGCTCCGGCCAGCCCTGATTGCGGCGGGTGCCCTCGGGATTCGGATTGTCGCGCGTGAACTTTCCTGACAGCAGGCCAGCGGCGAGCGGTGACCAGGCGACGATCGCGACATCCTGGTCCACACTGATCGGCATCAGCTCGTACTCCGCCTCGCGCGACTGCAAAGTGTAGTGGATCTGCTGCGCGACAGGGCGGATGAGGCCGTCGCGTTCCGAAACGCCGAGCGCCTTCATGATGTGCCAGCCCGACCAGTTCGATATGCCGAAATAGCCGATCTTGCCTTCGCGCCGGAGGTCGTCGAATGCGCGCAGCATTTCCTCCAGCAGCGTCAGTCCATCCCATTCGTGCGCCCAGTAGAGGTCGATATGCTCGGTGCCGAGCCGCTTCAGGCTCGCTTCGCACGCCCGCTTGACATGGTGGCGCGACAGGCCGCCATCGTTGGGGCCCTCACCCTGCGGCATGCGAACCTTGGAGGCGATCAGCACGCGCTCGCGCTTGCCCTTGAGTGCTTCGCCGACGATTTTCTCCGACTCGCCCATCGAGTAGATATCCGCCGTGTCGACCATGTTGACGCCGGCGTCGAGCAACATATCGATCTGCCGCCGCGCGTCCTCG
Organism: uncultured Alphaproteobacteria bacterium; assembly: GCA_963777325.1. Taxonomy (GTDB): domain Bacteria; phylum Pseudomonadota; class Alphaproteobacteria; order Acetobacterales; family Acetobacteraceae; genus JAFAXA01. The sequence continues at coordinate 246,499 of CAVZQE010000004.1, read as the reverse complement.
ACGCCGCCATCGCCGACCATGCCGAATATGCCCTTGCCGCCGAAGGACATGGTGCCGAGCACAAGCGTGGAAACTTTCAGGCCGGAGCGGCCAAGCTGCCGATAGCGCATCTTAGTTCCTCTCGATGTTGCCCAGCACAAGCTGAGCGGTTTGCTCAATCAACTTGGACGCTGGCTTGAAGCGGACCTCTCGTCAGGACGGGAGCCGCTCCCGGTTTATCCGTGCTTAGTCAGCGGGTCGACGGACCTTCGATGACGACCTTGCCGAACAACTCAGGCGATTGCTGCGCCTCATACGCGGCGCGGGCCGCGTCGAAGTGGAAGCAGCCGTGGACAATCGGCTTAAGGCCGGCGCCGTCTGCGAAAGCGACGAGTTCGGCCAACCCGTCACGGCCGCCAACCCTGAAGCCGTGGATGGTTACACTTCTGCCGATCAGCAGGCCGCCGTCCAGGTTATTGGCCTGCTCCATGACACCGAGGGTCGCGATGTTACCGCCCGGTTTCAGCGCCGCCATCGCCTGGTCCAGCGAGCCCACGCCGGCACTGTTGACAACCTTATCGACGCCACCGTCCGTGAGCCGGAAGACGGTGCGCCCCCAGGCGGAATCGTCGGCATAGTTGACGACGTCGCTGGCGCCGAGGGTAAGCAGCCGCTCGCGCTTGCTCTCCTGGCTGGTGGTGATGACGGCGTGTACCCCAAGCAGGCGGCAGAGTTGCAGCGCGAACAGGGACACGCCACCGGTTCCCAGAATGAGCACCGTGCCGCCAGGGCGGACGGGACTCAGCTTCTGCAGCGCGGTCCAAGCCGTATGACCGGCGCAGGGAAGCGTCGCCGCTTCCGGGAGCGACAGGGATCGCGGCGCGGCGATTACGCGATCGGCCGCGAGCACGACGGCCTCCGCCAGCACGCCATCCTGATCGAACGCGCCCGGTCCGAAGCCAGGATCGGCGGGCGGCGGCCAGTGCGGAAAGTTGCGGTTGTAGACCGTGATCACACGATCTCCCGGCGTCCACAGGCTCACTCCCGGGCCGACGGCATCGATGACGCCGGCGCCATCGGCGACGGGGACGAGGTCTCTTTGCGGTCTCCAGGCAGGGTCCTCCACGGCATAGAGATCGCGATGGTTGAGCGCGGCGGCCTCGATGCGCACGCGCACCTGACCGGGGCCGGGCACCGGCTCCGGCGCGTCTTCCAGGGTTAGAGCGTCGAAATCATACGCGCCCGCTTTCAAAACCCAACGCTTCATCTTGTGGTCTCCCGATACCGGATCGGGCCGGCTGCCCGGCTTCAGACACTACCCAGCCGCGAGATGCGCGCCGAAGAACGAACCGAGCTTGTCGAACGGGATCAGATCGACGCGGTCGTAAAGATCGACGTGTCCGGCGCCCTTGACCCAGACCAGCTCTTTTGGCTCGGCAGCCCGAGTGAAGGCATCTTCGCTGAACTCGCGCGAGTGCGCCTGATCGCCTGCGATGAACAGCATCGGACGCGGAGAAATCGTCTCGATGTCATTGAACGGATAAAAGTTCATGAACTTGATTTCGGCTGTGATCGGCCGGTTCGTTGTCAGATAGAGCGTCGAGCCAGCCGGGACATATTCACCGCGCGGAGTGCGGTAAAAGTCGAAGAACTCGCGCTCGATCGGCCCGGCATTGGGCCGCAGCGTTTCGAGCATCCCATCCACATACTTGACCTTTCCGCCCGTGAACTCAACGTGGCGTTGCTCCGCGGCCGCCAGGATCGCCTGCTTGCGCTGCTCCAGCGACTGCGAGTGGTTGAGCCCGTTGCGATTGACGGCACCCATATCGTACATGCTGACCGTCGCGATGGCCTTCATCCGGGGATCGATCTTGGCGGCGTTGATTACGAAGCTTCCGCTGCCGCAGATGCCGATGACGCCGATTCGGTTCGGGTCCACGAAGGGCTGCCTGCCGAGGAAATCGACGGCGGACATGTAGGCTTCGGTGTACATGTCGGGAGAGACCTGATTGCGAGCGCCCTCGCTCTCGCCCCAGAAAGGCAGGTCGAGCGACATGGTGACGAAGCCCTGCTCTGCCATCTTCGTGGCGTAGAGGTTGGCGCTCTGCTCCTTGACCGCGCCCATCGGGTGGCCGACGACGATCGCCGCGTGCTGCGCGCTGCGGTCGAGGTTCTTGGGGATGAAGAGATTCCCCACGACCTTCATCCTGTACTGGTTCTTAAAGGTGACTTTCTGCACGCTCACCCGATCGCTCGTGTAGAAATTGGCGGCTCCGTCGGACATGTCTTGTGCCTGCGCGTAATGATTGTTGGTGAATGAGAACAGGCCGAGCGCTGCGGCGCCCGCGGCGAGCTGGATCATGGAGCGCCGGCTCGTCCCGGCTGGCGCCTCCGCCGGGCGAGCGGCCGTGCCGTGCTTGTGCATGTCGGGAAGCTCAGCTTCAGCCTTGCCGTGCAGGGATTTGTTCTGATTCATGACTGATCCTCCTGGGTTCGCTTAGTGCGAAAATGCTAGGCTGCGGCCCTGTCGCATCCGCCCGTCGAGAGAAGGCCGGCGCCAGCGTCCGGGGTCTCGGTCTCGGCGTCCGAAGCCGGTTCCTGTTCCCGCGATCCCGATGAAGCGGCGCGTGATCCGGCGAACGCCACGGCGGCCGACGCGCAAAGGAGAGCGGCGCTGACGGTGAAGGTCGCGCGATATCCGCTCGCGTCGAACAGCACGCCGCCGCTAGCGGCACCCGCCGTGATCGCGAGCTGGATCACGGCCACCATCAGGCCGCCTCCCGCTTCGGCGTCGTCCGGCACCGTCCTGCTCAGCCAGGTCCACCACGCCACCGGCGCGGCCGTGCCGAACAGGCCCCACAGCGTCAGCAGGGCGGTCGCGGCCACTGGCGATGAACCGAGAGCCACCAAGCCGAGGGCGAGCGCGGCCATCGCGACCGGCAGAAGCACGAGGGTAGCGTGGAGCCGCGCCCCAAGAACGAACCCGATCAGGTAGGTTCCCGCCAGCCCCGCCAGCCCAAGGACCAGCAGGATCAGGGACAAGGCCGCGCCGTCCACGCGCGTGACCGTCTCCAGGAACGGACGCAGGTAGGTGAAGAGGGCGAACTGCCCCATGAAGAACAGCGTCACCGCCGCGATCCCGTAAGGAACGCGCGGCCGGCGCAGCACCGCCCACGGACCCGCGAGGCGAGCACGGGCCTGGTTCGGCATGGCGGGCAGGGTGGCGAACTGCCACAGATAGGTGATCGCGGCGAGCGGAACGACGCAGAAGAACGCGCCGCGCCAGCCGATCTGCTGCCCGAGCAGGGTTCCGAGCGGCGCCGCCACCGTGGTCGCGAGCGCGTTGCCGCCATTGAGAATTGCGAGCGCGCGGGGCACGTCCTTCTCGGACACTAGGCGCATCACCGTCGCGGCCGACATCGACCAGAAGCCGCCGATCACCACACCGACCAGGGCGCGGCCGGCGAGCAGCACCGCGAAGCTGGGCGCGAACGCCGTGACCAGGCCGGAGGCGAGCATCAGGACGGTCAATCCCAGCAGCAACGCCCGGCGGTCGATCCGCCGGGTGGCCGAGGCGATGAGCAGGCTCGTCACCACGGCGAAGATGCCCGAGACCGAGATCGCCTGCCCGGCCTGACCTTCGGTCAGGTGAAGAGAGGCGGCGATCGGCGTGAGCAGGCTCACGGGCATGAACTCGGCCGCGACCAGAGTCGAGACGCAGAGGGTGAGCGCGTACACCGCGCCCCAAGCGCCTTCGCGTGAGCTGGCCGTCGTCGTCGTATCGGGGGATGCGGGTTGAGCTGTCATGCAGCCCATCTAGGCCGCGGGTGCCGCCTCGATTAGACCGTATGATGCGCAAGCGGCACTGAGCGGGATTCAACGATGAAGCGGGAGATCGTGGCGGATTTGGTCGCGTTCCTGTCGGTGGCCCGGGAGCGCAGCTTTACGCGGGCGGCGGCTCGGCTCGGCGTATCGCCCTCGGCGCTCAGCCACACGATCCGCAAGCTCGAGGAGCGGCTAGGGGTGCGCCTCCTCACCCGCACGAGCCGCAGCGTGTCCGCGACGGAGGCGGGCGAGCGCCTGCTGGACAGAGTGGGACCGCATTTCGACCAGGTCGACGCGGAGCTGGACCGGTTAAGCGAGCTGCGGGACAAGCCGGCGGGCACGGTCCGGATCACCACGGGCGATCATGTGTCTGAAGCCATCCTGCTGCCCGCCGTCGCCCGGCTTCTGGCGGAGTACCCCGAGGTTCACGTGGAGATCAGCGTCAACAATGGCTTCGTCGACATCGCCGCCGAACGCTTCGACGCCGGCATCCGGCTCGGCGAGACGGTGGCTCAGGACATGATCGCGGTCCGGATCGGCCCGGACATGCGTATGGCCGCCGTGGGGTCGCCGGCCTATTTCGCCGGCCGGCCGCCGCCCCGCACGCCGCACGACCTGGCCGGCCACGACTGCATCGACCTGCGCTTTCCGACGCACGGCAGCGTCTACCCTTGGGAGTTCGAGAAGGGTGGCCGCGTCCTGAACGTCCGCGTCGAAGGCCGGTTGGTCCTGGACGACATCGCCCTCGTCCGCCTGGCGGCCCTGAAGGGCTCCGGCGTCGGCTACCTGCCCGACGACTATGTCCAGCCTTGGCTGGACTCCGGAGAGTTGGTGCGCGTGCTGGCGGATTGGTGCCCGCCGTTTCCCGGCTACCATCTCTACTATCCCAGCCGCCGCCAGCTCTCGCCGGCGCTGGCGCTCGTCGTGGAGGCGCTGCGCTACCGCGGGTGACCTGTGGGACAGCACGTCGCGCGCCAAACCGCGCCAATCAGCGCTGAGGGTTGCCCCGCAACGATGGCTGGGACGAAAGAGATCCGAAGCCCGGGCGGCTCCTTTCATCGGCGGCTTCAGGCGCCGGGCGCGATCCCCATCGCCGCGCGCATGAACGCCCGCTTCAGCGGCGGCAGGCGGTGCACGGCGGCGATGCCGAGATCCCGCGCCGTGCGCAGCACCGGGTTGTCGGTGCTGAACAGCCGGTCGAGCGCGTCGGTCGCGGCCAGCATGGCGAGGTTCGCCGGCCGCCGCGCCGCCTGGTAGCGCGCGAGCAGCGCGGGCTCGCCCGGATCGCCGCCGTCCCAGACCGTCCGGATCAGCAGCCGCGACAGCGCCAGCACGTCGCGAAAGCCGAGATTGAGGCCCTGCCCAGCGATCGGATGGATGCCGTGCGCGGCGTCGCCGACGATGGCCAGCCGCGTGTCGTAGTAGCGGTGCGCGTGCATCGCCGAGAGCGGGTAGTGCCAGCGCCGGCCGATGACCCGCACGCCCCCGAGGTAATCGCCGAGGCGGCGGGCGATCTCCCGCCCGAGCGCCGCGTCGTCGAGACCCAGCATCTTGTGCGCGACCGGCGTCAGTTCGGTCCAGACCACGGCGGAGACATTGGGCGCGCCCTCCGTCGGGCTCATCGGCAGCTGCGCGAACGGGCCGGACGGCAGGAAATGCTCAAGCGCCGTGTTGCGGTGCGGGCGCTCGTGGCTGATCGCGAACACGAGCCCGGTCTGGCGATACGGGATGCGGCTGACCGGAATGCGGGCGGCTTCGCGCAGCGGCGAGTTCCGCCCCTCGGCCGCGATCACCAGCCTGCACGTGATGGTCGGGCCGCCCGCGACATGCACGCGCGCGCCCGCCGCATCGCGCTCCACGCGCGCCTCCGCCGGAGCGAACAGCCGCAAGCTCGGCAGGTCATGCAGATGCGCGTTCAGGGCCACGCGCAGCGCGCGCGCCTCCACCATCCAGCCGAACGGCCCGGCATCCTCGCCCGCCTCGGTGTAGTCGAAATGCAGGAACATCGGCGAGGCGGGCCGCCCGACGCGGCCATCCGAGACGCGGATGCCGAGGATCGGGCAGGCGGGGTCGGGCAGCTTGTCCCATAGCCCGGCCGCCTCCAGCAGCCGGCGCGAGCCGGACGCGATCGCGTAGGCCCGGCCGTCGAACGCCGGATGCTCCATCGGCGGCAGCGGCGCGCGATCAACGATGGCGGTGGCGATGCCCTCGGCCGCCAGCCGGCAGGCGAGGGTGCCGCCCACCGGCCCCGCGCCCACGATGCAGATGTCAGCCGTGATCGTCTCGGTCATCGCCGCAAATTGGGCTTGCCCGGCGCGCCCGGCAAGCATCGGCGCGAATTGCGGGTCCGGCCGCGCAGAGTTCTTCCCGCCAAGGGGTTGGCCATTGTAGCTTGCACTGATCCTCAAGAGCCGGCGACCGAGTTCGCCAACGGGAAGTTCCGAATGCCAGCTGCCGCCCGATCCACCGCGCTCGCGGAGCGCCGCCTCGCCTCGCCCGCGCTCCGCTCGCTCATGCGAAGGCGGGCGGGCGAGCTGGGCGGCCTCGCGCTCGGGCTCGGCGGCCTGGCGCTGCTCGTCTCGCTCGCATCCTACAATCCGGCCGACCCGTCCCTGAACACGGCGACCGCCCACCACACCGGCAACCTGGCCGGGCCGGCGGGCGCGATCGTGTCCGACCTGTTGCTCCAGGGCTTCGGCCTCGCCGCCCTCCTCCCGGGCGTCGCCATGCTGGCCTGGGCTTGGCGGATCGCCTCGCATCGCGGCCTGGGCAGCTTTCCCGCCCGGCTCGTCTCGACGGCGGCGGTGCTGCCGGTGGTGGCGGCGGTTCTGGCTGGCATCGGCGGCTTGCACGGCCAAGCGGTCGCATGGCCGGCGGCGGGTCTTGGCGGCGCGATCGGCGCCCTCGTCTCCCGCGCCGTGCTCGAAGCGGGGCGCGGCGTGCTCGGCCCGGTGGGGGTCGCGTGCGTCTGGGCCTTGGGCGCGGCGCTGGCGTTGACCCTGGTGCTGCTCTCGCTCGGATTGAGCGCGGGCGAGTGGCGCGGTGCGGCGCGGATCGCCGGCAGGGCGGCGCGGGTCGCGTCCCTGCCGGTCCGCGCCGGGTTGCGCCTGACCGGCGCGCTCGGGGCCGTCGGCCGCCTGTTCCGGCGCCGTGCCCGGCCGGATGTCTCGCGGCCCGGCGGGCCGGACGCAGCCGAGACGATACTCAGGGAGCAGCGCGCGATCCGGGCGGCCCCGCCCGCCTCTCCGGCCGTGACCGCCCCTCCTCCTCCGCCCGCTCCCATCACCCGGCCGAAGCAGACGGTCCCGGGACGACGCACGGCCGTGGCGGCGGCGCGGCAGCAGGAAGCGCTGCCGCTCCAGGATGGCGCGTGGCGCCTGCCGCCCCTGTCGCTGCTCGCGCCCGCGCCCGCGCGCGCGGATTCCGGCCCGAGCGAGGACGCGCTGGAGGCGAATGCGCGGCTCCTAGAGACGGTCCTCTCCGATTACGGCGTGCAGGGCCACATCGTCGAGATCCGCCCCGGTCCGGTCGTGACGCTGTACGAGCTGGAGCCCGCGCCCGGCATTCGCAGCGCCCGCGTGATCGGGCTCGCGGACGACGTGGCGCGCAGCCTTTCCGTCACCGCCGTCCGCATCGCGACCGTGCCCGGCCGCAACGTCATCGGCATCGAGGTGCCGAACGCCAAACGCGAGACGGTCTTTCTCAGCGAGGTGCTGGCGGCCGACGACGTGCAGAACCACGCCGGCCGGCTGTCGCTCGCGCTCGGCAAGGATATCGGCGGCGCGCCGATCGTGGCCGACCTCGCGCGGATGCCGCATCTGATGATCGCGGGCACCACCGGGTCCGGCAAGTCGGTTGGCGTCAACGCCATGATCCTGTCGCTGCTCTACAAGCTCTCGCCCGAGCAGTGCCGCTTCATCCTGATCGACCCGAAGATGCTCGAGCTGTCCGTCTATGAGGGTATTCCGCATCTGATGGCGCCGGTCGTGACCGAGCCGAAGAAGGCCGTCACCGCCCTGAAATGGACCGTGCGGGAGATGGAGCGCCGCTACCGCGCCATGAGCCAGCTCGGCGTGCGCAACATCGGCGGCTACAACGACCGGGTCGCCGAGGCGCGGGCGAAGGGCGAGGTCGTCACCCGCCGGGTGCAGACCGGCTTCGACCCGGACACCGGCCGCCCGACCTTCGAGGAGCAGCCGCTGCAGCTCGAACAGCTGCCGCTGATCGTCGTCGTCGTGGACGAGATGGCGGATCTCATGATGGTCGCGGGCAAGGAGATCGAGGCGGCGGTGCAGCGCCTCGCCCAGATGGCGCGGGCGGCCGGCATCCACGTCATCATGGCGACGCAGCGCCCGTCCGTGGACGTCATCACCGGCACCATCAAGGCCAACTTCCCGACCCGCATCAGCTTCCAGGTGATCAGCAAGTTCGACAGCCGCACCATCCTCGGCGAGCAGGGCGCGGAGCAGCTGCTCGGGCAGGGCGACATGCTGTTCATGGCGGGCGGCGGCCGCATCATCCGCGTGCATGGCCCGTTCGTCTCCGACCGCGAGGTCGAGGACGTCGTGACCTATCTTCGGGCGCAGGGCGAGCCCGCCTATCTCGACGAGGTGACGGAAGCGACGGAGGAGGACGGCGGCGAGTCCGTGCTCTCTGGCATCGCGGGCGCGAGCGAGGGGGAGAAGGGGCTGTTCGACCAGGCCGTTGCCCTGGTGGCGCGCGAGGGCAAGGCCAGCACGAGTTTCATCCAGCGCCATCTCGCGATCGGCTACAACCGGGCCGCCAAGCTGATCGAGCAGATGGAGAAGGAGGGCGTCGTCGGCCCGGCCAATCACGTCGGCAAGCGAGAGGTTCTGGTGCGGTCGGCGCGCGAGGAGGCCTGACCGGCGAAAGCCGGCCCGGATACGGGGACCGGAGGCGCGCAGCCGAACGGCATGTGGACGAGCTGGGCCACCCAGCCGGCATTTTTCGGCTTCAGGCGCGACGGGATCTAACGCGTTTCACAGCCGAACCGTCACGGAATGCTGCGCTGCAATGATGAAAGGCGCGGCGGCCGGGATTTACGCCCTTGCAGAGCCGCTTTACCTTCGCGGCCGGGAGGCTGGCCGCGCGTCGAAGATGCGGAACGGCCGGTCCCGCGGCTATGAAACTCTGTTGGTAAGGATTTTTCGTGTGGTGGCACCTGTTCGCATCGCGGACTGCCATGCACAATCGTCGCAAGCATCGCTCGCAACCAGCTTCCGGCCGGTTGCATCCTGAGCATCACGTCAAGCAACGGCGCCGCCGCGAGTCGCCGAATGGGAGAGATTGGGCATGGACATCCAGACGGATCGGGATCCCGGCGAAACGCAGGAGTGGCGCGAGGCGCTCGGATCGGTTCTGTTGTTCGAAGGTCCGGAACGCGCGCGTTATCTTCTTGAGGAACTGATCGCCGAAGCGCGGCGGCAGGGCGCGCCGGTTCCCTTCTCGGCGACGACGCCGTACGTGAACACCATCCCGGCCGGTCAGGAGGAGCCGCATCCCGGCGATCGCGCGATCGAGCCGCGCATCCGGTCCCTGATCCGCTGGAACGCCGTCGCGACCGTGCTGCGGGCGAACAAGGAATCCTCGGAGCTCGGCGGCCATATCGCGAGCTTCCAGTCGGCGGCGACGCTCTACGATGTCGGGTTCATGCATTTCTGGCGCGGCATGACGGACAAGCAGAGCGGCGACCTCGTGTTCATGCAGGGTCACTCCTCCCCCGGCTTCTATGCCCGGGCGTTCCTCGAAGGCCGCCTGACGGAACAGCAGATGCTGCATTTCCGCCAGGAAGTCGGCGGCCATGGTCTCTCCTCCTATCCGCATCCCTGGCTGATGCCGGAGTTCTGGCAGTTCCCGACCGTGTCGATGGGCCTCGGCCCGTTGATGGCGATCTATCAGGCGCGGTTCCTGAAATATCTGCACAATCGCGGCCTGGCCGACACCGCCAACCGCAAGGTCTGGTGCTTCCTCGGCGATGGCGAGACCGACGAGCCGGAGAGCCTCGGCATGATCTCGCTCGGGTCGCGCGAGAGGCTGGACAACCTGATCTTCGTCGTCAACTGCAACCTGCAGCGGCTCGACGGGCCGGTGCGCGGCAACGGCAAGATCATCCAGGAACTCGAAGGCGAGTTCAGGGGGGCCGGCTGGAACGTCATCAAGGTGATCTGGGGCAGCGGCTGGGACAAGCTGCTTGCGAAAGACACGAGCGGGATGCTGCTGAAGCGCATGGAGGAGTGCGTCGACGGCGAATATCAGGACTTCAAATCCAAAAATGGCGCCTATGTGCGCGAACATTTCTTCGGCAAGTATCCCGAGACCCGCGCGCTGGTCGCCGACATGTCGGACGACGAGATCTGGGCGCTCAGCCGCGGCGGCCATGACGTCAACAAGGTCTATGCCGCTTACGCGACGGCGGTGAAACACAAGGGGCAGCCGACCGTCATCCTCGCCAAGACCGTCAAGGGCTACGGCATGGGCGAGGCGGGCGAGGGCCAGAACATCACCCATTCGGCGAAGAAGATGGGCGAGGTGCATCTTCGGGAGTTCCGCGACCGCTTCAGCCTGCCGATTTCGGACGAGCAGCTGAAGGAGATTCCGTTCCTTCGTTTCCCGGAGGATAGCGCCGAGGCGAAGTATCTGAAGCAGCGGCGGGAGGCGCTCGGCGGCCATATCCCGTCCCGGCGCCGGAAGTCCGAATCGCTGCAGGTGCCGCCGCTGTCGGCCTTCGATCTGCAGCTCAAATCGACCGGCGAGCGCACCATCTCGACGACGATGGCCTTCGTCCGCATCCTGAACACGCTGATGCGCGACAAGCAGGTCGGCAAGCACGTCGTGCCGATCGTGCCGGACGAAAGCCGCACCTTCGGCATGGAGGGCATGTTCCGCCAGTTCGGCATCTACAGCCAGGTCGGCCAGCTCTACCGGCCGGAAGACGCCAACCAGCTGATGTACTATCGGGAGGATACGAAGGGACAGATCCTGCAGGAGGGCCTGACCGAGCCCGGGGCGATGGCGTCCTGGATCGCGGCGGCGACGTCTTACAGCTGCAGCAACATGCCGATGATCCCGTTCTACATCTACTACTCGATGTTCGGCTTCCAGCGCGTCGGCGACTTCGCCTGGGCGGCGGGCGACATGCGCGCGCGCGGCTTCCTGATGGGCGCGACGGCGGGACGCACCACGCTGAACGGCGAGGGCCTGCAGCACGAGGACGGGCACAGCCACATCCAGTCCTCGATCATCCCGAACTGCGTCTCGTACGATCCGACCTTCTCGTACGAGGTCGCCGTCATCATCCAGGACGGCCTGCGCCGGATGTATGCCGAGCAGGAGGACGTCTACTACTACATTACCATCATGAACGAGAACTACGTGCATCCGGCGATGCCGGAGGGCGCGCAGGACGGCATCATCAAGGGAATGTATCCGCTGCGGTCGGTCGAGGCGGAGCAGAACAACGCGCCGCGCGTCCAGCTCCTCGGATCCGGCAGCATCCTGCGCGAGGTGATCGCGGGCGCCGAAATGCTGGCGCGGGACTGGGGCGTTTCGTCCGACATCTGGAGTTGCCCGAGCTTCACCGAGCTGCGCCGCGAAGGACTGGAGGTGGAGCGGTGGAACATGCTCCATCCCGACCAACCGCCGCGAAAGAGCTACGTGGAGAAGTGTCTGGACGGAAAGACGGGGCCGGTGATCGCGTCCACGGACTACGTCAAGGCGTTCGCCGATCAGATCCGCCCGTTCGTCCACGCCCGGTATCACGTGCTCGGCTCGGATGGTTTCGGCCGGTCCGACTATCGCCGCAAGCTGCGGCATTTCTTCGAAGTCGATCGAAACTATGTCACGCTCGCGGCTCTCAAGGCCCTGGCCGACGAGGGCACGATCGAACGATCGGTTCCGGCGGCCGCGATCGGCAAGCTCGGAATCGATCCCGACGCGCCGAATCCGGCCAAGGTCTGAACCGGCCTATCCGGCCAGGGGAAACGGTACGCGCCGCGCGCGCGGATAGCGCGAGGCTGTGCGAAAGGAAAAGGAGAGAGACGTGGCGGCCACGGAAGTGAAAGTGCCTGACATCGGCGACTTCAAGGATGTGCCGATCATCGAAATTCACGTGAAGCCCGGCGACGCCGTGAACGCCGAAGATCCCCTGGTGACTCTGGAATCCGATAAGGCGACGATGGACGTGCCGTCGCCACAATCCGGCACGGTCGAGGAGTTGCTGGTCAAGATCGGCGATCGGGTCGCGGAGGGCACGCCGGTGCTGCGCCTGCAGGGCACCGAGCAGGGTGCGCTGACCCAGCCGACCTCGCTGCTCGCGCAGCAGGAGCCGGAGCAGCCCAGCCAGCAGGCGCCCGCCGCCGCTGCCGCCGCCGCCGCGCCCGCGCCTGTTCCCGCCGCCACGGTCGCGGGACAGTCGGCGGCGTCTCAGGGCGGCGGCGTTCCGGCGACCGGCGGCGGCATGCTGTCCTCGATCACCGATTTCGCGCAGGTTCATGCAAGCCCCGGCGTTCGCCGTGCCGCCCGCGAGCTTGGCGTCGATCTGACGCAGGTGAAGGGCACCGGGGAAAAGTCGCGGATCACGAAGGAGGACGTGCTCGCCTTCCTGCGCGGGCCGGGAACCGCCTCGCCCGCCGCGGCGGCGGCGCCTGCAAGCGGGTCGGGCATTCCCGAGATCCCGGCCCAGGATTTCTCGAAGTTCGGCCCGATCGAACAGAAGCCGCTGTCGCGCATCAAGCGGCTGTCCGGTCCGCATCTGCATCGCGCCTGGCTGAACATTCCGCACGTGACGCAGAACGACGAAGCCGACATCACCGACATCGACAAGTACCGCAAGGAACTCGACACGGCGGCGAAGGAGAAGGGCTATCGCGTCACCCTGCTCGCCTTCCTGCTGAAAGCGTCCGCTTCCTGCCTGCGGCAGTTCCCGGAGTTCAACAGCTCGCTCTCGCCCGAGAAGGACGCGCTGATCTACAAGAAGTACTACAACATCGGCATCGCGGTGGACACGCCGGACGGTCTCGTCGTGCCGGTCATTAAGGATGTGGATCGCAAGGGCATTCACGAACTCAGCCGCGAAATGGGCGAGATCTCGAAAAAGGCGCGGGACGGCAAGCTGCAATCCGGCGACATGCAGGGCGCGACCTTCACGATCTCCTCGCTCGGCGGCATCGGCGGCACGAGCTTCACGCCGATCGTGAACGCGCCTGAGGTCGCGATCCTCGGCGTCGTGCGCTCGAAGATGGCGCCGGTCTGGAACGGTACCGAATTCAAGCCGCGCAACATGCTGCCGATCTCGCTCTCCTACGACCATCGCGTCATCGACGGCGCGCTCGGCGCAAGGTTCGCGCGCCAGCTCTGCCACGTCCTGGAAGACGTGCGGCGTCTGGTTCTCTGACCGGTCCGCGAGCGCAAGGAACAAGCAACGATGGCAACGGTCGAGATCAAGGTTCCCGACATCGGCGACTTCAAGGACGTGCCGATCATCGAAATCCACGTCAAACCAGGCGATCAGGTGAACGCGGAAGACCCGCTGCTGACGCTGGAGAGCGACAAGGCGACGATGGACGTGCCCGCGCCGCAGGCGGGCACGGTCAGCGAGCTCCGCGTGAAGATCGGCGATCGCGTCGGCGAGGGCAGCGTCATCCTGCTGCTGGAGGCGGCGGGCGCCGCCGCGACGCCGCCGAAGCAGTCCGTCAAGCAGGACGCCGAGCCCGCGCCCGAGGGTCCGCCCGCGAGCTACGGCTCTCCGGCCGGCGTGTACAACACGATTGATGTGCGCGTGCCCGACATCGGCGACTTCAAGAACGTCCCGGTGATCGAGATCCACGTCAAGGAAGGCGACGAGGTGAAGGCGGAAGACCCGCTGCTCACGCTCGAATTGGACAAGGCGACGATGGACGTGCCGGCGCCGACGGCCGGCAAGGTTGCGTCGATGAAGGTCAAAATCGGCGACAAGATCTCCGAGGGCGACCTGATCCTGTGCCTGCAGACGGGGTCCGGGGCCGCGCCCGCCAAGGCCGAAAGCGCGCCGCCGCGACAGGCCCCGTCGCCGAAGCCGCCGAGCCCGGCGCGCGGCGAGCTGCATGCCGAAATCCTGGTGCTCGGCGCGGGGCCGGGCGGCTACTCCGCCGCGTTCCGCGCCGCCGATCTCGGCAAGAGCGTCGTGCTGGTGGAGCGATGGAAGACGCTGGGCGGCGTCTGCCTCAATGTCGGCTGCATCCCGTCCAAGGCGCTGCTGCACGCGGCCAAGGTCGTGAGCGAGACGCAGGAGATGGGCGATCACGGCCTGTCCTTCTCCGCCCCGAACGTGGACGTCGACAAGCTGCGCGGCTGGAAGGACGGGGTGGTCAAGAAGCTGACCGGAGGCCTGAACGGACTTGCGAAGGCCCGCAAGGTCACGGTGGTCGAAGGCGTCGGCAAGTTCATCTCGCTCAACCAGGTCGAGGTGAAGGGCGAGGATGGCGGCAGCAAGATCGTGAGCTTCGAGCAGGCGATCATCGCGGCCGGCTCCGAGCCGGTGACGCTGCCCTTCATCCCGCACGACGACCCGCGGGTGATCGACAGTACGGGCGCGCTCGCGCTCGACGGCATTCCGAAGCGGCTGCTCGTTCTCGGCGGCGGCATCATCGGGCTCGAGATGGCGACGGTGTACGAGGCGCTCGGCTCCAAGGTGACGATCGTCGAGCTGATGGACCAGATCATCCCCGGCGCGGACAAGGATATCGTCACGCCGCTGATGAAGCGCATCCAGAAGAAATACGAGTTGATCCACCTCAAGACCAAGGTGACGAAGGTCGAGGCCAAGCCCGAGGGCCTGGTCGCGCATTTCGAGGGGGGCAAGGCGCCCCCGACCGACACGTTCGACAAGATCCTGGTCGCGGTCGGACGGCGTCCCAACGGCAAGCTGATCGGGGCCGAGAACGCGGGCGTGAAGGTGGACGAGCGCGGCTTCATTCCGGTGGACAAGCAGCAGCGCACGAACGTGCCGCACATCTTCGCCATCGGTGACCTGGTCGGGCAGCCGATGCTCGCGCACAAGGCGGTGCACGAGGGTCACACCGCAGCGGAGGTCGCGGCCGGGAAGAACAGCCATTTCGACGCCAAGGTCATCCCGTCCGTCGCCTACACGGACCCCGAGGTCGCGTGGGTCGGGCTGACGGAGAACGAGGCCCGCGCGCAGGGCGTCAAATACGGCAAGGGCGTGTTCCCGTGGGCCGCGAGCGGCCGATCGCTCTCGATCGGTCGCGATGAGGGCATGACGAAGATCCTGTTCGACGAGGCGACACACCGCATCATCGGCTGCGGCATCGTCGGGACGAACGCCGGCGAACTGATCGCCGAGACGACCCTCGCGATCGAGATGGGCGCGGACGCCGAGGACATCGCGTTGACGATCCACCCGCACCCGACCTTGTCCGAGACCGTCGGCTTCGCCGCCGAGATGTATGAGGGCACCATCACGGATTCTCATCCCGCCAAAAAAGAAATAGCGGCGTGGGAGAGAGGGAGGAAGCCAAATGATTGATTCGGAAACCACAAAACCGGACACGGACGACCAGCTGACGAAGGCGGCGATCGCCTACCACCGCTACCCGCGGCCGGGCAAGATTTCGGTCACGCCCACGAAAAGCATGACCAACCAGCGCGACCTGGCGCTGGCCTACTCGCCGGGCGTCGCCGCTGCCTGCATGGCGATCCACCGGGACGCGGCGGAGGCGCGCAGCCTGACCTCGCGCGCCAATCTCGTCGCCGTCATTTCGAACGGCTCGGCGGTGCTGGGCCTCGGCAATATCGGCGCGCTCGCCGGCAAGCCGGTGATGGAGGGCAAGGGCTGCCTGTTCAAGAAGTTCGCCGACATCGACGTGTTCGACATTGAGATCAGCGAGACCGATCCGGCCAAGATTGTCGAGATCGTCGCGAGCCTCGAGCCGACATTCGGCGGCATCAATCTGGAGGACATCAAGGCGCCCGAGTGCTTCGAGATCGAGACGAAGCTGCGCGAGCGCATGAAGATCCCGGTGTTTCACGACGACCAGCACGGCACCGCGATCGTCACCGCGGCGGCGTTGCTGAACGGGCTCAAGGTCGTCGGCAAGCAGATCGGCGACGTGAAGCTCGTCTGCTCGGGCGCGGGCGCGGCGGCGATGGCGTGCCTGGACCTGCTGGTCGGGCTCGGCCTGCGCCGGGAGAACGTGTGGGTCATCGACAGCAAGGGCGTGGTGTACGAGGGTCGCGGCTCGATGGATGCGAGCAAGCGGCGCTACGCCCGGGTGACCAGCGACGCGCGCACGCTGGCCGACGCGATGCCCGGCGCGGATGTCTTCCTTGGCGTGTCGATGGCGGGCGTGCTGAAGCAGGACATGGTGCGCGGCATGGCGGACAAGCCGCTCATCCTGGCGCTCGCCAATCCGGACCCGGAGATCACGCCGGAAGACGCCAAGGCGGTCCGGCCCGACTGCGTGATCGCGACCGGCCGCAGCGACTACCCGAACCAGGTCAATAATGTCCTCTGCTTCCCATTCATCTTCCGGGGCGCGCTCGACGTCGGCGCGACCACGATCAACGAGGCGATGAAGCTCGCGGCGACCCGCGCCATCGCCGCGCTCGCCGAAGCCGAGCAGTCGGACGTCGTGGCGAGCGCCTACGGGGTGCGCGACCGGTTCGGTCCCGAGCATCTGATTCCCCGGCCGTTCGATCCGAGGCTCATCAGCACGGTCGCCCCGGCCGTTGCCCAGGCGGCGATGGACAGCGGCGTCGCGACGCAGCCGATCGCCGACATGCGCGCCTATCGCGAGCACCTCCAGGGCATGGTGTACCGCTCGGGCGAAACCATGCAGCCCGTATTCGCCGCCGCCGCCGGATCGCCGAGCCGGATCGTGTTCGCGGATGGCGAGGACGAGCGGGTGCTGCGGGCGTTGCAGGTGATCGTGGATGAACGGCTGGCCCGTCCCATCGTCGTCGGCCGCCCCGAAATCATCGCGCAGCGGGTCTCCGAATACGGCCTGCGGGTGAGGCCCGATCAGGATTTCGAGGTCAGGGCGCTCGGTGCCGCCGATCCGGACGGGGTGGAGGAATATCTGAAGCTCGGCAGGCGACAGGGCGTGACGGCGGCGCGGGCCGAGCTTGAGGTCCGGCGCTCCTCGACCGTGCTGGCGTCGCTGATGGTGCGGCGCGGCCAGGCCGACGGAATGCTGTGTGGCCTCACGGCGAGCTACGCGATGCAGCTGCAACGCATCAGGATGGTGATCGGACACCGCTCCGGCGGCTCGGTGTTCGGAGCGATGAACATCCTGATGCTGCCGCAGCTGGTGGCGATCTGCGATACGCAGGTGAACGAAGACCCGACTCCCGAGGAGCTGGTCGAAATCAGCCGTCTCGCGGCGGAGGAGATGCGCCGCTTCGGCATCACGCCGAGAGTCGCGATGCTGTCGCATTCGAGCTTCGGCAGTTCGGACAGCGCATCGGCCCGGAAGATGCGCCGCGCGGCCGGACTGCTGGCGGAGAGCGATCCGTCGCTCGAGGTGGAGGGCGAAATCCAGGGCGACGCCGCTCTTTCGACCCAGGTGCTGGAGCGGCTGTTCTCCGGGTCAAGGCTTACGGAGACGGCCAACCTGCTGGTCATGCCGAACCTCGACGCGGCGAACATCACCTTCACCTGTCTGCGCGTGGCGTCGAGCCAGGGCGTGACCGTCGGGCCCATCCTGCTCGGCGCCGCCAAGCCCGCGCACATCCTCTCTCCGACCACCACCGTGCGGGGCATCGTCAACATGACGGCGCTGACGAGCGTCGAAGCGGCAGTACACTCGGCGTAGCCGGGAGCGGCATCGTCATTGCGGCAATGGCCGCCATTCCGGTGGCCTAAGAAACGGGAGGTTTGATATGGCGCGAATTGCGCTCGTTACCGGCGGTATGGGTGGCCTCGGCGAGACGATCTCGACCCGGCTGTCCTCGGCGGGATTCAAGGTGGCGGTGACGCATTCGCCTAGCAACAAGAAGTCGCAGGAGTGGCTCTCCGGCATGAAGTCGCAGGGCCACGAATTCTACGCCGTTGGATGCGACGTCGCGGATTTCGACAGCTGCGCGGCGGCGGTCAAGAAGGTGCAGAGCGAGTTCGGCCCCATCGACGTCTTGGTCAACAACGCCGGCATCACCAAGGACATGACCTTCAAGAAGATGACGAAGGCCGACTGGGATGCGGTGGTCAACACCAATCTCGACAGCGTCTTCAACATGACCAAGCCCGTCGTGGACGGCATGGTCGAGCGCGGCTGGGGACGGATCATCAACATCTCGTCCGTGAACGGCCAGAAGGGCCAGTTCGGTCAAACCAATTACTCGGCGGCCAAGGCCGGCATGCATGGCTTCACCAAGGCGCTCGCCTACGAGGTCGCCCGGCGCGGCATCACGGTCAACACGATCTCACCCGGCTATATCGGCACCAAGATGGTCACGGCCATTCCCAAGGAGGTGCTCGATACCAAGATCCTGCCGCAGATCCCGATGGGACGTCTGGGCCGGCCGGAGGAGATCGGAGCGCTGATCGTCTATCTTGCGTCGGACGACGCCGCCTTTCTGACGGGCGCCAACATCGCTATCAACGGCGGTCAGCACATGCAGTGACATCGGGCCGGGCGGCCGCCGCGCGGTAATCGCCACCGTCGCGGGCGGCCGCCCGGAACTCCGTCGGCGTCTGCCCGGTTTGCAGGCGGAAGAACCGCGAGAAGTAGGCCGGATGCCGGAAGCCGAGGCTGAACGCGATCTCGCTCGTCGACAAATTGGCCGCAAGCATCTTCTCCCTGGCCTTCCGCACGATACAGGCATTGATGATCTGCGAGGGCGAGCGCCCGGTCTGGCGGCGGCAATGGGACGTGAGCCGGCTTTCGCTCACCCGGAGCACGGCCGCGTAGTGGCCGATCGGCAGCCCCGCGCGGGGCTTCGCCTCGATCAATTCCTGGAGCCGCTGTGCCAGGCAGGCAGTCCGCTCCGTGCCCACCCCAGTGTCCTTCGCAAATGGAACAGTCATCGTCCGGTCTCCCCTGAGCAGCGGCAACGTCACCCGCTTGCGTTTTGTTCGCATTGCGCACATTCGTGCGCTCTGGGAACACTTGTCGCATTGCACCGCACAAAGGTCAAGGAGAATCCGTGTGTCCGAGGATGAGCCGCAGCGCGACTACGTCACGGCGCTGGCGCGTGGGCTGGAGGTGCTGCTGGCCTTCGGCCGCGACGGGCGCGGCATGACCCTGGCCGAGACCGCCGAGGCCGTCGGCCTCTCCCGCGCGACGGTGCGGCGGTCGCTGCTGACCTTTGTCGCGCTCGGCTACGCCGAGACGGACGGCAGGCTGTTCCGCCTCACGCCGAAGGTGCTGGCGCTGTCCGCCGCCTATCTCGGCTCGACGCCGCTGCCACGCGTCGCGCAGCCGGTGCTGGAGCGACTGAGCCGCGCGCTCGGCGAGAGCTGCTCGATTTCCGTCCTGGACGGGGGGGAGATCGTCTATGTGGCGCGCGCCCAGGCCTCGCGCATTCTCGCGGAAGAGCTGGCGATCGGCTCCCGGCTGCCGGCCTGGCCGACGGCGATGGGACGCGTGCTGCTGTCCGTTCAGCCGGAGGAGGCGATCACCCAGCTGCTGGGGCAGGTTCCGCCGGTCAGGCACACCGGACGGACGATCACGGAGCCCTCGGCGCTGCGCGCCGTGCTGAAGCAGGCGCGGGAAGAGGGCTACTGCATCGTCGATCAGGAACTGGAGGAGGGGCTGCGGTCGATTGCAACCGCCGTGCGCTCCGCGTCGGGGGCGGTGGTGGCGGCCCTCAATGTCGGCGCCCACGCGGCGCGGCTGTCGATGGACGACCTGCGACGCCGGATCAGGCCGGCGCTGCAGGAGGCCGCCGCTTCCATGCAGCCGCTGCTGGTGCTGTGATCCCAGCGGTGCCGCCGGTCCGCCGCGCAGCCGATTCCGGAAAGTCCAAGGAGGCCCGGAATTAGTGCCTTGAGCCGGGTGTACCGAGACCGTAAACCCGGAGGGTCGCCGGCCATGTTGGGGAGACGGAGCGGATGTTCCTGCGCGCAGGCGATCTGACGGTCCACGCGCAGGTCGACGGGCCGCCCGGCGCGCCTCCGCTGCTGCTGCTGCATTCCATCGGGACGACCCTGCACGTCTGGGACGGGCAGATCCCGCTACTCGCGCGCTCGTTCCGGGTGATCCGGATCGATCTGCGCGGCCACGGCCTCACCGGCGTCACGCCCGGACCCTACACGATCGACGGCATGGCGCGGGACGCGCTCGCGCTGCTGGACGCGCTCGGCGCCGAAAGGGCGCATGTCTGCGGCCTGTCGCTCGGCGGCATGATCGCGCAGTCCATTGCAGCCCAGGCACCGGACCGGGTGTTGAGCCTCGTCTTGTGCGACACCGCCATGGCCATCCCGCCGCGCACGCTGTGGACGGAGCGCGCGGCCACGGTCCGGGCGCGCGGCATGGAGGCGATCGCCGACGCGGTGGTGCAGCGCTGGGTGACGCCCAGATTCGCCGACTCACCGGAGGCGGCGGGGCTGCGGGCCATGCTGCTCCGCACATCCCCGGAGGGCTACGCCGCGTCGGCGGAGGCGATCGCGGAGGCGGATCATACCGCGTCCACGGGCACGCTCCGGCTGCCCGCGCTGATCCTGGTCGGGGATCAGGACGCGGCGACGCCGATCGAGAACGCACGGGCGATGCAGGCCGCGATCCCGGGCTCGCGCCTCGAAGTCCTGGCGGACGCCTCGCATATTCCGACCGTGGAAAAGCCGGAGGCGGTGGCCGAAGCGATGCTGCGCTTCCTCGCGCCGGTACCGGAGGATCGCTACGAGGCGGGCCTCGCCGTTCGCAAGCAGGTGTTGGGCGAGGCGCATGTCGCGCGGGCGACGGCGGCGATCACCGATCTCGACCGCGAGTTCCAGGCGTTCATCACCCGCGCGGCCTGGGGCAGCGTCTGGGTGCGGCCGCATTTCGACCGGCGGACGCGATCGCTGCTGACGCTCGCGATGATGGCCTCGCTCGGCCACCACGAAGAGTTCAAGCTGCACGTCCGGGCCTCGCGCAATACCGGGGCGACCCCGGCCGACATCGCGGAGCTGCTCCTCCAGGTGGCCGTGTATGCGGGCGTGCCCGCCGCCAATTCCGCGTTCAAGATCGCCAAGGAAACGCTGAGGGAGATGGACGCCTGACCGACGGCGGAGGCGTCCCGGCACCGGAACGAGAAGGGGAGAGACGACGATGGCGGTAACGAAGGTTCAGGCCAATGCACGCGAGGCCCTCGCGGGGCTGCTGCGCGACGGCATGACTATCCTCTCGGGCGGCTTCGGCCTGTGCGGCATCCCGTCCGCGCTGATCGACGCGGTCCGCGACAGCGGCGTGAAAAACCTGACGGTGGTTTCCAACAATGCCGGCATCGACAATGTCGGGCTTGGCGTGTTGCTGGAGACGCGCCAGATCCGCAAGATGATCAGCTCCTATGTCGGCGAGAACAAGACGTTCATGAAGCAGTTTCTCGCGGGCGAGCTTGAGATCGAGTTCAACCCGCAAGGCACGCTCGCCGAGCGCATCCGCGCGGGCGGCGCGGGCATCCCGGCCTTCTTCACGGCGACTGGCGTCGGCACGAAGGTCGCGGAAGGCAAGGAGACGCGCGAGTTCGACGGCCGCACCTATGTCATGGAGCGCGGCATCTTCGGCGACCTCGCGATCATCCACGCCCATACCGGCGACACCGAGGGCAATCTCGCCTACCGCAAGACGGCGCGGAACTTCAACTCGGTCATGGCGACCGCCGCGCGCACGACGGTCGCTGAGGTCGAGCATCTGGTGGAGCCGGGCGAGATCGATCCGGACCGCATCGTCACCCCCGGCATCTACGTGCATCGCCTGGTGAAGCTCGAACAGGTGAACAAGCAGATCGAGCAGCGCACCGTGCGCAAGCGTGAAACGGCCTGAGGAGGAACGGACAATGCCCTGGACCCGCGACCAGATGGCGGCCCGCGCCGCCCGCGAATTGCAGGACGGCTTCTACGTCAATCTCGGCATCGGCATCCCGACGCTGGTGGCAAACCACATCCCGCCCGGCATGACGATCCAGCTGCACAGCGAGAACGGCATGATGGGGATGGGTCCGTTCCCGTACGAGGGCGAGGAAGACCCCGACCTCATCAACGCCGGGAAGCAAACCGTCACCGAGCTGCCGACAACGAGCTATTTCGACAGCGCCGAGAGCTTCGCCATGGTGCGCGGCGGGCACATCGCGCTCTCGATCCTCGGCGCGCTGCAGGTGGCCGGGAACGGCGACCTCGCCAACTGGATGGTGCCCGGCAAGATGGTCAAGGGCATGGGCGGCGCGATGGATTTGGTCGCGGGCGTGCCGAAGGTCGTCATCGTGATGGAGCACACAGCGAAGGACGGCTCGCCGAAGATACTGAACGAGTGCACCTTGCCGCTGACCGGCAAGGGCGTCGTCGATCTGATCATCACCGAACTCGGCGTGTTCGAGGTCAAGCCGAAGGGCGAGGGGCTCGTGCTCGTGGACGTCGCGCCGGGCGTGACGGTCGAGGACATCCGTGCGAAGACGGAGGCGCCGTTCGAGGTGCATCCGGACGTGCGGAAGGCGGCCTGAAGGAAAGGGGATCGCGATGCCGGATGTCCGGGACGCGCTGCTGATCGGAAAGAACACCGAGGGCAAGCTGGTGCGGCGGCCGCTCTCGCCGCATCTGCAGGTCTACAAGCCGCAGATCACCACGGTGCTGTCGATCCTCAATCGCGTCACCGGCATCATCCTGTCGGTCGGAACGCTGCTGCTCACCTGGTGGCTGGTGGCGGCGGCGACGGGGCCGGAGGCGTTCGCGCGGGTGCAGGGCTTCATCGGATCGCCGATCGGCTGGCTGCTGCTGTTCGGCTGGACGGTCGCGCTGTTCTATCATCTGTTCGCCGGCATCCGGCATCTCGCCTGGGACGCCGGCTTCGGCTACGAGAAAGCCGAGTATCACCTGAGCGGCCGCGCGGTCGTGATCGCCACGGCGGTTTGCACCGTGGTGGTGTGGATCGCCGGCCTGATCGCGTATTAGGGGGCAAGCCATGGCGATGAACGCGAAGCGGGTGGCCTCCGGGAACGTGCATGTCGAGGTCATGCGCAGCCAGCTCGGGCGGGTGCGCGGACTCGGCTCGGCCAAGTCCGGCGTGGGTCACTGGTGGGCCGAGCGCGTCACCTCGATCGCGCTCGTGCCCTTGACGCTCTGGTTCGTCTACGCCGTCATCCATCTGCTCGGAGCGCCGCACGAGGCCGTCCTTTATTGGATGGCGAGCCCGGTCACGATCGTGCTGATGCTATGCCTCGTGCTCGCGACGTTTCATCACATGCATCTTGGGTTGCAGGTGGTGATCGAAGACTATGTACACGTGGAAAGCGCCCGCTTCCTGCTTCTGCTGGGCGTCAGGGGCGCGACGGCGATCCTTGCGCTGCTCTGCGTCGTGTCCATTCTTCGCCTGGGCCTTTTGAGCTGATCTGGATCAATGCGTGATGCGCGGGTGCGCTGCACGCGGCACTGAATGGATGTCCGGAGCATGAACGCGATCACGATGCCTTCCTCGCGCGCCTACGAAATCGTCGATCACACTTACGACGTGATCGTCGTCGGCGCCGGCGGTTCGGGGTTGCGCGCGACGTTCGGGATGGGGGCGGCCGGCCTCAAGACCGCCTGCATCACCAAGGTCTTCCCGACCCGCAGCCACACCGTCGCGGCGCAGGGCGGGATCGGGGCGGCGCTCGGCAATATGGGGCCGGACGACTGGCGCTGGCACATGTACGACACCGTCAAGGGATCGGACTGGCTCGGCGATCAGGACGCGATCGAGTATATGTGCCGGGAGGCCATCCCCGCTGTCTATGAGCTCGAGCATTTCGGGGTGCCGTTCAGCCGCACCGAGGACGGGCGCATCTATCAGCGGCCGTTCGGCGGCCACATGCAGGATTACGGCAAGACCCCGGCCAACCGCGCCTGCGCCGCCGCCGACCGCACCGGCCACGCCATCTTGCACACGCTGTATCAGCAGAGCCTCAAGCACGACGTCGAGTTCTTCGTCGAGTATTTCGCGCTCGATCTGATCATGGAGGACGGCGCCTGCCGCGGCGTCATGGCCTGGAGCCTTGAGGACGGCTCCATCCATCGCTTCCGGGCGCAATGCGTGGTGCTCGCGACGGGAGGCTACGGCCGGGCGTATCAATCCTGCACCTCGGCCCATACCTGCACCGGCGACGGCACCGGCATGGCGCTCCGCGCCGGCCTCGCCTGCGAGGACATGGAGTTCGTGCAGTTTCATCCGACCGGCATCTTCCCGGCCGGCTGCCTGATGACGGAGGGCTGCCGGGGCGAGGGCGGCTATCTCACCAATTCCGAGGGCGAGCGCTTCATGGAGCGCTACGCGCCGACGGCGAAGGATCTCGGCCTCCCGCGACGTCGTGTCGCGCTCGATGACGATCGAGATCAACGAAGGGCGCGGCTGCGGTCCGCACAAGGACCACATCCTGCTGCATTTGGAGCATCTCGGCGCGGCGCTGCTGCACGAGCGCCTGCCTGGCATCTCCGAGACGGCGAAGGTGTTCGCGGGCGTCGATGTGACCCGCGAGCCGATCCCGGTTCTGCCGACCGTTCACTACAACATGGGCGGTGTGCCGACCAACTACCACGGCGAGGTCCGGCGCGGCGATCCGAACGACCCGGACGCGATCGTGCCCGGCCTGATGGCCGTCGGCGAGGCGGCGTCGGTGTCCGTTCATGGCGCCAACCGCCTCGGCACCAACTCGCTGCTCGATCTCGTCGTGTTCGGCCGCGCCGCCGCGCTGCGGGCCGGCGAGCGTTACAAGTCGGATCTGGCACAGCCGCCGCTGCCGCCCAAGGCCGGAGAGGAATCGCTCGACCGATTCGACCGTACCCGCTTCGCGCGCGGCGGCACCTCGGTCGCCCAGATGAGGGGCGAGTTGCAGCGTACCATGCAGAGCCATGCCGCCGTGTTCCGCAACAGCCGCAGCCTGGAGGAAGGCGTCGCCAAGATGCGCACGCTTTGGGACGGCGCGGCGGACATGTCCGTCACCGACCGCAGCCTGATCTGGAACTCCGATCTCATGGAGGCACTCGAGTTCCAGAACCTGCTCGCGAACGGCATGGTGACGATGGCCGGCGCCGAGGCCCGGCACGAGAGCCGGGGAGCGCAGGCGCACGACGATTTTCCGGACCGCGACGATGCGAACTGGATGAAGCACACGCTCTCGTGGTGCGATAAGGACGGCAACGTGCGCCTCGACTACCGGCCGGTGCGGATGCAGACATTGACGAACGAGGTCTCGGTCATCCCACCTAAGAAGCGCGTGTACTGAGCGAAGAGGATTGCGAGCATGGCCGAGTTCACGCTGCCGGCGAACAGCAAGGTTGGGACCGGCAAGACCTGGACGGCGCCGTCGGGCGCCAACCGCGTGCGGGCGTTTAAGATCTATCGCTGGAGCCCGGACGAGGGGCAGAACCCGCGCACCGACACGTACGAGCTGGATCTCGACAAATGCGGGCCGATGGTTCTCGACGCGCTGATCAAGATCAAGAACGAGGTCGATCCGACGCTCACCTTCCGCCGCTCCTGCCGCGAGGGGATCTGCGGCAGCTGCGCGATGAACATCGACGGCACCAACACGCTCGCCTGCCTCAAGCCGATCGAGGAGGTGGAGGGCGCCGTGAAGATCAACCCGCTGCCGCACATGGCGGTGGTCAAGGATCTCGTCCCCGATCTGGCGCAGGTCTACGCGCAGTATCGCAGCATCCAGCCCTGGTTGCAGGCCGATACGATGGCGCCGCCCGACGCCGAGCGCCTGCAGAGCAAAGAGGAGCGGGCCGAGCTCGACGGCATGTGGGAGTGCATCCTCTGCTTCTGCTGCACGACCAGCTGCCCGAGCTACTGGTGGAACGGCGACCGCTATCTCGGCCCGGCCGTTTTGCTCGCCGCCTATCGCTGGATCGCCGATAGCCGCGACGAGCATACGGGCGACCGCCTGGACGCGCTGGAAGACCCGTTCAAGCTCTATCGCTGCCACACGATCATGAACTGCACCCAGACCTGCCCGAAGGGTCTCAACCCGGCTAGGGCGATCGGCAAGATCAAGCAGCTCCTGGTCGAGCGTCAGGTATGACCGCCCCGTCTTCCTCCAGCGCGGAGGAGGACGGACAGCCTTCCCGCGAGCGTGTCGTCCGCTGGTCCGACCCGCTCTCCCTCGCCCGCGCCAGCCGAAGCATGGGGGGGCGGGCGTTCCTGGAGGCGCTGCAACGGGAGGATTTGCCGCCGCCGCCCTTCAGTCAGCTCGTCCGGTTCCGCTTCGAGGAGATCGGCGACGGCGAGGTGCGGTGCGCGCTGGAGCCCGACGAGTCTCAGTATAACCCGCACGGTTCCGTGCATGGCGGCATCGTCGCGACGGTGCTCGACACGGTGATGGGCTGCGCCGTGCATTCGCGCCTGCCCGTGGGACGCGGCTACACGACGCTCGAGATCAAGGTGAACTACGTCCGCGCCGTCACGATCGCGGCCGGCACGCTGCACGCGACCGGCCGCCTGCTGCATCTCGGGCGACAAACCGCCGTCGCGGACGGCCGGATCGTCGATGCGGGAGGCAGGCTGTACGCCCATTCCAGCACGACCTGCCTCGTGTTCGAGGCACCGCCGGAGGGCTGACCGCCCGCGTCACTCCGCTTCGCGGCGCAGCTTCGCGAGCTTGCGGGCGGTGCGCAGCAGGAACTGCCGGTCGTCCGGGTCGCACTCCCGGTAGAGACGCAGCATCGCGAGTTCATCGCCGCCGGCGGCGGCGAGCGGCGCCCGGACGTCCGCGCCGTGGATCAGCCATTCCACGTTCACCCCAAGCGCGGACGCGATCCGGCTCAGGTTGCCGGTGATCTGACCCGCCCGATCGGTCTCCCATTGCGCGACCGCGCTGCGCGACACGCCGACGGCGGCAGCCAGCCCGTCCTGCGTCAACCCCCGATCCCTGCGCGCCGCCCTGATCCGGCCGCCGATTCCCTCGCTGCTCATGGCGGCAGGATACGTGAGTTCGTCTAACCATTCCATGTCAATGTTAGTAACTGGTTAGGGATAGAAGAACTAACGTCCCGCCAGTCGAACTGACGGAGACGACATGCCGATCAAGATCAACTGGACCGAAGCGATGGACGGCCAGCTTCGCCGCCTGCGGGCCGAGGGCGAGAGCTGGGACGCGATCGCGGCCGCGCTGTCCGTCTCGCGCTACACCGCGATCGACCGTGGCCGCCGCATCGGCGCGCGCCGGCCGCCGCCCGAGCACGTGCCGCCGCCGGAAGATCCCGGCCGCGCGCCTCTGGCCGCCGGGCATCCCAGGAGTTGGGACTGCCTGAATGCGGGCACCTGCCTCGCCGGCACGCCGTATCCGCTGCCGTTCTTCTCCCGCTGACCGTGAAGGACTCTGACATGACGCTTGCCGGTTCCCTTTCGGCCGCCCCCCTTTCGCCCGCCCCCCTTTCGCCCGCCCGTCCGAAGCCGTCGCCGCGCAGGACTAGGCGCGCCGAACCGCAGACGGGCTTTTATGACGCCGAACTCGTGGCGTACCGCATCGAGGAGGCCGGCACGACGCTCCTCTCCCTGCCGCCGTCCGGGTTCTCGACCAAGCTCCGGACGTCGTCGCTCGAGATCGTGCGCAGCGCGGTCGAGGGCTATGCCTGGACCGAAAAGCAGGTGCGCCCGCCCGTGCCGAGCGCCGCCAAGATCACCCGCATGGACGAGGCGCTGTCCTGGGTGCTGCTGATTCCGGTGGAGAATTACGTGCTGCGCCGGATCGTCGGCGCGCGCGGCCTGGTCAGCCCGGTCACCGAGCGTCACCTGTTCTCCTGGCGACGCCTCGGCACCCTGCTCGGGGCCGACCACAAGGCCGTCCAGCGCTGGCACGCACAGGGGATCGGCATCATCGTCGCGGCCCTGAACCGGGGCAGCCGCCCATAGCTCAGGGAGAAAGCGGGCGCGGCTTAGATTCCCCGCCTGGCTATCACCGGGGCGGGATCGCTCAGCGGGCCGGCCGCATCGCTGCGAGCGCGTCCTTGCAGCCGGGCGACAGCGATTCCTGATGGTCCTTGAGACAGGCGAGGGCCCGGCCGCCGCCGGGCCGCACGCCCCGGCAATGGGTCCGGAAGTCCATGCCGCATTGGGCGCGCAGCTCCGCCGCCGCCGCGCGCGGGTTCGCAGGCGCCGCATTTTCCCGAATCGACGGCGTGGCCTTGGCGGCTCCTCCCGTCGCGGCGACGGCCTTGCCGCAGGCGGGTGAGAGACTGGCTGCGTGCTCTTGCAGGCAGGACAGCGCCTGCGGACCGCCCGTCGGCACCGAGGCGCAGTAGCTCTGATAGTCGGACCGGCAGGACTGCCGGATGGCCGCGATCTGGGATTGGCTGGGCTGCTGCGCCCAAGCCTGGCCGGCGAGGCCGAGAACGCATGTCGCCAGCACGGCGCCCCGAATGATCTTCGCTTGCACGCTGTTTCCTTTCCTCCGTAATCCCGCCGTTCGTCACGCGACGGCTAGGGAAAGGCAATAGTGCGGCCGGACGGCCGTGCCCGCGAGCGAAAAGTTCCGGCTGCGTGCTATTCCGGCGGCTCGCGAGGGCCGTGCTGGGACGCCATCACCCGGCCTCGTCCTCGATCAGCACGATGTGCAGATTGCGCGGGCCGTGCGCGCCGAGTTCGAGCGTCTGCTCGATGTCGGCCGAGCGCGACGGGCCGGTCACGAGCATGACGTTGCGCGGCATCCCGCCTTCCTCTCGCAGCAGATCCCACGCATCCTCGTACGGGCCGACGACGCGGCTGGCGGAGAGCACGACGATCGCCGTGTCGGGCAGCAGGTTGAGCGTCGTCGGGCGCTCGGGCGCCGACGGCAGCATCAGCGTCCCGGTCTCCGCGACGCCCGCGAAGCCGTGCTGGACGCTGACCGGATCGAGCGGGCCTGAGTGGCCCTCGTGGATCTCCAGGAGCGGCCGCTCGCTCCACGGGATCGCGCGCAACGCCGGATGCGGCGCCATGACGATGCGCGCGGGGAGGTTCTGGGCCGCGAGATAGTCCGCGACGGCGGCGGGAACCGCATCCGCCGCTGGCACGCGGATGACGGTGCCGTATTCCTTGGCGACGTTGGCGATGAACAATGCGATCTGCGCCGCGCGGTCGATCTGGCTGCGTGCCGGGATGAGATGGCGCGGGTGCGAAGCGAGACGTTGCCTGAGCGGCGCCGTCTGTTCGTCCGACAGCGCGCCCCGGTGCAGCGAGCGGCGGATCGAACCGAGCAGCTGCTCTTTGGGAGTCATGTCCTGCGCGCCCGTTCGGCCGCGGCGAGGCGCGCGAAGAACGTGCCGCCTTCCGGGGCGGGCAGATCGCGCCCCGCCGTCCAGTTGCCGGAGAAGGGCAGCGACTTGAAGCGCCCGCGCCTGCGTCCGACCAGGCCGAGAGCCGCCACGCTGGCGCGGGTGGCGGCGCGGTACAGTCCCGGCCGCCGGGCGAGCCACGCCCAGAGGGCGAGATTGCGCCGCTGGGCGGTGGGCGTGAGATGCCGCTCGAACTCGCGCTCGCGCCAGTGCCGCATCAGGCCGGGCAGCGGAATCTTCACGGGGCAGACGCTCTCGCACTTGCCGCAGAAGGTCGAGGCGTTCGGCAGCGCCTTCGTGCGTTCCAGCCCGGCGAGGGACGGCGTCAGCACGCTGCCCATCGGGCCGGGATAGACCCAGCCATAGGCGTGGCCGCCGATCGCGCCGTAGACCGGGCAGTGGTTCATGCAGGCGGCGCAGCGGATGCAGCGGAGCATGTCCTGGAACTCGCCGCCGAGCATGCCGGAGCGGCCGTTGTCCACCAGCACGACATGATACTGTTCCGGGCCGTCGAGGTCGCCCGGCCTTCGCGCGCCCGTGCTGAACGTCGTGTAGACCGAGAAATCCTGCCCCGTCGCCGAGCGCGCCAGCACCCGCAGCAGCGAGGTGCAGTCCTCGAGCGTCGGCACGACCTTCTCGATCGTCGCCAGCGCGATATGCACGCGCGGCAGCGTCTGCGTCAGGTCGCCATTGCCCTCGTTCGTGACGATCACGCTCGATCCGGTCTCGGCGACGAGGAAGTTCGCCCCGGTGATGCCGACATCGGCCGCGAGGAAGCGTGCGCGCAGCTTGGCGCGGGCTTCCGTCAGGATGTCGCGCCGTTCGGCGAACACGCGGTCGGCGGGAAGGTCCGTGTGCGACGCGCGGAACTGCGCCTCCCAATCCTCGCGGTTGAGATGGAACGCGGGCGCGATGATGTGGCTCGGCGACTCCTTCCGGAGCTGGATGATGTACTCGCCGAGATCGGTCTCGATCGGCTGGATGCCGTTCCGCTCCAGGTGCTCGTTGATCCCGAGTTCCTCGGAGATCATCGACTTGCCCTTGGTCACGGTGCGAGCGTCGGCGTCACGGCAGATGCGCAGCACCGCCTCGCGCGCGTCGTCGGCCGTCGGGCACCAATGCACCTGACCGCCCGCCGCCTGCACGTTCCGCTCGAAGGCGTCGAGATAGAAGTCGAGATGCGCGAGCGTGTGGTTCTTGATGTCGCGGGCTGTGTCGCGCAGCGTCTCGAACTCGGGCAGGTTCGCAACCGCCTCGGCGCGGCGCTTCAGGAAGTGCGGCCGCGAGATCGCGAGCGCCTTCTGCAAGCCGGCATCCGCCAACGCCCGGCGGGCATTCTGATGGAATTGGGGGCTGGTGACGTGCATCGCGCGACCTCGCTTACCGCGTCGGGAAACTGCGGGGATAGGTGATCTCGGTCTGCGGCCCGGGCGCCGAGGGCGGACCCTTCTTGCCGCAGCCGCCGAGCAGCAGCGGAAGCGCGGCGCAGCAGGCGAGCAGGATTGCCCTCATGCCAGCGCCGCCCGCCACCGCGCCGCCTGTTCCGCGACGTTCGCGGGCGCTGTGCCGCCGTAGCTCGTGCGCGATGCGACCGAGGCCTCGACGGTGAGGACGGAAAACACGTCGCCGGTGATGCGCGGCTCGACCGCCTGCATGTCGGCCAGCGAGAGATCCGCGAGGCCGACGCCCCGCTCTTCCGCGAGCGCCACCAGCCGCCCCGCGACGTGGTGCGCGGAGCGGAACGGCAGCCGGAGGACGCGCACCAGCCAGTCCGCGAGATCGGTCGCGGTGGAAAAGCCCGCGCCCGCCAGCGCGCGCATCCGGGCGAGATCCGGCGTCATGTCGCGCACCATGCCGGCGGTCGCGGCGAGGGCGAGCGCGAGCGCGTCGGCGGCCTCGAACACCGGCTCCTTGTCCTCCTGCATGTCCTTCGCATAGGCGAGCGGCAGGCCCTTCATCACGGTCAGCAGGGAGACGAGCGCGCCCGTCACGCGGCCGGTCTTGGCGCGGGTGAGTTCGGCGGCGTCGGGGTTGCGCTTCTGCGGCATGATCGAGCTGCCCGTCGTGAACGCGTCCGACAGAACAATGAAGCGGAACGGCGCGCTGCACCAGAGGATCACCTCCTCGGCGAAGCGCGAGAGGTGCATGGCCGAGATCGCGGCGGCGCCCAGGAACTCGAGCGCGAAGTCGCGGTCGGAGACGGCGTCGAGCGAATTGGCGGTCGGGCGGTCGAAGCCGAGCGCCTCGGCCGTCATCGTGCGGTCGATCGGGAACGAGGTGCCGGCCAGCGCCGCCGCGCCGAGCGGGCATTCGTTCAGGCGGCGGCGGCAGTCGGCGAGCCGGCCGCGATCGCGCGCCAGCATCTCGACATAGGCGAGCAGATGATGGCCGAAGGTCACGGGCTGTGCCGTTTGCAGATGCGTGAAGCCCGGCATCGGGTCGGCGGCGAAGGCGGCGGCGCGGCCGGCGAGCGCGCGCATCACGTCCGCGAGTTGCGCGTCCAGCCCATCGATCGCGTCCCGCACCCAGAGGCGGAAATCGGTCGCGACCTGGTCGTTGCGGCTGCGGGCGGTGTGCAGCCGCTTGCCCGCCTCGCCGATCCGGTCCGTCAGGCGCGCCTCGATGTTCATGTGGATGTCTTCGAGCGCGTCCGTGAAGGGGAAGCGTCCGGCCTCGATCTCCTCTCCGATGGCGGCAAGCCCGTCGCGGATCGCCCGCTCGTCCGCCGCGTCCAGCAGGCCGATGCGGGCGAGCATGGCGGCGTGGGCCAGCGAGCCGCGGATATCCTGCCGCCACAGCTTGCGGTCGAAGCCGATCGAGACATTGATGGCCTGCATCACGGCCGAAGGGCCGGCGGCGAACCGGCCGCCCCACTGCATGTTGGCTCCGGGCGCGGCGTTCGGCGTATCGGTCAAGAGGAGAGTTCCGCGATGCTTCGACTAACCCGCCGCCGGATGCTGGCAGCAGCGGCGACCGTAGCCGCCGCGCTCCCCGTCCGCAAACCACGGGCCGAGGCGTTGCAGGGCCTGTCCGCCCTGAAGCTGACCGATCCGCCCGTGCCGCTCCCCGCGATCACGTTCTACGACGCCGAAGGGCAAGCCCACCGGCTGTCCGAGTTCCGCGGCCACGGCATGGCGGTCAATCTGTGGGCGACCTGGTGCGCCCCCTGCGTCGCGGAAATGCCGGCGCTGGCGGCGCTGGCGCGGGCGCTGGCCCCGGACGACGTCGCCGTGCTGCCGCTGTCCTCGGACCGGGGCGGGGCGGAGGCCGTGCGAGGGTTCTTCGCCCAGCACGGGATCACGGGTCTGCCGGTCCTGCTCGATCCCAAGGGCGCGGCGCAGCGGGCCTTGGGCGCCGAGGGCATCCCGCTTACGGTGCTGATCGACCGCGAGGGGCGGGAGCGCGCGCGGCTGGAGGGCGGCGCGGACTGGGCCACCCCCGACGCGATCGCGCGCGTCCGGGCGCTTGTGGAGGAATGATCGCCGGGAAAGAGCCTGGCCTGCTCGTGTCGCTGTCGCCGCCGATCGCGGCGGTTCCCGGCCGGACGGAAAGGCAGGAGCAGCCGGATGCTTTCAGGCTGCCTCGTGCAGAGTCGGGATTTTCTCGATTGCACTCGCCATGTCGCGCTCCACGAACCACAGATCCCGCGCCACCTGCATCCGAAGCCATAGCCCCGGGCCGTTGCCGCAGAGCTTCCCCAGGCGCGCGGCCATCTCCGGCGTCACCGCCCCTTGCTCGGACAGGATCTTGTGTAGGGTCTGCCGGGACACCCCGAGTTTCTCGGCTGCCTCCTTGACGGTCAGCCGCAGCGCCGGGAGCACATCCTCCCGCAACAAAGCGCCGGGGTGGGTCGGCGGCCAAGCGGCCGGTCCCCTGACCTTATCTCTCATGACGTAGTCTGCCTTCGTTCCGGATGCCGCCCCCACGGCTGGAACCATAGTGCCAAACAGCCACAGTGTGTCAGCGTACACTGACGTTGTGACAGCTGATGCTTAACAGGCTCGCATGATCCGGACATTTCGAAGTCGGGCGCTGAGCAAATGGCGGCGGAGCGGGGACGCATCCAAAATCCGGCCGGATCCGGTCGAAAGGCTAAA
The DNA here is from genome assembly GCA_963777325.1 of uncultured Alphaproteobacteria bacterium. Lineage (GTDB taxonomy): Bacteria > Pseudomonadota > Alphaproteobacteria > Acetobacterales > Acetobacteraceae > JAFAXA01. Next base: position 213,163 of record CAVZQE010000004.1, on the reverse strand, counting down.
ACGGAGGCTTGACGCGCTCGAAGCCGCGCGCCGGCCCGCCGACATGGACCTGCCCGCTTCAATCTCCATCGCCTGCAAGGAAAGCCGCCGCGCTGGTCCGTCCACATCAACGGTGCGTGGTGTGTCACTTTCGAGTGGGAAGGCGAGGACGCAATGCGGGTCGATTTGAAGCAGTGACCATTGAGAACTGGGCGATTTAGTCTGGGCGATCCGTTATCGCGGTCACTGACGTCAAGCCGGCGGCCGCCGGCAAGAGACGGCGCAGGCTGATCAGAACCAGTTTCGCTGCCCAGAACCGGCGGGGCGGTCGTCGCCTAGAGGCAGTCGCGAACGATGCCGTCGGGTCCGAACGCCACCGTGAGGCGGCTGGTCTCCGCGGCGGCCCGTCTCCCGCAACCGCGTTCGCGAGACCGATGCCGGAGCCGAGCAGGCGAACGCGCCCAAGATCGCGATCCTGCCGCGGCGCCGCTCAGAAGGCTGTCCGGCCGTTCCTTCTCTGCCTGACCTCGTAGACCCAAGCCTGGGCAACCCCAAATGCCATCGCACGGGTCCGGGCGATAGCTTCGGCGTGACCGAGAGCAACCCGCCGCAATGGTGAGCAAGGCACCGGCTCGTCCCCGTCCTTGTATGCTGCCGCGCATGTGTGACCGTCATCACAGACGAGACCCGGACCGACGGAGCACCGTTTCCCGCCACATATTACACAGAACCGCGGGGATGAAGAATGGGCAACAAAGTTTTCATCGGCAATCACGGAGCGACCCAAGACGCTCGCGACAACTGGTACGATCCTCTTAATTGGGGTAATCAGCCGCCCTATACGATTCCCGGACCACCCCAGCCCGGGGACACCGTATACGTCGAGTCGGACGTGCATTTCGACGGGCAGAATGGGTCATCCACCGACATAACGTTTTCGTCACTTACAATTTATGTCGTCGGTCATACCGATGTGTATTCAAGGGGCAAAATGCATCTCGCTGCGACGGCGGTCATTGCGATCTCGAATGGCTCGGCGAACATCGCGTCTCTCCGGGCGAGTTCAATAACTCTGGACAAGCGATCGCGTCTCGAGTGGTCTTTCCCCAACTCGGGTACTCTCAGCGTGGGGACTGGAACGCTCACAAACTACGGGATTATCGGGTCTACAGCGAATGGGTGCGACATAAGCATCGGCACCGGCACGTTAGAAAACAACGGTCACATTGTTGCTGCCCATGGGAACACGATCACGATAGACGGTTCTCCCCAGATCACCGGCAGCGGCACTATCGAAATTCAACCGAGTTCCACGCTCGTTTTCCCGAAAGGCGCTCGCATCGCAGACACTCACACCCTCCAGTTCGCAAACCTGTTTGGCAGCCCGGGTGGAACGTTGAGGCTGGACATAGGAGGGCCGAAGACACTCGGCGCTTCGATCAAGGGATTCCAGAGCCAGGACGTGATAACACTGATGTCGTTGTTCAAGGCTTCATTACAGAAGAGTTTCGTCCAAAACGGAGAGACCGAACTCGTCGTGCAGGGTTCTGACGACGACGGGAACTCCGTATCGTTCGCTTTGGGGTTCCTGGGCCTGTCCCCCTTAGCGGCGTTCACCGCATCCTCCAACCAGCTTGGAGGAACGGACGTCAAGCTGATCTGAGTCAGGCCTACGCCGGAGGCCGCCGGCAATCGATGGGGCGAGCTTCCTGGTTGGCAAGCGCCGGCGCGGCGGTCGTCGCGTAGATGCAGTCGTGGACGACGCCGTCGGGTCCGAAGGCGACGGTCAGGCTCGCCGACTCGGGTGGCGGTTCGCTTCCTGCTTCCGCGGCGTTGGCGAGGCCAATGCCGGAGCCGACCAGACCCGCATAGGGCACGAACGTGCCGAGAATGGCCGAGCCCGCGGCGGCGCCGCCGAGCAGAGCGTTGCTTCCGGACTTGCTCTCCTTTGTTTTGTAGACCCAGGCCTCGCCGGCGGCACTCCGCTCCGATCGCGTGGGCTTGCCAAGCACTGCGAACACGTCGGCACGCGTCGATCGTCCAACGACAACGGAGGCGACCCTGTCCGGCGCGAGCACCGTCACCGGCTTTGCGGAGCGCGAGCACGAGGCGGCGAGCAGCAGCGCGGCCGCGCCGCAGAGCGCGTTCAGAACGGCTCGACGCTTGGCGCGGCTCGCGACTTTCACGGGTGCTTGTCGAACACCATGACCTTCGAAACGAACGCGTGGACGTCGCGGACGTGGGCGAGCCCGTTCCTCGCCGCGAGCGCCGCGAAATCCTCGCGCGCGTAGGTCGAGAAATACGGCTCGTGGTAGTTCTGCGGAAACAGGTCGAGCGACCCGTCGTACTCCGGCTTGTCGCCGTATTGCAGCGAATCGATCAGCACCAGGCGGCCGCCGGGTCTGAGGACGCGCGCGAACTCCGCGAAGGCCGCGCGGCGCACCTTGGGCGGCAGCTCGTGGAACAGGAAGATGCTCGTCACCGCGTCCTGGCTGGCGTCCGGCAACGGGATCTCTTCCGCTTTCGCGACCGTCAGCATGGCCGACGACCAGGGGCGCAGATGGCTCCTGGCCTCGCGGATATACGCCTCCGACAGATCGAGGCCGGTGACCGGCAGGCGGGGCCAGGCCTGCTTGGCGAAGGCGAGGAAGCGTCCCGTCCCGGAGCCGACATCGAGCAGGCGCAGCGTCCGTTGATCGCGCCCGGCGAACGCCTCGTGCAGTTCCGGCAGCGCCTGCCGCCGCATGGCGTTGGCGGTGCCGCTGAAGAACACCTCGACCTGCGTGTCGTAGCGCTGGGCCGATTCGTCCGTCATCCAGCCGCCGGACTGGAAGTGGAAGTTCTGCAGGTAGTAGCGGGGCCGCTTGCCGCGCGTGTCCGCGCTCAGCACGTCGCTGTGGGTGCCGGTCTGGCGGCGGCGGTGGATGCGCGGCAGATCCTCGAAGAACAGGCGCGAGCGCTTCAGCAAGGTCGGCAGCGAGCCGTCGTGGTCGAGCGGCAGCGGGTAGAGCCCCGCTTCGACATTGGCGACGTCCCGCCGGAACAGCTCGGCCATGTCGGCGAGCAGACGGTTGCGGTCCGGCACCGGCTTGTCGGTGCGGGCGGGAGGCCGCGCGCGCTCGCCCTCGAGCTTGCGGGCCGCCTGCGAGAGCCTGCGCATGGCGAGCGTATGGCCGACATACCAGGCGACACGCGGCCCCTGGCTCGCGCCATACGCGGCGCGCGTCGCGAGACGAGTGAGGAGACTGCTCATGCTGTGTTCATCCGGACGGCTGCCATGCGCGAGGAGCGCTTTTGTTCATCCGGAAGTGGCCTCGGGCCGCGAAAAGTAAAGCACGTTTCAGAGGCGCGCCGGTCAGGCGAACTCAGGCTCGCGCCGGGTCGGTGTGCGGACGAATCCGGAGCGCGAGCGGGAGCGCCAGCGCGCACATCAGCGCCATAGGCCAGAAGGCGTCCGCGCCGAGGCGTGCGTAGAGCGGCCCGGCGCCGAGCGTGACCGCCGCCGTGGTCGCGCCCATCGCGATCGTGCCGTAGACGGCTTGCGCGGTCGCGGCGAGCGAAGCGGGAACGGCGCGGCCGATCATGTCCATGCAGGCGAGATGCAGCAGGGCGAAAGTCAGCCCGTGCAGCGGCTCGACCAGCGCCATGACCGGGAACCAGGCCGTCGCCGCCGCCGCGCTCCAGCGCACGATGCCGGCGAGCGCCGACAGCGCCATCGCCCGGCCCGGGCCGAGGCGCTCCAGCAGCCGCCGCCCGAGAAACAGGAACACGACGACCTCGGCCGCGACCGAGAGCGACCAGAGCACGCTCGCCTCCGCCCCCGTGAGCCCGGCGGCGCGCCAGCGGATCACCTCGAAGGCGTCGTGCATGGCGTGGCTGCCGCCGATCAGCGCCGCGACGGTCATCAGGCGGACGAAGACGGGGATGCCGAGCAGCACGCGAAACGAACCGCCGCCCTCTGGCCGGGTTTGGATGCCGGCGACCCGGTTCGGCACGAGCCCGGCTGCGCAAGCGGCGGCCGCGAGCAGCCCCGCGTTCAGCCAGACGATGACGCTGAGCCCGGCGCGGTCCACGAGCTGTCCCGAGAGCAGCGCGCCGAGGACGAAGGCGGCGGAGCCGGCCCCCCGCACGAGGCCGTATGCGAAGCCGCGCGGCTGCCGTGCCGACCCGAGCGCCAGCGCGTCGGCGACCGGAACGATCGGCGCCAGCACGGCCGCGTGCGCGACGCTGACGAGCAGCAGCGGCGGCAGCCCGCGCGCCGGCGCGTAGCCGGTGGCGACCAGCGCGGACGCGGCGGCGAAGCTTGCGAGCACGGCGGGGCCCCGGCCGGTGCGGTCGGCGATCCGGCCGCCGAAGGGGCCGGCCAGCAGGCGGATCGCCGTGCCGGACGCGAGCACCAAGCCGAGCGCCGAGGGGCGGAGGCCGTCCTCGAGCAGCAGCGCCGGCAGGAACGGCGAGGCGACCCCGAACGCCGCGAACAGCACTCCGTATAGGGCCAGGAAACGGGGCAGGGCCGAAGCTGCGGTCACCGCGCATCGTCGTCAGGGCCGCGGCCGCTGTCCAGCGGCCGCGAGCCGGCCGGAACCCGGCGGCTCCGGCTGCGTGACTGACGGTATGGAAACCGATTTCGCTCACAGGATCGGCCGCCTGCTGCGGCCCTTCCGGCCGGGTCCGCGCGCGTTCGCGAGCCGCCGGCCGCAGTTCGGCGCGCGGCCCGCGACGATCACGCTGGACAGCCCGGCCTTCGAGGACAACGGGCCGATCCCGGACCGCTTCACGGCATCCGGCGAGGGGCTGTCGCCGCCGCTCGCCTGGCGCGACCTGCCGCAAGCGACGGCGAGCCTCGCGCTGCTGGTCGAGGACGCGGATGCGCCGTCGCTGCGTCCGCTCGTGCACGCGATCCTGGTCGGCATCCCGCCTTCCGTCACCGGATTGGCGGAGGGCGCCATTCCCGCCGCGCAGCGCGGTCCGGCCGCCGAAGGGTGGATCGCCGGACGCAACAGCGCCGGCCGCCGCGGCTGGCTGCCGATCATGCCGCCGCCCGGTCACGGTCCGCATCGCTACGGCTTCCAGCTGTTCGCGCTGGCGACGAATCCCAAGTTCGATTGGCCGCCCGGCCGCGAATTCATGCTCAGGACGATCGCGCCGCACCTGATCGGGCGGGGCGAGCTGATCGGCCTCTATCGCCGGAGATAAGCGCCGGGGATGGGCGCGACGGTCGGAGCGGTGGAGTTCGACGCTGCGCTTGCGGAGATCGGCACGGGCGTTCCGGACGCCTCGCATTATCAGTATCTGACGACCCTCACCCTCGACACGCCGGCCGCGCGCCATCTCGCGGCACTCGACCCGTTCTCGTGCGAATACCGGGACGCGGCCCTCGGTCTCTATCTGGATCTGCGCGGGCGGACGGACGGCGGCTACGTCGCCCAGCGCGACGAGGCGCCGGCGGGCGGCGTGCCGGGCGACCTCTGGACCGGACTCGTGCCATGGAGTTTTCGCGACCCGGCGCTCGTCGCCGAGCATCTCCTGAGCTGGGGCCAGATCTTCCGCCTGCTCGACCTGCCCGCGTGCGGCAGCGTGCTCGAATACGGGCCGGGCAGCGGGCAGATCCTGCTCATGCTGGCGCGGATGGGCGTCCCGGCCGCTGGCGTGGACATCTGCCCGGTGGCGCTGGAGGGCATCCGCCGTCAGGCCAGCGCGCTCGGGCTGAGGCTGCGCCTGGAACAAGCGGCGTTCGGGGAGGGGTTCGCGGGCGAGCGCTTCGATCGCATCGTCTTCTTCGAGGCATTCCATCATGCGCTCGATTTCGCGGCCCTGCTCGCCCGGCTGCGCGACCGGATCAAGCCGGGCGGCCGGATTATCCTATGCGGCGAGCCGATCGTGCCCGCGCCCTTTCCGGGCATCCCCTACCCCTGGGGGCCGCGTCTCGACGCGCTCTCCGTGTTCTGCATGCGGCGCTTCGGGTGGATGGAACTCGGTTTCACCCACGATTTCTTCGCGGAGGCGGCGCGCCGCGCCGGATGGCGGGCGAGCCTGCGCGACTTCCCCGATTGCGGTCGTGCGCGAGCCTACGTGCTGACCGAGGACGACGGAACGGCGTCTGTCCCCGAGGAGCCGGACGACGTGCCGGAGGCTGAGGAGGTGTCCCCGCTTGTCTTGGAGGTCGCGCAGCTTCAGGCCGAACTGGCGGCAATGCGGCGATCGACCTCGTGGCGGCTGACGCGGCCCGCGCGCGCGGTGAAGCGGATGCTGCGGCAGTGGAGCGGGTGAAGGGAATCGAACCCTCGTATGCAGCTTGGGAAGCTGCCGTTCTGCCATTGAACTACACCCGCGCCGGGCCGCCGAGGGTTATAGGAAAGCCGGGTTGACGGCGCAATCCGTGCGGCCCTAGCTTGCCGCCGCCGGTGTTCCGGCCCTCGTGATTTGTCCGGCCGGATTGCGGCGAGGTGAAACAAGCGCGCTAAAGAGGCCAGTGTCGTTGCCGGTCCTGCGGCGGCGGCGCTGCTCCGATCCGGCCGGGCCAAGCGAGAGAGGCCCCGCCGCCATGACCGACACTCCCAGCCGCCACCGCCCGGCCACCCTGCTCGTGCATGGCGGCACAAAGCGTTCCGCCTTCGGCGAGACGGCCGAGGCGCTCTTCCTGACCTCGGGCTTCGTCTATGACAGCGCCGAGCAGGCCGAAGCGACGTTCCAGAACACGATCCAGCATTACCAGTATTCCCGCTTCGGCAATCCGACCGTCGCGATGCTGGAGGAGCGGCTCGCCTTGCTGGAGGGGGCGGAGGCCTGCCGGGCGACCGCGACCGGCATGGCGGCGGTGAACGCCGCGATGCTGGCGCAGCTGAAGGCGGGCGACCGGGTCGTCGCCTCGCGGGCGCTGTTCGGCTCCTGCCACTGGATCGTCTCGACCCTGCTGCCGAGATTCGGCATCGAGACCGTGTTCGTGGACGGCGGCGATCTCGCCCAGTGGCGGGACGCGCTCCGCGCGCCGACGCAGGTCGTGCTGCTGGAAACGCCGTCGAACCCGATGCTCGACATCATCGACCTGCGCGCGGTCGCGGACCTGGCCCACGCCTCCGGCGCGCTCGTCGTCGTGGACAACGTGTTCGCGACGCCGCTCTTGCAGCAGCCGCTGCGGTTCGGCGCCGACGTCGTGGTCTATTCCTGCACCAAGCACATCGACGGCCAGGGCCGCGTGCTGGGCGGCGCGGTGCTCGGCCGCAAGGCCTGGATCGAGGAAACCTTGCAGCCGTTCATTCGCAACACCGGCCCGGCGATCTCGGCGTTCAATGCGTGGCTGCTGCTGAAGGGGCTGGAGACGCTGTCGCTGCGGGTGGAGGCGAGCAGCCGGACGGCGGCCGCGCTCTCGGATTTCCTGGCTGGTCAGCCGGACGTCACCCGCGTCTGGTACCCGACCCACGCCGACCATCCGCAGCGGGCGCTGGCCGAGGCGCAGATGAGCGCGGGCGGGACGGTCGTGACGTTCGAGGTCGCTTGCGGCAAGGAGGGCGCGTTCCGGATGATGAACGCGCTCAGGCTGATAGCGGTCTCGAACAATCTCGGCGATTCGAAATCGCTCGTGACGCATCCGGCGACGACGACGCACATGCGCATCGGCGAGGCCGAGCGCGCGCGGCTCGGGATCACGGATGGCGTGGTGCGGCTTTCGGTCGGGCTTGAGGATCTGGCGGATCTGCGGGAGGATCTGGCGGGCGCGCTGGCGGCGGTGCCGGTGCAGGCGCGCGCGGCGGAGTAGCGGTCAGGTCTCGCTGTCGCCGAACAGGAGCCTTTGAGGCAGGTCCGTGAAGGCGGGCGGCCCGTCCTCGGCGCCCCAGGTGAGTTGCCAAACCCGGTCGAACACGTGGCGTGGCCACGGCGGCGGGCCGGCGACGCCGAAGGCCGTGGCGATCTGCGGGATCTGACCGTGGTGCCAGCAGATGAGAACGACCTGTCCGGCGTAGCGGCTCTGGCCGAGGATGGAGGCGATCATCTGGTCGTCGTCGTGCTCGTCATAGCTGCTGTCGAGAGGCAGGCCGAACGCCGCGACCAGGGGTGCGACCGTCTCCACCGACCGGTTGCTCGTCGGGGTTCCGGCCGCTGCGAACACGAAATCCGGCATGGCCAACCGGGCGCTGGTGCCGGCCAGGGTCTGCACGGAGTAGGTGCCGGATAGCCGCGCGCCGCTGGCGCTCAGGGCGCAATCCCGCGGGTGGAGGCCGGGGCAGAACAGCGTCGGCAAGGCGGCCGCGCGGGCGCTTCCCCTGAGCGACAGATGCGGGCCGCCCCGGCGCAGCAATCCGGTTTCCAGCTTTTCCGCATGGCGCAAGATGAGAACCCGGGCCGGGCCGGGTCGGGTGGGAGGTCTGCGCGCGCTCACGGCGGCAGCCTGTCATGCGAAAGGCGCGCCGGACAAGCGGCCCCCGTGCCGACTTTCAACACGGGAGAATGTAGCTTGACATCGCGCTCTGATTGTGTTCTGCTTTCGTTCATGTCCGCCGTGCTCTCCGCACCGAGCCTTCTCGTCCGGTTCGCCGCGATCATGGACTTGCTGTGCCGGGCGATTGCGGCCAGTGCGCCCGAGGCGCCCGGACGCACCCTTGGTCCTGCTCGCCTGGAGCCGGCTGCGGCGGCTGCTCGCCCGGTTCGAGAGGCTCGTCGCTTCGGTCCAGGCCGGCCGGCTTTCCGCGCCGCGCCGCACATCGGGAAAAGCCGCGCGGCCGCGCCCGGCGGCTCCGGCCCTCCGGCTACCGGGCGGGTACGGCTGGCTGCTGCGTCTCGTGCCCGTGCTGGACACGCGGATCGGCCGCTCGCAGATGGAATATCTTCTGGGCGATTCGGACATGACGGCGCTGCTGGCAGCGGCGCCGCAGGCCGGGCGGATCTTGCGCCCGCTGTGCCACGCACTGCAAATCGACCTTCCGCCCGCGCTGCGCCTGCCGCGCCGTGCCCACGATCCGCGCCCCCGGCCCGCCTCCGGCAGTACGGCAGGCGAGGCGGAACGCAGGAAAACGCCGCCCGCGCGAACGACGCAGCCGAAGCGGCCCGGGTGGCTGTCCCGGCCCGCCTCGCCCCCGCTGCCGAGGCTGGAGGGACCGCCGCCCAAAGCGCCGCGCCGTCCGGCGAGGACCGGACCGCCCGAGACCTGACGGGCGGCTGCACTGACCCGTTCGGGCGCGCCGGTCCGCTTGTTTTCGCGCGCGCTCACCATCATATTCCAGGAATATCCTGGAGCATTCCATGGTGCAGGTCAGAATTGGCAAGTGGGGCAACAACTTGGCGGTGCGCCTCCCCGGTGAAGTCGCCGACGCCCTCAGATGGCGGGAAGGCGAACGCGTGGAGGTCGAGACGCAGGACGGCAACGTCGTGATCCGGCGGACGGCGGCGCGGGTCGCGCTTGCGGATTTGTTCCGGGGCAAGACGGCGGAGGCGTGGCGCGCCGACTATGCCGGGGCTTACGAGTGGGGACCGGATGTCGGACGCGAAATCGTGCCCGAATGACGGCGGCCGTCTACGTGCCGGAGGCCGGAGACCTGATCTGGACGGACTTCGATCCGGCGAAGGGACGCGAGCGAGCCGGGCGGCGGCCGGCCCTGGTGATTTCCGCCGCGGCTTTCAGCGCCAATACCGGTCTCGCGGTGGTCTGTCCGATCACGTCGCGGGTGCGGCCATTCCCGACCAGCGTGGTGCTGCCGTCCGGCCTGCCGGTCGCGGGCGAGATCCTGACGAGCCATCCGCGCAGCATCGACATTCTGGCAAGACCCGTGCGCTATGCAGGCGCCGCCGTTCCGCCGGACGTCGCGCGTCAAATCCGGGCCAGGCTCGACAGTTTCGTGACGATCTGACGGCTCTCATCCCGTCAGCTCGACGCAGACCGGCACGTGGTCCGAGGTCTGCGGCCAGTCCCGCGCGTCCGCGAGCACGGCGTGCCCTCGCAGGCTGCCCCTGAGGTCCGGCGTGACCCAGACATGGTCCAGCCGCCGTCCGCGATTGGAGGCGCGCCAGTCCCGGTTGCGGTACGACCACCAGGTGAACAGCTTCTCCTCGGGCGGCACGAAATGCCGCACGGCATCGACGAACCCCGTGCCGAGCCAGGCCGTCAGCCCCGCCGTCTCGGCCGGGGTGTGACTGACGACCGAGAGCAGCTGGCGATGGCTCCAGACGTCGTTTTCGAGCGGCGCGATGTTGAGATCGCCGACCAGCACGGCCCGCTCGAGGCGGGGGCGGGCGGCGAAATGGGCGGTGGCCTCCGCCACGAAATCCAGCTTGTGGCCGAACTTGGCGTTCCGCGCGCGGTCGGGGATGTCGCCGCCGGCCGGCACGTAGAAATCGTGCAGCTCGACCGGGCCGCCGCTTGCGTCGAGCCGCACCGAGAGATGCCGGCAATCGCCGCGTCCGCACCAGTCGGGCGTGTCCGCTTCGAGCTCGAACGGAATGCGCGACAGGATCGCGACGCCGTTATACCCCTTCATCCCCCGGAAGGCGGCGAACGGGTAGCCCAGCGCGGCCGGCGCTTCCGCCGGGAACAGCGCGTCCGGCACCTTGGTCTCCTGCAGGCAGACGACGTCCGGATCGAGCGCGCCGGTCAGGCGGGCGAGAAGCGGCAGGCGCAGGCGGACCGAGTTGATGTTCCAGGTAACGATCCGCACCTTAGAGCAGCCGGCACGCCTCCTCGAACGCAAGGCGCGGATTGCGCGGCCGCACCCCGGCCGGGTCGGCATGGCCGAGGTTGACGAGGAAGTTCGATCGCCAGCCGAGATCGGACAGGAACGCCAAATCCACCTTCTCCGCGTCGAAGCCCGACATCGGGCCGGCGTCGAGGCCGAGCGCGCGGGCGGCGAGGATCAGGTAACCGCCTTGCAGCGAGCTGTTGCGAAAGGCCGTCGCCTCGGCCAGCGCCGCGTTGCCCGCGAACCAGGAGCGCGCGTCCGTCTGCGGATAGAGGCGCGGCAGAAGCTCGTAAAAATGCGGGTCGTAGGCGACGATCACCGTCACCGGCGCTTTCATCGTCTTGTCCAGATTGCCGGCGGAGAGCGCCGGGCGCAGCTTCTCCTTCCCCTCCCGCGTGCGGATGAACAGGAAGCGGCCGGGCGAACCGTTGCCCGAGGTCGGGCCGAACTTCGTCAGTTCGTACAGCTGGCGCAGGGTCTCGTCGGCAACCGGCTCGTCCGTCCATTTGCCGTGCGTGCGGGCCTGCCGGAACAGCGTGTCCAGGCTGGTATCGTCCAGGGGCATCGTGTCATCCTGTGGTGGGTGGCCGGTTAGAGTTCGACCTGTTCGACCGCGACCACCTCCGGCACGTAGTGGCGAAGCATGTTCTCGATGCCGTGCTTCAGCGTCGCCCGGCTGGACGGACAGCCGCTGCAGGCGCCCTGCATGTGCAGCCGGACTACGCCGTCACGATAGCCATGGAACACGATGTCGCCGCCGTCGCCCGCGACGGCCGGGCGGACCCGCGTGTCCAGCAGCTCCTTGATCTGGGCCACGATCTCTTCGTCTTCCGGCGCGACCTCCTCCTCGGAGGCGGCGTCGCCGTAGCCCTCGACCATCGGCCGGCCGGCGACGAAATGCTCGACGATGGCGCCCAGCACCCGCGGCTTGAGCGTGGCCCAGGTGGTCTCGTCGGTCTTGGTGACGGTGATGAAGTCGCTGCCCAGGAAAACGCGCGCGACCCCCGGCAGATCGAAGATCGCGCGGGCGAGCGGGCTGCGTCCGGCCGAGGCGCTGGTCGCGAAATCGGCGGTGCCCGATCCCATCACCTCCGACCCGGGCAGGAACTTCAGGGTCGCGGGATTGGGTGTGCCTTCGGTCTCGATGAACATGCTGCGACCCCGGTCATGATGGTGGCAAAGCGGACCGCGCCGGTCCCCTCCGCTAGATCGGCGAAGATGCGTCCCCTGACAAGGGGCGGCGTCCCGCCAGGGGCCGCGCCAGGGCCGCAGCAGGGGCCGCCCAGGGGGCCGCCCAGGGGCCGCCCCGGGCGCCGCCCAGGGTTGCACGGCAAAAATGCCTTCATGTAGTGTTGCGCCAGGGTCGCTCGCCTGCGGTCTCGCTCTCTTCGCCTTCACGGAGCCTCATGCCCGTCCAGTCCCAAGCGACCCAGGAGCGCGACGTGGCGCAGCTCATCGTCGATGCGCTGCATCTCGAACTTCCGGCCGACGCGATCGCACCCGAGGAGCCGCTGTTCGGGGAAGGCCTCGGCCTCGACTCGATCGACGCGCTCGAACTCGCGCTCGCTTTGTCGAAGCGGTACGGCGTCGACCTGAAATCGGACGACGCGCGCAATACCCGGATCTTCGCCTCGCTGCGCGCGCTGACGCGGCATGTCGAAGCGCATCGGACGCGGTAGGTCCGTGCCGTCGCCTCGGCATTCCGTGCGAGCGGCGGGCGGATGACCCCTGCGTCCGCCTATCCCCTTCTCGCGCGGGCGCCGGACGCCGTCGTGTTCCGGCTGCCCGGCCAGGACGTGACCGCGTCTGCATTCCTGCGCGCCGCGCATGCGGCCGCCTCGGCGCTGCCCGTGAGCGGGCATGTCGTCAATCTCTGCCGCGACCGGTTCGCCTTCGCGATCGGCATCGCGGCTTCGGTGCTGCGCGGGCAGATCAGCCTGCTCATGACCGACCGCTCGGCCGAGGGGCTAAGGCGTCTCGCCGCCCGTTTCCCGGGCCTGTGCGCGCTGTCCGATGAGCCGCTCGCCGCTCCTCCGCTCCCCCATTACGTGCTGCGCCCCGCGCCGGAATCCGCGTCCGGGGCGGAGGGCGACAACCCGATGATCCCGGCGGGGCAGCTCGCCGCGATCGTGTTCACGTCCGGCAGCACGGGCGAGCCGGTCGGGCATAGGAAGCCCTGGGGCCAGCTCGCAAGCCGCAGCCAGGATGCCGGGCGGCGCTTCCGCATGACGGCGCGCGCGCCCGCCTCCGTCGTCGGCATGGTGCCGCCGCAGCACATGTACGGCTTCGAGACCACCGTGCTGCTCCCTCTGCACGCACATGCGTCGGTGTGGTGCGGCGGCAGCTTCTATCCGGCGGACGTCCGGGCCGCGCTGGCCGAAATGCCGGGCAACCGGGTGCTGGTGACGACCCCGCTCCAGATCAGGGCGCTGCTGGAGACGGGGCTCCCGCTGCCGCCGCTGGCCCGCGCGATCTCCGCGACCGCGCCGCTCTCCCCGGAACTCGCCGCTTCCGCCGAGGCCGCCTGGAGCGCGCCCCTCGAGGAGATTTTCGGAGCGACCGAGGTCGGGTCCATTGCCAGCCGCCGCACGGTCGAGGGCGATGCCTGGCGCATGTATCCGCGCGTTCGGCTGTTTTCGGCTGCGCCGGAAGGAGACGTGCTGGTCACGGCGCCGCACGCGGTGCCGTTCGCGCTCAGCGACTCGGTCGAGGTGCTGGATTCAGCGCGTTTCCGTCTGCTCGGGCGGCGCACGGATCTGGTGAAGCTTGGCGGCCGCCGCGCCTCGCTGGCGGGCCTGAGCCGAGTGCTGGCCGATCTGCCGGGCGTCGCGGACGGGGTGTTCGTCGCGCCCGACGATCTGGAGCGTCGTCCGAACGCCCGGCTGATGGCGTTCGTGGTCGCGCCGGGACGCGATCCCGATGAGCTGCTCGCCGAGCTGCGCGAGCGGATCGACCCCGTGTTCCTGCCCAGGCGGCTCGTGCCCGTAAGCCGTCTGCCGCGCAACGAGGTCGGCAAGATCACGGCCCAGGCCGCGCGGGCGCTCCGCGGCCGGCTCGCTGGAACGGAATGAGCGGGCCGGCGATTTCAGCCGGGCAATTCTCGGTCCCGGCGCATCATCCCTGTCTCCCGGGGCATTTTCCGGGACGGCCGGTCGTTCCCGGCGTCGTGCTGCTGGACGAGGTGTTCGGTCTCGTGCTGGCCGGCCGCCCAGGCGCCCGCATCGCGGCGATCGAGACGGTCAAGTTCCTGGCGCCGGTGCTGCCGGGGCAGGGCGTGGCCGCGGAGTGGGCGGAGACGGCGCCGGACCGGATCGCCTTTTCCTGCGCCGTCGGACAGCGGACCGTGCTGCGGGGACGGGCGCTGCTATGCCGGGCATGACCGGAAGCGCCTGGACCCGGAGGAAGGAACGCGGCAGCGATTTGCTCATCCGGTTCATGACCTGGCTCACCTTGCGGTTCGGGTGGCATGTGGGCTTCGTCCTGCTGCTGCCGATCAGCGCCTATTTCTTCTGCTTCTCCGGAGGCGCGCGGGGCGCGTCACGACGCTTCCTCCGGCGTGCGCTGTCCCAGGAACCCAAGGCTCTGGACGTGTTCCGCCACATCTTCACCTTCGCCTGCGTGCTGCTCGACCGGCTGTTCTTCCTTTCCGGCAGGCTCGGCGGGTTCCGGATCGACGTGGCCGGTCTGGACCACCTCACGTCGGCCCTCGAGACGGGCCGCGGCTCCCTCCTGTTCGGGGCGCATTTCGGCAGTTTCGAGGTGCTGCGCGCGTTCGGCCGGAACGCTCCGGTGCCGGTGAAGGCGCTGATGTACCGCGCCAATGCCGGGGCGTATTCGCGGCTGATGGACCGGCTGGACCCGCGCTTGCGGCGGGAGGTCATCGAGATCGGCGCGCCGGAGGCGATGCTGGACGTGCGGGACAGCCTGCGGCGGGGCGAGATCGTCGGCATCCTGTGCGACCGCACCGCCTGCGTGCGGAAGACCGTGGACGTGCCCTTCTTCGGCCAGCCCGCACCATTCCCTACCGGACCCGTGTCGCTCGCGGCGGCGCTGGAGGCGCCCGTCGTTCTGTTCTTCGGGATCAGGAAGGGCGCGCGCCATTACGAAGTCCGGTTCGAGCCGTTCGCCGAACGGCTCGTTCTCGCGGCCGAGAATCGGACGGCTTCGGTGCGCGACTGGGTCGGCCGCTATGCCGGCCGGCTCGAAGCGCAATGCCGCGTCCATCCCTACAACTGGTTCAACTTCTATGATTTCTGGTCGTCGCGCTCCTCTCCGGCCGTACCGGCGGACGCTGCCCCGGCTGTTCGGGGCGGCCCTGGCGCTTTGGGCGTCGGTGGCGTCCCCCGTTCCGGCGTTCGCCCAGGCCTCGCCCCTTGAGGCGCTGATGCGCCGGCTGGCGGCGGTGCCGGAACGCCAAGCGATCTTCGAGGAGGACAAGACGATCGCGGCCCTGGCGGCGCCCGTGCATGCGAACGGGCGGCTCGCATTCCGCAGGCCGGCATACCTGGAAAAGATCACCTACCCGCCCGCCGCCGAGACGATCGTCGTGGACGGCTCGCGGCTTGCCCTCACGATGGGCGACGAGCCGCCCCGGACGGTCGATCTCGACGCGCATCCCGAGGTCGGCGCGCTGGTGGAGGCGATCCGGGGAACGCTGGCGGGCGATCTGCCGGCGCTCCGCCGGAACTATTCGGTCGGCATGGACGGGAGCGCGAGCGGGGCCTGGCGGCTCACGTTGCAGCCCGCCGGGGCGCGCGTGGCGCGATTGGTGCGACAGGTCGAGATCGACGGCCAGGGCACCGATGTCCGGCGCGTGGATATTCGCGAGGCGAACGGCGACCGCTCGGTGATGACGATCACCAGCGTCCCGTGACACCGCCCATCCCCCGCCCCGCGCTCCGGCGCGGACTGCCCGTCGCGGCGACGCTCGCCGTCGCGTGCGCGCTGCTGGCCGTCGTGCTCGCCCGCGTCGATATCCGCACCGACATGACCGACCTGCTGCCACGCGGCGGCACGGAACCGGCGCGGTTCATGCTGGACCAGATCCGGACCGGTCCGGCGGCCAGCCTGATCCTGATCGGCATCGATCAGGCATCCCCCGAAGAGCTGGCCCGCATCAGCGCGGCGATGAAGCGTTCGCTCGACCGGTCCGGCCTGTTCGCGTTCGTGGAGAACGGCGAAGGGACGGGGCCGGACGATGCCGCCATGGCGTTCCTGTTCCGCAATCGCTACCTGCTTTCGCCGGCCGTGACCGAGGCATCGTTCGCGACGCAAGCGCTGCGAACCGATTTCGCGCACGTGCTGACGCTGCTGCAATCCTCGGCCTCGGCGCTCGGCTCGACGTTCGGCCTGAGCGACCCGACCGGCGCCTTCCTCGCGCTTGCGAGGGAGTGGGCCGGGGCGAGCCAGGCGCGAAGCGTGCACGGCATCTGGTTCGCGTCCGGCCGGGACCGCGCGCTGCTGCTCGCGGCGACCAGGGCGCGCGGCCTGGACGTGGCGGGCGAACGGGACGCGACCGACGCGGTGCGGCAGGCTTTCGCCGCCGCCAGTCCAGGGACCGCGACCCTGGTCGCGACCGGCCCGCCGGTGTTCGCGCGGGACGCCGCCGCCCTGATCCGGGGCGACGTGGAACGCTTGTCGGTGATCTCCACCGTGGCGATCGTGGCGCTCCTGCTCTGGCGCTTCCGCTCGCCTTGGGTCATCGCGGCGATCGCCGTGCCGGTCGTGCTCGGCATTGCCGCCGCCGCGCTCGCGGTACAGGCGGCGTTCGGGTTCGTGCATGGCGTCACCCTCGGCTTCGGCATGACCATGCTCGGCGTCACGGTCGACTATCCGGTGCTGCTGATCGGCCATCGCAAGCGCGGAGAGGAAGCGTCCGGCACGCTCCGCCGCATCGGACAGGCCTTCGCGCTCGCGGTCACGACCGCGAGCCTCGGGCTCACCGGCATGCTGTTCTCGGGCTTTCCTGGCCTCGCGCAGCTCGGCCTGTTCTCCGTGACGGGCGTCCTGGTCGCGGCCGCCGCCACCCGTTGGGTGTTGCCGCGCCTGATTGTCGCCGCCGATCTCGCTCCGGCCGCGCTTGACGATCCGGCGGGCATCCTGGCGGTGGAGCGGCTGCGGGCGGGCCGCGGGATCGGCATCGGCGTGTGCGCGGCGGCGGCGCTGTATCTCGCCGGGTCGGGCGGGCCGCGCTGGGAGACGGAGCTGAAGGCGCTCAGCCCCGTGCCCGCGGCCGCGCTCGCCGAGGACGCGGCGCTCCGGGCCGAACTCGGCGCGCCCGATGCGGGCGTCATGGCCCTGGTCCGGGGGACGGACGCGCAGGAGGTGCTCCGCCGCGAGGAGGCGCTGATGCCCGTGCTCGACCGGCTGCAACGGGAGGGCGTGATCGCGGGTGCCGAGTTCGCCGCGCGCCTGCTGCCGAGCGAGGCGACGCAGCGGGTGCGGCAGGCCGTCCTGCCCCCGCCGGACGAACTCGCCCGCCGGGTTGCGGCGGCGCAGGCGGGCACGCCGTTCCGCCCCGATGCGTTCCGGCCCTTCCTCGACGACGTGGCCGCGAGCCGGACGCGTGCGCCGGTGCAGCCGGACGACATCGCAAGCCCGCTGATCGCGACCCGCGTGCAGGCGCTGCTCGCGAAATACGAGGACGGCTGGTACGGGCTGGTCGTGCCGAGCGGCGTGCGCGATCCGGGCAAGCTGCGGCCGGCGATGCAGGCGGCGGGGGCGGCCTGGGTGGATGTCGGGGCCGAGGCGGGCGGCATCGTCGCCGAATACACGGCGCTCGCCTGGCGCTGGTTCGCGGCCGGGGGCCTCGCCGCGCTCTGCGTGCTGCTGGCCGGCACGCGCGATCCGTGGCGCGTCCTGCGGATCGCGGGCTCGATCCTGGCGGCCGGGCTGGTCACGCTCGCGAGCCTGCGCGCGCTGGACGTGCGGTTGTCGATGATCCACATCGTCGCCCTGCAATTCGTCGCGGGCGTGGGGCTCGACTACGCGCTGTTCTTCGCCCGGCCGCAGCTCGACGCCGAGGAGCGGGCGCGGACGCTGCGCACCCTCGTGATCTGCAACGGGATGGCCGTGACGACCTTCGGGCTGCTCGCGACTTGCCGAACGCCGCTGCTGCGCCAGATCGGCATCACGGTCGTGATCGGCGCGCTCGCCGCGATCGTGTTCGCCTTCCTGTTCGCGGGTCCGAAACCGGGACGTGGTTCCATCCGACAGATGCGACCTGACTGATGCGACCTTTGGCCATCACCGCCGCGACTATCGTGAGCGCGATAGGTCGGGGCCTCGACGCCACCTTCAACGCGCTCCGCGACCGGCGCTCGGGCCTTGCGCCGTGCGACTTCGCGGGCGTGACCTTCGGCTTCGCCGGGCGCGTGGCCGGGGTGGAGGATCATCGCCTGACGCCCGCGCTCGCGGGCTTCGACTGCCGCAACAACCGGCTCGCCGACATGGCGCTGCGGGCGGAGGGGTTCGCGGAGGCGGTGTCGGAGGCGCGGGCGCGGCATGGCGCGGCGCGGATCGGCGTCGTCGTCGGCACCAGCACGTCGGGCATCCTGTCCAGCGAGGAGACGTATCAGCGGCGCGATCCCGCGACCGGCGCGCTGCCCGCGGGCTACGCGTTCGAGGGCACGCACGACATGTACTCGCTGGGTCGCTACGTGCGGGCGGCGCTGGGCGCGCGCGGACCGGCGCTGGTGGTCTCGACGGCCTGCGCCTCCAGCGCGCGGGCTTTCGTGGATGCGCACCACCTGCTGCGAGCCGGGATATGCGACGCCGTCGTGGTCGGCGGCGCGGACACGCTCTGCGGCATGACCTTGCGTGGGTTCGCGGCGCTGGATCTGATCTCGCAGTCGCCGTGCCGCCCCTGCGACGCGGAGCGGAGCGGGCTGTCGATCGGCGAGGCGGCCGGCTTCATGCTGCTGGAGCGGGACGGGGGGGGTCTCCGGCTGCTCGGATATGGGGCGAGCAGCGACGGCCACCACATGTCCGCCCCGCATCCCGAGGGGGCGGGGGCGATCGTCGCCATGCGGGGGGCGCTCGCGCGGGCGGGGCTGGAGCCGGGGGCGATCGACTATGTCAACCTGCACGGCACGGGCACGCGCGCCAACGATGCGACGGAGGATCGCGCCATGCTGGCGGTGTTCGGGTCCGGAACGCCGTGCAGTTCGACGAAGGGCTGGTCCGGCCACACGCTCGGGGCGGCGGGCATCCTGGAGGCCGTGATCGCGCTGATCTGCCTTCGCCACGGCTTCATGCCGGGCTGCCTCGGGGTCGAGACCGTGGACCCGGCGTTCGGGGCGCGGGTCGTCACCGCAAACCGGGGCGCCTCCATCCGGCGCGTCATGAGCAATTCCTTCGGCTTCGGCGGCAGCAATTGCAGCCTGATCTTCGGCGATCGTCAGTGACGCCGGTGTTCGTGCGCGGCATGGGGATTTGGGGGCCCGGCCTGCCGGGCTGGCGGGACAGTCTCGCCGTGCTGCGTGGCGAGCGGCCTCTCACCGAGACGGTCGTGCCGCCCCCGCCGCCCGCGATCCTGTCGGCGACCGAGCGGCGGCGCACCGGCCTCGCCGTGCGGCTCGCGCTCACGGCCGCTTCGGAGGCATCGGCGCGGGCGGGCATCGCGCCTGGAGCGTGCCGCTCGATCTTCGCCACCTCGAACGGGGACGGGGCGGTGGTGCATGCGATCCTGGACAGCCTGACCCAGCCCGAGCCTCTGGTCTCGCCGACCCAGTTCCACAATTCGGTCCACAACGTCGCGGCCGGATATTGGTCGATCGGCACCGGATCGCAGCTTCCAGCGAGCTGTCTCGGCTGCCACGACGCGACGTTCGGCGCGGCCCTGCTGGCAGCTTCGGCCGAGGCCGTCATCGAGGCCTGCCCGGTGCTCCTATGCGTGTACGACGCGCCGCTGCCGTTCCCGCTGGACGCCGTGCGGCCCACCTTGGGCGCGTTCGCATGCGCTTTCGTGCTCGCCCCCGACCCGGGGGAGGGCATCCCGGTTCGCCTCAGCGCGCGGTATTCGGCCGAGCCCGCCGCGCCGGAGGCGATCGCTCCGCGGGCGCCGGGCCTGCGGCGATTGGCGCTGGGCAACGCGGCTGCGCGCGGCCTGCGGCTGCTGGAGGCGATCGCTTTCGCGCGGCCGGATCGCCTCGCGGCCGAGATGCTGGACGGAAGCCTGGACATCGAGCTCGCGTGACGGCCGGCCGCGCCCCGATCCGGTCGCTAATCCCGCAGCGGGGTGCGATGTGCCTGCTCGACGAGGTGCTGTGCTGGACCGCCGGCGCCATCCGGTGCCGCACCCGCTCCCATCTCGCGCCCGGAAATCCGCTCCGGCGCGATGGGCGGCTCGCCGCGGTATGCGGCGCGGAATACGGGCTGCAGGCGGCGGCGCTGCACGGGGCGCTGATCGCGGGCGGCGTCGCCCAGCCCGCGGGCTACGTCGCGGCCCTCCGCGATCTCGAGCTCGGCGCGGCGCGGCTCGACGACCCGGCTCACGGTGCTCTGGAAGTTTCGGCCTTCTCCGAGCGCGCCGAAGCGGGCGGCCTGATCTACCGGTTCACTGTGGCGACCGCGGCAGGACGCGCCCTGGTCTCGGGCCGGGCGATCATCGCCTTGCCGCGCGTTCCGGTATCAGGCGGCGTTTGCGGGCGCGCGGCGGCATCACCCGAGGCTCAGGCCGGAACGGCGGCAACGCCGCCCGGATTGAGCCGGTAACCGCCCCCCTCGGTCACGAGCAGCCGGGCATTCGACGGGTCCGGCTCGATCTTCTGCCGGAGCCTGTAGATGTGCGTCTCGAGCGTATGCGTCGTGACCGCCGCGTTATAGCCCCAGACCTCGTTCAGCAGCACCTGCCGGGCGACCGGCCGCGTGCCGGCCCGATAGAGAAACTTCAGGATCGCCGCTTCCTTCTCCGTCAGCCGCACGCGCCGCTTCTTGCCAGTGTCCTCAAGCAGTTTCGCCGAGGGCCGGAACGTATACGGGCCGATCGTGAAGACGGCGTCCTCGCTGTTCTCGAAGATGCGGAGCTGCGCCCGGACCCTGGCCAGCAGCTCGGCCAGGCGGAAGGGCTTGGCGATATAGTCGTTCGCCCCGGCTTCCAATCCGCGCACCACGTCCGAACTCTTCGTCGGACCCCGTGAGAATGATGATCGGCACCTTCAGGCCCTGACGCCGGAGCCGCTGGCACAGGTCGCGGCCGTCGCCGTCGGGCAGGCCGACATCGAGGATGATGGCGTCGAACCGGGACTGCTTTGCGGTCAGCAGCTCCTCGGCCTCCGCGACGCTGCCCGCTTCGGCCGAAGAGAACTCACCCTCAACGGTTAGCTGCTCGCTCAGCGTCTCCCGCAACGCACGGTCGTCATCAATGATGAGTATGGGCCGCTCGGCCGACATCGGCACTACTTTCATGCTACTTGGAACACTGTCTCTAACGCTGGAGAAACACTCGGTTGCCGTGCCTAAGGGGAGACATGCGCCGAACGCATCGGACGAACCGGCATTCTTCTGAGAATACGCTCCTGCGCTCACATTGTTGCGAGCACGCGCAGAGAAATTGGCTGACGATGGGCGGCCCAGGGGCATGCCTGCACGATCACGGACGAGCATCGACTTTTCCGCCATGACGCTTACCTTCGGTGCAGACGCCGTCAAACCCGTGGCTTCATCTTCCCGGCATTCATGACCTACCTTCCGTTCCGGTTCGAGCTTGCATCCGATGAGCCGCCCGAGGCGGGCATGCTCCGGTCCGTGCGCCGCGCGATCGAGGAACTGCGGGCCGGGCGGCCGGTGCTGGTGTGCGGGCCGGCGTCGTTGCTTCTGCTCGCCGCCGAGACGGTGCGGACGGACACGCTCGCCGCTCTGCTCAAGACGGCGGCCGCTAATCCCGTGCTGTTGCTCGCGCCGGTGCGGGCGACGGCGCTGCTCCGTCGGCCCGTGTCCGGGGACGGGCCGGTCGCGCTGCGCCTCGACGAGCGCCTGCTCACGCCGGAGACGCTTTGGATGCTGGCCGATCCGGCTGGGGATCAAGGCCCGCGCCAGGGCATGACCGAAGTAGAGGCCCCCGGTCAGAGCGGCGTTTCGCTCCTGCTCGCCAAGCTCGGACATCTGCTTCCGGCCGTGCTGGCCGCGCCGGCGCCTGCCGGATGCGCCGAGATGGCGCGGCGGCTTGGGATCGCGAGCGTCCGGGCGGATGACGTGCAAGCGGCGCCGGACGGGATCGCGGCGGCGCTGCGGCGGGTCGCGGAGGCCCGCGTTCCCCTGGACGAAGCGGAGGACGCGCGGGTCGTCGCCTTCCGGGCGGCGGGTGACGGGGTCGATCACCTGGCCGTCCTGATCGGCCAGCCCGAACACGCCGAAGCGCCTCTTGTCCGCCTGCATTCCGAGTGCCTGACGGGCGATCTGCTCGGCAGCCTGCGCTGCGATTGCGGGCCACAACTGCGTGGCGCGATCCGCCGCATGGCCGGGGAGGGCGCCGGCGTGCTGCTGTATCTGGCGCAGGAAGGAAGAGGCATCGGGCTTGCCAACAAGCTGCGGGCCTATGCGTTGCAGGATCGGGGTCTGGACACGCTGGACGCCAACCGTGCGCTCGGCTTCGAGCCGGACGAGCGCAGCTTCGCGGTCGCCGCCGCCATGCTGAAACAGCTCGGCGTCACACGCCTGCGGCTGCTGACCAACAACCCGGACAAGCTCGCCGCTCTCGGCGCGCGCGGCGTCGAGGTGGTCGGGCGCGAGGAGCATGCGGTCGCGCCAAACGGGATCAACGACCACTACCTCGCGACCAAGGCGCGCCGCTTCGGCCACCTGCTGGAGTGATGGCCTCGAGGCGGCCGTCGTGACCGAGGCCGTGGTCCATCCCGATGGCCGCCTCGTGCTGCGGGGCCAGGTCTTCCGGGCGGCGCTCGGCCGCAGCGGCGCGCGGGCGGACAAGCGGGAGGGCGACGGAGCGACGCCGGCCGGAGTCCTGCCGCTCCGGCGGGTGCTCTACCGGGCCGATCGGGTGCCGCCACCGCGCTGCGCCGTGCCGCTCGAGCCGCTGGCGCGTGCCGACGGCTGGTGCGACGATCCGCAGCAGAGCGCCTACAACCGCATGGTGACGCGGCCGTTCGCGGGCAGCCATGAGGCCCTGTGGCGGGCGGACGGGATCTACGACGTCATCGGCGTGCTCGGCTGGAACGATGCGCCGGTGCGTCCGGGACTCGGATCGGCCATCTTCCTGCACGTCGCCCGCCCGGACTACGAGCCGACGGCCGGCTGCATCGCGCTCGCGCTGCCGGACCTGCTTGCGGTGCTCGCGGCCGACGTCAGCGCGCTTCGGGTGCTGGATGGCTGAGCCAGCCTACGGTTCCCGGCTCAGGCCGCGCGCGGCGAGAGCATCCAGATAGGCCTGCCACTTTTCGTCCCGCCTGCGGCCGAGTTCGAGCAGGTAGTCCCAGGAGTAGATCCCGGTGTCGTGCAGGTCGTCGAAGGAGAGCCGGATCGCATAGTGACCGACCGGTTCGATGCCGATGACGCAGACATGCCGCCGTCCGGCGACGATCTGCTTCTGGTGCGGCGCATGTCCCTGCACCTCCGCACTAGGGCTCTCCACGCGCAGATACTCGGCCGGCAGCGCGAACAAGGAGCCGTCGTCGAATGCGACTTCCAGCAGCCGTCCCTTGTCCTTGAGCCTGATCTCGGTCGGCGCGGGCATGAGGTCAGGCGTCCAGCACCCGCGCTTCCTCCGCGAGCATGATCGGAATGCCGTCCCGGATCGGGTAGGCGAGCCCGGCCTTGCGGCTGATCAGCTCGTTGGCGGCGCGATCGTATTCCAGCGGTCCCTTGGTCACTGGGCAGACCAGGATTTCGAGCAGCCGGGGATCGATTCCGGCCGCGCGGGGTGGATCGGGCGGTCGCAGGGTCGGAGTGGGATTGGACAACGAGTTGGTCCTCCAGAGGCAGGCTCGGCGTATCAGCTTACGCGGCCGGAGTCGCTGCTTCGGTCGGCGCCTCGGGCGCCCATGCGCAACAGGGCGAGCAGCGCCTGCGCCCTGTCGGCATCGGTCGGCGCCTCCAGCATGGCCTGCCTTTCGGCGGGCCCGAACGGGCAGACCATGCAGAGCGTCGTCACGAGCGTATCGTCCGTGAGCCGCGCGATCGCATCCCAGTTCGCGTCCATTCCGGCCCGGCCGAAATAGCCGCGCAGTTCGGCCACCAGCGCTTCGCGGTCGATGCCGACCGAGTGCGCGCCGGGGTCGAGATCGCCGAGGAACGGGTCGAAACTGCCCCGCATCCGCCTGAACCCCCGCTTCATGTCGAGTTCGCGCTCGACCGCGAACCGAATCACGCCGGTGAGGGTGATAAGGTAGCGGCCATCCTCGGTTTCGCTGAAGGAGGAGAGCCGCCCGAGACAGCCGACCCGGAACAGGGCCGGCCCGGTTCCGCCGCTAGGAAGGCCGGGCCGAGGCTGGATCATGCCGAACATCCTGTCCGCCGCGAGCGCCTCCTCCACCATCGCGAGATAGCGAGGCTCGAAGATGTTCAGCGGCAGCTTGCCGCGCGGCAGAAGCAGCGCACCCGTGAGCGGGAAAACCGGGAACTCGGCCGGCAGACGATCCGCCCGCGGGTGGAAGACCGTCATCAGGCGAAGAGCAGGGCGGACAGCTTGCGGCGCGCGGCGAGAGTCGCCGGATCGTCAAGGCCCCAAGCCTCGAAGAACCTGAGCAGCTGCAACCGCGCCGCATCTTCGTTCCATCCCCGCTCGCGCCGGATCACGTCAAGCAGCGCATCGGCCGCCTCTGCCCGCCGCCCCATGGCGTTGAGCGCGGTCGCCAGGTCGTATTTGGCCTGCAAGTCCGTCGGATCGGAGGCGACCCGGGCCTCCAGCGCTTGCAGCTGCTCGGCGGCCTGCCGACCCTCGCCGGCGAGCGCGAGCGCGCTGCGGGCGCCGGCGATTTCGGCGTGCTCGGCGATCTTCGCGGGCACCGCGCCGAGGGCGTCGGCCGCCTCGTCCTCCCGCCCGAGCAGGGTCAGAGCACGGATCAGACCGCCCCAGGCATCCGGGTTCTCGGGCTCCTGCTCGACGACGGCGCTGAACAGCTCGGCCGCCTGCTCCGCGTCTCCCGTCTCAAGCGCGGCCTTCGCCTCCGCCAGCAGGTCGGCCCCGGGCATCGTTCCGCCCGCGAGCTTGAGCAGCGACTCGGCAAACCGCCGGATTTCCGATTCTGGCAGTGCGCCTTGGAAGAGGTCGGCGATCTGACCCTGCCAAAAGGCGGCGACGGTCGGGACCGATTGCAGCGGCAGCCCGAGCTGCGCCAGCTGCTGCACGAGCGCCCGGTTGGCGTCGATGTCGATCTTGACGAGTTTCAGCCGGCCGCCGGCGGCGGTGACGACCTTCTCGAGAGCGGGCGTGAGCTGCTTGCACGGCCCGCACCAGGTCGCCCAGAAATCGACCAGGACCGGAACCTTGCGCGAGGCGTCGATCACGTCCCGCATGAAGGTCGTCTGGTTGCCCTCCACAATCACGCCCGAGGCGGCGGGTCCGCCCGGAGCCGCTTGCTGCTGTCCGCCTGGCCGGTGGCCGATGATCAGATCGTCCATGGGTCGTGTGTCTCTCGTTCACGAGTTGGGGGATAGATGTAGCGCTTGGCGCGACCCGCAAGCGGGCGGCGCTCCGGCGCAGGGTTCGGTCCTGCCCTATACTGCAAAACCGTGATGGCGTCGCAGCCGTGCCGGGCTTCGGGCACGCTCTGCTGTTGCGGCCCTGTTGACCGCGCTGCACGTCTCCGCCATAACCCCGGCCTGCGAACGGCCGGGCGTCTCCTACGCCCGGTCGTGGCTTTTTGTCGGATAGGGGTGTTTTCGATGTCTCGCCGTTGCCAGATCACGGGCAAGGGTGTCCTGACGGGCAACAACGTCAGCCACGCCAATAACAAGACCCGCCGACGCTTCCTGCCCAATCTTCAGGAGATCTCGCTCCTCTCGGACGTGCTCGGCGCGCCCGTCCGGATGCGCGTCTCGACCCGCGCCATTCGCACGATCGAGCACAACGGCGGCATCGACGCGTTCCTGCTTTCGACTCCGGACCGGCGACTGCCGGTCGAGGCGCAGGCCCTCAAGCGCCGCATCGAGCGGGCGCGGGCCAAGCAGGCCACCAACCCGGCCTGACATCACCGCGCGGTGACCTTCTCGCCGCGTCAGCCCGCCGCAAACCGCCTCTCCTCCGCCACGTTGAAGCCGCAGTAACGCGGCCTATTTCGACTGGGGTGAATTCGAGGGCGGGGACAATGCGCGCGAGATCCTTGACTGTGCTTCTGGCGGCCGGCTTCGCCTTGGCCGGTTGCGCGGGCGCTCCTGGTGACTACGGGTACGGCGGGGTCGGCGGCGGACCGGTCGCGGGGGGCTATTATCCGGACAGCTATGCTCCGCCCCCTTCGCCCGGTTACGGATACGGCTATGCCGAACCGTATGCGGTCGCCCCCGGCTATGTGTACGGCGGCGGCTACAGCGAGCAGTGGTATCGCGATCACCCGCACTGGGACCGCGACCATCCGGACTGGCGGCGCGGCCCGCCCCCGGACGCCAGGTATCAGCACGACCAAAATGGGTCGAGCAGCAGAAGCAGGATGCGAACGCCATTTGGCGGCGCAACCAGAACGAGGCCGTGCTGCGGCAGCAGGCCGAGCAGTGGAACCAGCAGCAGAAACAAAATCAGGCGAACGCGATCTGGCAGCGCAATCAGGCGCAGGCGAACGAGATCTGGCAGCGCAACCAGAACGCCGCGATCGCGCAGCAGCAGGCGCAACAGGCGCAAGCGGCCCAGAGGCAGGCTCAGGCGAACGCAATCTGGCAGCAGAACCAAAACCAGGCGGTCCTGCAGCAGCGGGCGCAGCAATGGAACCAGCAGCAGCGCCAGCAGCAGGCGGTCGAGATCTGGAAGCAGCAGCATCCAGGTCAGTAAGAGTCCGGGATGACGCGAGCCCGGTTCAGATGGGCTCGGCAGGCCGTCGGCTCACGGCAACAGACCGGAGCCGGCCGCCTGCGCCTCCGCCTGCGCGACCGCCGCCGCCATGTCGTCTTGCAGTAGGAAGCCCTGCGCGACCAGCCGGTTGGCAGCCTGGGTCACAGCCGCGTCATAGGCGGCGGCGTCCGGATAGCGCTCCGCGATCGAGAGACGCGGATCGCCGGACGCTTGCCGGTCGGCTGCGGCTCGCGGGAACGGAATGAAGCTGCCGGTCAGGTCGCACGCGTCGCCCTGGCTGAACCCCGCCGCGCGCGTGTTCCATCCGGTGTAGGTGCCGAGCGGCGCCTGTAGCGTGAGGGAATGCACCCCGTCGAGGTCGTTGCCGTCCGGATCGACCTGCGGCGCCAGGATCGTGTAATCGGCGATCCGCTTCGGCGGCTCGACGGATTGATAGCCGGACACGTTTCTTGGGTCGAAGGCCGGGCCGCGGAAATAGAGCGAGCGCCGGTTCAGCAGTATCCCCAGTTGTTCATCGACGTTGGGGATCGAGGGAAAATACACCTGCTCGGGCCGCACCAACGTGCCATCGCCGATACGGGCGTAGCGGCTGGCCGGGGGCAGGGTCTCGTTCACGACCCAGTTCTCGAGCGCGATCAGGATGGCCCGCAGATTGTAGGTGTAGGAATTGGCGTTGGGCAGCTGCTCGCACATGGGGTTGCTCGCCGGCGGCACCGTCCCGACCGGCGAGTAGCCGCCATGCTGCGTGCTGGCGAGGTGATAGATGCGGACCCGGCGCGGGATCGGCAGATCGCGGCGGCCGAAATCGTCCGTGGTGTCCGAGGACATGGCCGACTGCCAGTATTCGGTGTCCGTCACGGTCTGCAGGATCTTCGGGCAGGTCGCGGTGGCGCGGCACCGATCGAGCTGACCGCCCTTGGTCTGGGATAATGGGTCGTCGTAGTCGCCCCAGGTCATCGGAGACTCGGAGCCGGGGTACTCGTGCTCGGTATGCTGCACCCCCGCCAGTCGTCCGGGCTGCTGTCAGAACCGGATGTTGAGCGCGACGCGCGCCGAGGCGATGTGCGGGTTCATCCCCTCGAACACGAGGCGGCGGTCCTCGTCCTGATTGAAGCCCAGATCGAGGAAGGTGCGGAGATAGCGCCCGCTTTGCGACGTGCCATGCACCAAGGTGTGCTGGATCGCGCCCGCGACTGGATTGGACCCGTCGGAGGCGTTGTGCAGGAAGGCGACGAGGTCGCGCGTCGCCGCGAAGCCAAGCCCCAAAACCCACGGATCCTGCGCGGCGTAGATGAGTTCATAAATGTGGTTGGTGTCGAAACCGCCTCGCTTGCAGATGTGGTATTGCGGAGGATTGGGCGGGTCCGGCGTGATATTGAAATTGGCGTCGCAGGTGCCGTAGGCCCAGTCGGTGCTGGCGATCGGTTCGCGCGGGTCTTGTTCATGCACGCGCTGCGTCAGGGTCGCCTGCGTCGTGTCGAAACTCACCGGCGTATAGCTGCGCGAGGCGGCGCTGAACGCGCCCAGGATCGGCGAATAGGGGGCCGGCGCGGCCAGATTGCTGATCTCGGACCGGACGATGCCGGTGATGGTGCTGCCGTCCGGTGCGTGCGCCACCGGCACGGTCATGCCGATCAGGCCGGTGCCGCGGACGAGATCGCCCTGCCAGCCGCTCCAGACCATGGTCAATCCCTGTTGTTCCAGGAATCCATCGCCTGCGGGATTGCTCGCGGTCACGCCCACGTTGAAGGAAGACGGTATGACCTTGTTGCCGCGATTGACCACATCGTAGAGCAGGACGTGGTTGCCCTGGCTCTCGTCCATCGGCTTGAGGATCGAAATATCCATGGAGTACTCGACCTTGCCGGCCTGATTGCGCGGCGCGAGGGCGATGTCCTGGATGACGGCGTTCAGAGGGTCGGCCGGATCGACCTCACCGTACGCCGTGCCGTCGAGCTGCTCGTATTGGCCGACGGCGCCGAACGATTGCCCATTGAGGGCAGGCGAGGTCGTATTGCTGATGACGATCCGCGTGATGCGAGCCTGCGCTGGCGGGGAAAGGGCGGTGCTCGCCGCCAACAGAAAGACGGTGCCGATGCCGCGTCGCGCCGAGGCCGAGAGCATAGCGATCCCTTTCTTGCCGTTTCCTTTCGCATGAGTTTGGCACGAGGGCGATAGGCCGGCAACAGGCGGTTGTGTTGCCATGAACCGTCGCGCGTCGGGCGGCCATGCACCGGCGGCCCCCGGAACTCTGGACCAGACCACCACCGCGACGCGCCTCACAGCGGCTTGGACTGGCTTTCTCCGGTGAACTTCGGGTCCGCCGCAGCTGGCTAAATGACCAACGGCGCGCGCTCCACGGAGGCGCGACGCCATGCCTCGTCGGCGTCCTCGTCGAACAACTCGGTCAGTTTGCGCATCATCGTGCCGCCGAGTTCCTCCGCGTCGACGATCGTGACCGCGCGCCGGTAATAGCGCGTGACGTCGTGGCCGATGCCGATCGCGATCAGCTCCACGAGGTCGCGGCTCTCGATGTCGCGGATCACATCCCGCAGATGGCGTTCGAGATAGTTGCCCGGGTTCACCGAGAGCGTCGAATCATCCACCGGGGCGCCGTCGCTGATGACCATCAGGATGCGTCGGTGCTCCGCCCGGGACAGCAGGCGGCGGTAGGCCCAGAGCAGCGCCTCCCCGTCGATATTCTCCTTCAGCAGCCCCTCGCGCAGCATCAGTCCGAGATTCTTCCGCGCCCGCCGCCAGGGCGCGTCGGCCGCCTTGTAGACGATGTGGCGCAGATCGTTGAGGCGGCCCGGATTGCGCGGCTTGCCCTCCTGCACCCAGCGCTCGCGGCTCTGACCGCCCTTCCAGGCGCGGGTCGTGAAGCCGAGCACCTCCACCTTGACCGCGCAGCGCTCCAGGGTGCGGGCGAGGATGTCGCCGCACATCGCGGCGACCGTGATCGGACGGCCGCGCATCGAGCCCGAATTGTCGATCAGCAGCGTGACCACGGTGTCGCGGAAATCGGTGTCCCGCTCGCGCTTGTAGGAGAGCGCCTGCAGCGGGTTGACCACCACCCGCGACAGCCGGCCGGCGTCGAGCAGGCCTTCCTCGAGGTCGAACTCCCAGGCGCGGGTCTGCTGCGCGAGCAGGCGGCGCTGCAGGCGGTTGGCGAGCTTGGAGATGACGCCCTGAAGATGCTGCAATTGCTGGTCGAGTTGCTGCCGCAGCCGGCTCAGCTCGTCCGGGTCGCACAGATCCTCGGCCGCTATCTCCTCGTCGAAGGCGCGCGCATAGGCTCGGTAGCCGCCATGCTCCTCCTCCCCCGGACGGTCGCGCCTGGCCTGCGGGCCGCCGGGGCGGTCCTCGCCCTCGGCCGAAACCTCGTCCTCGTTTTCGGAGACGTCCGATTGCTGCTCCTCGGCCGCGTCGCCCGCCATCTGCTCGGGCTGCGCGCCCAGCATCGCGTCCTGTTCGGACTGCGTCTGGCTTTCGCCCTCCTGCGTATTGTCCTGCGCGCCGGACTGCTCGCCGCCCTGCTCGTCCTCGCCGCTCTCCTCGGATTCGGCCTCCGTTTCCGCCTCGGCCAGCTCCAGCTCCGCCAGCAGCTTGCGGGCGGCCCGGGCGAACGCGTCCTGATCCGATTGCGTGGTGCCGAGTTCCGCCAGCGCCGCCGCCGCCCGGCTCCCGATCGCGCCGCGCCACATGTCGAGAATGCGGCGCGCGGCGGTGGGGGAGGGCAGCCCGGACATCTGCTCCCGCGCCAGCAAGGAGAGCGCGGCCGCGACCGGCAGCTGGTCGCGCCGCGTCATGCGGTCGTAGCCCTCGGCCTCGCACTCGTCGGTCAGGCGGGCGCGCAGATTGGCGTCCACCCCGGCCATGTGCCGGGCGCCCACCACCTCGACCCGCGTCTGTTCCAGCGCGTCGTATACGTCGCGGGCCTCGCGCTGGATTGGGCTGCGGGCGGCATGCACCGCGTCGTCATGGTGCCGGAGCCGGAGCGCAATCGCGTCGGCCGCGCCCCGCAGCTTCGCCATCTCGGGCGCGGGCAGGGCGCGCGTCGGCAGCGGCAGCCGCGCCCGCTTGCCGGCGACGCCCGACTGTCCGGGCTGGAAGGCAACCTGCACGTCCGGCGTCTCGGCCATCGAGCGCAGGACGGCGGCCGTCGCGCGCTTGAACTCCTCCGTGCGGCTGTTGTCCTTGCTGCCGCTCACTGCTTGCGGTGCAGCGCCCCGGTCGGCACTTCCTCGTTAAAGCAGCGCTGGTAATACTCGGCGACGGTCGAGCGCTCCGCCTCGTCGCATTTGTTCAGGAACGTCATCCTGAAGGCGAAGCCGACATCGCCGAAGATGCGGGCGTTCTCGGCCCAGGTGATGACGGTGCGCGGCGACATGACCGTCGAGATGTCGCCGTTGACGAACCCGGCCCGCGTCAGGTCGGCGAGCGCCACCATGCTTTCCACGCGCTTCCTCGTGGCCGCGTCCTTGGAGTCGAGCCCCATCTTCGCGAACACGATCGCCGTCTCCTGCGCGTGCGGCAGGTAGTTCAGCGTGGCGACGATGTTCCAGCGATCCATCTGGCCCTGATTGATCTGCTGGGTGCCGTGATAGAGGCCGGTCGTGTCGCCCAGGCCCACCGTGTTCGAGGTGGAGAACAGGCGGAAGAACGGATGCGGCCGGATGACGCGGTTCTGGTCGAGCAGGGTGAGCTTACCCTCCACCTCCAGCACCCGCTGGATGACGAACATCACGTCGGGGCGGCCCGCGTCGTATTCGTCGAACACGAGCGCGCAGGCGTGCTGCAAGGCCCAGGGCAGGATGCCCTCGCGGAACTCCGTGACCTGCTTGCCGTCCTTCAGCACGATCGCATCCTTGCCGATCAGGTCGATGCGGCTGATGTGGCTGTCAAGGTTGACCCGGATGCAGGGCCAGTTCAGCCGAGCCGCCACCTGCTCGATATGCGTCGACTTGCCGGTGCCGTGATAGCCCTGGATCATGACGCGTCGGTTGAACGCGAAGCCCGCGAGGATCGCGAGCGTGGTCTCGCGATCGAAGCGATAGGCGTCGTCCACGTCCGGAACGTGCTCCGTCCGCACGGTGAAGGCCGGCACCTGCATGTCGGTCTCGACGCCGAACGTCTCGCGCGCGCTGACAATCGTGTCGGGCACGCTGATCGCGGAGGTGGGGCGGATTTCGGAGATCGCGGCGATCTTGTTCATCGGCCAGAGTCCTATCAGTGCAGTCCAATGCGGGTCCGCGCCATCACATACGGCCGATCCCGCGCGATGGAAGCGCCCATCAGCCGGCGGCGGCCACCGGCGGCTGGTCGGCGACGAGCCTCGAGCGCAGCGCCGCATAGGCGAGATTGATCGTCTTTAGCCGTTCTTCCGCCGCCCGGTCGCCCCCATTCGCGTCCGGATGATGGATCTTCGCCAGTTCCTTGTAGCGGGTCTTCACCGCGGTCAGCGTCGTCGGCCAGGTCAGGCCGAGGGTCGCCAGCGGCTCGATGAGCTCATGCGGGGCGCGTTCGGCAGGCCCGGCGTGCGATCCCCGGCGCACCCGGCCAGCGGCGAGCACGTGCAGCGGGTCTTGGATCGCCTCCTCCTCCCAGGCGCTCCGCCCGATCCGCCCGAGCGGCCAAGTCGGGCGCTGCCAGCCCGTGTCCAGCCGGGTCTGCGCCTCGATTTCGCCGGGCGTCATGCCCTTGTAGAAATCCCAGGCGGCGTTGTAGGCGCGAACATGCTCGAGACAGAACCACCAATAGTCGTTCAGCGTGGTGCGGGACTTCGGCGCCCGGTATTCGCCGGCGGCGCAGCATCCGGGCATGTCGCAGGGCCGGCCCGGCGCGGCCGGGTCGGGCGCATAGGCCCGGGGTCGCGTGGAGCGTCGGGTCATGATGGTGCTATGTGCGTCGCGCCGGAGCGGTTGGCAACCGCCTCCGCGCCATTGGGGAGCCAGCGGGGAGACGGACGGGTATGACATCGGCGGGGCTTGAAGGGATCAACGGGGGAACGCGGCGGGACCGGCTGATCCGGCTGCTGACGGCGCGGTTCCGGCCCGTGGCGCTCGCGGTCGAGGATGACAGCGCGCGCCATGCAGGCCACGCCGGGGCGCGGCCGGGCGGCGAGACTCACTACACGGTGCTGGTGGTTTCGGACGCGTTCCGGGGCCTCGGCCGGGTGGCCCGGCACCGGGCGGCAAACGAGGCGATCGCCGCCGAGTTCGAGGGCGGTCTGCACGCGCTGTCGCTCGTGCTGCGCACCCCCGAGGAGCAGGAGCGGGAGCAGGCGTCGGGACTTTAACCCGCCGGCAAGCGCCGGGGAGCATGGTCGGGGCCGGTCAACGGGATCGGTCCGGCATGCGATACCCCGCTCTGGACGCCGTGCGCGGCGTCGCCGCCTTCGCGGTCCTCACGCATCACTGCGTGCTGTCCGGCCTGCTGCCGATCCCGCCCGGACGATGGACTACACTTTCGCGCTACACGCCGCTGCATCTTTTCGTGAACGGGCGCGCACCGGTCATCCTGTTCTTCGTGCTCAGCGGGTTCGTGCTCGCGGTCTCCCTGGAGGGAAGGCCGCTCGGACCGGGCGAGAGCATCCGTTTCGTCCTTCGCCGCCTCTGCCGCATCTATCTACCCTATGCGGCCATGGTGCTGCTGGCCGCTTGCGCGGCGGCCGCCACCGGGTCGCTCGCCGTCGCCGAGCAAGGCTGGGCGGGGCGCCTGTGGAGCGCGCCGGTGAGCGCCGGCCTGATCGCGCGGCATCTGCTGATGCCCGTGGTCGGGGTCGATTTGACGCTCGACCGGGTGGCGTGGAGCCTGGTGCACGAAATCCGGCTCTCGGTCGTGTTCCCGCTGCTGCTGCTCGCGGCGTCCCGCACGCCGCTCGCCGTCGCGCTCGGTTCGATGGCGCTGTTCGCGTTCGGCCAGCGCTGGAGCGGCTGCGACGCGCCCGCCTGCCTGCCCTTCAACGGCGCGGGCACGGCGGCCTCGTTCGGGGCGACGGCCTATTTCGTGGCGTTCTTCGTCGCGGGCCTACTGCTGGCGCGAAACCGGGCGGCCATTCCCGCGCTGGCGGCGAAGGCGGGTGCGCCCGGGCTCGCGCTCGCCTGGACCGCCGCGATCGCCGGGCTGATCGTGCCGTTCAAGTTCGAGCTGCTGCCGGACGCCGAGGTCGGCCTCGCCGCGACCCTGCTGCTGGCGCTGGTTGTCGCCGGCGGCCGGCCCGCGCGGCTACTGGGCTGCACGCCGCTGCGGTGGCTCGGGCGGGTGTCGTTCAGCCTCTATCTCTGCCATCTGCTGGTGCTGGCGCTGGTGCTCCGGCTGGGCGCGGGGGCGGACCGCAGGCTCCTCCTCGGGGCCGTCCTGCTGCTCTCGCTGGTGGCGGCGGAGTGCGTCCATCGCCTGGCCGAAGCGCCCTGCATGCGGCTGGGCCGGTGGCTCGCCGCGCCGGAGAGGGCGAGGACAACCTGCGCGCCCGCAGCTCCGGAGCCGGAACTTGCCTGGACAGGCGGCCGGCCGGCAGCCTAAGCAAAATTCGCCCGATCAAGCGGAGGAGAGCACGCCCGCATGGCCGCGTCTAAGGAACTGGACCGGCTCGACCGCGCTATCCTTCGCCTGCTCAGCCGAGACGCGACCTTGTCGCTGGCCGAGATCGCGGCCGAGGTCGGTCTCACGCCGACGCCCTGCTGGAAGCGCATCCGCCGCCTGGAAGAGGCGGGCATCATCCGCGCCCGGGTCGCGCTGCTGGACGCGGGCAAGGTCGGCTTGGGCGTCTCCGTGTTCGTGGCGGTCGAGACGGCGGATCATTCGGCCGACTGGCTGGCGCGGTTCGCTTCCGTCCTCGCCGGCATGCCGGAGGTGATCGACGCCTGGCGGATGAGCGGCGACGTGGACTATCTGCTGCACGTCGTGGTGGCCGATATCGCCGACTACGACGCGTTCTACCGCCGGCTGATCGCGGCCCTGCCGTTGCGCAATGTCACCAGCCGCTTCGCGATGGAGCAGGTGAAGGCCGCTCCGCTGCCGATCTGAATGCCGGGGTAAGCGTCTCATTAACGATGCTGTCTTAGCTTAATTCAACTTCAGGTTGGAGAGAGCTATGAGCGGAAGCAGGCTGATCAATCGCAACGTCGTCGCCGGTCGGGGTCGCACCAGCATGCGGTTCGAGCCGGAAATCTGGGAGGCGTTGCAGGAGATTTGCCGCCGCGAGCAGATCGGCATGGGAGAGCTGATCCGGCGCATCGAGCAGGAGGGGCATGCCGGCGGTCGTACCAGCGCCGTCCGCGTCCATGTCCTGCAGTACTTCCGCGACGCGGCCACGGAAGAGGGCCACGCCCAGGCCGGTCACGGCGCGCTCGCCGCCCGCGCGGTCCCGCTCGCCGCCTGCGCCGCCTGAGACAGATCAGGGTGCCGCTGGCCCGGGCCCGGTGTAGTGATCGGGCCAGCGTTCCCGGACCAGCGGGCCGTCGGTAGCGTAGGCGTGGCACGTGTTCATCAGCGCGGCCGTGCCCTTGGGCGCGGTATCGGCGTCGGTGTCGCGGGTGCGCACCGAGTGCAGGGTCTGGAAGGCGACGGTCGCGACCTGTTGCAGCAGCTCGCGCAGATGCGTGCAGCCCTGCGCGCCGCCGACCCGGAGGCCCGCTTCCCGCAGGAAGCCGGGCTTGATGCTCAATCCGGCGAGCCGCGCGAAATTGGGCGCGGCGCCCGGACAGATCGCGTAAGGCGTGTATTCCATGCTGGCCTCGCAGGCGGTGATGCGGAGCGAGGGATCGACCGTCATCCGCAGCCACATGCCGTGCAATGGTTCGCCGGGCGAGATCGTGCCCCGGTCACGGTTGGCGAAGGCGTAGGTCTTGGTGTCGGTCATGTGCGCCTCAACGTCGATCAGGCCGTCGCTGCGGGCATAGCCCCGGATCGCGATGTCGCGCGCGTGCAATTCCTCGCGCTCGGCGGGCTCGCTCAGGGGCATGATCGTCTCTCTCCGGCGCGGATCAGGGTCCGCATCCCTCGTCCCGCAGCAGGCCGGAAACGGCGTCTTCCGGCACGTCGCCGGAGGTGAAGGCCTGGCCGATGCCGCGCACCAGCACGAATTGCAGCACGCCGTCACGCATCTTCTTGTCCCGCGCCATGTGCCCGGTCAGTCCCGCCGCCGAGAACCGCCGGTTGAGCATCCGCAGTTCCGAGGGCAGGCCGCTCTCGGCCAGATGCGCAACGACCCGCTCCGCCTCCGCGTCGGAGCACAGTCCGAGACGAGCCGAGAGGCGAAAGGCGAGGCCGAGGCCCACCGCCACCGCCTCGCCATGCAGAATGCCGCCGCCATAGCCGTATTCGGCCTCCAGCGCGTGCGCGAAGGTGTGGCCGAGATTGAGCAGCGCCCGCCCGTCGTTCGGGGTCTCCTCGCGCTCGTCGCGCCCAACGACGGAGGCCTTGAAGGCGCAGGCCCGCATCACCGCCTCGGCCTGCGGGCGCGGGTCGCCGTGCAGGATCGCGGCGGCGTTCTCCTCGCACCAGGCGAACAGCCTCGCGTCGCCGATCAGCCCGGCCTTCACGATCTCCGCGTAGCCCGCCCGCAACTCGCGGCTTGGCAAGGTCGCGAGCGCGCCGGTGTCGGCCAGCACCGCCCTCGGCTGGTGGAAGGCTCCGAGCAGGTTCTTGCCGTGGCCGGTGTTGATGCCGGTCTTGCCGCCGACGCTCGAATCGACCTGCGCCAACAGCGTCGTCGGCACCTGCACGAACGGCAGGCCGCGCAACGTGGTGGCGGCGGCAAATCCGGCGAGGTCGCCGACGACGCCGCCGCCGAGCGCGATCACCGCCGTGCGCCGCTCGACGCCGTAAGCGAGCAGCCGGTCCACGACCTGCCCGTAGGTCGCGAGGTTCTTCGAGCTTTCCCCGGCCGGCACCACGATCTCGCGCGCGGCGATCCCGGTTTCCCGCAAGCCATCGAGCAGCGTCGCGAGATGCAGGGGCGCGACCGTCTCGTCGGTCACGACCACGGCGCGCTTCTGCGGCAGTACCGGCGCGAGGTGCGCGCCCGCCCGCGCGATCAGCCCGTCCCCGATCACCACGTCATAGGCGGTGCTCGACAGCGCGACGGAGAGCCGGCGCGGACGCTCCCAGCCGGCGAGCGCCGCCAGCACGCGCGCCGTGGTCACGTCCGGCGTCTCCTCGCCGCAATCGACCACGATGTCGGCTTCGGCGTAGACCGGGTAGCGCGCGCGCTGCAGCCGCTCCAGGATCTCGGACGGATCGCCGCTGTTCAGCAGCGGCCGGTGCGTGCGGCCGGCCGTGCGGCGCACGAGCGTCGGCACCGTGCAGCGAAGCCAGACCGAGATGCCCTCCTCCCGGATTGCGGCACGGGTCGATGCGTCCATATACGCGCCGCCGCCGGTCGCGAGCACGACCGGCTCCCCGGACAGCAGCCGCCGGATGACGCGACGTTCGCCCGCCCGGAACTCCCCTTCGCCGTAGCGCTCGAACAGCTCGGACACGGTGCAGCCGGCCGCCTGCTCGATCTCGGTGTCGGCGTCGCGGAACGGCAGGCCGAGCCTGCCGGCCAGGCGGCGGCCGATCGAGGTCTTGCCCGCGCCCATCAGGCCGATCAGCACGACGCTGCGGCCGCCGAGGCTGCCGGGCAGCGGAACGATATCGCGAAAGCCGGTGTTGCGCGTCATGCCGCCGGACGGTAGCACACGCTCCGATAGCGTGGCCAAGCGGCCCCCCGCCGCCCTGGTCCCCGCTTGCCGCAACCCGCCCTGCCACAAGGCCGCACAGCACCGATATGAGCCGCATCTTCCTGATCGTCGTCGCCGTCGGCTTGCTGCTGATCGGGATAGGGGTGGTCTGGCTCGGCACCTTCCCGCCGCATCCGGTCCAGCACCCGGTCGAGCGCACCCTGCCGAACGACACGTTCAAGGCGCACTGAACCTCCCGTGGACCGCCATCTCGAAGCCTTCCTCGAGATGCTGGCGGCGGAACGGGGAGCGGCGCGGAACACGCTTTCGTCCTATGCCTCGGACCTCTCGCATCTGGCGTCGTTCCTCGCCGCGCGCGGCGCGACGCTCGCGGCCGCGGCGCCGGATGCGCTCGCGGACTATATGGCGAGCCTCGGACGCGATGGACTGTCGGCCCGCACGGCGGCGCGGCGGCTGTCGGCCATTCGCCAGTTCCACCGCTTCCTGCTGCGCGACGGCATCCGCCAGGACGACCCGACCGATCTGCTCGACCGTCCGCGCCTGCCCGCGTGCCTGCCGAAATACCTGAGCGAAGCGGAAGTGACGGCGCTGCTCGAGGCGGCCCGTCGCAGGCCGGGCGACGCCGCCGCGCTCGAGACGATGTACGCGACCGGGCTCCGCGTCTCCGAACTGCTCGGCCTGTCCGCGTCCTCCGTCTCGCCCGACGGGCCCGTGCTGCTGGTGCGCGGCAAGGGGGGCCGGGAGCGGATGGTGCCGCTATCGGACGAGGCGCGCGCCGCATTGGTGGCGCATCTCGCCGCCCGGCCGGAGGGTGGGCGTTGGCTGTTTCCGGGCCGCGATCCCAGGCGGCCGCTGACCCGGCAGGCGTTCTTCGCCATGGTCAAGCACGTGGCGCTCGCCGCCGGCCTCGATCCCGCGCGCGTGTCGCCGCACGTGCTGCGCCACTCCTTCGCGTCGCATCTGCTCGCGCACGGCGCCGATCTCAGGAGCCTGCAACTGCTGCTCGGCCACGCCGATATCGGGACGACGCAGATCTACACGCACGTGCTCGCCGAACGCTTGCAGCGTCTGGTTGAGGCGCATCACCCGCTGGCTATAGGCTGAGCGACGCCGAGCCTGCTTGTCCGGAACGCGGATATGCTCGTGACGACGGACGATGCGCGGATCGTCGCGGTCGAACCCTCGGCCTTTGCTTGCGAGCGCGACCCGCTCGCCCGGTCGCGTGTCTCGAATATGAGCAACAAGGCGACCGGACCGTTAATGCCGCAGCCGCCCCTTCTTTGGTCACCTTGGTCCGGGGGAAGAGATGCCCCTTTTTCTGACCACGGTGCCGCTTTCCGTGATCCCACTCTCCGTACAAACACGGGGGCTGACCCAAGCCGGGCGTGCTACAGTCGGAGCGTCCATGGCACGACAGCCGCAAGACCCGAACAACATCAAGCCGACCGTCATTCTGCCGGATACCAGCCCGCTCGTGCATCTTGCAGCGGCCGACGCGTTGCACATTCTCACCAGCCTCGGGCGCGTCGTCGTCGTCGATGTCGTGGCCCTGGAAGCGACCAGTGACCTCAGCAAGCCCTTCGCGCCGGAAATTGCGGCGTGGATCGAGGAAGGCGGCAAGCCGGGGAGCAACCGGCCTGTGGAAGTCGCCGTCACGGAACTTGGCCCGCTCTACAAGCTGGCGCTCGACAGCCACCTCAAGCCGCCGCGTAATGCCGGAGAGATCGGCATCACCGAGTGGCTTGCGGACGAATTGCGCGACCTCGGCGGCCCGGCGCTCGTCGTTTACGAGAACGGCCGAATTCCGGGCATGCTGGCGCGGGAAGGCCTCGCCGGAACGGTCGCCGTCGCCACCACGCGCAACCTGCTTGAACTGGCGCAGCGCGAGGGTCTGATCCCGAGTGCCGAACGAGTGTGGGAGCTGATTGTCCGGGCCGCGCCGACCGCCAACCCGGCATCTGTCATAACCTATATCAATCCGCCGAAGCCATGACCGAAGCCGTTCCCCTTGCCATCCGGCTCTACTCGGCGGGAGAAATTTCCGCCACGAAAGCGGCCGACATGCTGGGGCAAAAGGCTACCGTCGCGGATGTGTTCGTGATGACGCGGGAGGCGGGACTACCGCTGCCGCGACCGCCGCGCGAGCAGGAGCAGGCCGAGCTTGCGCACGCCCTGAAAGTTCTTGGGCTAGACGAGCGGTAGGCGTCGTCGGGTTAGCTTGCCTGCTCCGTCCGCGCCCTCAGCGGCAACCCGGCGCGTTCGGGTGGGCGCCGCAGCCGCCCGCGGTCGCGTTGGTCGAGCGGTGACGGAGCGCGGGATGGCTGACCACCGTGCCGCCCTGCGTGTTGCCGTGGGCCGTGCATTCGCAATAGCCGCCGATCGGCATCGTGGTGCCGCAGGTCATGCTTTCCGCCTGGCAGGTATTCGCGGATGCGGGGACGGTCATGGCCGCCGAGGCGGCGAGAGCGGCGACGAAGACGTATCCGGTGATGCGCATGCTGGCCGGTCCTCCACGATCGGGTGTTCCCGGACAGGTGACGCGCCGGCAGCAGGAAAGTTCACCTTCGCGAAACGCCTGCCTACTCCCCGGCGAGCGCGGCCCGCTTGCCCGTCCGCGCGATGCGCAGCACCAGCAGCGAGGCGATCAGGCAGAGGCTGCCGCTCGCGACGAAGGCGTCGAAATAGCTGCCGGTCGCGCCCCGGATCGTGCCCGCGCCGAGCGCCGCCAGCGCCGCCCCGATCTGGTGGCCGGCGGTGATCCAGGAAACGATCACCGGCGCGTCCGCGCGTCCGAACACCTGGTTCGTGAGCGCGACCGTCGGCGGCACCGTCGCCACCCAGTCGAGGCCGTAGAACACGGCGAAGATCGACAGGCTGACGACGTCGAAATCGGTGAAAGGGAGCGCGATCAGCGACAGGCCGCGCAGGCCGTAGTACCAGAACAAAAGCACCCGCGAGTTGAAGCGGTCGGTCAGCCAGCCCGACAGCGTCGTGCCGATCAGGTCGAACACCCCGATCGCCGCCAGGATCGAGGCCGCGCCGACTTCGGGGATGCCGTGATCGACGCAGTAGGCGATGAGATGCGTGCCGACCAGGCCGTTGGTGCTGAAGCCGCACACCGCGAAGCTCGCGAACAGCAGCCAGAAATCGGCCGAACGCGCGCCCGTCGCCAGCCCCCGCAGGGCGACGGCGACAGGGTTGCCAGAACGCGCGCCCGGCGTTTGCTCCAGGTCCGCCCCATACGGGCCGAGGCCGATCGCGCGCGGAGATTCCGGCAGCACGATCATCACGAGCGGGATCAGCGCCGCCATCACCCCGGCCAGCAGCAGCGACACGCCCCGCCAGCCGTGATGCGAAACGATGGTCGCGAGCAGCGGCAGGAAGACGAGCTGCCCCGACGCGTTGCTCGCGGTCAGCAGCCCGACGGCGAGGCCGCGCCGCGCGACGAACCAGCGGTTGGCGATGGCGGTCGCGAGGCCGATCGTGCCCGCGCCGCAGCCGATTCCGACCATCAGCCCCCAGGTCGCGAACAGCTGCCACGGTTGCGAGATCACGCTCGTCAGCAGCATCGTCACGCACAGGATGGCGAGCGACAGCAGGATGGTGCGCTTGAGGCCGAGCGTCTGGAACAGCGCCGCCGCGAACGGGCCGATTAGGCCGAACAGCAGGATGTTGAGCGAGATCGCGGCGCTGATCGTGTCGCGGCTCCAGCCGAACGCCTGCTCGAGCGGCACCATCAGCACGGCGGGCGCTGCGCGGATGCCGACGATCGAGAGGATCACCACGAACATCAGCGCCATCACGACCCAGGCGTAATGGGCCCGGCCGGCAAGGCGCGCCGCGATCCGCGTCGTCGTGCTCATGCGTCATCTCCCGCAGCGGCTTCACCCCGAAGCTGCTTTACGATGACGGCCGTCATGCGATAGTCAAGCATGAAATGACGGTCGTCATGCGAATTGGGGTCGGCCATGGGGGCGCGCGGCGAGCGCAAGCAGGAGACAAGGCGGCGGATCATGGACGCGGCGGGCGTGCTGTTCCGGCGCCACGGCATCGACGGCGTCGGCGTGGACGCCATTATGCGCGCGGCGGGCCTGACGCATGGCGGCTTCTACGTGCATTTCCCGTCGAAGGAAGCGCTCGCGGCCGAGGTCTGCGCGGCCAGCCTCGCGCGGGGCGCGCGGCGCTGGGCGGACCTGGCTGGGGAGGCCGACGCCGGCGAGGCCCTGGCCGCCATCGTCGCCTCCTATCTCGGCCCGGATCGCGTCCGGGAGCGCGAGTCGGGCTGCGTCCTGCCGACGCTCGGCGCGGATCTGGCCCGGCGGCCAGCGGCGCATCCGGCTCTCGCGGCCTCGATCCGGGCCATGGCGGAGACGATCGCGCACTGCCGTCGCGCCGGCGACCCCGGGGGCGACCCCGGTGGCGACCCTGGTGGCGACCCTGGGCGCGCGCTCTCGGATCTGTCATGCATGGTCGGCGCGGTGGTGTTGGCGCGGCTTGCCGGCGAGGAGAGACTGGCCGGGGAGATTCTGGCGGCGGCGCGGGCACGGGTGCTCGGCCCATCATCCGCCGCCGAGGGCTGACCAACATCCAATCGGGGACCGGAATGGGCGATCTGTCGGTTGTCGCGCTCGGGCTTATCCTGCTGACGGCATCGCTGGTCGCGATCATATCGCGCGGCCTGAACCTGCCCTATAGCGTCGGGCTGGTGGTCGCGGGCATCGTGCTCACCTTCGTGCCGACCGGCGTCGGCTTGCCGCTGACGCGCGAGCTGATCTTCACGATCTTCCTGCCGCCACTCGTGTTCGAGGCGGCGCTGCAGCTCAAGTGGACGCCGTTCCGCCGTGATCTTCCGCTGACGTCGGCGCTGGCCTTTGCGGGGGTCGCCCTCGCGGCGGCGGTCGTCGCGGCCGGGATGCATGAAGTCGTCGGCTGGAGCTGGATTGGCGCGGCCCTGTTCGGGGCGCTGATCGCCGCCACCGATCCGGTCTCCGTGATCGCGGCCTTCAAGGAGATGAAGGTCGACCGGCGACTGAGCGGGATGGTCGAATCCGAAAGCCTGCTCAACGATGGCGCCGCGGCCGTCGGCTTCAGCCTCCTGATCGGGATCGCGGCCGGAAATGCGGCGACGCCGCTTGCGCTCGCAGGCTCGTTGCTCTGGACCGTCGCGGGCGGCGTCGCGGTCGGCCTCGCCGTGACCGGCCTGCTGCTGGCGATCGCCGGACGCACCGAGGATCACCTCGTCGAAATCACCCTCACCACCGTCGCCGCCTACGGATCGTTCCTGATCGCCGAGTCCCTGCATATGTCGGGCGTCCTCGCGTCGCTCTCGGCGGGGCTGCTGGTCGGCAATCTCGGATGGAAGCGCGCCATCTCGCCCAACGGGCGAAATCATGTGCTGGCGTTCTGGGAATACGCGGCCTTTCTCGCGAACTCGATCGTATTCATCCTGATCGGGGGCAACGAGGCCTCTCAGCCGATTCGGATCGTCGCCGGGCCGGCCGCCGTCGCCGTCGGCTTCGTGCTGCTCGGACGCGTGCTGGCGGTCTATCCGATCTGCGCCCTCTTTCTCCCGACGAGGCTGCGGGTGCCGGCGCAGTATCAGCATGTCCTCGTTTGGGGCGGCCTGAGGGGCGCGCTGGCGCTGGCGCTGGCGCTGGCCCTCCCCGCCTCCATACCGGAGCGCAGGGACATCGCCCTTGTGTCTTTCGCCGTGGTCGCGTTCTCGATCTTCGTCCAGGGCCTGACGATGCCATGGCTCATCCGGAGGCTGGGCCTGCTGCGTGCGCCCGGCGACGCGCACACGGGACACGACCGGCCCCGGTTTCCGATCGCCAAAACCGGCCGGGCGCCATCCCCCTGAACGCGCCGCGCGGGGCCCGTCCATCACGGGCCGGGACCGGCCCTGCTTCCGGCCGGGGG
Organism: uncultured Alphaproteobacteria bacterium; assembly: GCA_963777325.1. Classification (GTDB taxonomy): domain Bacteria; phylum Pseudomonadota; class Alphaproteobacteria; order Acetobacterales; family Acetobacteraceae; genus JAFAXA01. The sequence goes on along the minus strand of CAVZQE010000004.1, from coordinate 169,955 downwards.
TTTTTGTGTTAGACCCCGCCGCCATGCGTCATTTTCTTGATTTCGAAAAGCAGATCGCGGAGCTCGAGGGCAAGATCGAGGAGCTCCGCCGGATGTCGGAGTCGGAAGGCCTCAACATCTCCGACGAGGTCGCCAAGCTCACCGAGAAGGCCGACCGCCAGCTGCGCGCGACCTACGCCAAGCTGACGCCCTGGCAGAAGACGCTGGTCTCCCGCCACCCGGATCGGCCCAAGGCGCAGGACTACGTCGCCGGGCTGATCGCCGAATTCACGCCGCTCGCCGGGGATCGCGCGTTCGCCGACGACGCGGCGGTGATCGGCGGCGTCGGCCGGTTCTTCGGCCATTCGGTCGTGGTGGTCGCGACCGAGAAGGGGTCCGATACCGAAAGCCGGGTCGCCCATAATTTCGGCATGGCGCGTCCCGAAGGCTACCGCAAGGCGCGGCGGCTGATGGAACTCGCGGGGCGCTTCGGCCTGCCCATCCTGAGCTTCGTCGATACCGCCGGCGCGTTTCCGGGCATCGACGCCGAGGCGCGCGGCCAGGCCGAGGCGATCGCCCGCTCGATCGAGGCGGGCCTCGCGGCACCGGTTCCGTTCGTCGCCACGATCATCGGGGAGGGGGGATCGGGCGGCGCCATCGCGCTCGCGGCGGCCGACCGCGTCCTCATGCTGGAGCACGCGATCTACTCCGTGATCTCGCCGGAGGGCTGCGCCTCGATCCTGTGGCGGGACGCGGCCCAGGCGCCCGCGGCGGCCGAGGCGCTGCGGCTGACCGCGGAAGACCTGAAGCGCCTGGAGCTGATCGACGCCGTGATCCCGGAGCCGATCGGCGCCGCGCACCGGGCGCCCGAGCAAGCCGTGCAGACGGTCGGGGAAGCGGTGCGTGAGGCGCTCGCGCCCTTGCTCGCGCTCGACGGCCCGACGCTGCTGGCGCGCCGGCGCGAGAAGTTCCTGGCCATGGGACGCGAGATCCCGGCCTGAGGGGGAATGCCAGGCTCTCCGGCGTGTCCCGCAATCGTTCCGCTTGCGCCTTGCTCGCCGCCAGGTCATTCCGTTGGTGACGGCGGGCGGGATCAGCACCGCCGGCACGGCCGCGTATCTGTTCGTGGCCGGCGAGATCGCGCCGTTGCGAGCCGGGCGCGAAGCGGCCGGCGGAGGCGCCTTCGCACGCGCCGGCTGACCGGCCCGACGACACTATCGTGCGACGCCCCGCAGCGAGGCGGGCTGTCCATGGCGGGCTCAGCTGACGCGGTGATGGCTCCGGACGCGGCAATGCGCGAGCTGTTCCGGATCGACTTCGCCCGTGGCTTATCGCCAGCCACTTGCGGTGAGATCGAATTCAGGAGAAAGCCAGGTGCCGTCTGCGAAAGCAGCGGCGACATCGCTTCCATTGGGAGCCGCGTCATCCAAGCGAGACCCGGCCCAGATCCGGCGCTGGGGGTCAGCGCACGAATCGGTCCGCGTAGTCCGCGCCGAGCCCGATCGCCTCGTAGTGCCGCCGCGCGTTCCCGAGCTTGGTGAACACGTCCTCGTAGCCGAGCGCCGCGCCCTGCGGGTCCACATAGGTGTAGCCGCCCGTGACGTGGAACAGCGTGACCATCTCCTCGACATCCTCCGGCACGACGAGCGTGTGCGTTTCGCCGGGCGGTTCGAAGGCGTAGTCGCCCGGCGCCGCCACCCAGTGGTGTTCGAGGTAGTGCCAGCGGCCGCGCAGGGTGAACGCATGCACCGGCCCGGAATGCCGGTGGCGCGACAGGATGCCCGCCTTGCGTACGCGCAGCAGGTTCACGTAGAGGCCCTGGCTGACGCCGAGGATCAGCGGACGGAACGAGACGCAATCCGATTGCGGCACCCAATCGCGCTCGTCGCCCGGGATCGAGGGCCGCGCCCACGAAGATGTCGGGCACCATGCCGTGGGGCTGCGGCTTCTGGTAGGCGACACGGCTCGTGTCCGGCGTCGGGCGGGCTTGCGTGTCGGCTTTGGACATCAGCGTGACTGCTCCAGCACGTAGATATGCGGCGCGTCGGGCGGGAGCGACCCGGAGGTCAGCTCCAGCTCCGGGCCTCCGACCCGGGTGATCGAGGCCGGCGGCAGGCGGTCGAGGAACCGCTCCACCGGCTCGATCTTCAGAACGCCGCGCGGGCTGAAATAGTGCATCGGTACGATGACGCGAGGACCGATCGCCTTGATCGCGACGTCCAGATCGTCGAGCGAGATGGTCGCGTGTTCGCCGGTCAGCGCCAGCAGGACCTGTCCCCGCAACGCATCGAGCTGGGCGGGCTCGACCGGATTGCCGATGTCGCCCATGTGCAGCACCCGGAGACCGCCTATCTCGAACAGGTAGAGGGCATTGGCGTCGGGATCGCGCCCGAACTCCGCCTGGAAATCGAACGTCCTGCTCTCATAGGCAGGGAAGGGGCGGATCGGAATTCCCCGCACTTCCGCGCCTTCCGGTGGCAGCTCCAGCGCGTTGACGACCAGCGGCTCGCCTTGCACATGGCTCGGATCGGAATGGAAGTCGTCGGTCGCCGAGCTCATGATGACGAGGTCGGCGGGTTCCTCGATCGGATCGAAGCCGCTGTTGCCGGGTCCGGGCGTATAGGGATCGGTGATGACCACGAGGCCGCCCGCCTCCAGCCGGAAGCTGGCATGGGCATAGAATTTGATCTTCACGGCTGTTCCCCTTCAGCCTGGCGATAGGGTCAGCGGCTCGATCCCCGAATGTCTTGGTCCCGCTCGGCGACGCCGGGCGTCGAGCATGGGAGCCGGAGCCGCTTCCACTTCGTGCCGAAGGGGTACAGCGCCGGCTGAAGCCCGTCCAGCGGGATGTGCGCCCGATGGCGGATGGCCCGTCGCACCGCCACCGGGGCGCCGTTGCGGCGCCCCCGGCCGTGGCCGGGACGACCCCTCCTATCGTCCTTGGGACTACCCGACCCTGATGGACAGTTTCGATACGGCGCTCACGAGTTGCCGGAGTTGAACCGGCTTCTGCAGCCGCTCGACGCGGTCGAATTCCGCCGGGATCACCTCCGGATCGTACCCGGTGGTGAAGACGAACGGGATGCCCTGGGCTTTCAGGGTCTCGGCAAGCTTGAAGGAGGGGCCTGAGCCGAGATTGACGTCCACCACGGCGGCATCGGGACGCTGCTCTTCGAGCTCGTTTCGCGCCGCATCTTCGGTTGCGCACGGCCCCAGCACCGCGGCCCCGGCTCCCTGGAGCGCGCGGGCGGCATCGTTTGCAAGATACCAGTCGTCCTCGATCACGAGCACACGGTAGCCGCTCAGATCAGCTTCACCCGTCGTGTCGAGCGCTCCGCCAAACACCGTCGCGCGCGGCGGCGCGTCCGTCTCCAGGATGCTGTCGCCGTCCCGCAACGGGAACTCCAGACGGCAGCGCGCGCCGCCCGGCTCGATGACAACCTCGCCCCGGCCGCTGAGTTCGTAGGGAATGCGCGCCTCGATCAGTTCGCTGCCGAACCCGCGGCGTCGCGGCGCGGATGGATGCAGCGGCGGCCGCTCGGGCGCGCCCTTTTCGGTCCAGTCGAAGCCAAGCCAGGGCTTCCCGCGCCTCTGGAACGTCGCCCAGCGGATCGCGACGTGTCCGCCTGGCGAGGAGAGCGCGCCGTATTTGAGGGCGTTGGTCGTGAGCTCGTGAACGGCGAGCGTCAGCACCTCGGCGGCCTTGGGCGACAGGATGACGTCCGGCCCGTCGAGCGCGTACTGGCCCTCGTGCTGCGCCTGGGCGCAGAGCTCGTCCTGCACAATGCTGGCGATGCCGACGCCCGCGTTGGCCGCTCGGGTCAGCAGCGCCTGGACGCGAGCGAGCGTCATCAGGCGTCCGGCCATGGCTTCGGCGTACTCGGGCACGCTCTCGGCCCGCTCGCCCGTGCGGGCGGTGATGGCGCGGATGACCGCCATGATGTTGCGCACACGATGCTGCAATTCGGCCAGCAGCACCAACTTATGCTCGACCGCCAGCCTGGCCTCCGTGATGTCCTCGGCAATGCCGCCGATACGCTGGATATGGCCATCGTCGTGGAGCGGGAAGTCGATGTTCCTGATCCAGCGAAACGCCCGGTCGGCCGCCCGCTGGATGCGGAACTCGTGCGCCACGGACTCGCCCCGTCGCGCTTCTTCGAGATGCCCGAGCGCGACCTCGCGGTCCTCCGGCACGACCATCGCCGCCCAGCGCGTCACGTCGCCGAGCAGCGCGTTCGGCTCCACCCCGTAGATCGCCGCGATGGCCGGGCTCGCGTATTCCATCGTCAGCGTCTCGGCATCCCTGATCCACAAGCCGGAGGCGGACGCCTCGGCGAACTGCCGGAAGCGCTCCTCGCTCTCGCGCAACGCCTTCTCCGCGCGACTCTGCTCAAGCGCGGCCCAAGTGCGGTGTGCAACGTCTCGCACGAGCGCGATCTCGTTGCCGGTCCATTGTCGAGGGTGGGTGTCCGTGACGCAGACTCCACCGACATGGCTGCCAGCCTTCAGCACGGGCACCGTGATATCGGCTACGGTGGTTGTGCTCGGGTAGCCCTGCGCGTCGTCGGGAGTGAGTTCGCGGGCCGGTGCGGACGTCCGTCACCACGACTGTCTCATCGCGCGCCAAGCCCATCAGCAGTGTCCGGCCGGAGGCTGATTGAGGATAGCGCCCGAGAATGGTGGCCGATTCCGGCGCGCGAGAATACTCCGCTTCGAGCAGATGATCCCACCGGTCATCGTTGTGCTGCGCGTGATAGTAGAAGGCGCGTTCGACGACGAGGTGCTCGCCAAGCATGCGCATGGCGGTGCGCTGAACCTGGACGGGATCGGCGATGTCGCTCAAGGCATCGCTCAACTTCAGCAGGAACGCCTGGCGTTCCCGGCTCTCCCGCTCCGCCTCCTCGGCGAGGTGCAGCTCGGTCACCCGGTTGGCCTGATGGATGATCGCGGTGACTTCGCCGGTGGCGTCCAGCATTGGCGCATTGATCGCCAGCCACCAATGGGGCTCGAAGCCGCCTTCAGGGGTCACGATATCGTATCGCGTGCGCGGCATCGCGTCCGGTCGCCGCGATGTCAGGACCCGGCTCAGGGAGACGGCCAGCGTCTCCGACCCGTGAGTGCCCGGCCGGGTCGGATCGTCGGTGAAGACGTCGAACAGCCTGTGTCCGATGAGACCCTCTCGGGTTGTCAGGGTAGCCGCCATGAAGGCATCGTTCGCCGCGGTGATGGTGAAGTCCGGCGGGTTTGGGGCCAGGACCATGAACGGGACCGGCGATGCGGCGAAGAGCGCTTGGTACCGCTCCTCGCTGTCGCGCAGCTTCGCCGCGGCGCGCAGGCTTCCGCCGACCTCGAATCCGATCATGTGGGCGTAAGCGACGCCCCCGTCCGGTCCACGTACGGGGGTGAGGTAAGCGTCGAAGATCGTGGCGTCCCGATCGCCCCGGCCGCCGACGTCGAGATGCTGCGCGACGACCTGCACGCTCTCGCCCGCGAACACGCGCTCGTAGAACGAGGCCACGACCGGCCAGTTGTCCACAAAGGCCTCGGGCACGGGCCGACCGAGCGCGTCGGGATGGCGGTCCCCGTAGAGCCGAGCGGCGGCGTCGTTGTAGATCAAGACGCGCTCGGGTCCGCATACGAGGCTCGACACGAGCGGGCTGTCGAGGACCTGCTCGACCATGAGCTTCAGGCGGTCGGCCCACGTCCCGATCGGGCCGAGGTATGTCGCGGTCCAGTTGTGATCGCGGATGCGCGCGGCCATCTCGCCGCTTCCGCCAGGCCACGCTCCCATGAACCTCAGTCCTGATCGATGCTGAGGCAGCATGTCCGCTATCGCGCTAAGCGGCAACGGCGGCTTCCACCCACTTCGGGCTGGGCGCGGAGCAGCGCCCGCAAGTCCCGCAACACCGAACCGGATTGCGGCCGCGGCACCGCATCAAGACTTGGGGAGGCGCGCCCGACACCGCCGGATGGCGCTACCCCGTGCGGTAGCCCGGCTCCCTGGATGAACCGGGGCCGGGTCAGGCCTCGCGTGGCGGCGGATGCGACATAGCGGCGCGGTTCCAGCCATGGTGGCGTGCGCCGGCGTTTCGGGGTAATCGCTTCCCATGCTCCGGACCGCGAGCCTGACCCGCACCACCTCCGAGACCGACATCGCGCTCACCTTGGGGCTGGATGGCTCCGGCACGGCGGATGTCGCGACGGGGATCGGCTTCTTCGACCATATGCTGACCTCCTTCGCCCGGCACGGGCTGTTCAATCTGACGGCGCGGGCCAGGGGCGACCTGCATGTCGATTGCCACCACACGGTCGAGGATGTCGGCATCGTGCTCGGGCAGGCCTTCGCCCAGGCGATCGGCGACAAGCGCGGCATCAGGCGGTTCGGCCAGGCGCTCGTGCCGATGGACGAGGCGATGGCGGAGGCGGCGGTCGACATTTCCGGGCGCGGCTACCTCGCCTGGAGCGTCGCGTTCGAGCGGGACAAGATCGGCGAGATCGACACCGAACTGTTCGAGGAGTTCTTCCGGGCGCTCGCGACCAATGCCATGATCACGCTCCACCTGACATGCCGGGCCGGGCGCAACGCGCACCATATCGCGGAGGCCTGCTTCAAATCGGCGGCGCGGGCGCTGCGGATGGCGAGCGAGCCTGATCCGCGCGCCGGCGACGCCGTGCCGTCCACCAAGGGCGCGCTGTGAGGTTCTGGACCGTGCATCTGCGGCGGAACGCGCAACCCGCGCTGGTGCTTGAGGGCTTTAGTTGGGGCGCGTTCTTTTTCGGCTGGATCTGGGTGCTGGCGCACCGGGCCTGGATCGTGGCGCTGCTGCTGCTGGCCGCCACGATCATCGCCCTGCTGTTCACGCCCGCCGCCGCGCGGCCGCTGGTCGCGATCGGGATCGCCGTGCTGCAGGGGCTGTTCGGCAACGACCTGCGCCGCTGGTCGCTGGAGCGGCGCGGCTTCGCCCTCGCGCAGGTGGTGGCGGCGCGGGACGAGGAGGGCGCGATGGCGCGGCTGCTCGACCGCCGCCCCGATCTCGTGGAGGCCTTCGCGCCGTGAGGGTCGCCGTCGTCGATTACGGCAGCGGCAATCTTGCCTCCGCCGCGCGGGCGCTGACGCTGGCTGGCGAGCGGGCCGCAATCCCCGTCGAGGTCGCGGTGACGAGCGATCCCGACAGGGTCGCGCGGGCCGACCGGATCGTGCTGCCGGGGCAGGGGGCCTTCGCCGATTGCGCGCGGGGAATCGTCGCCATCTCCGGCCTGCGCGACGCGATCGAAAGCGCGACGGGTGCCGGGACGCCGTTCTTCGGCATCTGCGTCGGGATGCAGCTCATGGCCGAGCGCGGTCTGGAGCATGAAGCGACGCCGGGGTTCGGCTGGGTCGCGGGCGATATCGCGGCGATGGACCCGCCCGGCCTGCGGCTGCCGCAGATGGGCTGGAACGAACTGCGCTTCGAGCCGGGCAGGCACCCCCTCACGGCCGGGCTGGAGCCGGGAGACCACGCCTATTTTGTGCATAGCTACGCCCTGAATGGGGGGGAGCCGGCCGAGATTGTCGCCACCACGGATTATGGCGGTCCGGTCGTCGCCATCGTCGCCTCGGGCTGCCGGGTAGGCACGCAGTTTCACGTCGAGAAGAGCCAGGAGGTCGGCATCCGCATCCTGTCAAACTTTCTGCGCTGGACACCGTAGCTCCTCATGCCCGAGCAACCTAACATCGCGAACCCGGCCGCCGGCCCGTTCGGGGGGCGCCCTGCCGCCCTGATGGTCGAGGTGATGACCGTCCTCGGCGACGACGATCTGCACGCGCTCTGCGAGGCGGCGCACGCGGCGATCATCGAGGGCGGCGGCTTCGGCTGGGTGCAGCCGCCCGGCCGCCGCGCGCTCGAGAGCTATTTCAGGGGCGTGCTGCTGGTGCCCGAGCGCGACCTGTTCGTGGCGCGGCTCGACGGAACCATCGTCGGCTGCGCGCAACTCGTGCGGCCGCCGCGCAACAACGAGGCGCAGGCCTTCGCCGCCAGCGTCATGCACGCCTTCATCGCGCCCTATGCGCGCGGCCGCGGGCTCGCCCGCCTGATGACCAAGCGGCTGGAGGAGGGCGCGCGCGCCCTCGGCTTCCAGGTGCTGAATTTGGACGTGCGCGAGACCCAGACCTGGGCGATCCGGCTCTACGAATTGCTCGGCTATCTCCGCTGGGGCGAGCATCCGGCCTATGCGCGCGTCGCCGGCCAGACGGTGCGCGGCTTCTTCTACTACAAGCAGCTGCGTTCCCGGCCGCGCAAGCCGCCGCAGCAGGACGCCGAGTGACGCTCACGCTCTATCCCGCGATCGACCTGAAGGACGGAGCGTGCGTGCGGCTGCGCCGGGGCGAGATGGGCGATGCGACCGTCTATTCGGACGATCCGGGCGCACAGGCGCGAAGATGGCAGGATGCCGGCTGCCAGTGGCTGCATGTCGTCGATCTCAACGGCGCGTTCGACGGCCGCTCGCGCAATGGCGACGCCGTGCGGGCGATCCTGGGCGCCATCACGATCCCCGTGCAGCTCGGCGGCGGTCTGCGCGACCGCGCCGGGATCGAGGCCTGGCTGGAGACGGGGGTTCGGCGCGTCATCCTCGGCAGCGCCGCCGTCAAGAACCCGGACCTCGTGCGTGCGGCCTGCCGCGCGCATCCGGGCCGGATCGTGCTCGGGATCGACGCGCGGGACGGGCGCGTGGCGACGGAAGGCTGGGCCGAGACCTCCGACATCGCCGCCCTCGATCTGGCGCGCCGGTTCGAGGACGCGGGCGCGGCCGCGATCGTCTACACGGACATCGCCCGGGATGGGATGCTGAGCGGCGTCAACGTCGAGCAGACGAGCGCATTGGCCGCCCGGCTGCGCACGCCGGTGATCGCGAGCGGCGGCATCGGCAGCCTGGCCGACCTCGCGGCCGTGAAGCGCGCGTCCGTGACGGAAGCAGGGCGAGGCATCGAGGGCGTGATCGTCGGGCGAGCGTTGTACGACGGGCGGGTGGACCCGGCCGAGGCGCTCGCCTTGCTTGCCGCCTGACCGCCCCTCGGGGGAGAGACGATGAGCCGGATCGCCGACGTTCGGACACACGTTCTGGAGGGGCGCTGCCCGAGGATCCGATACCAGCGAGCATGGTTGCTGACTCGCCGCAACGGGATTCGTTATCGCGAGCCGCCACTCGGCGGCGTGGCGATCCAGGCGCGCGGCGGAGCGCGACTCGCCCCGGATCGCTTCGTCGGCAGGGCTCCTCGCGATGACGGCAGAAGTCAAGGTCGAGGCTCGCGGGTAGCGGCTACCGAGCGATCAGGGCCGCGCTCGCCATTTCCATCGCCGGCGGTGAATGCGAATCCACCCGCCTGGGCTTCCGCGACGTGCTCGCGACCCGCGCGACGCGTTGGCACGCTTCGGGACGCGTGGAGCGCATCGTCGTGCTTGCGGCGCACCCCACCCGTCGCTACTTGCAGCGGTTGCGGCCCTGCGGGCTGAGGCGGGCGTTGGAGGGTCGGATTGCTGAAACTGCGGGTCATTCCCTGCCTCGACGTGAAGGACGGACGGGTCGTCAAGGGCGTCAACTTCGTGTCGCTGCGCGATGCGGGCGATCCGGTGGAGCAGGCGCAGGTCTATGACCTCGCGGGGGCCGACGAACTGTGCTTCCTCGATATCACCGCGAGCCAGGAGAACCGCGACACCATCCTGGACGTCGTCGCCCGCACCGCCGCGCGCGTGTTCCTGCCGCTGACGGTCGGCGGCGGCATTCGTGGCCCAGAGGACATGCGCCGGCTGCTGCTGGCTGGGGCCGACAAGTGCAGCATCAACTCGGCGGCGATCGCCCGGCCGGATGTGGTGCGGGAAGCGGCCCGGAAATTCGGCAGCCAGTGCGTGGTCGTGGCCGTGGACGCGAAGCGGGTCGCGCCGGGGCGGTGGGACGTGTTCACGCATGGCGGGCGCGTCGACACCGGGATCGACGCGGTGACGTGGTGCCGGCAGGCGGCCGCACTCGGCGCGGGCGAGATCCTGCTGACGAGCATGGACCGCGACGGCACGGGAGCGGGCTTCGACCTCGACCTGCTGCGGGCCGTTTGCGCGTCCGTCCGCGTGCCGGTGATCGCGTCGGGTGGCGTCGGCAGGCTCGCGCATTTCGCGGAGGGCGCCGAGGCCGGCGCGACCGGGTTGCTGGCCGCGAGCGTGTTCCATTTCGGCACTTTTGCGGTGCGCGACGTGAAGCAGGCGCTGGCGGCGGCCGGGCTGCCCGTCCGCCTGCCCCGGCAGGCGGCGTGAGCGGCTGATGGCGAAGGCCACGAAGGCGAAGGCCACGAAGAAGAAGCGGCCCGAGAAGATCAACGCCCTGAATCTCGCCAAGCGGGCCAAGGCGGGCGCGCGCAAGGCCGACCGCGCGGGCGTGCTGACGCCGGGCATGCCCGGAGTGGATGCGACGGTGCTCGACCGGCTGGCCGAAGTGGTCCTGCTGCGGCGCGACGCCGATCCGGCTGTGAGCCACTCGGCCCGGCTGCTCGCTCGCGGCACGGACAAGGTCGCACAGAAATTCGGCGAGGAGGCCGTCGAGTGCCTGATCGAGGCGATCGCCGGCCGGCGGGACGCGCTCGTCGGCGAGAGCGCGGATGTATTGTATCATCTGATCGTGTTGTGGGTGGATGCGGGCGTCAGGCCCGAAGAGGTGTGGGCGGAATTGAAGCGGCGCGAAGGCGTGAGCGGCATTGCCGAAAAGGCGTCCCGCGCGAAGCTGCTGCCGCGCGCGCTCGGCCTGAGCACGACCAAGATTCCCTGACGCCCGCAACGAAGGAGCGCCGCGATGGCCGTGACCGGGCTGCCGCCCTACGACGACAGCAACATCTTCGCCCGCATCCTGCGTCGCGAGATTCCCAACCGCACCGTGTATGAGAACGAGTGGGCGCTCGCGTTCCACGACATCGCCCCGCAGGCGCCCATTCATGTGCTGGTCATACCCAAGGGACCGTATTGTTCGTTTGCGGATTTCAGTGCCCAGGCCAGCGAGGCGGAGATCGCGGGCTTCGTTCGCGCGCTTGGGCATGCCGCGCGCATGCTCGGCCTGGAAGACACCGGCTACCGCGTGCTGGCCAACATGGGACGCCATGCCGGCCAGGAGGTCGCCCATTTTCATGTGCATCTATTTGGCGGGCGCCCGCTCGGCCCGATGCTGAAGCCGCCTGGCTGAACGCCGATTTACGTCACGCAAAGGTCATGATTTGGCGTTAGTGGATGGCCGTTGAAGTTCCCGTAATCCGGAGCATTATCGTCAGTGCTTCCGCGTCAGGGGCCGGACATGCGCGACGGTTTGCCGAAAGGCGCAACTGATACATACATGCAGGTCTACGGGCCGGGATGCGCCGCCGCTGCCGGGCGCGGCCCGGTGCGCGCATCGGCGGCGGATTGCCGCGAGGCCATGTCGCGGACGGGGTTCTCGCGCGCGGTCATCGTGCAGCCTGAATCCTGCGGCACGGACAATGCCTGCCTGCTCGCCGCGCTGGCCGCGCTCGGTCCGGCGGCGCGCGGGGTCGCCATGCTGTCCGATACGGTGTCCGATCGCGACCTCGACCTGCTGAGCGCGCAGGGCGTCGCCGGAGCCCGATGCATCGTGCCCGCGGAATCGCCCGCCGCGCCGCATGTCTGCGCGCGCCTCGCCGGCCGCATGGCGGAGCATGGATGGCATATCGATCTCGCGTGCGATGCGCTGACCTTGCCCGAACGGGAGGTTTGGCTGCGCCGCCTGGCTTGCACGGTCGTGATCGATACCAGCCGTTCCGGCTACGCGCGGCTGAGCCCCGACAGCATCGTTTGCGCCACCGTCTCCCGGCTGCTGGAGACCGGGCGGGTGTGGATCAAGCTCTCCGGGCCGGATCGGGAACTCGATGCGGATGCGCCGATGCCGCTCGGGGTGGTGCCGACCGTGCGGCGGACCATCGCGCGCGCGCCCGATCGCTGCGTCTGGGGCAGCAACTGGCCGCATGCCGAGCCCGACCCGGAGGTGATCGCGGCGTGGATGCCGGACGAGGCGACCCGCGACCGCATTCTCCGTCAGAATCCGGCCGCGCTCTACGGGTTCGGTGCCGACTGAGGCGCGTCAGTCGGCCGCTTCGGCTGTGGACGGGCCGGGTTGCGCCGTCGACGTCCGGCGGACCCGCACGCGGCGGATGCGGCGCGGGTCGGCGTCCAGCACGCGGAACTCCAGGCCCGAGGCGTGGCTGACGACCTCGCCCCGTGCCGGGACCCGGCCCGCCAGACGGAAGACGAGGCCGCCGACCGTGTCGATGTCCGACTCGCGTTCATGCTCGGTCAGCACCGGGCCGAGCCGCTCCTCGAAAGCCTCGACGGGCAGGCGCGCGTTGACGTCGAGCGAGCCGTCGGGCCGCTCGGTCACCATGGGTCCGACCACCTCATCGTGCTCGTCCGAAATGTCGCCGACGATCGTCTCCACCAGATCCTCGATCGTCAGCAGACCGTCGATGCCGCCGTATTCATCGACGACCAGCGCCAGGTGCATGCGCGACTGTCGCATCTGCAGCAGCAGATCGAGCACCGGGATCTGCGGCGCGACCATCAGCGGCCGCCGCAGCAGCTTCTCGAGCGCGAACGCCTCCGGCTTGCCCGCGTAGCCGAACACGTCCTTGATGTGCACCATCCCGACGATCTCGTCGAGCTGCTCGCGATAGACCGGCAGGCGGGAATGGCCCTCCTCCCGGATTTGCGCGATCGCCTGCTCGTACGTGACGTCGAGCCGCATGGCGACGATGTCGGCGCGCGGCACCATGACGTCGTCCGCCGAGGTCTCGCGCAAATGCAGTACGTTCGCAATCAGCGCGCGTTCCTGGCGGTCGAGTTCCGGCGGCGTGCCCGCGTCTTCCGGCGCTTCGGCGCCGCCATCCGCGTCGGCGGCTTCCTGCACCAGTTCCGCAATCGACTCGCGAACGCTGTGCTCTGCCGCGCGCCGGCCGAATAGCGCCCGCAGCTTGCCGGCCGTCGAGAGCCGTCCCGGCCCGCTCATGCCCGCCTCCAAGGGTTGGGCACGCGCAGGCGGTGCAGGATGCGCGCCTCGGCCATCTCCATGCGGCGAGCATCGCCGGGGTGGTGATGGTCATGCCCCAGCAGATGCAGCGCGCCATGCACCACGAGATGCGCGAGATGATGCCCTGGGCGGCGGCGCGCGATCACCGCCTCGCGCCGGATCGTGCCGAGCGCCAGGATAATCTCCCCCGGCACTCTGGGCGAGGGCGGCTCGAAGGTGAGCACGTTGGTTGGCTTGTTGCGGCCGCGATGGCGCGCGTTGAGGCGCTTCACCGTGCGGTCGTCGGCGAGCACGATGCTGCCGGTCGCGCCGGCCGCCGTTGCGGCCCGAAACGCAAGACGTTCCGGACGGCGCACGAAACGCCGCCACTCTCGCGCCGTCACCAGAACTGGAATCCCCGCTTGCGCGGGGCCGCTACTGTCTCCGGGTATCATCGCCCTATTCGCCGATCCTCCCGCCGGCAGCCGCCGCTTCGGTCGCCGGCCCCTGGTCCTGCCGTCTTGCCTCGCGGCGCTTCTCCCCCTCCGCCGCCGCGCGCTGTTCGTAAGCGCCGACAATCGCCGCGACAAGCGGATGTCGCACCACGTCCCGCTGATCGAAGCGGACGACGCCGATCCCAGGCAGCCCTTCCAGCGTCTCCAGAGCGTCCCTGAGCCCCGATTTCGTGCCCGGCGGCAGGTCCACCTGGCTCAGATCGCCGGTCACGACCATGCGGGTGCCCTCGCCCATGCGGGTGAGGAACATCTTCATCTGCACCGGCGTCGTGTTCTGCGCTTCGTCCAGGATCACGAATGAGTGGGCGAGCGTCCGGCCGCGCATGAAGGCGAGCGGCGCGACCTCGATCTCGCCATTGCCGAGGCGGCGGATCACCTGGTCGCCCGGCATCATGTCGTTGAGCGCGTCGTAGAGCGGGCGGAGATAGGGATCGACCTTCTCCTTCATATCGCCGGGCAGGAAGCCGAGCCGCTCTCCCGCCTCGACCGCCGGCCGCGAGAGGACGATGCGATCCACCCGGCCGGCCTGCAGTAGCGCGACCCCCTGGGCGACCGCGAGATAGGTCTTGCCGGTGCCCGCCGGGCCGATGCCGAACACCATCTCCTGCGAGGCCAGAGCTTCGATATAGGCCGCCTGTCCCGGGCTGCGCGGGGCGACAGCGCCGCGCCGGGTGCGGATCGCGGGCAGATCGGACAAGGGCAGGCGCGGGTCGGCGTCGGCCGCTTCGTGCAGGCGGATCGCCGCCTCGACCTCGGACCGGCCGATATGCTCGCCGCCTTCGAGCTTGCGCCAGAGATCCTTCAGCATCGCCTGCGCCACCTCGACCCGCGCCGGATCGCCGGAAATTGCGAGGCGGTTGCCCCGGCAGGACACACGCACGCCGAGCGCCTGCTCGATCCGGACGATGTGCCGGTCGTGGTCTCCCAGCAGGAGCGGAAGCAGCGTGTTGTCCCCGAAGGTGAGGGTGATGGCCCGGTGCCCGGACTGGTGGCCGGACTGGGCCGGGCGAGGGCTGGAGGCGAAAGCCGGTGCAGCGGCGAGATGTGTCAAGCGCAGGCGAGCTCCCTGGTGCGAGTGGCGGCGAGTATTCCCGTGAGGGAATTGGGGTTTCCGGCGGCGATAAACACGGGGGCCTCCGTGCCGATCAGCGTTGCGGGACCGGGCAGGTGGACCGGCTGGAGGTAGGGCGAGCGTCCGGCGATCTGGCCCGGTCGCCGGCCCGGCCCCGTGATCAGCACCGGCAAGGTCGAGCCTTGCGCCCGCCCGTTGAACGCCGCCTGCTGCTCGCGCAGGAGAGCCTGCAATTCCTGGAGCCGCGCGTCCTTCTCGGCCTCTGGCACCTGCGCGGGCGCGGCGGCGGCGGGCGTGCCGGGACGGGGCGAATATTTGAAGCTGAAGGCCTGCGCGAAGCCGATATCACGGACCAGCGCCATCGTGTGCGCGAAATCCGCCGTCGTCTCGCCGGGGTGGCCGACGATGAAGTCGGACGAAAGCGCGATGTCGGGCCTCGCCCGTCGAAGCGCGTCCACGGTGCGCCGGAAGTCGGCCGTCGTGTGCCGCCGGTTCATGGAAGCGAGAACCCGGTCGGACCCCGACTGCACGGGCAGATGCAGGAACGGCATCAGTGCCGGCACGTCGGCGTGCGCGGCGATGAGATCCGCGTCCATGTCGCGCGGGTGCGAGGTTGTGTAGCGGATGCGGAGCAGCCCCGGCGCCTCCGCCAAGGCCCGGACCAGCCGTCCCAGACCCCACGTCCCGTCATCGGGACCGTCGCCGTGCCAGGCGTTGACGTTCTGGCCGAGCAACGTGATCTCGCGCGCCCCGCAAGCGACGAGGCGGCGCGCTTCGGCGAGGATGGCGGCGGCCGGGCGGCTCGTCTCGGCGCCGCGCGTGTACGGCACGACGCAGAAGCCGCAGAACTTATCGCAGCCTTCCTGGATGGTCAGGAACGCCGTCACGCCCTGGCTGGCCGCTTGCTCGGGCAGGAAGTCGAACTTGCTCTCGGCGGGGAAATCCGTCGCGAGCACGGCGCCCGCCGCCCGCGCGGCCTCTGCGACCATCCGCGGCAGCCGGTGATAGGCTTGCGGCCCGAGCACGATGTCCACGTACGGCGCGCGCGCCAGGATCTCGGCGCCCTCCGCCTGCGCGACGCAGCCCGCGACGGCGAGGATCATGCGCCCGCCCGCCGCCTCCCGCTCTCTCTGCAGCAGCCGGAGCCGGCCGAGTTCCGAAAACACCTTCTCGGCCGCCTTCTCGCGGATGTGGCAGGTGTTGAGGATGACCATGTCCGCGCCCTCGGGCGAGGGCGAAGGGGCGTAGCCGAGCGGCGCCAGCACGTCGGCCATCCGCCCGCTGTCGTACACGTTCATCTGGCAGCCCCAGGTGATGACGTGCAGGCGCTTCGGGGCCGGATTGGTTGCAGTCACCGGGCGAACTCCGCTCTCGCCGGCCGGATCGTCCCGGCTCGGGGAGCGGGAGGAATGGCCATCCGGCGGGATGGGTCAAGCCTTGCCGGACGGGTCAAGCCGTGTCGCCGTGCATGCGGCTCCTGTGTTCGAGCGCCGTGACGGGAGGCATTCTGCCAGGACGACCGGGCGCTCTGTCAACTTGTTGCGTGTGACAACGAGGCAACGGTTTCTGGCGGCGGCGTGCGGTTCTGCCGCAGCAGCGCGGATCCGGCCGCGACGGCGGTCCAACTCGCCCGCGCCAGAGCCTTGCGGCTCGGAAAGGCGGCGGGATCGAGCGGAGCGTGCAACAGCACGGTCGCGCGCACGCGGCCGCGCCTTGCGGCCAGCCAGTAATGCGGCGCGATGTTCATGCCGCCGTACCACGCGATCAGGGGACGGCTGCTCCGGCCGGTCGGCAGGCCCTCGATCCGGTCATACACGACCGACACCGGCTGGACGACGACCCGGCTACCGGCGTCCGCGACTGCGAAGAACGACGAGCGGAACGGCAGCACGCGCGAGCCGTCCGATGTCGTGCCCTCCGGGAAC
Organism: uncultured Alphaproteobacteria bacterium; assembly: GCA_963777325.1. Lineage (GTDB taxonomy): Bacteria > Pseudomonadota > Alphaproteobacteria > Acetobacterales > Acetobacteraceae > JAFAXA01. The sequence goes on along the minus strand of CAVZQE010000004.1, from coordinate 153,438 downwards.
AGGACGAGATTGCCGCCTTCGGCCAGACGTTCGCTGATTTCGGTCAGCTCGCGTCCGGTGCTGCTACGGTGGCGGCTGACGTACACGGTGCGCCCGAGCCGGGCGACGGTGCTGACCAGCGGCCACTTCGCGACATCGGCCTTGGAGATGAACGCCGTTTCGAGGACGCCGCCGAGCACGGCGATGTCGATCCATGAGGAGTGACCGGAGGCGAACACGACCGGCCGGCGGTCCATCAGGTAGGCGGGCGCGCCGATCACGCGGACCCGGACGCCGAGAACACGCGTGAACACGATCCAGAATACGCGAGCGAAGACGATCTTGGCGCGTCCGGGCAAAAGCAGCAGACCGGACTGCACGAGGGCGGCGAACAAGGTCCAGATCACCAGCAGCACGGAGCGGCGGACCGCGCGCAGCGTGGGAACGACGTTTCCCTCGCCCGCGCCGAAGCCGACCGGGATCAGCCCGGCGGGCGCGGCCGGGCCGCGATCGAATTGCGTCGCCGCTAGTCTGCGCAGGCGGCGGGGTTTGTCCGTCATCGCAGCGGGATAGCCTCGCGGCGGGTCCGGCTCAAGGCGCGGCGACCGGGCCGCGCGATCCGGCACGCGTCATCACGGACGCCGGCAACGCCCGCCCAACCCGCCGCGTTCGCATGCGGGACACGGGGGCGGACGGCACCATGAGCGTCATCAAGGCCGCGACGGCGCATTCGTGACGATGTCTCCCCGGAACAGCGGACCCGACTGGCTGGGGTTCATTCTCTTGGGCGCGCGGTGGCTTCTGCTTGTGCTCGCCCTGGCTGGCCTGGTCGTCACCTGGCTTCCGTATCTGCGCACCGACACCTGGTGGATCCGATACCTCGACTTTCCGAGGATAGAGTTCCTGGCCGCGATGGCGATCGTCGCCGTGCTACTGGTGGCCTTGCCGTCTCGGACCTGGCTGAACTGGGGCGCGGCCGGTCTGCTGGTGGTGGCCTGCGCCTGGAATCTCAGCCTGCTCGCGCCCTATCTCGCGCCTCTCGTGGTGTCCTGGCCCGCGCCCCCCGTCCCTTCTGGCGCGTGCCCGGCGGGAGAACGGCTGCGCGTGCTCGAAGCCAACGTGCAGATGACCAACCGCCATGACCACCGTCTGCTGGAGATGGTGCGGGAGGCCGACCCCGACATCGCGTGGTTCCAGGAAACCGACGTGTGGTGGGAGAGGGAATTGGCGCCGCTCGGCGCGATGATGCCCTTCGGGGTCGCCAAGGCGCAGAACAACTATTTCGGCGTCCATCTCTTTTCCAAGCTGAAGCTGGAGGACGCGCAGGTCCACTATCTCACGCAGTCGCGCAACCCGTCGGTCTTCGCTTCCGTGACGTTGGCGGCCGGAGGCCTGGTACGGCTCTACGCCATCCATCCGCGTCCGCCGCAGATCGGCCAGAGCACCGCCGAGCGCGACGCGCAACTGATGGCGACCGCGCTCGCCGCGCATGACGACGCGACGCCGCATGTCACGCTCGGCGACATGAACGCGGTGCCGTGGGAGCGGGCGATTCATCGGACCGAGCGCATCGGCGGGTTCGGCGACCCGCGCATCGGCCGGGGAATTTATATCACCTGGAACGCGGAGCATCTGCTGCTCAAGTGGCCGCTCGACCAAATCCTGCCCGGACCCGAGTTCACCCTGGCCGCGCTGCGGGTGCTGCCCGCCTTCGGTTCGGACCATAAGCCGCTGCTCGCCGATTTGTGCCTGACGCCAAACACGGCCGCGCGGCCGGCGCGGGGCGCGGCCACCGCCGAGGATCTTGCCGAGGCCCGCGAGACCGTTGTCCGGGGCCAGGGCGATGCGAAGGGCAAGTGAAGGGGCATGCAGGTACCGGGAGGCGGGCTGACGCTCCTTCGAGAACGCCCGATACTGGACAGATGCGCGACACCGCTCTCGCCCGCAACCGGCGCTTCTACGACGGCCTCTGGTCCGGAGCGCGGCTGCTCGATCCCGCGCGGTTCAACACCTGGGATCTGGTGAAGGTGCTTGCGCGAGACGCACGCGACCGGCTCGAAATCGCACCTGGCCTGCGGCCGCGCCTTCCCCTCGCGGACACTCAGTTCCTGGACGTCAGCCTGTCTGCCCTGGCGCGGCTTCGCGCTGAGAACGCGCGCGCCGCGCTCGGCACGATCACGGCGCTGCCATTCGCGGACGCGCGCTTCGACCTGATCTGCGCCTGCGACGTGGTCGAGCATGTGGAGGACGACCGGGCGGCGTTCGCGGAACTCGCCCGCGTCGCGCGGCCGGGCGGGATGCTTCTGCTCTCCGTGCCGTTGCACCCCTGTTCGTGGACCGCTTTCGATGAGATCGTCGGCCATTGCCGCCGCTACGAGCCGTCCCTTCTGACGGGCGCGCTGACGCAAGCGGGTTTTTCGGTCCAGAGGAGTGCCACGTTCGGGATGAAGCCTCGCAGCCCGCGCCTGGTCGCGGCCGGAATGTGGTTTCTCCGGAACCAGCCGGTGCGAGCGATGTGGTGGTACGACCGGGTGCTCATGCCGCTTGCGCTGCTCCTTCAACGAAAGCTGGACTGGCGTGACGGGTTCCCGGATCCCGACCGTACCGATACGGTCCTGCTCCTTTGCAGACGGACCCCTCTCGGCGCGGCCTGACCGCCCTCCGCGTCAAAGAGCCGCTTCCCGCAGTACCACCGCCATTGCCCGATGCAGGAGCTGCGCGGCCGGGCTCACGCGGTCGGCCTCCATCGCGATGCGTCCCGGCATGCGCGCGCGGATCGCGGACGGGGCGTCCGGGCGCAGGAGCACGCGGTAGAACGCGCCGTCGGGAACCAGGCGGCCGGCGTGGTCCCGACGCACGGGAACCGCGCCGCCGTTGGCCGACGCCAGTTCCGGGGCGTCCAGCACCTGCGAGGAGGCGACGGCGATGTCCTCAATCCGGAGCGCGATGGGAGCCTCGCCCGTCTCGGGCAGGAACCGCGCCCGCGCTCCCACGTGCAGGCGACCCAGATCGGCCTCGCCGACATAGGCTTCCACGAGCGGCGTCGCGGGGTCGATCAGCACGCCCAGCGTCTCCCGGCGCGGCACCGCAAGCCCGGCCCGGAGCTGCCGGGGCACGTCGAGCAATGTTCCGGCGAACGGCGCGCGCACCACGAGATTGTCGGCCTCGGCTTCGGCGTGCGCGAGGGCGGCGGCGGCGCGCTCGGCCTCGCGCGCGCTCCGGATCGAACGCCTGGTTGACGAGCCGCGCCCGTAATCCCGCAAGCTGGGCGGCGGCCACCCGGCGGCGGTGGTCGATGTCGGCGGAGTCGAGCGCGAACAGCACCTCTCCCGCCTCGACCCGCCGGCCGGTCGCGGACATGATCGCGAGCCGGCCGGGTTCCGCCGCGTAGAGCGTCGCCTGCCGGTCGGCCCGCAGCAGCGCGGGCGCATCGACATGCCCATCCCACGGCGCTAAGCCGGCCGCGAGCAGCAGCAATCCGCCAGCGAGCGTCAGGCCGGTGCGCCGGTTCAGCCGCCGCGCCGTGCGCGCCCAGACGAGCAGCTCCGCGACGATCGGGCGCAGGACGAAGAACCAGATTTCGACCGCGCCGAGCGCGATGCCGAGCAGCTTGAACGAGAGATGATAGACCAGCAGGGCGATGCCGAGAAAAAGGAAGAAGCGGTACACCCAGGTGGCGTAGGCGTAGGCGAGCAAGGCCGCGTGCAGGCGCGGATGCAGCCGTTCCGGAGGCGGCGCGTCCGGCGCAAACAAGGCCTCGCGGAGCCGCCAGCGCGCGAGCGCGAAGCCGCGCTCCTGCAGGTTCGGAACCCCGAGCACGTCCGACAGGATGTAGTAGCCGTCGAACCGCATCAGCGGATTCAGGTTCACGAGCAGGGTCGTGACCCAGGTCGCGCTGCTGAGCACGAAGGCGGCGCTCCGCCAGGCTCCGTCCGGCAGCACGCTCCAGAGCACCGAAGCGGCGGCGGCGAGGGTGATCTCCGCGCCCATGCCGGCGCAGTCGATCAGCAGCCGCGCCCTTCGCCCGCGCAGCCGCCAGGCGTCGGTCGTGTCGGTCCACAATACGGGCCAGAGCACGATGAAGGCGACGCCCATCGCGGGCACCCGGCACCCGAACCGCTTCGCCATGAGGCCGTGGCCCAACTCATGCGCCATCTTGCTGGCGGCTAGGGCGAGGCCGATTGTCGCCGCGCCTTCCAGGGTGAACAGCTGCACCAGGCTGTGGACGTACGCGTCCCACTGCCGCGCGATCAGCGCGAAGCCGAGCACGGCCGTCGCGGCGACCGCCGCCGCGAAGCCCCGTGTCATGAGGAACCGCAGCCGGGGCGACAGCCAGGCCAGGGCGCGGTCCGGGTCCACGAGCCTGAGGCGGAGGAAGAGATAGTGGTGGAGCAGCCATCTCCCGGCGCTCATCCGCCGCGCCCGGACCTCCTCCAGCATCCGCCTTGTGCCGTCCGGCGACGCGTCCCGCAGCAGTCCGGCCCGCGCGGCGAAGCCTGCGATCGCGCCCAAATCCGCGAGCGTCGGGCGCAAGGGCGTCGCCGCCTGGATCGCCTCCACGACCGCCTCCGCCCGGCCCAGCGCCCAGCGGGACAGCGCCTCGAACTCCAGCCAGCCGATGCGGAGGTAGCGATGCCGGGCCGGGTCGTACAGCGTCCAGCTCGGCGCTCCGTCCGGAGCGGCGGGACCGGGAAAGACCGCGACATCCTCGCGCAGCGGCGGCAGCATGGCGGTCAGAACGCGGTCCACTGCCGCACGGCGGCGATCGGGCGGCGCAGCGCCCAGAGCAGCAGCGGCCGCGCCGGGCCGTAGAGCTTCGCGGTTCCGCGCAGGCCCAGCCGCGCCGCCTCTCCGTTGTCGAGGCGGACCCGCACGGCATAGGCCAGCACGCCCTCGGGCGTCATGGCGGCGGCGTAGGCCGCGTATTCGATCCGGCCGCGCGCCGGATGGTCCGGGTGCAGATTGTCGAAGAACAGCGCCTCCGCGCCGGGCTTGAGCGCGATCATGCCGCTGGCCGGCACCTCCGCCTCCAGCACGCCGGACCGGGGCGGCGACACCAGCATGATCCGCTCGCCGGTCTCGACCGGCTTGCCGACCCACTCCACCGGATCGTTGAACACGGCGATGCCGTCCGCCGGGGCGAGCAGGGTCGTGCGGTCGAGCAGCGTGCGTTGATACTCGGCGTCCGCCTGCTGCTCCTCGATCCGGCTCTGGAGCAGGGCGGCCCGGCCGCGCGCGCGCGGGTCGGTGACGGCTTCCTGCGCCGCTTGCCGGTATTCCGTGCGCGTGGCGTCCAGCGTCCTCTGGGCGATCTCGAAGGCGGTGGCGATCTGGCGTCTGTCGAGCGTCGCGACCACCTCGCCCGCCTTCACCGTCGCGTTCGGCCGCACCCGGACGGCCTCCACCACGCCCGCGAAAGGCGCGCGCACCAGGGCCGGGTCGTCCGGCACGATCTCTCCCGGCGCGAGCACCGTCTCGGGCACGGGAACGAGCGTACAGGCGAGCAGGGCCAGCGCCCCGAGGGTGAGCAGCGGCCGTCGCCAGCGGCGCTGGCGCGGGCGGCGGCGCGGCAGCCGCGACAGCAGGAACGCCTGCGCGAGCGCGTCGCCGACGGCATCCGCGAGCGCCAGATCGGCTTCTGTCCAGGGATAGGCCCGCGCCAGCAGCAGACCGCCCAGCGCGCCGCCGCGCGGGTCCGGCAACGGGCACCAGAGCGCGCAACCGGGCAGCCATTCCGCCCAGTCGCGGGCCAGCGCATCGGGCAGGTCGGCCCCTGCCACCGGGCCGAGCGCCTTGCCTTGCAGCGCGCCGCATACCCGTCCGAGCCACTGCACATAGGGCGCGCCGGGCTCGGCCGCGACGCCGCCCGATACCGCCCGGATTTCGGCGTCCCGCTCCATCCAAAGCGCCGCCTGCTGAAACGGCAGCACGGCATGGGTTTCGTTGACGGCGATGAACGGGATTTCGGCCAGGTCCGCCCGCCGCAGCCGGGACTGCAGCACCTGCAGCGCGGACAGGCGGAGCAACTGCTGCTGCAGCCGCGCCGCCAACGCCGTCTCGGGCGCGGTCATCGCGGCGGGAACGCGGCCGTCCCGCTCATTCCGGGCAGCAGCCGGTCGGCGGGGCCGCGCAGGACGCCGTACACCTTGATCGTGCGGCTGACCGGCTCCACGCGGCCGGAGGTGCGGGTGATCTGCGCCGGGTAGTCGAGCCCGGTCTCCGCGACATGCACGGTGAACGGAGCGCCGGGCGCGAGCCAGCTCAGCCAGCGCGAGGGGACGACCAGCTCCAATTGCAGGTCGCGATCGTCCAGGATGTCCAGCAAGGGCGCGCCGGGCACGACGAACTGAAAATTGTGCGCCTCGACCCCCGCGACTCGGCCGCTGAACGGCGCCGTGACGGTGCAGGCCTCGACGTTGATGCGAGCGAGGTCCGCGTCGGCGGTCGCGGTACTGACTTCCGCCGCCGCCGTCTGGAATTCGACCTGGCTCCAGGTGCCGAGCTGACGCAGCCGCTTGTTGGTGTCCAGGATGCCGCGGCGCTTCTGCAACTCGCTGCGGGCGCGGGCGAGCTGCGCCTCCTGCTGCTCGCAATGGAACCGCGCCAGCACGTCGCCCGCGCTGAAGTGATCGCCGTCGTTGAGCGGGAACTGGATCAGCCGGCCGCCCATCGGCGCGCCGATCTGGCTGCTCACCTTCGCCACCACCTGGACGCTGATGCCGCTGAACGCGTCCGCCTCCGGGTCCGGGACGGCGGATCGCGGCGGCGGGGCGAGCGCCAGCACCGAGGGGCGCTCGTCCGACGGGGGTGCGGGCGCCGCAAAGGCGAGGGCGCCGCTGCCGCAGAGCAGGGACGCGGCGATCAGGACGGTGTGACGGCGTTGCATCACGTCCTCCCGGCACTCAGCGGATTGCCGGATGGCAGCTTACCGGCCGACCAGGGGCCGATCGCGCCTTGGATCTGCCGTGTCAGGGTCGGCAGGTCGTTCAGGTCCGCCGTCGGCGGCACCAGGTCCACGCCCACCGAGGAATAGATCTCCGCCAGCGCCGTCTGCGCGCGGGCCAGCGCCCGGTCCCGCTCCAGCCGGACCAGGAGTGAGGTGAGCTGGTGCCGGACCGCGTCCGAATCGGATTGCGCGCCGGCGGCGCTCGCGTTGCGCGTCACCCGCTCCATCTGCTGGCCGACGGCATCGACCTGCTCGGCGGTCTTCAGATCGTCGAGCGCGTCCAGGTATTGCTGGTAGCTGAGGTTCACCTGCGTCAGCAGGGCGACGCTCAGCGCGAGGCGGCGGAGGCGGTCCACCTCGACCCCGGTACGCGCGGCGGCGATGGCGCGCGGACCGTTGATGAGGTTGACCAGGTTGAACGTCGCCCGCACCCCGAGTTCGCCCCAGGTGTTGTTGAACAGGTACCTGTTGGAATCGTAATTGCCGTCCGCGAGGATGCCGACGCCCGGCATCATGCGCAGGATCTCCTTGTACACGTCCTGCCGGTCGATCCGCTCCTGATAGGCCTCGATGCGCAATTCCGGGCGATATGCGAGGGCGAGGTTTTCCAGCGCGCGGGTATTGGCGGCGCTCTGCGGCATCTCGGCGGGCGTGGTGGTCAGGCGGATCGGCGCGTCCATCGGCACGTTGATCAGCGACGTGAGCTGGATGCGGGCGGAGGCGAGGTTGTTGCGCATCCGGCGCAGTTCCCCGAGCACCGTGATGAGCGCCTGCTGGTAGTCGAGCAGCTGCAACGGCGGTTGCAGGTTGCGTTCGCTGGCGGTGCGCGACGCCTCCAGCATGCGGGCCGCGTGATGCAGGATCGGATCGAGCTGCGGCAGCAGCGCGTTCGCGGCGGCGGCCCGCCAGTAGGTCTCCGTCACGCTTTTCACGATTCCGTCCAGCACCTTGCGCCGGCGCTCGACGGCGATCAGCGTGCGGTAGCCCTGCTGCTTGGCCTGGAAGTAGCTGACCCCGACATCCAGCAGGTTCCAGGAGAACACGATGTCGGCGGTGCCGCGCTGCTTCTCCTCCGAATACGAGGGTTGCAGCGACGGCTGGCCGGTCAGCACCGACACGCTCTCGGCGGCGTTGTAGTTGTTGCGGGCGGTGTAGCCGGCGTCCGCCGCGACGCGCGGCAGCATCTGCGCGAGCGCCAGATCGAGCTGCCGCTCCTGCAATGTCGTTTCCAACTTCGCGAGCTGCGCGTCGTAGTTGTACTTGATGCCGCGCGCGAGCGCCCCGGCCAGGCTGAGATCGCCGTTGAACGGCACGTAATGGGCATCGATCGCCTGCCGGTCGGCTTGCGCCCGGGCGATGTGCTCGGAGAGCGAGATCGGTTCCGGGCGGAGCGAACAGGCCGAGACGGCGAGCAGCGCGGCCACGCCGGACGCGGCGCGGCAGATCGGGAGGGGCATCCGGCGGCAGTCCTTGCGTGGGATGTGGGTCATGGAGAAATGTTCGGCGCGGCGAGCCGGTCGAGCAGCGCCTGCGCCCGCGCCCCGGCGCTGAAGCCGCGCAGCTGCTCCGAGAATCCGGCCCGCGCCGGTCGCGGCGCGTCTGCCGGGGGCGCGACCGCGTGCGGCCGATGCACGGCGGGACGGGCGGGCTGGCCCCGGACGGGGCGGTGGTCCGGCGCGGGCGTGGCCGCCGGTCGCGACCGCTCCGCCGTGCGCAGCAGCGCCAGCAGCTCCGCCGGGTTCCGGCCGATGCGTAGGTGCACGTCGCCGGTCGCGGTCCGCCCGGCCTCGTCCCGCGCCACGATCTGCACGTCGAGCGTGCCGTGCGCGGCGATGGGCGGCGTACCGGCGAGCGTGAGCGTACGCGGGTCGAAGCGCAGCCAATCGGGCAGGGGCAGCCCGCCCGGCAGCTGCGCCCGGTACTCCAGCCGCCGGTCGGGATCGGCGCGGTGGAACAGCGTCTCCGGCACATCGACGATGGAGAGCTGCTCCGCGACGATGAAGCGGCGGATCTCGCTCCCTTCCAGCCAGTCCCAGGAGAATCCGGCCCGTTCCGGGACCGTCGCGAACAGCGGATCGTAGCGCCGCGCCGTGACCACGTCCCGGTTGCGGTCCGTGTCCGGATTGCTGGTGAGCTGCGGCAGGCCGGATGGCGCGGCGGCGACGGGCGGGCGGGGAAGGATGTCCGCGTATAGCTGGACGGGGGAGGTGGTGATGGGCGCGGTCCGGCTGCCGATCAGGCCCGAGAGGTCCACGACGCGCGCCGCCGTGAGCCCGGCCACGTCCGCGCCGTGCAAGCCCGGCGCCAGGAACGCGCCCGACGTTCCGACGAGATAGGCCGTCAACGCGCCGGGCGCGCCGGTGAAGCCGGGTGCGGGCAGGAAGGACAGCACCGCCCCGGCCGGGAGAACCAGCCCGCGCTGGGCCGACACGTCCACGGGCACCGGCGCGAAGGTGGCGCCGCCATCGAGCGAGTAGCGGAACGCGCCTTGTTCGGGCGTCGCCGCGTCGCCGACGATCACCAGACCCGCCAAGGTCTGGCCCGACGGCGAGAAGAAGCTGGCGCGGTACAGCGCCGCCGCTGTCATGCCCGGCGCGGGGTCGCCGGTCACGACCGGCGGCAGCGCGGCGGACTCGCCCGCGAGCGGGGAAAAATCCGGGGCCACGCGCGTGTCCAGCGCGACCATGCCGGCGCTGATCGAGGTGCGGCCGCCATCGGCCGCGCCGGACACGTCCACTCCCGGCCGTGCCAGCGCCGCTCCGGCCAGCGACGCGCCGGTGAGCGCGCCGGATATGGGCACGTCCGAGGAGGTCTCGATGACCCGCGCCGTGAGGCCGCCGGGCGTGCCGCTGAAATTATAGGCGGGCAGGAATTGCAGGCGCGCGTTGCCGCCCAGCACGAGCGCGTTGCCGTCGGAGAGGCCGGGCGGCAGGGCGGTCCAGGACGCGCCGTCGTCGAGCGAGTAGCGCCACGCGCCCTGGATGGGGTCGGCGGCGTTGCCGGTAATGGCGATGCCGGCGATGGCGTTGGCCGTGCTGCCATCCGGGTTGCCCGGGCCGGCTTGGGCGTCGGCGGCGTCGCCGAGGGCGGGGCCGAACAGATGCGCGACCGTGTCGCCGGGCGGCGACGCGGCGTTTTCCGCGACTTCGGGCAGATCGACCGCGCCAGCCGCGAGCGGGGCGTCGTTGACGGGCAGAATCCGGGTGCTGAGCGGGACCGTGTCGGCGCTGACTGCCGTGCTGCCGCCGTGGTTGCCGCCGGAGACGTCCACCCCGGAGGCCGGGACGAGGGAGTTGCCCTCGATCAGCCGCGCGGCCAGTCCGCCCGGCGTGCCGTTGTAGTCCGGGGCGGGGACGAACACGAGCCGGGCCGAGACCGGCAGCACGAGGGCCGCGCTGTCCGACACGCCTCGCGGCACGTCGGCGAACGTCGCGCCGCCATCCACGGAGTAGCGCCAGGCGCCCTGTGTTGGCGCCGCCAGGTTGCCGGTCATCGCCACTCCGGCGAAGGCGTCGGCAACGGAGCCGGACGGGTTCGCGTCCGTGCGCTGCTGGTCGGCCGCGTCCCCGAAGCTTGGGCCGAGCAGCGACGCGACCGTCGCGCCGGGCGGCGCGGCCGTGTCTTCCGGCACGGGCGCGAGCGTGGCCGCGCCGCTCGCGATGGGCGCGTCGTTCACCGGCGCGACCCCGGTCGTGAGCGTGACGGTTGCGGCGCTGACGGCGGTCGAGCCGCCCTGATGCGCGCCGGATACGTCCACCCCGGCGATCGCCCGCGCCGCCGCGCCCAGATCCGCGCCGGTCGTCGTGCCGGTGAGCGGCACGTCGGCGGAGGTGTCGATCAGCCGGGCGGCGAGCGGCGGCGGCGCGCCGTTGAAGTCGGGTGCGGGCAGGAAATCCAGTCGCGCCGAGGCGGAGAGCAAGGTCGCGCTCGTGTCCGAGAGACCGGACGGCAGCGCGGTCCAGGTCGCGCCGTTGTCGAGCGAGTAGCGCCACGCGCCGTCCGACGCGGGTGTTGCGTTGCCGGTGACGGCGACGCCCGCGAGCGTGCCGGCGACCGAGCCGGTCGGGTTGTCCGGTCCGCGCAGCTGGTCCGCCGCGTCCGAGAAATTGGCCCCGAACAGCGCGGCGACGGTGTCGCCCGGCGGCGACGACGCATCCTCGGTCGTCGCCGGCAGGATCGCGTCGCCGGTCGCGACCGGGGCGTGGTTCACGGGGCCGACGGCGATGGCGAGCGGCACGGTTCCGGCGCTGACGGGGGTCGTTCCGCCCTGATGGGGGCCGGACACGTCCGCGTGCAATACGGCGGCGCCGCCCGCCGCCAGCCCGGCGCCAGTCAGCGATGGGGCCAGCGGAGCGGCCGAGCCGTCGACCAGCCGGGCGGTCAGCGGCAGCGGCGCGCCGTTGAAGCCCGGTGCCGCAACGAATTCCAGGACGCCGGAGGCGGGCAGCAGCAGGGCGTTGCCGTCGGCGAGATCCGTGGGGATCGCGGCGTAGGTCGCGCCGCCATCGGTCGAGTAGCGCCAGACGCCTTGGGAGGCGGGCGTCGGGTTGCCGACGAGGGCGATGCCGGCGAGCGGGTCCGCGACGCTGCCTGTCGGGTTGAGGGCGCTGCGCTGCGCGTCGGCGCCGTCCGAGAACGCGGCCCCGAACAGCGCGGCGATGGTGGCGCTGGTCGGCGTCGCCGCGTCCTGCGGCTCGGGCGGCAGCGCGGCCGTGCCGGTCGCGATGGGGGCGTCGTTCACGGCGGCGACGCTCGTTGCGAGCGGGACGGTCGCGGCGCTGACGGCGCTGGCCCCGCCCTGATGCGTGCCGGAGACGTCCGCGCCCGGGATGGCCTCTATGGTCGCGCCGAGATCGGCCCCGGTCGTGGCGCCGAGGAGGGGAAGATCGGTCGAGCTGTCGATCAGCCGCACGGCGAGGGGCGGCGGCGCGCCGTTGAAGTCGGGTGCGGGCAAGAAGTCGAGCCGCGCGCCCGCCGACAGCAGCAACGCGTTCGCGTCCGAGAGCCCGGCCGGCAGCGCGGTCCAGGTCGCGCCGGCATCCACGGAATAGCGCCACAGGCCCTCGGCGGCCGGGGTCGCATCGCCCACGACGGCGATGCCGGCCAGCGTGTTGGCGGCCGAGCCGGACGGGTTGCCGGGCGAGGCCTGCTGGTCCGCCGTGTCGGAGAAGGCGGCGGCGAACAGGCTGGCGACCGTCGCCCCCGGCGGCGCGGCGTCCTCCGTGCCCGGCGCGAGCGTCGCGCTGCCCGAGGCCAACGGCGCGTCGTTTACCGGCCGCACGGCGAGCGGCAGGACGCGCACGGCCGAGGAATAGCTCGAGGCGGCGGTGTTGATGCCGGTGCCGAGGGCCGCATCGGTTGGCAGCGCCGCAACGCCCCCGTTCGCGACCGGGTCGAACTGGTCCCAGGCGCGGAACTGCAAGGCGTTCGGCAGCGCGCCGTTGAAGTCCGCGCTGGTGGGCTGGAAGTAGAGCCGCGTGCCCGCGTCCCCCAGCAGATGCAGCGCGTTGCCGCTCGAAACCGGCGTCGCGATCCCCGCTCCGGCGAACTGGGTCCAGCTCGCGCCGCCGTCGGTCGAGAACCACCAATTGCCGCGCGCCGTGTCCGCGCCGACGACGGCGATCCCGCCGAGGGCGAGCGCCGCGCCGTCATGGGTGTTGGCTCCGTCCGGGTCCGTCACGTTCAGGGCGGTGCCAGCGATGCTGGCGACGAGCGTGCCGACGGCGCCCGCCGGGGCGGCGGACGCATCCTCGGTCGCAGGCGGCAGCGCGACCGGGACGGCGACGTCCAGGACCGGCGAGTCGTTCGTCGCCGCGACGCTGAGCGTGACGGCGGTCGCGGAGACCGCGTGGCCGCTCGCTTGATCCGTCACGCTGACGGTGACGGCGCGGGGCGCGGTCGAGGGCCGGTCGCTGCCGTCGTAGTAGCGCACCGCCTCCAGCGCCGCCTGCCACTGGGCGGCCGTCGCGCCCGAGGCGGAGGTGAGGGTGAGCACCCCGCCCGCGTAGCTGCCGGCGATGTCTCCGGAGCCGGCGGCGGGACTGAACGCCAACTGGTCCTCGCCGGGCGCGAAATTGCCGGTGATGGCGACCGTCGCGCGGGACAGCGTCGCGCCCGCGCCGAGGCTGTCGGCGAGGGTGAGCGCGGGGTCCACGGCGGCGGAGACGGCGGCGGGCGCGCTGTCGTTCGGCTCCGTGAAGCTCGCCGCCACGGACGCGGTCGCGGGCGCGAGGTCGAGGGCGGCCAGCGCCGGCGCGCTGGTCTTGACGCCGCCGGTGCCTTGCTGGCCGGAAATGTTGCCGTCCGCAAGCGTCGCCCCGACGGTCAGGCCGAGATTGAAGCTGTTGGCGGTCGCGGTCGCGAAGGTGAGGTGGTCCAGCACCCCGGAGACCGTGGGCGCGCTGGCGCTGGCGTTGAAGGTGAGGCTCAGCACCCCGCCGGTCTGCGTGTAGGTGCCGACCGTGACCCCGGACAGCGACACGCTGCCGCCCGCGAGCAGGAGCGTGCCGTCGCCGCCGAAACTGTCGGCCGCGTTCGGGGCCGCCGTGCCGTTCAGGGTGCGCTGCACGACGAGCTGCGCGCCCGCGTAGGAGTAGCCCTCGTTCGCCGCCACCAGCCGGTCGAGCTCGGCGTCGGCCACGGTCGCCGCGCCCGTCGAGGAAAGGGCGATGGGGGTTCCCGGAGTTAACGTCCGTGTGCCGCTGGCGAGATTGCCGAGTGCGGGCGCGGTGTCCGGCAGTGCGAACGCGAAATCGACGCCGGGCTGGGCGGTCCCGTTGGTGGCGCTGCTGGCCGTCGCGGGAAGCGTGCCGGTCGAGCCGAACGGGTCCGAGATCAGGGTTTCCGCGCCCGGCAGGCCGGACGCGCCGCTCGCGGGCAGGGTGATCCGGAACGCGCCGTTCGGCAGCAGGCCGAAGCCGTAGGTTCCGTCGGCGGCGGTGGTCGTCGTCTGCACCAGATCGTCGCCGGTGCCGAAGGCGCCGTCCGGCCCGGCCGTGCGCGCCGTCACGAGGACGCCGCCGAGCGGGGTGTCGGTGAGCGGGTCGTAGGTGCCGGGCGTCGCGCCGAGCGCCTGCCAGACCTGGCCGCTCGCCGTGCCCAGCCCGGACGCAACCGCGCCGTTATAGGTGTTGAGCGAAGCGGGCGCGGTCACGCCGTCGCGTCCGCCCGTCGCCGAGCCGCTCGCGCCCGAACTCGTGCCCGAAAGCGACACCGCCGGCGTCTTCAGGTCGCGGTAGTTGTCGGTCGTGGTCACGTTAGGGACCGGCAGGGAGGGGTTCGTCACCGGCACCTGGTAGGTGAAGGTCTCGCTCGCTCCCGCCGCCAGATCGAGCGTCGCCTGCAGCGCCGACGTGCCGTTGCCCGAAGTGACCGCGATGTTGCTGCCCGCGCCGGACTGGGACAGGCCGCTGATCGGGTTCTCGTTGCTCGATTCCGGGTCGTTCAGCACGATCCCGTACGCGGTCGCGGTGCCGGTGTTGGCGAGCTTCACCTTGTAGGTCACGATTCCCGTGGCGGAAGCGACCGCCGTCACCGTCTTCGTGATCGAGACGGACGGCTCCTTGACCGTCTCCGTTACCGTGTTCGATGTCGCGCCGAGGACGGTCAGGGATTGCGCGAGCGCGGTGCCGTTGTGGTTGCCGGCGACGTTGCCCACGATGCCGTTGAACTCCAGCACGATGGCGTTCGGCTGGGGCGAGTTGTCGTTGTTCGACAGGGCGCCGAGATTGATCCGCAGATGCCCGGCCACGCTCGTGTCGATGGCCGAGGCCGAAACGATGTAGCCCGGCTGATAGGTGGCCGCGTTGACCGTCCCGGCCACCTGCAAGCCCGGCATGTTCCCGGCCGGGTCCAGCGTGGAGGAGGCGACGTCCCCGCCGGGGCTGACCAGCGCGATCGTGGTCGTGCCGTCATTGGCATAGGTCAGTCCGGCCGGAAGCGCGAAGTCGAGCACCACGGCGGGGTTCGACCCCTCCGGGACGTTCGCGGCCGCATGCAGCCGCACGATGTCCCCGGCCGTGACATTGGCCGAGGAGACCGGGGTCGTCTGCGAGGGCGCGCCGCCCGCCGTGCCGTTCGCCTCGCCGACGATGCGGAGCGTGGAGGTGAAGCCGCCCACGGCGCGGGTGTCGGTCGCCGACAGCGTATAGGCGCGGCCCGGCCCGACGCTCGCGGGAATGGAATGGTAACTGCTCTCGGCCGTGGTGGAGCGAACCGAGAGTTGCGTGCCGGCGGCGAGGTTCGGCGCGACCGTGGCCTGAAACCGGAAGATGGCCGTCTCGCCCGGGGCGAGCTGGTCCAGCCCGATGGTGAGATCGGCGGGGTTGCCGTCGTTCACGGCCGGATTGGTGCCGCCCGAGACCGGGGCGAGCGATCCGGCGACATAGGCGAGGCCGGTCGGGATCAGCGCGTTCGCGCTCAGCGCGTTCGCGTCCACGACGCCCGTGTTGCGGACGGTCATCGTGTAGGTCACGACCCGGCCCGAATACAGCGCGCCGCCGCTGTCGTCGGTGATCGTCTCCGTGACGGCCGGATCGTGCTCGACCACCGCGACCGTCGCCGGCGGCACGGCGGCGCCGCCATAGACGAGGTTCGCCGTGCTGGTCAGCACGCTGCCGTTGACGCCGGCGCCGTTCGGGAACAGCGCGTCGTAGGTGATGGCGACCGTGCCCGAGCCGTCGGCATTGGCGTTGACGACGGAGGGGCCAAGATCGAACGTGATGGTGCTGCCGGAGACGGTCGCGACGGTGCCCGGCGGCGACAGCGAAACGCCCGAGCCGGGCGTGACCGACACGAGCCCCGCGAAGGTCTCGCCGCTGGGCAACGCCTCGGTCACCCTCACGTCCCCGGCGCCGTTCGTCAGCGTTCCCTCGGGCAAGGTGACCAGGATGGTGACTGGCCGGGTTTCGCCGATCACCACCGTCCGGGACGGGAAGGCGGCGTCCCGGTTGTCCTCGGCCGGCACGTCGGACGCGCCGATGCTCTTCGCGAGCGCCGGGGAGGTGGTGGCGATCGTGGCCGTGTCCGCGATGCTGGCGGCCGTTCCGCCGACCGGCGCGCCGCCGGAGACGAAACCATCTCCGGCGGCGACGCCGCCCGCGCGGGAGGCAAAGTTGACGACGGAAGCCGCGTCAACGAGCGTCGCCCCCGCTCCTTGCTGCGCAGGGAGCGCCAGGTCGTAGGTGACGAACAGCACGTCCCGATGCGCGGCGTCGCCGGTCGCGAACAGCGCGGGCGTGGCGCTGCCGCCCGCGCCTTGCACCAGGATGCCGCCCGGCGTGAAGAAGTCGGCGGCGGTGGCGGCGCTGCCGTCGGGCCGGGTGAAGCTCAGCGCGGTCCCGTCGCCGCGCGTGATCCGCAGGTTCACGATGGCGGAGGTGGTGATACCGGCCGGCAGCGTGCCGTTCAGCGTGACGTCGAATGCGCCGGCGGGACCGGTGCCGGTGTTCTGCACCGCGACCACGACGCGCGCGGTGTCGGCGCCGTCCGCTCCGGCGACGTTCAGGTTCTCGAGCGCGCCGATGCCGGTGGGGATCGCGCCCGGGAAGGGACTTCCCGTTGTGTCGGCCGGGTTGAACGTGCCGGTCGGGTCGGCCGTGCCGCCCGTGCCGTCCACCGTGAACGGAACGGATTTCGCCGCGCCGCCGTCATCCACCAGGGAGACGATGCCGGTCTTGAGCACCAGGTTCGGCTCGGAGAGCGTGATCTGCTTGACGGCGGACTGGGCGGTGACCGCCTGCAACGAGTTGCTGTAGGTGCTCTGCGCCTGCGTGGTCAGCAGCAGCTGGTCCGCAGCCGGGCGGGACGTGGCGCGAAGGGTGAAGTCGATCGCGACCGATTGCCCGGGGGTGTTCGAGGGATCGTCATGCGCCCCGAGATCGAAGGTGAGCCCGTTCGCGACGGTATCGGCGCCGACGCCCTGGATGGCGACCCCGGACGGTGCGCTGACCAGACGGTAGCCGCCCGGCGAGGGATACGCGCCGGAACTGTCCGGCGCGAAGGCGGCGTTGCTGCCGTCGGCCAGCGGGTCGCCGATGGTGAAGGCGGGTAGCGGCAGGTAGCCGGCCAGATGCAACGCCGCGAAGTCGCCCGAGGTCAGGTCGTAGGTGGACCGGTAGGTGACGTTGTCGCCCGGATGGATCGTCACCGGCCCGCTGACCGCGACGCCGTCGATCGCCACGATCTGGAGGCTGACCGCGCCCGGCGGGATCTGCACCGACGCCCCGGAGCTATCGGAGACCTGCCGGGCCGGGTTGTCCGTGGGCGTTCCCGCCGCCGTCAGCAGATCGCCGGTGCCGGTCGCGGTGCTGGCCAGCGTGTCGGTCTCGGTCAGGCTGCCCGGCAGCTGGGTCAGCGGGTTGACGTGGGTGTTCGTGTATTTGTCGAGCACCTTCGCGGTGAAGGTCAGCGTGCCGACCGCGCCCGGGCCTTCCAGCTTGGACGATCCGGTGGCGGTCGCAATCGCCCCGCCCGCGTCGAAGCTCAGCGTGGTCTGTCCCGTCAAGGCGTTGTCGCGGCTATACGTCCAGTATGGCGCGCTGCCGCTCGTGGCCACGGTCTGCCCGTTCACGACGGGCTGGCCCGGCTCGGCAATGGCGCCGAGCGAGATCGTGCTCGTCGCGCCGGCTTCGGTGACCGAGAGCACCGGCGCGACCGTATTGTCCACCGCCAGCCCATCCCCGAGCAGGTTCTGCAATTGCAGATGGTCGATGCCCGCGTAGTCCGAGACCTCGAACCGGATCGTGTATCGCAGGGTGTCGCCGGGGCGGGTCGTGCTGTCTCCCGTCGTGAGGTCGGCGACCGTTTCCTGCAGGGCGAGCGACTTCGCGGCGAAGGTCGGCGCGCCTGCGGGGGCCGAGCCGGTGACGGTCTGCGGGCTGCCGGCGTCGAGCGAGCCCGCGGGCGGGTTCCAGACGCCGCCCGAATAGGAAGCGGTCGGGCTGCCGATGGTGACGGGCGCGCCGCTGACCGGGTCCAGGATCGCGGCGGAGGAGCCGTACAAGTCGGGGACATAGACCGGCACGTCGACGGTCGTCGCCGCGCCGCTGCTGGCGAGGCTCGCGAAATCCACGTGGACGCTGCCGCCGTCCGGCGTCGCTCCGGCGGTGAAGCTGGGGGTCCCGCTCGCGCCCGCGACGGCGATCGCGCCGCCGGTGTAGCGGACGCCGTCCGGCAGGGCGAAGCTGACCGCGAGATTGGAGATCGGGTTTCCGGCCGTGGCCGGGGCGGGGTCCAGCGTCACGATGTAATGGGCGGGAAAGCTCGGCCCGGTGGCCGTCTCGGCCTCGCCGGGCGCGGTCGCGACCGTCGCGGAGAAATCCAGCAGGCTGACGGCGCTGGACGTCGCGATCAGTCCGTTGCCGGCATCGGACGCGCCGGGCG
The DNA here is from genome assembly GCA_963777325.1 of uncultured Alphaproteobacteria bacterium. Lineage (GTDB taxonomy): Bacteria > Pseudomonadota > Alphaproteobacteria > Acetobacterales > Acetobacteraceae > JAFAXA01. The sequence continues at coordinate 135,131 of CAVZQE010000004.1, read as the reverse complement.
GCTCGGTGCCGCTGGTGCCACGAATCGAAGGGTCGGCCGCCGGATCGTTGAGCGGGTCCGCGCCGAACTGAAAGCCGCCGACGGCCGCGATGCCGATGGCCTCTCCGGGATGGGCGGAGGTCAGCTCGTCCATGCCCGCCGCCGAGAAGGTCAGGTCGATCTTGGCGGCCGGTTGTCCGGGCGTGAAGCTGCCGAAGGGCAGGGTGACCACGTACAGCGTGTCGCCGGCAGCGAAGCCGGAAGGCGCGGCGACGAACAGCGGCGCTCCGGTGCTGTCCACCGCCAGCGGATGCAGCGCGCCGACCGTGCCGACGTGACCCGCGACCGAGGCGGAGAGCGCAACGGGGGTGACCGTCAGCGCGGAGCCGAGATACGCCGCCCCGGTCAGCGTCGCGGTTTCGGCCGGGTTGTGCGGCGCGAACAGGTCGATGAACGGGCCGTATCCCACGCCGTTGCCGGCGGTGTTCTGGAACGTCACGCTTTCCGTGAAGCTGGACCCGAGCAGCACGCTCGCGGGAGCGCCGGAGAACGTCACGCTCGGCGTCGGCCGGTCGAGCACGCCCTCATACGCCTGGATGGATGCCGGGCTGAACGGGGCGTGCGCCGCTTCGACCCCGATCCGCTGCTCCAGCACCCAGTCGCCGTGCAGGGAGGCCGCGCCGGTCGCGTCCGTCGAGGCGGCGACGCCCGCCCCGGTCAGGTCGTGCAGGCGCTCCACGAACGCCCGGCCCGCGTCGCCCGCGCCGACGTCGCAGCCCCAGAAATCGATCTGCGCGCCTGGCGCGAGGTGGCCCCGCCAGGCCGCGAGCGTGTCAGCGCGGGCGTCCAGGGTGGCCGGTGTGATCGCGGTCGTGCCGAGGTCGGCCTCGCCCGGCTTGCCGTAGGTCAGGAAGTGGATCGCGTCCAGCTGGGCGCGAGCCGCCAGTGTGTCCTGGACCTGCCGTAACCCGTCCCGCGCCGGGTCGATCACGACCACCGCGACGCTTGCGGGCACGCTTGCGGCGAGCGCCTGCCAGTCGGCCACGCGCGGATCGACGAAGAGCACCTCGCGCGCGGGCGCGGCCGCTTCCGCCGAAGACGCCAAGGCCTTGGCCACGACGGGTCGGTTGAGGTCCGGGCTAGCGTGCGTGTCCGCTCCGGGATGCGCCTCCGGGCGGTGGAGGGGTCGCGCCGACGCGGTTACGCTGCCATCGAAGAGATAGCGCTGCTCAAGGATAAGGCGCACCGGGGCGTCCTGCTATTTTAGCGGGTAAATCTCACATGCAACACAACTCTACTTCCGGTTACCATCACCGCGTAGGCGCTTGCAAGCCGATTCGAAGCCGGTTCGAGAACCGCGCGTCAGCCTGAACGCCGTGCTCCGGCAGGGATCGGGCATTGCGTCGTCCTGCGGCATGCGGGAAAGCCAAGGTGAGGAGCGGGATGAATGGCCGAACCCCGGGTGAAGGCGGGCTTGTGGGTGAAGATGGCGTTGCGGCTCGGTGACGCGGCCGGGCGGCCAGGCGTTGTGCTGCGGCGCGGCGATCCGGATGCCGGCGGGGTGCTCGTTGTCTTGCGCGTGCCGGGCGGCCTCGTCGTGCTGTCGCGGGTGACGGCGGCCGATGGCAGCCCGGCCTGGATGCGCGGCACGGGCGCGGCTCCGGTCGGCCAGGAAGCGGCCGACGCCTATGCCGCCCGCCAGGTCAGGTTCGATCCGGACCTCTGGGTGCTGGAGTTCGAGGCGCCGGACGGCCTGCCGCCCTTCGAGGGGCGGATCGTCTCGTGAGCGCCACGGCAAGTCCGCTGCCATCGGTGGATGCGCTGCTCCGGCGGAGCGAGGCGTCCGTGCTGGTCGAGCGGTTCGGCCGGGAGGCGACGGTCGCCGCCATCCGGGGCGAGCTTGCGTCACGACGGCGCGCGGGCGCGTTCCATGCGTCCGGGGCCGTCCTGCTCGATGCGGCGGCGGATGCGCTGGAACGCCGCTTCCGCGCCTCGCAGCGCCCGGTGTTCAACCTGACCGGCACCGTCCTGCACACCAATCTCGGGCGCGCGCCCCTGCCGCCCGAGGCGGCCGAGGCGGCGGCGCTGGCGATGCGCGCGCCGACCACGCTGGAATATGACCTTGTGACCGGACGGCGCGGCGAGCGGGACGACCACGTCCGAGGCCTGCTGCGCGATCTGACCGGCGCCGAGGACGCGACGGTCGTGAACAACAACGCGGCGGCCGTGTTGCTGATCCTCAACACGCTCGCGCTCGGACGTGAGGTGCCGGTCTCGCGCGGCGAGCTGGTGGAGATCGGCGGCTCCTTCCGCATTCCCGAGATCATGGCGCGCGCCGGCGCGCGGCTGGTCGAGATCGGCACGACCAACCGCACGCACCCGCGTGACTTCGAGGCGGCGATCGGGCCGGAGACGGCACTCCTGATGCGCGTGCATCAGGCCAATTACATGATCACGGGCTTCACGGCCGCGGTCGGGCTGGACCGGCTGGCGGGGATCGCGCACGCGGCCGGGCTGCCCTGCATCGAGGATCTCGGCAGCGGCAGTCTGATCGATCTCGCCCGCTTCGGCCTGCCGCGCGAGCCGATGCCGCGCGCCTCCATCGCCGCCGGGGCCGATCTCGTGTGCTTTTCCGGGGACAAGCTGCTCGGCGGCCCGCAGGCCGGGCTGATCGTCGGGCGCTCCGACCTGATCCGGGCGCTGAACGCGAACCCGCTAAAGCGGGCGCTGCGCCTCGACAAGGGCCGGCTCGCGGCCCTGGAGCAGGTGCTGCGTCTGTATCTCGATCCCGGGCGGCTGCGCGCGCGCCTGCCCGCCCTGCGGCTGCTCACGCGTCCGCTCGCCGAGATCCGGCAGACGGCCGAACGGCTCGCCACGCTGCTCGCACCGGCGCTGCCCGGCTGCGATGTCGAAGTGGCCGAGTGCCGCAGCCAGATCGGCTCCGGGGCGCTCCCGGTCGAGCTGCTGGCGTCGTTCGCGGTCACGATCGAGGGGGCCGATCCCGATGCCACCGCGTCCTGGCTGCGCGGCCTGCCCCGGCCGGTGATCGGCCGCGTCGGGCAGGGGCGGGTCTGGCTCGATTGCCGCTGCCTCGAGGCGGAGGATTTGCGCGGGCTGCTCGACGATCTGCGCGGGGCGGTTCCGGCGCGGCCGGTTGCGGACGGGCCCGCGTTCCGGCCATAAGCCTTCGCCACGGAGGAGAAGCGGTCCCGGTGGGCCGGCCGGACTTCAAACCCGGTTGGGGCTGCCCTGCGGTCCTGGGTAGGTTCGACTCCTGCTCTCTTCCGCCCCCCGGACAAGTGGCTTTGCGGCAACAGTGAGTGCGGAATGCCTCACCCCCTTCTCCTCAACCCGCTCGGGCAGTGTTACCTTCCCGTCCAACCGAGCGATGCAAGGGCGATCCTTGATCCGGCCCGGGGATGGATCGCTCAACGAGCGCATGATCGAGGGGATAGAGATGAATCTTCGTAGCGGGTTGCTGGCCGCGACCATTCTGGCCATGCCGATGGCCGCCCCAATGGCCGTTGTGGCCCAGCCGATCGACGGCCTCTATGTCGGCGCCGGCGCCGGGTACAACTGGAAAATGAACCAGAACGTCAGCGGCATCGTCAATAACGGGGCGTATCTGCCGAACACCGGTTCGGGCACACTGCGGTATGATGGCGGCTTTGTCGGCCTTGCCAGCGTGGGCTATGGGCTCGGCAACGGGCTGCGCTTCGAGGTCGAGGGCAGCTACCGCCAGAACGATCTGCGGCGTTGGAGCGGCACGAACTTTCCGGCGAACCCGCGCGGCAAAAACGAGACCTATGGCGCGATGGTGAACGCGCTGTACGATCTCGACATCTCCTGGTTCACGGGCGGCCCGACGCCTTGGATCCTGCCGTATGTCGGCATCGGCGCCGGCTATCAGTGGACCACGCTCAGCAGCTTCAGCAACACCGCCGTGCCGCCGACCTACTACCGCGCGGCCGCGTCCGAAGACACCGAGGGCAACTTCGCCTACCAGGGCATCGTCGGCGCGGCCTTCCCGATCGACGCCGTTCCGGGTCTGGCCATCACGGCCGAGTATCGCTTCCTGGGCGTTCTGGGCAGCACCGCGATCAAGGGCTCCGTGAACGGCGCCTCGGTGATCGGCCCGCGCTACGCCACCCAGTTCGGCAAGTTCAACCTGGGTGAGCAGTACAACCATTCGGGGCTGATCGGCATTCGCTACGCGTTCAACGCCGCGCCGCCGCCGCCGCCGCCCGCGCCGGTCGTGGCTCCGGCTCCGGCCGCCGCCCGCTCCTATCTCGTGTTCTTCGACTGGGATAAGGCGACGCTCACGGACCGCGCCCGCCAGATCATCGCCGAGGCGGCGCACAACTCGACCAGCGTCCAGTACACGCGCATCCAGGTGAACGGCTACACGGACACGTCCGGCACGCCGCAGTACAACCAGCGCCTGTCGGTCCGCAGGGCGCAGAACGTCGCCGCCGAGCTCGTGAAGGACGGCGTGCCTCGCCAGGCGATCTCGATCCAGGGCTTCGGCGAGACGCACCTGCTCGTGCCGACCGGCCCGAACGTGCGCGAGCCGCAGAACCGGCGTGTGGAAATTATCATCCAGTAACTCGGTTCGAGAGTAACGAAAGGGGGCGGCGCGCCGTCCCCCACCTCTTTTCAGACGCCCAGAGGATTGTGGCGGTAGAACCACACAGGGCAGAAACCTGCCTCGCAATTGTAGTCGCGTCGCTCCTTCGGTTGTAGCCATGGCGTTGTTCAACGCAGGCTGCGGGCATCCCGGAGGGTGTGCGGCGCGGAAGATGTTTATGGAGAACACAGTCATGCGACTTCGTAGCGCACTTATGGCGGCAACCGTGCTCGCCATACCTGTGGCTGTTCAGGCCCAGCCGATCGAGGGCCTCTATGTGGGCGCCGGCGCCGGCGTGAACTTTAAGCAGGACCAGAATTTCACGGGCCTGAACGCGAACGTGGGGCCGCTGGCGCCGTATTCGTCTTCCGGCAGCGGGTTGAAGCTGACCTACGATACGGGCTGGGTCGGCGTCGCCAGCATCGGCTACGGCCTCGGCAACGGCCTTCGCATCGAGGCCGAGGGCAACTACCGCGAGAACAACATCCGCACGCTGCACGGCACCTTCTTCCCGACCGCGGCCGGCGGCGACGCGCAAACCTACGGCGCGATGGTCAACGTCCTGTACGACCTCGACATCTCCTGGTTCACGGGCGGCCCGACGCCTTGGGTGCTGCCCTATGTCGGCGTCGGCGCGGGCTATGAGTGGACGAAGTTCCACGCCGCCAAGGCCTCCGGCACGAACGTGCCGTTCTTCGCCAAGACGAACGACACCGACGGCAACTTCGCCTATCAGGGCATCGTCGGCGCGGCCTTCCCGATCGAGTCGGTCCCGGGTCTCGCGCTCACGGCCGAGTATCGCTTCATGGGCGTGATCGGCGACACATCGTATAAGGGCGCCGTGGACGCCGGCACCGCCAATCCGGCGACCTTCCAGCGGACCTTCGGCTCGGCGAAGTTTGGGGATCAGTACAACCACTCGATCCTGGCCGGCGTCCGCTACGCCTTCAACGCCGCCCCGCCGCCGCCGCCGCCCGCGCCGATCGTGGCTCCGGCTCCGGCCGCCGCCCGGTCCTACCTCGTGTTCTTCGACTGGGATCGCGCCGACCTGACGGACCGCGCCCGCCAGATCATCGCCGAGGCGGCGCACAACTCGACGAGCGTCCAGTACACGCGCATCGAGGTGAACGGCTACACGGACACGTCCGGCACGCCGCAGTACAACCAGCGCCTGTCGGTCCGCCGTGCCCAGAACGTCGCCGCCGAGCTCGTCAAGGACGGCGTGCCGCGCCAGGCGATCTCGATCCAGGGTTTTGGCGAGACGCATCTGCTCGTGCCGACCGGCCCGAACGTGCGCGAGCCGCAGAACCGGCGGGTCGAAATCATCATCCGCTGAGCATCTGCTCGACGGCATCGACGGATCGGGGCGCCGCGAGGCGCCCCGATTTGTTTGCGGGGGTGCCGGTTCCCTTGTTGCCCCCCGGCAACAGGCGACGAAAACAGCTTGCGGACCTGCGCGCGTCCAGGTTCAGAGGCTAGAACGGGCATTGGCTCCCGGGCGGCGATTCCGCCCGCCGGGACGGGCCGGACGTGAACGAACGAAGGAGACCGAGCATGCGGAACCGAAGCGCGCTTCTCTCGGCCACCGTGCTGGCGGCCCCGCTTGCGGCTCCGCTCGCGGCCAAGGCGCAGCCATTCGAGGGTCTGTATATCGGCGCGGGCGCCGGGTACAACTACCTGGAGGAGACGGACGTCCGGCGCTCCCCCGGGCTGTACACGCCGGACCTGAAAATTCAGGGCAATAGCGGCTGGGCCGGGGTTGGCAGCATCGGCTATGGCTTCGGCAATGGCCTGCGGCTGGAAGCCGAGGGCAATTACCGTTCGACCCAGAACCGCAAGATCACGGGCACCTACTACCCGACCACGGCCGGCGGCCAGATCCAGACCTACGGCGCCATGCTCAACGCGCTGTTCGACATGGATATCGGATTTCCCTGGATCTACCCGTATCTGGGCGTCGGCGCGGGCTATGGCTGGACCGATCTGCACAATTTGTACGCGTCCGGCCCGAGCGTGCCGGCCCTGCTGCGGGCCGGCAGCACGACGACCGGCAATTTCGCCTGGCAGGTGATCGCCGGCGTCTCGTTCCCGGTGCCGGACGTCCCCGGCCTGTCGCTGACGGCCGAATACCGCTTCTACAGCATCCTCGGCCCGACGGGGTTCAAGGACAGTTCCGCCGCCTATGGCGCGCCGGCCTTGCGCTACGGCACGGGCAATCTCGACCTGCGCAACCAGTACAGCAACTCGGCCCTGCTCGGCGTGCGCTACGCGTTCGACGTGGCCCCGCCCCCGCCGCCGCCGTCCCCCGCGCCGGTCGCGGCCCCCGCCCCGGCCGCCGCCCGGTCCTATCTCGTGTTCTTCGACTGGGATCGCGCCGACCTGACGGATCGCGCCCGCCAGATCGTCGCCGAGGCGGCGCATAACTCGAGCAGCGTCCAGTACACGCGGATCGAGGTGAACGGCTACACGGACACCTCCGGCACGCCGCAGTACAACCAGCGCTTGTCGGTGCGGCGCGCCCAGGCCGTCGCGGCCGAGCTCGTAAAGGATGGCGTGCCGCGCCAGGCGATCTCGATCCAGGGTTTTGGCGAGACGCATCTGCTCGTGCCGACCGGGCCGAACGTGCGCGAGCCGCAAAACCGGCGGGTGGAAATCGTCATCAAGTGAGGCGCGCTACTTGACGTGCGCGACCCTGAGCGCGTTCGTCGTGCCGACCTGGCCGAACGGCACGCCGGCCGCGACCACGATCTCTCGCCCGCTTTCCGCGAATCCGTGGCCATGCGCGACACGGATCGCGCGCGCCACCGCGTCGGTCATGGAATGCACCTCCGGCGAGAGGACGGCATGCACGCCCCAAACGAGCGCGAGGCGGCGCGCCGTGTCCAGGTTGGGCGTGAGGCCGAGGACGGGGCTTTCGGGCCGCAACCGCGCGATCCTGAGCGCCGTGCTGCCCGACGAGGTGTAGGCGACGATCGCTTCGGCGCTGACGGTGTGGCAGACCTGCACCGCCGCCGCCGATATCGCGTCGGCGGAGTTGCGTTCGAGATCGGGGCGATTCGCCTCGATATGCGCTTGCCAGCCGGCGTCCTGCTCAACCCGCGCGACGATGCGGTCCATGATGTTCACAGCCTCGAACGGGAATTGCCCGGCCGCGGTCTCGGCCGACAGCATGACCGCGTCCGCGCCGTCGAACACGGCGGTCGCGACGTCGGACGCCTCGGCGCGGGTGGGCGAGGGCGCCGTGATCATGCTCTCCAGCATCTGGGTCGCGACCACCACCGGCCGCCCCATCTGGCGCGCGACGCGCACGATGCGCTTTTGCGCGAGCGGCACCTCCTCGGGCGGCAACTCGACGCCGAGATCGCCGCGCGCCACCATCACCGCGTCCGAGAGACGCACGATCTCGTCCAGGTTCTCGACCGCCTGCGGCTTTTCGAGCTTGGTCATGATCCAGGCGCGCCCGTCCGTTAGGCCGCGCGCCTCGGCGACGTCCTCCGGCCGCTGCACGAAGGACAGGCCGATATATTCGACGCCCTGGTCGAGCGCGAAGGCGAGATCGGCCCGGTCCTTCGGCGTGAGCGCGGGGATCGGCAGCACGACGTCCGGCACGTTGACGCCCTTGCGGTCGGACAGCGGACCGCCGACGACCACCATCGTCTCGAGCGCGTCGCCGCGCTTGTGCTCGACCCGTAGCCGGAGCTTGCCGTCGTCGAGCAGCAATGTGGCCCCGATCGAGGCGGCGGAGATGATCTCCGGATGCGGCAGGTTCACGCGCCGGGAGTCCCCGGGCGTCGGGTTGAGGTCGAGGCGGAAGTGCTGCCCGGTCTGCAGATGCACACGGCCGCCGCCGAAACGCCCGACCCTGAGCTTCGGTCCCTGCACGTCGGCGAGAATGCCGATGGGCCGGCCCAGTTTCTCCTCGAGCGCCCGGATCATCGCGACCCGGGCGGCGTGGTCCTCATGCGTGCCGTGGCTGAAGTTCAGCCGGAACACGTCGGCGCCGGCGTGGAACAGCCGCGACAGGATTTCGGGAGAGGAACTCGAAGGACCGAGCGTCGCGACGATCTTGGTGCGGCGGCGGCGGCGGAGCTTGCTGCGGGCGACCATGCGGCATCCTGTCGGTGGTGGTGGCGGCCAGAACTATGGCAAAGCGGCACGGGTGCCGCCATGTAGGGCGCGGACATGGAGGCCGGCAGCATGCACACGAAGCTCGACGACGCGACACGGACCGAGATCGAGGCGGCGGCGTTCCGCAGCCTGGTCGAGCATCTCCGCGCGCGGACGGACGTGCAGAACATCGACATGATGAATCTCGCCGGGTTCTGCCGCAACTGTCTGTCGCGCTGGTATCGCGAGGCTGCCGGGGCGCGCGGCGTGTCGCTCGCGGACGCCGAGGCGCGCGAGATCGTGTACGGGATGCCGTACAAGGAATGGCAGGCGGCGCACCAGCGCGAGGCGACGCCGGAGCAGAAGGCTGCGTTCGCGAGCGCCTCCCCCGTGCATCGCTGATCGGTAGGGGGTCAGTTCTCTTGCGCCGCGGAGGGGATCGCGTCGATTTACGCGACGTACAAGGGAAGGCCGTTGGCAGATTTTGGCATCCGCGAGGGAGAACGCGACGCCAAGGTACCTGTCAGGCAATTTGTAGTGACGTTGTGCGCACGAGAGGGTGGCGAAAGAGGTGTTGCGCTCCCGACGCCGCGTCAGGAGGGTGACAGGGTAAACGCAATGCCGGCTGAGCGTTGCGAGGAGAATGGCGCAGGGGAAGTGAAGATCAATCCGCGTGCTCGCAAAGTTGATCGCGACCTCATCGACAGAGGCGCGGCCGTAAAGAGGAAGACCAGAACGGAGTTCATGTTGGATAGCGCGAGGGAGGCGGCGACGAATGCGCTTCTGGATCAGAATTTTTTCGCCAACAGGACCAGAGTCAGCCGCCGATTTTCAAATTGCGGCACGACCCGCCGATCAAGGCGATTGACCCTGATCTTTCGCCAGCGGTATGCCCATCAGCCTTGCTGAAGGGGATGAGGCGCATGGCTCTCGATTCGACGACGACGACGGCCGAGCCGGAAGCGGACAAGGTCGGAGGGATCGCGGCGGATCGCCTGCGCAGCCTGATCGACCGGATCGAGCGGCTGGAGGAGGAGCGGAAGGCGCTCGGCAGCGACATCAAGGACATCTTCGCCGAGGCAAAGTCTGCGGGCTTCGACGTCAAGGTGATGCGACAGCTCATCCGCATCCGCAAGCAGGAGCCCGCCGAGGTCGAGGAGCAGGAGACGTTGCTCGACGTCTACCGGCGCGCGCTCGGCATGTAGCGACCGCGCGCGGCGGCGTTCACCGTGTCTTAAGCGCGCGGCTCCATGCTCGGCCGGTGAGCAGGAGCATGGGTGGCCGTGCCTGAGACCGAAGAAGGACCGGGCTCGCGGATCCGCTCCCGCCGCGAGGCGCTCGGCCTGTCTCGCGACGCGCTGGCGGATGCGCTCGGCTGGTTCGAGGCGCAGGTCGAGGATTGCGAAACCGGGCTGTTCCCGCCCTCGTCCGCCGATTTTGCGATGATCGCCACGGTGCTCGGCGTGAGCGCCCGGTATCTGCGCGGCGCGGACGAAGATGCGCCCGCCGCGCCCGAAGCGGTTTTGCCGCCGGCATCGGCCGATTGCGGCGCGATCGATCTGTTTCACGCATTCTCCCGCATCCACGACCCGCGCAAGCGGTCGCTTCTGCTCGATCTCGCCCTGATTTTCGCAGGCCCGGACTGACTGCCGCATCGCGCTGGCACAACCCTTTGACGGCTCTGCGGTCGACCTTACATGAAGGAGGATCGATCGAAGCAGGACAGGACGAGCGTACGCATGCGCCAGATACCCACCCCCGCCCTCCGGCCGGGGCAGAACCCGGTGCGTGCTCCCGAGGGAGGCGGCCCTATCGCGCCCGCGCCCGCGCTGCCGGAATGGGATCTGTCCGATCTTTATCCCGGTCCGGACAGCCCGGAGGTCGAGGCTGATTTCGAGCAAGCCGCGTCCGCCGCGCGCGCCTTCGAGGCCGCATATGCGGGCAAGCTCGCGGATCTCCCGGGCGAGGCGCTTGCCGCGGCGATCGGCGAATACGAGCGGATCGAGGAGGTGCTCGGGCGTCTGATGTCCTATGCCCAGCTGCTATTCGCGGGCGATTCGAACGATCCCCGGCGGGGGCAGTTCTACCAGACGGCCAGCGAGCGGGTGACGTCGGTCAGCAGCAACCTGCTGTTCTTCACGCTCGAGCTGAACCGGATCGACGAGGCGGCGCTGGAGGAGAAGCTCACCGATCCGGCGCTTGCCCGCTACCGTCCGTGGCTGCGCGACCTCCGCGTCTTCCGTCCGCATCAATTGCCGGATCAGATCGAGAAGCTGCTGCATGAGAAGGAGGTGACGGGCCGCGCCGCCTGGAGCCGCCTGTTCGACGAGACGATCGCCGGGCTCAGGGTGAGGCTGGACCGCGAGGAGCTGACGGTCAGCGCCACGCTCAACAAGCTCTCCGACCGCGACCGCCCGACGCGGGAGGCGGCGGGCCGGGCCATCGGAGAATTGTTCGGCAGCAACATCCGGCTGTTCGCACTGGTCACGAACACGCTCGCGAAAGACAAGGAGATCGCGGACACCTGGCGGCACTATCCGCGTCCGACCAGCTACCGCAACCGCGCCAACATGGTCGAGGACGAGGTGGTGGATGCGCTGGTCACGGCCGTGCGCGCCGACTATCCGCGCCTCTCGCATCGCTATTATCTGCTGAAGGCGCGCTGGCTCGGTCTGCCCAAATTGCAGCATTGGGACCGCAACGCGCCGTTGCCCGAGGACGACGACGCGCTGATCGGCTTTTCCGACGCGCGGGACCGTGTGTTGTCGGCCTACGGCAGCTTCAGCCCGGAGCTCGCCGATATCGGCCGCCGCTTCTTCGACCGCCCCTGGGTCGACGCGGAGCCGCGCCCCGGCAAATCGGGCGGCGCGTTCGCGCATCCGACGGTGCCGTCCGCCCATCCCTATATCCTGATGAACTATCACGGCCGCTCCCGCGACGTGATGACGCTCGCGCACGAACTCGGTCACGGCGTCCATCAGGTGCTAGCGGGCGGGCAGGGCTATCTGATGGCCGGCACGCCGCTCACGCTCGCGGAGACGGCGAGCGTGTTTGGCGAGATGCTGACCTTTCGCGCCATGCTGGACGCGGAGACGAAGCCGGCGCGGCGGCGGATCATGCTGGCCGCCAAGGTCGAGGACATCCTCAACACGGTCGTTCGTCAGATCGCGTTCTATCAGTTCGAGACGCTGCTGCACGACGAGCGCCGTCGCGGCGAGATTCTGCCCGAGCGCCTGGGCGAACTGTGGATGCAGGTGCAGACCGAGAGCCTGGGGCCGGCGTTCGAGTTCACGCCGGAGTACAACGTGTTCTGGTCCTACGTGCCGCACTTCGTGCATACGCCGTTTTACGTGTACGCCTACGCATTCGGGGATTGTCTCGTAAACGCGCTCTACTCCGTGTTCCAGTCGGGGCACCCGGATTTCCAGCGCAAGTATCTCGACATGCTGCGGGCGGGCGGCAGCAAGCGGCACCAAGAGCTGCTTGCCCCGTTCGGCCTCGACGCGTCCGACCCCGCGTTCTGGAAGCGCGGGCTCGACGTCGTCTCGGACTTCATCGACGAGTTGGAGGTGGCGTCGTAATGGCCGAGCCAACATCGGGCGAGCGGCCCCGCCTGTTCGGCGAGTTGCGCCGGATGGCCCGTACCTCCGGCGCGGTCGGCGGCATCGCGGCGCGGGTCGCGGGTGAGCGCGTGTTCGGCATCAAGACCGATCGTGCCGCGCACGCGGAGGATTTGCGGGCGGTGCTCGGCGGCCTCAAAGGGCCGCTGATGAAGGTTGCGCAGTTCCTGACCACGGTGCCGGACGCGCTTCCGGCCGAGTACGCGGCGGAACTGGCGACGTTGCAGGCGAACGCGCCGGCGATGGGCTGGGCGTTCGTGCGGCGCCGGATGGCAAGCGAGCTGGGTCCGGATTGGCAGTCGAAGTTCGCCGCCTTCGGCGAAACGGCCGCGGCCGCGGCCAGTCTGGGCCAGGTGCATCGCGCGCGCCTGCACGACGGCACGGACGCCGCCTGCAAGCTGCAATATCCGGACATGCCGAGCACGGTGGAGGCCGATCTACGCCAGCTTCGCCTTGCCATGGCGATCTATCACCGGATGGACAACGCGATCCAGAACGAGGAGATCTACAAGGAGCTGTCGGAGCGGCTGCGCGAGGAACTGGACTACAAGCGCGAGGCGGCCAACATGCGGCTCTACGGCATCATGCTGCGCGACGCCCCCGGCGTGTACGTGCCGCGTCCGATCGAGCCGCTTTGCACGACGCGGCTGCTGACCATGACGTGGCTGGAAGGCCGCTCCTTCGCCGCCCGGCTCGAGGAGAACCCGCCGCAGGAGGAGCGCAACGCCATCGCGCGCGCGCTGTTCCACGCTTGGTATGTGCCCTTTTACCGCTACGGCGTGATCCACGGCGATCCGCATTTGGGCAACTACCAGGTACGGCCGGATGCCGGCGTGAACCTGCTCGATTTCGGCGCGATCCGCGTATTCGGCGCCAAGTTCGTCCGGGGCGTGATCGATCTCTACGAGGCGGTGCGCGACCGGGACGACGCCAAGGCGTATCACGCTTACGAAATGTGGGGCTTCACCAACATCACGCGCGAGAAGATGGCGGTGCTCAACGAATGGGCGCAGTTCCTCTACGAGCCGTTGCTGCAGGACAGGGTGCGCCGCATTCAGGAGAACGACGATCCGCAATACGGGCGCGCGATCGCCGAGCGGGTGCATGCGGGACTGAAGCGTACCGGCGGCATCCGTCCGCCGCGCGAGTTCGTGCTCATGGACCGCTCGGCGATCGGGCTTGGCTCGGTGTTCCTGCGCCTGCGCGCCGAGCTGAACTGGTCCGAGATGTTCCACGGCCTGATCGCGGATTTCGACACCGACGCCCTGGCCGGGCGTCAGGCGGCGGCGCTGGCGGAGGCGGAGGTTCCGGCGGCCGTCTAGACGTTAGGTGCCGCTAGACGGACGTGAGGCGACGTTAGACGCGAGCCGTGGGCCGGTGAGGAGCTACCTGTCCCGCCGTTCGTCGGTAAGGCGCTGGCGGGCGCGGTTGAGGTGATAGCGCATGGCGAGGTTGGCCCCCTCGCTGTCGCGGTGGGCGATGGCGTCGGCGATCGCCTCGTGCTCCTCGATGACGCGCGCCGTGCGCTCCTTCGAGCCCTCGCGAGTGAGATTGAGCGCCACCGTCATCGAATGCTGGATGGTGGCGTGCAGTGTCCCCAGCAATTCGGCGAACAGCACATTGCCGCTGGCGGTCGCGACGGCCTGATGGAATTCGTAATCCTCGTCCACGGGGGCGTGCCCACTGCCGAAAATGCGGCGCATGGCGTCCACGGCTGCCTCGATGCGATCGAGCTGCACCGGCGTATGGCGGGTCGCGGCCAGCGCGGCCGCTTGCCCCTCGATGCCGATCCGCACTTCCAGCGACCGCAGCAGGCCCGCGACGTCGGAGACGCCGGTCAGGCGGACCAGATGGGCGGATGGCTTCTTGCAGACGAAGCTGCCCGCGCCCTGGCGGCTGATGACCAGCCCGTCCGCGTGCAGCCGCAGCAGCGCCTCCCGCACGGTCGGCCGGGAGACGCCGAACAGGCGGCAGATCTGGTTCTCAGATGGCAGCTTGTCGCCTTCGGCCAGAGCGCCCGACACGATCTGCTCGAGGATCTGCCCGTAGAGCTGATCGCCGAGGCGTTCCTTTCTTTTCGGTACGAGCCTGAGCCCGGCCGCCTCGCTCACGGCTCTTCCTTCCGCAGGCCGGACATCCCGATCCTCGCGGGGCCGGCGATCCCGCTTCTCCCGCAACGGAGAGGCGGGACCGGGGTTTCAGTCCGCCCAGATTTCGGCGTCGGTCGGCGCCTTCTTGCTGGTGATGACCGTGCCGATCCGGGACACGTTCATCAGGTGCTTGTAGTCGAGATTCTCTGAAATCGAGTTGCCGCCCCAGGAGCCGCAGCCGAGCGTGGTGGTCGGCGCGAAGCCGTTGGTGAGCGACCCGCCCGCGGTCAGCGCCGAGGCCTGGTTGACCACGAGGCGGCTGACCGGCAGCGCCAGTCCCATCTGGCGGATATGCTCCTCGTCGTTCGAGTGCAGCGCCGCCGAGTGCCCCGCGCCTTCCACGAGCAGGTTCGCCTTGGCGAGCGCAACCGCTTCGTCGAACTCCCGGTAGGACAGGATCGCGACGACCGGGCAAAGCTTCTCGCGCGCCAGAATGTCGTCCTCGCCCGCGCCGTCGGCCGGCAGCAGGATGATGCGGACGCTGTCCGGAATGTCGATCCCGGCCTTGGCTGCGATCTCGCTTGCGGGCTTGCCGACCACGTCCTTGGCCATGTGGCCGCCCGGGAAGAGCACGCGGCGGAACGCCTCGACCTGCGCCGGATCTTCCGTGAACCAGACCTTGCCGGTCGCGAGGAATACGTCGATCGTCTGCCGGTACTGCTCGGCCGGCGTCAGCACGAACTGCTCGTGCGAGCAGATGATGCCGTTGTCGAACGCCGCCCCCGCGACGATCTTGGCGACGGCGTCCTCGAGATCGACGCCGCGGTCGATCACCACCGGCACGTTGCCCGCGCCGACGCCGTAGGAGGGCTTGCCCGACGAATAGGCCGACTTCACCATCGCGCCGCCGCCGGTCGCCACCACCACGTCGACCGCCGCCATCAGTTCCTGCGTGGTCTGCACCGAGCCGTTGGCCACGGCTTGCACCAGATCCTCCGGTGCACCGTGAGACCGCAGGATCTCCCGGTAGCGCTCGGTCAGGAACTGCGTGCTCTTGTCCGCCTTCGGATGCGGCGCGAAGATGACGGCGTTACCGGTCTTGAGGGCGAACATCGCGTTGCACATGGGAGTCACCACCGGGTTGGTCACGGGCGTCACCGCTCCGACCACGCCCATCGGCTTCGCCACATAGATCAGGCCGTTCGCGGGATCTTCCTTGATGATACCGCGCGACTTCTTGCTCCTGAGATTGTTCCAGATGGTCCTGGATTTCCCGAGCGCCTTCTGGACCTTGTCCTCATAGACGCCGAGGCCGGTCTCACCATGCCCCATCCTGGCCAGCATCTCGGCGTTGTCGAACACGTATTTGCCGAAATCGCGGACGATCGCGTCCACCTGGGCTTGCGAGAACGTCTCGAACACGGCCTGCGCCGCGCGCGCGCGCGCGACCAGCTCCGGGATCGGCACCGTTTCGGGCGGCTCGTTCTCGACCGGTCCGGCGACCAGGAGTTCTTCGGCGGATTTGCTGGCCATGTCGCTTGTTTCTCTCTGTGGGCCGATACGCCCGGCTTTGCCACGAATCGCCGCCCGGTCCAAGGCGCTCCGCGAACGCGCCCATTTTGTCCTGGTCCCGCAGGCGCGGCCGGGTAGTCCGAACCCTTGCTCAATCGGCCTCCCCGGCCGAGTATGAGGCGTTGCCGCAAGACGCGGCGACGGGACACGTCCAGGAGGAAACGCGGTGCATAGGACCGCCCACGTCCTGAACGGACCCGCGCCCGCCCGGAGCCAGGCTGCCTCCCGCCCGCGGCCGGTCCATTCCGCTCAGCCATCTCTCGCCCATCCATCTCCTGCAAGGAGCCATCATGAGCGCAGCGCCTCGCCCGTCCGTTTTGGCCGGGCTGATCGGCTATGGCATCCAGGCCTCCCGCACGCCCGCGATGCACGAGCGGGAGGGGGACGAGCAGGGCATCCGCTACACCTACAAGCTCATCGACCTGAACGCGCTCGGCCTGAGCGTGGACGCCCTGCCGCAGCTGCTCCAGGCCGTGAAGTGGACCGGCTTCTCGGGCCTGAACATCACCTATCCCTGCAAGCAGGCGATCATCCCCCTGCTCGACGATCTCTCGGAGGACGCGCGCGCGCTGAACGCCGTGAACACGGTCGTCATCCGCGACGGCCGCGTCGTCGGGCATAATACCGACTGGTACGGCTTCGCCGAGGGCTTCAAGCGCGGCTTCCCAAACGTCAAGCGCGGGCGCGTGGTGCAGTTCGGCGCGGGCGGCGCCGGATCGGCCGTTGCCTACGCGCTCGGCACGCTGGGCGTCGAGCATCTGACGATCGTGGACGTCGATCCGGCGCGCGCCAGGGCGGTCGCCGACATGTTCCGCCAGCGCTTCGGGGCCGGGCGGGCCGAGGCTGGCACGGACGTGCAGGCGGCGGTCGGCGCGGCCGACGGGATCGTCAACACGACGCCGCTCGGCATGGAGAAGTCGCCCGGCATGGCGGTGCCCGCCGAGTTGCTGCGCCCCGACCTGTGGGTCGCGGAAATCGTGTATTTTCCGCTCGAGACCGCCCTGCTGAAGGCGGCGCGCGCGGTCGGCGCGCCGACTTTGCACGGCGGCTGGATGGCGGTTTTCCAGGCGGTCGGGGCCTTCCAGCTGATCAGCGGCGTCAAGCCGGACGCCGAGCGGATGCTGCGCCACTTCTCGGAGTTCTGAGATGCCGAGCGATCCTCGCCGCCTGCCGAAATCGATCGCCACGGTCTCGCTCAGCGGCACCCTTCCGGAGAAGCTGGAGGCGGCGGCGGCGATCGGTTTCGATGGCGTCGAGATCTTCGAGAACGATCTGCTGAACTTCGACGGCTCTCCCGCCGACGTGCGCCGGATCTGCGACGGTCTCGGCCTCCGGATCGACATCTATCAGCCGTTCCGCGATTTCGAGGCGGTGCCGGACACACAGCGCCCGCGCAATGTCGATCGCGCGGAACGCAAGTTCGACGTCATGCAGGCGCTCGGCACGGATCTCGTGCTGACCTGCAGCAACTGCCTGCCGAGCGCGATCGACGACGACAGCCGCGCGGCCGCGGATCTCGCGCTCATGGCGGAGTTGGCGGCGGAGCGCGGGCTGCGGGTCGGCTACGAGGCGCTCGCCTGGGGGCGGCACGTCAACACCTGGGGCCATGCGTGGAAGATCGTGCAGGAAGCCGCGCATCCGGCGCTCGGCATCATCGTGGACAGCTTCCATACGCTGTCGCTCAAGGATGATCCGAGCGGCCTTGCCGAGGTGCCGGGCGAGAAGATCTTCTACGTCCAGCTCGCGGACGCGCCGCTGAAGACGATGGACGTGCTTTCCTGGAGCCGGCACTTCCGCAACTTCCCCGGGCAGGGCGATCTCGATGTGGACCGGTTCGTGCGCGCGGTGCTCGCGTCCGGCTATGATGGCCCGCTGTCGCTCGAGATCTTCAACGACGATTTCCGCGCGGCCCCCGCAAGGATAACGGCGCGCGACGGCCTGCGGTCGCTGATCTTCGTCGAATCGAACGCGCAGGGCGGCGCGGGCCTGCCGCCGCCGCCGGTGCTCGACGGCGTCGAGTTCCTCGAATTCGCCGTCGACGAGCCGACCGGGCAGGAACTGGCCGCGTTTCTCGGCACGCTCGGCTTCACACACGCGGGGCGGCACAAGTCGAAATCGGTCGATCTCTACCGCCAGGGCGGCATCAATCTCGTGCTCAACAGCGAGATCGACAGCGCCGCGTCGGAGCATTTCCAGATGCACGGCCCGTCCGTCTGCGCGATGGCCTTCCGCGTCGATGACGCCGGGCGGGCGATCGAGCGCGCGCAGGCGCTGCTCTGTCCGCAGTGGCAGGAGCGGATCGGCGCGGGCGAGCGGCGCATTCCGGCGGTGCGCGCGCCTGACGGCACGCTCGTCTATCTCGTGCAGCCGTCCGGCCGGGCCATCTGGGAGGACGATTTCGACCTGCTGCCCGAACGCGACCAGGATGCCGGCCTCGAGAGCATCGACCATGTCGTGCAGGCGCTGCCGGCCGGGCGCATGGATACCTACGTGCTGTTCTGGCGCAGCGTCTTCGGTTTCGAGGCGGAGCAGAACTGGGAGACGCCCGACCCTTACGGCCTTGTGAAGAGCAGGGCGATGGTCAGCCCGAACGGGCGCGTGCGGCTCGCGCTCAACATCTCCGAAAGCCGCGAGACGGCGACCGGGCGGTTCGTATCGGCCTATGCCGGGGCGGGCGTGCATCACATCGCCTTTTCCACCGAAGACGTGGCCCGGACGGTGGACCGGATGCAGGCGCTGGGCGCGCCGATGCTGGAGATCCCGGAGAACTACTACGACGATCTGGCGGCACGCTGGGGGCTGGAGGATTCGGTGCTCGCCGGATTGCAGCGCGACAACCTCCTGTACGATCGCATCGACCAGGGCGAGTTCCGCCACGCCTATACCGATGCCTTCGAGGAACGGTTTTTCTTCGAGGCGGTCGAACGGCGCGGCGCGTATCCGGGGTTCGGCGCGGTCAACGCGGCCGTGCGCGCGGCGGCGCAGGTGCGGTGGCATCCGGTCAACCCGGCGGTGCTCTGAAGCGGATCGAGAGAGGGGAATGCCATGAAGCCAGTCGTCATCACCGTCGCGATCACGGGGTCGGTGCCGCGCAAGAAGGACAATCCGGCGCTGCCGGTGACGGTGTCCGAGCAGGTCGAATCGACGCACGAGGCGTTCGAGGCGGGCGCGAGCCTCGTCCATATCCACGTGCGCAATCCAGACGAAAGCTCGTCCTCCGATCCCAAGCTGTTCGAGCAGGTGCAGGAAGGCATCCGCAAGCACTGCCCCGGCATGATCGTGCAGTTCTCGACCGGCGGCCGCGGCCGCGACCAGGCCGCGCGCGGCAGCGCGCTGTACCTGAAGCCGGACATGGCTTCGCTCGCGACCGGTTCGGTCAACTTCCCGACCATCGTCTACGAGAACGCGCCCGCCCTGGTCGAGGATCTGGCGGGCAAGATGAAGCAGAACCAGGTGCTGCCCGAGATCGAGGTGTTCGATCTCTCGCATTTGTACGGGGCGAAGCGGCTGGTGGAAGCCGGGCTGATGAACGACCGTCCGCACGTCCAGTTCGTGATGGGCATCAAGAACGCGATGCCCGGCGAACAGCGGCTGCTCGACATCCTGCTGAGTGAGCTGAAGATCATGCTGCCGAACGCGACCTGGACCGGCGCGGGCATCGGCCGCCTCCAGTCCGAGGTGATGGATTGGGTGCTGGCCCGGGGCGCCGATGCCGTCCGCACCGGGCTCGAGGACAACATCCGGATCAGCAAGGACCGGCTGGCGAGCAGCAATGCCGAGCTGGTGCGCATGGCGGCAGAGGCCGTCGAGAAGCATGGCCGCCGCGTCGCGACGCCGGCCGAGGCACGGGAGGCTCTCGGATTGCGCGCGACGGCCTGAAACGCCGTGACCTTCTCCGCGCTCGATTCCGAGCTGGTCGGGCCGCTGTTCGCGACGGATGCGATGCGCGCCTGCTTCGCCGACGAGGCGCGGGTCGGCGCAATGCTTGCGGCGGAGGCGGCGCTGGCGCGGGCCGAGAGCGCGCTCGGTCTTGCGCCCGAGCCGCTGGCCGGGGCGATCGAGGCCATTGAGCCTGGCAGCCTCGATCTTGCGGCGCTCGGCCGGAAGACGGCGCTCGCCGGCGTGCCGTCTATCCCGTTCGTGAAAGCGGTGCAGGCGCGTCTGCCGGAGGCGCTGGAGAAATCTTTTCACAGGGGCGCGACGACGCAGGACATTCTCGATACGGCGCTCGTGCTGCGGATGCGCGACGCGCTGGATCTGATCGCGGACGATCTCGACGCCATCCTGGCGGCCCTCGCTCGGCTCGCCGAGACGCACCGGACAACACCTTGCGTCGGCCGCACCTACGGCCAGCACGCCGCCCCGGTGACCTTCGGCTACAAGGTCGCCGTCTGGCTCGCCGGCATCGCCGAAGTCGCGGACCAGCTTCCCGCGATGCGCGAGCGGCTGCTGGTGGCCTCCCTGTTCGGCCCGGTCGGTACACTGACGGGATTGGGGAGCAAGGGTCCGGCGGTGCTGGATGCATTCGCGCGCGAGCTTGGCCTCGGCGTGACGCCGATCGCGTGGCACGCGCGCCGGGCGCGGGTGGCAGGCGCCGGCGCGTGGCTGGCGATGCTCACGGGCGCGCTGGCCAAGATGGCGACGGACGTCGTCAATCTCTGCTCGACCGAGGTCGGCGAGGTCGCCGAACCCTATGTGCCGGGGCGCGGCGGCTCGTCCGCCATGCCGCACAAGCGTAATCCGGTGTCCTGCACCGTCATCCTCGCCGCCCACACCGCCGCGACCGGCACCGCGTCCACGCTCACCGCCGCCATGGCGGCCCTGCATGAGCGGCCGGCGGGGTTGTGGCACGCGGAATGGCATGCGCTGCCTTCGCTGTTCGGCCTCGTCTCGGGCGCGTTGCGCGAGGGGCGCGCGCTTGCTGAAGGGCTGGAAGTGGATGCCGGCCGGATGCGGGCGAACATCGACCTGACGCGTGGGCTTTTGTTCGCGGACGCGGCGGCGGGGCGCCTCGGCGCCAAGCTCGGGCGGGATGCGGCGCACGACCTGGTCGAGCATGCGGCGGGCGAGGTGCGCCGCACCGGCCAGTCATTGCAAGCCGTGCTGGAGCGGGACGAGCGGGCGAAGGCCGTCGAGGGGCTGGCGAGCGCGTTCGATCTCGGCCCAGCGATTGCCGCCGCCGGGCCGTGGATCGATCGCGCGATCGCCGAGGCCGAGGCCGTGCGCCAGCGGCTCAAGCAAACACCCTAGCCGGACGCGCAAGCCGTCAGCCGCGCGGCGCAAGCGCGCCGTTCCGGGCCGAGCGCACCGAAGCCGGACCGTTCGCGAACACAGGCGTCGCTTCGGACGTGCCATCCTGCGCGACCGGCCCTCCCTGCGTCTCGTGCATCGCCACGTCGAAGACGGGCGGGGCCTCCGAGCCGGTCTCGTTCGTGGCGCAGGAGGATTGCACCACTTGCGCCGTCATCGGGGTCTCCACGGCGGCCTGGTAGTTGCTTTCCGCGCGCGCGCCGGTCACCGACAGAGCGAGTGCTGCGAACACGGCGAGGGTGAGGTGTTTCATGGCAGTTCCTTGCGTGCCCTTGGGGGGCTTTGAATGCTCGGACCGGAGCCGTCGTCCGCGAGCGCACGATCTGCCGATGCGAAATCTTCTGTTATGAGATGGATCACAGAGAACAGTTTTTGGTTTTTATCCTGATCGACGGCGCGGAGACTCCGCGACGTCGACGACAGGTGGGCTTAGCGTCGGCGAGCTCGACCCTGCCGCCAAGTTGCGGCCGAGGTCGGAGTGCTCTGGTCGGGCGGCGGTAGCCGACCAACTCACCACGATTGAGAGGGGATTTACTGCAACGGTTCGTGTAGCCATCTAAGCAACTCATGGGGGCGGGATCATGAGCGAGTACGAGACCGACATTCTGGCTTGGTCCGATCGTCAGGCCCTGCTCCTGCGTCGTCTCGCGGCCGGCGAGGCGCCGAACGAGCGGCCGGACTGGCTCAACATCATCGAGGAGGTCGAGAGCGCGGGCAGGAGCGAGCTTCCCCGCGTTCGCTCTCTGCTGATCCAGGCGCTCGCGCAGGATCTTAAATGCGAGTGCTGGCCGTTCTCGCGACACGTCCCTCACTGGCGGGCAGAAGCGCGCGGTTTCCGAGAGGACGCGGCGGACTCTTTCGCGCCTTCCATGCGCCGGCACCTTGACGCGGCCCAGCTCTATGCCAAGGCGCTCCGCCGTCTGCCCGAGACGTTAGACGGGCAACCGCCGCTGCCGGTGAGAGCGGAATGTCCCGTGACGCTGGATGAGCTGCTGGGCCAAGCGTGACAGTCCTTGATTTGGGCACCGATTTCCATGCCGGCGCGCAGCGCTGACCGCCGTCGCACATTTGCTGAACAACAAGGGCGTGATCTCCCGGCTTCGGGAGAGACGCCGCCCCGGTCGGCCTGCTCGCCTGGATTTGAGACGCCGCGCCGCGATCAGGCCATGCGGCTTGTGGGTGAGCGTGCCGTGCCGCCAGCCTTCCGCGCTTTCGATACGGTACGATGCGTCCGGGCGGTCATTGCCGGTCACTCCGGGCGCATGAGGATCTCGCTGCTGAACGCCCAGAGGCTGCCCACGCAAGCGCCTTTGCTGGCCGGGATTCGGCCGCAGCAGCGGCCGCTCGGCGGGCTCTGCCGTCAAGCGGCGGCGCGTTCCGAGGGCTTGAGGATGACACGGAGCGCCTCGATCAGCCGGTCCATCATCGCGTCGGTGTGGAAGGGGCCAGGCGTGAAGCGCAGCCGTTCCTGGCCGCGCGGCACCGTCGGGTAGTTGATCGGCGTCGCATACATCGCGAAATTGTCGAGCAGTTGCTGGCTGACGGCGCGGCAGCGCGCCGCCTCGCCGATATGCAGCGGCAGAATATGGCTCTCGGAGTGAAGGACCGGCAGCCCGGCCGACACGAATCGCCGCTTCAGCGCCTCGGTGCGCTCGAACAGCCTGACCCGGAGGTCTGGGTTCCGGCGCAGGTGGCGGACGCTGGCGAGCGCCGCGACCACGGTTGGCGGTGGCAGCGAGGTCGTGAAGATGAAGCCCGGGGCCACCGAACGGATATAGTCCACGACCTCGGCGTCGCCCGTGATGTAGCCTCCGTGGCAGCCGAACCCCTTGGCGAGCGTTCCCTCGATGACGTCAACGCAGGAAGCGACGCCGTCGCGTTCCGAGACCCCGCCGCCCTGCGGGCCATAGAGGCCGACGGCGTGGACCTCGTCGAGATAGGTCATCGCGCCGTGCCGCCGGGCCAGCTCGCAGATCCGCCCGATTGGAGAAATGTCGGCGTCCATGGAATAGACGGATTCGAACGCGACCAGCTTGGGCCGGTCGTCGGGCGCGGCGGCGAGCAGCTCCTCCAGATGCGCCGTGTCGTTGTGGCGGAAGATGCGCACCTCGGCGCGCGATCCCTTGATCCCCGCGATCATGGAGGCGTGGTTCTTCTCGTCCGAGAAGCACAGCCAGCGCCGGTCCGCCCCGTTCGGGGTGCTGTTCAGGATGGCGGCGAGCGAGGCCTGGTTCGACACGAAGCCCGAGGTGAAGAGCAGCCCGGCCCGCTTGCCGTGCAGGTCGGCAAGCTCGGCCTCGAGTTCATGGACCTGCGGGCTGGTGCCGCCGATGTTTCGGGTGCCGCCCGCGCCCGCGCCCATGCTGTGCGCGGCCTCCGCCGCGGCCTCGATCACGACCGCGCTCACGCCCATGCCGAGATAGTTGTTGGCGGACCAGACGAGGACTTCCCGTCCGTCGGGCCGGCGGTAGAGAGGGAAGCGGTCCGCCTGCTTCTGCAGCTGGGTGAAAGACCGGTATCGGCCCTGGCGCTTGATGTCCTCGAGCGTGCGGCGGCAGAAATCGTGGAAGTCGTGCATGCGGGAGCCCCAATCGGGAGAGACTGGCTATCACCACGTACGACCGCCCGACCCTCACCGCAAGTATGGCGGCTCATCGCACTCCCTGCCAGCGGGAGCGCGACACGTCAGGCTTGCCGCCGGGGGATGCCTCGGCAGCTCCGCCGCGATCCGGCCGTTGGGGGGCGCGGCCCGGCGACCTCCACGCGGCCCGGTTCGAGTGTCGCGGCGGGCGATCCGCGCCGTGCCGATGATGCCTACCGCTCCCTCTTGCGTTGTTCCGTTCCGCTCGCCCTGGCTCTGCTCATGATCATCGAGACGGGGACATCCCCTCGTATCGCGGGGACCGCAGACAGCCGGCGGACGTCACGGGGCCTGTCCTTCAGGCCGGGGAGACCGAACCTCCTCGCCGCAGCCATGAAAATCCAGAGCAGGAGCGGCAGCTCCAGCACCTGGATCGCAACCGTGTACCGCACATGTCCCGCTTCGAAGGCGGATGTCAGAAGCAGGGTCGCGTGGATGAGGATCGCGGTCAGGAAGAACAGGACGGTGGGCGCGGAAGACCGCCGGCGCAGCACCGGCCCGGCATTCAGGACTATGACGATCAGCGCCGCGATCGGCCCGGCCGCGCTGCAACCGAGCAGGACGATCCGGTTCATCCATGGAACATCCTCGATCTGCAGAGCCCAGCAATTATCGTCGTGGCCGCAAGCGACGAAGGACCGGGGGACGGGCGTCATCGTGCTCCAGCCGGGGGGCCAGTGCGCGGGCTGGACGATCATCGCCAGCCAGTCGTTGAACCAGAGCGAAAGCGCTCCAAGCGGATGGCTGCGGATGAGAGCCAAGGAGACCCGTCCCGCCAGCTGGCCGCGCGCACGCCAGTCGGCCTCCCGCCAGGCCGGCCATGTCCTCTCGGCCGCCGGTATGAACACGCCCCAGCGCAGATCGCTCGAAGTAGCTTGCACCTGGGCGCGCAACCGGGCCGCGAGATCGGGCTGAGCGGCAATGAGCGCCCGCTCGTTCCCGGCATGCGACAGCACGGCCTCAAGCGGGGGGAAGCCCGCGGCGTCCCTGGGCTCGGTCAGCAGAAGGGCTTTGGTGAGCAGCGAAACTCCGGCCCAGGAACCAATCTCGAAATGGCCATCGCGCACTTTGTGCCATGTCATCGCGCCGACCATGAGCGCGACAATCACCAGCCCGGTCGCCGCGGCCGATGTCACGTTCGATGCCATCATCCGCCTGCGGTCCAGCAGCGCCGTCCCGAGAGGCAGCAGCACAAAGACAAGCCCGGTGCTGCGGGCGATGATCGCCAAGCCGAACCACGCACCGGCCAACAGCAGCGAGCGACGATCCGGCCGTCGTGCGAAATGAAACTGCGCGGCCATCCCGGCCAATATGGCCGTGAGATAGAGGCTCTCCGTCATCATGGAGCGCGACGATTCCCAGACGCCGGGATGGAGCATGGCGAGCGGAACGGCAACGAGCGACACGAGGGCACTCTTCAGCAGCAGCCCGAGCTCAGTTGCGAAATAGCAGAGCGCGAGAGACAACAGCAGCAGCTGCACGCTCGGCAGGCCAGCCATGCTGCCGTGCAGCCAGAGCCATCCGTTCAGAAACCATCCATACAGCGGTGGGCGGAACGACTCCAGATTCAAGTAAGCGGCTGAGTTGCCGGTCGTGAATGCCTCTCCCGGCATCCCTGAAAGCATGTGGAAAAAGTAGAACAGCGACATCGCAGTCGCGGCAGCCACGATGCTCTCACGCGCGCGGAGCACGTCGAACGCGGCTTGCAAGAGGCGCGCTCGTCGAGGCCGGATCTTCGTGTCGATGCCGATCATTGCAAATCTCACTGGTTGCAAAGGCGCGGGCAGCCGTTCGTGATAGTCCGCAGTCTGTCCTCTGGCACCGCCGCGAGCTGCAATATGCCGGCGCTGACCGATGCTTCGATCCGGAAAGGCGGCGTTTTATAGATCCGCTTGCAGGCCGAGGTGAAGATCAAATTTTGTCCAACCGAACTCACTTGCACAACGCGAAAAAGAGAGAGTTCTTTTCGACAATACCCGGGAAAGTTGCGGTAGAAACGCAGCGCAGCGGTGTGCGCCTCTCGACGGGGCCTCGCGGGGCGATGAGATCTACCTCGACAATTCCGCAGGGACGGCAACATGGTATGCGCGCACGGTTTGGAGGCTGAGGAAAGTTGCGCCCGCCGTTCCGTTGCCATATGAGAACGTCATTCACAACCCGGATCTATTTCGATGATGCATACGCCGCTTCTACTGTACTGGCTTCTCGCCTTGGTGAGCGTCAGTCTCTCTGCCCTGGGGCAGACGCTGATGAAGGTCGGAATGACCCAGCCCGCCGTGCACAGAGCGCTCGGCCTTGGAGCCGGCCCGGCGATTCTCACCGTCCTGCAGACGGTTCCAGTAATCGGCGGCCTCGCGGTCTATGGCCTCGGGGCGGTCCTTTGGCTGTTGGTCCTGTCCAAGCTCCCGGTCTCCGCCGTCTACCCGCTGGTATCGCTGGCGATCGTCTTCGTCGTCGTGATCGGAACGGCCTTTCTGCATGAGACCGTCTCGTTCGCTCGCATCGCCGGGGTTGCCGTCGTGATCGCGGGTTTGCTGCTGATCAGCCGGAGCGCCTGAAGCTCTGTCGGCAGAGATGCAGCGCCCCCGGCGTCAACGCCAGCGGACGCTCAGCGGACGTAGAGGCGGACCTCGCGGACCCGAATGGCGGCATCGGACCGGAGCGAGAGGCGGATACGGCTGTCCGGAACGCCGAGCCGCATGATCTCCCGCATCACCCCGGCCGCGTCGTCGCGCCCGGTCTGGGCGGCCTGGGCCAGACCCGGCGCCCCGCCTACACCCGGAACGACCGCGACCACATCGAAGTCGACCGCGGCGTCCTGTCCCCGTGCCGCCTGCACCGCAAGCCGAAGCGGCCCCTCGTAGGAGGGATTAGGCACATCGTAGCGGATCGTCAGCAGAGGCGCCCGGCGATCCGGAATCGCGGCTTCGCTGATCTGCTTCTGGCCGGGCGCCTCGGGATCGGGGGCGAAGGTCGTCTGATCGATCAGTGTGCAGCCTGCCAACGGCGGGGCCGCGAGTGCCAAAGCGAGCAGGAGGCCCGGATTGAGGCGCGAAGGGGGGTGCCGTCTGGAACGCATCGTCCGCCAATACAAGAAGCCGGGGCGGGCGCAAAGCCAGGTGGTTCATCTTCGGGCAAGTCCGCGCGCGCACACTGCGGCGAGCGCCCGTCCCGCGGCCGAGGAGCCTCCATGCTCGACACCCTCTCCATTCTCGCGAGCTGCGCCGGCTGCCTCTACGTCGCGTGGCGGGCCCGCAAGCTGGACAAGGAACGGCCATGGTTCCCGCCAGTGGAGCGCGCCACAGGCGGGCCGGGGCGGGTCTCGGCTCGGGCGGGAAGGGGCCGGTAAGGATGCGCAGCCTCGTCCTGCTCGGGGTCTATGTCGCCTATCTCGCGCTCGGCGGCAGCGCGCCCTTCGTGTTCGGCCTCGGCTACATCTGGACCGACCTCTTCACGCCCCAGAACGTCGCCTACATCATCCTGAACCAGATCCCCGTGTCCCTGATCATGGCGCTCTGCGCGATCGGGTTCTACGCGCTTGCGGACCGGCGCGATCCGCCGCGTCCGACGCCATCCCTCGGGTTGCTGGTCGTCTGGATCATGTGGGTGTCGCTGACGACGACCTGGGCCGACTTCCCGGATGCCGCCTGGTACAAGTGGAACTGGGCGGTCAAATCCATCATCTTCGCCACGGTCATGCCGTTCCTGTTCCGCTCGCGGGTGCAGATCGAGGCGGCGATCCTGACCATCCTGCTTTCAATCTCGGGCAACCTGATCTCGTTCGGGGCCAAGACAATCATCAGCGGCGGCGGCTACGGCCGGCAGTGGACGCTCGGCGCCGCGGCCTCATCCAACACGGGGCTGAACGAAAGCAGCACGATCGCGTTGGTCAGCGCCGCCGTGATCCCGCTCGTACTGTTCCTCAAGCGTCATTCGCTCATCGTCCCGAAGAGTTGGTGCGCAACCATAGCCTGTGTGGGGATCACGATCTTCGCGGTGATGACCTGTCTCGGCAGCTTCGCCCGCGCTGGCCTCGTGTCGCTGCTCGTCCTGGGTGGGCTGATCTGGGTGCGCTCGCGGCGCAAGCTCGTGATGCTCGTTTGCCTCGGGGCGATCGGCGCGGCGCTGTTCACCGTCATGCCCGAAAGCTGGTCCGAGCGGATGGACACGATGTTCAAGCCGCACGCGGACTCCTCGGCCGCGACCCGGCTCGAAGTCTGGAAGTGGACACTCGGCTATGCGGCCGATCATCCGCTCGGCGGCGGGTTCGACGCGTATCGCTCGAACGCCTTCACCTTGCATCTGCCGGACGGGACGGATGTGGTCGAGCATGGCCGTGCCTATCACAGCATGTATTTCGAGATCCTGGGCGAGCAGGGCTATGTCGGTTTCGCGATCTTCACGGCCATGATCGGGCTGTTCTTCTGGACCATGATGCGGCTCGCACGGCGGGCGAAAGCGCATCCCGAACTGGAGTGGCTCCGCGATCTCGCCCATGCCCTGATGACGTTTGCGGCCGTGTACTTGTGCGGAGGTGCGTTCGTCGGCATCGCCTTCCAGCCGCTGCTCTACTACGTGCTGGCGCTCGGAATCTGCTCCGGTCAGTGCTACCGGCGCTGCATGGACGCACCCGCCGCGGCTTCGCGCCAGGCGGCGCGCCCGCCGGTTCGGGCAGGCACTCTCGCCGCCCCGCAGATGGTCGGGACCGCGCTGCCCTGGCGACAGCGGCGGCCGATATGAGCGGAATCTCCGACTCGGCTTGCCCGGCAGCTGAACCCAAGTCGGGCATCGGGCACCGCCGCATGCAAACGAAATGGGGTTCGACCGCGATGCCCGCGCTCACCTCCATTCGGGGGATCGCCGCATGGTGGGTCGTGCTGTATCACTTCAGAGAGGCGATCCCGGCCTGGGTGCCCGACTGTTTCAAGGCGATCGCTGGACAGGGCTATCTCGCCGTCGACCTGTTCTTCCAGCTCAGCGGATTCGTGATCGCGCTGAACTACGCTCACCAATTCCAAACCCTGTCGGCTTCTGGCGTCGGCAATTTCCTTCTGCGCCGCCTCGCACGCATCTACCCGCTGCATGCCGTCATGCTAGTCGCGTATCTGGCCACGCCATTGGCCATCCTGCTGTTGTCGAGTCACGGCGCTCTCGGCGAGCGCTTCGGCCTCGGCTATTTTGTGATGAGCGCATGTCTCGTGCAGAACTGGGGCTTCACTTCCGGGCTCGACTGGAACGTCCCAGCTTGGTCGATCAGCACCGAGTGGTTCGCGTATCTGCTTTTTCCGCTCCTTGCCTGGGCGAGTGCACGCTACCTTGCCGGCTCTTGGCGCGCCTTGGCGGCTGCAGCGGCACTCTTCGCCCTGCTCGGGGGAGCCGCCTTCCTGACGGGCTCAGGGCTGGGGGGCGACATCCCCAGATTCGGGCTCTGGCGGTGCGTGCTCCAATTCAGCGCTGGCACGATGCTGTGGCTGATCGTTTCCCGTTATCCGGCAGAGGGGTGGAGGCTATCGCTCGCGAGCGTGATCTCTCTCCTGGGGCTCTCATCGTTCGCGCTTTGGACGGCACCAAACTTTGTTGCAGTTCCGATAAGCTTCTGCGCGCTCATCTACGTGCTGACGAACTCGTCGGCATGGCCTTCGCGACTGCTGCGCTGGCGGGTTCTGGAACGCGCGGGGATCGTCTCCTATTCGACGTATCTTTCGCACTATCTGGTCAAGGAGTGGGTCAAGTTCGCGCTCGTCCGGCCTGGCATTCCGGCCGGGTTGCCGCTTCTTGTCTTCATCGTGCTGGTGATTTTTGCGTCCCGCTTTCTCTACGCGCGGGTGGAGGAGCCGGGGCGGCAGCTATGGCGATTGCTCGGGAAGGGCGCGCGCGGTCCGCTTGACGGGTCGGACATGACGGCGCGCCAGGCTTCGGGCCAGTTCACCAGCTGAGGGTTGCTCCGGGCCATCCGGACCCGTATAGGCCGGGGCCGAGAGGAGACCCCATGGTAGGCACGGCAGGGCTGACCGCCTCTCGTCCGGGTCTGGCGTCGCGGGCCGAGCCGTTGGCGCAGCTCGCTCCGAGCGATCGGCGCATGGCGGACGCGGTTCGCGCGATCGCCCTTGATGCCGGCGGCGTGGCCGCGCCGGGCCAGTCAGCCGCGTCTTTGCGCATGGCCGACGTCGCGACCGCGCTCTGGACCCGCTTCCTACGTTTCGATGCGGCGGACCCGCACTGGCCGGACCGGGACCGCTTCGTATTCGCGGCACCGGGGAGCGCGGCCCTGCTCGCTTCCTTGCTGCATCTGAGCGGCGTGGACGGCCTGGAGATCGGCGGGTCGGCGCCTCTGCCGCCGTCCGGCAATCCCGGTCCCGGCGCGCATCCCGCAATAGAGGCGGCGGCCGGACCGTGGAGCCAGGGGCTTCCGACCGCGGTCGGCCTCGCGCTCGCCGAACGCCTGCTGGCGGCCCGGTTCGGACGGTCTCTGGTCGATCACCGGACCTGGGTGGTCGCGGCGCGGGGCGATCTGATGGATTGCGCGAGCGACGAGGCGATTGCGCTCGCGGGCCGTCTGCGCTTCGACAAGCTGACGGTTCTCTGCGAGAGCGGGAACGAGGGCGCGTCCGGCGAGGCGGCCTGCCCGGCGGATGCGCTGCGCCGGTTTGCGGCGCATGGCTGGGCCGTGAAGCAGGTGGACGGACAGGATCCGGTCGAGATCGCAGGGGCGATGTCGTTCGCGATCCGCTCGAAGAAGCCGACTTTCATCGCCTGCCGCACCGGGCGGGGCGATTCTCTGCGAGTGCGCGCGAGCCTTGGCGAAGACCGGTCGTTCGCTCTGTCCGAGACGACGGCGGAGCGATGGCGCGCGGCCGGACGGCGCGGCGCCGGCGCCCGGCGCGGCTGGCTGAAGCGCCTTGCCCGGCACCCGTTGCGCCCGGAGTTCGAGCGCGTCATGGCGGGCCGGCTGCCCGAGACGTGGCACGAAGGGCTGGCCGCGCTCAAAGCCGAGCTGGCCGAAACGCGCCCGGTGCTCGCCACGGCGGACGCGAGCCGGCGCGCGGTCGAGGCGCTCGTGCAAGCGCTGCCGGAACTCGTCGGCGGATCGTCTCGCTCCGGACCGGACCATGCCGCCTCCGGCAGTTTCGGGCTCGTTCCCCTGGGGTCGTTCGGCGGCCGCTTCGTCGATTTCGGTCCCCGGGAGCAGGGCTTGGCCGCAGCCTTCAACGGGGTCGCATTGCATGGCGGCCTGCTTCCGTATGGCGCGGCTTTTCTCGCATCCAGCGACTACATGCGCCCGGCCCTGCGAGCGGGTGCGGCAATGGGGCGGCGGGTGATCCATCTCCTCACGCACGATGCCGGCGAGGACAGACTCGCGCCGCTGCCCTCCGACCACCTTGCGAGTTTGCGGGCGATGCCGGGCGTGCTCGTGTTCCGCCCGGCGGACGCGGTCGAGGCCGCCGAGTGCTGGGAACTGGCGATCCGGCGCCCGGACGGCCCCAGCCTGATAATCCTGACCAGCCAGGGGCTGCCCACGCTGCGGCCGGACGCAGCCGAGAACCGCTGCGCGCGGGGCGGCTACGTGCTCGCCGAAGCGGACGGCCCGCGTCAGGCGACGCTGATCGCGACCGGGCCGGAGGTGTCCGTCGCCATGGCGGCGCGCGCCCTCCTGGCCACCGAGGGGATCGCCGTCGCTGCCGTGTCGCTGCCCTGCTGGGAACTGTTCGCGCTCCAGGAAAAGGCCGCGCGGGAGCAGACGCTCGGCGGGGTTCCTCGCTTCGGCATCGAAGCGGCGAGCGGGTTCGGATGGGATCGCTGGCTCGGCGAGGATGGGCTATTCATCGGGGCGCCCGGCCCGGGCGTCTCGGCTCGCGAAGGCTCCGGCTCGCATCCCTTCATCAGCGCGGACGCGGTCGCGGCGTCCGTGCGCAAGCGCCTCGGCAATTTCGTGCCTGACATTCACTAGAATTGGAAGGATCGAGAGAATGACCGTCAACGTCGCCATCAACGGCTTCGGCCGCATCGGCCGCCTTGTTCTGCGCGCCATCGTGGAAGACGGCCGCGACGAAATTATGCCGGTCGCCATCAACGACCTCGGCAGCGTGGAGGCGAACGCGCATCTGTTCCGCTATGACAGCGTCCACGGCCGGTTTCCGGGCGAGGTCGAGGTGTCGGGCGACGCCATTACGATCCGGCATCGCGGCCGGACCTACGGCCCGATCAAGGTGTCGGCCGAGCGCGAGCCGTCCAAGGTGCCCTACCACGGCGTGGACGTCGCGATGGAATGCACCGGCCGCTTCACGAGCAAGGAGGCGGCCTCCGCGCTGATCTCCGCCGGCGCGCGCAAGGTGCTGATCTCGGCGCCGGCCGAGGGCGTGGACGCGACCATCGTGTACGGCGTGAATCACAAGACGATCACGAAAGACATGACCGTGATCTCGAACGCCTCCTGCACCACGAACTGCCTCGCGCCGATGGCCAAGGTGCTGCACGAGAGGTTCCGCATTCAGCGCGGCTACATGGTGACGATCCACGCCTATACCGGCGATCAGAACACGGTCGATACGCTGCACAAGGATCTGCACCGCGCCCGAGCGGCCGCCGTTTCCACGATCCCGACCAGCACCGGCGCGGCGCGGGCGGTCGGCCTCGTGCTGCCGGAGCTGAAGGGCAAGCTCGACGGCACCGCGATCCGGGTGCCGGTGCCGAACGTCTCGCTCGTCTCGCTCGACGTGAACCTTGAGAAGCAGGCGACCAAGGAGGAGATCAACGCCGCGATGAAGGAAGCCTCGGAAGGCGAGATGCGCGGCATCATGGACTACAACACGCAGAAGCTGGTCAGCATCGACTTCAACCACGCCGCCGCGTCCTGCAGCTTCGATGCGACCCAGACGGCGGTGGTGGATGGGGCGCTGGCGCGCGTAATGGGCTGGTACGACAACGAGTGGGGCTTCTCGAACCGCATGGTCGATACCGCCGCCCTGTTCGGCAGTCTCTGATCGCGGAGCAGGTCACATGGCATTCCGGATGCTGGACGACGTCGATGTGGCGGGGCGGCGCGTGCTGCTCCGCGCCGACCTGAACGTGCCGGTGCGGGACGGCAAGATCGCCGATCTCACCCGCATCGAGCGGCTGTCCCCGACCATCCGCGAACTGACCGGCAAGGGCGCGCGGGTGATCGTGGTGAGCCATTTCGAGCGTCCGAAGGGCAAGCGCGTACCCGAGATGTCGCTGGCGCCAATGGCGGCGGCGCTCGGCGAGGTGCTCGGCACCCGCGTGTTCTTCGCGGAGGATTGCATCGGCGTCGCCGCCGAGCAGGCGGTCGAACGTCTGCGCGACGGCGAGGTGCTGGTGCTCGAGAACACCCGCTATCACGCCGCCGAGGAGAAGAACGAGCCCTCCTTCGCCGCCGCTCTCGCGCGCCACGCCGAGATCTTCGTCAACGACGCATTCTCGGCGGCGCATCGCGCCCATGCCAGCACCGAAGGCGTCGCCCGGCATCTGCCCGCCCATGCCGGGCGGCTGATGCAGGCGGAGTTGGAGGCTTTGGAGGCCGCGCTCGGGACGCCAT
Source organism: uncultured Alphaproteobacteria bacterium (assembly GCA_963777325.1). GTDB lineage: Bacteria > Pseudomonadota > Alphaproteobacteria > Acetobacterales > Acetobacteraceae > JAFAXA01. Next base: position 101,632 of record CAVZQE010000004.1, on the reverse strand, counting down.
TGCGCCCCGTCGCGGCCGTCGTCGGCGGCGCCAAGGTCTCGACCAAGCTCGAGCTGCTCGGCAATCTCGTGCGCCGGGTGAACGTGCTGGTGATCGGCGGCGCCATGGCGAACACATTCCTCGCCGCCCAGGGGATCGGCGTCGGCAAGTCGCTGCAGGAAGCGGAGATGCACGGCACCGCGCGGGACATCCTCGAGCGCGCGCGCGCCGCCGGGTGCGAGATCATCCTGCCGATCGATGCGGTGGTCGCTTCCGAGTTCAAGCCGAACCCCGAGACGGAGACGGTGCCCGTTCGCGCCATTCCGGCCGACAAGATGGTGCTGGACGTGGGTCCGGAGACGGCCGCCGCCATCGTCGCGCGCCTGCCGTCGCTCAAGACGCTGGTCTGGAATGGCCCGCTCGGCGCGTTCGAAACGCCGCCTTTCGACGCCGCGACCGTCGCGCTCGCGCGGGCGGTCGCCGATGCGACGGATGCGGGCACGTTGCGCAGCGTCGCGGGCGGCGGCGACACCGTCTCCGCCCTCAAGCACGCGGCCGTGCTGGACCGCATGAGCTACGTCTCGACGGCGGGCGGCGCGTTCCTGGAGTGGCTCGAGGGCAAGACGCTGCCCGGCGTGGCCGTGCTGGAGGCCTCGTAGGGCAGATTCCTTGACGGACGGCTCCCGGCCGCTCAACGAGGCGGTCTCCCGTTTCGGCGCCTCCCTGAAAGCGAAGCTGTCCGGCAAGGGCGCGAGCGGGGCGCCCGAGGACCAGTTGCGCGCGCCCCTGGAGGGGCTGCTCGCCGACATGGCGGGGCTCCTACTATTCCGGCCTGGCGAGGTGGTCGCGGTCGGGGAGGCGACCCTCTCGGCGCTCAAGACCCGCCCCGATTACGCGGTGACGGCGCGAAACGCCCTCATCGGCTTCATCGAGGTCAAGGCGCCGGGCAAGGGAGCCGATCCGCGCCGGTTTCGCGACGAGCACGACCGGGCGCAATGGGCCAGGCTCAAGTCCCTCCCGAACCTGCTCTACACCGACGGCAACGCCTTCTCCGTCTGGCGCGACGGCAAATTGCAAGGTGAGATCGTCCGCCTGGACGGCAACGTCGAAACGGCGGGTGCCGTATTGCGTGCGCCTGCCTCGCTGGAACGGCTGTTCGCGGATTTCCTGCGCTGGGAGCCGATCGCGCCAACCAGCGCCCGCGCTCTGGCCGAAATCAGCGCCGGGCTGTGCCGCTTGCTGCGCGACGAGGTGACCGAGCAACTGGCGGCAGGCACCGTCGCCCTCACCGATCTCGCCCAGGACTGGCGCAAGCTGCTGTTTCCGGAAGCAACCGACCGAGAGTTCGCGGACGGCTACGCCCAGGCCGTCACCTTCGGGCTGCTGATGGCGCGCGCCCAGGGCGTCCCGCTCGCGGGCGACTTCGCGCGCGTCGCTCGGGCCCTCGCCAAGACCAACACCGTCATCGGCGGCGCCTTCCGCGTGCTGACGGACGACGTGGATGGGCAGGATGCCCTCAAAACCTCGCTCGGCACGCTGACGCGCGTGCTCGACGCGGTGGATTGGGCCGTCATCGGCAAGGGCGACCCGGAGGCGTGGCTGTATTTCTACGAACACTTCCTCGAAGCCTACGACAACGACCTGCGCAAGCAGACGGGCTCGTACTACACGCCGCCCGAGGTGGTGACGGCGATGGTGCGGCTGGTGGACGAGGCGTTGCGCGACCCGTCCCGCTTCGGCGTGACGGAGGGGCTGGCATCCGCCGACGTGACGCTGGCGGACCCCGCGATCGGCACCGGCACCTACCTGCTCGGTGTCTTGCGCCTTATCGCCGAGACGACGCGGGCCGATCAGGGGGCGGGGCCCGTGCCGGACGTGATCCGCGCGGCGCTGAAACGGGTGATCGGCTTCGAGTTGCAGTTCGGGCCGTTCGCCGTGGCCCAGCTCCGGCTCATGGCCGAGGTCGCCGACCTGCTGCGCGTGCGCGGCACGGTGCCGGAGGATGTGCGGCTGCGGCTCTACATCACCGACACGCTCGGCAATCCGTACGCCGAGGAAGAGTATATCCCGCAAATGCTGAAGCCGGTGGCGGATTCGAGAAGGCAGGCGAACGCGATCAAGCGCGCCGAGCCGATCACCGTCGTCATCGGCAATCCGCCGTACAAGGAAAAGGCCAGGGGTCGCGGCGGCTGGATCGAGGCTGGCAGCGCCAATGCCGCCGCGCCGCTCGGCCGCTGGATGCCTCCGCCCCAATGGGGCGTGGGCGCGCACGCGAAGCACTTACGCAACCTCTATGTCTATTTCTGGCGCTGGGCGACCTGGAAGGTATTCGGCGACGCGGCATCCGCTCCGCAGGCCGCGGCGGATCGCCGGGGCGTCGTGTGCTTCATCACGGTCGCCGGATTCCTGAACGGGCCGGGCTTTCAGGCCATGCGCGACGATTTGCGGCGCGTGACGAACGAGATTTTCGTGATCGACTGCTCGCCCGAGGGACATCAACCGGCCATTTCGAGCCGCGTCTTCCAGGGCGTGCAGCAGCCTGTTTGCATCGTGCTTGCGGCCCGGACGGGCAGGCCGGACCCGGCGCGTCCGGCGCGCGTGCGCTATCGCGCTTTGCCGGCGGGCAGGCGTGAGGAAAAGTTCGCCGCCCTCGGCGCGCTTTCCCTGGACGATCCGGGCTGGACGGATTGCGCGGATGAATGGCGCGCGCCGTTCCTGCCGGCCGCCACCGGCGGATGGGCGACATATCCCGCGCTCGACGCGCTGTTCGCCTATAACGGGTCGGGCGTGATGCCGGGCCGGACCTGGGTCATCGCGCCTGACAAGCAATCGCTTGCGGATCGCTGGCGACGGCTGGTTTCGGAGACCGATCCGAAGAGGAAGGAGGTGCTGTTTCACCCTCACATCCGCAACGGCGATCTTGGCGATAAACATTCCGGCAAGGTGGTCACGGGAGGACTGACGGGCCACAAGCATCGGGTGCTCGCGGTCGCCAAGGACACGGGGCAGGTGATTGCCCCCGTGCGTTACGGGTTCCGGTCCTTCGACCGGCAATGGATCATTCCCGATAGCCGCCTCCTGAACCAACCGAACCCGACGCTTTGGGACCAGCATTCGGCGCGGCAGACTTATCTCACGGCACCGCATGACCGCACGCCAACGAACGGCCCTGCTCTGACGTTTACCGCTCAATTGCCGGATCTCCATCATTATGCTGGTCGGGGCGGTCGTGCCTTTCCGCTCTGGGCCGACGCGGCTTGCATCAAGTTAAACCTGAACGCCGCCGTCCTGGCCAAGCTGGCCGAGACGTATGGTGCATCCGTCGCGGCCGAGGATCTGTTCGCCTACATCGCAGCCGTCGCCGCGCACCCGGCCTACACCGCCCGTTTCGCGCCCGACCTGGTGCAGCCCGGCCTGCGTATTCCCATCACCTCCGATCCCGCCCTGTTCGCCGAGGCCGCAGCACTCGGCCGCGAGGTGATCTGGCTGCACACCTTTGGGGAGCGGTTCGCAGCACCCGCCGAGGGTCGCCCCGCCACCCCGCCGCGTCTGCCGGAGGGCGAACGGCCGACCGTACCCGAAAGCGGCGCGATCCCGTCCTCGGCCGAGGCCGTGCCGGAAACGATCACCTACGATGCGCCGCGCGCCGTCTGCACGTCGGCGCGGGATGGGTGGACAACGTGCCGCCCGAGGTCTGGGCCTACGAGGTGTCCGGCAAGCAGGTGCTGACGCAGTGGTTCAGCTACCGTGGGCGCGACCGCAGCCGTCCCATCATCGGCGACCGCCGCCCGCCATCGCCTCTCAGCGAGGTCCAGCCTGCCGGCTGGCTCGCCGAGTACACGACCGAACTGCTGAATGTGCTCCATGTACTGGGGCTGCTCGTCCGCCTCGAACCGAAGCATGCCGACCTTCTCGCCCGGATCTGCGCGGGGCCGACCATCCCATCTGACGTAATCCGGGAAGGAACCGAGGCTTCCGGGCAAGGGCCACGGAGACGAACAGCCAAGCGCCGGAACGAGAAACAGGGAGAACTGATCAAGTAGGCTGCGGCGGCTCGCGTCGCGCGCGGCCCGGAGCCGCAGTGCTCCCCGGGGAATCTTCGCGAGCAGACGATCACTTTCCCTCGCCCTCCGCCGCGCGTTGCAGTTCGGCAATGTCGAATTTGACCATCCGCAGCATTGCCTCGGTCACGCGCTTGGCGCGGTTGCGGTCCGGATCCCTCATCAGCTTGCCGAGGACACGTGGAACGATCTGCCACGACACGCCCCAGCGATCCTTGAGCCAGCCGCATCGCTCGGTCGAACCTCGCTCCTTCAGCGCGTCCCACAACCGGTCGATCTCTGCCTGATCGTCGCATTCGACCGTGATCGAGAAACTATGGTTGAAGGGGTCGAGCGGGCCGGCCTCGGTCGCCCTGTAACGCTGGTCTCCGATCGTGAACTCGGCCGTGCGAACGCTGCCGGCTGGTCCGCTCGGCGTGTCGGCGGCAATTCCGTGGATCGTGCCCATCGACGACCCCGGGATCCTCGATGTGTAGAACCGGACGGCCGCCTCCATGTCCCTCTCGAACCATAGGTGCTGGCTAACCCTTGCCATCTGCAATCTCCTGACTGGGTGTGTGCAACAGTTTCCTGTTCAGTGAAGTATCGACAGAGCCGTCCGCCGTCAAGCGGCTCGGGTCATCGCTGCGTGTGCCGGCAGAAGAACGTGCTGCGTCCGGCTTGCGTCACGCGGCGGATGTGTCCGGCGCAGGCAGGCGGCCCCGGGCATCGCTCGCAGGGCTGATCCTCGCGTCCATAGACCTTCCAGGCGTGCTGGAAGTAGCCGAGTTCGCCGCCGGGCTGGACATAGTCGCGCAGCGTGGAGCCGCCCGCGGCGATCGCGTCGTTCAGCGTCTCCTTGATCGCGGGAACGAGGCGGCCTGCCCGCGCTCCGGCGACGGTGCGGGCCGAGCGCAGCGGACTGACGCGCGCGCGAAACAGCGCCTCGCAGACGTAGATGTTGCCGAGGCCCGCGACGATGCGCTGGTCGAGCAGCGCCGCCTTGATCGGCGTCTGGCGGCCGCGCAACGCGGCGTCCAGCACAGGCGCCGTGAATGTCGCATCCAGCGGCTCGGGGCCGAGCCCGGCCAGCCGTGGATGCCGGTCCTCGGCGACGGTAGGGACGAGGTCGATCGAGCCGAACCGCCGGGGGTCGACGAGGCCGGCGCGCCAGCCGTCGTCGGTCTCCAGCACGATGTGCTCGTGCGCGCCGGCGGCGCCGGGCCGGACCGGGCCGAGCACGATCCTGCCAGACATCCCGAGATGCAGCAGCACGCTGTCGCCGCCCGCGATGCGGATGAGCATGTATTTGCCGCGCCGGCGGAACCCGATCACGCGCGCGCCCGTCAGGCGAGCGGCAAGCCCTGGCGGCAGCGGCCAGCGCAGATCGGCGCGGTTCACCTCGGCGCGGACGATGGTCCGGCCTTCGAGCCGCGCCTGGAGGCCGCGCATCACGGTCTCGACTTCGGGGAGTTCCGGCATGGGCGGCTTGCACGCTATACAGGGCGCCGCATGAGCCACAACCCCGCCGCGCCCGACCATCCCGATCGCACCGAGGCGGAGCGCGCCGTCGATTTCGGCTTCCGCTCGGTGCCGGCCGACGACAAGAAGCCGCTGGTGCGGGCGGTATTCGACAGCGTGGCCCCGCGCTATGATCTGATGAACGACCTGATGTCGCTCGGCATCCACCGGGCCTGGAAGCGCATCTTCGTGTCGGCGCTCGACCCGCGCCCGAACCGCACGCTGCTCGATCTCGCGGGCGGCACGGGCGACGTCAGCTTCGGATGGCGCCGCCTGGGCGGAGGGCCGGTGCTGCTCTCCGACATCAACCCCTCCATGCTGGCCGTCGCGCGGGACCGCTCGGTGCGGCGCGCAATGGTGGCGGGGCTCTCGCTGCTCGTCGCCGATGCGGAGCGTCTGCCGCTGCCCGATCGCGCGGTCGATGTCGTCTCGATCGCCTTCGGGCTGCGCAACTGCACGGACAAAGACGCGGTGCTCGCCGAGGCAAGGCGCGTGCTGAAGCCGGGCGGGCGGTTCTTCTGCCTCGAGTTCAGCCGCGTACAGGTCGCCGTCGCGGAGCCGCTCTACGAGGCGTGGTCCTTCCGCGTGCTGCCCCTTCTCGGGCGGCTCGTCGCGCGCGACGAGGACAGCTACCAGTATCTGGCCGAGAGCATCCGCATGTTTCCCGACCAGCAGAAGCTCGCCGCGATGATGCGCCGCGCGGGGCTGCACCGGGTCGAGGTGCGCAACCTCTCGGGCGGGATCGCGGCGATCCATTCGGGCTGGCGGCTGTGAGCCTCGCTGGCAGGCGCGTATTGCTGATCGTCTCCGGCGGGATTGCGGCTTACAAGGCACTGGAACTCGTGCGGCTGCTGCGGCGCGCCGATTGCGCCGTCACCTGCGTGCTGACCGAGGCGGGCGCCGAGTTCGTGACCCCGCTCTCGCTGCAAGCCTTGAGCGAGAACCGCGTCTATACCGACCTGTTCTCGCTCACCGACGAGAGCGAGATGGGCCACATCCAGCTCTCGCGCAGCGCGGACCTGCTCGTGGTCGCTCCGGCCTCCGCCGATCTGCTCGCCAGGATGGCGGCCGGCGCCGCGTCCGACCTCGCCTCGACCTTGCTGCTCGCGACCGACACGCGCGTCATGGTTGCGCCTGCGATGAACGTGCGCATGTGGCTGCATCCGGCGACGGTCGCGAACATGGCGGCGCTGCGCGCGCGGGGCATCGCCGTGGTCGGGCCGGACGAGGGCGCGATGGCCTGCGGCGAACACGGGCCGGGGCGCCTGGCCGAACCGCCAGCGATCCTCTCCGCCATCGAGGCGCTGCTCGAAGGCGGTGGCAAGCCGCTATCCGGCCGGCACGCGCTGGTGACGAGCGGGCCGACGCACGAGCCGATCGACCCGGTGCGCTACATCGCGAACCGCAGCAGCGGGCGGCAGGGCCATGCCATTGCAGAGGCGCTCGCCCGGCTCGGCGCGCGCGTCACCTTGGTGAGCGGCCCGGTCTCGCTGCCCGACCCGCCGGGGATCGCGGTGCGGAAGGTGGAAACGGCGGGCGCGATGCTGGCCGCGTGCGAGGCGGCATTGCCGGCGGAAATCGCCGTGTTCGCGGCGGCGGTGGCCGATTGGCGGGTCGCGAATGCTTCCGGGCAGAAGCTCAAGAAGACGGAAGCGGGACCGCCGTCGCTCGTGCTCGTGCCCAATCCCGACATCCTGGCGACGATCGGGGCAAGGAGGACGGCGCGGCCGCGCCTCGTGATCGGATTTGCCGCCGAAACGACGGATCTGATCGCCAATGCCCGCGCGAAGCTCGCGGGCAAGGGCTGCGACTGGATCGTTGCCAATGACGTATCTTCCTCCGCCGGCGTGTTCGGCGGCGAGGAGAACGCGGTCAGCCTTGTCACGCGCGAGAGCGTCGAAACCTGGCCTCGCCTGTCGAAGCATGAGGTCGGCGAGCGCCTGGCCGCGCGGATCGCCGCGACGCTGGGCGCGGGGGCGGTCTGATGTCCGAGATGCAGATGCCGGCGGTCGAACTGGTCATTCTCGATCCGCGCCTGCGCGAATGGGGCCTGCCGACCTATCAGTCGCCGCTGGCGGCGGCGATCGATCTGCACGCCTGCCTCGACGCGCCCGTCCCCATCGCGCCCGGCCAGGCGCCGCTGCTCGTCTCCTGCGGCTTCGCGATCCACATGGCCGACCCCGGGCTTGCCGCGATCGTGCTGCCGCGCTCGGGGCTCGGACACAAGCAAGGCCTCGTGCTCGGGAACCTCGTCGGGCTGATCGACCCCGACTATACCGGCCCGATCATGGTGAGCGCCTGGAACCGCAACCCGCCCGGCACGCCGCCGGTCGTCCTCGAACCCGGCCAGCGCTTCGCGCAAATGGCGTTCGTGCCGGTCCTGCGCCCGCGCTTCGCCGTGGTCGATCGCTTCGGGCAAGAGTTCGAGCCGGGGCGCCGGCGGGTTCGGCTCGACCGATGCAGCAACGGCCTATCATCCGCCGTTCCGCCGGCCGCAATCGAATTGACACGTCCGCGCCTCGTGACAGCGCCGCCGCTCCTGCGCTAACTGGCGCCCAGGGTCTCCTGGCTGATGCGCCATCGCCATCGCCATGGCCTTTTGGCGTCCGCATCATGATTGTCAGGCATGTCCAGCACCACCTATCCCGCCCTGGCAACGACCAGGCGCCTGCCGAATGTGTGGGACGCCGCCGCGATCCTGTGCGTGTTCGGCGCGCTGGCCGCGATCGCCAGCGCCGCTTACGGCACCATCGCGCCGATCAACGCGCCCAACGCGGTGTCGGTCAGCCTCGACCCGTGGCGGCTGCCCGAATACGCGCTGCGGACGACCATGCGCATGGTCGCGGCCATGATCGCGTCGCTGATCTTCACCTTCGCCTTCGCGCCCGCCGCCGCCAAGAGCCGGCGCGCGGCGCTGATCATGGTGCCGGCGCTCGACATCCTGCAGTCGGTGCCGATCCTAGGCTTTCTCTCGTTCACGGTCGTCTTCTTCATGCGGCTGTTTCCGGGCAAGGTGCTCGGGCTGGAACTCGCGGCGATCTTCGCGATCTTCACGAGCCAGGCTTGGAACATGGCGTTCAGCCTGTATCAGTCCCTGAAGACGGTGCCGCCCGATCTCGTGGAAGCGGCGCGCGGGTTCCATCTCACGGGCTGGCAGCGGTTCTGGCGGCTCGAGGTTCCCTTCGGCATGCCGGGCCTCGTCTGGAACATGATGATGTCGATGTCCGGCGGGTGGTTTTTCGTGGTCGCCTCGGAGGCGATCTCGGTCGGCGACAACACCTGGAAGCTGCCCGGCATTGGCTCCTATGTGGCGCTGGGGCTGGAACACCGCGACATCGCCGCTGTGTTCTACGCCATTCTGGCCATGCTCTTGCTGATTCTGCTCTACGACCAGCTGCTGTTCCGTCCCCTCGTCGCATGGTCGTCCAAGTTCCGCTTCGAGAGCACGGCCGGCGCGACGGCTGAAGACCCTTGGATGCTGAAGCTGCTCCGCCGGACGCGGTGGCTGCGGCTGCTCGGTGAGTGGGCCGGCGACACGATCGGCAAGGTCGGCGGCATGCGGCTGGCCCTCGGTCCGCGCCGCGTCTCCCCCGGCGGCAGGCCCTCGCGGGCCGTCGACGCCGCCTATGGCGTGGCGCTCGCGGTGGTGGCGGGCTACGCGCTCTGGCGGATCGCCGCCTTCGTCTCGGGCCGGATCGGGTGGAACGACGTGCTGCACGCGGTCGGCCTCGGCTGCATCACCATGTTGCGCGTGATCGTGCTGATGATCATCGCGAGCCTGATCTGGGTACCGGTCGGGGTCTGGCTCGGGCTCAGGCCGGTCTGGGCGCGGCGGGCGCAGCCGCTGGCGCAGTTCCTGGCGGCGTTCCCCGCGAACCTGCTGTTTCCGCCATTCGTGCTGTTCATCGTGCGCTTCCACCTCGATCCGGACATCTGGCTGACGCCGCTGATGGTGCTCGGCACTCAATGGTACATCCTGTTCAACGTCGTCGCAGGCGCCGCGGCGTTCCCGTCCGATCTGCAGGAAGCGGCGAGCAATCTGCGCGTGCGCGGCTGGCTGTGGTGGCGGCGGGTCATCCTTCCGGGCATCTTCTCCTACTTCGTCACGGGCGCGATCACGGCCTCGGGCGGCAGTTGGAACGCGGCGATCGTCGCCGAGGTCGCGTCCTGGGGCGATACCAAGCTGACGGCGCACGGCTTGGGCGCCTATATTGCGCAGGCGACGGATGCCGGCGACATGGCGCGGGTCGTGCTGGGCGTCGCCGTGATGAGCGCTTTCGTCCTGCTGTTCAACCGGGTGCTGTGGCGTCCGCTCTATGCCTATGCCAGCCGGCGGCTGACGTTTTCCTGAAGGGAGCCGCGATGGACACGCTTGTGGATGCCGGCGACCTGGTCCAAGTCCGGCATTGCCGACAGTCCTATCATAAGGACACCAATGTCGAGCTGGTGGTGCTCGACGACGTCAACCTGACCATCCGGCACGGCGAAATGGTCGCCCTGCTCGGCCGCTCAGGTTCTGGAAAATCGACCTTGCTGCGCATCGTGTCCGGCCTGCTCACGCCGACCCAGGGCGAGGTCTGGTGGCGCGGCGCGCGGCTGCTCGGACCGGCCGCCGGCGTCGCCATGGTGTTCCAGAGTTTCGCGTTGTTTCCGTGGCTCACCGTGCAGGAGAACGTGGAACTCGGGTTGGAGGCGCAGGGGGTGCCGCGCGCCGAGCGCGAGCGCCGCGCGGAGGCGGCGATCGACCTGATCGGCCTCGGCGGCTACGAGAGCGCCTATCCGAAGGAAATGTCGGGCGGGATGCGCCAGCGCGTCGGGCTGGCGCGGGCGCTTGTCGTGCATCCGGATTTGCTGCTGATGGACGAGCCGTTCAGCGCCCTCGACGTGCTGACGGCGGAGACGCTGCGCACCGACCTGATCGACCTGTGGTCGGAGGGCAAGCTGCCGGTCAGATCCGTGCTGATGGTCACGCACAACATCGAGGAGGCGGTGCTGATGTGCGACCGCATCCTCGTGTTCTCGTCCAATCCCGGCCGCGTCGCGAACGAGCTGCATGTGCGGTTTCCGCATCCACGCAACCGTCTCGATCCCGCGTTCCGCCGCGTGGTGGACGACATCTACGCACTCATGACGAGGCGTGCCGTGCCAGCTCGGGCGCCCACCGCTGTTCCGGCCTCGCCGCTGTCCGTCGCGCTGCATCCCGTGTCCACGAACCTGATGGCGGGCCTGCTCGAGACGCTCGTGGCGCCCCCTTACAGCGGCCGCGCGGATTTGCCGGCGATCGCCGGCGCGCTGCAGCTGGAACTCGACGATTTGCTGCCGCTCGGCGATGCGTTGCAGCTCGTGCGCCTTGCCACGTTGGAGGAGGGCGACATTCTCGTGACCCCGACCGGGCGCGCCTTCGTCAATGCCGATACGGAGGACCGCAAACAGCTGTTCGCGGCCGGTCTGCGCGCGCACGTGCCGCTGGTCGCGATGATCCGGCAGGTGCTGGACGAACGCTGGAACCACCGCGCTTCGGCGGTGCGGTTCCGCGACGAGCTCGAGGATCACATGTCCCCGGAATACGCCGAGGATACGCTGCGCACGGCGATCTCCTGGGGGCGCTACTCCGAGTTGTACAGCTACGACGAGGAGGCCGAGCAGTTCTTTCTCGACGAGGACGAGGACGAGAATGAACAATGAGGCGTGGCGGCGCACGCGTGAATGGGGCGCGCTGACGCGGGCGGAGATCGGCATGCGCGTGATGCGGGCGCGCTCGTCGTGCTGCCGGTGGGCGCGGTCGAGCAGCACGCGGACCATTTGCCGGTGGACACGGACAGCGTCTCCGCATGGCGCGTGGCGAAGCTGGCCGCCGAGCGGTGCGCATCGCCACACGCGCTGCTGCTGCCATCATTCGGTTACGGGTTCTCGCCGCATCATGGCGCCTGGGCCGGAACCGTCTCGCTCTCGCTCGCCACGTTCACGGGGTCGATCGCGGACGTCGCGGCAAGCCTGCGGCGGACCGGGTTTTCGCGACTGCTGATCGTCAACGGCCAATGGCGGCAATCAGGGGCCGCTGGCCGCCGCCTGCACCGAGATCGCGAGCGGCGGTTTCGGCGTCGGCTTCGTGAACTACTTTCAGCCCGGCATGGCGGCGTGGCTGCCGCTGCTGCCGGGGGCGTTGCGCCGGGTCGGTCATGCCTGCGGTACGAGACCGCGATGCAGCTCGCGCTACGGCCGGAGGATGAGGCGGCCCTGATCGAGACGCGCGCGGCCGGGCTGCCGCCTCGCCTCGCACCCTCCTACACCGAGGACGGCGCGGCCGATCCGACGCGGGAGGGCGGCGGCTACTGGGCACCGATCTTCGGGCCGGGCGATCCCGGCTACTCGGGCGATCCCGGTTTCGCGACCCGCGCCTCCGGCGAGGCGATGCTGGAGGCGACGGTCGCGGGCCTCGCCGCCTTCTACGCGGCGTTCGCGGCGGTGCCATTCGTGACCGGCGGGGCGGGGTAGGGCCGCAGGACGGCGCTGTGCCTCGCTCTTACACGCGGCGGCGCGGCGGCGCGATCTCCCGGTAGCCGCCCTGACGCTCCAGCATCCAGCCCGGATATTCGGGGGGTAGGCGGCTGACCGCCTCGAGGGCGGCGAGATCGGCGTCCGACAGGTCCAGATCCACCGCGCCGAGATTGTCCCGCAGCTGCTCGGGCCGCTTCGCGCCGATAATGACGCTCGTGACGGCCTTCCGACGCAGCAGCCACGCCAGCGCCACCTGAGCCACGCTGCTCCCCTTCGCCGAAGCGATCGGGCGCAGCGCGTCGATGGCGGCGTAGCCCCGGTCGCGATCCACGGGCGGGAAGTCGAAGCTGGCGCGACGGCCATCAGCTGCGGCCTCGTTGTCGCGGTCGTATTTTCCCGACAGGAACCCGCCGGCGAGCGGGCTCCAGACCATCAGCCCGACGCCTTCGGACAGCAGCATGGGCACGACCTCGCGTTCCAGGTCGCGGCCAGCCAGCGTGTAGTAGGCTTGCAGCGAGACAACGGGCGCGAAATGCCGGCGCTCGGTGACGCCGACGGCCTTGGCGACCTGCCACGCCGCCCAGTTCGACAGCCCGACATAGCGGACGTGGCCGTGGCGTACGAGGACGTCGAGCGCCTCCAGCGTCTCCTCGATCGGCGTCGCCGGGTCGAAGCCGTGGATCTGGTAGAGATCGATGTGGTCCAGCTGCAGCCGCTTCAGGCTCGCCTTGGCCTGATCGAGAATGTGGCCGCGCGACGCCCCGGCGCCGTTCGGTCCCTTGCCCATTCGGCCGAGCACCTTAGTCGCGATCACCACCTCGTCCCGCGCGACGCCGAGATTGCGCAGCGATTGGCCGAGGATCTGCTCGGACCGGCCTTCGGCGTAGACATTCGCGGTGTCGATGAAGTTGACCCCGGCCTCCAGCGCCGTCCTGACGAGCGCGTCGGCCTCGTCCTGCTGCAACGTGCCGATCTTGCCCCACATGCCCTCGCTGCCGCCGAAGGTCATCGTGCCCAGGCAGAGCTCAGATACGAACAGGCCGCTGCGGCCGAGGCGATTGTAGTGCATGGTGCTGAACTCCGGTTGGCAGCGGGCGACCGCTGATGTCGCGTCAAATCTGATACTCGCGGTCCACGCTGTAAAGAATTGCTCCGAAGAACGAGACTGCGCACTGGGATCAGCTCCTGTTTTTGCGCGGTTTTCGCGCGTCTGTTCACAAGAACTTGCGTATCGCGCAGAGGCGATGTTAGAGGCGATCATGCCTCGTCGATGCGACGACGGCATGGACGCGAATCAGAACAGCTACGTTCTGAACGCTGTGACTGACCGTACCGGACTTCTCGCTCCTGCGAGTACATCTTTCGCCTAAAGCCGAGACCATCGACGCAGACCATACGGCCCTAGAAAGCGCCCGGTTTTCCTGACCGCGCGCGTGCGGTCCGACTTAATGACTTGGACGTCCACAAAAACAGATGCAGGCAACGGAAGCATGACGCAGACGACTTGGGATCCCTCCACCAACAACGGCTTGTCGCTGTCGAATGGCAATCTCACCGCAACCGGACCCGGTTCGAGCGGCGGCATTGTTGGCGCTTACGGCACAACGCCGATTGCGTCGGGCGAGAAGGTCTATTTCGAAATCGGAACCGACGGCTTTTATCCGAACACAGGCTTCACTCTCGGCATCGCCCATCATGGCTGGGACTGGAACACGGATCGTTTTGACAACGGCGTGCTCGACCGCACCGATCCCGCACCGGGCTATGCCGACGACCTCACCGTGCATTGGGACGGGGTGGTCGACGAGGGCGGAAGCTGGATCAGCAACCCGCACCGCATAACCGCCTCCATGCAGAATGGCGGCACCCTCGATTTCGCGGTCGATACCGTTGACCACAAGCTGTGGTGGAGATCGTCGCTCACCGGCCAGTGGGACGAAAACCCGAACGACAATCCCGCCACAAACACCGGCGGCATCGACGTTTCCGCGCTGGGCGGCGCGGATCTCTACCCGGTCGTAACGGATTGGGTGAATGCGGGCGCGGCCGCGACGATCAACGGCGGCACCGCATCCTTCCGGGATTCCGTGCCAAACGGCTTCACTCCCCTGGACGGTCTGAGCGGCGGGTCGGTGAACGGCGGTTCCACTGGCGGCGGTGCCAGCGACGGTTCGGGCACTGGCTCCGGCGGCGGTGCGAGTGCTGGCTCGGGGGGCGATCCGGCGGCGGTCACCATCGGCTCCGGCCCGGATAGCCTGGCCCTGCAAGTGGCCGAGGACGCCTGGAACGGCGACGCGCAATTCACGATTTCCATCGATGGCGCGCAGATCGGCGGGACGCAGACCGCGACGGCGTCGCACGGCGCGGGTCAGGCGCAAACCTTCAACGTGCAGGGAAGTTTCGGCGCGGGAGACCATAGCGTCGCCATCGACTTTCTGAACGACGCCTACGGCGGCAGCGCCGCGACCGACCGCAATCTCTATGTCGGAGGCGCGACCATCGACGGCACCGCGATTCCGGGCGCGACCCTCGCGGAGTACAGCCAGGGACCGCGGAGTTTCAACTTCATGGTCGCCGGCTCGACAGGGGCCGGCTCGACAGGGGCCCGGTCTGCAGAGGACGGATCATCTGGACCCGGGTCGTCCGGAACCGGATCGTCTGGGAGCGGAACCTCGACCGACATCGTGACAATCGATCGTCCCGGCACTCTGGCTGCCGGCCTGCAAACCATTACGGGCACCGAGTCGGACCCGTCCCAGGCCGTTTTTGTCAACTGGCACTCCTATGGCACGCCTGCGTCCGGCGACACCGACTGGGTGGCGGCGAATGTGGATTCAGGCGGCCATTTCTCCGCCTCGTTGGACATCGATCACGCGGGACTTCAGAGCACGATGTTCTATCGCATCGGCTCGGGACCGGCGATCGCGGCGTGGTCGGGTACGCCCGCATAGGCGGCTGCCGAGGGGGGCGGGCGGGATCGCCCGCCCGTCCCTGGCCCGGGGCGGCTATACGTTGAACCGGAACAGCAGTACGTCGCCGTCGCGGACGACGTACTCCTTGCCCTCGACCCGCATCTTGCCGGCCTCCTTCGCGCCCGTTTCCCCATTGCAGGCGACGTAGTCACCATACGATATGGTTTCGCACGCAATGAAGCCGCGCTCGAAGTCATTGTGGATCACGGCGGCGGCCTGTGGCGCCTTGGTGCCGCGCACGATGGTCCAGGCGCGGGCCTCCTTGGGGCCGACCGTGAAATACGTAACCAGCCCGAGCAGCGCATAACCCGCGCCGATCACGCGATCGAGGCCGCTCTCGCGCAGCCCCAAACCTTCTAGGAATTCGCCCCGGTCGCCGGGCGGTAACTGGCTCACCTCGGCCTCGATCGCGGCCGATACGAACACGTAACGGGCGCCCTCCGCCTCGGCGCGCGCGGCGACGCGAGCCGAGTACGCGTTGCCCGTGGCAACGGACGCTTCCTCGACATTGCACACATAGAGCACGGGCTTGGACGTCAGCAGCTGCAGCCGCTTCGCCGCCTCGGCCTGCCCGGACGGAATCGCGAGGCGGGCGGGGCGGCCCTCCTGCAGCGCCGAGACGATCGGCTCGATCAGCGCCAGCTGCGCGGCGCTGTCCTTGTCGCCGCCCTTCGCCCGCTTCTGGAGCGCGGGCAGCCGCTTTTCCAGACTCTCGAGATCGGCCAGCATCAGCTCCGTCTCGACCGTCTCGGCGTCGCGGACCGGATCGATGCTGCCTTCAACGTGCGCAATGTCGCTGTCCTCGAAGCAGCGCAGCACGTGGATGATCGCATCCACCTCGCGGATGTTGGCGAGGAACTGGTTGCCGAGACCCTCGCCGCGCGACGCGCCGCGCACCAGTCCCGCGATGTCCACGAATTCGAGGCTGGTCGGCACGATTTTCGCCGACTTGCCGATCGCGGCGAGCGTGTCGAGGCGCGGGTCCGGCACGGCGACGCGGCCGACATTCGGCTCAATCGTGCAGAACGGATAATTGGCGGCCTGCGCGGCGGCGGTCGCGGTGAGCGCGTTGAACAGCGTCGACTTGCCGACATTGGGCAGGCCGACGATCCCGCAGTTGAAGCCCATCTAGTTCGTATCCTGTGTCAGCAGCGCGACCTTGGTCATGAACGCCTCGGCTTGTCCCGTGACAAGCAGCGGCGCGCAGTCCGCGACCGCGTCCAGCATTGCCAGCAGCAACGGCTGGTCCGCCCTCGCGAAGTCGCCGAGCACATGGCCGAGCACGCGCTCCTTGGCTCCCGGATGGCCGATGCCGAGGCGGACGCGCCAGTAGTCCTGGGTTCCGAGCATCCGGTCCATGCTGCGCAGCCCATTATGTCCGGCCGCGCCGCCGCCGCGCTTGACCCGCACCTTGCCTTGGGCGAGGTCGAGTTCGTCGTGAAACGCGGTGATCGCGGCCGCATCCAGCTTGTAGAACGCGGCCGCCCGCTGCACCGCCTCGCCCGAGCCGTTCATGTAGGTCAGGGGCTTGAGGGCCAGAACCTTCTCGCCGGCGATCGTGCCTTCCGCGACGACGCCCTTGAACCGCTGCCGCCAGGGGGAGAACCCGTGGCGGCGCGCGACGGCGTCGATCGCCATGAAGCCGACATTGTGGCGCTGGCGCAGCATCCCGGGTTCCGGGTTGCCCAGGCCGACCCAGAGCAGCACGGCCGCAGGCCCCGCGTCCGTTCCGGGCGGCTACTTCTTCGCGGCGGGCTTGGCCGGAGCCTTGGCGGAAGCGGCGCCCTTACCCGCGGGCGCACCCTTGGCAGGTGCGGCTGCCGGGGTCGGGGCGCCCGCGGCAGGTTCGGCCGCGACTTCCGCCATCTTGGTAGGCGGCGCGACGGTCGCAACCACGAAATCGCGGTCGAGGATCGCCGGACGCAGGCCCTCGATGCCCTTAAGGTCATGCCAGCGGACGTTGTCGTTGATGTCGAGCTGGCCGAGATCCACCTCGAACCGTTCGGGGATGCGGTCCGGATCGGCGAACACCTCGACGGTGTGGCGCACGACGTTCAGCACGCCGCCGCGCTTGAGGCCGGGGCTGATGCCCTCGTTCTCGAAATGCACGGGCACGGAGACGCGAATCTCCTGCCCGGCCGCGAGGCGCTGGAAATCGACGTGCTGCGGCTGGTCGGTCACGGGATGATACTGCACGTCCCGGATCAGAGCGCGCGTGGCCGCGCCGTCGATGCCGGCGATTTCGTACAGCCGGGACTGCCAGCCGGCGCGCGACAACTCGCGCAGGACAGCCTTCGGCTCCAGGGAGATCAGGGTCGGCGGCTGCTTGGCGCCGTAGATCACGGCGGGCACGCGGCCCCGCCGCCTCGTCGCGCGCGCCGCCCCCTTGCCGGCTCGCTCGCGCGCCTCGGCCTCGATGCTCACGGTATTGGCCATGGTTCGCTCCTTCAAAGCAATGCAGCGCCCGCCGCGGCCCGCTCACGGGGGACCACAGCACGCGCCAAAGCGCCGGCCTCCAGGGGTGCCAGCGCGGGCGGGGGTGTAGCGGATCGGGTGCGGGCGGGCAAGACGTTGGGCGGGGGTTCAGACCGTCGCGGCCGTCAGCGTCCAAACCTCCTCGCCCGCTCGGGGCGGCGCGCACAGCATCGGCGTCGCATTCGGAAGCCGCAGATCCGGGGCCAAGCCCATGGCGCTGCGGAGCGCCCGGAACAGCGCGCCGTGCGCCACCACGAGCACGAGCGGCGGCTCCCCGAGCGCGCGATTGACGGCGCGCACCGCGCGGCTGCGCAGATCGGCGAACGCCTCCGCGCCCTCGGGCGTCGACCGGCCGGCGATCCAGTCAGTGAACCATTCGGACATGGGCTGGCCCTCCTGGACCCCGAACGCGACTTCGCGCAACTCGGGGTCCGTTGAGAAGGGCAGGCCGAGCACGGTCCCGGCGATCTCGGCCGTGTCCCGCGCGCGCGACAGCGGCGAACTCACGATGCTCGCGATGCCCCGGCGGCGCAGCAGGGAAGCGGCGTTCCTCGCCTGCGCGATGCCCGTCGCGTTGAGCGGGACGTCCACGTTTCCTTGCGAGAGGTTGCGCGCGTTCCAGTCCGTCTCGCCATGACGCAGAAACCAGAACGCCGCCCGCTCCACCGAAGGCATGGCGGTCAGGCGACGCCCTCCTTCGCCATCACCCGCTGCACCGCCGGACGGTCCCGCATCCGCGCGAAGTGCCGGGCGAGATTGGGCGGCAGGTCGATCTTCACCCGTCCGGCCCAGAACTCCACGTAGAACAGGGCGGCATCGGCGATGGAAAAGCCGGACCCGGCCACGAAGGCGCGGTCACCCAGCGCTTTGTCGAGCAGCGCCAAGCCATTGGTGAAGATTTCGCGCCCGCGTGCCTTGACTTCTTCCCGATCCGACTCGTTCGGCGTGAAGTTCTCCGGCCGGAACATGCGCGAGAACCCCTGCATGTGGACCGTTGCCACCACGTAGTCGATCGTCTCCAAAACGCGGACCTGCTCGTTCAGATCGTCGGGGAACAGCTTCGCCGCCGGATTGCTGCGGGCGAGCCAGTAGGCGATGGCCGGAAACTCCGTCACGACCGACCCGTCGCTGCGCGCGAGCGTCGGCACCTTGCCCTTCGGATTGATCGCCCGGAACGCTTCTTCGCGCTGCTGGCCCTTGGCCAGGCTGACGACCTGCAATTCGTAGGGTGCGCCGATCTCCTCCAGAAGCACGTGAATGCCGATCGAGCAGGCTCCCGGCGAGTAATAGAGTTTCATGACGGCTCCCGTTCTGTGTGGCGTGTCAGTCGAACAACGAGCTGACCGAGCTTTCGTCGCTGATCCGGCGCATCGCCTCGGCGAGCAGCGGCGCGATCGTCAGCTGGCGGATGTTGTGCGCGGCGCGCACCGCCTCCGTCGCGAGAATGCTGTCCGTGGTCACCAGCTGCTCAATCGGACTGGACGCGATACGCGCGACCGCGCCGCCCGACAACACGCCGTGGGTGACATAGACGCTGGCCGAGCGGGCGCCGTTCGCGATCAGCGCCGCCGCCGCATTGCAGAGCGTTCCGCCCGAATCGACGATGTCGTCGACCAGCACGCAGTCGCGGCCTTCCACCTCGCCAATCACATTCATCACTTCCGACACGCCCGCGCGCTCGCGCCGCTTGTCGATGATCGCGAGGTCGGTGTTCACGCGGGTCGCGAGGCCGCGCGCGCGCAGCACGCCGCCCACGTCCGGCGAGACGATCATCAGGTCGCGTCCCCGGTACCGCTCCTCGATGTCGCGGCTGAACAGGGGGGCGGCGTAGAGATTGTCCACCGGGATGTCGAAGAAGCCCTGGATCTGTCCGGCGTGCAGATCCATCGTCAGCACGCGATGCGCGCCCGCTTCGGTGATGAGGTTGGCGACGAGTTTCGCGCTGATCGGGGTGCGCGGGCCGGATTTGCGGTCCTGCCGGGCGTAGCCGAAATAGGGGATGACGGCGGTGATGCGGCGGGCCGATCCCCGGCGCAGCGCATCGAGCGTGATCAGCAGCTCCATCAGGTTGTCGTTCGCCGGGTAGGACGTGGACTGGATCACGAACACGTCCTCGCCGCGCACGTTCTCCATGATCTCGACGAACACCTCCATGTCGGCGAAGCGGCGGATGGAGGCCCGGGTGAGCGGCAGGTCGAGCTTGGCGGCGACGGCATCGGCCAGCAGCCGGTTGCTATTGCACGCGACGATCTTCATAGGGTCGGCCCCCGGCATGTTTGATCGTCGGACCGGCCGCGCGACGATGCGGTCGTGCGCTGCCGGAACGAACGGACCGCCCCGACAGGTTGACGGCGCGCGCCTTCTAGCAACGTGAGGGTTCGGTGTCCACGAAACGTCACGTCCGCTGGCTCAGCGCCGCCCGGATTGTGTCAGGATCACATCCTTGACACCGCCGGAGGCCTCTTCCGCCACCTTGGTCGCGACCTCGCCCCAGTAGCCGCTCAGCGTGCCGGCCGGAACCTCGTTCAGCTGCACGACGCGGCCGCGCTCGTCGCCCGAGGGCAGCTTGACGATCCACTGGATCTCGACCCGGATCTGGTCGCCGGCGATCGGCACCGTCCGCACCTGGCCCTGAACGATGAAATCCGCCCCCGTCGCGCTGTCCTGAACGAGCGGGCCGAGCCGCCCGAGATCGCGCCCGCATCTGCTTCGTCAGCGACTGATCGCCGTCCCCGGGCGCGCCCGTGACCGGCGGCACCTGCACCCTGGCCGGCCGGTTGTAGAGGCTGTTCGGGTCCGCCTGCTGCAAGGCCGCCTCGATCTGCGTGAGCAACGATGCCACCGGCGCCGCGTCTTCGGCGGCCGCCCGCAGCAGCATGTCGGGCGTTGCCCTGGCCCATTGGACGACGGGGACCGGCTTGCCCTCCGTGCTGCCCTGCGCCTCACCCTTCGGATTTTCCACCGTGTAGGTCGGCACCACCGTTTCACTCTTCTGCGACGCCCGGACGAGCAAGGCCCAATCGCCTTTCTGCACCGGCCCCGCGATCGCCGGCACCTCCCGGCTGCGCGAGATCGTCGGCGAGCGCCGCAGAAAAGGCGCGGGCCTGCGCGTCGGGCAGGAGGATGTCGGTCGGCACGGGCACGGCGAGCCGGGGCGGCGGCGGCTGCGCCAGACGCGGGCGCGCGCCCGAGAAGGCGCGGGGCAGGTCGCCGCAGGCGGCGAGGAGCAACACTCCCGAGAGCGGCGCCAGCAGGGCCGCGCGACGGCGCAGGCTCATGCGGGCAGGGCGACGATGGAGATTCTGATGCCCGATCGGGCCTCCGCCGTTCAGTGTGCGGCGGCGATGGCTGAAGAAGCGCGAGGCGTCGGCCAGCGTGTCGACGCCGATCGTCTGGACTTGCTGAACCCCGGCCGCATTCAGCCGCAACCGGCAGTAGCCGGCCAGGTCGAACAACCAGTGGCCCGGCCGGTTCCCGCCGCGAAAGCACCGTTCCGCGCCCGCCGGGCCGGCCAGCAGGACGGCATCCCTGAGGTCGGCGGCGACCTCGTAGGAATAGGGACCGATGCACGGCCCGATCGCCGCCGTGATCCGGTCCGGCCGCGCGCCGAGCGCCCGCATCGCGGCGACCGTCGCCTCCATGATGCCCGCGACCGCGCCCCGCCAGCCCGCGTGCGCGGCGCCGATCACCCCCGCTTCGGGATCGTGCAGCAGCACGGGCGCGCAGTCGGCGGTGACGACGCCGAGGCCGATCCCTGCCCGGTCGGTCACCATCGCGTCCGCGCGCGGCCCCTCGCCCGCGCGCCATGTCTCGCCGACGGTCACCACGTCCGCGCCATGCACTTGCGTCAGCCCGAGCAGGCGGTCCGGGTCGAGGCCGAGTGCGGCCGCCGCGCGCGCCCGGTTCTCGCGGACTGCCTCGGGGTCGTCCTGGCTCGACACGCTGCAATTGAGGCTGGCGTAGGGGCCGGCCGAGACGCCGCCCTGGCGGGTGAAGAAGCCGTGGCGGGCGGCGAGCATCGGCGCGGCGAGGGTCTCTCGGCGATCGGTCATGCGGCGCTCTGTTCGGTGGGGAAGCCGGGCGGCGGCGGCAAAGCGGGATGGCAGACCGCGAGCGCGTTGAACAGACGGCCCATGCGATCGGGTTCGGCCAAACGCCGCGCCGCGTCGATCAAGGCGGCGGCCTGGACGGGCGGCTTGCCGCGGGCGAGGCGGTCCGTGCGCTGGAACAGCCCGAGCCGGGCCAGGAACAGGCCCTGCGGCTCCGGCCCGTACACGCGGGCGCCGCCGTCGCGTGCCGCGCGCGTCACGGCCGCGAAATCCACATGGGCGGTCAGGTCGGCGCGCAGCCAGGATCGGCGAGCGGATCGGCAGGGCGTCCGGCGCGGATCGCCTGCAGCGTGTCGCCCGTAGCGCCGCCGTAATCGAGGAACAGCGCCGCCCCGCCGTCCCGGACCAGGCGCGCGGCGAGGGCACGGGCGAGGTCGAGCGCCGTGTCGCAGCGTTCGGCGACCGTGCCTTCCTCCGCGCCGCCCGGGGAGGGTCGGCGGCTGGCCGTTCAACGAACTGGCCGGCATCCACGTAGCGCTCCGTCCAGCCGTTCTCCGCGCCGGACGAACTGCCGTATCGGCAGCGCGTCCAGAAACTCGTTGCCGAGCAGCAGCAACGGACCGGGGGAAGGCTCTCCAGCCGCTCGTGCCACTCGGCTTGCGGGATGCGCGCGGCCTGGAGCGCGCGGAGCCGGGGCGAGGTCTCGATCAGATGCAGCCGGAGCGCGGCCCGGAACGCGGGCGCCGACTGGCCGATGGCGCGGAGCGCGTCCGTCATCAGCGTGCCGCGGCCCGGCCCGGCTTCGGCGAGCAGCACGGGGTCGGGCCGGCCCATGTGCTCCCAGACGACCGCGCACCAGAGGCCGAGGATCTCGCCGAACGCCTGGGTGATTTCCGGGGCGGTCGTGAAATCCGCGAACGGGTCGCTTGCCGCGTAGTAGAGGGCGTTGGCGCGGGCCATGAACCGGTCGAGCCGCTCGGTCATCGCCGCGCGCGCCAGACCATGAACGCGCCGATCAGCACCATCGGCACCGACAGCAGCTGGCCCATGGTCGCGCCCTCGAACAGAAACCCGAGGAACGGGTCGGGCTCGCGGAAGAACTCGCCGATGATCCGGAAGATGCCGTAGAAGATCAGGAACGCGCCGATCAGCGTGCCGAACCGCTCCCGCACCGCCTGCCGCCGCGACAGCGCGAGCATGATGAGGAACAGCGCGAGACCCTCCAGCAGCGCCTGGTAGATCTGGCTCGGATGACGCGGCAGGAGATCGGCGCGCGGGAAGATCATCGCCCAGGGCAGCCAGTCCGGCGCGGGCCGCCCCCATAGCTCGCCGTTGATGAAGTTCGCGATGCGGCCGAAGCCGAGGCCGATCGGCACGCAGACGGCCAGCCGGTCGCCGAAGCCGAGCGGGTGGATGCCGTTGCGGCGGCAGAAGATGTAGGTCGCGACGATGGTGCCGATCGCGCCGCCGTGGAAGCTCATGCCGCCGTGCCACAATTCGAGCGCCTGCCACGGATGCGCGAAATAGACGCCCGGCTGATAGAACAGCACGTAGCCGAGCCGGCCGCCGAGCACGATGCCGAGCGTCGCCCAGGTGACGTAGTCGTCCGCCTGCTCGGGCGTGCCGACCACCGGGGCTTCGCGCACGAGGCGGCGCAGCAGCCGCCAGCCGAGAATGATGCCGCCGATATAGGCGAGGGCGTACCAGCGGATGGCGAGGGGTCCGACCTGGACCAGAACCGGGTCGAACTGGGGAAACATCAGGACGGGCAGCATCAGAGATAGGGGTCCGGAAGCTGGAGATAGTCCTGGACGTATCGGCGGACGCCGTCCTCCAGGGACGTGAAAGGGGCCGTGAAGCCCGCCGACCGCAGCCGGGACCGGGCTTGCCTCGGTGAAGGACTGGTATTGTCCTCGCAGCGCGTCGGGCATGTCGATGAACTCGATTTCGGCCGGCCTGCCGGCAGCGGCGCAGACGGCGTGGGCGAGGTCGCGATAGGTCCGCGCCCGGCCCGTGCCGACGTTGAACAGGCCGCTGACGCTCGGGGTGTCGAGCAGCCAGAGCATGACCCGGACGACGTCGCCGACCCAGATGAAGTCCCGCGCCTGCGCCCCGTCGGCAAGTCCGGGCCGGTCCGAGCGGAACAGGCGCACCGGATGGCCGCCGGCGACCTCGTCGTACTTCACCTTCACGACCGAGATCATCCGGCCCTTGTGATACTCGTTCGGGCCGAACACGTTGAAGAACTTGAGTCCCGCCCATTGCGGCGGCCGGGGCGCGCCCGTGCCGACGAGGGCGGAGACGCGCAGGTCGAAGGCGTGCTTGGTCCAGCCGTACAGGTTCAGCGGCCGCAGCCGGCGGAGATAGTCGAGCGACGGGTCGTCCTCGAACCCGGCCTCGCCCGCGCCGTAGGTGGCGGCCGAGGAGGCATAGATGAAGCGCACGCCGTGGCGCGCGCACCAGCTCCAGAGGCGAAGCGACAGCTCGACGTTGGTCGCCCAGACGAGATCGCCGTCGCGGGCCGTGGTCTCGCTGATCGCGCCGAGATGCACGATCGCCTCCAGCGGCGGATGGCCCGCGAGGAACCCGTCGAGATCATCTGGCGGCAGCAGGCGGGAGGGCGGGTGCTTGGCGAGGTTGCGCCACTTGCCCTGGTCGCCGAGGCGGTCGATCGACGATGGTCTCCGTCCCCCGGCCGGCGAGCGCGGCATGGAGGTTGGACCCGATGAAACCGGCGCCGCCCGTGACCAAGATCATGGCGGCGCGTTATAGGGTCGTGTCCCCCGGCGGGAAAGGCTCGCCCGGACGGCAGGGGTGGAGAGACAGAGCATGAGCGAGCGTCCACGGTTCTTCGACGATTTCGCGGGCGTGGCCGGCGGCGCGCTCTCGGCGCTGACGGGCGTGCGCGAGGAGGCCGAGGCGGTGATCCGGGCGCGCGTGGACGAGGTGATCCGCAAGCTCGACCTGGTGCGGCGGGCGGAGCTCGACGCGGTGCAGGAGATGGCCGCGAACGCCCGCGCCGGGCAGGAGGCGGCGCAGGCGCTCCTGACCGAGACGGAGGCCCGGATCGCCCGGCTGGAAGCCCGGGTCGCGGCGCTCGAGGGCGCGGCCGCGCCGGAGCCGCTGAGCGGCGACAGCGGGACGTAGCCCCGCGCGCCGGGGAAGGGGAACGGAGAAAGCGCGACCCGGCCCACTCGACCCTTGCGGCCCTTGGAGAGCCGCCGGTAGGGTCGGCGCATGACGGTCTCGAGACTCCGCACCCCCTGTATGGCGGATGATCCGCGGCCATATCGACCGACAGCTTCAGCGACAGGAGTTCAGCCCGCTCCCTGCCTGCCTTCGCTCCTCGGCCTTCCTCCAGACGGGAGACCCTGCATGCCAGCTCTCAACACGCCCACGGAACGTGCCAACAACCCGCTCGACATCATGGAGCAGATCGTCACCGCAAACGACTGGGCCTTCGATCGTCGCAGCGACTCGGAGATGGCGGCCGAGGCTCCCGGCAAGTGGTGCGATTACGGGCTCTATTTCAGCTGGTCGCACCGAGATCAGCGCGATGCACTTCACGTGCGCGTTCGACCTGAAGGTGCCCGAGCGGCGCCGCGCGGCGTTGTACGAATTGCTGGCGCTGGCGAACGAACGGCTGTGGATCGGGCATTTCGGCATGGAGAGCGACGACGGGATGCCGGTCTTCAGGCATTCGGTGCTGTTGCGGGGCGCGCCCGGGGCTTCCGCCGAAAGTCTCGAGGACATGGTCGATATCGCGATCACCGAATGCGAGCGGTTCTTCCCGGCGTTCCAGTTCGTGCTCTGGGGCGGAAAGAGTCCGGCGGAGGCGCTTGCAGGCGGCCATGCTCGAATGCGTCGGCGAAGCCTGACGGCGCGATGATCCCTTCGCTCGTGCTGGTCGGAGGCGGCCGCATGGGCCGGGCGATGCTGGCCGGCTGGCGCGAGCGGGGGCTCGGTCCCTCGGTCGTGGTCGACCCGGCGCCGGAGGCGGCGTCGCTCGCCGGCCCCGATCTCGTGGTCTGTCCGGACGGGGCTGCGCTGCCTCCCGGCTCTGAAGCCGGCGGCGGTCGTGCTTGCCGTCAAGCCGCAGGTCGCCCCGGCGAGCGTCCCCGCCTTCCGGCGGTTCGCCGGGTCCGCCGTCTTTCTCTCGATCATGGCGGGGCGGACGCTGGCCGGCCTTGCGGAGCTGCTGGGGCCGGAGGCCGCGATCGTGCGCGCCATGCCGAACACGCCGGCCGCCGTGCGGCGGGGGATGTCGGTCGCCTGCGCGGGGCAGGGCGTGACCCGGACGCAACACGAGCTTTGCGAGACGCTGCTCGCCTCGGTGGGGCGGGTGGCCTGGGTCGAAGACGAGGCCCTGCTCGATCCGGTGACGGCGGTATCCGGCAGCGGCCCGGCCTACGTGTTTCTTCTGGTCGAGTTGATGGAGCGGGCGGCGATCGCCCAAGGCGTTCCGGCGGCGCTGGCCGCGACGCTCGCGCGGGAGACCGTGATCGGCTCCGGCGCGCTCCTCGCCGCAAAGCCCGGAGTTGGCCGCCGAACTGCGCCGGGGCGTCACCAGCCCAGGTGGCACGACCGAGCGGGCGGTCTCCGTGCTGATGGCCGACTCGGCCTGGCCGGCGCTTGTAGAGGAGGCGGTCGCAGCGGCGACGGCCCGGTCGCGCGAACTCGCGCGCTGACCGGAGGCGCGAGGGCGCGCTAAAGTCAGGCGGGGCGATTGGCAAGCGGCCGGTGCCCGCCCATTTTGTCTCCATGGACGATACGCAATTCGACGAGTTCCTGATCGCCGCTGCCTTCGATCTCGCCGCGAGGCGAGGCTGGCGGCATGTGACCGTGGCCGAGGCGGCCCGCGCGGCCGGTCTGTCGCTGCCGCGCGCCCGGCGCCGGTTCCCGGGGCGGTCCGCGATCCTGCTCCGGTTCGGCCAGGCGGCGGATGCGGCGGCGCTCGACGGCGTTACGGACGCCGGTACGGTGAAAGACCGCCTGTTCGACATGCTGATGCGCCGGATCGACGTGCTGCAGGCGCACCGGGCAGGGGTTCTCGCGCTGCTGCGGGCGCTGCCCGCCGACCCGGCGGCGTCCTTGCTGCTGGCGGTGGCCACGAGGGGAAGCCTGCGGTGGCTGCTGGATGCATCCGGCGTCTCCTCCTGGGGCATCAACGGTCGGCTGCATCTGAGTGGTCTGGAGGCCGTCTGGCTCTGGACGATTCGGGCCTGGTCGCGCGATGAGAGCGCCGATCTCGGGCCGACGATGGCCGCGCTCGATCATGCGCTGCAGCGGGCGGGAGAGGCGTCCCAGTGGCTGCCTTCGCCCGGGCCGGGCACGGGGTCCGGCGTGGCCGCGGACACTCCTGAAACTCCGCCCGCACGCGACATCGCACTGACCACGGAACTCGGCGGCGAGCCAGCCGATAAGGTTTCGGATGCAAATGGCCCCGTGTTCCCCGAGTAGAGGCGCGGCGCTGATCACAGAGGATTGCGGGGCCAACACCGAACAGGTAGGAGTGTGCCGCAGCTTAGTTCCGGGGCGGCGGTGTAATCGCCCCGTTTTGCACGAGAGGACGCGACCATGCCGAGCGACTTCACGAAGCCGGTCACCACGCCGTGGACGGCGGATACCGATTTCACCAAGATGTTTTCCGACATGAAGCTGCCGAACATGCCGGATATGGATGCGTTCCTGGCGGCGCACCGGCGCAACATGGAGACGTTGTCGGCGGCGAACCGCGTGGCCCTGGAAGGCGCCCAGGCCGTGGCCCGGCGCCACATGGAGATCATGCAGCAGAGCATGGCCGAGATGACCGAGACGATGAAGTCGCTCGCCAGCACGGACGCCCCCCAGGCCAAGGCAGCCAAGCAGGCGGAGCTGCTGAAGAAGGGCTACGAGCGCGCGGTCGCCAACATGAAGGAGTTGAGCGATCTCATTCAGCGCTCGAACGGCGAGGCGCTCGGGCTTCTGAACAAGCGCTTCACCGAGGCGATGGACGAGATCAAGGGCATCGTCGAGAAGGCCGGGCAGACCAAGCCGGCCGGCGGCTGACGCCCGCCTCGGTTTGGCCCTCTCCCGCGCTGCGGGAGAGGGCATTTTCTCAGACCGGCAGCCTGATCCGGGCCCGCAATCCGCCGAGCGGGCTGTCCTCCAGCACGATATCCCCGCCATGCGCGCGAATGATGTCCCGCGCAATCGTCAGTCCTAGACCGGTGCCGCCGCTCGCGCTGCTTTCGAAAGGACGGAAGACGCTCTCCCGCCGGTCGGGCGGAATGCCCGGACCGTCGTCGTCGACCATTACCTCGACGGATCGCGCGCCCTGCGGCGCGGCCGCAAGGAGAACGTGTTTTGCGTGCCTGCGGGCATTGTCCAGGAGATTGTTGATCGCGCGCCTGATCGCGTCGGCCCGGAGCGGCAGGATCAGATCCGGCGGCAGATCGAGTTCGATCTCGACGCCGCCGGCGCGGCGCGCAGCCGTCGCGATCTCCTCCAGCATGGCCGCGAGATCCCTGGGTTCGGCCTGCTCCGCGCCCTCCCCGCGCGCGAAGGCGAGATAGCCGCCGATCATCCGCTCCATTTCCTCGACATCGGCCGTCATCTCGGCGACGTCCTGCTTGAGCGCCGGCGTCGCCGGCATCATCGCGAGCGCCAGCCGCAGCCGGGTCAGCGGCGTCCGCAGATCGTGCGAAACCCCGGCCAGCATTTCGGTGCGTTGCGCCAGGAATCGCCGGATGCGCTCCTGCATGCGGTTGAAGGCGGTCGCGGCCTGCCGCACCTCGACCGCGCCTTCCGGGCGTATCGGCCCGACATCCCGGCCCAGGCCGAACAGCTCGGCCGCGGCGGCAAGCCGCCGGATCGAGCGAACCTGGTTGCGCATGAACACTGCTGCGATGCCGAACAGCAGCAGCGCCGTGCCCACCAGCCAAAGCATGAAGAGATATATGGTCGCCGTATACAGGCGCTTGCGGGGCGCTTCCGCGTTCAGGACGCCGCTCGGCAGCTGAATGCGGATCAGCACCGATTGCGGATCGGAGGTCCAGTCCATCAGGTAGGGCCGTCCCACCTTCTGCCCCAAGGCGGCCGCCAGATCGTCGTCCATCGGGCCGAGAATGTTGGTGCTCTTCCGGTCGGGCAGCGTCGCTCCCCTTTCGACCGCCATCTTGATCTGGAATTGGTCCCAGGCTTGCTGGAGAATCCAGGCCTCATCGCGCTGATCGGGGAAGCGATGCAGCAGGTCGAGCGTGTAGGCGATTTCGCCCGCGACCGCGAAAGAGAGCCGGCGCGAGACGATGTCGAGATGGCTTCCATAAAAGATCTGGAGCGCCACAGCTTCCAGCAGCACGAGCGGCAGCAGGACGATGAGCAGGCTCCGGCCCAGCAACGAGCGGGGCAGGAACTTCTTTACGGGGAGGCGCACGCTGCCTCCGCTTTCAGGATTTCGCCCGCGAGATAGAGGCTGCCGCAGATCAGCACCCGCGCGGGCGGGCCTTCGCGCGGCAACCCGTCCAGCGCTTCGACGACCGTGGGACCGCGCCGGGCGACGCCACCGGAGGCGGCGACGATCGCATCGACGTCGTAGGCCATGTGCTGACCAGGCTCGGCGACCGCCCAGACGGTCGCCGCACGCGGCAGCAGCGGCTTCAGGAAGGCCGCGCAATCCTTGGTCTGCTTCATGCCGACGACGAGATGGACCGGCGTGTCGGACCAGCCCGTCACATGCGCGGCTAGCGCCTCGGCCGCGCCTGGGTTGTGGCCGCCGTCGAGCCAAAGTTCCCAATCGGGAGGAAGGCGGGACGAGAGTGGCCCGTGGAGCCTCTGCAAACGCCCCGGCCATTCGGCCCGGCGCGCGCCGTCGCGAAACGCCGCGGGGCCGACGCCGAGTGCGGAGGCGCGCAGGGCGGCGATCGCAATCCCGGCGTTGTCGTATTGATGCGCGCCGGGAAGGGCGAGCGGCGGAAGGTCGACCGCGCCGTCCGCGTCCGTGAACCGCCGCCCGTCCATGCTCCAGTCCCGGTCCCGCAGACGCACGGGCGCGCCCGCGGCGGCGGCGCGGGCGAGCAACACGCCGCGCACGGCATCTTGCTGTGCGCCGATGGCGACCGGCACGCCCGGTTTCATGATGCCGGCCTTCTCCGCCGCGATCGCCCCCAGCGTGTCACCGAGAAACTCGCGGTGGTCGAGCGAGATCGAGGTGATGGCGCAGGCGGCCGGCCGGGCGATGACGTTGGTCGCATCGCCCCTCCCGCCAAGCCCCACTTCGATGACGCAGAGATCGGCGGGCGTGCGCGCGAACAGATGCAGCGCGACGGCGGTGATGACCTCAAAGACGGTGATCGCCGCGCCGTCATTCACGCGCTCCACGTGTTCGAGCGCCCCGGACAAGGTATCGTCCGATACCAGCTCGCCCGCGATGCGAATGCGCTCGTTGAAGCGGACGAGATGCGGCGAGGTATAGGCGTGGACGCGCATCCCGGCCGCTTCCGCGAAGGCGCGCAGGAACGCGCAGGTGCTGCCCTTGCCATTGGTGCCGGCGACGTGGATGACCGGCGGCAGGCGGCGCTCGGGATGGCCGAGTTTCGCGAGCAGCGTCTCGACGCGGCCGAGATCGAGATCGATCAGTCGCGGATGCAGGCCGTGCAGCCGTTCGACGATGCCCTCGATCCGCGCGCTCACGCGGCTTCCCGCTTGTCCTTCTCGCGCAGCAGGTCGATCAGCCGCGCGAGCGTCGCCTTCAGCTCCGTCCGCTTGACCACCATGTCGAGAATGCCGTGCTCGTGCAGGTATTCCGCGCGCTGGAACCCGTCCGGCAGCGTCTCGCGCACGGTCTGCTCGATCACGCGCGCACCGGCGAAGCCGATCAGTGCGCCCGGTTCGGCGATCTGGATGTCGCCGAGCATCGCGAAGCTCGCGGTGACGCCGCCCGTGGTCGGGTCGGTCAGCACGACGAAGAACGGCAGGCCCGCTTCCTTGACCAGCTGCGCCGCGATCACGGTGCGCGGCATCTGCATCAGGCTGACCGCGCCCTCCTGCATTCGCGCGCCGCCCGACGCCGTGAACACGATCAGCGGCGCGTCCTGCAATACGGCCAGCCGGGCGGCGGCGACCAGCCCCTCGCCCACGGCCGCGCCCATCGAGCCTGCCATGAAGTCGAATTCCATGACGGCGATGACGGCGCGCGCGCCGTCGATCGTGCCGTGCGCCACCAGCAGCGCGTCGTCGTGATGCGTCTTGTCGCGCGCTTCCTTGATCCGGTCGGCGTATCGCTTGCTGTCGCGGAACCGGAGCGGGTCGGCGGGCGCTTTCGGCAGCTCGATCCGCGTCCAGCTGCCTTCGTCGAAGGTCCACCCGAGCCGCTCCAGCACCGGTACGCGCATGTGGTATCCGCAATGCGGGCAGACCTTCAGGTGCTTCTGCAGATCGGCATGGAAGGTCATCTGCTGACATTCCGGGCACTGGTCCCAGAGATTCTCCGGCACCTCCCGGCTCGAGAACAGCGTCCGGATCTTCGGGCGCACATATTCGGTCAGCCAGCTCACGCGTGTTTTTCCTTCGTTCCCATGTGGGCGGATCGGACGCCCTCGGCGAGCGCGCGCACCTGGGCGAGCACCCGCGGCGCGGTGTCCGGTCCCGCGCGGCCCTCCGTGTCGAGGCTTGCCGCCAGCGTGTCGATCAGCGCCGAGGCGACGACGGCGGCGTCGCCGTGCCGCACGGCCTCCGCTGCTTGCGCCGGCGTGCGTACGCCGAAGCCGATCGCGATCGGCAGGTTCGTCGCGCGCCGGATGCGCGGTATGCTCGACGCGAGTTCCCTGCCGGACGCGGTGTTGGTGCCGGTGATCCCGGTGATGCTGACATAGTAGACGAAACCGGAGCTTCCATCGAGCACATAGGGCAGCCGCTGGTCGTCGGTCGTGGGCGCGACGAGGCGGATGATGTCGATGCCCCGATCGCGCGCGTGCGGGACCAGGAGATCCGCTTCTTCCGTCGGCAGATCGACCACGATCAGCCCGTCCACCCCCGCGCGCGCCGCGTCCTCGCAGAAGCGTGCCGGGTCGTAGGAGAGGACCGGGTTCAGGTAGCCCATCAGGATGACGGGCGTCGCCTCGTCCCGCTCGCGGAACACGCGCACCATGCCGAGCGCCGCGCCGAGCGTCGCCCCAGCCTTGAGCGCCCGCCTGCCGGCCGCCTGGATCGTGGGACCGTCCGCCATCGGGTCGGTGAACGGGACGCCGATCTCGATCAGATCCGCGCCCGCTTCCGGCATCCCGCGCAGGATCGCGCGCGACGTCGCTTCATCCGGATCCCAGGCTTCGAGGAACGGGATCAGCGCGCCCCGTCCCTCCCGGCGCAGGGCGGCGAAGCGGGCGGCGATGCGGCTCACATCGACACTCCGAGGTGATCCGCGACCGTGAAGATGTCCTTGTCGCCGCGCCCGCAGAGATTCATCAGGATGATCTCGTCCTTCCGCATCTCCGGCGCGAGCTTCGTCACGTGGGCGAGCGCGTGCGCGGGTTCGAGCGCCGGGATGATGCCCTCGGTGCGGGTGCAGAGCTGAAAAGCCGCCAGCGCCTCCTCGTCGGAGGCGGCGACATATTCGACCCGCCCGGTCTCGTGCAGCCAGGCGTGTTCGGGGCCGATGCCGGGATAGTCGAGCCCGGCCGAGATGCTGTGCGCCTCCTGGATCTGCCCGTCCGCGTCCTGAAGGAGATAGGTGCGGTTGCCGTGCAGCACCCCGGGCCGCCCGCGCGACAGGCTGGCCGCATGCTCCCCGGTGTCGAGCCCGCGCCCGGCGGCCTCGACGCCGATCAGACGCACCGAAGCGTCGTCCAGGAACGGATGGAACAGCCCCATCGCGTTCGAGCCGCCGCCGATGCAGGCGACCGCCGCATCCGGCAGCCGTCCCTCGCGCTCGAGCATCTGGACGCGCGCCTCCTCTCCGATCACGGACTGGAAGTCCCGCACCATCGCCGGATAGGGATGCGGCCCGGCGACGGTGCCGATCAGGTAATAGGTGTCGCGGACGTTCGCGACCCAGTCGCGCATCGCCTCGTTCATCGCGTCCTTCAGCGTGCCCGCGCCGGACGTCACCGGCTTCACCTCGGCCCCGAGCAGCTTCATGCGGAACACGTTCGGCTTCTGCCGCTCGACGTCGGTCGCGCCCATGTAGATCGTGCAGGGCAGGCCGAACAGCGCCGCGACGGTCGCGGTCGCGACGCCATGCTGGCCCGCGCCGGTCTCGGCGATGATCCGGGTCTTGCCCATGCGGCGGGCCAGCAGGATCTGGCCCATGCAGTTATTGGCCTTGTGGCTGCCGGTGTGGTTCAGCTCGTCCCGCTTGAAGAACACGCGCGCGCCGCCGAGCTTGCGGGTCAGACGCTCCGCGAACCAGAGTGGCGAGGGGCGGCCGACATAGTCGCGCATATAGTAGTCGAGTTCGGTCCTGAAGGCGGGATCGGCCTTCGCCGCCTCATAGGCCTGCTCCAACTCCAGGATGAGCGGCATCAGCGTCTCGGCCACGAACCGGCCGCCGAAACCGCCGAACCGCCCGCGCGCATCCGGGCCGTTGCGCAGACTGTTCGCGCCATGGAGCGAGGCGAGGGACTGGTTCAAGGGCGCTCTCCGTTCGGGCCTGCGCCATCCGCCGGGCTTAGGACGGGGCGTTCATAGCGCAGCGGTGCTTCCGGGTCACGCCCCTGGGCCTGCGGGTAGTGGGTCAGTTTGAAATAGTGAGGCTGCATCCCCCTGTATCGTATCCGCCTGTCCCGTGCTGAATGCTTAGCGTAAAGCAAGGCGAGATCGTTGATGCGGATGCAGTTTTTGACGCTAAACGGAAAGCCCGTATTGGACGAAGCGCCCTGGCCATCCGCCGGAGTAGCGTCTGGCGACCTGACGGCCCAGGCTAGAGCGGCTCTTGTAAGCTGTTACCATTGGGACGAAAGACGGGTGTGGCCAAAGGACAGATTTCGCGCGGCGCGCGCTCCTGAGCTGGTCAGGATTGTAGGAGAAGACGGCACTGTTTTAGTTGAGTACAGCATTCGGAACATGCTGATCGACATCCGGTGTGAGCTGGTGGGGAATCCAAATGCCTGAAGGATCCCGAGGCGAAAGCGCCCCCGCCGACGTGATCGGCGCGGCTGTGAGGGTCATGCGAATCGCCAGCGGCGAGGAGCAGGAAGAGCGCGAGGCCGCGTCTAGCGCTGCTGCCGAGCTGGGGAAGCGTGGTGGAGCGGCCCGATCTGCGGCTGTGACGCCCGAGCAGCGCGCGGAGATAGCCAAAAAGCAGCGGCGAAGCGGTGGGACAGAAGCGAAGGCGGCGTAAGGGTCCAGCTGCGCTACCAGTTCACGGCCCACACTGCTCCATCCATCGTAGGTCTGACACTGGCCGTTACCATGCCCCAGCGTGCTGCTGCTTCCACGGCACAGCATTCACGAATTGCACCGGTCCATCGGAAATGACCAGCGCTGATGCCGACTGCCCGCCCGCGAAAGCAAACCCCTGGGAGGCTCCAAACGCTACGCGGTAGCGCCCGGTCAGAACCTCGCCATCCGCCATCGTGATCGTGTGTTGCGCGACGATCTGGATGAGAGGTCAGCGTCAATCAGGATGAGAACTGATTGACGCGGCGGGTGGAGAGTTGCCGTTCTGATTGAGACTGGCAAGGGTCAAGCGCTGGTCTGATTGTCGCTGGGCGACAATCGCTCGACGGTTTTGATTGTCGCGCGTGTCGGCGGACGGCCGGGTGTGGTTCTGCGCTGGACGGCAGCGCGCCTCCGGTAGCTCTCGACATTCATCTCGAAGATCGTCGCGTGATGCACGAGGCGGTCGACGGCGGCGAGCGTCATGGCGGGATCGGGGAAGATCTTGCCCCACTCTCCGAAGGGCTGGTTGGCGGTGATCAGGATCGACCGCCTCTCGTATCGGGTGCTGATCAGCTCGAACAGGACGGAAGTTTCGGACTGATCCTTGGTGACGTAGGCGATGTCGTCGAGGATCAGCAGGTGATACTTGTCGAGCTTGGCGATGGCGGCCTCGAGTGCCAAGTCGCGGCGGGCGAGCTGGAGTTTTTGCACGATGTCGGAGGTGCGGGTGAACAGCACGCGCCAGCCGTTCTCGACCAGGGCGAGACCGATCGCTGCCGCCAGATGACTTTTGCCCCCGCCGGGCGGCCCGAACAGGATCAGGTTGGCACCCTTCTCGAGCCAGGCGTCCCCGGAGCACATCGCCATGATGTGCGCCTTGGAGACCATCGGCACGGCATCGAAGGCGAAGCTTTCTATGCTCTTGCCGGGCGGCAGCCTCGCCTCGGCGAGGTGACGCTCAATGCGTCGGCGGTCGCGCTCGGCTATCTCGTGCTCGGCGAGGCTGGCGAGGAAGCGTGCGGCGGGCCAGCCTTCGCGGTCGGCACGCGTGGCGATGTCCGGCCAGTTCTGCTTGATGGCGGGCAGGCGCAGGTCGTGCAGGATGAGGGTCAGACGCTGCGCATCGATCGGCTGGGTGGATCCGGTCATGCCGCCGCTCCCGCGAGGAGGGTGTCATAAGCGGCGAGCGGCGCGAGGCTGACGGTCACCTCCGGCAGACAGGCGGGATCAGGCGCAAAGCAGGCGCGCAACGCTTCGAGGTCGGGCAGACGGCAAGCTGCCAGATCGGCGGCAAGACGGTCGGCCAGTTCGGCCTCGCAGGCGCGCTCATGCGCCAGCGCGAGGAGGGCGACCATGGTCCGGCAGGCGTCTCGTTCGCCGGCCCGCTCGACCAGGCGCTCGAAGGTGCGCCGGTAGGCCTCGCGCGGGAAGAGCTGGTCGCGATAGGCGAGGTTGAGCAGCGCCATCGGCTTGCGGCGCAGGGCATGGATCACATGCCGGTAGTCGACCACGTGTCCGTGCCGGCCTTTGCCGACGGCTCTCCCACGCAGCAGCGTCATCAGCGGGGTGCCGCCGACGAACAGCTCGAGCCGATCGTCATGCAGCCGCACGCGCAGGCGATGGCCGATCAGCCGCGAGGGCACGGTGTAGAAGACCTTGCGTAGGGTGAAGCCGCTGCTGGAGGTGACGGCGACGACGGTCTCCTCGTAATCGCAGCTGCGCCGCTCGGGCAGCCTCTGCAGATGCGGCCGTTCGGCGTCGATGCGGGCGCCATTGCGGCGGTTCTTGCGACTGACAAGTTCGCCGACGAAGCGGCGGTAGGCGGCGAGATCGTCGAACCTGGCCGAGCCGCGCAGCAGCAGCGCGTCGCGCAAGGCGCCCTTGATGTGGCCGTGTGCGCTCTCGATCGCGCCGTTCTCGTGGGCGATGCCGCGATTGTTGCGACTGGGCGTCATGCCGTAATGCGCGCACAGAGCCTCGTAGCGCCGGGTCAGATCGGTGCGGGCATCGGCGTCGAGGTTGCGGAAGGCGGCCGAGAGGCTGTCGCTGCGATGCTCGCGCGGGCTGCCGCCGAGCGACCACAGGGCATCCTGCAGGCCGGCGGCCAGAGCCACGAAACTCTCGCCGCCGAGGATGACATGGACATGCTCGAAGCCCGACCAGGGCAGGCGAAAATGATAGAGAAGATGGTCCAGCGGGGCGCCGGCGACGGTCACGCCGAGATCGGCCATGTCGGTGAAGTCCGACAGTCCAATCCGGCCCGGTTCATGGCTCTGTCGGAAGATCACCTCCTGGTCGGGGCCGTGGACGGCACGCCAGGCGCGGATGCGGCGCTCCATCGTGCGGCGCACGCCAGCATCCAGGTCGGGGTACCGGCGCTGCATCTCCTCAAAGATTGCGATCGCCCGCAATCCGGGCGAGGCGGCAAGCATCGGCACGATCTCAGCCTCGAAGATCGCGGCGAGCGGATCGGGCCGGCGCCGTCCGCGCGGCGCCTGCCTGCGCGAGGGCAACCGGGGATCGGCGGCGATCCGGTAGCCGGTCGGGGCACTGAACCCCGCCTTGGCCGCGGCAACCGACACGGAGTCGTTCTGTCGGAACTTCATGAAAAGCCTCATCTGACAATCGGTGACGTGGCGGCCGGGCAAGCGCGGCATCCTCTGCAAGCAAGGAAGCCACCGTCATTACCCGTCCGGCTGCGATCATCAGCGGCTCCACCCAAGCAGAGCGCGCCACCAGCTTGGTGTGTACCCGGCTGCGGGCTACGCCCTTCGCCAGGTACACACCAACCTGGCTCTCATCCTGATTGACGGCTTGTTCTCATCCTGATTGTCGCGCGGCAATCGTGACTGGACTACTTCCCACTCCGGTCCTGACAAAGGAAACCTTTACGGGGCCGAGTTGCTTGGCGGCGGCGTTGAGTCGGAATGTGTCGGCGGCATCGGTACACGCATTGAGAAGCAGGATCGCAAGAGCACACAGAGCAATCCGAGAACTCCGCACCATGCACGCTCCCCATGAAACGGGGATGCTATGCTCGGGGATGAGGGCAGACAATCGCTCAACTTCAAACTGAGATATTACCGGCCTGCGCCACGCTCTTGCGCCGCGTGCCATATCCGGAGGACTTCGACGGCCTCCGAGCCGACGCGATAAACAACAACATATGGCCAGAGCGCGGTCAGCTCCCGCGTGCCAATAACTGATCCAGGCCTGCCCCGCTCGGGGAATCGTTCCAGGCGGTTGCAGAGGGCGACAAGGTCGAATGCTATCCGGCTTGCCGCGGCCGGATTGTGTTTGCCGATGTGCCCTGTTCCGCAGGTCGGCCATTGCCGGCTCGGTGAAGACGATCGCTAGGGACTTGATCCGTGCCCCTTGAATGTGGACCGATGATCAGAGCGAGTTTACGGCGCCACGTTCGTCCCGCTGAGGCGGGCGAAGCTCGTCCGGCGTTCCCCAGGAAAGCAGCCATCTTCGCACGTCCTCATAGGGGATCGTGCGACCTGCTTCGGCCGCATCAACGCCTTCCTTTACGGCAGTCGCGAAGGCAGACGACTCTTCAATGTCAATCTCGGATTTGGTCGCTTCGGGACGTTCCATGGCCGCAGACTACCACAGCGGACCGGCGACGATCTACGCCGCCAGTTCCGGAGCGAGATCCTCATGGAACCGGTTCCCCGCCGTGGTCGGCTGGATCACGCCGGTGCGGATGACAAAGTCGGAAAAATGCTCGCCTGGCTGCCGGTCCGCCGCGTAGGACGCGAACAGCGGCGCCAACGCGGCCAGGATCGCATCCTGGCCGACATCCCTGCGGTACAGCTTGTTCAGGCGCGTCCCGTCGAATGCCCCGCCCAGATAGAGGTTGTAGGTTCCGGGATTTCTTCCCACGAGGCCGATTTCGGCGAGATACGGCCGTGCGCAGCCGTTCGGGCAGCCGGTCATGCGAATG
Organism: uncultured Alphaproteobacteria bacterium; assembly: GCA_963777325.1. Lineage (GTDB taxonomy): Bacteria > Pseudomonadota > Alphaproteobacteria > Acetobacterales > Acetobacteraceae > JAFAXA01. The sequence continues at coordinate 63,795 of CAVZQE010000004.1, read as the reverse complement.
GTGATCGCGTCCGGGCCAAGCCCTTGCCGCTCCAGCTCCGATTCGAGCGCCGTGACGAGATCGGGCAGGTACCGCTCGCTCTCCGCCAGGGCCAACCCGCATGTGGGCAGTGCGACGCAAGCCATCGCGTTGGCGCGCAGCCCGCCCTCCGGGTTCGCCAATCCGTGCTCCGCCAGCAGCCGCTCGATCGCGGGCTTTTCCGTCTCGTCGATGCCGGCGATGACCAGGTTCTGGTTCGTCGTGATGACGAAGCTGCCGCGATGCACCGAAGCGATCGCGCGCAGCCCGGTCATCAGCGTCTTCCCAGGGAGGTCATGCACCCTGCCGTTCTCGACGAACAAGGTGAAGTGCCAGCGCCCCGCATCGTCCTTGATCCAGCCGAGCCGGTCCCCCGACTGCTCGAAGGCGTAGGGTCGCGCCGGGTCCAGCTTGTAGCCGAGCCGCGATTCGAGCTCGGAGACGAACCTGTCCAGGCCATACCGCTCGATCGTGTATTTCATGCGCGCGTGCTGACGGTCGGCCCGGTCGCCCCAGTCGCGCTGGATGGTGACGATCGTCTCGCACACCTGCACCACCTGCTCCGGCCGGCAGAAGCCGATCACGTCGCCGGTGCGCGGGAATGTGTCGGGCTGCCCGTGCGTCATGCCCATGCCGCCGCCCACCACCACATTGTAGCCGACGATCGCGCCCTGCTCGACGATCGCGATCAGGCCGATCTCGTGCGCGAAGACATCGACATCGTTCAGCGGCGGCACCGTGATCGCGATCTTGAACTTGCGAGGCAGGTAGGTGCGGCCGAGAATCGGCTCCTCCTCCTCGCCTCCCACCACCTGCTCCTCGTCCACCCAGATCTCGTGCCAGGCCCGGGTGCGCGGCAGCAAATGCCCGCTCAGTTCGCGGGCAAGCGCCAGCGCTTCGGCCCGTAGCGCCGGCCGGTACGGGTTGGCGCTGCAGATCACGCCGCGGTTGACGTCGCCGCAGGCGGCGATGGTGTCGAGCATCGCGTCGTGGATCGCCCGGATCGCGGGCTTCAGGTTGCTCTTGATGATGCCGTGGAACTGGATGGTCTGACGCGTCGTGAGCCGGATGCTGCCGTTTGCCCGCTCGTGCGCGAGGTCGTGCATCTTCAGCCATTGCGCGGCGGTGAGTTCGCCGCCGGGAATGCGCAGCCGGCACATGAAGATGAAGGCCTTCTCCATCTTCTTCTTGGCCCGCTCGGGCCGGAGGTCGCGGTCGTCCTGCTGGTAGATGCCGTGGAACTTCGTGAGCTGCGTGTCGTCCTCCGGGACCGAGCCCGTGATGGCGTTGCGCAGGTTTTCGGCGATGGTCCCCCGGAGAAAGCGGCTGTTCTCCTTCAGGTCTTCGTTCCGCGATCGTTCGCTCATATGCCGGCTCCTCTCGCATCGACGACGATGCTGCGGTCGTGGATGCCGCATTCGGTCTTGTCGGACCCGGACCAGCGGCCCGCGCGCGGGTTCTCGCCGGGTCTCGTCGGCCGTGTGCAAACCGCGCAGCCAATGGAACGATAGCCGCGCGCCTCCAGCGGATGGCGCGGCAGGTTGTTGTTGGCGAAATAGGCGTCTAGCTCCGCCTCGCCCCAGAAGGCGAGCGGGTTCACCTTGGTGCGGCCGTCATCGCCCGACTCGACGAGCGCAAGACTGGCCCGCTTGCCGCCCTGGAACCGCTTGCGGCCGGTGATCCACGCCTCGAAGCCCTGAAGCGCCTCGTCCAGCGGCTCGACCTTGCGCGCCCAGCAGCACAGGCTCGGATCGGAGCGCCACAACGTGCCGTCCGGATCGAGCGATTTGAGCGTCGCCGGGTTCGGCGCAATCGAGCGCACGTCGGTCAGGCCCAGGCTCGCCACGAGCGCATCGCGGTAGGCGAGTGTCTCTGGGAACAACTTTCCGGTTTCCAGGAAGATCACCGGCACCGCGGCGTTCACCTGTGCCACCATGTGCAGCAGGATGGCGCTTTCGGTTCCGAACGAGGAGACGATGGCGATCTTGCCCGGGAACACCTCGTGGATCATCGCATCGAGGAGGGTGTCCGAGCTCCATCCTTCCTGGATGGCCCGATGATTGAGTTCCATCAGTACACGTCTTTCAGATAGCGGCCCGCTTTGACGAGACCGCGCAGATAGGTCACCGCCTCCTCCTCGCTCCGGCCGGACTGGTCGGCGATGATGCGGGTCAGCGTGTCCTGCACGTCCTTCGCCATCGCTTTCGCGTCGCCGCACACGTAGAGCGAGGCGCCGTCCTCGAGCCAGGCGAACAGGTCGCGCCGCGCTTCCCACATCCGGTGCTGCACGTAGATTTTGTCCCGCTGGTCGCGCGAGAAGGCGAGATCGATGCGCGAGAGCAGGCCGCTCTTGGCCCAGTCCTGCCATTCGAGCTGGTACAGGAAGTCGTGCGTGTAGTTGCGATTGCCGAAGAACAGCCAGTTCCGGCCGGTCGCGCCCGTCGCCTCGCGTTCCTGCATGAAGGCGCGGAACGGCGCGACACCCGTGCCCGGCCCGATCATGATCACCGGCGCGGACGGGTCCGCTGGCAGCCGGAAATGCTGGTTCGGCTTGACGTACACCTTCAGGTGCCTGCCTGGCGCCGCGCGTTCCGCGACGAAGCTCGACGCGACACCGCGGCGGACGCGGCCGTGGCTCTCCCATCTCACGGCGCCGACCAGCAGATGCGCCTCGTCGCCGACGAGCGCCCGGCTCGACGCAATCGAGTAGAGGCGCGGCGGCAAGGGGCGCAGCAGCGCCGCCAGCTGGTCCGGCGCGAGCGCGTGCGGGGCGGCGGCGAGCAGGTCCACGAACTGCCGGTCGCGCATGAAGGCGAGCGCACGGTCCTGGTCGGCCGCCATCGCGGCAAGCTCGGCGCTGCCCGTGATGCCCGCATACTGGGTGATCTGGTCGCGGGTCAGCGTCGTGATGTCGAGCCGCTCGGACAGCGCTTCCTGCATGCCGCCATCGCCGGCGAGCCCCGCCAGCGAGAGCACGTCCTCGACCAGACCCGGATCGTTGGTCGGGATGACGCCGAGCGCGTCGCCCGGCTCGTAGCCGAGGCCGGAGCCGTCGAGCGACAGCTCGACGTGATAGGTCTCGGCGCTGGAGCGGCTGCTGTTGAGATTGACGAGCGCGTTGACCTCCGCCTCGAACGGGCGGCTGCGGTTCCAGGCCTCCTCCGCCGGAGCGGGCTTGGCGAAGTCCACGTGGATGACGGCCGCGCCGGTTTCGCCCTGCAGATCGCGCAGTGTGGCGTCGATCCACTTGCCCGCCGCCGCTTCGTAGTCCACGTCGCAATCGATGCGGTCCGCGATCCGCTTGGCGCCGAGCGCCGTCAGCCGCTCGTCGATCCGCCTGCCGACCTCGCAGAAATTGACGTAGGCGCGATCGCCGAGCGCCAGCACCGCGAACCGGAGATCGGAAAGCCTTGGCGCGGTGTCCGCCATCAGGGCCGAGTAGAACGCCTCCGCCCGCTGCGGCGGATCGCCCTCGCCCCAGGGTACTCGCCAGCACGATGACGCTCCCGGCGCTCGCGAGCTGCTCGGGCGTCGCGTCCGCCATGTCGAGCACCTTGGGTGCGAAGCCGAGGCGCTGCGCGGACTTGCGGACCGCGGCCGCCAGGGTTTCGGTGTTGCCGGATTCGGTGCCGTACAGGATCGTCACCGGCGTTTTCGGACCGGGCGGAGCGGCCGGGGCCGCCTGCGCGCCGCCCGTCGCGGCCACATAGCCCGCGAGATATCCGCTCAGCCACTGGCGCTGTTCGGCCGAGCTGCCCGCGACCAGGCGCTTGATCGTTTCGAGCTGGTCATTCGGGAACGGCGACGGGGTGAGCAGGGCAGGCGAACTGGGCACCGCGGATCTCCTCGGCAATGGCCCGGGCTCCGGACCTCCGGAAGCGCCGATGCGGCAAGGGTTGGACCGCAGATAACGAGTGCGGCCCGGGTCCGCAAGCCGCCGGGAGATGGTTTATCTACCGGAAGGGCCTCAAGGCCACGCAAAAGCGAAAGCGTTCTCCGCATAGCCGCTTTCGGGGCCGCGCAATCCTATGGAGGATAAGAACGGCTTTCTCCAGGCCGGGGTCGTGACGGGCAAGCGATGCTCTCGGGGGCGGATGAACATGCGATCGGTTCTGCCGCCCCGCTTGCCGGAAGGCACGGGCGGTCGCGGCGGCGTCCGGCCGGTGTCCGCCCGTTACGAAACGTCGCGGCAGGCCTGCCGCGGCGGAATGCCATGCTACTCCGAGCTTGCAAAACCGAACGGGGTCCGCCATTTGACCGAGATCAGTTAAGCCCGGCTGGTCGCAGCCGGAACATGACGGGCGCGCGGGGCAGGGGCCTCGCGGCGCCCGTCGTGGTATGGAGGTTCTGCCGTGGCTGCCAACTCGCTCGAAAAGATCCGCAACATCGGCATCACCGCGCATATCGACGCGGGCAAGACGACGACGACCGAGCGTATCTTGTATTACACGGGCGTCTCGCACCGGATCGGCGAGGTGCATGACGGCAACACCACGACCGACTACATGGACCAGGAGCGTGAGCGCGGCATCACGATCACCTCGGCCGCCGTCACCTGCGAGTGGAAGGACCACCGCATCAACATTATCGACACGCCCGGCCACATCGACTTCAACATCGAGGTGAACCGCTCGCTCCGCGTGCTCGACGGCGCCGTGTTCATCATAGAGGGTGTCGCCGGGGTGCAGCCGCAGTCCGAGACCAACTGGCGCCTGGCGGATCGCTACAACGTCCCCCGCATCATCTTCATCAACAAGCTGGACCGGACCGGGGCCGATTTCTACCGGGCCTTCGACACGCTGAAGGAGAAGCTCGACATCGTCGCGCTGCCGCTGCAGCTGCCGATCGGGATCGAGGACCAGTTCGTGGGCGTGGTCGATCTGGTGGAAATGAAGGCGATCGTCTGGGAGGGCGGCGAGCTCGGCGCGAAATACCACGACGAGGAGATCCCGGCCGATCTCGCCGAGAAGGCCAAGGAATACCGCCAGAACCTGCTCGACACGGCGCTCTCGGTCGATGACGCGGCGATGGAAGAGTATTTCGAGCACGGCGATGTCGGGGTCGCGACGCTCAAGCGCTGCATCAAGGCGGGCACGATCTCGGGCGCGTTCCGCCCCGTGCTGTGCGGCACGGCGTTCAAGAACAAGGGCGTGCAGCCGCTGCTCGACGCCGTGCTCGACTACCTGCCGAGCCCGGTCGACGTCCCCGGCATCAGCATCGCCGCCGAGGAGGGCGAGGAAGACGGCGAGTACTCCGACCGCCGCCGGATCAAGGCCGACCCGAACGCTCCCTTCGCGGGCCTCGCGTTCAAGATCATCAACGACAAATACGGCACGCTGACCTTCGTGCGCGTCTATGCCGGCACGCTGAAATCCGGCGACATGGTCATGAACACGACGAAGGAGCATCGCGAGCGCATCGGCCGCATGTTCCAGATGCACGCCGACAAACGGGCCGAAATCAAGGAGGTCTCGGCGGGCGACATCGCGGCCTTCGTCGGCCTCAAGGACACCGCGACCGGCGATACGCTGGCGAGCGCCGACGACCCGGTGGTGCTGGAGCGCATGGCGTTCCCGGTGCCGGTGATCGATATCTCGGTCGAGCCCAAGACCAAGGATTCGGTCGAGAAGATGAGCCTTGGGTTGCAGAAGCTGGCGGGGGAAGACCCCTCGCTCCGGCTGCGCACCGACCAGGAGAGCGGCCAGACCATCCTATCCGGCATGGGCGAACTGCATCTCGAAATCATCATCGACCGGCTGAAGCGCGAGTACAATGTGGACGCCAATATCGGCGCGCCGCAGGTGGCCTATCGCGAGACGATCAGCAAGCCGCACACCGAGACCTACACGCACAAGAAGCAGTCGGGCGGCTCCGGCCAGTACGCGGAGGTGAAGATCGCCTTCGAGCCGCAGGAGCGCAACGCGGGCGTCGTGTTCGAGAACAAGGTGGTCGGCGGCTCCGTGCCGAAGGAATACATCCCGGCAGTCGAGAAGGGCATTAAGGTGCAGGCGGACACGGGCGTGCTCGCCGGCTTTCCGACGGTCGATTTCAAATACACGCTGCTGGACGGCAAGTACCACGACGTCGACTCGTCGGCGCTGGCCTTCGAGATCGCGGCCAAGGCGTGCTTCCGCGACGGCATGAAGAAGGCTTCGCCGATCATCCTGGAGCCGATCATGGATGTCGAGGTGACGACGCCGCAGGATCATGTCGGGGACGTTGTGGGCGACCTCAACCGCCGGCGGGGCATGATCCAGAACCAGGAGAGCTCCGGCTCGACCGTGATCGTCCGGGCGCATGTTCCTTTGAAGGAAATGTTCGGCTACATTTCCGACCTGCGGAGCATGACCAAGGGACGGGCCTCGTTCACGATGCAGTTCCACCACTACGATCCGGTACCGCGCAACATCGCGGACGAGATCATGGCGAAAAGCGCCTGAGCGGGATGGCCGTGGTCTGATGCAGGCATCCCGTCTGGCACCCCGTCTGCGCTGGACAAGGGGCCGCAGGGCGGAGGAGGCGGGCCAGACCCGCACCCTCGAATGGGTCGGTTGCGACGACGCGGGCGAGGCCATCGCCCGCGTCGTTCGCGTTCTGGGGCCGCTCTGGACGGGGTGGCGCAGCTACCGGGCGGTGGCGCTGGACGACGACGGCCGGCTCATCGAGCTGCGGCCGGGCGGCCCGCCGGATGGGGCGGGCTGGCTTGCCTGCGTCGGCGGTAAGGTGGTCGGCCGCGCGGCCTTGCCGTTGCAGGCGGTGCGGCGGGCCGAGGCGGCGCTCGGGGCGGATTAGCGGCTGCCTCGGAACGTCCCTTGCGGAAAGGCGTTTGCTGCCCTCCGATGACCGACCTCATCAAGCAGATCACACTGTGGCTCGCGACCGGCACCGAGGCCATCGCCGGAACGCTGATCGCGATCGCCGTCGTCGAGTCGACGTTCCGCACATTCGGCGTGGTGCTTCGGTATTCGACCGCGGCCAATCCCGACCGTTCGCACGAGGCCAAGGAGGAGGTGCGGCTGCGTTTGGGCCGGTGGCTCGCGCTCGCGCTGGAGTTCGAATTGGGAGCCGACATCCTGCGCACCGCGATCGCGCCGACCTGGTCGGAGATCGGCCAGCTGGCGGCAATCGCGGCCGTACGCACGGCGCTGAACTACTTTCTGCAGCAGGAGATCGACAAGGCTGCTGTGCGCCGGGCTGTGCCATCTCCCACTCAAGGTTTGGCCGCCGATGCGTGAAGCGCGGGCGCGCTGGTGGGTTAAGCTCGAACTTCGTTCTCAGACGAGGTAGCCGCGACATGGGCGACAGTAAGACTCCCGGCGGCCCGCCGGGCAATCATGGACAGTTCGGCGGAGGCGAGGCGACCGAAGCCTACGAAAAGCTGCCCGCCAATGACGGCCCCGCGCCCGCGCCGAAGCCGCGCAACCCGGACGGGAGCGAGGCGGTGGAAGCGCCGCATCGGGAGCAGGGCGGGATGCGCTCGTGACCGTGGACGAGGATGCGCTTTTCATGCGCCGCGCCATCGAACTGGCGCGTGCGGGGGATCGCGCGCCGGGGGGCAATCCGCTTGGCTGCGTGATCGTGCTCGGCAACGAGATCGTCGGCGAGGGGCATAACGAGGTCGACGCGATCCCCGATCCGACCGCGCACGCCGAGATCGTCGCGATCCGCCGAGCCTCCAAGCATCTCAACGTGAAGGAACTGCGGGGCGCGACCCTCTACTCGACGCTGCAACCTTGCGGCATGTGCAGCATGGCCTCGATCTGGGCCAAGATCGGCCGGATCGTGTACGGGGCGGAGCGTCACCAGGTCCACGAGATGTATTTCGAGGACCGGCACCTGAACGTGACCGACTTCATCGCCGATGCGTTCCGGGACGACGTCGAGTTGCGCGGGGGCGTGCTCGGCGAGGAATGCGCGGCGCTCTATGTCGGTCCGGACGAGGATGTTCCGGAAATCGAGCGGGTCAATTTGTAGCAGGCGAACCGCGCCGTAGGGCATCCAACAAAAGCGTGCGCGTCGCGCGATTGATGTGCGCGTCCTCGCTGGCGCGCGGGCCTGCGACGTTCAGCGTGCGGCAGCCGGTTGCGCCCAGCCAGTCCGCGACGCGCGAAGCCGCCTCACCCTCGTCCAGAACGTCCAGATCCACATGCAGCAGAGGCCGCCCGACCTGCTCCGCGAAGTCGCGCGTCAGAGCGGAGCCGCCGGTCGGAGCGCCGTGCGTGACGAGCAGCGTCGCGTCGGAATGCAGCACGTTGATCCGGGTGCGCTCCGCCGGATCATCGCTTGCCGTTTCGGTCAGTCCGGCGTAGCGGGCGGGGATGGGGCCGTCCTCCGCCGCCCGGCCTCGCGGCACCGCCCCGCCGTAACCGAGACCGAGCGCGAGCGCGACATCAAGCGCCGCGCGGTCCGCCCCGGTCTGGCCCCCCGAAATCAGCGTCAGTGCGGGATGATCCACGGGATCAGGTATTGCTGGATCGCGACCAGGATGCCGAGCAGGAAGGTCAGGAACACCGAGTGCTTGAAGGTGCGGGCGAACACCACGCCTTCCTGACCCTTGAGGTTCGTCACCGACACGCCGGTCGCGATGTTCTGCGGCGAGATCATCTTGCCCATCACGCCGCCCGAAGAGTTGGCGGCAGCGAACAGCACGGGATCGAGGTTGAGCTGCCGCGCCGCGACCACCTGGAGGTTTCCGAACAGCGCATTGCCGGATGTGTCGCTCCCAGACAGGAACACCGCGATCCATCCGAGGAAGGGCGAAAGCAGCACGAACAGATGTCCGACGGAGGCGACGCCGAGGCCGAGCGTGTAGTTCAGGCCCGAGTAGTTCATCAGATAGGCGAGGCCGATGATGAAGGCGACGGTCAGGACCGCGAGCCAGATCTGGGCGACGGTCGCGCCTACCGACTCGAAGAACACAGTCACCGGCATGCGCACGGCGAAGGCGGTGATGACGGCCGCGAGCAGGATCGCTGTGCCCGTGCCGAGCGGCTGGAAGCCCCAGACCGCCGCGTACGGCTTGTTGTCGTACAGGGTGATCGAGACCGCGTTGTGCAAGCCGGGCCACGGAATGTTGGACTGGCCGATGTTCGCGATGTGCAGCTCCGTCCACACGATCACAACCACCGAGACGATCACCCAGGGCAGCCAGCCGCTCCACCCGGCCGCGGCGGAATGGCCCGTGGCCGGCACGGGCCCGGCGCGCGGGTGCGCGTAGTCGTCGATCCCCTGCGCCGCCGCGGCGATCGCCGCCGTGTTGCGGATCTCGAACTCCGGACTCGGAGCCGGACGCCAGGCCTGCAGGAACAGCAACGTCGCGATCAGCGACCCCATGGAGGAGAGCACGTCTGTGAGCGCGTAGCCGAGATGGTTCGACGCAAGGTATTGCATGAAGGCGAAGCTGCCGCCCGCGACAAGCAGGAGAGGCCAGAGCGCCCGCACCGACCGCATTCCGCCATAGATCCCGATGACGTAGAATGGCAGGCAGAGCGCGAAGAGCGGCAGCTGCCGCCCGACCATCGCCGCCAGGGTTGTATCGTGCAGGCCCGTCACGACGCCGAGCACGGTAATCGGCACGCCGAGCGCGCCGAACGCGACCGGGGCCGTGTTGAAGATCAGCGTGAACACGAGCGCTTCCAGCGGCGGGTAGCCGACCAGGATTAGGAGCGAACTGGTAATCGCGACAGGCGTGCCGAAGCCCGCGATGCCTTCGAGCAGCGCGCCGAAGCAGAAGCCGATGACGATCAGCACCGCGCGGCGGTCGTTCGGAAGATGGTCGAGCACCCAATCCCGGAAGGCGTCGAACCGGCCCGACTTAACGGCGATGTTGTAGAGCAGCAGCGCGTTGAACACGATCCACATCACGGGCCAGAGTGCGAAGACCGCCCCGGCGAGGATCGAGTTGAGCGCGAGGCCGATCGGAAAATCCCAGATCGCGACCGCGATGATCAGCCCGGCGATGAGGCCGCCGAGCGACGCTTGCCAAGCCGGGCGACGGAATACGCCAAGCATCACGAGCACCACGACGATCGGCAAGGTCGCGACGACGAACGAGGCCGGCAGCGAACCCGCGACCGGCGTTAGTAGTTGCTGAAACACCGTCCCCTCCTCCTATGTCGGCCTTGGCGGCCGACCCTTGTTCTCCCGGAATGTGCGGCCTTTTGCAGGTCCGGTCTATTGCCGAGCTCGAAACATTTCACTTTTCGGAATGGAGCTTCTGTCCGCCGCCGTTCTAGCGCTCGGCATGGAACATGCCGCGCCGGAAGCGCCGGTCGGGGCGGCGGAAGGTGACGCGGCGGAACCCGAGATCGCGCAGCATCGCTTCCATGCAGGCGCGGTTCGGCGCCCACCAGTTGGTCGGATCGCCGTCCAGCTCGGTGCCCGGATAGAAGCGCATGAATGGCCTGCGACTGAAGGGCGCGATGATTCGACTTTCCACAACCAGAACCTCGCGCGCGAGCGCCGCCACCCGCTCGAGCACCTGGAACGGATGGCGCAGATGGTAGAATACGCCGAGAAACAGCACGGTATCGAACCGGCCGACCCGCTCGGCCGAGAGGTCGGTCACGTCGATGTCCATGGCCTCGATCGAGGGCGCTAGATACTGGCGCGTGAGGTCGAAGCAGCGCCGGTCGCCCCAGCCCTCGTGCCATGCGAAGTGATCGGTCGCGAGCACGCGGGCCGCGCCACGCCGGATGGCTTCGAGACTGTAGGCGCCGTCCCAGCAACCGATGTCGAGCACCGACTTGCCCTCGATCGGCCGGTCGTAGATGAGAGCGGCCATGCGCCGGATCTTGTCCAGCCCGATCCATCCGGGGCTGACCAGACCGTGGCCGAAATCGATCTGATGAAACCACCGCAACGCATGCACGCGGGCGTGCAGGTCGGGATCGGGCGTCGTGGTCGGCATGATCGCTCCGGCAAGCGGGGGGCAATCCTGGTAGGATGCCGTCCGTCACCTTGCCAAGCCGTCATCCGCAGGGCTATCGCATTTGGCCGGGGGCGGAGCGGGCGAAATCGTCTGACCAGCCTGATCGCTTTCGCTTGCGTCGGATCGGATGTCAGGACGGGCGGAGCGCAGGATGTTGAGTGCCAGTCTCCGCAGGATGGCGAGGTTGTCTGGGCCGTGATCACGCCGGTTGCGCGCCCTGTCCGCGTCGAAGCTGGTGTCGAGCACCCAACGCTGAGCGTTCTCGATTTTCCAGTGGGGGCGCATCGTCTCGGCGAGGCGCTTGGTCGACAGCGCGGCGGAGGACAAGTAGTAGCGCCGGACGATGCTGGTCCGGCCGTCGTGCTCAAATCTCGGCCTCGACCATCGCCAGGGTCGCCAAGGCCGGCAGGCTTGGCTCGTGCGGATAGCGACGGTCGGAGAACAGCCAGCGCACGTCATGGCAGACCAGGTGGCGCCGCGTCTCGAAGGCAACCGCCCTGGGATCGGCGAACAGGGCGGCGCCTTCGGCGAGCATCGCCGGCCGGTTCGCCTTCAGGGCGAACAGCCAGTCACCGCCGCGCTCGGCGACCAGGCGGGCCGTCTCGGCCTGGCAGTGGATCGCGTCGCCGGTGACCAGCATCCCGGTCACGTCCGTGATGTAGACGATGGTTCCCGCAGTTGGCAGGCTCCTGCGCCCAACATGGAGGAGCGCCGTTGGACCTTTCAGAACCAATGAGGTGCCTTTCCCTTTCCGAAGCAAAACGAACGATTATCCGGCTCCGTCTGGAGTTCCGCACGACCGTGGCTGCACCTTAACCGCCGGGCCTACAGCATCCCGAGCGGTTGCTTGCGGACGGGCGGAGGGAAGGCCGCGTCGATCTCGGCCAGATCCTCGGGCGCTGAGGACAATCCCGGCGGCCTCGGCGTTCTCGCGCACATGGTCCGGGTCTGCGGCCTTTGGGATCGCGATGATCGCCCGTTCCGCAGCGTCCAGGCGAGCGCGATCTGGGCCGGGGTCTTGCCGTGCGCGTTCGGCGATGCGCCGCAGGGCCGCTGTCCGCAGGAGCGCACCGCCCTGTCCGACAGGCGAATACGCCATCAGCGGCATGCGCCTGTCCCGCGCCCACGGGATCAGATCGAACTCGATGCCGCGATTCTCGGGATTGTAGAGCACCTGGTCTGTCGCGCAGGCCGCACCGTCCGGCAAGGCGGCGACCTCCTCCATGTCGCCCACGTCGAAATTGGAGACACCCCAGCGGACGATCTTGCCCGCCCGACGGAGTTCCTCGAAGCCGAGGACGGTCTGAGCGAGCGGCGTGCCGCCGCGCCAATGCAGGAGGTAGAGATCGACGCGGTCCGTTTGCAGCCGCCGCAAGCTGCGTTCGCAGGCGGCGGTCACGCCGGCGCGGCTCGCATTGTGCGGATACACCTTCGTTACCAGGAACACCTCGCTCCGCCGGCCGGCGATTGCGCGCCCGACCAGCTCCTCGGACTTTCCCTCGCCATACATTTCGGCCGTGTCGATCAGGGTCATGCCGAGATCGATCCCGGCGCGGAGCGCCATTTCCTCCGTGCGCGCGCTGGCGCTTCGCTCGCCCATGCGCCAGGTGCCCTGGCCGAGCGCGGGAACGCGTGTTCCATCGGGAAGCTGGATGATCGGGATTGCTCATGCCGGTTGTCCTTCATTGCCGCCGCTCACGGGCGCCGGTCGGGCCAGGTCAGGGGCGGGAGCCGCAGCAGCGGAAACTGCCGCATCGCGAGCGTGCGGTCCCGCAAGGTCAGCGGCAAGTCCACCTCCGCCGCGCCGCCATCCTCCGGTAGCTGGGCCAGCAGCGCGAGCACGGCCTTGGCCGTCGTCGCTGCCGAACGGGTCAGCGCGCCGTTGGTTGCGAGCATGTCGGCCGCTTCGGCATATCCGACCAGGCGGACCGTGCCCGTCCCGGCGGGCTGCAACTGCCCGTCCAGCGTGAGCGTCGCCCGCCCAGAGAGGCCGAGCGGACCCCAGCCGAGCGACAGACGGCGGACCTCCAGAGCGCCGCCGTCGTCGCGCCATCTTGCCGCCTGTTCGCGGGGACTGGCGAGAGGAAGCACCGGGCCGTTCAGCGCGGCGTTGAGCGACAGCGCCGCGATCCGGTTGCCGAGCGGCCAGCGCGTGCCAGGCGGCAGCGTGGTCTCGGTCGCATCCAGCGCGACCGTTAGCGGCGGGGTTCCGGCTTGCCAGTCCGCGTGCGCCTGCAAGAGCGAGATCACCGCACGGCTGGCGGGCGCGGAGCCGGATGGCAGGCCGAAGCGCACGTCGTCGCCCCGGATGTCCGTCGAGCCCGGGGCGACGCCGTCCCGCAGGGGAAAGCGGGCGACGATGCGCTTCGCGTCGAAGGGGACGTCCGGTCCGTCGCCGAGCCGGACATGCTGCGCTCCGGCGGGCGTGACCTCGAGGCGATCCGGGGCGAGCAGGCCGGTTTCGAGCGTCACCCGTTCGGCGCCCCAACTGAAGCCGCCGGGAAGAACCGTCCTGCTCCTAACGGCGATTTCGGGCAGGGTCAGCGAAGCGCGCAGCGGCCAGCCGCCCCTCGTCGGCGGTCCGGCGGCGATGGTCCAGCCGGCCGCGCGGCGGTCGGCTGCCCATTGCTCGAACTCGTCCGCCAGGGCGTGCGTGGCCCAGAGCCAATAGGCCGTGTGCGCGGCCGCGAGCAGCAGCAGCAGGCAGAGCAGAAGGAGCGGAACCCGGCGGCGCATGTGATCATCCCCAAACGACGGTTCTGGTCCACCCGCCGGTATGTGAGTCAATTTCCCCCAACGTCTTCAGCGATCTAGCCGGCGTGGCTTCCACCGGATCGGAGCGGGCCGCGCACACAGCCCACAGAGTTATGCACAAGCATCGCGGGCCGGAATTGCGTCGTCATGCATGGCCGCTCGCAGGCGATCCATCATCTCGCGCCGGGGTGTGTCGGCGGGGATCGGCGTTCCGACCACGATCCGGATCGTGCCCGGAGTCTTGCGGAACGAGCGCCGGCCCCAGCAGCGGCCGGAATTGGTCGCGACCGGAATGACGGGCAGGCCGGTCCTGGCGGCGAGGGCTGCGATGCCCGGCTGCAACGTGACGGCCGAGCCCGGCTCCGCGCGCGTGCCTTCGGGAAAGATTACGATCTGCCGCCCCGCGGCGGCGGCGGCGGCGCCGTCCCGGACGAGGGTGCGGATGGCGGCCGGCCCGGCCTCGCGGGAAACGACGATCATCGGCGAGGCCAGGATCATGCTGTTCCACAGCGGAACCCGCAGCAGTTCCCGCTTGAGCACGTAGCAGCAGCGCGGGAGCAGCGTCATCCAGACGAAGGTGTCGAACGCCGATTGGTGCCGGGATGCGATCAGGGCCGGACCGTCGGCCGGCAGGTTCTCGCGCCCGATCACGAGGTAGTCGATGCCGCAGATCACCCGCAGCGCCGCCAGTTCGAGACGCGACCAAACCACTTCGTAGCCGAGCACGTGGCGGGGAGCGATACGCGCCAGGACGGCGCCCGCCGCAACCAGCACGAACCCGGTCGTGAAGAAAAACAGGTTGAACAGCGCCGAACGGATCAGGCTCACGACGACACCGGGGCCGCGCGGGCGGGGGTGGGCGCAAGCGGGATCGCGGCCTCGGAGCGGATCGCGGAAACGCCGGCCCGGGCGAGCAGCCACTTCGTGTATTCCTCGGCCAGCAGGCGGACCAGGCTCGGGTCGCGCAACCATGCCAAGCCGTGCATGACGGGCGGCGTGACCGGCACCGGATACAGCGCGACGTCCGGCAGCGCCCGCGACAACTCCGTGATCGCCCGCTTCATGTGATACCCGGCCGTAACCACGTAGAGCGAATGGAGGCCGTGATCGGCGGCCCAGGCCGCCGTCTCCGCGGCGTTGCCCCGCGTGGTGGTCGCGCGCCGGCCCAGGGTGACGCGCGGCCCGAGCCCGGCCGGATCGAGGCCGGCGCGCGAGGCGAGTTCCGGCAGCACGGCGCCGCCCCCGGTTCCGGACACGAGCAACAGCGGCGCGCGTCCCTGGGCGAGCAGCCGCAACGCCGTCTCGACGCGCTCGGCGCCCCCGGTGAGCGCAACGATGCCGTCGGCTTGTGGCGGCGATGGCGCGGCGCGGCCGCTGGCGAGGACGAACCACGCGAAGCCCGCAGCCCAGGCGAGAGCCGGAACCAGGAGCACTGCGAGGGGCCAGGGCACGCGCCGCCGTCTCATGGCAGTCGCCGAAGCCAGCGCCGCACGGTCGCCTGCGCGGTCATGAAGCCGATGCTGGCGGCGAAGACCGGCAGGCCGGGCAGCATGAGCCAGAGCGAGGGAGGAAAGGCGGCGAGCAGCCCCGGCGCCGCCACCGCGTCGCCGGGATCCATCGCGGCGAAGGGGGCGGCCAGGCTTGCAAGCCCGATCAGCACGGGCATGGCGGCCAGCGCCCCCGCGAGGCCCCCGAGCGCGGCCAGGCCCGAAGCACGGCGTGCGAAGCGGCTGGCGATGTAGCCGTCGGTCGCGCCCAGCTCGTGCACGATCTCGATCGCCTCGCGTCGCGCGAACAGGCCGGCCCTGGTCGCCACCGCGACCACCGCCGCCGCGACCAACGCGACCACGAGCACGGCCACCGCCGCGCAGGCGATCAGGCTGTTGGCGAGCGCTGACAGACGCCTGAGCCAGACGCCGTGGCTCTCGACGAGCGTGCCCGGCGCGACCGCCTCGAGGCGCTGGGTCAGCGGCGCGAGATCGGCGCGCGCGCTCGCCAGATGCACCTCGATGACGGCGGGCAGCGGCAAGGACAGCCGTTCGACCCCGGCCCCGAGCCAGGGCCGCAGCAGCTTGCTGATCTCGTCCTCCGGCAGCAGCCGGGCGGAGGCGACTTCCGGCCTGGCCAGCAACAATGCGAGGACCCGCGCACGCCGCGTCTCCTCCCCGCCCATCGCTCGCCCGGCGACCTCTCCCCCCGGCTGTGACGGCCGGGGCACCTGGACCGTGACCGTATTGGCGGCCCCCGCCTGCCAGTGACCCGCGAGCGACGCGGCGGCAACGCCCCCCGCCAGGGCGAGAGCGGCGAGAAAGGACATGGCGGCGACGAGGGCCGGCAGGATGCGATCGGACAGCGCCCGCCGCAACCCAAGCTCGTCGAAGCCCGCCGGCCGCAGCAGCCTTGCCCGGCGGGTATCGGCATGCCGCGTCACGGCTCAGGCCAGAGCGCCCAGGCGGCCGCGATCGAGCCGCAGCGCGGGCGCCGGATAGCGGCGGACCAGGCTCTCGTTGTGGGTCGCGACAACGATCGTCGTGCCGAGCCGGTTCAGCTCCTTCAGCAACTGCATCAGCCGCTCGGATTGGCGGTCGTCGAGACTGCCGGTTGGCTCGTCCGCCAGCAGCAGGTTCGGCCGCCCGACCACCGCGCGGGCGATCGCGACCCGCTGCTGCTCGCCTCCGGACAGGCGGGCCGGGGGTGCCCCCAGCTTCTCGGTCAGCGCGACCCAGCGCATGATCTCCATCACATCCGCCCGGATCTGACCCTCGGGACGGCCGGCGAGCCGCAGCGGCAGCGCGACATTGTCATACGCCGAGAGATACCTCATCAGCCGGAAATCCTGGAACACCACCCCGATCCGGCGCCGCAGGCCGGGCAGGACGCGGCGCGGCGCGGCGGCGATGTCGGTGCCGAGCACGGCCATGCGCCCGCCCGTCGGCCGCACGGCCAGATACATCAGCCTGAGCAGGCTCGACTTGCCGGCGCCCGACGGGCCGAGCAGCCAGCGGAAGCCCCCCGCCGGAATAGCGAAGGTCAGATCCCGCAGCACGTCCGGGCCGGCCTCGGCGCCGCGTCCGTAGCGCAGCGCGACACTCTCGCAGCGAACCATTGGCGGAGCCTAGCGCGGTGAGCCGAGTTCGAGCGATGCCCCGGAGACGAAGGGACGCCTCAAGTGTAGAAGTCGTCGCGTTGTTGAAACGGCAACACTGCTCCTGCACGATGACGTGCTTGCGGCCGCCGTTAGGAGTATACTCCCACAATGCTGATCACCTGCCCGTCCTGCGGCGCATCCTACGAGGTGCCGGATGCGCTGGTCCGGGACGCCCGCAACGTCCGCTGCGCGCGTTGCCAGACGCAATGGAGCGTGACCCGCCGCGCTGGGAGCCCGGCGGAAGGCGCCCAGCGGCCGCCGCCCGCCCGCCCGGCCCCGGCGCTGGCGTCGGCGGAGACGTTCGGTCTCGCGGATGACGAGGAGCTGCCCCCGTTCCCGTCGGTGTTCGATACGCATCGCGAGCCGCCGCCGCGCCCGACGCGGGAGACGCCGGTGGCGGTGGAGCCTGTTTCTCCCCGGATCGCCCCGGACGAACGAGCAGAAAAGGCCGGGCGGGAGCGCGGCGGGACGCCGCTCCTGGTCGGGCTCGGCTGGCTCGCGACGGCCGTCATATTGATCGGCCTGATCTGGGCGGGGTACCAGTTCCGAGAGGGCGTCATACACGCCTGGCCCGCCAGCGAGCGGCTCTACGCCGCGCTCGGCTGGCGGCCGACGCCCTGAGCGGCCTGCTTTCGGCTGGCTCGATCATTCCAGGCGGGGGTTGCGGCTCAGGGGCTGACGACCTTCCAGCCTTGCGGGGTCTGGCACCAGTCGATCTGGGTCTTGCGGGGTTCCTGGCGGCCTTTGGTCTGGGACGCGAACTCCACCTTTCGGCAGAGCATGTCCTGCTTCTTGAAGCTGTTAAGGATCGTAATGGTGCCGTTGGCCCCGGTCCTTGGATTGCTCCAGTTCTCGCTCCTGCCGTCCTGGACGTTGTTGTAGCTCAGCAGGCGGCGGGCGGCGGTGTCCTGCATTTTAAAGTCGCTGGCGGCCAGGCCCGCCCCGGCGCTGCTCCGGTACGGATTGACCTGAGCGTTTGCCGGGAGGACCGCCGCCAAAGCGAGGCCCGCAAGGAGCAGCGTGGTGGGGGCGCGAAACATACGGCGATTCTCCTGACCGGGACGACGGCCGATCGTAGCACGCGCCCCGCTCGTCAGAAACGTCAGGCCGTGCGGTCGCTCGCGGCTCCGAGCGCCGCCTGCGCCGCCGCGAGGCGCGCCACCGGCACCCGGTAGGGGCTGCAGGACACGTAGTCGAGCCCGACCTGCTCGCAAAACGCGATCGAGGCCGGGTCGCCGCCGTGCTCCCCGCAGATGCCGAGCTTGAGATCCGGCTTCGTGGACCGGCCCTTCTCGGCCGCGAGCGAGACCATCGCGCCCACGCCCTCCAGGTCGATCGAGACGAACGGGTCTTTCGGCAGAATGCCTTTCTCGACATAGGCGGGCAGAAACTTGCCGGCGTCGTCGCGCGAGAGGCCAAAAACGGTCTGCGTCAGGTCGTTGGTGCCGAAGCTGAAGAAATCCGCGACCTCGGCGATCCGGTCGGCGATGATCGCGGCGCGCGGCAGTTCGATCATGGTGCCGACGCTGTACTCGACCGTCCGGCCCACTCCCGCGAACACCTCGCGCGCCACCTTGTCCACCTGCGCGTGAGTGATCTCCAGCTCCTTCCGCGTGCCGACGAGGGGGATCATGATTTCGGGCACGGGCGCGCGGCCGGTTTCCTCGGCAATCGCGATCGCGCCCTCGAAGATCGCGCGGGCCTGCATCTCGTAGATCTCGGGGAAGGTGATGCCGAGGCGGCAGCCACGATGGCCGAGCATCGGGTTCGCCTCCGCCAGCTCCGACATGCGGCGGCGCATCGCGTCCATATCCGAGCCGAGCACGGCGGCAACCTCCTCGAGCTCGGCGTCGGCATGCGGCAGGAACTCGTGCAGCGGCGGATCGAGCAGCCGCACCGTCACCGGCAGGCCCGCCATGATGCGGAAAAGGTCCGTGAAGTCCTGGCGCTGGAACGGCAGCAGCTTGGCCAGCGCCGCGCGGCGGCCGCGCTCGTCGGAGGCCATGATCATCTGCCGCACCGCCCCGATGCGCGCCGGATCGAAGAACATGTGCTCGGTGCGGCAGAGGCCGATCCCCTCGGCGCCGAACTTGCGCGCGGTCTCCGCGTCCAACGGGGTGTCGGCGTTGGCGCGCACCCTCATGCGGCGGCCCTCGTCGGCCCATTCCATCAACTGGGCGAAGTCGCCGGAGAGCGACGGCTCGATCATGGGCACCGAACCCGCGAACACCTCGCCGGTCGCGCCGTCGATCGTGATGGTGTCCCCGGCGCGGATGACGCGGCCACCCGCCGACAGTGTCTGGGCGCCGTAGTCGATGCCGATATCGCCCGCGCCCGCCACGCAGGGCCGGCCCATGCCGCGCGCGACCACCGCCGCGTGGCTCGTCATGCCGCCGCGCGTGGTCAGGATGCCGCGCGCCGCGTGCATGCCGTGGATGTCCTCGGGACTGGTCTCGATGCGCGCGAGGATGACCGCCTCGCCCTTGGCGGCGCGGCTCTCCGCCTCGTCGGCGCTGAAGACGATGGTGCCGCAGGCCGCGCCCGGACTGGCCGGCAACCCTTTCGACAGCACGGTCCGGGCCGCCTTCGGATCGAGTGTCGGGTGCAGCAGCTGGTCGAGCGAGGCGGGATTGACGCGCAAAACGGCGTCGTTCTTCGTGATCAGCCCTTCCTGCGCCATGTCGACGGCGATGCGGAGGCTGGCGGCGGCGGTGCGTTTGCCGTTGCGGGTCTGGAGCATGTACAGCCTGTTCTGCTGCACGGTGAACTCGATGTCCTGCATGTCCCGGTAGTGCGTCTCGAGCCGCTCGCGCACGCCCAGCAGCTCGCGGTAGGCGTCCGGCAGCGCCTCCTCCATCGAGACCTCGCCGGGCTTGGCGCGCAGCTTTGACATCGGCTGCGGCGTGCGGATGCCCGCGACCACGTCCTCGCCTTGCGCGTTCACCAGGAACTCGCCGTAGAACACGTTCTCGCCGGTAGAGGGATCGCGCGTGAAGCACACGCCCGTCGCGCAGTCGTCGCCCATGTTGCCGAACACCATCGCCTGCACATTGACGGCGGTGCCCCAGTCGGCCGGAATGTCGTGCAGCCGGCGGTATGTATTGGCGCGGGGATTCATCCAGCTGCCGAACACGGCGCCGATCGCGCCCCAGAGCTGGTCCTCGGGGTCTTGCGGGAACGGCCGCTTGATTTCCTCCGCAACCATGTCCTTGTAG
This sequence comes from uncultured Alphaproteobacteria bacterium, assembly GCA_963777325.1. Taxonomy (GTDB): domain Bacteria; phylum Pseudomonadota; class Alphaproteobacteria; order Acetobacterales; family Acetobacteraceae; genus JAFAXA01. The sequence goes on along the minus strand of CAVZQE010000004.1, from coordinate 43,730 downwards.
CCGTCGACGACGCGCCGCCAGTCCTCGGCGGTCAGCTCGGTATCCTCGGACACGAGCGCGTCCAGCTTGACGTGCTCGATGATCTCCTCGAAGCGGTGGTGATCGACCCCGAGCACGACCGAGCCGTACATCTGGATGAACCGGCGATAGCTGTCCCAGGCGAAGCGCTCGTCGTTCGATGCGAGCGCGAGACCCTCCACCGTCTCGTCGTTGAGGCCGAGATTGAGCACGGTGTCCATCATGCCCGGCATCGAGACCCGCGCGCCCGAGCGCACCGAGACGAGCAGCGGCTTCGTCTTGTTGCCGAAGCGCAAGCCGACCGCGCTCTCGATCCGGGCGAGGGCGTCGCGCACCTGGGATTCGAGATCGGCCGGGTAGTGGCGGTCGTTGGCGTAGAACGCGGTGCAGACGTCGGTCGTGATCGTGAAGCCGGGCGGGACGGGCAAGCCGATATTCGCCATCTCGGCGAGGTTGGCACCCTTGCCGCCGAGCAGGTTGCGCATGTCGGCGCTTCCCTCGTTGTGGCCGGCGCCGAAGCTGTAGACCCACTTGGTGCTCATGATGTCGGTCCCGATGCTCCGTTCAGCTTTCGATGCGTGAGAAATCCGCGACCTGATCCATGGTGGCGCGGACGCGAGCGAGCAGTCGCAGGCGATTGCGGCGCAATTCCGGCTCCGGGGCGTTCACGGTCACTCTGTCGAAGAAGGCGTCGAGGGGCGCCCGCAGCCGCGCCATGACGGACATGGCGGCGGCGAAATCCTCGGCCGCGAGATGGGACGCGATCGCTGGCCTTGCTTGGCGCAAGGCCCCGAACAGTGCATCCTCCTCGGCGAGCGTCAGCAGCGCCGGGTCCGGCTCGCCGTAATGCGGGCCGTCCTTCTTGTGCTCGATGCGCAGGATGTTGGCGGCACGCTTGTAGGCCACGAGCAGGTTCGCCCCGTCGTCGCCCCCGAGCAGCGCCGTGACCGCCTCGGTACGCGAGAGCAGGCGAACCATGTCGTCGTCGCCGCCGGCCGCGAACACGGCGGTCAATACATCATGCCGCGCGCCTTCCTGGCGGAGCTGCACCCGCAGGCGCTCGACGACGAAGGAAAGTACTCCTTCCGCCATCTGAGTTGTATTTTGATCCGGCGCAGCACTCGGCCATGCCTGAGCTACGGCTAGTAGTTCGACCTCGTCGAGCGCAGCATAAATCAGTTTTCGCAGGGGAAGACGCTTCCTATTTTCGCGGACGAGCCGAATAATCCCGAGCGCGGCGCGCCGAAGCGCATAGGGGTCGCCCGACCCGGTCGGGCGTTCGCCAGCGTAAAAGAACCGGGCGAGCTGATCGAGCCTGTCCGCGAGCGCGACCGCGACCGAAACCGGCGCGGATGGCACGTTGTCAGACGCGCCCTTCGGCAGGTACTGGTCGCGCACGGCAGCGGCGACCGCCGCATCCTCGCCGTCGTGCCGCGCGTAGTAGCCGCCCATCACGCCCTGCAGCTCGGGAAACTCGCCGACCATGCCGGTCACGAGATCCGCCTTTGCGAGCAGCCCGGCGCGTTCCGCGAGCGCCGGGTTCGCGTCGACGAGCAGCGCGATCTGGCCGGCCAGCCTGGCGATCCGCCGCGCGCGCTCGCCTTGCGTCCCGATCTTCTCGTGGAAGACTATGGCGTCGAGCTTCGGCAGGCGATCTTCCAGCTTCGTCTTGCGGTCCAGATCCCAGAAATGCCGGGCGTCCGCGAACCGCGCCCGCAGCACGCGCTCGTTGCCGGCGATGACCGCCGCGCCGCCGTCATCGGCGGCGATGTTGGCGACGAAGGCGAACCAGGGCGCGGCCCGACCGTCCGGCGTGCGGAGCGCGAAATAGCGCTGATTCACCCGCATTGAGACCTGCATCACCTCGGGCGGCAGGTCCATATACGCATCGTCGATGCGGCCGAGCAGCGGCACCGGCCATTCCACCAGCCCCGTGACCTCGGTGAGCAGCGCCTCATCGGGCACGACACGGAGATGCTTTTCGGCGGCGAGCGCGTCGATGCCCTCCGCGATGGCGTGCTGCCGGTCGGACGCATCGACGATCACGTCGCGCCGGAAGAGAATCGTTTGCCACTCCGCGCAGGAGGACACGGAAAAAATCTCGGGCGCGTGAAAGCGGTGGCCCTCGGTCTTGTCGTCCGAGTGCAGCCCGTGTCCGTCGTCGTCGCCTTCCCGCAGATCGAACGGCACGACCGCGCCGTCCAGCATGCAGACGATCCGGCGTAAGGGTCGCACCCAGGTAAACGCGCTGCCCGCGCCCCAGCGCATGGATTTCGGCCAGGGAAAGCGACGCAGCAAGCCGGGCATAACGGAGGCAATAAGGTCGGCGGCAAGCGTCGGCTTGTCGCGCTTGTCCAGAAGCCAGTAATCGCCCTCGATCCGCAGGTCGTCGCGTGAAGCATTGTGCTTACGCAGGAACCCGACCAATGCTTGTTCAGGCGCATCGGCGCGGGGTCCACGCGCTTTGGTGAAGATAGCAGATGTTTGCTCGGCGACCTGGGCGCACAATGCAATCCGCCTCGGACCGTGGAACGTCCGTTCATCCCAGTGTCCGAGGGTTGCAAGCGCCTGATCCAGCAAACGTTTCAGATCCTCCGCGGCGCGCGCCTGCATCCGGGCTGGGATCTCCTCGCTGAACAGCTCGATGAACAGCTCGGGCATCAGGCGTCCGCCTCGCCCGCCACCCAGCCTTCGCAGCAGCCTTTTGCGAGCGCCCGCACGCGGCCGATGTAGCTCGCGCGTTCCGCCACGCTGATGACGCCGCGCGCGTCGAGCAGGTTGAACAGATGGCTCGCCTTGATGCACTGGTCGTAGGCGGGCAGCGGCAATTTCGCGCGCAGCAGGGCGTCGCATTCCGCCTCGGCATCCGCGAAATGACGCGTCAGCATCGCCGTGTCGGCGGCCTCGAAGTTGAAGGCGCTGTATTCCCGCTCGGCGCGCAGGAACACGTCGCCGTAGGTCACGCCCGCGCCGTTGAAGTCGAGATCGAAGACGTTCTCCACGTCCTGCACATACATCGCCAGGCGTTCGAGGCCGTAGGTCATCTCGAAGCTCGGCAGCGTCACCGGAATGCCGCCGACCTGCTGGAAATAGGTGAACTGCCCGACCTCCATGCCGTCGCACCACACCTCCCAGCCGAGGCCCCAGGCGCCGAGCGTCGGGCTTTCCCAGTCGTCCTCGACGAAGCGGAAATCGTGGCGCATCGGATCGAGGCCGATCTCGCGATAGCTCGCGAGCAGCAGCTCCTGGGCGTCGTCCGGGCTCGGCTTGATAATGACCTGATACTGGTAATAGTGCTGAAGCCGGTTCGGATTCTCGCCATAGCGGCCGTCTCCCGGCCGCCGGCTCGGCTGGACGTAGGCCGCGCGCCAGGGCGACGGTCCGAGCGCGCGCAGCGTCGTCGCCGGATGAAACGTGCCCGCGCCCATCTCGACGTCATAGGGCTGCAGGATCACGCAGCCCTGACGCGCCCAGAAGCCGTGCAGCCGCAGGATCAGATCCTGAAAGCTCGTCGGAGGAGAGCCGGATGCCATCGCCTCACCCAATAAGCTGGTTCATGCTGCGCTGCAACGTGCGAGACCGGAAGCGCGACAGTCTTGGCGGCCATTGCTAGCGAATCGGGGCGCTTATCGCGGTCCGAGACGGGTTTGTCGAGCGGAGCCGAGGCCCGTCGCTCGCGGCGGGCGGAACGGAGCGGGCATAGGGGAGTTGAGCACCTCACGACAGGGTGACACGGACAGGATGGAAGCGATGAGCAGCGACGGGCTGGGCCGGGAGGACATCCGGCGGATCATGACGGAAACCAGGCGGATCGCGGTGGTCGGGGCCTCCGACAAGCCGTTCAGGCCCTCCTACGGCGTGCTCGGCTATCTCGTGGACCAGGGCTACGAGGTCACGGCCGTCAATCCGGGTCTGGCCGGCAAGACGATCCGCGAGCGCCCGGTGGTCGCCTCGTTGGCGGAAGCCGGGCCGCTCGACATGGTGGACATCTTCCGCGCCTCCGACCAGGTCGCGCCGGTGGTGGACGAGGCGATCCGTCTCGGAGCGAAGACGGTCTGGATGCAGCTCGGCGTGATCGACGAGGCGGCGGCGGCGCGGGCGCGCGCGGCCGGGCTGACCGTCGTGATGGACCGGTGTCCGGCGATCGAGGGGCCGTCGCTCGGCCTTGGCCGGCACTGACCGGGCATGATAGGCGCGGCGTTGAACTGGACGTGAACGCGGGCCACATCATCCGCGGCTGTTGATGCGCGAGAGGAACCCGAGGGGTACCCCATGACCAACGAGGAACGAGACATCATCACCCAGTTCATCGAACGGGTGGGCGGCGCCAAGGCGCCGTCGGGCTTCGGCTCGGTGCCGAGCACGCAGCCGGCGCTGCCGCCCGTGGATCGGGAGGCCGATGCGCTGATCGGCGATCTGTTCAGCCGCTACCCCGAGGCGCGGTATCGCCTGACCCAGACCGCCTTCGTGCAGGAACACGCGCTGGTCGAGGCGCAGAACCGCATCAAGCGCCTGGAGTGGGAGCTGGATCAGGCTCGTCAGCAGCTTCAGGCGGCGCAGACCGCGCCGCAGCGGGGCAGTGGCGGCTTCCTGAGTGGTCTCTTCGGCGGTGGGCTGTCCCGTCCGGCGGTCGCGCCCCAGGCGGGGTACGGTCAGCCGGGCGGCTCTCCCCGCTGGAACCAGGGTGCCGCGCCGCCGGCGCCGCAGTATCCGCCCGGCTATCAGCCGCCGCAGCAGATGTTCCAGCGCCAGGGATCGGGCTTCCTCGGCTCCGCCCTCACGACTGCCGCCGGGGTCGCTGGCGGCATGGTGGCGGGCAACGCGCTCATGAACATGTTCTCGGGCGGCCACGGGGCCGCGGCCAGCGGGCTTTCGCCGGCGGAAAGTCCTTGGGGCAGCCCGCCCGCCCTGCCGGACGCGGGGGGGCAGGGCGGCTACGTGGACCAGGGCACGTGGTCCACCGATCAGGACGTGGCGCAGAACGATCCGGGCTTCGCCGACCCCGGCAGCTGGGACAGCGGCTCCGACCAGCAGGCGTCCTGGAGCGATCCGGGCGGCGACGCGGGGTGGTCCGATACCAACAACGACGACACGATCTGACACGGCCCGGCCGGAAAGAGCCGGGCACGTCTCGCCAACCATGACCGCTTCCGCGCAGAGTGCCGAGGCACCTGCACGGAAGTTCCATGGCCCGCTACACCCGTTCTCTCGTCACGCTTTTCTCGGCGCTTGCCGGCCTTAATCTGCTGGCCTGGTGGTGGGCGTGGAGGGCGTTCGCCGGCCGCCCGGCGCTGCTCAGCGCCGCGCTGCTCGCCTGGGTGTTCGGCCTGCGGCATGCGGTCGACGCGGACCATATCGCGGCCATCGACAACGTCGTCCGCAAGCTCGTGCAGTCGGGTCAGCGCCCGGTTACGGCGGGGCTGTTCTTCTCGCTCGGGCATTCCGCCGTCGTGATCCTGGCCGCGATCGGCATCGCCTTCGCGAACTCAGGCCGTGGGCGACAGGATGGCCGCGTTCAAGGCGGCTTTCGGGGATGTGGGCACGTCCGTCTCGGCCGTATTCCTGCTGCTGATCGCGCTCGCCAACGTCGTCATCCTCCGGAATGTGTGGTGCAGCTTCCAGGCCGTGCGTCAGGGGGCGTTGCTGAGCGAACTCCAACCCGACCTGCTTGCGGGGGGCGGCGTCCTCGCCCGCCTGTTCCGCCCGGTTATGCGCGCCATCGCGCGACCCTGGCACATGTTCCCGCTCGGCTTTCTGTTCGGCCTCGGCTTTGAAACGGCGACGGAGGTCGGGTTGCTCGGCATCTCGGCGACGCAAGCGGCAAGCGGTCTCTCGGCGTGGCAGGTGCTTGCGTTTCCGGCGCTGTTCGCGGCTGGCATGGCGCTCGTCGATACGGCCGACAGCGCGCTCATGGTCGGGGCCTATGGCTGGTCGTTCGTCAATCCGATGCGCAAGCTCTGGTACAACCTGACGATCACGGCGGCCTCGGTCCTGGTCGCGGTGCTGATCGGCGGCCTCGAACTCCTCGGTCTCGCCGGGGAGCGGCTCGGCCTCGCGGGCGGGTTCTGGCGGCTCGTCGGCGACCTGAACGCCGGTCTCGCCGATTTCGGCTTCGCCGTGATCGGCGCCTTCGCGCTGTGCTGGGCCGTTTCGGCCCTGATCTACCGCTACAAGCGGTTCGACGAGATCGCGGTGGCCCGCACGCCGTCCTGACGCTCAGGCCGCCTTCGTCGCCGGCGCGTCCGCGGTCTCGGCCGCTTCCGTCAAGCACACGGCGACCGCGTCCCTGAGCGAGGTCGCGTAAAAATCGGCTCCGATTGCCGCGCGCAGCCGGTCGTCCTGCATCACCTCGTCCTCCTCGGGCCACAGCCCGACCAGCACCTTGATGCCTGGCATGCGGCGACGCAGGCGGCGGATCAGGTAGCGCAGATGAGACGGGCTGCCCGTGATCTCCAGGTAGGTGATGCAGACCATCGCCACCCCGGCGGTCTCGAGCCTGCCGATCTCCTCTCGCGTGGCCGCCTCGTTATCGACGGTGCGCGCATTCAGCCCGTGCTTTTCCAGGAGTTGCTTCAGCATGTCGGCGGCGGCGCGATCGAGCGAGCCGCGCCCGGCGATGCAGAGCACGGGTGTGTCGCCGCGCCAAGCGGGGGCGAGATGACCCGTCTCCGGAAGAGGAATGGCCGGCGCCTCTGTCGTCGGAAGAGCCTTCTCGGCCGCCGTCGTCTGGATCGCGGCTTCGCGGGCGGTTTCGGGATGCGGGTCGCTGTCGTCCTCGACGCTTTCGCCGAGTTCGTCGATCAGCGCATGCATCGCAAACTGGATCCTCTCCAGCCGGTCCGTGCCGATCGTCCCGCGCGCGAGGTCGCTTGCCGCAAGCCGTAATCCGTTCACGACGACGCTGTCGTAGTAGGACGAGAGCGAATGTTCCTTGAGCAGGATCTCGGCTTGCTCCTGTGCCTCGTCCGGATCGCCCGCGAGCATCCGTTGATAGAAGTTCTCGACGGGGGTCAAAGCGGGCCGGTCGCCGAGCATGACGTCCAGGAATTCCAGCCGCTCCACGTATCGGCCGACGACCACGAGGCAGAGCGTAAGCGGCGTGGACAGGATGAGGCCGATCGGTCCCCATAACCAGGTCCAGAAGATCGCCGCGACGATGACCGATACCGGCGAGAGCCCGGTCGAGTGGCCGTAGAGCAGCGGTTCGAGCACTTGCCCCGTCAGGAACTCCACGAGGAGGAACAGCGCCGCCGTCCACAGCGTCATGGACCAGCCCGGGTCCACCGCCGCCGCCAGCGCGATCGGCATGGCGGCGGCGAGCACCGCGCCGACATACGGCACGAAGCGCAGCAGCCCGGCGAGGATCGCGAAGAGCCAGGCGCTCGGAACCCCGATCAGCATCAGGCCGGCGCCGACCACCGCGCCGAAGCTCGCATTGACGCAAAGCTGGAACAGAAAGTAGCGGCTCAATCGGCGCGCGGCGTCGTCCATTGCGACGGTCGTGCGGTGCAGGTCGTTCGACCCGAACAGGCGGATCAGCCGGTCCCGCAGGTCTTCCCGCTGCAGCAGGATGAAGACCGAGACGACGGTGACAATGAAAGCCTTCTCGACCGGCCCGATCAGCGGTGTGAGGACGCGCCGCATGATCTCCAGCGGGGAGGGAGGGGGCTGATGCACCTCGACCGGGATCGGCGCTTTTGCTTCGGGGTTGAGCGTGCTCGCGGCCGGTGCGGTGGGGCGGCTTGGCTGGCTGGCCGGCGCGGTCTGGCCGCCGTCCAACTCCTTGCCGACCTTTTTGACGATGGCGTTGACGTGCGCCAATCCCTCGCCACGGATCGCCTCGATCTTGTGCTGGATCGTCGTCTGATAGCGGGGCAGGTCTTCGGCCAGGGTCGCGACCTGGATGCCGATCACGCTCCCGAGGGAGACGATCACTCCGAATGCAAGCAAGACGGCGAGCAGCACCGAGGGAACGCGCGGCACGCGCCAGTCGCTCAGGAACTCGACCAGTGGCGCGAGCACGAAGGAGAGGAGCACGGCCAGTGTGATCGGGATCAGCACCTCTTTCGCGAGATACAGCGCGGCCACGACGACGACCGCGACCGCGAGCGAGAGCAGCTGGTTCATGCCGGGCAGCTCGGCCGGCGACACGACGGCTGAGCGAGGCGGCGGCTGCGGGCTGGCCGGCATGTCTGTCTCCTGCGCCCGCGTCGGCATAGTGCCGCGCGGGGGCTGTAACGCGTGAACAACGATGCTGCGGCACGGCAGTTGCCGTTCGTGCGTATGGCTGGGCTACTCGCCGGCCGCCGCTCCCGCCGGGCGGCGATCGTCATTCGCGCCGTAGAGCAGGCCCGGCCGCATCGGTCCCGTGCGCGACGAGTCGTTGCCCGACGATTGAGGACGGCGCGCGCCGCCGGTCCCCTCCGTCGGTCCACGTGCGATCAGTTCCGCGGCTCCCCAGGGCGTCTGCTCCACGATCGTGTAGCCCATCCGGCGAAGCGCCGCCTGTGTATCGGCCGAGAGCGCGAACGGCTCGGCGTCGATCACGTCCGGCAGCCATTGTTGGTGGATGCGCGGCGCATCGACGGCCTGCCGCGGCTCCATGCCGTGATCGAGGATGTTCATGATCGCCTGGGCGACGATCGAAATGATCCGCGAGCCGCCGGGGGAGCCGAGCACCAGCGCCACCTGTTGGTCGCGCATGACGATGGTGGGCGCCATCGAGGAAAGCGGCCGCTTGCCGGGCGCGATCGCGTTCTGGCCGCCCTGCACCAGTCCGAACAGGTTGGGCGCGCCGGGATGCGCGGTGAAGTCGTCCATCTCGTCGTTCAGCAGAAAGCCGGTATCGCCCGCCATCACGCCGGCCCCGAAATAGCCGTTGATCGTGTAGGTCAGCGAAACCGCGTTCCCGGCCGCGTCGAGCACGGAGATATGCGTGGTCTCCGGCCTCTCCGAAGGCACCGGGAAACCGGGGCGGATGTCCGGGGACGGTGTCGCGCGGTCGGGCGCGATCGATGCGCGCAATGCGCCGGCGTAGGAGGGCGAGAGCAGCCGCTCGATCGGATTGGCGACGAAGGCCGGGTCGCCAAGGAAAGTGTTGCGGTCGGCGTAGGCGCGGCGCATCGCCTCCACCATCAGGTGGACCGTGCGGGCCGAATTGAAGCCGGACGCGCCTATATCGTCGCCCGCGAGCACGTTCAGGATCTCGCAAAGCGTCGTGCCGCCGGACGAGGGCGGCGGCGCGGACAGGATTGTCATTCCCCTGTACGAGCATCGGATCGGGTCCGGCTCCGTCACGGTGTACGCGGCGAAATCGGACGCCGTGATGACGCCGCCGTTCTCGCGCGAGGCGGCCGCGACCGCAGCCGCAACCCGCCCCTTGTAGAAGGCGTCCGACCCTCCGCCGGCGATCGCCTGCAAGCTGCGTCCGAGATCGGCCTGCACCAGCCGATTTCCCGGCTGCAACGGCGTGCCGTCCGGACGCAGGAAGATACGGGCGATGTTGGGCTGAGTGCGAAACAGGGCCGCGCCTGAATCCAGGATGTCGGTATCGGCGCGGGTCAGCACGAAGCCGTCGCGGGCGAGCGCGATCGCCGGCTCCAGCACGCGCCGCAGCGTCATCGTGCCGTAGCGCGCGAGCGCGGTATTCAGCCCGAGCACGGTTCCCGGCACGGCGACCGCGCGATAACCGTGCAGGCTCGCGTCCTTGATGACGTGGCCAGAGGCGTCGAGATACATGCCGGGCGCCGCCGCCTTGGGCGCGGTCTCGCGGAAATTGACGAAGCGATCGCGTCCGTCCGCCAGATGCAGCAGCATGAAGCCGCCACCGCCGATGTTGCCGCAGCAAGGGTTGGTTACCGCCTCGGCATAGGCGGTGGCGACTGCTGCATCGACGGCGTTGCCGCCCGCGCGCAGGATGTCGCGGCCCACCTCGGAGGCGAGGCGCTGCGACGATACCACCATGCCATGCATGGCCTCCACGGCGGGCGGCGAGGCGGCGTGGAGCGGCCCGGCAATCAGGCATGCGACCAAGCCGAGGCCTGGGGCGAGACGCGCATGCTTCATGTCCGCTCCGGAGGACAGTTTCGACGCCGGCGATCCTGGCCTAAGCCGGCAGCGTCATCCAGGCCGGGATGTGGGGCAGCAACTCCGTCTCGCCGCATCGGAGAAGTCCTGCCAAAGCCTCGATCCGCAGCGAGGCGAGGCCGAGATCGTCGCGGCCGGAGCGCATCGTGCCCGCCTCTGCCGCCCCGCTCACGATGGGCGCGCCTCGCTCCGGCAGGGGGCCGCGCAGCACCGAAACGGGCACCAGCCGGCGCTTGACGAGACCCCGGTACTTGGTGCGCGCCGTCAGTTCCTGGCCCATGTAGCAGCCCTTGCTCCAGGAGACGCCGTGCAACTCGTCGAAGCCGGCCTCCAGCAGCACGGTCTTGTCCGCCTCCAGGTCGCGCGACCCGTCGGGCAGGCCGAGCGCCAGCCGGTGGCGGTCCCACGCCGCCTCGTCCGCCCGCGCCCCGGCCAGCGGCCCCGGCGCGAGGATGCGCCATCCGGCCTCGGGCAGCCTCGGGTCAGGCGCGATCACGGCTGCGTCGATCCCGTCCGGCGCCTCGCCCCAGGCGGCATGCACGACGTGTTCGTCCGAGACATCCTCGACCGCGACCCGCGCCCGCAATCGGTAGCGGGAGAGCCGGGCGACGAGCATCGCGGCCTGCTCGCGCTCGCAGTCGAGCAAGAGACGCTCGCCGTCGGCCAGGATGAAGAAGTCGGCGAGCCATTTTCCCTGCGGGCTCAGCAGCGCGGCCCAGACGGCGCGGCCCGGCGCGGCCTCCGCGACGTCGTTGGAGACCAGGCCCTGGAGGAAGCCGATCCGGTCCGCGCCCCCGACCGCGATCACTCCGCGCGCGCGGAGTTGTGCCATTTCTGTCATGCCGGGGGAGGTGGCCCCTGGCGCGGTTCAGGGCAAGAAGTGTTAGACCAGCGGGTCACATGACCCGGTCCAAACATCTATCCCATTTCGCCGGCCGCCACGGGCGCGCATGAAGGTCGCCCAGGTGATGGCGGGCGCGCATGCGGGCGGAGCCGAGCTGTTCTTCGAGCGGCTCACGATCGCCCTGCACCGCGCGGGCGATGCCGTGCTTCCGGCCATCCGCCGCGATCGCGACCGCGCGCACCGTCTGGCCCAAGCGGGCGTGCCCGCGGCCCAGTTCGGCTTCGGCGGCCCCGCCGATCTGCTCACCGGGCTGCGCCTTCGTGGCCTGCTTCGACGCTTCGCGCCGCGCGTCGTCGTCGCCTGGATGAACCGGGCGGCGCGGTTCGCGCCCAGGGACGAATGGGTGCTCGCGGGACGGCTCGGCGGATACTACAACCTGTCCTACTACAAACACTGCGATCATCTGATCGGCAACACGCGAAGCATCGTCGCCTGGGTACGCGGGCAAGGCTGGCCGCCGCAGCGCGTCCACCATCTCCCAAACTTCGCGGACGACCTCGCGGGCGCGCCCGCCGCCGACGGCCGGGCGCTCGGCCTTCCGGACGGCGCGCGGTGCATCCTGGCGCTCGGCCGGCTGCACCGGAATAAGGCGTTCGACGTGCTGGTGCGCGCCCTGCCGCTGCTGCCGGGCGTGCACGCGGTAATCGCGGGCGAGGGCGAGCAGAGAGAGCGGCTCGAAACCCTGGCGCGGCGCGAGGGGGTCGGGGATCGGCTGCATCTCCCAGGCTGGCGGTCCGACCGGGGCGCGCTGCTGGCGAGGTCGGACCTGCTCGTCTGCCCGTCGCGGCACGAGCCGCTCGGGAATGTGGTGATCGAGGCGTGGTCTGCCGGCCGGCCGGTGATCGCCGCCGACGCCGAGGGTCCGTGCGAGCTGATCCGGCCCGGTGTGGACGGGCTGCTGGTGTCCCGCGAGAACCCGCGCGCGCTCGCCCACGCAATCGGCGCGGTGCTCGACGACCCCGGGCAGGCGGCACGCCTCGCCGCATCCGGACGCGAGCGATTCGAGCGGGAATTCGCGGAGGCGCCGGTCGTGGGGTCGTGGCGTGCGTTTCTCGGCTCCGTGGAGAAGCCCTGATGTGCGGCATCGCGGGGCTTGTCCTGGCCACGGGGTCGGCGCCCCCGGACCCCGCGCAGCTGGGAGCGCTCGCCCGGGCGCTCGGGCATCGCGGGCCGGACGGGGCGGGACATACGGTTGTCGGGCGGATCGCGCTCGTGCATACGCGCCTCGCCATCATCGACGTCGAGGGCGGAGACCAGCCGCTGTTCGCGGGTTCGGCCGCGCTGGTCGCGAACGGCGAGATCTATAATTACCGCGAACTCCGCGCGGAGACGCCTGGCGTCCAATACGCGACGGACAGCGACTGCGAGCCGCCGCTGCATCTGTGGCTGCGCGACGGGGAGCGGTTTACGGACCGCCTCCGTGGCATGTATGCGATCGCGATCCACGACCGCGCCGCGCGCACGGTCACGCTCGCGCGCGATCCTTTCGGCATCAAGCCGCTCTACACGACCGCGATCGAGGGCGGCCTGGCCTTCGCCTCCGAGCCGCGCGCCTTTCTCGAGGCGGGCCTCGTGCCGCGAGGCTTGCGGCACTCCGCGCGAGACGAGCTGCTGCAGGTGCAGTTCACCTCCGGCGCGGAAACGATCTTTCCCGGCATCCAGCGCGTGCGGCCGGGCGAGACGCTGACCTGCGCCGAGGGGCACGTGATCGAGCGCCGGCGTGCGGCGTCCCTGCCGGAGGGCGGCCCCGAGACGATCGGGGAGGAAGCGGCGCTCGAGCGGCTCGATCGCGCGCTCGAGGAAAGCGTTCACCTGCATCAGCGCAGCGACGTGCCATACGGGATGTTCCTCTCGGGCGGCGTGGACAGCGCGGCCATCCTCGCGCTGATGAGCCGTCTGAACAGCAATCCGGTGCTGGCGTTCACGGCCGGCTTCGACGTGCCGGGCGCGGCGGACGAGCGGGGGCGGGCGCAAGCGGTGGCCCGCGCGGCCGGCGCCGATCATGAGACCATCGAGATCAGCGAGCGGATGGTGTGGGATCATCTGCCCGAGATCGTCGGCTGCATGGACGATCCCGCGGCCGACTACGCCATCATTCCGACCTGGTTCCTGGCACGGCGGGCGGCGCAGCAGGTCAAGGTCGTGCTGTGCGGCGAGGGGGGAGACGAGATCTTCGGCGGCTACGGCCGCTACCGCACCGCCATGCGGCCCTGGTGGCGAGGCGGCCGCGTGATCCGGGCGCGCGGCACGTTCGACAAGCTCGACGTGCTCCGCGCGCGTCCGACCGGCTGGCGGGACGGCATCGCCTCCGCCGAGGCGGAAGCGGCGGATGGCGGGCGCACCCGTCTGGCCGCCGCGCAGGCGACCGACATCGCGGACTGGCTGCCGCACGACCTGCTGCTGAAGCTCGACCGCACGCTCATGGCCCATAGCGTCGAAGGGCGAACGCCCTTCCTCGACCGGGCGGTCGCGGCGGCGGCTTTCCGCCTGCCGGACGGGCTCAAGGTGCGCGAGCGCCGGGGCAAGTGGCTGCTCCGCCGGTGGCTGGAACGCCATCTGCCGGAGGCGCAGCCTTTCGCGCCCAAGCAGGGCTTCACGGTTCCGGTCGGGGCCTGGATCGCGGGGCAGGGGGCGCGGCTCGGTCCGCTCGTGGCGGCGCAGCCGGGCATCGCGGAGCTGGCCCATCCCGACCGGGTCGCGGCCCTGTTCCGTCACGCAAGCGGCCGCCGCGAGGGGTTCGCGGCCTGGACGCTGCTGTTCTACGCGCTCTGGCATCGGTGCCACATCGAGGGCTTACCCCCGGCGGGGGACGTGTTCGAGACCCTGCTCGCGCGATAGGTCCGCGCCTCAGATGTCGATCAGGCGGCGGCGCAGGCCCTTGGCGACGGCATCCGCCCGCGACCGCGCGCCGAGCTTGGAGAAGACCGCCTCGACATGGAACTTGACCGTGTGTCCGGAGATGCCGAGGCGGCGGGCGACCGCCTTGTTGCTCATCCCCTCGCCGATGCAGGCGAGCACCTCGATCTCGCGCGCCGTCAGCAGCGGTCCGTTCTCCTCGGCCGCGGCGAAGCCCGGCGCCACGGAGGGCGGGTCGGCGCGCACGAACAGCCCCGCCGCCGCTGCCAGGATCGCCGCGTCGAGCCGCCCCGCATCGGCGGAACGGGGAATGACGGCGCGCAGCGAAGACGCCTGCACGATTGGCGGCGCATCGGACAGGATGAGGCAGGGCAGGCCGAGCGGGTCGAGCGTCGGCCACTCCTCTCCGGCGAGATCGATCAAGCGCAGGCTGGCCGCGCCCGGATCGGCGGCGACGGCATGGCCGAGCGCGACGAGAATGCGGGTGAGACGCGCCCGCCGGTTCGGGTCGTCGGCCTCGAGCAGAATGTCGTGCTGGAGCCGTCCAGCGCTCATTTTTGCGGGCGCTGCCCGACCGTCGCCCCGATCGTAAGGCGAGCGCCCGCGCGCAGCATCGCGATCTCGACCGCCCGGCCCGGCACGATGTCCGCGAGCGCAGTGCGGATGGCGCGGTGGCGATCGAGCGGGCTGCCGTCGATCGCGAGCAGGATGTCTCCCGGCAGGACGGCCGCCTGTTCGGCCGGTCCGCCCGGCGCGAGGCTCGCGACCATCAAGCCGGCCTCCTGCCCGGCGGCGTCGCGCAGGTTCTCGGGGATCGCGACCGGCTGTAAGCCGACGCCCAGCCAGCCATGCGCTACGCGCCCCTCCGCGAGCAGCGGGCCGAGCACGCGCGTGATTGTCTCGTGCGGGATCACGAGCGCCCGCCCGCGCGGTCCTGCGGTCGCCATGCCGATCAGGCCGCCTGTCATGTCGATGACCGGGCCGCCCTCCTCGGCGCGGCTCGCCCGGAGATCAAGGCGGATGAGCCGCTCAATTCGACCGCCCGCCATGCTGTGCCAGGCGGGACCGACAGAACGGATCATCGCAAGCCTTGCCAGCGGCGCCGGACGGCCGCCAAGCGCGACGGCGAGCGCGCCGGTGCGGGGCGTGTTGGCCGCAAGCGGCGGTTCGGAGGAGCCGGCGTCGTCCAGGCGCAGCACGGCGACGTTGGTGCCGAGGTCACGCCCGGCGAGGCGGGCGGTGTCGGCGCGCTGACCCTCCAGCAGCACCGGATAGCTCTCCCGCTCCGGGAGCGCCTGCTCGGACGTGACGATGATTCCGGGCTGCCAGAGAATGCCGCTCAGATAGCGACCCGGCGCGGGCTCCACGGCCGCGATCAGGCGCGCGGAGGAGGCCACCAGTCCGGCCAGGGCGTCCGAGAACTGGCCCAGGGGCGTGGGAGATGGGGTTTCGGTCATGGCGAGCCTCGATCCGTTGCTCGCGCGATGATGGCGAGCATGGGGTCGGGCAGCCATCGGCCGATCGACCGGGGCGGACCCGGTCAATCGGCCGGCACGGCGTCAGGCGGTCGCTTGCAGTGTCTGGACGAGATCGTCGGGCACGGGCGTGACGTGTGCGGGGGCGTGGACGGTGCGGCAGGCGGAGCTGCCGGTCTCCGCGAACACCTCCTGCAGCAGCGGAAGGACGCCAGCCCGGTATCTCGAGCCGCTGAACGTGCCGAAATGGCCGACTCCCGGTTGCAGGTGATGCGTCTTGAGCCGGTCGGGCAGGTTGCGGCACATCGCATGCGCGGCGAAGGTCTGGCCGGGCGCGCAGATGTCGTCCTTCTCGCCCTCGATCGTGACCAGCCGGATATTCTCAATCGCGCCGGGATCGATCTGCCTCCCATGGAAGTCGAACTGGCCGTTGGCGAGATCTCGACGCTGGAACACGCGGAACAGCGTGTCGAGATAGAAGTCCGCCGACAGATCCTGAACCGCGAGGTACTCGTCGTAGAACTCGGTAATCTTCTGCGCATCCTCGGCATTCATCCGCATCACGGCATGGAACAGATCGACATGCTGCGTGACGTGGCGCGACATCTGCGTCGACATGAACGCGCCGAGCTGGATCAGGCCCGGATAGACGCGCCGGTTGCGGCCGGGATAGCGGCGCGGCACGGTATAGATCAGTCGCTGCTCGAACCATTCGAGATCGTGCTTGAGGCCGAAGCGCGTCACCTCCGTCTCGTTAGCGCCCGGATCGAGCGGCCCCGACATCAGCACCATCGACCTCGGCAGCGACTCGGAGCGGTCCTCGCTCATCATCGCGGTGGCGGCAAACACCGGGACGCAGGGTTGGCAAACCGCCAGAACATGGAAAGGCCCGCCTTTCGACAGAAAGCGGAACATCTCCATCACGTAGGAGATGTAGCTGTCGAGGTCGAACCGCCCTTTTGCCAAGGGAACGAACTTCGCATCCGCCCAATCGGTGATGAATACCTCGTGGTCGAGCACGAGCGATTCGACGGTGCCACGCAGGAGCGTTGCGTGATGACCCGACATCGGCGCGACGATCAGGACGCGCGGCGCACCCTCACGGTCGGCCGGGAAGCGAATCAGATCGCAGAAGGGCCGGGACCAGACCCGCTCCTCCTCGACGCCGACATTGAACGGCTGCTTCGGATAGAGCCGGGTCAGGCGCTCGAGCGTGTGGAGCGACGCGTACATCGCATCGAGCTGGCCGCGGAACGCGAAGGGGAGGAATGGCCGGAAAGGCTCCAACGCGACCTGTCCGACCCGTCCCGTGAAGTTTAGCGGCTGAAGCAGGTTTTGCCGGAACAGGTCGTAGAGCTCGTAATGCATCTGGCGTCGGTTCCGTTTCGCGGGAAGGTCCGGGGGCACCATGCAGCCGCGATCAGCAGGCGCCCATATTTCGACAACACACAGTCTCTAGCTCTCGTAGCCGGAAATCTTGCGAGACCGAATCTGCCTCAATCCGCGTGAACAGAACATCTATTTAGGCGAAGGGCAGGATTGCCAAGGCCGGTATTATGCCCAGCGTGCCGATTCGGCATCACAACTCCGCGCGGATGCGGCTCTGTCCTGGTGCAGGCTCCTCCTACTCACGCGATTGCGCGTTTCGCGAACACGTGTCAGCAGCGAATCGTCCTGCCCCGCGTACGTATTCATCTTCATCCGAGTGTGTCATCCAACCTCCACGAAACTGCAATGCCACTGCCTCGCAGGCCACCTATGAGTTTGCCGGCCGCATGGCGGCCGCGGGGCGCCGAGCGCCGCCGGTGCTCAGTCCAGCACCGGCGCTGGGCGCCACCTGCCCCGCGCCCGTTTGAAGGAGGTGGAGAGAGGAACCGAAGAGCGCCATCGGCATCCAGCTGAACTACGGGGCGATCGGCTCGCCGGCATAGGCGATGCGCGCGCCGTTGCGGGTCTCCGTCTCAAGGCACAGTGCAGCCAGCGGCGGTGCGACCTGCGCGGGGGTTGGCAGCGCGGACTGATCCTCGCCCGGGAACGCCGCCCGGCGCATCCGGGTCGCGACCGGGCCCGGATCGAACAGATTGACCCGCGCGCGCGTCGTTTGCAGCTCGGCCGCCCAGGTCAGCACGAGATGCTCCATCCCGGCTTTGGTCGCGCCGTACGTGCCCCAATACGCGGTTGGCCGCTCGGTGATGCCGCTGGTGACGAACACGGCGCGGCCCGCATCGGCCGCTTGCAGCAGGGGCGCCGCCGTGCGGATCAAGCGCCAGCTCGCCGCGAGATTGACTGCGACGGCCTCGGCCCAGTCGTTCGGTAGGATATGCGGGACGGGGGTGAGGCGGCCGAGCGCGCCCGCGGCGTGGGCGAGGATGTCGAGGCGGCCGAACCGCTCGAACAGGCTCGGCCCGAGCGCGTCGATCCGCTCGCTCTCGCGGGCGAGATCGAGCGGCAGCAGCGTCGCCGCGCCGCCGAGGGCGCGGATCGCGTCGTCCGTTTCCTCAAGCCCACCCTCGGTGCGCCCGGTCGCGACCACATGCGCGCCGAGACGGGCGAGCTCGATCGCGGTCGCGGCGCCAATGCCACGGCTCGCGCCGGTAACGAGCGCGACGCGGCCCGCGAGCGGCCGCATCAGGCACCCTCGGACATCAAGGTGAGATTTTTGTCGGCATGATCCGCCATGTCCGGCAAGGGCACCGGATAATCGCCGGTGAAGCAGGCGTCGCAGTAATGTAGAGCGTCGGGATCGCGGCCGTTCTTGCCGAGCGCGCGGTACAGGCCGTCGAGCGAAATGAAGGCGAGGCTGTCGGCGCCGATCAGCTTCGCCATCTCGTCCACGGTGTGCCGCGCCGCCAGCAGCTTGCCGCGTTCGGGCGTGTCGATGCCGTAGAAGCAGGAATGCGTCGTCGGCGGCGACGAGATGCGCATATGCACCTCGGCCGCCCCCGCGCCGCGCACCATCTCGACGATCTTGCGGCTGGTCGTGCCGCGCACGATCGAATCGTCCACCAGGATGACGCGCTTGCCCTCCAGCACCGGCCGGTTGGCCGAGTGCTTCAGCTTCACGCCGAGATTGCGGATGTGGTCCGTCGGCTCGATGAAGGTGCGTCCGACATAGTGGTTGCGGATGATGCCGAACTCGAACGGTATGCCGCTCTCGGCGGCGTAGCCCATCGCCGCCGGCACGCCGGAATCCGGCACCGGCACGATCAGATCCGCGGCGACGTGGCTCTCGCGCGCGAGCTCCGCCCCGATGCGCTTGCGCGCCTCGTAGACAGGCATGCCCTCCATCACCGAATCCGGCCGCGCGAAGTAGATATACTCGAACACGCAGAACCGTTCCGGGACGCGACTGAACGGCCGCACGCTATGCACGCCCTGGTCGTTGATGACGACGATTTCGCCGGGCTCCACGTCGCGCACGAACTCGGCGCCGATAATCTCGAGCGCGCAGGTTTCGCTCGCCAAGACCCAGCCCTGGCCGAGCCGCCCGAGGATCAGCGGCCGCACGCCGAGCGGATCGCGCACCCCCATGAGCGCCGTGCTCGACAGCGTCACCAGCGAATACGCGCCGACGACCTGCTTGAGCGCGTCGATCAGCCTGTCGACCACGGTCGAATAGAGGCTGATGGCGATGAGGTGGATGAACACCTCGCTGTCGGTCGTGGACTGAAACAGGCAGCCGCGGCGGACGAGCGCGCGGCGCAGGACGTGGGCATTGGTCAGATTGCCGTTATGCGCGACGGCGAGGCCGCCGAACTCGAAATCGGCATAGAGCGGCTGGACGTTGCGCAGGATCGTGTCGCCGGTCGTCGCATACCGGTTGTGGCCGACGGCGTGCAGTCCCTTCAGGAAGCCGATGACCTTGGCGTCGCCGAAATTGTCGCCGACCAGACCCATGCCGCGATGCGAGTGGAACCGCGCGCCGTCGTAAGAGACGATGCCCGTCGCCTCCTGTCCGCGATGCTGGAGCGCGTGCAACCCGAGCGCCGTCACCGCCGCCGCGTCGGGCACGTTCCATAGCCCGATCACGCCGCACTCTTCATGCAGCTTGTCTGCGTCCGGTACTCCGTCGTCGGGCAGGGGGTTCAACTCGGGCATGGCGAGGTCTCCTACTCCCGCACGGGCGGGCTACCCGTCGCGCGGCCTTGCGGGGTCGCGCGCATCAACGCGGCCGCCGTGGTCTCCCGCCCCGAAGGCGGCGGATAGACGCGCGGGCGGTATTCCGGGGGCAATTGCGCCACCAGCCAGCGGGCGCCGCGATAGGCGGCCGGCAGGGTGCGCGCGTGCAATACCGGTTCCGGCCAGCGATCGACCGGAACCAGCAGCCCAGCCGCGATATAGGCAATCACGATCACGGCCGCACCCCGCAGCAGGCCGAATACCAGCCCCAACGTGCGGTCAAGGCCTCCCAGCGCGGAGCGGCGGACCAGGCTGCCGATCCAGCTCGAAATCACGAGCAGGACCAACAGCACGACCACGAACACGGCTCCGAACGTGACCGGATCGACCAGATCCGGCGTGCCGAGCCACTGACGGAAGTGCGGGCGAGCGTACGGGAAGGCCCAGGCGGCGGCGAGCACGGCCCCGACCCAGGCGCCGACCCCGAGAACCTCGCGCGCGAACCCGCGCACGAAGGCAAGCAGGGCGGAGATTGCGAGCACGCCAATGACGGCGAGGTCCACCCAGGTCATCGATCTGCCATAAAGTGAAAACTTGCGCGGTATAGAGGCCTCCCGGCGCCCGGTGGCAAGCAATCGTCAGGTACTTTCGCCGCCGAAGCGCGAAACGAGGTCGGAGATGTGGCCGATTTCCTCAAGCCCGATACCCTCGATCGCGGGGAAGGGGCGGTTGCCGCGGGCAATCCGGCGCGGCAGACAGGCCCGGCCGAAACCGAGCTTCGCCGCCTCCTTCAGCCGCGCCTCCGCCTGGGCGACCTGCCGGATTTCACCGGAAAGCCCGATCTCGCCGAAAAAGACGGTGTCCGGGCTGGCCGGCGTCCTGGAAGCGGCCGAGGCGAGGGCGGCGGCAACCGCGAGATCCGCCGCCGGTTCGGACAGGCGCAGGCCGCCCGCGACGTTGAGGTAGACGTCGGAGGCGGCGAGGCGCAGGCCGCCGCGCGTCTCGAGCACCGCCAGTAGCATCGCGAGCCGGCCGCCGTCCCACCCGATCACCGCCCGGCGTGGGCTGCCGCCCGGATTGGGGGCGAGCAGCGCCTGCACCTCGACCAGCACCGGCCGGGTTCCCTCGACACCCGCGAACACGGCGCTCCCGGCGATATTGCCCCGGCGTTCGGCAAGGAACAGGGCCGACGGATTCTGCACCTCCGCGAGACCCTGCTCGGTCATTTCGAACACGCCGATCTCGTCGGTCGCGCCGAAACGGTTCTTGACCCCGCGCAGGATGCGGAACTGATGGCCGCGATCGCCCTCGAAGTAGAGCACGGCATCGACCATGTGCTCGAGCACGCGGGGCCCGGCGATCGCCCCTTCCTTGGTCACGTGCCCGACCAGGGCCACCGCGAAGCCCTTCGCCTTCGCCAGCCGGATCAGCTCGAAGCTGCACGCGCGCACCTGCCCGACGGTACCAGGCGCGCTCTCGATCTGGTCGAGCCACATGGTCTGGATCGAGTCGATCACGACGAGCGTGACCTCGGCCATGGACTCCAGCGTCGCCGCGATTTCGCGGACGTTGATCGCGGCGGCAAGCTCGATCGGGGTTTCCGTAAGCCCGAGCCGGCGCGCGCGCATCCGTATCTGCTCCACCAACTCCTCGCCGGTGACGTAGAGCACCCGGCCGCCCCCCCTCGCCAACGCCGCCGCCGCCTGCAGCAGCAGCGTGGATTTGCCTATCCCCGGATCGCCGCCGACCAGGATCGCGGACGACGGCACGAGGCCGCCGCCCAGCACGCGGTCGAGCTCCGCGATCCCTGTCGGGCGGCGCGGCGGCGGCGGCGCGGACCCAAGCAGCCCGACAAAGGCTATGCGGCGCGCGCCGGTCCTGGCGGCCGCGCCGGGACGCGCCTCCACGCTCTCCTCGACGATCGTGTTCCACTCGCCGCAGGTCTCGCACCTTCCGGCCCATTTCGCCGTGACCGCCCCGCAGGCCTGGCAGACGAAGCGCGTGACGGGCTTCGCCACGTCTCTCAGCGCGGGCGCGCGGTCAGCATGGCGAGGCCGCCGCCGCTGCCGACCGTGAGCGACCAGCGCCGCGCGTCCTTGCTCGCCGTGTAGTCCGTCCAGCGGAGGCCGGCTTGCGTCTCGTCCTCGCGCGCGTTCCCCGCCTCCACCGTGAGGCCCAGCGCCCTGAGGTCGCGCTGGACCGAAGCGGCGAGCGCCTCCGGATCGGCGCGTGGCGTCACGACGGAGCACGCGCCGCCCTCGCCCGCGATCAGCACGAACTTGCCGCCGGGCGAGGTCGCGTCGTAGGCGACCCCCGGCTGTCCGTGCAGGAACGCCGCCTGTCCGCCGGGGGGCAGCGGCGGCAGGTTGTGATCCAGAATCCATTGCCGCAGCCCGGCGCGGTCGCCCGCGAACGGCACGCAAGCTTGCACGAACAGCCCGGCCGCTTCGTCCGCCGCCTGCACCGCGCGATCGTCCGCGCGCGCCTGCGCCGCAACGGCGGATGCGGCCAGGACCGCCAGTCCGATGCGCGGCACCGGTCCTATCGCCGCAGCTCCATCTGGATCGGACCGTTGCGCTCGCCGTGCGTGAACTGGTCCACCATCGGGTTGCCGCTGTCCATCAGCGACGCGGCGGGCCCGGTCCAGACGATGCGGCCCTTGTGCAGCATGGCCGCCCGGTCGCCGATGCGGCGGGCGCTCGCGATGTCGTGGGTGATGGCGATCGCGGTGCTGCCGAGGCGCTTGACGCAATCGACGATCAGGTCGTCGATCACCGCGCCCATGATCGGGTCGAGCCCGGTCGTCGGCTCGTCGAAGAACATGATGTCCGGCTGCGCCGCGATCGCCCGCGCGAGCGCCACCCGCTTTTGCATGCCGCCGGAAAGCTCCGACGGCGACAGGTCGCCGACGCTCGAGTCGAGTCCCACCTGCCCGAGAAATGCCTCGGCGGTCGCGCGCGCCCGGTTGCGATCGGTCTTGTGCTGCGCTAGCAGGCCAAAGGTCACGTTCTGCCAGACAGGCAGGCTGTCGAACAGCGCGCCGTTCTGGAAAAGCATGCCAATACGCGACCTGATGGCCTCCTGCTCCCGGCGAGGGAGCCGTAAGACGTCCCGGCCGTCGATCTCGATCGTGCCGGCCTCCGGGACGATCAGGCCGAGGATGCATTTCAGCAGCACCGACTTGCCGCTGCCCGACCCGCCGATCACGACCAGGGACGTGCGCGGCATGACGTCGAGGTCGATGCCGTCCAGCACGGTTTTTTCGCCGAACCGCTTCACGAGCCCCCGGATGCGGATTTTCGGCGTCTCCCCGCTCACGTCGGAGCGCTCCCGAACGGGGGAGAGGATCAAATCATCGCGCAAAGAAAGCCTCTGTCAGCACGTAGTCGAAGGCGAGGATCAGGATCGAGGCCGTCACCACCGCGGCCGTGGTCGCGGCGCCGACACCCTGCGCGCCGCCCCGGCTGTTGTAGCCCTGGAAGCAGCCGAGCAGGGTGATGAGGAAGCCGAACACGGCGGCCTTGGCCAGGCCCGAGACCACGTCCTGCGTCTGCACGAAATTGAGCGTGTTGTTCAGGTAATTGGCGCCATTGAAGCCGAGCTTCAGCGTGCCGATGATGTAGCCGCCCAGCACGCCCAGAATGTCCGCGATCACCACCAGCAGCGGCAGCGCGACGATGCCGGCCAGCAGGCGAGGGGCGACCAGATACTTCATCGGATTGGTCGAGAGCGTCGTCAGCGCGTCGATCTGGTCGGTCACGCGCATGGTGCCGATCTCGGCCGCCATCGCCGCGCCGACGCGGCCCGCGACCATCAGCCCGGCCAGCACCGGCCCGAGTTCGCGCGTCACCGAGAGCACGACGATGCTCGCGATCGCGCCTTCGGCCGAGAAACGGGAGAAGCCCGTATAGGATTGCAGCGCCAGAACCATGCCGGTGAACACCGCCGTCAGCGCGACGACCGGCAGGCTGAAATACCCGATTTCGATCAGCGAGCGGACGAACATGCGGCGGTAGAACGGCGGCCGGACGACGTGCGAGAGGCCGGCCAGCGCGAACAGCGCGAGTTCGCCGGTCACACGGCAGGCCGTGAACACGCCACGCCCGATCGCGGCGACGACATCGAGAATGGCGTTCACGAGCCCAGATACGTCCGGCCGAACCGCTGCCCGAGCGACGTCAGCACTTCGTAGCCGTTGGTGCCGGCCGCGCCGGCGACGGCATCCACGGTCTGCCCCGGCCCGATCAGATCGAGCCAGGCACCAGCGGCCGCGCCCGGGCACTCGGTGACATCGAAGGTCGTGAGGTCCATGGAGACACGCCCTACCAGCGGGACCGCCTTGCCGTCAAAGCTCGCGGACCCGCGACCGGAGAGCGAGCGCATCCAGCCGTCCGCGTAGCCGATGCCCGCCGTCGCGATGCGGCTGGGCCGGGGCGCGGTCCAGGTCGCGTTGTAGCCGACCGTCGCGCCCTCCGGCAGATCGCGCACTTGCAGGATGCGCGCGCGCAACCGCACGACGGGCCGCATCGGATTGTTGAGGCCGGGTATCGGATTGATGCCATAGAGCGCCGCCCCGGCGCGGGCGAGGCCGCTGCCGAACCGGGTGCCGAGAAAGATGCCGGACGAGTTCGCCAGGCTGCGCGGGGCTGCGGGCAGGTGCGCGCAGGCTTCGAGGAAGTCCCGGCGTTGAATCTCGTTCCTCGGGTCGAGCGACCGCTCCGAAGACACGAGATGTGTCATCACATAGCGGAGAGCGATACCGTCCAGTAAAGCCGGATCAGCCTGGAGGGACGCGCACTCGCGGGCGTCAAGCCCGAGGCGCGACATGCCGGTGTCGATATGCAGCAGCGCGGTCAGAACACTGCCCGCCCGCCGGGCCGTCCGCTGCCAGGCCGCGACCTCGCGCAGCGAGCCGAGCACCGGCGTGAGGCCGCGCGCGAGGTAGTCGGCTTCCGTGCCGGGAGCAAGCCCGTTCAGCACGCCGAGCATCGCGCCCGGCACGAGATCGGAGATCGCGGTCGCTTCGGCGAGATGGGCCACGAAGAAGTGGCGGCAGCCTTCCCGGTGCAGCCGCGCTGCCACTTTAGCAGCCCCTAAGCCGTAGCCGTTCGCCTTCACGACGGCGGCGACTGGGCCGGAAGGGTGTTGCAGGCGCAGGATCTGCCAGTTGGCCGCGATAGCGTCGAGATCGACGGTGAGTTCGGCCGGCGGACCGGTCACACGGCTCAGCCCCCGGCGCCGGAATGGTGCAGGTCGAGATCGGCGAAGCGGGTGAATTCGGCTTCGAAGAACAGCGGGATCATGCCCGTCGGCCCGTGCCGCTGCTTGGCGACGATCAGTTCGGCGCGGCTATGCACCGCCTCCATGTCGCGCTGCCACTTGTCCAGGCTGTCCTGATACTTCTGCTCCGAATCGTAGGCCATCTGCTTCGGCGCGCGTTGCGCCAGGTAGTACTCGTCGCGATAGACGAACATCACCGCGTCCGCATCCTGCTCGATCGTGCCGGATTCGCGCAAATCGGCCAGCTGAGGCCGTTTGTCCTCCCGATTCTCGACCTGACGCGAGAGCTGCGACAGCGCCAGGACCGGCACCGCCAATTCCTTGGCGATCGCCTTCAATCCTTGCGTGATCTGGCTGATTTCCAACACCCGGTTTTCGGGCCGCGTCCCGGCCGATGGCCGCATCAATTGCAGGTAGTCGACGACGATCAGGTTCAGGCCCTTGGTGCGCTTCAGGCGGCGGCAGCGGGTGCGCAAGGCGGACAGCGTGATCGCCGGCGTATCGTCGATATGCAGCGGCAAGCCTGCGATGTCGCGGCTGACCTGCACGAATCGGTCGAAGTCGCGCTGGCCGATGTCGCCGCGCCGGATGCGGTCGCCGGAGATGCGGGCCTCCTCCGAAAGCAGGCGCGTCGCCAGCTGCTCGGCGCTCATTTCCAGCGAGAAGACGGCAACGCTCCCCTTCGCGAGCGCGTCCCGATCCGCCCGGCGGGCCTCCTCGAGCAGCGCCCGCGCCGCGCCGAAGGCGATCTTGGTCGCGAGCGCGGTCTTGCCCATGCCGGGGCGGCCCGCGAGGATCAGCAGGTCGGACGGATGCAGCCCGCCCATCTTGCCGTCGAGATCGCGCAATCCCGTGGACAGGCCGGAGACGTGGCCCGCCCGGCGGAAAGCGCGCTCCGCGCCCTGGATCGCCTCCGTCAGCGCCCGCTCGAAGGTGATGAAGCCGCCCGAGCTGCCGCCGTCCGTCGCAAGCCCGAACAGCGCCTGCTCGGCGACCTCGACCTGCTTCAGCCCGTCCAGCTCCGGATCGGCGCCGAAGGCATTGTTGACGACCGTCTCGCCCACATCGATCAGCTGACGCCGGAGCCACGTGTCGTGGACAGCGCGACCGTATTCGCCGGCGTTGATGATGCCGACCATCGCGGTCAGGAGCTGCCCGAGATAGGCGCTGCCGCCGACCTCGTCGAGCACGCCGGAATGCTCGAATTCGGCTTTCAGCGTGATCGCGTCGGCGAGCTGGCCGGCCTCGATCCGCCGCGCGATCGCCTGGAAGATGCGGCCATGCAGCGGGTCGGCGAAGTGGTCCGGGACCAGGAACTCGCTGACCCGCTCGTAGGCCTTGTTGTTGGCGAGCAGCGCTCCGAGCAGGGCCTGCTCCGCCTGGAGGTTGGAGGGCGGCAGGCGCTGGGAGAGGCCGAGCAGGGGCGGATCGATCGTGTTCATGGGTCTAGGGAGCATAGCTTGATCGGCGGCGCCGGGCAGCGTCCCCGCGGCCCCCGGTCGCTGTGGATGCCTGTGAATCACGGGGGTTGTTGTCGAAGAACCGGCTCAGCCATAGCGCCGGTCGCGGTTGAACTGTGGCGTTCGCGCCACAAACTCTTTACCTGCGCGGCCGGATGGGCGAGCGTGCGCCGCGTCGTCGGCTGGCGTGGTGATTCGTTTGTCTTCTTGGTTCAGGTCTATCGTGCCGTGCGTCCTCGTCGCCGCGCTCGCGGGATGCGGACCCGACTACTCCCCCGACACCTATGCGAGCAGCGCCGTCCAGCAGGCGAACAAGGTGGACCAGGGCGTCATCGTCGGGGTGCGGCCGGTCGGGGTGTCCGCGAGCGGCACGGTGGGCGCGGTCGCGGGCGCGGGCGGGGGCGGGATTGCGGGGGCGCAGATGCCGGGGAGCACGGTCGCGCAGGCGTTCGGGGCGCTCGGCGGCTCGGTCGTCGGCGGCATCGTCGGCACGACGGTCGAGCATGCGACGGCCGACACGAGCGCCTACGAGTATATCGTGCGCAAACCCAACGGAGATCTGCTGTCGGTGACGCAGAAGGACCAGGTGCCGCTGAAGGTCGGACAGAAGGTGCTGCTCATTGCGGGCAATCAGGCGCGGATCGTGCCCGACTACACGGTGACGACGGAGACCGAAGCCAGGCCAGGACCGGCGCCGGTCCAGGCAGCCGCGCCCGGGGCGAAGCCGCCCCCGCCCGCACCGGAGACGCTGCCCGGCCCGTCCCCGGGGCCGCCAACTGATGGTACGGCCTCGGCCGCGCCACCGGCTCCGCCGCCTTGATCTGCATCTCGTTTCCGGGCGCTGAGACGGAGGAACGCCGATGCTGCGCGGAGTTCTGACCGTCGGCGGCTGGACGATGGGCAGCCGCTTGCTCGGCTTCGTGCGCGACATTCTGATTGCCGCGCTGGTCGGCACGGGTCCGGTCGCCGACGCCTTCTTCGTTGCCAATAAGCTGCCGAACCTGTTCCGACGCCTGTTCGGGGAGGGCGCGTTCAACGCCGCCTTCGTGCCGGAGTTCTCGGGCCTGCTCGCGGCCGAAGGACCGGCGGCCGCGCGGCAATTCGCGGGCGAGGCCATCAGCGTGCTCGCCTTCTGGCTGCTCGCGCTCACGATCCTGGGCGAGATCTTCATGCCGGCGATCATGCTGGTGCTCGCGCCCGGCTTCTCTGAAATCCCGGCGAAGTTCGCGCTCGCGGTCGAACTGACCCGGATCACCTTCCCCTACATGCTGCTGATCTGCCTGGCCGCCGTGCTATCCGGCGTGCTCAACGGCATGAACCGCTTCGCCGCCGCCGCCGCCGCGCCGCTGCTCTACAACGCGGTCTCGATCGCGGCGATGATCGGCCTCGCGCCCTATGTGCCGACGGTCGGGCACGCACTCGCGATCGGGGTCTCGGTCTCGGGCGTCCTGCAGCTCTGGCTCCTCGTGATCGCCGTACGGCGGGCGGGCATGACGATCCGGCCGCCGCGCCCGCGCCTCACGCCGCAGATGCGGGTGTTGATGCGGCGGATGGCGCCCGGCCTGCTCGGAGCCGGGGCGACCCAGCTCAACCAAGCCGTGGACATCATCATCGGCAGCCTGCTGCCGCCTGGAACCGTGTCGCTGCTGTACTATGCGGAGCGGGTGTATCAGCTGCCCTTGGGAACGATCGGCGTGGCGGTCGGCACGGCGTTGCTGCCCGTGCTGTCGCGGCAGGTGCGCGGCGGCGAGGCCCAGCTCGCCATTGCCACGCTGAACCGCGCCATCGAGTTCGCGTTGTTCCTGACCCTGCCGGCTACGCTCGCGCTCGCCGTGGCCTCTTATCCGATCATGCTGGTGCTGTTCGGCCGGGGCGCGTTCGACGCGCATAGCGCGCATCTGAGCGCGCAGTCGCTGACCGCCTATGCGCTCGGCCTGCCCGCCTACGTGCTGCTGAAGGTGCTCGCGCCCGGCTTCTTCGCGCGGGGCGACACATCGACGCCCGTCAAGGTCGGCATCGCCACGCTCGTGCTGAACTTGGTGCTCAACCTCGCCCTGATGGGGCCGCTCCAGCATGTCGGCCCGCCGCTCGCAACCAGCATCGCGGCCTGGTTCAACACTTTCTGTCTCGGCGCGCTGCTGGTGCGGCGGCGGCTGCTATTGCCAGACTCCGATGTTCGCCGGCGGCTGCCGCGCATGGCGCTGGCGGCGGTCTGCATGGCGGGGGTGCTGTGGTTCAGCGAGGAGCCGCTGTTCGCGGCGCTCGGGCACCATCTCCGGTACCTGGCGCTCGCCCTTCTGGTCGGGCTGGGTCTGGTCGCCTACCTGGTCGCCGGGCAGGCCACGGGAGCCTTCGATGTGCGGGACGCCTTCGGGCGCCTCGCGGACCGGCGCAGGTCGCGCCGGCCCGTTCCGTCCGCTCAGTAAGGCGCGTAGGCCGGCGGCGGCGCGTAATATACCGGCGGCGGCGCGTAGTAGACCGGAGGCGGCGCGTAGTACACCGGGGGCGGGGCGCGATAGACGGGAACGGGTGGAGCGAAGGCGCCCGCCAGGGCCGCGGCCGCACCAGCGCCGAGGATCGTTCCCGCGATCACCGCGCCCGGCCCCGGCCCGCGCCAACCGCCGCCGTGCCAGTGCGGCTCCGGCCCACGCCAGCCGTGGCCGCCGTGCCAGTCGCCCCTTCCGCCGCGCCACTCGGCGTGCGCCGCGGGCACGGCGGCCAGCATTCCGAGGGCAACGGGAGCGGCGATGAACAATCGAGTGATGGAGCGCATAGAGGCCTCCTTTGGCTTAGGCCTGTAGATAATCGCGGCCCGTGGCGAGTTTTAGGCAGACCCGAGACCCAATCGGGGCAGCCCAGGGCAGAGCGTGGGGGTTGACCCGCCGGGGCGTTCCGCGAACAACACGCGCCTTTCCCGATCGGTTCCGAACCCATGCAGCGCATCTTCTCCGGCATCCAGCCCTCCGGCATCCCGACGCTTGGCAACTACCTGGGCGCGATCCGCAACTGGGTCGAGCTGCAACGGGATCACGAGTGCATCTGGTGCGTCGTGGACCTGCACGCGATCACCACGTGGCAGGAACCGGCGGCGCTGGCCCGCGCCACAAGAGAGATGGCCGCTGTGCTGCTCGCCTGCGGCATCGACCCGAAGGCGCATGTGCTGTTCCCGCAATCGGCGGTCCGGGCGCATGCGCAGCTCGCCTGGATCTTCAACTGCGTCGCCCGGCTCGGCTGGCTGAACCGCATGACGCAGTTCAAGGATAAGGCGGGCAAGGATCGCGAGAACGCTTCGGCCGGGCTCTACGTCTACCCGAACCTGATGGCGGCCGACATCCACGCCTACCATGCGACACGGGTGCCGGTCGGCGACGACCAGCGCCAGCATCTGGAGTTGGCGAACGACATCGCCCAGAAGTTCAATCACGATTACGGCGTCGATTTCTTCCCCACCATCGAGCCGTTGATCCTCGGGCCGGCGGCGCGGGTGATGAGCCTCCGCGACGGGACGAAGAAGATGTCGAAATCCGATCCTTCCGATCAGAGCCGCATCAATCTCAACGACCCGCCGGACGTGATCGCGCTGAAAATCCGGCGCGCGAAGACCGATCCCGAGCCGCTGCCCTCCGACGTCGCGGAGCTGGAGGGTCGGGCGGAGGCGCGCAACCTCGTCGGCATCTACGCGGCCTTGGCCGGTACGGACCATGCAGGCGTGTTGCGCGAGTACCGGCGGTTCGGGCTTCGGCCGGTTCAAGGACGCGCTCGCCGCCCTCGTTGCCGAGAAACTGTCGCCGATCGCGGCCGAGACGCAACGATGGCTCGACGACCCGGCCGCGATCGACGCCGTGCTACGCGAGGGGGCCGGGCGGGCCGCGGCGATCGCCGATCCGATCGTCGCCGAGGCCGAGCGGATGGTCGGCTTCCTCGGCGTCCGGTAACGCCGCTACGCGCCCGGCCGCGGCCTCTCGGCGTTTCGCAGCAGGCTGACAAGGGCCGCAACCCCGGCGAAGCCCGCGCCCATCACAAGGGTGACGCTGGTGCCGCGCGCCGGGAAGAAGCCAAACGCCATCGCGACCAGCGCCGCCCCGAGCGTCTGGCCGAGCAGGCGCGAGGTCGCCATCATGCCGCTGGCGCCGCCGCTGCGGGCGGGCGGGGCCGAGGTGATCATCGCCCGGTTATTCGGCGCGTTGAAGATGCCGAAACCGAGACCGCACAGGCTCATGCGCCAGACCACGTCGAAATCGGCCGGACGGCTGGGCATCGTCGCCAGCAACGCAAGCCCGCCCGCCATGAAGGCCAGCCCGATCCCGCCCATGATGCCGGCGGGAAACCGGTCGGACATCCGGCCGGAGGCGGGCGCGACCAGGGCAACGGTCAACGGCCACGCCGTCATCAGCAGGCCGCTCGCAACCTGCGTCCGCCCGAGCACGTCCTCGAAGAAGAAGGGGAGCGACACATAGGCCAGCCCCTGCGCGGCGAAGGCGGAGACCGACGTCGCCGCCGAGAGCGCGAACAGCGGAATGCGCAGCAGGTCAACGGGCAGCAGCGGCGAGGGTTGTGCCATCTGGCGGGACAGGAGATAGGCGCCGGCCGCGATCGCGCCCGCGAGTTCGAGCACGACGCTCGCGACCCCCTGCCCGTGGCCGACTCCATCAACGCCGGTGATGAGCAGCCCAAAGGTGAGCGCGCTCAGGGCGGCGCTCGGCAGGTCGAACCGGTGCGACGCGAGCGGCGTACGCGGCAGCGCCCGTACCCCGACCGCCAACGCGAACGCGCCGGTCGGCACGTTCACCGCGAACAGCCATGGCCAATGCGCAATGGAGAGGATGGCGGACGCGACCGTCGGGCCGAGCGCCGACGAGACCGAGCCGACCATCGCGTTAATGCCGACTCCGCGGCCGATCCAGCTTCTCGGGTAGATGAACCGCAGCAGCGCGACGTTGACGCTCATCAGTCCGGCGGCGCCAAAGCCCTGGAACACCCGAGCCAGGGTCAACGTGAGCAGGGAGCTCGCGATCGCGCAGCCCAGAGAGGCGATCGTGAACAGGACCATGCCGGTGAGGAACACGCGGCGGTAGCCGAAGATCTCGCCGAGCGACGCGAGCGGCAGCAGCGAGATGGTGACTGCGAGCTGGTAGGCGTTCACAACCCAGATCGAGTCGGCCGGGCTCGCGCGCAGGTCGTGCGCGATCGTCGGCAGTGCGATGTTGGCGATCGCGCCGTCCAGCACGGCCATCACGAGCCCGAGCGAGATCGTCACGACCGCCCAGTAGCGCTGGGGGATGGGAAGGCCGTCCGAAATGACCTGCATGGCGCCGGAGTAGCGCGCCCTCGCCGTCCTGCCAAACCCGGCGGCGCGATGAACTCACCGGCAGCACCGTTTTCGCTGCCGCCGATGAGGTTGTGCGCGCTTAGCCGTCCACCGGCCCCATCGACTTGATGAGCTCGAACACCCGCTTGCGCACCGCCGGGTCAGTGATGCGGTAGTAGGCGCGCACCAGCTCGAGTGTCTCGCGCCGGTTCAGCGTATCGTCGCCAAACCCGTCCTGCATCTCGGCAAATCCCGCGACGCGCCGGCCCGACTGACCCCCGTACACGCTGACAAGGCTGTCGGGCATGTCGTCGAAGAAGAAGCTGATCGGCACGTCCAATACGCGCGAGAGGTCGAACAGCCGGGAGGCTCCCACCCGGTTCACACCGCGCTCGTATTTCTGCACTTGCTGAAATGTCAGGCCGAGCGCCTCGCCCAAACGCTCCTGCGACATGCCGAGCAGCGTTCGCCGAAGCCTAATGCGCGTTCCGACGTGAACGTCGATGGGGCTGGGACGGCTCTCGCGCGGTTCCGTCCCTGAACCGTAATCGGGGGCTGCCATAGTCGCCATTTCCTAATTGCTATCCCGCAAAGTTGTTCAATCTGACGACGGCATCCTGCCGCTAAGGGTTCCCACACATAAAACGTGCGGTTAGACAGATGTTAAACCCACAACCGAGAATAGTCAATTCTCATTACAAATTCAGTGACCAGCTTCTGAAAAGCGCGATTTTCCTAAAAAACGATCCCAGACGTCAGATTGGCGTTATTCGGCTGTTATACGGGGCTAGGCCAGCCGCGAGCGCCGCCGCCGACAGCGCAATCGGAATGATCAATCCCCAGCGTCCGAACGGCGTCCGCGGCAGCGGCGGAGAGAGTTGGAGGACAAGCACGCCCGGGACGCCCATCGGAAGCCGGCCCAGCTCATGGCCGTGCGCGTCGAAACCGGCGGTGATGCCGGTATTCGCGGCCCGCATCAGCGGCAGGCCTTCCTCCACCGCGCGCGTCCGCGCGGCCGCAAGGTGCTGGCGCGGGCCCGCGGAGTAGCCGAACCACGCGTCGTTCGTGATGTTGACGAGCCAGGCCGGACGGTCCTTTTCGTCGACCATCTCGCCCGGATAGACGGCCTCGTAGCAGATCAGCGGCCCAACCGGCGGCAGTCCAGGCAGGCGCAGCGTCTCGGGTCCGGGACCGCCCGCGAACCCGCCACCGGGCACGACCTGGATCGGCAGCGGGAACCAGCCGGGCTGGAACTCCCCGAATGGAACGAGATGCCACTTGTCGTAGACACCGCCGATCGATCCGTTCGGCAGGATTGCGATCAGGCTGTTGCGGGGGCGGTCGGCGGCATCGAAGCGGACGCTCCCGACGAGCGCGGGCGCGCCGTGCGCGGCGCGGGCGATCTCCGCACGGGCGGCCGTGTCTCGCGCGAGCAGGAAGGGGCTGGCGGTTTCCGGCCACACGACCGCGGCGAGGGCTGGCCCGGCCTCGGCCGCCCCTTGCCGGGTCAGAGCGAGGTAGCGCTCGAAGATCGACGTCACCAGCGCGCGGTCCCATTTCTGGCCCTGCGCGACGTCCCCCTGCACGAGCACGATCTTCATCGGGGGCATCATTTGGGCCGGCGCTTGGAGCCGCACGGCGCCGAACAGCGCCCAGGCGCCGAGCAGGGCGGCGCAGCCATACCGGCCGATGCGGCCGAAGCACGGCAGGCAGGCCGCGATCACGGTCAGCAGGGTGAGGCCGGGGCCGCCGATCCAGGCGACCGGCTGCAGCATCACGTCCCCGGCAAGGCCCGGTATGGCCCATATGCTGCCGAGGGGGTTCCAAGGAAAGCCGGTTGCGACGTATTGGCGTGCGATGTCCGCCAGCACCCAAGCCCCTGCGAGCACGACGATGCGCCGCCAGCCCGGCGTCGCCATCCGGGCGACCGCCGTCGCGCACGCGATGAACAGCGCCAGCACCGCCGACAGCGCCGGAACGGCCAGCGGCACGAACCACCAGAAGCGCGCGGCTTCGATCAGGATCGCTTCGGTGATCCAGTACAGCCCGACCAGGTGGAACCCGAAGCCGAACCACCAGCCGCGCCGAGCCGCCTGGCGCACGCCCCGGGTTCCCTCCACCAGCGCGAGCAGTCCCGGAAAGCCGACGAGGAGAACCGCAACGACATGCAGCGGCGGGAGGGATGCCGCCGACAACGCTCCGAGCAACAGGGCCGCGCGATCCGCTCGCCAACCGCGCAAGGATTCCAGATGCATGAGGGCGCGGCCGAACACGGAGCGCGGGCTACACGGCCGCAGACGGACGCGCAAGAGCGCGGTCCAGGCATGACCGAGGGGCCGCTTTCCGTCATTCCGGCCCCGGCTTCGGAGAACCTGGCCGCCACACCGCCCTTGGCCGCGAGCCGTTGGTCGCCGATCCTCCTCGGCGCCAGCCTCGTCCTGATTGCGCTCAATCTGCGGGCGGCGGTTGCGGGGATCGGACCGGTGTTGCGCGAGATCGCGCGCACGCTCGATCTCTCGGCCGCTGCCGTCAGCGTGTTCACGAGCCTGCCCACGCTGCTGTTCGGTCTCTCCGCGCCGGTCGCGCCGCTGCTGGCCCGCAGGATCGGCGTGGAGGGCGCGATTCTGGTGGCGCTCCTGTTGCTGACGGCGGGTTGCGCGCTGCGCGGCATCGGCGCCGTTCCGGCGCTGTTCGCCGGCCAGATCGTCGCCATGGCCGGCATCGGCCTCCTGAACGTGCTGCTACCGGGCCTCGTCAAGCGCGACTTCCCGAACCGGGTAGGACTGATGACCGGCCTCTACACGACCGCGTTCTGCGTCGGCGCGGCAGGGGCGGCGGCGCTCGCGGTGCCGATCGCTCTCGCGTTCGGCGGCGGCTGGGCACCGGCCCTCGTCGTCTGGGCCGCTCCGGCGGCGTTCGCGGCTGTGGTCTGGATCCTGCAACTTCGCCGCCCGGACGGCGAAAGGGATCGCGGCAGCCACGTCCGGGGCGTCTGGCGGGACGGGGTGGCGTGGCAGCTCCTGCTGTTCATGGGGCTGCAATCCGCGCTCGCCTATATCGTTTTCGCTTGGCTGCCGGCGCTGCTGCGCGAGCGCGGTCTGTCTCAGGTGGACTCCGGACTCGCGCTGTCCGTATGGGCGGTGGCGCAGGGTGTCGCCTGCCTCGCCGCGCCCGCTCTGGCCGTGAGGGGCCGAGATCAGCGGCTCGTGACCGTCCTCAGCGTCGCCGCCTGCCTGGTCGGGCTCATCGGATGCTTTTTCCTGCCCCTCTGGACGGTCTGGTTCTGGTCCGTCCTCCTGGGTCTCGCGCAGGGAGCCTTGATCGCGATCGCGCTGACGCTGATCGTTTTGCGCTCGGCCGCGCCATCGGTCACCGCGAGCCTTTCCGGCATGGCGCAATGCGGCGGGTATCTGCTCGCATCGGCCGGTCCGCTGATCGCGGGCTTGCTGCACGAGCGCAGCGGCGGATGGTTCGGGGTATTCGTGCTATGCGTCTTCTTCTGCGTCACGGCGGCCGTAACCGGCTACGGCGCCAGCCGGGACCGGCTGGTGCGGGTCGAAATGCAGCAGGACGGATGAACTCGCCGGCTAGCGGCTGGCCGATTGTTCCCGCAGCTCGCGGGCGCGCGCCAGCACCTTGTTCTCGATCTCGCCGACCGTCACCTGGCTGACCGGCGCATCCGTCCAGCGGCCGTCCTGCTCGACCTGCCGGAAGATCGCGACCCGCACCGCGTCGGCCCGGAGCTGCCGGCCGAGGATATAGGCGGTCGCCTTGAACCGCTCGCCCGACGCTGAGGGCGGCTGGTACCAGTCCGTGATGATGACCCCGCCGAATGGATCGGCCGAAGCGAGCGGCATGAAGGACAGCGTGTCGAGTGCGCCGCGCCAGAGATAGGCGTTGACCCCGAGCGCGCCGCCGGAGTTGCGCGCCTCTGCCTCGCCGCCGTTCTTGCCGACTCCGAGCACGAGGCCCTGGTCGCTGAACAGCTTGCCCTGCTCGCCACCCTTGTAGCGATAGTCGTTATACTCGGTCTCGGCGACGGGCCGGCTGCTGCAGCCGACGAGGGCCGCGAGCGATACCATCGCCAGGGCCAGATGCGGTTTGAAGGCCATCGACATCCTGCGTTCGACTGGGGGTTTGCCCGGTGCGGATGGTCTCTAGCGCGGACGCGACTCAGCGCCAAGGCCCCGTGTGGCCGGCAAGCGTCCCGTACAAAGAAAGAGCGGCGGGTTGCCCCGCCGCCCTGTGATAACCGAGCGACCAGCCGGACCTACCAGCTCAGGCCGGCACCCAGGGTGAGAACCTGGCTGTGCACATAGTTGTGCTGCGCGCCGAGATTTGGGCTTGCCGGCGTGCTGACCTGACCGCTGAGCAGGTCGACGCCGTTCTCCTTGCGGTCGCCCCACAAATACGAGAGGAACAGGGCGAGGCCGGGCGCGACCGAGTAGGTGCCGCCCGCCGCGACGCCGCGCTCGCGACGCTGGCCAGCCAGCGGCGAGAAGCCCGTGTTCGACGCGCCCGTCGCACCGAAACCGCTGCCGAGCGGGCCGGACGAGCCGGGGCTGTCGTACTGAAAAGCGGACGCGCCGACCACAACCGGACCGAAGGTGTAGGACGCGCCGGCGATGTAGGCGAGCGAGTCGGACGAACCCGTGGGGGAGAGGTTCCACTGCCCGTTGTAGCGCCCGCCCTGGACCATGCCGCCGACGGTCAGCCCGGCATAGGTGACGGCGATGCCGCCGATGCCGACGCTCAGCCCGTCGAACTGGTTGCGGTTGCCGGTGAGTGCGGGAATGCTCGAGTTCCTCGACCTTGCCGCCGCCTACATAGTCCGCCATGGCGGCGAGGCCGACCGGGCCGAACGTGCCGCGGTAGCGGACACCCACGTCCACGGTGTTGCGCCGGCGGGTGTAGTCGCCGGTGCTGGTCGAGGAGAGGCGGTCGCAGCCCGCGCCCGCAATGCCGGGGCCGGCCACGATGAAGCTGTTGACCGCGTCGTTGCCGTTACAGCCGTTGCTGGCGCCAAGGCCGACATTGGCCGAACTGGGCTCGTAGGCGACGCCGAAATCGACGCCGTAGAACTGCGGCGACAGGTAGATGACCTTGGTGGTGGTGTAGAGATTACCGACGTCCGCGAATGGCCAGGTCGGCTGGGTCGCAGGCGCCGGGTAATTGTTGACGTCGCCGTTCCAGCCGCCGTCATTGAAGTTTTCGAAGTTGCCGGTCATGAACAGGGCAGCCGGGCCGTCGGTCGCGCCGAAGCGGACCGTGCCCGCCTGGTCGGTGCCGATATAGCCCCATTCGCGGCGGAGATAGAGCTCGCCGCGCTGCCGTGCCTGCTGCGAAATCGACCCGTAGACGCCGCCGCCCGCGCCGGACGCGTTGTCCTGCCGGATTTCCAGCGATGCGCCGTATTTCAGGCCGTTCGCGGCGACGCCGTCGAAGCCCGGGTAGAGGCGCATATACTCCTGGACCGTGTAGTTGGCCTGCTTGTTGTATTGCAGGGTGGCGCCGACGAGGCCGGCCGGAACGCCGGTGCCGGCAACGACCGCGCCCGTCGGCGCTATAATCGCGTTGGACGCCGTGCTGCGGAACCCGAGTGCGGCACCGTTGGCGGTCGGGATCGCGCTTGCCGCCGCTCCGGTGGTCGGGTTGTAGAAGATGGCCCGATTGGCGTCGCCGTCGGATACGAGACCGCCATACGCACGGAAGCGGCCGTTCAGGCGAACCGTGATCGTGCCGGGAGCTGGGGTCGCGGCGGCGCCGGAATTGTCGTCCGCGGACTGGGCGAAGCCGGTGTCGGACATGACGGCCATGACGCCGAGCGCGGCCACCGAGGCCAACAGAAGCTTACGCATAGAAACCCTCCTCAATTCCCCGGCCTCGACCAGCGGGCGATTATGGCCCGTTATCAATCCGGGAGACACGCGCAGGAAAGGCGTGACCGCAGACATCATCGGACCTGGCACGAGCCGACTATGCTCACCGCGAAAGTTACATCGCAATCGGGTGAGCCAAACTTTTATGGCTATCGCGGAACACTGTTGCGGCTTCACCACAGGCCTGGACACAGAGCGCATCAATCGCCGCCGCTCCCCCGCAGCTCCCGCAAGCAAGCCGCCGGATACTGCCCCCGGTCACGCCTCCTAATGCCTGCAGGATGCAAGTTCCCCTCGCACTTTGCGCAAGGAGCGACCAGCGCACCGCGCCCAGAGCTGGCGCGTTAGGATGAGACTCCGTCGGAAATGCGGGTGAGAGGAAGGCGACCGCCGCGCCGATCGTGACGGCTCGCCTCAACTCCGACCGGTTGTGAGCGGAGCAGGTGAGCCAATGCGGCGGCAGGCGCACGATCCCCGGCCGCCGCCCCGCCCTCAAATGGACTCCGGCGCGGAGAGCGTGCGCTAGCCGGATGTCGCCCGCGACCACGAGTTCGAGCCGTCTGGCCCGGCATAACCGCGCAATCGACCGTCCCAGGGCACGCCGGTCCGGGACGCCCTCGGGCCGGAACACGACGCCAGTTCCCGGTGGAAGCCGGGCGATGACGGGTAGGGGATCGGGCAGCCGCCTCGAGTCTGTGAACAGCCACAGGACGGGAGGTGCCGTCCCGGCGACCTTGGCGCGGCGCGCCTTGACCTCCCGCGCCCATGCGAGGAGCTTCCGATCCATGTCGCCTCGGTCTCCTTCCGGCGGTTCGGCCGCGATCGCCGCCAACCTCGCCAGTATTAGAGGGCGGATTGCGCGCGCGGCCGAGCGGGCGGGCAGGCCGCCATCCTCCGTCACCCTGGTCGCAGTCTCCAAGACGGTTCCAGGCTCCTCCGTGATGGCGGCCGTAGAGGCCGGGCAGCTGGTGTTCGGCGAGAACCGGGTGCAGGAGGCGGCCCGGAAGTTTGCGTCGCTCCGAACGACCGCGCCGTTGCTGTCGCTGCATCTGATCGGGGGGCTGCAAACCAATAAGGCGCGGGAGGCGGTAGCGGTGGCGGACGTGATCGAGAGCCTGGACCGCCCGCGCCTCGCCGACGCGATCGAGACGGCGATGCTGCGGGAGGGCCGGACGCCTCGCCTTCTCGTTCAGGTGAATGTCGGCGAGGAGGAGCAGAAAGCGGGCGTTCCGCGCGCCGGGGCGGACGACTTCATCACTGCCTGTCAGTCGCGGTTCGGCGAGGCCGTTTGCGGCCTCATGTGCATCCCGCCCGCCGAGGGAGATCCGGCGCCGCACTTCCGCTGGCTGAGCGAGCGGGCGAGCCGGCATGGGCTCCTGGTCGTCTCGATGGGCATGTCGGCCGATTTCGAGACGGCGATCGGCTGCGGCGCCACGCATGTGAGGGTCGGGAGCGCGATTTTCGGGGAGCGGGGATGACAGGCCCGAACGGGCTTGGTCGGCGTGCTGGGTCCGACTATATGGCGGGGCATCCATCTTTGGGCGCACCCTCGGGCGGTCATCTCGTCCCGGCTTCCGGAATTGCAGAGGCAACCCATGTGCAGCCGCGCCGATCCGTTCTCCGAAAGCCAGGGTCACATCTCACGGAAGCTGTTCACCTCGATCCCGGCATGAGCGCGTCCACCACCACCCGCGCCGTCACCGGCCATCATCGCCGGTCGGCCCTCGATCTGGGCGCGCTGCTCGGCGTGCTGGGGATCGTGTACGGCGATATCGGCACCAGTCCCCTCTATGCCTTCAAGGCGGCGCTCGCCGTGTTCGGGCAGGCGACCCCGGCCCCGACGGAGGTCATGGGCATCCTGTCGATGATCTTCTGGTCGCTCGTCCTGATCGTGACGGTCAAATACGTCATCGTGGTCATGCGGGCGGACAACAGGGGCGAAGGCGGCGTTCTCGCGCTGATGGTGCTCGCCCAGAGGGTCTGTGTCGGCAAGAAGATGCGGGCCGCGCTCGGCTTCGTAGGCCTCACCGGCACCTGCCTGTTCTTCGGCGACGGTACGATCACCCCGGCGATCTCGGTTCTCTCGGCCGTGGAAGGGGTCGAGGTCGCCGCCCCGCAGTTGCAACCCTATGTTCTGCCGATCTCGGTCGTCATCATCATCGGGCTGTTCGCCATGCAGTGGCGCGGCACGGGCAGCGTCGGGCGGATCTTCGGCCCGGTCATGGCGCTCTGGTTCCTGACGCTCGGCGTCCTTGGCGCGACCGAGATTGCCCAGCATCCCTCGATCCTGCTCTCGGTGTCGCCGACCTACGCTGTAGCGATCATCATCAAATACAAGGCCCTGGCCTTCGTCGTGCTCGGAGCCGTCGTGCTTTGCGTCACGGGGGCGGAAGCCCTCTATGCGGATATGGGGCATTTCGGCGCGGCGCCGATCCGGATGGCTTGGAGCGCCTTCGTGCTGCCCTCGCTCGTGCTCAACTACTTCGGCCAGGGCGCGCTCGTGCTCAGCCGCCCGGAGGCGGCGGACAATCCCTTCTTCCTGCTCGGACCCGACTGGGTCCGGCTGCCGCTGGTCGTGCTGGCGACGCTGGCGACGATCATCGCGAGCCAGGCGATGATTTCGGGCGCATTCTCGGTCACGCGGCAATGCATGCAGCTCGGCTATCTGCCCCGGATGACCGTGCGACACACGAGCAGCATGGAGGAGGGGCAGATCTATATGCCGCAGGTCAACGCGGCGCTGCTGCTCGGCGTGTTGATTTTGGTCGCTTCCTTCCGGACCAGCGACAGTCTCGCTTCCGCCTACGGCATCGCGGTGACCGGCACTTTCGTCTGCACCTCCGTGCTGGCGACCGTGGTCTTCAGACGGCAATTCAAATGGTCGCGCATCGCGGCGCTTCTGGTGTTCGGCTTCTTCTTCCTGGTCGATTCCATCTTTTTTTCCGCCAACGCCATGAAGATCCCGGAAGGCGGCTGGGTGCCGCTGGTGCTCGCGATCGGACTGTTGCTGCTGATGCGCTCCTGGAAGCGGGGTCGCGACCTGCTGCTCGCCCGATGGCGGCAGGACAGCTTGCCGCTTGCCTCGTTCCTGGCGCGCCTGCCGCAATCACGCACCATCCGCTGCCCTGGCCTGGCCGTGTTCCTGACCGGGAACACGGACTACGTTCCCGCGGCCCTGCTGCACAATCTCAAGCACAACAAGGTACTGCACGAGCGCGTGCTGTTCGTGACCGTGCTCAACGTCGAGGAGCCGGAGGTCGGCCCCGAGTTCGCGGATCGAGGTATCCGAGCTGGCGCCCGGCATCCATCGCGTCGTGCTTCGCTACGGCTTCATGGAAAGTCCGAACATCCCGCGCGAGCTTGAGGAACTACGATCGCGCGGCGTGGCGTTCGACCCGATGCAGGCCAGTTACTTTCTGGGCCGCGAGGTCATCGTGCCGGGCATGGTGCCGAAGATGCCGCTCTGGCGCCTATGGCTCTTCCTCGTGCTTGCCCGCAACGCCGTATCGGCCACGGAGTTCTTCCGCATCCCGAGCGATCGCGTGGTCGAGCTCGGCGTGCGGGTCGCGATATAGGTTGGCGCGGGGCGGGACTGCGGAATGGCGAAAATCACGATGTTGCTGGCGCAAGGTCCAGGTCAGCCCGAGGGGGATCTCAAGCAGGGCATCGATCTGCGGGCGTGCCTCAACAAGAGCGGCCACATCGACCTCGCGGCCTACGAGGCCGACCCGCTCCCCTGGCGCGCGCGCCGGTTCTGGCCCGACCGGGAGGATTGGATCGGCCACGTCATCATGGTCGACGAGGGCGAATGGGGACTGCTGAGCGAGCGGGGCGACAACGAGCCGGTCTGGGATCTCGTGGGAAAGGTGTTCCGGCCCGGCGAGTACGTGACGATCCGCCGCCCGGACCAGGCCGAGCTGATATTCAGGATCGTGAACGTCGAGAACGACTGACCGCTACGGCCCGGCCAGCTGCGGGTTGTCGAAGCGCGGGTTGTTCGCGTCCTGAAGGGCCGCTGCCAGAGCCGCCGCGAGATCGCGCTTCTCCGTCTCTCCCAGCATGGCTCCGATCTCGACTCGGTGGCCGCGCGCCGAGAGCGAGAGCGCCGGCACGCGCCCGCGCCGTTCCTCGAGAGCGACCCGCGTCCACGCCGATGGCAGGCCGATTTCGATTCGGCGCCCCTTCACGTCCGTACGGATGATCCGGAACCCGTCCTCGCCCAGCAGGATCATTTCGGTCTGCCGGGCGCGGCGGGTGTTGAGCTGGATCAGCAGCGTCGCGAGACCGATCTCGATCACCGAAAACCCGAGCACCGGCCATGCGCCCCAGAACACGAAGCGAAGGCCGGTCAGCCCGCTCATCACCGCGATCACGCCGATCAGGTTGCGCCGGCCTCGGCGCGACAGGCTGCGGTGCGGGACAATGCACGGCCTCGAACAGCGGCGCGGCTTCATTCATGCGGCAAGCCTAGCCCCGAACCCGACAGGGTGTCGCTTGCCGTGATCGCCGCCTCTGGGCGAAATGTCGCGATGACCGAGGCCCCGACCCGCCGCATCCGGCCGATGACGCGAACCGAGATCCGGGGCTTCATGGACGCGCTCGCCCGGGCCAATCCCGACCCGCGCAGCGAACTCCACTACGCCGATCCTTACACGCTGCTGATCGCCGTCGTGCTGTCGGCGCAGACGACGGATGCCGGCGTGAAC
The DNA here is from genome assembly GCA_963777325.1 of uncultured Alphaproteobacteria bacterium. Classification (GTDB taxonomy): domain Bacteria; phylum Pseudomonadota; class Alphaproteobacteria; order Acetobacterales; family Acetobacteraceae; genus JAFAXA01. The sequence goes on along the minus strand of CAVZQE010000004.1, from coordinate 1,639 downwards.
CGGGCAACCGTCGGACTGTTCCGGGACGCCCCGGACCCGGCGGCGATGGTCAGGCTCGGCGTCGAGGGCGTCGGCGCGCATATCCGCGCGCTTGGGCTCTGGCAGGGCAAGGCGCGCAACGTCGTCGAACTGTCCCGCCGTCTGGTCGAGGATTACGGCGGCGTCGTGCCCCGGGACCGCGCGGCGTTGGAAGCGCTGCCGGGCGTGGGGCGCAAGACCGCCAACGTGGTGCTGAACGTCGCCTTCGGCGAGCCGACGATCGCCGTCGATACCCATGTCTTCCGGGTCGCCAATCGCACCGGCCTCGCCCCCGGCGACACGCCGCGCGCCGTCGAGGACGCCCTGCTGAGGCGGGTGCCCCCGGACTTGCTGCAAAACGCGCATCACTGGCTGATCCTGCACGGGCGCTATGTCTGCAAGGCGAGAGTGCCGGAATGCTGGCGCTGCGTCGGCGCGCCCTGGTGCCGGTTCCCCGCCAAGACGCCCGCTCCGGCCAGCAAGCCGCCGAAGCGGGTCCGGCCCGGCGCGGCGGCTTCGTGATCCGCGTCATGCCTCGTTCGGCGGCGTCGGGTCCGGCGCCGGGTCCGGCCATATGACGGCCGTCACGAGCAGCAGGATGGTCAATCCCCCGGTGATCCCCGCCATCCGGTCGGCTCCCGGCTCCAGGCTGGTGGGCGCCTGCTGCCCCTGCACGAGCGTGATGATGAAGACGATCGCCGCCTGGGTTCCGAGATAGCCGATGCCGCGCGTGCTGGCCTGCAGGTGGGCGCAGACCCAGACCCCGCATCCCAGCGCGGCCAGCCAGGGCAGGAAGTCCGCCAGCGGGATGGCCAGAAGCGCGAGCGCGGCCAGGCCGCCGATCCCGCACCCGAGCAGCCGCAGCAGGCCCCGGTGCAGGACGACGCCCATATCCTCCTGCACGCGCCCGGTAAAGCTCGGCACCGCCATGACGGCCGCGGCGGTGATGGCGGTCTGGGCGAGGCTCGGCAGGTCCAGCGTGGTCCAGATGACCGGCAGCAAGCGTGATCGCGATCGCGGCCCGGAGGGCGTGCAGCACCGCCGGCCAGCCCGCGCCCAGGAGATCGGACCACCCGGCTGAGGCCGGTCCGGATTGGCCCGCCGCCTCTTCGCCGAGCAGGGTCGCGACGATCATCGCGACCGACGTGCCGACGATCACCTCGATCACCCTGTAGCCGGCGGTATCGAACGCGGTCAGCGGATCGGTCATGCTGGCGAGGGCGACGAGGTTGCTCGTGATGCCGAGGAACAGCCACGCGTATCCGTGCGTGCTGACGAGCGAGCCGAGGCTCGCAAGCAAGGAGACCGCGAACAGCGCCAGCAGCCCGGCGGCATGATCGTACGCCAGCGCCGGCGTCATGAAGAAGCCGGCGGCCGCTCCGGCGATCGTGCCGACGATGCGAAGCGATCCCTTGCGGATCGAGCCCGGCCCGCTCGCCTGGGTCGCCATGTAGCCGCTGATTGCCGCCCACCAGGGACTGTCGAGATGGAGGGCGAGCGCCAGTACGACCGACCCGATCACCGCGACAGTGGTCATGCCGCAGATTCCGCGCCCGTGGCCCCGGCCGCGTCAGCTCGCCGAGTTCGCGCCAGAAAGCGGCCGTGTCGGCGCGCAGCGTCG
>CAVZQE010000003.1:0-12233 GCA_963777325.1 uncultured Alphaproteobacteria bacterium | reverse complement strand
TGAGGAACCGGATGGAGGCAATGCAGGCCGACATCACCCAGCTTAATGTGGACGCGATCGTGAACGCGGCCAACCAGTCGCTGCTCGGCGGCGGCGGCGTCGACGGCGCGATCCACCGGGCAGCGGGAAAGGAACTGCTCGCCGAGTGCCGGACGCTCGGCGGCTGCCCGACCGGCGAGGCCCGGATCACCAAGGGCTATCGCCTGCCCGCGCGCTTCGTCATCCACGCGGTCGGCCCGCGCTGGCGGGGCGGAGGGAAGCGCGAGCCGGACCTGCTCGCAAGCTGCTACCGGGAAAGCCTGCGCCTAGCGGCTGAAAACGGCGTCCGCAGCATCGCCTTCCCGGCGATCAGCTGCGGCATCTACGGCTATCCCATTCCCGACGCGGCCCGGATCGCGGTCACGACCACCGCCGGAGCATTGGAGCGGGAGCCGGCGATCGAGCGCGTCGTGTTCGCCTGCTTCGGGGCCGAGACCCTCGCGGCCATACGGTCGGCCCTGTCCGCCCTGGGTGGCTGACGGGTTCGTCCCCGCCTATATGTGCGCCGGGATCAACGGATGGCGGAGCGAGGAAATGCCGGAGGCGAACACGGATCAGGTGCCGGTCACGGTGCTGACGGGCTATCTCGGCGCCGGCAAGACGACGCTGCTCAACCGCATCCTGAGCGAGAACCACGGCCGCAAATACGCGGTCGTCATCAATGAATTCGGCGAACTCGGCGTCGACAACGACCTCGTCGTGGATGCGGACGAGGAAGTGTTCGAGATGAACAACGGCTGCGTCTGCTGCACAGTGCGCGGCGACCTCATCCGCATCCTGGGCGGGTTGATGAAGCGGCGCGGCAGGTTCGACGGCATCATCATCGAGACGACCGGCCTCGCCAATCCCGCTCCGGTCGCGCAGACCTTCTTCGTCGACGAGACGGTGCGCGCCAAGACGCGGCTCGACGCGATCGTGACCGTGGTCGACGCCAAGAACCTGCCGCAACGATTGCAGGACAGCCACGAGGCCGCCGACCAGATCGCGTTCGCGGACGTGATCGTGCTCAACAAAACCGATCTGGTCACGCCGGAAGAGCTGGAGGAGGTGGAGCGGCGCATTCGCGCGATCAACCGCTTCGCCGTCATCCATCGCACGGAGCGCGCGTCCCTGCCGATCGGGCAGGTGATGGACCAGCGCGGCTTCGACCTAGAGCGCGTGCTCGCGGCGCACCCGGATTTCCTGACGGACGACGCGCACGAGCATAACGACGATATTGCCAGCATGAGCTTCGAGACGGACCAGCCGATCGACCCCGACAAGTTCAACGCCTGGATTGGCACGTTGCTGCAAACCAAGGGGCAGGATCTGCTGCGCACCAAGGGCATCCTCGCCTATGCCAACGAGGATCGCCGCTTCGCCTTCCAGGCGGTGCATATGATGGCGGACGGCGATTTCATCGCTGCCTGGAAGGCGGGCGAGCCGCGCCGCAGCAAGATCGTGTTCATCGGTCGTGGCCTGAACCGACCGCAACTGCGGCGCGGCTTCGAATCCTGCATCGCGGGTTGAGCCGCCGATGAGTGCGACCGCCGGCTTCGACCGCCTGCTCGACGAGCGTGGCGTGCGTCAGGATCTCGGAAGCTTCGTGGTCGCGGCGTGTTTCGACCGCTCCTCCCGCCACGCCGCCTTCGCGCTCGGCGATGGCACGGTGCGGCTGGCCGATCTCGCGGCGCGCGAGACCTGGCGGCCGGTCGAGGCGCATGACGGCGCGGTGCTCGCGCTCGCGCCCGATGCCGTTCCCGGCGCGTTCCTCACGGGCGGCGACGACGGCCTCTTCCGCCGCATCGACGCTGACGGCGCTGTGACCGACATCGCTCCATTCGGCTCCAGATGGGTCGAGCAGGTTGCGAGCGCGCCGGCGGACGTGCGCGGAAAAGGTGGCGTGCGCGCCTGCGCCGCCGGCAAGCTCGTGCATCTGTTCGATGCGTCGCGCGAGAAGCTGAAGACCTTGGAGCATCCGTCCACCGTCACCGGCCTTGCATTCGACGCGCGCGGCAAGCGGATCGTCGCCTCGCATTACAATGGCGCGACGCTCTGGTTTGTCGCCGCCAAGACCGACAGCCCGCGCCGGTTGGAGTGGAAGGGCAGCCATACCGGCGTCGTGATCCATCCCGAGGGCGAGGCGGTCGTCACCACGATGCAGGAGAATGCCCTGCACGGCTGGCGGCTCTCAGACGGGCAGCACATGCGCATGAGCGGCTACCAGACGAAGATCGGCTCGCTGTCGTTCAGCCGCACCGGCAAGTGGCTCGCGACGGCGGGCGCGGACGTGATCGTGCTCTGGCCCTTCTTCGGCGGCGGCCCGATGGGCAAGTCCCCGACCGAGATCGGGGGCGGCGGCGGCGAACTCATCACCATGGTCGCCTGTCACCCGCAGCAGGATCTCTGCGCCGCCGGGTTCGCGAACGGAGCCGTGATCGTGGCCGAGATGGTGTCCGATCGCATCCTGCCCGTCAGCGGCTCCGGGCGCGGCTCCGTCTCGGCGCTCGCCTGGAGTCCGGATGGCGCGACGCTCGCCTTCGGCACGGAAGCGGGCTTCGCGGCGCTGGTCGATTTCAGCAAGAGGTGAGGCCATGCAGGACAAGATCACGACCGGCGGCTTGTCGATGCCGAAACTCGGCTTCGGCACGTTCCGCATCCAGGGGGACGACTGCCGCGGCGCCGTCGAGAGCGCGCTCGCGCTCGGCTACCGCCACATCGACACCGCCGAGATGTACGGCAACGAGGAGAGCGTCGGCGCGGCCCTTGCGTCCAGCGGCATCGGGCGGGAGGACATCCACCTCACGACCAAGGTGTGGATGACCCATCTCGCGCCCGATGCGATGCGGCGCGCGATCGAGGCGAGCCTGTCGGCGCTGCGGACCGATCATGTCGATCTCTACCTCGTGCATTGGCCGTCGCCGGACATGGATTTGGCCGGGGTCATGCGAACCCTCGCGGCGCTGAAGGAGCAAGGGCTGGCGCGGCAGGTCGGCGTGTCGAACTTCACCCTCGGCCTGCTGCGGCGCGCGGTGGACGAATTGCAGGCGCCGATCGTCTGCAACCAGCTCGAATACCACGTCATGCTTGCGCAATCGAAGCTGCTGTCCTTCATGCGCGGGCGTGGGCTTGCGCTGACCGCCTACGCCCCGCTCGCGAAAGGCGAGGCGGCGGACCAACCGGTCCTGATCGAGATCGCGCGCAAGCATGGTGCGACGCCCGCGCAGGTGGCGTTGAAGTGGCTGCTGGATCAGGACGACGTGGCGGCGATCCCGAAGGCGTCGCGGCCGCAGAATCAGCGCGCCAATCTGGAGGCGCTGTCGCTCAGCCTGGACGACGAGGACCGCGCCGCCATCGCCGCGCTGCCGAAGGACCGGCGCTTCGTCAGTCCGGATTTCGCACCGGTCTGGGATACGCCTTGACGATCACTCGCCGATCACCTCGCCCGGCTCCGTGCCCCAGAACTCGGAGCGCTTGAGGAAGCCCCGGTAGTCGCCGACCTGGACCTGGCACCAGTCGGACCCGGCGGCGCAGGCGCGGATGCGGCCGATCACGCCCGGCTTCAGCTCCGCCACGACCGGCGACTGCGCGTCCGCCTGGCGATGGAGCGAGCGGGTCGCGCCGGTCACGATCAGCGTGCGGCGGCCGGTCAGGGTCGCCTGATGCACCCACCCCTTGGTGCCGTCGGGATCGCGGACGAGACGCCACACCTCGAACTCGCGCTCGATCTCCACCGGCAGGTCGCGGCGCTTGTACACCCAGTCGATCGGATAGCGGGTGCCGGGGCCGGCGCGCATGTTCACGTCATCCGACCGGAGCGCGGCGAAGCGCGGCAGCGGCAGGCCGCTCGCGCCCTTGGCCGGCTCGGGCGGCGTCTGCGCCTCCGGCTGCGTGGGCGGCGCAGCGGGCGGCGCCGGGGCCGGAGCGGCCGCGTTCTTGTGCGCGGCGGCTTGCGGCGGCTTGACGGCATGGCCGTGCGGCTTCCCCCGCGCCGTCGCCCCGGGCTTCGCCGCCCCGGGCTTCGCCGCCCCGGGCTTCGCCGCCGGTCCGGGCGGGGCCGCGACGGTCGGCGCCTTGTGCGCTTGCTGCGCCTTGTGGGCCGCCGGCGGTTGCGGCGGCGCGGTCGTCTCGGCCGCCGCCGGCCAGACCACGAGCGGCAGGCTCAATCCGGCGAGCATCAGCCAGATCGCGGGTCGGGGTGGCGCGTGGGCGGGCGCGGGCATTGATGCCATGTCGCAACTTCGCCGGACTCGGGTCAAGCGCCGCGATCAGAGCGCAACGATCTGCCCCGCCCCGACCGCCGCGAGAAACGTGACAACGCCCGCGATCTCCACGCCGGGCAGCGTCTCGCTTCCCTCCAGCGCCTCGGCCCGCAGGCCGGCTTCGCAGAGGATCAGGCGCACATTCATCAGCGAGGCGGCTTGCCGCAACTCGTCCATTCCCGCGATGCCCCGCTCCCGGACCGCCGCATCCCGCGCCGCATCCTCAAGCCCGGTCCAGTCCGAGAGCAGCGCGTGGCATCCCCGGTTCGTCGCGAACAGCACCACCTTCCGGCCGATGGCGGCGGCCCCGGTCGCCAGCACGAAGGCGTAGTGCGCCCGCTCATGCGTGCCCGCGAGCAGCAGCACGCCCAGAGCCGGCTCATCAGAGGCGGCAGGCATCCGCCGGCTCCGCGCCAGCGTGGGCCGAAAGATCGGTGATGCGCGGCGATGGGCCGCAGAGCGGACAGGCAGGGTCGCGCCTGAGGCGGATGGTGCGGAACCGGGCCGCCAGCGCGTCCCAGACCAGGAGCCGCCCGGACAGGCTCTCGCCGATCCCCAGGATCTCCTTCAGCACCTCGGTCGCCTGCAGCGTGCCCATGACGCCCGTGACCGCCCCGAGCACCCCGGCCTCGCCGCAGGAGGGCACGAGACCGTCCGGGGGCGGCTCGGGATAGAGGCAGCGATAGCACGGGCCGCTCGCGTCCAGATGCGGCTTGAAGGTGGACAGCTGCCCCTCGAACCGCAGAACGGCGGCCGAGACGAGGGTGCGGCGGCCGAGCACGCACGCGTCAGCCGCGAGAAAGCGGGTCGCGAAATTGTCGGTGCCGTCGCAGATCAGATCGTAGCGGGCGAACAGGGCGGCGGCGTTGGCGGCCGTCAGCCGTGTCGCATGCGCTTCGACCGCTACCTCCGGGTTGATCGCCGACGCCGCCTCTGCGGCCGACACCGCCTTCTCACGGCCGATCTGCGCCGAGCTATGCGCAATCTGCCGCTGAAGGTTCGACAACTCCACCCTGTCGTGATCGACGATGCCGATCGTGCCCACTCCGGCCGCGGCCAGATAGAGCGCGAGCGGCGAGCCGAGCCCGCCCGCCCCCAGCACCAGCACCCGCGCCGCCTTCAGGCGGGCCTGGCCAATGCCGCCGACCTCCCGTAGCAGGATGTGGCGGGAGTAGCGGCTGATTTCGGCGTCGGAGAAATCGAGATCCATGGCCCGAACCATATGGGGTGGCCCACCGGCCGCGAAGAGGTGTCCCACGTTCCCGGGCTCGGGCGAACCGGACCGAGGCGTGCGGAGTTGAGGCCCGGGTAGATCGCGACAGGGAGCAGGAAATGCGACGCACGGCGTTTCTGGTCGGGCTGATACTGGCGGGCGGGCTGCCGGCCGGGGCGGAGGAGGCGCTCACGCCGGGCAACTTTCAGCTGCGCAATACCGAGGATCTGGTCGCCCTCTGCGCGGCCAAGCCGTCCCAGGGCGCGATGCAGACGGCGGCGAGCAATTTCTGCCACGGCTTCACCCAGGGCGCGGTCTCGGTCCTGATCGAGCAGGACCGGCTGAACGGCAAGAGCAAGCCGTTCTGCTTTCCGAGCCCGGCGCCCGCCCGGTCGGTGACCATCGGCGAGTTCGTGAAGTGGGCCGAAGCCAATCAGAGACACATGCCGGATCGCCCGGCGGACGGCTTTTTCGCGTTCCTCGGTGAGCGCTTCCCCTGCGGCAGGTAGCGCCCGGGCGGGCATCGCCGCGTCAGAACTCGAGCCTGCTTCTCTGCCGTCCGGTCCGGTCGAAGTTTTCCGGCCGCAGCCAGGCCTCGTAGCCGGGCTTCAGGCGTTCCCAGTCGCCGTCGGTCATCGCGAACCAGGCCGTATCGCGGTTGCCGCCCTTGACGACCATGTGCTGGCGAAAGACGCCCTCGAAAGAGAAGCCGAAGCGTCGGGCGGCGCGTTTCGACGGTTCGTTGCGATCGTGGCACTTCCACTCGAAGCGCCGGTAGCCGAGCGTGTCGAAGACGTGCCGGGCGGACAGATACAGCGCCTCGGTCGCGACGCGGGTGCGCGCGATCGCCGGACCCCAGAGGATGTGCCCGATTTCGAGGACGCCATGGGCGGGCTCGATCCGCATCAGGGACTGGCGGCCGCCCGCACGTCCCGTCTCGCGGCCGATCACCGCGAAGAACAGCGGGTCGTCCGAGGCGGCGGCGCGCTCCAGCCAGGGCGTCAGGTCCGCGAGATCGGCGGGCGGCTCCTCGAACAAATACCGGAAGCGGTCGTCAGCGCCGGGCTGTCGCGCCGCGGCCAGGAGGTCCGGGCCATGCCGCGCCCCGTCGAGCGGTTCGAGTCGTGCGTAGCGGCCCTCCAGAACGACACGTTCCGGGCGTGCCACGCCCATCCAGTGGGAGAGATCGGTTGCGGACGACAGTCCCGCCCCGCCGGTCATCCGCGTCCGCCGCCATGGGCGCCGCCATGGGCGGACGCGCTGCCCTGCCCGCCGCCATGCCCGCCGCCATGCCCGCCGCCCCAGCCATGCCCGCCGCCCCAGCCATGCCCGCCGCCCCAGCCATGCCCGCCGGCCCAGCCATGCCCGCCGCCCCAGCCACGTCCGCCCGCCCAGCCGGCACGCGGGCCACCCCAGCCCCGAGGGTAGCCGTGGCGGTACCAGTAGCCGCCGCCGCCGACGAACACGCTCGGGCCGATCAGCGAGCCGTAATACGGGTGGTCCTCGTAGTCCAAGGCGGCCACCTGCACGCCGCCGGTCAGGTTCCCCGAGGACAGCACGGTGTCGCCCTTCGAGTACATGCACTGCGTGTAGGCGATGTCGTAGCGCTGCTGCAACGTCGTCCCCGGCGTGTAGCCGTTATTGGCCAGCGGCGGCCCGGCGACCTGCTGCGCGGCATAGGCGCGGCAGGCCGCGTCGTCCTGCTGGAAGACCGGCAAGGCCTTGCCGTTGCCCGGCACCGCGACAACGCCGGGAGCGGTGGGCGGTCCTCCGTTCAGCCCCATGCCGCTGGCGCAGCCGTCGAGCGTCAACAGAGCAGCAAGGCTGGCGATCGCTGGCGTCGGGCGCATGTCCCCTCCCAAATCCTGCCCCAGAGGAAGTTTGAGACATAAACACGGGACGGGCTTCTGACAGGGGCCGCGGCGCATCGGCCGGTCAGGTTTCGCCTTCCCGCAGCAAGCTGCGCTCCTGCTTGCGCACGAAGATGATGGCGATCACGACGACGATCCCGGCCGCGCAGCCGAGTCCGATCGCGGCGGGCGTCGCCAGCCGTTCCGCCTCCGCCCCGAGCCAGTACGCGCCGAAGCCATAGAGAGCGCACCAGGCCACCGCGCCCACGGCGTTCGCGATCGCGAAGCGCGGCCAGGGCATCTCGGTCGCGCCCGCCAGGATCGCCGCGAGCGAGCGCAGGAAGGCGACGAAGCGGGCGACCAGGATCACCTTGGCGCCGTGCCGCCGGAACAGACCCCTGGCGATCCGCCCCCGCTGCTCGTTCAGCCCGACATAGCGGCCATAGCGGGTCAGGCGCTTCGGGCCGATCCAGTGCCCGACAGCGAACCCCGCCATGCTGCCGAGCGTCGCCGCGACGCTGCCCACGGCGACCACGAGGACGATCGCCATGTGGTGCGTGGTCGCGGCATAGATCGCGGCCGCGATCAGCATGCTTTCGCCAGGCAGCGGCAGGCCGAGCGCTTCCAGGCAGATGACGACCCCGACCAGTCCGTAGCCGTACGTGTCGAGCAGATGCATCAGATGCGCGTGCGAGAAGAACGATGCCACGGCCGGTCCCCTGTTCGTCCGACGGATAGCTGGCCCACATCCGCCGGGACGCCAGCCCCGGCGGAGGACAAGTGAGGAGTGGCGCCCCGCGAAGGCCGCGTTGTAAGCAAGGCCGATACAGTGGAGCAATCGCATGGACGGACACGGACCGGACGAGATGCGCGCGGTTGCGCGCCTGCCGGGGATCGAGATCGATATCCTCCATCGCAAGAGCGGGGAGCGGGAGGGAGAGGAAATGCTGATCCGGGTGCGCGCCATGCCCTCGTTCGATGCGGCGCTCGGCGCATTCGAGGCGGCGAACCCGTTCCTGATGTGGTCGCGGATGATGCAGGCGGCCTGGGCACCGTTTCTCGCCCTGATGGCGCCATCCGGCCCGAAGCGGCTCGGCTAGGCGGCCGACCGGATCAGGGCAGGCGGCGAGACGAGGCTCACCACGCGGTCGCCCGCCTGACCCGTCAGCGGCGACACCGCCTCCGGCGACACGAACGACAAATCCCCGCTCGCCCGCACCAGGGCGAGCGGGTAGCTCCCGCCGGACGGCTCCAGCGTCTCGGTCTCCTCCGTCAGCGTCCGCGTCTCAAACCGGGCGCCGGCCCGGTACGCGGCCTCGATGTCGAGGCTCGTGTCGCCGAGCGCCTTGCCACGGACCTCGCGGGTGATGCCGGTATGCGCGTCGGTTTCGGAAGGGGCGAGCTGATAGACCCGCTCGCGGCCGAGTTCCGGCGCGAAATGGGCGCAGACGAGGCCGTTATAGACCTCGTCCGGGGTCGCCGCGATCGCGTAGTCGATGGGGCGCTCCTGCACCTGCTCCTCGCCGTGATGGGACAGCACCTCGGCCTGCAGCACGGCAAGCCCCCGCAGGCGGGCGCGGCGCAGGGCGCCCGGAAACGTGTCGGACAGGGTGACGTTCGCGCCGAGCGCCTGGAGGGCGAGGCCGAAATCCGTCGCCCAGCGGGACGCGCCGACGATCAGCACGCCGTGGCCCTCGCCCATGTCGAGGCCGAGGCGGCGGGCGAGCGGGGCGAGGGAGAAGCCATGCAGCAGCATGGTCGCGGCGATCAGCGCGAACACCGCCGGCATCACGAGATCGGCCCCGGCGTAGCCCGCCTCCTGCAAGCGCAGCCCGGCGACGCCCGCCATCGCCGCCGCGACGATGCCGCGCGGCGCGACCCAGCCGGTCAGCAGCTTCTCCTGCCAGCTCATGGCCGTGCCCAAGGTCGCGAGCAGGATCGCCGCCGGGCGGGCGAGGACGATCATCGCGGCGGTCAGCGCGGCGATGCCCCAGCCGACATGCGACAGCACCGAGCGGTCGAGATCGGCGGTCAGGGTGACGAACAAGGTCGAGACCAGCAGGACGACCAGCGATTCCTTGAACCGGCGCAAATCCGAGACGCCCGTGATGCCGAGATTGGCGACGGCGATGCCGAACACGGTCGCGGCCATCAGGCCCGCTTCCGCCATCACGAGGTTGGACAGCGAGGCGATCGTGAGGATAAGCGCGAGCAGCATCGGCGTCTTCAGGAACTCCGGCACGAGATCGCGGCCGAAGCTCCACTTGACGAGCACCCCCGCGCCGATCCCGAGCGCCGCCGAAAACGCGACGCCCCCGATGAGCACGCCCGCGACCCCAGCTCCCGAGTGGCTCCCGGCCAGGGCTTCGAGCGTGAGCGCGGTCAGGATCGCGCCCACCGGATCGTTCACGATCGCCTCCCAGCGCAGGAACGAAGCGGCCCGCCGTTGCAGGCGGGCTTGCCGCAGCAGGGGCAGCACGACCGTCGGTCCCGTGACCACCGTGATCGCGCCGAACAGGATCGCGGCGCCCCAGCTGAACCCGGCGATCCAGTGGCTCGCGACGGTCCCGAGCACCCAGTTGATCGGCAGCGCGACGGCCGTCAGCCGCAGCACGCCTTCCCCGGCCGCGCGCAGATCGCGGAAGTTGAGCGACAGGCCGCCCTCGAACACCACGATCGCGACCGCAAGCCCGACCAGCGGACGCAGCGCCGATCCGAGCGCCGCCGAGGGGTGGATGAGCTGCAATCCCGGCCCCGCCGCCAAACCCATCGCGAACAGCAGGACGATCGCGGGGATCTTGAAACGCCAGGCGAGCCACTGGCTGCCGATTCCGCCGGCGGCGATGCACAGCACCGCGACCGCTACATTCACTTCCATTCGCTCGCCTCTTCACTGGCCCGGGGCTGAACGCCCGTGGCTGAACGCCCGTGTCTGCATTGCAACCGTTCACCTCCTCGTGAGAGGCCGTGGCTTTTGCGAAGCGGCGCGACCCGTCACCATGACGGTGGCAACGGTCAAGGTATGGCTCATGACCAAACGGGTATTCGCGTGCTTCGCCCTGGCCGCCGCCGCGATGGGCGGGCGGCCGGCCGCGGCCGAGGTGCCGGTCGATCCGGACCCGATCTGGACGCTGCAGATCGAGAACGACGCCCTCAACGACACCGACCGGTACTATTCGAGCGGCCTGCGGCTCGGCTGGACGTCGCCGACCGACCAGGATGTGCCCGGCGCCGTCTCGCGGCTTGGCCGCTCGTTGTTCCAGGACGGGCGTCAGCGGGTCTCCATCGATCTCGCGCAGACCTTCTTCACGCCCTACACGACGCAGACCAATCCGCCGGACCCGCGCGACCGCCCCTATGCCGGCGTGCTGCTGCTGAACACGGCGCTGATCCAGGACACGGAGACGAGCCGCAGCGTGCTCGGCGCGAGTTTCGGCCTGGTCGGGCCGGGCGCGGGCGGCGAGGTGATCCAGAACGGCTTTCACGACATCCTCGGCGACACCAGGGCGCAGGGCTGGGGCTACCAGATCCACAACCAGCCGCTGATCCAGTTCCTGGCCGAGCGGACCTGGCGCCTGCCGCTCGCCGAACTCTACGGCGTCGAGGTCGATACGCTGCCCTCCGTCACCGGCGCCGCCGGGCTCTATCGCACCTATGCGCAGGCGGGCCTGCAGTTCCGGATCGGTCAGGGCCTGAACTCGGATTTCGGCCCCGCCCGCATCCGTCCGGGCCTGACCGGCGCAGACGCCTATACCGCGACGAGGCCGTTCGTCTGGTATCTGTTCGCGGGCGCGGACGGGCAGGCGGTCGGCTATGACGTGACCTTAAACGGCAATCTGTTCTCGACCAGCCGGCACGTCGCGCCGCAGCCCTGGCAGGCCGAGTTCCAGGCCGGGGCCGCGGTGATGGCGTGGGGGGTCCGCCTCTCCTTCACCCACGTCATCCGCACCGAGGAGTTCATGCACCAGCGCGGCGGCACGTTCAGCTTCGACTCGCTCGCGGTTTCGGCGAAGTTCTGACCGAGCCTTTTGACGCCGCTTGCGCAAGCCAGCGCGCGCGGAGCCATCGCCGGCTCTCGCTTTCTCCGCGCCCTCCGCTTTTCAGGAACGAGGGCAGGGATCGCGCGGACGTGGACCGGTTCGGAGGCGACTGGAGCTCACGGACGCCGGCCGGGAGGGTGGGGGACTCGCGGCCGCGGAGACAGGAAACGCGGGCGGGGGGAGCCATGGAAGGAAGCCGGGCCGCGCGGCGTTCGGCTGGGATGGCAGGTCGCCTTGGCCGTGAGCGGCCGTGCCGCCGGACCGGTCCGGGCGGCGCTGCTTGCGGGGGCGGGCTGGCAGACGCAGGGGCGGCGGCAGCTCGATCGCGAGCGCATGGCAAAGCGGGCGAAGGATACGCCCCGCCCGTGGCGCGGCTTCGAGCAGCAAAGCGAAGTCCGGATCGCTGACCAGGGCCTCGACCACCCCCGGCCGAGCCGCGTGTCCAACGCGGGCGCCAGCCGGAGCAGCCAGCCGCGGTCCGCCGGAAGCCGAAGCGACGGGAGATCGGGACGGGACCGCGCGCCGGCGGCCGCCGGCGCGCGTCGCGCGAGGTTCCGCCCGGCCTCGATGCAGGCGACCAGCGCCGCGAACCGGGCGAGCAGCCGCCGCAGCCGGTTCCAGGCGAGCGGCACCAGAGGAGCGGCCGGCGTTTTCAGAAAATTCGCCGCCACCGACTGGCACAGAAAAGTGATTGCGGTCTCGAAGCGGGCGAGAAGGCTCGGTGCGGCGAGCACGGCGGACATGAACGAAAGCGAAACACAACCCTAGGGCGATGTCAAGCGCATTCACTCGCGTCTAAACCCGTCACCTTCCATTCGAGAGTGGCATTTTGGGCCGAGGGCCGCGGCCG
>CAVZQE010000002.1:0-114853 GCA_963777325.1 uncultured Alphaproteobacteria bacterium | reverse complement strand
GCGATGTCGATGCTCAAATCGAAGAAGAACCGGGAACGCCAGGTTGCCGACGCCGCCGATTAGCTGGGTGGCTCCGTGCTCACGCTCGCCGTGCTCGACGCGGGCGGGCCATGCTCGCAACCGGCAATCGCAGGCGGAGCATGACCGACCTGCTGGTCGGCACTCGACCCGAATCGAAGTCCCGGTTTCAGACGTCGCGGCCTGCACGCCAGCCTGCCGCAACGTCCTCGTGCGGAGGTAGCATCGGGTTCGGGGACCACGACGCTTGGCGCGACTGTCGCGGACTCCATGTCCGTGCCGCACTTGGACGCCAACTCGTTTTACTGGCTGCCGACCGACCCGCCCTTTACGAGGTCGCGCGCCCCACTGGAGCGGCTCGCTGCGCTGCGCGGGCGACTACCACCCGCGGGCGGCTGGGTGCTGTCCGGCTCCGCAATCAGTTGGGCCAAGCCCATCGAGCCGCTGTACGATTTGATCGTGTTCCTGCGCCTGGCCCCCTCTATCCGGATGGACCGGCTCCGCCGGCGTGAGCGGGCTCGCTACGGCCAGCGCGTCGAGCCCGGAGGTGACGCCCGGAGGTGACATGGCGGCCGCGAGCGCCACGTTCGTGGCCTGGGCCTTCGCCTATGACACGGCGGGCTTGGAGCAGCGCAGCTACGTCGCGCACGCGAAGTGGCTCGCGGCTCAGGCAATCCCGGTGCTGAAGCTGAACTCGTCCGAGCCGGTGGAAGCGCTCGCGCGCGCGGTGACGTCGGCCGCCGCGCGGGTATCAGGACGATGCGTCACTGACTTTCCGTGCCGTCGTCGCGATCGTGTCGGGACGTGATCCGGATGCACTCTGCCTCAGCCCTCACGACCCGGGCATGCCGTCCGGGAGCCGACGCCTACAGCAGTCCCTCTTTCCGGAAGCTCGTCCAGCGCCCGTTGCCGACGATCACATGATCGTGCAGGGCGATGGACAGCACCGAGGCCGCCTCCCGCACTTCGTCCGTCATCGCGACGTCCTCCTGGGATGGGGTCGGGTCGCCGCTCGGGTGGTTGTGGACCAGGATCAGCGCGGTCGCGTGCAGTTCGAGCGCGCGCTTGACGACCTCGCGCGGATAGACGGGGGTGTGGTTCACCGTGCCGCGCGCCTGGGCCTCGTCGGCAATCAGGCGGTTGCGGTTGTCGAGGAACAGCACGCGGAACTGCTCGGTCTTTTCCCGCGAGAGCACCGACCCGAGATACTCCATCAGCCGGTCCCAGTTGTTGACGACGGGCTGGTCCATGACTTCCGCCCGCGCCAGCCGCACCGCCGAGGCCTGCACGAGCTTGATCGCCGCCACACTGTGCGGCCCGAGGCCAGGGGTCTCGAACAGCTCCCGCTGCGGCGCCGAGAGCACGCGGGCGAAACTGCCGAAACGATTGATGACGGCCTTGGCCAGCGGCTTGGTGTCGCCGCGCGGCTGGGCGAAGAACAGCAGCATTTCGAGGAGTTCGTAGTCGGCGAGCGACTCAGCCCCACGCTCCAGCAGCTTGGCGCGCATCCGGGCGCGATGGCCGTGCGGACCGGTGCTCGGAAACGGCTGACTGGCCGCCCCTGTATACGGTTCGCGCCACTCCGACGAAGGACGGTCGAGCGGGGCCGGGCGGGTTTCCGCCGTCATGCCGCCGAACTGCGCGACCTCCGCGAAGCCGCGCGGGCGCGATTTCGGCGGGGCCTCCCGGTCGGCGTCGCGCTGAAGCAGCTTGGAGAGCCACACGCCCGAACCCTCCCGCACGATCACGCGACGGCTCCGGATACCGCGCGGACCTTAACGAACCGCGACCAAACGGCGTTCGGGGCGCCGTGTTAACCCGCGTGTCTCGAGGAGGATGGGCGGACCTCTCAGATCACAGTGGCAGGAGGCAGACCGCCCCCGAGATGATGGCGAAGGCGAGGACGAGCGTACGGAAGAACGGCCCCCCTACCCGGTGATGCGCGGCCTGGCTAAGGAGCACGCCAAATGCGAGCGGCAGCAGCAGCAGCGTGGCGGCTTCCAGCTGAGCCGCGCTCAGCCGCCCGGCGGCGATGAGGAGCACGACCGAAATAACCTCGCCGGCCAGGAAGCAAGCGGCGATGGTCGCTCGCAGCACCGGTGCCGGGCGGTGCTGATAGGCGAGCGCGAGCGGCGGTCCGCCGATGCCGGTCGCCGTCTCGGTGACTCCGGTCACGGCGCCGGCGAGAAAGAACGTCGCCCGCCCCGGTTCGAAGCCGGGCGCGAACAGCGTGACGAGCGCCGTGAGGATGGTCGCCACGCCGACGAAGACCTGCAGCCCGGCAACGGGCAGGGCCATGAGGACCAGCAGCCCGCCGACCCCGCCCAGAACCCGGCCGAGGGTGATTTGCCGCAGCCCGGGCCAGTCCAGGGCCGACCGCTCCCGCCAGGCAACCCAGGCGTTCAGCGGCAGCATCAAGAGGAGGAGCGCGCCGGGCACGAGTTCGGGCGCGAGAATGCCGAGCATGGGCGCGAGGATCAGCGCGAAGCCGACGCCGATCGTCGCTTGCACGAAGGCGGCGACCGCGACCGTCGCGGCGACGAGGGCGAAGGTGATGGCCGTCATCGCACACCCGCTGAAGCCGTCCCGGCGGTCGCGGCCGCTCGCCGCCGCGTCGGCTCAGCGAATCGGACGAGCTCCCAGCTTAGATCCGAGGACGGCACCATCTTTGGCACAGCCACTCAGCCCGCACGGAGCGACCGCACCCGGTCGCGGAGCGCCCGGCGCGCCGCCCAGGCGTCCGCGGCGAGCGCCAGCACGCCGGCGATCTGGCCCGGCTCGCGCGCGAGCGCGCGCAGCACGGCGGCGATGCCGATCGCCCCCTGCGCGTCGAGCGCGACCAGCGCCACGGGCGGCAGGCTCCGCTCGGCCGGATCGCAGACCGCGCGCAACGCCGCGAATGGCAGTCCGGCGGCGTGGGCCGCGCGCAACGCCGCCCCGGTTTCGAGATCGAGCGCATCGGCCCCGGTTGCGGCCCTGAGCGCGGCCTTTTCGGACGCGGTCCCCGCGACGGTATCGCCCGCGAGCAGCATGTGGCCACTCGCGCCGCCAAGCCGCGCGCAGAGGGCCGGGTCGGTCCCGATGATCCGCAAGCATGTCCAGACCCGGTCCGGCACCAGCACCGCCCCTGGACGGAGCGCCGGGTCGAGGCCGCCGGCCAGCCCGAGGCTGACGATGGCACGAGCGCCGGACGCGACCAGGCGCTCGACCGCCTCCGCCGCGCCGCTCGCCCTGCCGCCGCCGACCGCGACCGGCCAGCCGAGAGGACGGACGATCCGGGCCTCTGCCTGAAGCCCGACGATAATGCCCGGCCGGCTCAGAACCCGAACGCCACCCGCTGCGTGTTGGCGCGCTGCAGGCTGCGGTATCGCGCCAGCGCGAGCAGCGGGAAGAACAGCCTGTAGCCGTGATAGCGGAGGTAGAACACGCGCGGGAAGCCGACCGCCGTGTACGGCAGCTCCGACCATTCGCCGTCGGCTCTCTGGGTCGCCATCAGATAGGCGACGCCGCGCGCGACCGCCGGATGGTCGGCCCGCTCCGCCGCCAGGAGGCCGAGCACCGCCCAGGCGGTCTGGGACGGCGTGCTCTCGCGATAGCGGCCGTGCGGCGCGTCGGCGTAGCTCTCCTCGTCCTCGCCCCAGCCGCCATCCTCGCGCTGCACCGAGACCAGCCAGTCGACCGCTCGCCGCACGGCGGGGTCGTCCGATGGAACGCCGGCGGCGTTGAAGGCGCACAGCACCGACCAGGTGCCGTAAATATAGTTCGTCCCCCAGCGGCCAAACCAGCTGCCCTCGGCCTCCTGCTCGCGTCGCAGATACGCGACCGCGGCGGCGATCACCGGCGCGTCCTCCGGATGATCGAGCTGGGCCAGGAAGGAGACGCAGCGGGCGGTGACGTCCGCGGTCGGCGGATCGAGCAGCGCGCCATGGTCGGCGAACGGGATATGGTTGAGGTAGTCATGGTCGTTGTCGGCGTCGAACGCGCCCCAGCCGCCGTTTCGGCTCTGCATGCCGACCACCCAGGCCCGCGCCCGCGCGATCGAGCCGACATGCGCCGGATCACCGCGCCGGTGCAGCAGCATGCCGACCACGGCGGTGTCGTCCACGTCCGGATAGTGCGGGTTGTTGTATTGAAAGGCCCATCCGCCCGGCGGGGTCGCGGGCCGCACGTCAGCCCAGTCGCCCACGACATCGTTGACCTGCCGGGCTTCCAGCCAAGCGCATGCCGCCTCCAGGCTTGGCTCGGCCGCCCCGTCCGCCTCGGCGATCGCGTGGCCGGCAAGGCTCGTATCCCAGATGGGCGAGAAGCATGGCTGGCAGTAGGCCCGCTCCGCCTCGATCACGAGCAGCTTGCGGACCGAGGCCCAGGCGATCGCCGCGTCCGGATCGTCCGCCTTCACGCCGAGCGCGTCCAGCATCATCACGGCGTTGGCCATGGCGGGGTAGATCGCGCCCAGGCCGTCCTCGCCGTTCAGCCGCTCGATCACGAAGCGCCGGGCGCGCTCGATCGCCTTGCGCCGCCGCTCCGGCCGGAGGCGAGGCTCGACGGTGCGGAGCGCCGCATCGACGCTCTTGAAGAACCGCCCCCAGCGCGAGCGGTACGGACCCCTGATCCAGTGCCGGATGCGCTCGGGCGGTGTTTGGAAAAGCTCCCGGCACGTAACTCCGCGCGGATTGCGCGCGCACGGCTTCAGCGCCATCAGCACGAGCAGCGGCACGAGCACGGTGCGCGACCAGTATGAGATCTTGCTCAGGTGGAACGGAAACCACCGGGGCAAAAGCATGATCTCGACCGGCATGACCGGCACGGCCCGCCACGGCACCTGCCCGAACAGCGCCAGCTGGGCGCGGGTGAAGACGTTGGACCGTTCGGCCCCGCCGTGATCGAGGATGGCGGCGCGGGCGCGGGCCATGTGCGGCGCGTCCGGATCGTCGCCGATCGCCTTCAGGGCGTAGTAGGCCTTGACGCTCGCCGAAATATCGAAGGCGCCGTCATGAAACAGCGGCCAGCCGCCGTGGCTGCCCTGGGTCGCGCGCAGATAGACGCCGATCTTGGCTTGCAGGTCCGGGTCGATGCGGTCGAGATAGTGCTCGAGCAGCACGTATTCGGCGGGGATAGTGGCGTCGGCCTCCAGCTCGAAGACCCAATGCCCGTCATCGGCTTGCCGCCCGCGCAGCGCGTCCCTCGCCCGCTCCACCGCATCCGTCAGATGCTGCGTCTCGATTAGGGGCGCAGACGCGACGGCGGGCGGCGGAGGCAAGGCAGTCTCGACGGGCATCTCGATCCAACGTGATTCAGGGGGCCGCGATCACTCGCGCGGCGGCGCGACCTGACCTGATTGCACCTTCAATGGTGGCGGGCAACCCGGTCGCGGTCCAATCTCCCGCAAGTGCGAGATTTGTGACCGCCGTGCGGCTTCCGGGCCGCAGCCGGTCCTGCGCGGGGGTCGCCGCGAAGGTCGCCCGCTTCTCCTTCACCACGCGCCAGCGCGGCATCGGCTCCGGCAGCCTCAACGCCGCCCGCACGTCCGGCCAGACGGCGGCGGCGATGCGGTCGGCGGCGTCGTCCACGCGGCGGTTGGCGGCGCTGATTGTGACCGAGACGTGGCCGGGCTTCACGAACACCCATTCCGCGACGCCGCCGATCAGCCCGAGGAACCCGGCCTCGCCGGGATCGGCGTCGACCGCGAAATGCACGTTGAGGATCGTCTCGAACTCGGTCGGCGCCGAGAGGCCGGGCAACAGGCCGGGCGCGATCCAGGGCGGCACCGCCAGCACCACAGCGTCCTCCGGGCCGAGTTCGGCCGGACCGTCGGTCGTCTCGATCGCGGCGACCCGCCCGCCTTCGATGCGCAAGGCAGCGGCCCGGCTTCCGGTCCGCACCTCGCCGCCCTGGCGCAAGATCGTCGCTACGGCGGGGTCGATCAGGGTCTCGGACCAGCCCTCGCGTGGGAAGGCCGGGATGCAGGACGCCCCGCCCCGCCCCAGGCTCTCGTTCACGACCGCCGCCATCAGCGTCGCGGCCCCAACCTCCGGGCGGGTGTTGAGAGCGGCGATGGCCAGCGGCTCGATCAGGCGGCGATAGAGCGTGTCCGGGCGCAGCAGCCCGGCGACCGTCGCGCCGGGTTTGGGCCGCCTGAGCGCGAGCAGCGACACGTAGTCGCGCGCGCGGGTGCCGGGGACACGGCGGCTGGCGTCGAAAATCCACCAGGGCAGCCGCCCGGCGCTCGGCCGGAGGGTCCAGCGCTCGCCGGTTTCGCGATCGAGAAACGGGAACAGCGGCCGTCCGGGACCGCCGAGTGTGTCCCGGGCGCCGATCCGGTCCAGGAACGCGAAGGCGGCGCCATTGCCCGACAGCAGCAGGTGATTGCCGTTATCCACCCGGCATCCGAGTTCGCGGTCGAAATAGGACCGGCAGCGCCCGCCCGGCTGCGGCCCCGCCTCGTGAATGACGGCCCGAAACCCGGCATCCCCGCAAGCGACGGCCGCCGACAGGCCGGCAAGGCCGCCGCCGATGATGTGCGCGGTCCGTGTCAAGCGCCGGGTCTCACCCCAGCCCGAA
The DNA here is from genome assembly GCA_963777325.1 of uncultured Alphaproteobacteria bacterium. Taxonomy (GTDB): domain Bacteria; phylum Pseudomonadota; class Alphaproteobacteria; order Acetobacterales; family Acetobacteraceae; genus JAFAXA01. The sequence continues at coordinate 108,274 of CAVZQE010000002.1, read as the reverse complement.
CCGCAGCGCGAGCCACAGCTTCTGCCACGCGGGCAGGCTGACCCGCTGCCGCGGAGTCCGCCAGGAGGTGCGCTCCAGCCTCCGCAGGATCGCCGCATAGGTGGCGCCCATCAGCCGCGCGGGCCTCATGGCGCGCGGATCGCACCCGGCCATCGCGACCTGCGCGTCCCGGAAATGCGCCCGCGCGACGGCGGCGCAGGCGGCGCAGGCGCGCGGCAGGCCCGGCGCGTCCAGGGCGGCCTCCGGCCCATGGGGAACCCCGGCCGGATCGAGCCATTCGCGCGCGAGATAGAGCCGCCCGCGCCCTGCATCCTCGGCCAGATCGCGGAGGATGTTCGTCAGCTGCAAGGCGCGGCCGAGATGGTGGGCGACCCGGTCCGCCATCTCCGACCCGTCGCCGAAGGCGCGCACGGACAGGCGCCCTACGGCGGAGGCCACGCGGTCGCAGTAGAGATCGAGCGTGGCGCGATCCGGAGCGACGATCGCCGTCGCCGCGTCCATCTGCATGCCGTCGATGATCGCCTCGAAATCCGCCCGCCGCAGCCCGAACGAACGGACGGAGGCCAGCAATACGCGGGTGACCGCGTCATCGGCCTCGCCCCGGTACAGCCCGGCGACCCGGCCGCGCCAGGCGTCGAGACGGGCGATCTTGGCCGCGAGCGGCCCGTCGTCGTCGGCGATGTCGTCGACCGCGCGGCAGAACGCGTAGATGGCATACATCGCCCGCCGCCGGTCGGGCGGCAGCACCCGCATGCCGCGATAGAACGAGGTGCCGGAGGCCCGAACCGCCTGCTCCACCGCCTCGAGATCGGCCGTCGCCGCGTCGAGCGGCATCAGGGCAGGAACCGGAGCGCGGCCGCCAGCGCGCCCATGGCGTCCGACCTCGTCAGCTTGACCCGCCGGGCCACCGGATCGGCGGCCGCGAGCCTGCGCGCGAGCCGGTGCGCCAGGCCGCAGATCACCGCCGTCTCCAGCCGCAGCCGCCTGTCTTGCGTCGCGCGCGGCAGGCCGAGGGCGAGCGCGTTCAGCGCCCGCACCCGCTCCAGCAGCTCGGCGAACACGGCGCGCAAGCCGGGCGTTTCCGCGCTCCCGCGCAGATCCGCGACCCACGCCCCGTGCCGGTCCAGCATGTCCTGGGGCAGATAGCAGCGGTCGAGTGCGGCCAGATCCTTTGCCCCATCCTGCAGATGGTTGAGCACCTGCAGCGAGGTGCAGAGCGCGTCCGACGGAGGATGCGTCGCGGCCGGGTCTTCGCCGTGCAGGTCGAGCACGTGCCGCCCGACCGGCATCGCCGAGTACCGGCAATACTCGTACAGCTCGTCCCAACTCGCGTACCGGCGCTTGGTCGCGTCCTGGCGGAAGGCGACCAGCAGGTCGGTCGAATGACGCGGTGTGATGCCGGTCTCGGCGAGGCTCCGCCGCAGCGCGGCCGCGCTCGGCGATCCGGTCTCACGCTCTCCGAGCAGCACCGCCTGCATCACGTCGAGGCGATGCACCTTGTCCTGTGGCGTCAGCACGGGACTGTCGGAAATATCGTCGGCATTGCGGGCGAAGGCGTAGAAGGCATGCACATGCGGACGCAGGCGCGGCGCGATCAGCGCCGAGCCGACCGGGAAGTTCTCGTCGCCCCGGTCCTTGCCCGACCAGCTCTCGACCGTGTCGACGGCCGTGACACTCACGCCCCCGCCTCCTCGCCGTAGGCGCGGCCTTTCCAGACCACGCCCCGGCCCCGCAGATGATCGAGCGCCGAGCCGACGGTCGCCGCCATGTAGAAGGCGGCGATCAGCGGCAGCGCGGCTCCCCACAGCCAGGAACGGCGATAGCGGCGCAGGGTCGGGACGAAGCTCGCGGCCATGCCGAGCCAGGCGGCGATCCCGAGCCAACGCGCCAGCCCCTCGCCCGCGATCGCCGCGACAGGAGGGACGAGGAAGATCAGGGCGAGGCCGAGCACGGTTCCGGCGAGCAGCACGAAGGAGTGGCGAAGCTGTACGAAAGCGGTGCGCGCGATCATGCGCCAGATGTCGGCAAGGCCGGGATAGGGCCGCACCGACCGGGCCAGCACGCCGTGGCCGAGCCAGACCGGGCCGCCCGCCTTGACCCTGGCCGCGAGCGCGACGTCGTCGATCAGCGCCCCGCGCATCGCGGCGAGGCCGCCGATGCGGGCCAGCGCCTCCGCCCGCACCAGCATCGAGCCGCCGGCGGCGGCGGCGGTGCGGCTCGAAGGCGCGTTGACCCGCGCGAACGGATAGAGGAGCTGGAAGAAATAGACGAAGGCTGGGACCAGCGCCCGCTCCGCCGGCGTGTCGCAGGCGAGTGCGACCATCTCGGAGACCAGATCGAGCCGTCCGGCTTCCGCCCGCGCGACGAGCGCCGAGACGTGGCGCGGGTCGTGCAGAATGTCCGCGTCGGTCAGCAGGACGTATTCCGCCGCGCCCGCCGCGCCGGCCGCGCCGACGCCCTGCGCCATCGCCCAGAGCTTACCGCTCCAACCCGGCGGCCGGGGCTGGCCCGACAGCACCGTCAGCCGGTCGTCCCCGATCGCACGCGCGATCTCGCCCGTGCCGTCGGTGCTGCCGTCATCCACCAGCACGACCCGGAACGGCCCCGCGTAGTCCTGCGCGAGCAGGGAGCGCAGCGCGGCCCCGATGCAGGCCGCCTCGTCTCGCGCGGGCACCACGACCGCGACTGGGGGGTTCGCGGCGGGGCGTCCGGGGATCAGCTCGGGGCCGGACAGCCAGAACCGGCCATGCAGGGCCAGCAGGTAGGCCCAGGCCAGGAGAGAGAGGAACGCGAGCGCAATCACGGCTTCAGCATCCCGCTGGTCCGGAACCAGCGCACCGCGTCCGCCACCGCCTCGCGCGCCGGACGGGCCGAAAAACCGAGTTCCGCGCGCGCCTTGTCGCTCGAAAAGAACATCTTCTTGCGCGCCATGCGCAGATGATCGCGCGTGACCGGCGGCTCCATGCCGAGCCGCGCCAATCCCTCGCACACCATCGCCACCGGCCAGAGCACGCGCTCGGACAGGGCGAGATGCAGGCGGCGCCGGCCGACCACCTCGTCGACCAGCGCAAGCAGGGCGGAGAGCGTCAGGTTCTCGCCGCCGAGGATGTAGCGCTCGCCGACGACGCCGCGCTCCAGCGCCAGCATGTGGCCTTCCGCCACGTCGTCGACATGCACGACGCAAAGGCCGGTGTCGAGGAAGCCGGGGATTCGCCCCGCCGCCGCGTCGAGGATCATCCGGCCGGTCGGGGTCGGCCTGACGTCGCGCGGGCCCACGGGCGCGGCCGGATTGACGATCACCACCGGCAGCCCGTCGTTCCTGACGAGATCGAGCACCGCCTGCTCGGCGCGGTATTTGGACTTCTTGTAGGTGCCGACCACCGCCTCCTCGGTCACCGGCGTCACCTCGCTGGCAGCGCTGCCGTCCTTGGTCAGCCCGAGCGCGGCCACGCTGCTCGTGTAGAGCATCCGCTCGACCCCGGCCGCCTGCGCCGCCCGGAACAGCGCGACCGTGCCGCGCACATTGGCGGAGAGCATCGCCTCGGGGTCCGGTACCCAGATGCGGTAGTCAGCGGCGACGTGGATCACCGTCCGGCAGCCGGCAACGGCCCGGGCAAGCAAGTCCGGCTGCCGCAGGTCGCCCTCGACCAGCTCGGCGGAGAGATCGGCGACGTTGCGGCGGTCGCTGGTCGGACGGACGAGCAGCCGCAGCCGGTGGCCCCGCGCCAGTGCGCTCCGCGCCACCGCCGAGCCCACGAAGCCGGTGGCTCCCGTGACCAGGGTCAGTCTGTCAGTCGGCACGCGGAAGACGCTCCTGTCCGGTCCTGCGCCGCTCTACCCTCCCCCAGACCTCCCCCGCAAGCCGGGGTGGACTTATGCCCTGTCCCGGCGTATCCGCTGCAACCCGCCGCCGGCCGGAGGCGCGGCGCAATCCCTGGGGGCTCGTTGAAGAAAGTTCCCATTCTGCTGGCCGTCCTCGGTCTGCTGCTCGCAACCGTCATGGTCGGCTATTTCGGCGTGGACAACGTCGCGGGTACGGTTGCCTCAATCGGCTGGGGCGGATTTGCGCTGTTGCTCGCCTGGCAGTGCGGCCTGTTCGTCGTGCTGGGTTGCGCCTGGGACGTCATCGCGCCGCGCGGCACGGACGCGAGCCGACCGTGGGGGTTCGTCTGGGCGCGGATGGTACGGGATTCGGCCGGCAACTGCCTGCCGTTCTCGCAAATGGGCGGGTTCGTGCTCGGCGCACGCGCGCTCACGACGCAAGGTGTCGGATGGCCGCTCGCGACCGCCTCCCTGGTCGTGGACGTGACGGCGGAGTTCCTAGCCCAGATCGTTTTCGCCGGCTTCGGATTGGCTATCCTCCTCGACCGCGCGCCCAATTCAAGCCTCACCCTCCCGCTCGCGGTGACGCTCGCGCTCTCCGTGCCAGCCAGCGCCGGGTTCATATACACGCAGCGCGGGGCCGCGCCGGTCCTCGTGCGCCTGGGCAAGCACATAGCCGGCGAGTGGTTCAGCGGCACCGGCGACCGGCTCGATCTGTTCCAGACCGAGCTGCACGAAATCTATCGCCGGGCGGGTCACGTGGCGCTGGGCGCGAGCCTGCATCTGCTCGGCTGGTTCTGCACGGGTGTCGCCGGCTGGCTCGCCTACCGGCTGCTCGGCTCGGACGTCGATCTCGCCACCGTGCTCGCGCTGGAGGCGCTGCTCAACGTCGCGCTCGCGGTCGCCTTTCTCGTTCCCGCCGCCGCCGGCGTGCAGGAAGCGGCCTATGCGGGCATCGGCGTGCTGTTCGGGCTGCCGCCGGAAATGTCGCTCGGGGTCTCGCTGCTCAGGCGCGCGAAGGATCTGGCGATCGGCATCCCGGTCCTGCTCGCCTGGCAGATCACCGAAATGCGGCGCCTGCGCCTTGCCCGGCACTCCTGATCAGACCGTCGCCGTCTCGCGCGCTGATCATGTTTGAGGCGGTGTCGGTTGGATGTCACTCGACGCGTCTGTCCAATATTTGGCGATGCGCGACCATCACCCGGGGAAACTCCCTCGGTTCCATCAACCAGGCGTAGCGGCGTTGCACGGACTTGTAGCACCCGCAAGCGGCCGAACTCGAGACTGCAACGGTCGAGGATGCGCATGGCCCCGCGCTCATGCTGGACGAGGCCGGCCCGCTGCAACGCGCCGACCGCCAGCGTGACGCCAGGGCGCCGCACCCCGAGCATGATGGACAGGAACTCCTGGGTGATCGGAAAGCTGTCGCCTTCGACGCGATCGTGGGTCATCAGCAGCCATCGCGCCAGGCGCTGGTCGATGTGGTGGCGTCCGTTGCAGGCGGCGGTCTGCGAGACTTGAGTCTGGAACGCGTCCACGTAGCGCAGGAGGATGGCCAGGAGATCAGGCGTGTCGGCGAGCGCCGAGCGAAACGACGCGGCGGACAAACGCAGGGCGACGCCCCGGACCTGCACCGTCGCATCGAGCGGCGAGGTGGCAACGCCGTACAACAGGGGCAGGCCGACCATGCCTTCCGGCCCGACCAGGCCGACCTCGCCATGTGCGCCCTCTCCCAGCGCCGCGATCATGGAAACCGTGCCGGTCTCAGGAAAATACACGCTCCCGACCGGAGCATCGGCCTCCAAGATGTTCGACTTGAGGGCTAGCTCGACGAGTTCCATCCTCTCTCGCAGCCGCGCCAGATCCGGAGCGGCCAAGCGACGCAGCAGCCGGTTGCGAACGGATGAGGGTGTCGGTTCGGGCATGTGCTTCCGCGTCATCCAGCGGCAGCCGGCTGCTCTCAGTCGGCCGAATGCCAGAATAGGACGGCCAACCACCGGCACAAGATGACGGCGGGCAGAGGCGCAACCGCGCCGGCATTTTCGCGGTAACTTCACGCAAAGTTTGGCGAAGATGGAAGGCGGCGGCCAAGCCGGGTTAGTCTCGACGCGTGCAGTTGCTATCGCAGTTGTGACCGACGATACGGATGCCCGGCTGGCGGCGCTGATGGTTGCCGCGCAGGAGGGCGATGCCGCCTCATACAGGATTCTGCTGCGGAACTGCCTGCCGCTCGTCGCCACCGTCGCCCGCCGCCAGGGCGTGCCGCCGGACCGGGTGGACGACGTCGTGCAGGAGGTGCTGCTGACCATCCACCGGGCGCGCGCGACCTACGATCCCGGGCGGCCATTCCTGCCATGGCTGCGCGCCATCGCCCGCAGGCGCGCGATCGACGGGCTCCGGTCGCAGGGACGGCGGGCCGGGCGGGAGATCCACGCCCCCGCAGCCTATGACGGCGCCGCGGACGAGACGCCGGACCCGGCGGAGGCGCTCGACCGGCCGCGCGAAACACGCCGGCTCGCGGAGGCGATCGCCGCCCTGCCGGAAGCGCAACGGCTGTCAGTGGAGCGGCTCGCGCTCGGCGGCGAGACGTTGGAGGAGGCGTCGGCCGCGACCGGACGCAGCAAGGTGGCCCTGAAGGTCAGCCTGCATCGCGCCATCAAATCCCTTCGCCTCCGCCTGGGCGAGAGGTCCGGCGGCGATGTCTGACTCCACTGCCCAGGCGAAGCTGATCGCGGCGCTTGCGGACGATCTCCGGCCCGTCCGCCCCCTGAGGCCGCCCATGCTCCGGGCAGCCGCATGGGTCGCGGTCGTGGCGATGGTGGCCCTCGTCCTGTCGCAGGTCGCCAATCTGCACGCCGTACGGGAACGGCTGCTGGCGGAGCCGGACATGTGGCTTGCGGTCGCAGGCTCCGCGCTGACCGCGATCCTGGCGGCGGCAGCCGCGTTCGAGACGAGCGTGCCCGGACGCGGCGGGGCGCGCTGGGCCTGGCTGCCGCTACCCGCTTTGCTGCTTTGGCTGGGCGCGAGCGGCTTGGGCTGTCTGCGCGCGTGGGCGCTGCCCGCCGCGCACGACCCATCGATGCCCGAGGAGCGGCATTGCCTCTACTTCATCGTCGGCGTGTCCGTCCCGCTTTCGCTTCTCATGCTCGCAATGCTGCGCCAGGCCTGCCCGCTGCGGCCCGGCCTGACAACGGCGCTCGCGGGACTGAGCGCGGCCGGAGCGTCGGCGACGCTGCTCGCGTTCTTCCACCCGTTCGACCCAACGGGGACGGACCTTGCCGTGCATGCCCTGGCGGTCTGCATCGTCATCGGCCTCAACCGGCTGCTCGGCGGCGGCTTTCTGGGGCGACGCTGACCAATCCGGGATCAAGGTTTACGCGCGATGTAGATCCACTCGTTGCGCAGCAGCCCGTACTCGACCTCGCGATCCGGCGGCATGCGGAACGTCTCGACCTTGAAGCCAGCGTCGGTCAGGCGTCCGGCAAAGTCGAGGCCGTAATAGCGCTTGTGGTCCTCGCCGCCGAAATGCACGAAGCGCATCTCCGGCGTGGCGATGGCCGGGTTCTCGTATGTTTCCTCCCGCGTCGGATTGATCGGCACGCTGACAAGGCCGAACCCGCCGGGCCTGAGCAGGCGGAACATTTCGCGCATGGCCGCGCGGTCGTCGTCGATATGCTCCAGCACGTGGTGCGCCATGACGACGTCGTAACTCGCGTCCGGCAGGCCGGTGCGGGTGATGTCGAGACGGTGGGTGACGCCCTTCTGCTGCAGATCGGCCGTCTCGTAGAGCGGGTTGCCACGCATCTGCCGGAGCACGGTCTTTTCCGGGGCGAAATGCAGGATGCGCTTGCCCGCGAGCTTGTTCCCGCCGCCCTCCGTGACCCAGAGATGCGCCAGCCGGTGCCGCTCCCGGCTGCCGCATTGCAAGCAGCGCACGTCCCATCGCGACGGACGGCCGACGCTCGCGAAGACGCCCTGATACCCGCAGATCGGACAGGTGCGCGGGATCTTCGTCCGGGAGAACTGTCCCCGGTCCCGCCACCACGCTTCCACGAGCCGGCGCGTCACGATCCAGTTCGGCCGGGATCTGTCTGGCGGGAACATGTGCGGGTTCATACTGTTGCGGAAAGCAAGCAACAAGCAGGGGGACGGCATGAAACTGGACGGGAAAGTCGCGCTGGTGACCGGGGCCGGGGGCGGGTTCGGGGAGGGCATCGCCCGGCTGTTCGCCCGCGAGGGGGCGCGGGTTGCGCTGCTCGACATCCGCGAGGATGCCGCAAGGCGGGTCGCGGACGAGATCGGAACGGGTGCGATCGCCGTCGGCGCGGACGTCTCGTCGGGGGCTGAGGTCGCGGCGGCGGTCGCGCGGGTGGTGGAGGCGTTCGGCCCGCCCGGCATTCTCGTCAACAACGCCGCGATCACGCATCGCAACGTGCCGCTCTCCGAGGTGGACGAGGCGACGTTCGACCGGCTGCTACAGGTGAACGTGAAGTCGATCTATCTCACGACGCGGGCCATCGTGCCGCTGATGCAGGCTCAAGGCGGCGGGGTGATCGTCAATATCGGCTCGACCGCCGGGCTGCGGCCCCGGCCTGGCCTCACCTGGTACAACGGCACCAAGGGGTTCGTGAACGTGGTCTCGAAGTCGCTCGCGCTCGACCTCGCGCCCATGAACATCCGCGTCAACTGCATCTGCCCGGTGATGGGAGAAACGGGGCTGCTCGAACAGTTCATGGGCATGCCGGACACGCCGGAGAACCGCGCGCGCTTCATCGCGACCATTCCCTTGGGCCGCCTGAGCCATCCGGACGACATCGCGCGCGCCGCGCTCTATCTCGCGTCCGGGGAACTCCGAGTTCATCACGGGCGTGCTGCTGCCCGTGGATGGCGGCCGGACGGTCTGACGATCAGCAACCGAGCGCCGACGCCAGCGCGCCGAGATCGGCCGCCACATAGTCCCAGTCGGACGCGGGCGCGAGATCCGTGGTCTGGCCGGGACCGTGCTCTTCCGGTCGGGCGACAAAGGCCGTCCGGAAGCCCTGGGCGCGCGCGGCCGCGAGGTCGCTGTTATGGGCGGCGACCATGACACAGCCTGCCGGCGGCAGGTCGAGAAGTTCGGCCGCGCGCAGATAGGCTTGCGGCAAAGGCTTGTACGCGCCCGCGATCTCGGCGCCGAGCACGACGTCCCACGGCAGACCTGCGCGCCGCGCCATGTCCACGATGAGGCGGACGTTGCCGTTCGAGAGCGGCGCCAGGATGTAGCGTCGGCGCAAACGGGCGAGCCCGTCGAGAACGTCCGGCCAGGGATCAAGCCGATGCCAGGCGAGGGTCAGTTCCGCCCGCGCGCCGTCTGGCACGTCGTCCCCGCCCGCACCCGCAAGCACGAGATCAAGGTTCTCCCGGTGCAGCCGGTCGAGCGTCACGAACGGCCGCCGCCCGGCGCGGACCTCCCCCATCGCGGGCTGATAGCGGGCGCGCCAGGCATCCGCAAAGCCGGTCCAGTCGAGCGACAGGCCGAACGGCGACAGCAGCCGTTCGGCCTCGCGGGCGACCCCGGACCGCCAATCGACGACCGTGCCGAACACGTCGAAGCACAGGGCGACCGGCGGTTCGGTCACGGCCGTCATCAGATCACGTCAGTCGCGCTGGACGCACATCGCGATGCCCATGCCGCCGCCGATGCAGAGCGTGGCGAGTCCCTTCTTCGCGTCCCGCCGCTGCATTTCGTGCAGCAGGGTCACGAGCACGCGGGCGCCCGAGGCGCCGATCGGATGACCGAGCGCGATCGCGCCACCGTTCACGTTGACCTTGCTCGTGTCCCAGCCGAGATCCTTGTTCACGGCGCAGGCCTGGGCGGCGAACGCCTCGTTGGCCTCGATCAGGTCGAGATCGCCCGCCTTCCAGCCGGCTTTCTCCAGGGCCAGGCGGCTGGCCGGGATCGGCCCGGTGCCCATGATCTTCGGATCGACGCCGGCCGTCGCCCAGGAGACGATGCGCGCGAGCGGCTTGAGGCCGCGCTGGTTCGCACGGCTGGCGGACATAAGCACGACGCCCGCCGCGCCGTCGTTGATTCCGGAGGCGTTGCCCGCCGTCACCGTGCCGTTCTTGTCGAACGCTGGACGGAGCTTCTTCAGCGTGTCGGTCGTGGTGCCATGCTTCGGATACTCGTCCTCGGCGACGACGACCTCGCCCTTGCGGCCCTTGATCGTCACGGGAACGATCTCGTCCTTGAAGCGGCCCGCCTTCTGGGCCTCTTCCGCCTTGCGCTGCGAGTCGAAGGCGAATTCATCCTGCTGCTCGCGGCCGATCTGGTACTGCTCGGCGACGTTCTCGGCGGTCTGACCCATGTGGTAGCCCTGGAAGGCGTCCCACAGCCCGTCCCGCAGCATGGTATCGAGCATCTTGAGCTCGCCCATCTTCACGCCGTTGCGCAGATGCGCGGCATGCGGTGCCTGGCTCATGCTCTCCTGCCCGCCCGCGAGCACGATGTCGCTGTCGCCGTTGCGGATCGCCTGGAAGCCGAGCGCGACCGAGCGGAGACCGGAGCCGCAGAGCTGGTTGACGCCGTACGCCGTCTTCTCGACCGGGATGCCTGCCGCGATCGCCGCCTGGCGGGCCGGGTTCTGGCCGGCGAGGGCCGTCAACACCTGCCCTAGAATGACCTCAGAAACCTCCTTCGCGTCGACCTGCGACCGCTTCAGGAGCTCGTCGATAACGACCTTGCCGAGATCGTGCGCGGGCAGTCCGCTGAGCGCGCCGTTGAAGGAGCCGACCGGCGTGCGCGCCGCGCTCGTGATGACGACATCTTCCATGTGTCTGTTCCCCTCTGCGGCTTGGCCGCTCCCAAGATGCGGCGAATAACGCCCCCAAGCTCCCGGCCCTGTCAAATCGGCTCGCTGACAATGACGACGTGCAGGAAGCCCGGGCCATGCGCTCCGCGGACATAGCTTCCTTCAATATCGGTGGTGCCGCTCGCGCCTGTTATGATGTTGACGTTCCGGGGCGGCGGTCCAGCCTTCTCGGCCAAGGCGGCGTAGTCCTCCAGATAGGGAACGATCCGTCCTTCTTGCACCGCTATGATGGAGTGCAGCGGCAGGAAGTTGAAGAGCACTGGCGTGTCCGGTCCCGAGTGGAAGACGAGCGATCCGGTTTCCGCGATGCCGAACCGGGCGATTCCGATGCCCGCTTCCTGATCGGGCGCCATTCGCTTGCGCAGCATGATGCCCGTCCAGTCGAGTTCCTTCAGGTCAGGCGAGGGCTGTAGGGCGGCTGACGGGGCCAGGCTGTGCTGCCGCAGATACGCCCGGACCGCGCCTGGAAACGCGGCGAGGCCGGACACGCGCTCGACGGTGGCGCCGATCTTCGGCGCCGAAATGCGCTCGGCGAATACATCCGTGAGATTGCGGTCCGGCAGGCGCGGACGAATTTGCTGCGGCTCGTGGAGCAGCGCGTCCGCCTCCGCCTTCACGGCATCGGGCGGCTGGGGTGGGCCGAGCGCCTGACGCACGGCCACCAGGATCTGCGCGCGCGCCCCCGTCAAGCCGGACCCCGGCGTGACCGGTATTGCTCCATGAAGGTACGCGCGGCCGGCGCGGGAAGGTCGCGGTACGCCGTCCACCCGCCGGCGAACGGCATGGACCGGACCCAGCCTGCGCGGCTGAACAGGCGCATGGCGCGGATGCCGGCGCTGCTCGCCACCCTGTAGAGCGCGGGCCGGGTGGCGAGGAAGCTCCATAGTCCGATGCCCGTCCGGACGGACGCGGGCTCCAGCCCCTCCCGCCAGCTCCTGTCCCGCCAGCCGCGCAACAGGGTCGGCAGCGGGATCATGACCGGGCAGACTTCCTGGCATCGCCCGTTCATCGTGCAGGCGTGGACGAGGTCGCGCGACCGCTCCAGCCCCTCGAATACCGGCGTCAGGACGGCGCCCATCGGGCCGGGATAGGTGGAGCCGTAGGCATGCCCGCCGATCTGCCGATACACCACGCAATGGTTCATGCACGCGCCGCAACGGATGCAGCGGAGCATCTCGCGCAGACCGTTTGTCAGCATCCTCGTGCGGCCGTTATCGACGAGCACGATGTGCATCTCCTCGGGGCCGTCCGCGTCGCCCGGCCGCTTCGGTCCGCAATGAAACGTCGTGTATTGCGTCAGCTCGCCGCCGGTCGCGGACCGCACCAGCACCCGCAGCAACGCAAGCGCGTGGTCCGTGGACGGCACGAGCTTCTCAATCCCCGCTGTGACGATGAACACGCGCGGCGGCGTGGTGGTCAGCTCGGCGTTGCCCTCATTGGTGACGGTGCAGACCGCGCCCGTGTCGGCCACGAGAAAGTTCGCGCCGGCGATGCCGACATCGGCCGAAAGGAACTTCTGGCGCAACTCACGGCGCGCGCTCTCGACCATCGCGCCCGGTTCGTCGGCGTTCGGCGGCTGGCGGTGCCGCGCCTTGAACAGCACCGCGATCTGCTCGCGGGTCCGGTGCATCGCGGGCCAGATGATGTGCGACGGCCGCTCGTCCGCGAGCTGGATGATGTGCTCGGCGAGATCGGTCTCGACCCGCTCGATCCCGGCCTCGCCCAGCGCATGCGGCAGGCCGATCTCTTCCCCGAGCATTGACTTGCTGCGCGTGGCGATTTTCGCCCCGGCGTCGCGACAGATGCGGACAACGATTTCGCACGCCTCGCCGGCGGTCGAGGCCCAGTGGACCTTGGCGCCGGAAGCGTGGGCGTTGCGCTCGAACGCGAGAAGGTAGTGCTCGAGATTGGCGATCACGTGGTCCTTAATGCGGCGGCTGCGCTCGCGCGTCGCGTCGAATTCCGCGAACTCCGCAATGGCGGCGGCGCGCTTCCGCTCGGCCGTGCCGGTCGTGCGGTCGATCGCGACCTTGAGGACGGCGTCGGCGAGCGCCGCCCGGGCGTTCTCCTTGAATGTCTCCGAGGTGCCCGCCTGATGCGTCACCGGCGCGCCTCGCCGATCGCGGGGCCGCCAGCCATGCCCGCCAGCACCTCGACCACGTGAAAGCACCGCGTCCGTGCGCCCCGGCGATGCAGCTTGCCCGCCATGTTCATGAGGCAGCCCAGGTCGCCTGCGAGCAGCAGGTCGGCCCCGGTCCGCTCGATCGCCGCCGCCTTCTCGTCGACGATCGCGTTCGAGATCGCGGAATACTTGACGCAAAACGTGCCGCCAAAGCCGCAGCAGACGTTGTCGCCCTCGAGCTTGCGCAGCTCCAGCCCGCCGATCGCCGCCAGCATCGCACGCGGCTGCGCATGAATGCCGAGCTCCCGCAATCCAGCGCAGCTGTCATGATAGGTCGCACTCGCGTGAAGGCTTCGGCCGCGCGGGCGAAAGCCGCGGATGGTGTGCAGATAGTCCATGATCTCGAAGGTGCGAGAAGCGACCGCCGCCGCGCGCTGGCCGTAGCCTGGATCGCTCGTGAGCATTTCGGGGTAATGATGCCGGATCATGCCGGCGCAGGAGCCGGATGGGACGACGACGTGCTCGAACCGCTCGAATGCATCGACGAACTGCCGCGCGAGCAGGATTGCCGCCTCGGTCGCGCCGCTGTTGTAGCCGGGCTGGCCGCAGCAGGTCTGCCGCTCGGGCACGTCCACGCGGCAGCCCGCTTCCTCCAATAACCGCAGCGCGGCAAAGCCGATTTCCGGACGGATGGCATCGACCAGGCAGGTCACGAACAGGCCTACGGCCGGAGATGATGCGCCTGTTTGCTGCTGGGCCATGCCGCTCCCCAAGAGCCTACGATACGGAACCGCCGGCACTGCGGCAATCCTACCCTCAACTCCTTATCGTCTGAGCCAATTGTCATCTGAACCAAACGCCGCGGCCCGCGCTCTGATCTCACGACGACGACAACCACCAGGAGGGTGCCATGGGCATGTTCAGCAAGCCGATCAAGACGCTCGACGACCTGTTCGTCCATACGCTGCAGGACATCTACTATGCCGAGAACCAGATCACGAAGGCGCTCCCGACGATGATCCAGAAGGCGAGCGACCCGCAGCTGAAGCAGGGCTTCGAAAAGCATCTCAACGAGACCCGCAACCAGATCACGCGGCTGGAGCAGGTGTTCAAGATGCACGGCCAGGAGGCGAAGGGCGTGACCTGCGCGGCGATGGACGGCATCATCGAGGAAGCCAAGGACGTGATGGGCGACGTCTCCGATCCGGAAGTTCTGGACGCGGCGATGCTCTCCTCGGCGCAGGCCGTCGAGCATTACGAGATCACGCGCTACGGCACACTGATCGCCCTCGCCAAGCAGCTCGGCCGGTCCGATTGCGCCCAGGTGCTCTCGGAGACGCTCGAGGAGGAGAAGGCGACCGACAAGAAGCTGACGGAACTCGCCGAGAGCCGTGTCAACCGCAAGGCCGCCTGACGGGAAGTTCGGCTGAGCGCGTCCGGTCGGGGTCGGTCCCGGCCGGGCCGGCTCAGGCGCATCGCCTCAGGGCGCGCGCACGAAAATATCCCGGCCTTCGGTCTTCACCTCGAACACCTCGATGTCGGCTTCGACCGGAGGGCAGAGCGCCTTGCCGGTGCGGACGTCGAACTTTCCGGCGTGCAGCGGGCATTCGAGTTCGTCGTCCTCCAGCCAGCCATCCGAGAGCCTGGCGTATTCATGCGTGCAGACATTGTCGGTCGCGTGCAGCGTTCCGTCCTGCGTGCGGCAGAGAGCGACGTCCCGGTCGCCGACCCGCACCCCGATCACCTCGCTCTTCGCGACATCCGACACCGACGCCACCCGCACCCATTCACCCGCCATCCTGGCCTCCTTCGATCCCTGTGATTGCACATACCACGGTCGCGGCCGCGCGCCACAAGCCGGGGTTGGCACGCCCGGGAAGTGCTGCGAGAAGGGCAGATGCCTGTTCGTTGGTGGCTGCCGCTGCTACTCGGCGTCCTGTCCGCCGTTGGTCCGCTGTCCACCGACATGTACCTGCCCGGCTTCCCGGAGATCGAAGCCGCGTTCGACCGCCCCGCTGGAACGGCGCAGATCACTTTGGCGGCGTGGTTCGCTGGGCTCGCGGCGGGGCAGATGATGCAGGGGCCGCTATCCGACCGGTTCGGCCGGCGCGGACCACTGCTGGCCGGCGCGCTCCTGTTCACGGCCGCCTCGGCCGCCTGCGCGCTCGCACCGAACCTTGCCGCGCTCACCGTCGCGCGGGCGGTGGCCGCCTTCGGCGGGTCCGCCTGCATGGTCATCCCGCGCGCGATCGTGCGCGATCTGGCCGATGGGCATGAAGCAGCCCGGCTGATGTCGCAGCTGATGCTGGTCATGGGCGCGGCGCCGATCCTCGCGCCCACCCTCGGCGGAATAGTTCTCGCCGTCTCGAGCTGGCGAGCCATCTTCTGGATCACCACCGCTTTCGGCGCGCTCTGCATGCTGCTGGTCGGGCTGCTGGTGCCGGACACGTTGCCACCAAAATACAGGCAGCGCCTCCGGCCGGCCGAGCTGATCGTCCGCTTCGGCACGATCGCGGTCGAGCGCAGCTTCATCACGCACGCGCTGCAAGGCGGCTTCGCCCTGTTCGGCCTGTTCGCCTATATCAGCGGCTCGCCGCCGATCTACATCCAGATGTTCGGCCTCGCGCCGGAGCAGTACGGCATCATCTTCGGGCTGTGCGCGGCCGGCTATATCGGCGCGTCGCAGGTCAACGCCCGCATCCTGCCCCGTTTTGGCTTCTCCCGCGTGCTCCGGACCGGATCGTGGGTGGCGGTCGCAGCCGCCGCCGTGCTCAGCCTCGTGGCATTCGTGGGCCTGCGGCAGCTCTGGGCCATCGCCCTGCCGATCTTCGTGTTCATGAGCAGCCTCGGCTTCGTGACTCCGAACGCCACCATCGGCGCGCTGGCCCGCCACCCCGCGCAGGCCGGGACCGCGACCGCCCTGATGGGCACCTTGCAGTTCC
This sequence comes from uncultured Alphaproteobacteria bacterium, assembly GCA_963777325.1. Classification (GTDB taxonomy): domain Bacteria; phylum Pseudomonadota; class Alphaproteobacteria; order Acetobacterales; family Acetobacteraceae; genus JAFAXA01. Next base: position 92,537 of record CAVZQE010000002.1, on the reverse strand, counting down.
TGCTCGGAGCCGCGAGCGGCTTGCTGGTCGGGCTGCTCGATGACGGAACCGCGCGCCCGATGGCGTTGCTGATGCTCGCCGGGGCGGTCGCCGCGCTGCTCGCGGACCGGTGCCGGCCGCGCACATAGGAGAAACCCGGAATGCTGATCGCCTTGCTCATGCTGCTCGGCTCGCAATTGCTGGGCGAAGCGGCCACGCGCCTGCTCGGGCTCACGATTCCCGGTCCGGTACTGGGCCTCGTCTTGCTCGCGGCGGCGGCGACATCGTCGGTCAGGGTGCGAGATGCGGTCGAGCCGACCGCGACCGGGCTGCTGCGGCACCTGTCGCTACTGTTCGTGCCGGCGGGCGTCGGCATCGTGCAGCATCTGCCGCGCCTCCTCTCGGAAGGCGTCGCGATCGGCTCGGCGGTACTCGTCTCCACCGTCGCGACGCTCGCGGTTACGGCCCTGACCTTCCAGGCGGTCGCGCGGCGGCTCGGGCCCAGAAGGGAGCGCTGATGCACTCGTTCGAGCTCTGGGTCTATCTCTCGACCACGCCGTTGCTGTGGCTCACGGCGACGCTGGCGGCGTATGTGCTTGCCGACCAAATCTCACTTCGGCTGCACCGCACCCCAGCTGCAAACCCGGTGCTGATCTCGGTTGCGATCCTGGTTGCCGTCCTTAAGCTCACTGGCACGCCGTACCAGACGTATTTCGCCGGCGCGCAGTTCGTGCATTTCATGCTCGGCCCGGCGACGGTCGCGCTCGCGATTCCGCTGGTCGCTCAAGCCGCGCTTGTGCGGCGCATGCTGGTGCCGATGCTGGCGGCGCTGGTGGGCGGATCGCTGACCGCGGCGCTGAGCGCGGTCGCGGTGGCCTGGATGCTGGGCGCGTCGCGGCAGACGATCCTCTCGATCGCGCCGAAATCCGTCACCGCGCCGATCGCGATGGCGATTTCGGAAGGCATTGGCGGCTTGCCGACGCTCACCGCCGTACTGGTGATGCTGACGGGCGTGTTGGGCGCGGTCCTCGTGACGCCGCTCATGAACTTGCTGCGTATCCGCGACTACGGCGCGCGCGGCTTCGCGGCCGGCCTCGCCGCGCACGGGCTTGGCACGGCGCGGGCCTTTCAGGTGAACGAGCTGGCGGGCACGTTCGCGGGCCTGGGCCTCGCGCTGAATGGCCTGATCACGGCCATTCTCGTGCCGCTGCTCGTCAGCCTGTGGCGCTGACGCCGCCGCCGGTCCTGTTTCGCGACAGCCGCTTTGTCGTGCTCGACAAGCCCGCGGGATTGCCGGTGCATGCGGGACCGCGCGGGGGGCCGAGCGTCGAGACCTTTTTCCCGCTTCTCACCCGTCGCACCACCGGTCCGTGGCTCGTCCACCGGCTGGATGCGGATACATCCGGCTGCCTGCTGATCGCGCTTCGGCACGCGGCCCTGATCGCGGCGCAGGCGGAGTTCGCGTCGGGACGCGCCGAGAAGATCTACTGGGCGGTGGTGCGCGACGGCCCATTGGGCGAAAGCGGCTTCGCGGACGCGCCCCTGTTGCGCCGCACGGGTCCGGGCGGCTGGCGCATGACGCTCGACCCGGCGGGCCAGAGCGCCGCGACGGAATGGACGGTCCTAGGCCGCGCGCCGGGAATGGCATGGCTGCAGCTGCGGCCCTGGACCGGGCGCACGCACCAGATCCGGCTGCATTGCGCCGAGGTGCTCGGCTGTCCGATCCTCGGCGACGCGCTCTACGGCAGTGGCGGGCCTGGGCTGCATCTGCTCGCGCGTTCGCTCACGCTCCGGCTGACCCCGCCACTTTCGGCCTCGGCGGCGTCGCCCGGGCACATGCGCGCGTCACTCGCGGCCTGCGGCTGGCGGCCGGACTACGCGCCGACGCTGTAGACCTCATCGATCACTCGGTCGAGGCTCGGCCGCCATGCCGGCATTGTCACGCCGAGACGCTGGGCGGCGAGGCTGCAATCCAGCCGGGAGTTGGCGGGGCGCTTGGCCGGGGTCGGCCAGTCCGACGTTGCGATCGCCTCGATCGTGGGCGGCGCGATCCCGTAGCGGCCCGCGCTTTCAAAGATAGCGGTCGCGAAGCCATGCCAACTCGTCGAGCCGGTGCCGGCGAGATGGATGACGCGTGCAGCCGGGTCGTCTGGCAGACGCGGCATGAGTGCGAGGATCGCGAGCGCGAGGTCATCGGCGCTGGTCGGGCAGCCAAGCTGGTCCGCGACGACCCGCAGCCGGCTCGTCTTCTGCGCCGCGCCGAGCATCGTGCGCAGGAAGTTCTTGCCGGTCGCTGCATAGACCCAGGAGGTGCGGACGATCATGGCGGAGCGGCAGGCCGCCAGCACGGCCTCCTCGCCCGCCAGCTTGCTCGCGCCATAGACGCCCTGCGGATTCGTCCGGTCGTCCTCGCGATAGGGCGCGCCCTTGGTCCCGTCGAACACGTAGTCGGTCGAGACGTGGATGAGGGGCAGGCCGCGCGCCGCGCACAGCCGGGCCAGCTCCGCCGGACCGTCCCGGTTGGCGCGATACGCCGCCTCGGCGTCGGTCTCGGCGGCATCGACCCCCGTGTAGGCGGCGGCGTTGACGACGGCGGCGGGACGGGCCTCGTCCAGCGTGCGCCCGATGCTCGCCGGATGGTCGAAGTCGAAGTCGGGCCGGCCGACGCGGCGCACCGCGATGCCGCGATCGGTCGCGGCGAGCTGGAGCGCGGTCGCGAGCTGGCCCGAGCCGCCGGCGACGAGCAGCGGCCTCACGCCCGGAACCACACCGGGCATTCGCGCAAGGGCGGCAGCACGCGGTCCTTGTCCGACAGGATCGCCTCTTCGCCGTCGACCGGCCAGGCGATGCCGAGCGCCGGGTCGGACCACAGCACGCCGCGTTCGGCGGCGCGGTCATAGAGGCCGGTGACCTTGTAGATCACCTCGCAATCCGGCTCGAGCGTGCAGTAGCCGTGCAGGAAGCCGGGCGGTACCCAGAGCTGGCTCCAGTTCTCCGCGCTCAGAACTGCGCTGACGTGCTCGCCGAAGGTGGGCGAGCCATGCCGCACGTCCACGGCGACGTCGAAGATTGCGCCCCGAATAGCGCGCACCAGCTTGCCCTGCGGGTGCGGGTCGATCTGCAGATGCAGACCGCGCACCACGCCGCGATCGGCGGAGTATGCGTGGTTATCCTGCACGAACGGGCCTGGAATCCCGATCTCGGCATACGGACCCTGCTTCCAGGTCTCGGAGAGGAACCCGCGCGCGTCGCCGTGGCGCGGCGGCGTCACCAGGATCACGTCCGGGATGGCGAGGCGTTCGGATTTCATTGATGCTGACCCTCGGCCAGTTCGAGCAGCACGCGGCCGAGTTCGGTCTTGCCGAGGCCGAGCGCGTGGCGGCGGAGCAGGGCGGCGTCGATGAACCCCATGCGGTAGGCGACCTCCTCCGGGCAGCCGACCAGCATGCCCTGCCGCGCCTGGATGGTCTGCACGAAGGTCGCCGCCTGCAGCAAGCTGTCCGGCGTGCCGGCGTCCAGCCAGGCATAGCCGCGCGACAGCCGCTCGACGCCGAGACTTCCCTCTTCCAGATAAACCCGGTTGAGGTCGGTGATCTCGAGCTCGCCCCGCGCCGAGGGCCGGATGCCGGCGGCGATCTCGGTCACGCGGGCGTCGTAGAAATAGAGTCCCGTCACCGCCCAGTTCGAGACTGGGGAAGCGGGCTTCTCGACGAGATCGAGCGCCCTGCCCTGAGCATCGAAGGTCGCGACCCCGTAGCGCTCCGGGTCGCGCACCTGGTAGGCGAACACGGTCGCGCCTTCCGGCCGCGCGGCGGCGCGTTGCAGCATGGCCGAGAGATGATCGCCGAAGATCAGATTGTCGCCGAGCGCGAGGGCGCAGGGCGCGCCGCCGATCCAGTCGCGGCCGATCAGGAAGGCTTGGGCGATTCCGTCCGGCTTGGGCTGCTCGGCGAAGGCGAAGCGCACGCCGAAGCGGCCGCCGTCGCCGAGCAGGCGCCGGAACTGCGGCAGATCCTCAGGCGTCGAGATCACGAGGATGTCGGCGATGCCGGCCAGCATCAGCGTGGACAGCGGATAGTAGACCATCGGCTTGTCGTAGACGGGCAGGAGTTGCTTGCTCGCCGCCAACGTCATCGGGTGCAGGCGCGTGCCGGAGCCGCCCGCGAGAATGATGCCTTTCACGCGCTAATCCTTATGCTTGGGCGCGGCCGAGGCGCTGGCCGGCGTAGCGCCGCGCCCGGATCGGCCCCCACCACGCCTCGTTCGCCAGGAACCAGTCGATGGTCCGGGCGAGGCCGCGCTCGAAATCGTGCGGGGCGGCCCAATCGAGCGCCGCCTCCGTGCGGGCGGGGTCGATCTCGTAGCGGAAGTCGTGACCGGGCCTATCGGTGACGAAGCGGATCAGCCGCCGCCGCTCCCCCTCCGGATCGGGCCGCCGCGCGTCGAGAAAGGCGCAGATCGCCTCGACCACCTGTAGATTGGTGCGCGGCTGCCGCGCACCAATCGCGTAGGTGCCGCCCGGCTCGCCGCGCTCCAGCACCCGCACCAGGGCTTCGGCGTGGTCTTCGACGAAGAGCCAGTCGCGCTGGTTCGAGCCGTCGCCATAGACCGGCAGTTCGCGTCCGTGAAGCGCGTTCAGGGTCACAAGCGGGATCAGCTTCTCCGGGAATTGCCACGGCCCGTAATTGTTGGTCGTGTTGCTGACGATGGTCGGCAGGCCGTAGGTATGGTGCCAGGCGCGCACCAGATGGTCGGAGCCGGCCTTGCTGGCCGAATACGGGCTGCGCGGGTCGTAGGGCGTGCTCTCGGTAAAGGGCGGATCGCCGGGCGCGAGCGCGCCGAACACCTCGTCGGTCGAGATGTGGTGGAAGCGGAAGGCTTTTTGCCGTCCTGCGTCCAGCCCGAGCCAGTAGGCGCGGGCGGCTTCCAGCAGCGCGAAGGTGCCGACGAGGTTGGTGTGGATGAAGTCGGCCGGGCCGTCGATCGAGCGGTCCACGTGGCTCTCGGCCGCGAGATGCATCACCGCATCCGGCTGGTGGGCGGCGAAGATCTCTCCAAGCGCGCTTCCGTCGGCGACGTCGGCCCGGATCAGGGTGTGCCTCGGATCGTGCCGCGCCTCCTCCAGCGCCTCCTCGGAGGCGGCGTAGGTCATCCTGTCCAGATTGACGATGTGGTGACCCGTCGCGCGGATCAGATGGCGGATGACGGCGGAGCCGATGAAGCCGCAACCGCCGGTCAGTAGGATCTTCATCGAATGCCGTGCCACCCCGCAGGAACGCGGCCGTCTTTAGGCGCTCCGGCAACGGGGTGTCCAGGCGAGAAGACCCTGCTTCCGTTTACCCGAGCGCCCGCCCCATGCTACCCGGCCGCATGACCGCGAAAACCAGTCTGAGCCACCCGCTACTGATCGACGTCGTCGAGGCCCCGGGGCGGCGGACTGATCCGCATCGAGCTTCACCACGCGCCAGCCACCAACGTCGAGAACCGGCGCGAGCCGGTCGAGGCGCTCTGCAAGAGACGCTTATGCGTTACCTTCCTCGTCCTCCGGCACCAGTGTCCAGGTGCGGCGAAGCGGTAGTTGCGCACGAATTCCCTCAGGCAGCTTATCGTAAATGCTAAAAAGCGCACTGATGATTTCCTCGCGCCCCCAGAGTTTGACACGAAAATATAGCTCGTTCGTGCGTTTGCGGACGGTGGGCTTGAATCCCGACCAACTTACGAGAAGGCCTTGCTCAGCATGAGCATCCTGAACACAACCGAGTAGGCTTTGAAGCGTAGGTTGATCGGCGTTGATATCTCCTGACTTCACCTGCACGACCAGGCGCGGTGAGTCAAATCCGAGAGCGCCACGACCGGCGACAATGTCGATGCCAGAATCCGGTCCCGCAGGGGACATATGAGTCTCATATCCTTGAGCCGTTAGGATCGCGGCGCTTAAACCTGTAAACTCGTGACCTGAAAAAACACTTGAAATGCGCCGCTCGATTTGATCACGGGCGATCTGTTCGAGGCTCGCCATGACATACGGCTCGTCAGGTTCGGCTGAACTAAGTGACTGACTTTTCGCGGGTATGCCGGGTGCAGCGCCATCTCCAGGATCGCGACCACTCCTTGCTACGGAAAGGACTCGTTGCAGCGCATCGTTCCGCTTCACCTCGCACACTGTCATGATGGCGCCGAAACTATAAAGCAGATCCTGTTTGAAGGCGTCCCGCGAGGCCTCCTTTGTCAACCATCTCACAGGACGCGCCGGATAGCCTTTCGCCAACTGCTGGTAAGGCCCCGTCACCTCACAGATTCCGATCCGGGAAAGCGATTTCAGAGGCGACACCACGATGTCGCCCACCGCCATGGCATTGACAAACTGATTTACTTGTGCAGCGAAATTAGCCTGCGCGCCTGGCTTAGCGTCGGGGTGGATTTGCTTGACGATTTCGAGAATGGCGTCCCGGTTCTTTGCCGCACTTAGGTCGGCTGTCATATTAAAACCGATCGACAGGAGCGACCGATCAAGAGCATCGGCTTCGAACTCTCCATTTTTCCCGAGACGGACGAGCCAGAGGCGATTCATTGATCAGCGACTCACATTGGAGCAAAGCTTGGGCGAGGAACCGTCCAATAGCACTGGCACAAAAGGCATTCGCGTGAACGTTTCGTGTACTATGATTGGTCCGGCAAGCTGGCCCAAGCGAGACCGCTCAAGGCCGCTCCGCGAGTAATGAATGCAGACGGGTCGCTCGCGCCATCGGTGTGTCGAGCGGCGGCACTGAAGTGAGTTGCCGAAAACGTTCGGCGGCTCAAATCCCGAACGCCCGGCTTTCAGCCTCGCGCTTGATCCGGAACCAGCACGAGGCGGGCACCGCCCGTCTGGCCAGCCTCGACGCGGCGATGCGCTTCCGCCGCCGCCGAGAGGGGCAGCGTTTCGGTCCGGCGGGGCCGGAGCGAGCCGCTCGCCAGCAGCGCGTTGATGCGCGCGGCGGCGGCGGCAAGCTCGGCCACGCCCGCGTTGCTGATCGCGAAGCCGAGCACGCGTCCGTCGCGGGTGTAAAGTGGCCCGACCGGAAAGGGCGGCTTCTCGCCCAAACCGGCCATGAGAATGACGCGTCCGCGCCGGGCGAGCAGATCGACCGCCACTTCCAGATTCTGGCGTCCCGACGTGTCCAGGTGAACATCAACTCCGCCGGGCGCCGACTCGCGCACACGCCCGGGCAGATCCGGGTCGCGATAGTCGATCACGGTCGCCGCGCCGAGCGCGCGGCAGTATTCGTGGTCCCTGACGCTGGCCGAGGCGATGACGCGCGCCCCGGCCAGCGCCGCCAGCGTGATTGCGGCGGCGCCGACATTGCCGCCACCCCCGCCGACAAAGACCGTCTCGCCCGCGAGCAGGTTCGCGTGCGTCGTCAGCGCCAGATCCGCGGTCGCCGCCGGATGCAGCACCGCGACGGCGGCGACGGGATCGATGCCGTCCGGCAAGGGATACAACCGGTCGCCTGAGACGGCGGCATATTCGGCGGCGGTTCCCTGCCGCCCAGCGTGGCCGAGGCTGTTCGACCACACACGCGCGCCGACGGCGAAGGAGGAGGCCCCCGGACCCCGCGCGGCGACGGTGCCGACCAGATCGCGCCCGACCACGAACGGAAACGCAAGCGGCGTCCGGTACCGTCCGGAGCGGACGAACAGATCGACCGGATTGACCGAAGCGGCCTCGACCCGCACCAGCACGTCGGTCGGACCGTAGGCGGGCACGGGAAGCTCGCCGTAGCGAATGTTTTCGGCCGGTCCCAGCTGGTCGATCCAGGCCGCTTGCATCCGCTCCGGTATCTCGCGAACGGGCATCGAACCTCGCGTCAGAACCCGAACATGTGGTCGAGCGAGAAGCCGCCAGCATCGTCCATCAGGCCGTGATAGCCGAACAGGCGGCAGGTCGTGTCGCGGATCAGCACGTAGCCGGTCGGGCCGGCCTGTTCCAGCAACTCGGCGCTGAAATGCTCGTGCGGCCAGACGATGGCGGAGCCCGAGCACGCGATCGAGACCGGCGCCTCCGCGATCACCTTTCCCTCGGCGTCGTGCAGCAGCAGCGTCGTCGCCGAACGCGGCAGCCACGGCGCGGACGCGGCGTAGATGAGGGCCGCGAAGCTGCGCCGGCGCCGATCGCCGAGTTTGAGGAACAGGCGCGTGGACAGGCCCGGCGGCGGGCCGGAATAGGATTGCGGCTCGTCCTTGTAGGTCATCGCCGTGTTGAAGATGTGCGCGCCGAAGCTCGTCTCGGCGACATGGCCGGAGTGGCGGTCCTCGTAGCGTACGAGCGTGTGCATCCAGCCATCCGCCTCGCCGCCGTCGCGGAAGTCGTAGACGAGCTCGGCATGGCCCTGCCCGTCGCCCGCGCCCAGCAGGTCGTCGAGGTCCACCGCCAGGTCGAATGTGCGCGGCAGGCAGCCGAGGAACCTTTCCCCGATCTGCCGTCCGTCCGAATCGAACACGTCGAGCCGCAACGGCAGCGTCGCCTGCGTTTCGGCCATCGGCGTCGGCTGCACGAGCGTGCGGAAGCGCGCGCGGGGCATCACGGGGAATGGCAGCAGGAAGCCGCGCCCGAGCTGCTTCGGCAGCGCCGGGATCACTGGGTCCGGCTTCAGATCCGCACGCTCCACGTTGACATGCGCGATGCGGGTGCGCTCGCCGCGCGTGACCTCGTAGCGCGGCCGGACCATGTGCCGCCCGGCCCGGATCTCGATCTGCGCCGGCCAGTGGAGATCGGGGAGCAGGGTCGCGACGTCGAGCGCCACCGTGGCGAACGGTCCGATCTCCTGCCCGAGCGGCACCGGCGCACCCTGCCCCATGCGGTCGAGCGCCACCGTCCCGGAGGGGATCGGCACCGCGTGACTGTTCTGGACCCACAGCACGACCTGCTCATCCGGACGCGGCGCGGGCAGGCCGGCGTAGCGGTCAGACGGCCAGGCGTTGGCGTCGTGCGTGCAGGACAGGCTCGCGCCGTTGTCCGTCGCATAGGTATCGAGCGCGTATTTCACGATGTCGTGCCCGGCCGCGCCGATCGCGTGCAGGAAGAGCTGGCCGGTGAAGGCGGGCAGGCCGAAGCGGGCGCGGATCTCGCGGCTGTCGATCGAGATGCCGCCCGTCCCGGCCGCGACCGGCTCCTCCCAGGTCGCGAGCGGAAGGCCCGCCGCGTCGAACAGCCGCAGCCACAGCCGGACCTCGCTTGCGCCATAGCTCGACCAGTAGTTCGCGGTGACCAACCGGGTCGAAAGGCCGCCCTCATCCCGGAAGAACACGAAATTCGTCGCGAAGTTCAGCTTGTCCAGATACTTGCGACGATTCGTGAGCAGCTCGGGGGGTAGCCGCGCCGCATCCAGCGTCACCACCTCGGCGCCCTCCGGCAACATGTGGGCGATGCGGCCGGCGATCCGTCCGGCGTCGAACGACGCGACCAGCACCGTGCGCGCGCCCGAGCCGGCGAGGTCGGTCAGCGGCTGCGCGATCAGGCCCGCGCGGCGGGTGTTCACCGCCAGCACGTCGTGGACGAACAGCGCCTCGACTGGCGGCGCGTCGGGGTAGAGGGCGAACAGCGCGTCGGCGATGCCGTCCGGATCGTACAGCACGACCGGCCCGGCGTCGGCGAGCCTGGCATACAGCGCCGCCACCGCCTGGGCCGCGAGCGGATGGGCGAGCGCCTTGTAGAGCACGTTGCCGCCTTGCCTTGCGTCGAAGGTCTGGATCTGCAGCATCGCTTTCCCCTGCCGTTAGAACCCGAGGCAGCGGCGCATCTCGACGGCCGCCGCCTGCGTATCGTTGAGCGGCCGCACCGGCCATATGTCGAGCCGCCCGGCGAAAGGCCGGATGCGGCCATCCCCGATCAGCCCCCGGACGAACAGGCCGATCCGCCGCGACTGGCCCGGCAGCGACGCGACCAGCACCGGGGCGGCGGTCGCGACCGCTTCGGACACCATGGAAACGCTGTCCATCGTGACGACGCAGGCGTCGGCCAGCGCGAGCAGGCCGAAGTAAGGATTATCCCCCGTCCCGTCCCAGATCCAGCCGCCGAGCGGCGCGAGTTCGGACTCCAGCGCCGCCCGGACCTCGGGATCGGTCCGGCGGGACGGGGTGAGCGCCAGCCCGACACGGTCGGCGCGCATCATCTCCGCGAGTTGCGCCGCCAGCGCCTGTCCGACCGGCGCATCCAGCCGGAAGCGGCCGTTGGTGCCGCCGACCAGCACCGCGACCAGCGGGCGCGGCAGATGCGCGAGGCGCGGCGCCCAGAGACGGGCGGCTTCCGCGAGGCGCTCGGGCGTGACGCGGTGCAGGGCGGTGCGGGTGACGACGACGTTCGGCCCGGTCAGCTCGTCGTGCCGGTTCACCACGACCAAGTCGAACCGCCTCGGGTCCATGCGCGGGTGCTGGACATGCACGGAGCGCAGCCCCCGCTTGCGCAGCGCCGCCCCGATCGGCGCCGCGACGCCGCCGCAGCCGATGACGACGTCGGGCCAGGGCCGGGCAAGCGCCCGCGACGGCACGGCGGCCAGCGGGGCCGGCCAGAGCGCCGCCGGAACCCAGGCCCACGGCGCGCGCGGGGCGAGCACGCGCAGATCCGGCGTGAGCGACGCGGCGTCGGCGAGGCCGAGCGCCTGCGCCTGCAAGCCCGCGTACTGCTCGCTCAGAATCCAGGAAGAAGGCGGCCCGGCCATACGCGCGGTTGTCGGAGCGGCCGTCGCGCCCGTCAACGCCAAGCGGGGCAAGCCTGCCAGACCGCCTATGCGGCTCCGCGATCGTTGCTACAATCGGGCGACGCGATCGCGGGGAGAGACGCCTTGGCCGAGCCCTCGTCGGACATCCTGATCGTGGGCGCCGGTCCGACCGGTCTGGCCGCCGGCCTGTTCCTCTCGGCCAGGGATATCCCGTGCCGGATCGTCGATCGCGCGCCCGCGCCGAGCGCCACCTCCCGCGCCCAGGTCGTCAATCCGCGCACGCTCGATCTGCTGACGCCATCCGGCGTCGCGTCGGACATGCTGGAGGAGGCGCGGCCGCTCGAAGGGATCAGCTTCTACGAAGACTGGAAGCCGCTCGCCGGCCTCGATATCGCGGATGCGCACCCGCACTACCGGCTTTCGGTGCTGCCCCAAGCCCGGACCGAGGCCATGCTGACGCACGCCCTCTATGATCGCGGCTTCGCGCCGGAGCGGGGCGTGGCGCTAGAGAGCTTCAGGCAGGACGACGACGGCGTCGATGCGGTCCTCGTGCATGCCGACGGGCGGCGCGAGACGATGCGCACACCGCTCATGCTCGCCGCCGACGGCGCGCACAGCCTCGTGCGGCATGCGCTCGGCCTCCCCTTTGAGGGCTCGAGCTTTCCGGAGACCTGGCCGCTCTACGACCTCCGGCTCGAGGACCCGCTCGATCTCGACCGCGCGCATATCTCCTTCGTGCCGCGCGGCCTCGTCTTCATGATCGCGATCCGGCCGGGACTCTGGCGCGTGCTGGGCGACATGGGCGAGCCGCTTGATTACCTGCCGCCCGGCGTGAGGCGCGGCGAGATCGAATGGAGCTCAAACTTCCACATCGCGCATCGGGTCGCCTCCCGCGAAGCGGTCGGACGGGTCATGCTGGCCGGCGACGCGGCGCATATCCACTCTCCGATCGCGGCGCGCGGCATGAATCTCGGCATCGAGGACGCCTACGCCTTCGCCGATTGCGCGGCCGACGCACTCGACGGGGACATGGGCCGTCTCGCCGACTACGGGCATCTCCGGCACGGCGTTCACACGAGGGTGGTCGGCCGGATTGAGAAGCTGACGGCGCTCGCGCGTGGCCAGCCGAACGCAATCGGGCTGCTCCGCCGCTTCCTCATCCCGGGCCTCGCCCATCTCGCGCCGGCGCGACGGCGTATGGCGGCGATGGTCAGCGGCCTCGATCATCCGGTGCGGACGCGTTGACGGCCGAACCGCGCGGCGGCCCATTGCAATGAACGACGTGCTCTCGGCGTTCTGCGTGTTCCTGCTGCTCTGGGCCAGCGCGGCCGCCGGGCTTTGGATTCAGCCGCGTCTCCGGGCTGCTCATCGTGCCCGCGAAACGATAGAGATCGTGCAGCTCATCACGGGCATGCTCGTAACCTTTGCCGCCCTCGTGCTCGGCTTGCTGACCGCCTCGGCCAAGGACACGTATGACCATGCGGACCGCTCTCGCGGCCAATACGCGATGCATCTCAGCCAGCTGGATCAGTGTCTCCGCGACTATGGCCCGCAGACCGAGGCCGCCCAGCAGAATCTTCGGAGCTACACCGCCGCGGTGATCGCGAGCACCTGGCCTTCGGAGTCACGGCCGACGGGCGTGACCTATCCCGACACGTCCCACATGCCGCTCGTAGGCCCGAGCGCCGTTCTCGAGGGGCTGCTGAACGGCATCGGTCTTGAAATCGACCGCCTTGATCCTCCGGACCCGTTCCATGCCAAGATCCTCGCCCAATGCACCAGCGATTACCGCACGGCGCTCGCAGCCCGTCTGGCGGTCATCGAAGATGCAAGACAAGCCATCTCCGCGCCGTTCTACTGGGTTCTGGTATTCTGGTTGATGATCGTGTTCGCGAGCCTCGGCCTGAGCGCGCCGCGAAACAGATTCGTGGTCATGCTGCTCGCCATCGCCTCATTGTCGCTGACCAGCGTGATGTTCGTAATCTTCGACCTGAGCCAGCCGTATGGCGGCCTGTTCGCGATTTCCAGCGACACGATGCGCGCGGCTCTCGCGCAGATGCTGGAGCCAGCGCCGCCGTAAGTCTCTCACGAGAAGCGGCGAGGCCAGCTCAGAGATGTCTCATTCCGAACTGGGCCAGAAGCGGCAGGATCTGGTCGCGCGCGGCCACGCGATGCCGCCGCGCGCGTTCCCGGGCCGCGAACGCATCGCCCTTGCGAATGGCCTCGACAATGTTCCGGTGCTCACGCGTGGACGCGGTTGGCTTCGGGCGCAGCCGCAGCGTGAGCATTCGGGCGCGGTGGGACTGGTCCATGATCGTGTGGAACATGCGCGCGAGGCGCCCGTTGCCGCTGCGCTCCACCAGGAGCTGGTGAAAGCGCTCGTCCGCCTTGGCCCACTCGACCAGCTGGTCGGCCGCGAGGGCCGACTGCATGCGGGCGTTCACCCCATCGAGTTCCTCAGCGATCGGGCGGCGCTCATCTGCGGGCTTTTCGGCCAGCAACTCAGCCGAGGCGGTCTCGAGCGCGATGATGACCTCGTAGATCTCCCGCATGTCCTCCGGCGAGATCGCGCACACCACGACACCCCGCCGCGGTAACACGCGGACGAGGCCTTCTTCCTGCAGGCGGATGATCGCCTCATGCACCGGCGTTCGGCTCATGCCGAGCTGGGACGCGATCTCCTGTTCGGAGCCTTGGTAGCCCGGCGCGAAGACGTTGTTGCGGATGGCCTCCTTCAGGGCCTCGTAGGCGCCCCCGACGAGGGACGGCTTTTGCGCCTGGGCGCCGCCTTCGTTCCGCATATCCAGCATGGTCGATCCTCGACGGCCAACTCGCACCGGAGCTTACCCCGCGCCAGCTTCCATACAAGCTGAGATTAGACGTTGACAGAGTTGGGCATGCCTCGTATTGCCCATTTCATCTTGTATGGAATTTGGCGCGTAACCGACATTGACAGTCAGGGCTGGGGCAGCCGAGCCGGTCCAAGCCGGCGTGAACAACGGTCCACGGATGGAGGCAATGATGGAGAACACGCTCGAACAAACGACCATGCGCAAGGTCGCGCTGCGACTCGTGCCGTTTCTATGCCTGCTCTACACGATCGCCTTCATCGACCGGATCAACGTCGGGTTCGCCGCGCTTTCGATGCGCGCGGATCTCGGTCTGTCGCCATCGGCCTTCGGGTTCGGGGCCGGCCTGTTCTTCATTGGCTACTTCCTGTTCGAGGTGCCGAGCAACCTGATCCTCGAGCGCGTCGGCGCACGCCGGTGGATCGCCCGGGTCATGATCACCTGGGGCATCCTTGCCGCGTGCTTCGCCTTCGTCGCCGGGCAGAACAGCTTCTACGCCCTGCGTTTTCTGCTCGGCGTGGCGGAGGCCGGCTTCTTCCCGGGCATCATCCTCTATCTCACCTACTGGTTCCCGAGGCGCTATCGGGGGCGCGTCACCGCCGGCTTCATGACCGCGATCCCGATCGCGAGCTTCATCGCGGCCCCGCTCTCGGGCTTCCTGCTCCAGCTTCACGGCCTCGGTCTGAAGAACTGGCAATGGATGTTTCTCCTGGAGGGAATCCCGTCGGTGCTGCTCGGCATCGTCGTCCTCCGCTTCCTGACCGACCGCCCCTCCCAGGCCGGGTGGCTGACCGAAGAGCAACGGGAGTGGCTCGCCCGCGAGATGGACGCCGACCATGCGGCTTCCGCCGGCGGCGGCGCGCATGACCACGGTCTCGCCGACGTCTTGCGCTCGCTGATGAGCTGGAACGTGCTGCGGCTGGCGCTCGTCTATTTCGGCCTGACCACCGGCCTGTACGGAATCGAGTTGTGGCTACCGCAGATCGTCAAGTCCTTCGGCCTCACCAACCTCGAGGTCGGCCTCGTCGCGGCCATTCCCTACGCCGTCGCCATCGGCACGATGATGCTGTGGGCCACCTACTCCGATCGTTCGGGAGATCGTCTGAACCACGTCGCCCTGGCCTGCGGGTTGGGGTGCCTGGGGATGGGCCTGGCCGCCGCCGTAAGCGGGCATCCGGTATGGACGATGGTCTGTCTCTCAGTCGCCATCGCCGGCGTCATGGCCGCGCGCCCGCCCTTCTGGACCCTGCCGCCAGAATTCCTGTCGGGCCGCAAGGCGGCCGCCGGCATCGCCGCGATCAACTCGATCGGCAATCTCGGCGGCTTCTTCGGCCCGACCCTGATCGGCTACGCCCGGGAGATGACGGGCAGCTTCACGCTCGGGCTAATGGTGTCCGCCTTCACTTTGCTCGCCGCGACCCTGTTCACGCTCTCGCTGCGCCGCCGGGCGCCCGCACGCTCCGCGGCCGCTTAGGCAAGGCAGGAGGCCCCTCTCGGCCGAGAGGGGCAGGTTTCCAGTCAAGCTTCTATCAACCAGGAGGAACACACATGCGCACTTACACAATCGCCGCCATGGGCGGAGACGGTATCGGCCCGGAGGTCGTGGATGCCGCCGTCGAGGCCCTGAAGGTCTGCGCCGAGCGCGACGGCGGCTTCAAGCTCGACTTCCAGGATTTCGACTGGGGCTCGGACTACTACAAGAAGCACGGGGTGATGATGCCGGAGAACGGGGCCGACCAGCTGCGCGGCTTCGACGCCATCCTGTTCGGCGCCGTGGGCGCGCCCGACATTCCCGACCACATCACGCTCTGGGGCCTGCGTCTCGCGATCTGCCAGCCGCTCGATCAATACGCCAACGTGCGCCCAACCCGCATCCTGCCGGGCATCACGAGCCCGCTGCGTCACGTGTCCGGTCCGGAACTCGACTGGGTGATCGTCCGCGAGAACTCGGAGGGCGAGTATTCCGGCGTGGGGGGGCGCGCGCATAAGGGGCTGCCGATCGAGGTGGCGCAGGACGTCTCGGTGATGACGCGGCCCGGCGTGCAGCGGATCATCCGCTACGCCTTCAAACTGGCCCAGTCACGCCCGCGCAAGCTGCTGACCGTGGTCACGAAGAGCAACGCGCAGCGCCACGCCATGGTGATGTGGGACGAGATCGCGGCCGAAATCGCGCGGGAGTTCCCCGACGTGACCTGGGACAAGATGCTGGTCGATGCGATGACCATGCGGATGGTCATGAAGCCGCAGACGCTCGACACGATCGTCGCGACCAACCTGCACGCCGACATCCTGTCCGACCTGGCGGCGGCGCTGGCCGGCTCGCTCGGCATCGCGCCCACCGCGAACATCAACCCCGAGCGGGATTCGCCCTCGATGTTCGAGCCGATCCACGGCTCGGCGTTCGACATCACCGGCAAGGGCGTGGCCAATCCGGTGGCCACGTTCTGGACCGCCGCCATGATGCTGGATCACCTGGGAGAGAAACCGGCGTCCGACCGGCTTATGAAGGCCGTGGAACGCGTGACGGCGGACCCTTCGCTGCACACGCCGGATCTCGGCGGCAAGGCAACGACGAAGCAGGTCACCGACGCCGTGTGCGAAGCCTTGCGGCGCGCCAACGACTAGCGGGCGCTCGCTATCGGGCGACTTCCCAAGGTCGCCCGCATCGCCTCGGCCTGACGCGGGACGCCGTCTTCGCCTTCTCGATCGTCTACCCGAACAGCGAACCAGGCGACGGTTCGGTACGGGAGTAGTCCATCGCGGCGTAGCCGCCGCCCTGATAGCGCTCGGTCACGGGATCGTCCGTCACCTTGTCGCGAACACGCTCCGCCTCCTTGTCGGCGCTGTCCTTCGGCGCCCAGCCGATTGAAGCGCGCTGGTCCGCGCCCCAGAAGCTGCGCTCGTTCGCGGACGCGCCCCAGATCACGGCGCAGCCGACGCGCGGCGCGGTACCGCAGGCGATCATCAGCGAGGTGAGGTCGTCGTAGGAGAGCCAGGTCGCGAGCATCCGCGCATCCTTCACCTCCGGGAACGACGAGCCGATGCGCACGGCGACGGTCTCGACGCCGTGCTTGTCCCAGTACAGCCGCCCGACCAGCTCGCCGAACGCCTTCGACAGCCCGTAGAAGCTGTCCGGTCGCAAAGCGCAGTCCGCGTCGAGGATCTCGCTCCGCTCGTGAAAGCCGATCGCATGGTTGGAGGATGCGAACACCACGCGCGCCTTGTTCCGCCGCGCCGCCTCGTAGATGTAATAGACGCCGCTGATATTCGGCCCGAGCACGGTCTTGAAGGGATGCTCGGTCGAGATGCCGCCGAAATGCAGGATCAGGCCGCAGCCATCGGTGATCCGTTCCACCGCCGCCTCGTCGGACAGATCCGCGGCCTCGAACGTCGCGCGCGGAGGCAGCGGATCGGGAAATGGCGCGATGTCGGACAGACGCAACGTCCAGCCCGCCGCCGCGAGCCGCGGGGCGAGCACGCGCCCGAGAGCGCCGGATGCGCCCGTCAAAAGAACAGTCCTCGTCGGAGCCGCCATCATCGTTCTCCCGTGTTGAGGTCGCGCGGTCAGGCCGGGACAGGCGTGAGCAAGTTCTCGCCCGCGAAATGCGCCCGCAGATTGGCGAAGGCCAGGTCGGCCATTGCCTGCCGCGTCTGCAGGGTGGCGCTGCCGATGTGCGGCGTCAACACGACGTTCTCCATGCCGAGCAGCGCGGAGGGCACGTCCGGCTCGTGCGCGAACACGTCGAGACCGGCCGCGCCGAGCTTGCCCGAGGCGAGCGCCTCGACCAGCGCCGTCTCGTCCACGACGCTGCCGCGCGCGACATTGACGAACAATCCCTCCGGTCCGAGCGCCTCCAGCACGGCGGCGTCGATGATGCCGCGCGTGCTCTCGCCGCCCGGCAAAATCGCGATCAGCACATCGACCTCGCGCGCAAGCTCGAGCGCCGAAGCATGATATTGATGCGGCGACGAGGCGTCGCGCGTCCGCTGCGCGTAGGCGATCGACATGCCGAAGGCCTGCGCCCGATGCGCGATCGCGCGCCCGATGCGCCCAAAGCCGAGAATGCCGAGCCGCCGGCCGGTGACCTTCGTGCCCAGCTCGAATTTTCCCTGCGGCCATTTTCGCGCCCGGACAAACCGGTCCGCCGCCACGATCTTGCGCGCCGCCGCGAGCATCAGCCCAATCGCGAGATCGGCGACGTCGTCCGTCAGCACGTCCGGCGTATGGGTCACGGCGACGCCCCGGGCGCGCGCGGCCGCCGTGTCGATGCCGTCGTAACCGACCCCGAACACGGAGATGACGCCGACATTCGGCAAGCGCTCAAGTAGCGATGCCGGGACGCGCGACTTGCCGGTCGCGGCGATGGCGCGGATGTCGCCGGCCCTTTCGGCGATGCGCTCGAATTCCTTCTCGTCGGCGATGGTGACGAGATCGTATGGACCTTCGATATGCTCGACGAACATGGGATGGAGCGCGCCCACCCCGAGGACAGCCGGTTTCATTCATTCGCTTCCTTCTCTACGCCGGACCTTGCCGGGCCGGACTTCATGCCCGGGACAGACCGCGCCACGCGGCGGCGAACGCGCGAGCGCGTGTGGCGACGGCGTCCGCGCTCAGTCCCGGCCTGTACAGCGCGGAGCCGAGGCCGAAGCCCGCCGCCCCCGCTTCCACATAGCCGGCCATCGTCTCGGGCGTGATGCCGCCGACCGGCAGGAACGCCGTGTCCGGCGGGAAGATGCTGCGCCACGCCTTCAGCACCGGTGGCGGCATCGCTTCCGCCGGAAACAACTTGAGCGCGTCCGCGCCATTGGCGAGGGCGGCATACCCCTCCGTCGGCGTCGCGACGCCCGGCGTGCAGACCAGACCCGCTGCCTTCGCTTCGCGCACAACGGCGGGGTCGCTGTGCGGCATGACGATCAGCCGGCCGCCGGCGGACGCGACCTCCCGCACGGAACCGGGCGAAGCGACGGTTCCCGCGCCGACCAGGATGTCCGGCCCGAGCGCGTCCGCAAGCCGGCGGATGCTCTCGACCGGAAGCGGCGAGTTCAGCGGCACTTCGATCACCGCGAATCCCTCCGCGACCAGAGCGCGGCCGACCGCGACCACCTCGTCCGGGGTCACGCCGCGCAGGATCGCGATCAGCGGCAGGCGGGCGAGGTAGGACCGGATCATCGGGCGCGTCACTCCCTCTCGTTCAGGCCGGCTCATTCAGGCCGGCGGAGCGGTCAGGCCCGCCGCCCCGGCAACCCGCCACAGCCCGGCCTCGGTCGCGCCCGCGATGGCCGGCGCCTCGGCCACGCCGGACGCGGCCATCGCCAGACGATAGCGGTCGCACAGCGCCTTGTCGCCGATCAGCGCCAGCGCCCGTCCGTCGTCAGGCAGGGCCGCCCGCAACTCGTCCCCGATCAGCAGGCCGGACAGGTAGTCGAGGCTATCCGGCGCGGGGATCTGGCCCGAGAGCACGAGCGTGCGGGCCGAGAAGAGCAGCGGCGCCAGCCCCTGGGTTCCGCCGCGCGCCGTCTCGATGCCGCGCCTGAACGCGGCCCCGTCTCCGGACGGAGCACCACCGGCCTCCTGCGCCGGGCGGCCGAGGATCGTGTGCTGCCGCAGCGCCGCGAACAATTCGCCGGTCATGAAGGTCTGAAAGCCCTCGATGCGCCCGTCCCGCACCTCGACCCATTTGCTGTGCGTCCCGGGAAGCACGAACAGCGCCTGGCGCCCAAGCTCCGGCCGCAGCGCGAGCGCCCCGAAGATCTGCGTCTCCTCGCCGCGCATGACTTCGGGCCGGCTGCCCGCCCGCGCGATGCCGGGCACGATCCAAACCGAAACGCCCTCGCCCGCTTCGACCCGCACGCAGCCTGAAGCGATGCCGGCGAGCGAAGCCGGGCCGCGATGATAGGGCACCTCGCGCCACCCTTGGGCGCTGCCGATCATGCCGGAGGCGATCGCAGGCAGGCCGGACGGCCACTTGCCCGCGACGTCCGCGAACACCTGGGCGAAGGCGTGGTCCGGCACCTGCATGATGCCGAGCGGCGCGGCCTGGGAGTCGAGCACGCTGCCGCCGTCGCCGAACAGGAAAGCGCGGAGAGACGAGGTGCCCCAGTCGAGGCCGATCAGGCGCGGCGCGGCCATGCTCAATTCCCGAACGCCGCGACGGGCGAGCGATGCCCGAGCAGGAAGCTGTCCGCGACCAGGCGGAACGGCGCGTCGTCGATATGGGACCGGCCCTCGCGCAACAGCCGGGCGAAGTGCCGGTAGAGGGCGGGATACTCCTCCGATGGTCCCTCGGCCACGAGCGCCCCGTCGATCCGCAGCCGGCTGCCACCCGCTTCCAGATCGAGGCGGCGCCCGGATTGCGTCTCGATGGCGATGGTCCAACTCTCGTCGCCCTTGTGGTCCCAGTCGAACAGCGCTCGCAGATCCTCGGGCGCGTCCCGGCCGGTCGCGAGCGTCAGGTCGGCGCGGATCGGCGTCTGCTTGTCGGAGGGAATGGACAACTCCGCCGCCGTCACGAACACCGGATGCGGCGCGATCCGCGTCAGGATCGATAGCGCGTTGATGCCGGGGTCGAACACGCCGAACCCCGCCGCGTCCCACATCCAGGTCGCGCCGGGATGCCAGACGCGCACGTCTTCCTTCCACTCGATCCTGAGCCGCCGGATCGCCTCGCCGCGCAGAGCACCCGCCGCCGCGTCCACCGCTTCGTTGTATTGCGAGTGCCAGGTGGTGAACAGCGCGCGCCCCGTCTCGGTCGCGATCCGCGCGAGGTCGGTCAGCGCGCCGGTCGAAGCGGCGGGCGGCTTCTCCAGCAGCGCGTGCTTGCCGGCCAGCAGGACGTCGCGGGCAATCGCGTGGCGCGTCGAGGGCGGCGTGCAGATCGCGACGGCGTCGAGATCGGGCACACCCGCCAGCATCTCGCGATGGTCGCGAAAGGCATGGGGGACGCCTTCGACGCGGGTTCCGCTGGTGCTGGACGTCGCCACCAGCTCGAAATCCGGATTGTCCCGGATCGACGGCACGTGCTGCACGCGGGCGATGGTGCCGATGCCGACGAGACCGATCCGAAACGGCGCCATTCCCCGATCCGTTCCCCTTTGCTGTTTCCGGACCCTGACAGGTCGTGGCGGCTCTGTCAGGCCCCTCTTCGCAGGATGGCGGGCGCGGCGAGCGGCACGGCGAGAAGCAGCGCCGTCAGGCAGCCGAGCGAGACCGACAGGCTGGAGAGGCTCGCGATGAAGCCGAGGAACCCCGGCCCGATCAGCACCCCGGCGTAGCCAAGAGCACTGACAGCGGCGATGGCGAGGCCCGGCGGCATCGCCGATTGCCGCCCGGCGGCGCTGAACAGCACCGGGACGATGTTGGACGCGCCCGCGCCCACGAAGGCGAATCCGGCCAGCGCTGTGAATGCGGTCGGGCCGAGGACGGCGAGCAGGAATCCACCGGCGGCGGCGAGGCCGCCCAGGATGAGCACGGTCTCCGGCCCGAACCTGCGTACCAGGCGGTCGCCGGTCAGCCGGCCGCCGGTCATGGTGATCGAGAACACGGCGTAGCCGAATCCCGCCTGCGCCGCATCGACGCCGCGCTCGGAGGTGAGGAACAGCGCGCTCCAATCCACCATTGCGCCTTCGGCGAGGAAGGAAATGAGGCAGAGCACCCCGATCAGCACGACGATGCCGTGCGGCCGGACGAAGAACGGGCCCTGCTCTCCCTCCCCACCGGTCGCGAGGAAACGCGGGACCGCGACGGCCAGCATCGCAGCCTGCCCCGCGACCACCACCAGAACCGAGGCGACATGCGAGAGACCGAGACTGAACAGCCCGCTCGCGACGGCGGCGCCGACCAGGCCGCCCAGGCTGTACAGGCCGTGGAAGCCGGACATGATCGGCCGCCCCGCCTGCCGCTCCACCAGCACGGCCTGCAAATTCATGGCGACGTCGGTGCAGCCGATCGCCGCGCCGAAGGCCAGGATTGCGACCATCATCGCGGCGACCGTCGGCGCGAAGGCGAGGCAGGCGAGCGATCCGCACAGGAGGATGCCCGATCCCAGCAGGGTCGTCCGCAGGCTGAAGCGGCGCACCAGGAGACCCGCCGCCGGCATTGCCACGAGCGAGCCGAGACCCAGGCAGAGCAGCAGAACGCCCAATTCCGCGTCGTCGATGTCGAGCCGCGCCTTCGCGAACGGCACGAGCGCCGCCCAGGTCGCCATGGCGATGCCGCAGATCAGGAAGATCAGCCGGGTGGAGAGGATATAGCTCCCGATCGCGGAGGAGCGGGAGGAGACGGGAGAGTGCATCCAAATGTTCCTGGAGGAAACGGCAGCTTAGCCGCGACGCACCCGCTCAAACAGCCCCGTGCGGACAAAGCCGGTGCGACGGGGGCGCCCGGCCGGCGTTGATGGACGGCTCCGGCCGCGATCCATCACCCCCGCAGCGTGAGGTGCCATGGCTCTGTCCCTCGCCCGCCTTCTGATCGGCCGTCCCGTCGCCAACCGGGAGGCGGAGGGCCGCAAGCTCGGCGTGTTCGCGGGCATTCCGGCGATGGGCCTGGACGGCCTCGGCTCCGCATCGTACGGGCCGGAAGCGGCGCTGACGGTTCTCGCCGGCACCGGCGCCGCCGGGCTCGGCGCGATCCAGCCCATCATGTGGGTCATCCTGGGCCTGCTCGCGATCCTGTGGTTCTCGTACTGGCAGACGATCGCCGCCTATCCGAACAACGGCGGCTCCTACGTCGTCGCCAAGGAAAATCTCGGCACCAATGCCGGTTTGCTCGCCGCGGCGGCGCTGATGGTCGACTATATGCTGAACGTGGCGGTCGGCATTTCGGCCGGGGTGGGCGCACTCACTTCGGCCGCCCCGGCGTTGCACGCCTACACGCTCCCTCTCTGCCTCGGCATACTCGCCGCCATTACGGTCATGAACCTGCGCGGCACACGCGAATCGGGGCTGGCCTGGTCGGTGCCGACCTATACCTTCATCCTCAGCCTGGGCTTCATCATCGCCTTCGGCGTCTACAAGATCGTCCTGGGCGGCGATCCGCATCCGGTGATCCCGCCCGCTCCGGCCCCGAAGGCCGTCGAAGCCGTGACGCTCTGGCTCGTACTGCGCGCCTTCGCGTCTGGCTGTACGGCGATGACAGGCGTCGAGTCGGTCAGCAACGGCGTCAGCGCCTTCCGCGACCCGCCGGTGCGGCACGCGCATGGCACGCTGTCCGCCATCGTCATCGTTCTCGGGCTGCTGCTGCTGGGCATCGCGCATCTCGCGCACGCCTACGGGATCACGGCGATGGACCAGTCACGCGACGGCTATCAGAGCGTCCTGTCGCAGCTCGTCGGAGCCGTCTATGGCCGGGACTGGTTCTACTACGTCACGATCGGCAGCGTTCTCGCCGTGCTGTGCCTGTCCGCGAACACCTCCTTCGTCGGCTTTCCCCTCCTGTGCCACCTCGTGGCGCGCGATGGCTTCCTCCCCCGCGCCTTCGCCATTCCCGGACGCCGGCTCGTCTATTCGGTCGGGGTGCTGTTCCTCGCAATCGGTTCCGGCGGGCTGCTGGCCGCATTCGGCGGCATCACCGACCGGCTGATACCTCTGTTCGCGATCGGCGCGTTCCTCTCGTTCACCCTGTCTCAGGCCGGCATGGCCGCGCATTGGTGGCACGCCATGCGGCGGCCAAAATCCGCCGCGCGCCGTTCCCGCGCCTATGCCAGCCCAGCGAAGCTCGCGATCAACGGCGGCGGCGCGATCGCGACCGGCATCGCGCTCGGCATCATCCTCGTCGCCAAGTTCACGGAAGGAGCGTGGCTGACGATCATCGTCATCCCTTGCACGCTGGTTCTGCTGCGCGCGGTCCGCCGCTACTACGACGAGATCGACCGCCAAATCCTGACCGGAAGCCAGCGCGCGGCCGATCTGTCCGATTGCACGCCTCCGGTCGCGCTCGTTCCCATCAAGCGCTGGGATCGGTTATCCCGCAATGCGATTGGATATGCGCGCCATTTGACGCCCGACATCACCGCCCTGCATGTGACGGCGCTCGAAGGCCCGGAGGCAGATCAGGAGCAATCGACACTGAAAGAGGAATGGAAGGAGTTCGTTGAGGAACCGGCCCGCCGTGCGGGGCTGGCAGCGCCGCGCCTGATCTTCGTCCCATCGCAGTTCCGCAGCGTCGTCGCCCCCCTGCTGAAAGGCGTCGAATACATCGAGACTCACCTTCCCGGCCGGCGCGTGATCGTTGTCTTACCGGAACTGGTCGAGGGGAGCTGGTGGGGCTACCTGATGCATGGGCACCGCGAGCGGCGCCTCCGCGCCAAGCTGCTCCGGTTCGGCGGCGCCGATATCGGCGTCGTCTCGGTTCCATGGCAGCTTGTTCCGGCGGGGCCGAAGGAGGGCATCGAAGAGGAGGAACCCGCGGGCGCTCGGGCCGCGGCGAACGCCGCCTCCGGCTGATCTAGACGCCGCCGGTCACGAACCGCTCCGGCGGGATCGCCGTGCGCGACCCGCGTCCCAGGATCGACGACATGAACGGACGATGGCCCGCGACCCAGTCGTACACTCCGCCCGAGACGGGTGCCGGCATGGCGGCGATCGCCCGGCCGAGCCAGGACAGGCTCGGTCCGAGCGACAGGATCTCGATATAGGCCCGCACGCCGAGAGAGACGCCGGCCGGGGTGACCAGCGCGAAGGTATAGGCCGGATTGCCGCCGATCGCCCGCGCGGCGGCGTCGCCGCGCGGCGAACGGGTCGAGCAGACGCGCAACTCCACGGCGGTTCGCCGCAGCAGCTGGCCCACGACATTGCGGCAGAACGCGCAGTTGCCGTCGAACAGAATGACGCCGTGGGCGTCCTTCAGCTCCGCGTCGAAATCGGGTCGCGGCATGTCTGTGGCGGCTCCGGGTGGCTGATGATCGACCGGAGATCGGTCCAGCACCGTTTAGCACAGGCGTGCGCTTGGACCAGCCTCGTCAGGGGCTGCGACGAGCTCGGCTTCTTGCCATCGGTCGATCATGAGTCGCCGGTCCAACGCAAGAAGCAGCCTTTTCGTGCAACTCGGTCGGCCGCAATGGTCGCTCCCGTCATGGCGACGGGCTGAGTACGTCGAACTCGTAGCGAACCGGCTTGGGCGCTCTCCCAAACCAGGAACTCTTCGGCCGTCGTGGCGTAAGTGCTGCTCACGCCGGAGACCGGTCCCCCACGACCGTGCTGCGACGAATGTCGGGTTGGCGACCCGAGGAACTCGAAGGGATGGAGGCAGTGCCAACTTCCTGAAATCGGCGCCGCCATTCCACTGAAGGAGCTCTACGCGGACCGTGCCTCCGCCCCAGGCTGGCCGCCCCCCGGAGCGCCCGCCGCCACGTTCACAGGACGATGCGTGCGAGCAGAACGAGCAAGGCCCCGATCGGCACCAGCATATGCACGGGGCGAAGGCGGGCGAAGTAGACGGGCGCCTCCCGACGATCGGCGGCAAGGGGGTCAAGCACCGCCATGCTCGCATAGGCCGCGATCTGCAGCAGGGCGGCGGCGAGCCGCCACGGCACCAGCAGGGAGGCCACCCCGAGCAGGAACAGCCACAGCATCGTCGCGGATCTGCGCAAGCGTCGGACCGCCATCCTGCCGGAAGCTGAGGCCGCGACGCACGCCCGAGAGGAAGCACACGATCGCGCCCGCCCAGAGAAGCGTGGCCCGCACGACCGTCTGGGTGAGCTCCCCGTGCAGCAGCCAGGAGGCGATCGCCCCGGCCACGATCGGCAGCATCGCGACATAGGCCAGGGAGAAGCTGATCCAGGGCGGGCGGGGCTTCGGGTCTTCGGCGCCGTCGGCCAGGTGGATGGTTGGGTGGCTCACAAGGGCGCCTTTAGCCGGGCTGGATCAAGGCGTCGTACACGGGTGCCAGTAGGGGACCGTTGAACAGGATCGCCGCCGCGGCCACGCAGGTCCAGACCCCGATCGAGCTCAAGGTCCAGGACCCGTGCAGCTTGTGGCGGCACCAGCCGTAAATGGAGCCCACGCTCCGCCAGAGCCAGATCACGCCCGCAACGATCCAGAGCCAAAGATACACCTAGTAGGCCAAGGTGGTGGAGGCGCTTCTCCGGGAGCGCGGCTGACGGAGCGCCGCCTTAGCGCCTGCCGAGCGCCGCCTCGCGCAGCTTGCCATTGGCAAGCGAGCTGCCGCGATTACGCCGCCAGACCTCCTCCTGGAGCAAGGTCGCGAACGCGGTCCACGCCACCAGTGGCACGCCCGCGAGCGCGGCGTCCCGCCGTACGCGGGCGGCCGTCGCTACCAGGGCGGACGAGCTGCCGACCATCCCGATCGTGACCGCGAGGCCCGCGCCCAGGCGCTTGCGGCCGAACATCAGCCAGGAGTAGGTGCAGATCCCGAGCAGGTTGAGGCTCCAGGCCCAGAGCGCGGGCCGACGTGTGGGCGTGCGCGGGGCGGTGAGCAGCCGATAGCCCGAATACCCCAGCAACGCGCTGAGGGCGGTCCAGGCGACCGGGAACACGACGTCGGGCGGAGTGAAACCCGGCTTGTTTAGGGCGGCATACCAAGCGGTCGTTAGCGGCTGGTCCGGCATTGGGCCATTGCGGCCGCCAATCAGCTGGGCGGTGACGACCGCCGCCCCCGCGAGCATCGCCGCCTTCGGCTTGTCCAAGTCGTGCGCTCCGTGCTGACGGCAAAGCGGGTCATGCATACGGCGGCTAGGGCGTGATGGGAATACCGGCCGCCCCCGTCCGGTCAGGCAAAAAAAATGGGTGGCCTTTGTGGGGCCACCCAAGTTTAGGGAGGAAACGTCCAAGACGTGATGCCGAAACATCACGAGGGGACAATGGCACTGCCACGGTTAAAGATCCACTAAAGATGCTGCAATGCAGCGGACACGATTCCGAGAACGGAAAGCGTCTGTGACCATTTCGCCACGCACTTCGTTTCGGCGCGTGATCGCTCCCGTGAGCTCCGAAAAACCCGGAGGCCGGTCCCGTAGTTCTGCCCCTGTCCAGCCGCGGGAAGGAACACCCATGAGCAGCACTCTTTTCGAACCGATCAGCATCGGCGGCCTCGAGCTGCAGAACCGCGTCGTCGTCGCGCCGATGTGCCAGTATTCCGCCGAAGAAGGTAAGCCGACCACCTGGCACCTGATCCATCTCGGTCATCTCTCGCTTTCCGGGGCGGGGCTGGTGATCACGGAGGCGACGGCGGTGACCCCGGACGGGCGCATCACGCCGGCCGATCTTGGCCTGTGGTCCGACGAGACCGAAGCGGCGCTGGCCCGGCTGCTCGCCGACATCCGCCGCGAATCCGCCGTGCCGATCGGCATCCAACTCGCCCATGCCGGACGTAAGGCCTCCGTCCGGCCGCCCTGGGACGGCGGAGCGCAGCTGCCGCTCGATGAAGGCGGGTGGGTTTGCGTCGCCCCTTCGCCGGTCCCGCAGACGCCGCAGGACCGGGTTCCCGCATCGCTCGACGCAGCCGGTCTCGACGCCGTCCGGCAGGCATTCGCCACCTCGGCCAAGCGGGCTGTGCGCGCGGGTTTCGAGCTGATCGAACTGCATGCGGCGCACGGCTACCTGCTGCACGAGTTCCTGTCGCCGCTGTCCAATCACCGGGACGATGCGTATGGCGGCAATCTTGAAAACCGGATGCGCTTTCCGCTCGAGGTTTACGAAGCGGTCCGCGCGGTTGTTCCCGCCGAGTTGCCAGTCGGCGTGCGCGTGTCGGCGACGGACTGGGCGACCGGCGGTCTGGACAGCGACATGACCGTGGCATTCTCCGAGGCGCTGAAGGCAAGGGGCTGCGCGTTCATGGACGTCTCGTCCGGCGGCCTGACGCCCGCGCAGGAGATCCCGGTCGGGCCGGGATACCAGGTCGAGTTCGCGGCCGCCGTCAAGCGCGCCACAGACCTGCCTACCATCGCGGTCGGCCTGATCACCGAGGCGAAACAGGCGGAGGAGATCATTGCCTCGGGTCAGGCCGATATGATCGCCCTTGCACGCGGCATTCTTTACGACCCGCGCTGGCCGTGGCATGCGGCCGCGGAGCTGGGCGCCGAGGTGCGTGCGCCGAAGCAATACTGGCGCTCGCAACCGCGCGAGTTCAAGCGTCTGTTCGGCACGACGTCGATCGAGCAGCGCTAGCCGAGAGGCCGGCGGGCGTGGCAGCACGCCCTCCGGCCGGTGCTGGCTCAGCGCCGGTAGGTGCCGTTCGCGATCGCCGGGAAATCGGCTCGGCTGAAGCCGAGGTCAGCCAGCTCGCGATCGGTGTAGTGGCTGAGTTCAGTCACGATCCGGTGGCGGCGGCGCCGCTCTGCAAGGCGCTCGTTCATGCTGACCCGGAGCCGGGCGAGCCGGCCCGCGCCGGACCCCGCGACAATATGCGGCGTGCCGCTCAGCGCGGTCGAAAGATTATCGGTAGCGAACATTCCAAGTCCTCCAGAAAAGAGGACGCTTCCACCCGGCGCACTGTCGTGAATGCGGCAGCCGCCAGTTCTTGTCATGGGCGATAACTTAGCCCGAAAGCATTATTGTGCAACGCACAAAACCGTGCGTCAGAGTTGCGTCTTCGTCGGCTCCCATGTCAGACAAATCGACAAGGGTTGACGACTTTGGGAGCTTGCAAACCGACCGCATCGAAGCAACAAGCGGCAGGCCGCATCAGTTTTCAGGAGCAGCGCCCATGAGATCTCCAAACCCGAACTTCCTCAACGTGCTGACCGGCATCTCGGGCATTCTCGTGACGCCGTTCGATCGGGACGACCTAGTCACGCCGAAACGCCTGAAGCCGATCGTCGATCGCGCGGTCGCGGCCGGAGTTCACATTCTCACGGTCAACGGCAACACCGGCGAGTTCTATGGGCTCACCACGGCCGAAGCCGAGAAGATGGTGCACGCGGCGGGCGAGATAATCGACGGCCGCGCACCCATGCTCGCCGGCGTCGGACGCAGCATCAACGACGCCCTGTCGCTGGCCCGCGCCTCCCGCGAGGCCGGGGCGGCGGCGCTGATGGTACATCAACCGCCCGATCCGTTCGTGTCGCCGCGCGGCGTCGTTGAGTATGTAAGCCGCGTCGCAGAGGCCGGGCAGGGCTTGCCGGTCGTGCTCTATCTTCGCAACGACAATATCGGCCTCGATGCGATCGAGCGGCTCTGCGCCATCCCCGGCGTCGCCGGCGTGAAATGGGCCTCTCCCACGCCGCTGCGGCTTGCCGAGGCGATCCGGCGCTCCGACCCCAGGATCGTCTGGGTGGGCGGCCTCGCCGAGACCTGGGCGCCGCCGCTCTGCGCCGTCGGGGCGCGCGGCTTCACCTCGGGCCTGATCAACGTCTGGCCCGAGCACTCGGTCGCGATTCACGCGGCACTCGAAGCCGGCGATTACGCCCGCGCGAATAAGCTGATCGCGACGATGAACGCATTCGAGGAGCTGCGCGCCGAGGAGAACAACGGCACCAATGTCACCGTGGTGAAAGCCGCGCTGCAGCTGCTCGGGGACGATTGCGGCCACGTTCGCCCGCCGGGCGCATGGCCGCTGACGGATTGCCAGGCGGCCGGCCTCGCCGATGCGCTGCGGCAATGGGGTCTGCTGCGGGGCTAAGCTTCGCGACGAAGCACGATGATGGGCTAGGCCGGGTGACGCGGCTTCAAGACCTTGACCGTCCACGCGACCGACCCGGCGCGGTCATTGCCGGGAAAGTACAGGTCGACTTCGTTTTCTGTCTCGAAGCGTTCGCGCAGATCTTGCCAGATCGAGAGCTTCCATAATCCGTCTCGCAGCCCACACAGCGCCATCGAGACGAACAGGAACCCGCCTGGATTCAGGGAACGGGCGTAGCGGGCGGCTTGAGCCGCCGGATCGGCAAGGTAATACAGTGTCTCCGCAAAGACGATCGCGTCGAAGTGCTCAGGGGGTTCGAACGTCTCGGCCGGGGCCACCGTGAAGGACGCCCTGTCATCCTGCGCTTCGTTCGCGCGGGCGATCGCGGTCTCGGATACATCGACTCCGAGGTAGGAACGATGGCGGTTCAGTCGCAACGCCTGATGCAGCCCGCCATTGCCGCAACCCACTTCGAGCACGGAGCCTTCGGGCGCGTAGCTGTCGATGCAGCCGGCAAGCACGGCGTTGCGGTGCCGCTCAAGCGAATTGTGCAGGAAATCCCAGCCGCCCGAGGCGAACTCGTCCTCCCATTGCTGCTTGTCATATCGATAGGGCCCGGCCTTCAGCCGGCTCAACGCGCGCAACAAACCGGGCCGGTTTTGCGACGCCAGCAACGAGGCAAGAACCCAGTTCTGTCCGATCAAAGACGCCTCCGCCTCGCTACCGTAAAGGTTGAGCATTGTTCATAACGGGTGGGCTCATCCCGACGACTTCCAGAACGGTCGCGGCATGAAAGGCCGTCCTTGGCACACCGGATACGAATGCCGTACTGCCTCATCTCGGGAGCGAAGCCGGTTGGGAGCGGGTCTACGGCCACGATCCCTGCCTGGAAGCGTGTCAGTTCCTGTCTCGCCCCAGCATGCCCGGCCCCCCCTCCTCCTTCTCGCGGTCGATCTCCTGACGCGTGCGGCCGCCGATAGCGTAGTGCTCCGGCGGAACCTGAGTTGCGAATACGCGGATCGTCGGCGGCGGCGCCCCGAGCGACTCCTGCACGGCCTGGGTCACCGCCTTGAGGCAGCGCTGCACGTCCTCGGTGGAGCGGCCTTCCACGAGCGTGATATGGACGATTGGCATCATGCGTCTCCCTGAACCCAAAACTGAACACGGCCGAGCGTCTGCACATCACAGCATCGCATCCCTCAGCCGCCCCCAGGTCATTTCGGAGAAGCCCATCTGCACCATCTTGGCGCGGCTCGTGAAGCCCATCTTCATGCCGAGTTGCCGCTCGCCGCGCCCTATCCGTCGCGCGATGCTTGCCTCTGGATCGCCGTCGGCGTCCTCGAGGCCGAAGGCGACCTCGCGCGAGAGCTGAGGCGTCGCCCGTGCCCGGCGGGCCGCCTCGTCCAGCCGCTCGGCCATCGGCGCGACGTCGATCTCGGCCATGCGGATCACTCTCTGCTGAAGACGGCGGCGACGCTGGGGAGACCCGAGATGCGCGCCTCGTACGCCTCGCCCGGCCGCGCCGGCGCCATAGGACCGAGCGCGCCCGTCAAGATGACCTCGCCCGCACGCAACGGCTGACCGAGCGCGCGCATGCGCCGCTCGAGCCAAGCCCGGGCGTTCGGCGGATTGCCGAGACAACCCGCGCCGCAGCCATTCGAGACCGGCTCGCCCCGGTTCTCGATTAGCCATGCCGCACAGCCTGAGATCGAGTTGCTGCAGCTTCCGTACTGTCCCTCCAAGCACATACAGCCCGGCCGAGGCATTGCCCGCAGTCGTATCGTGGATCGAGATTCCCCAGTCCCGCACGCAGCTGTCCGCGATCTCGATTGCCGGAACGGCGTGGGCGACGGCACGCAGCACCTCGCCGAACGCGGGTATGTCCATGCCGAGATCGCGCTTCAGTGCCAAAGGCGATCTCGGCTTCAACTCCGGCTGGATCGGGGACGAGAGCGGGATTTCGATCCCGTCGCCATGCTCCATGTCGCTTAGCAGCACCCCGCAATCCGGCTGATCGGCACCGAGTTGCAGCTGTTCCGCGGGCGCGGTCAGGCCGACTTTGCGGCCCGTAACGCGTCGTCCCGACGCCAGCGCCGTCTCGATCATGGCCTGCTGCACGGCATCGGCGGCGTCAAGGCCATGCGCCTCATTGGCGGGCGCACCGGATCGCAGGGCGCGGGACTCTGCCAGGCAAGCGACAACGCCCGGCTTGCTAGCTGAACCGCGTCCTCTGCCGCGTTCGCGTCACGCATGGCCCGTCGTCCTCGCCGTGGCACGGTTATCCGAGCATCCCGTTCCGTCTCGGGAGCTATCTTAAAGCTTGGCTGCGACCGAGTTTCTCGATCAATCCCGGTGCTTCTTCTCTGATAGCGGACTCCCAGGAGGTCGTCCCCATTCCGGTTTCTCGCCTCCCCCGTCCTGGCTTCCTCCACGAGTTCCACACACTTCGTCGGCAGCGGTTTGGCGGTTTCAGGGAAGCGTCCACGAGGGCTTTTTGCGCGTTTGCATTCCTATTTGCACATTGGAGCTAAGTGTCTGTATGTGCCGTTGGATTGCTGAAAAGGAAATTATCGAATGCAACAAACCGTTGTTTCACACGCGAGATTTGTGTTCTGAGTTCCTCGGTACTCCGTCTCAACGGTGTTAACTCGCTCTTGCAGTTGCTTGAGGCGTTCAGGTTGCGCGCCCGCGTCAAAATTCTCGGATTTCACATAGCTGCAGGCCCCTGCTACACCCCCTGCTAAACTCAGCATCATCACGGCAAGCCCGAGGCCCGCAGTCGGTCGGCTAAGATCCGTGATGCCCTCGTTCGTGTAGCGCGACTTTATTTATGAGATTGACTGTGAGCTCCACCCCTCTCGTTGAGGATGGAGGCTCATAGCGCCCGCCGCACGCGCCAGTGCTCCCGCAGCCGCCCAACTGCGGCGCCCGGCACGGCCGTCAGCCAGCCCACCACAAGTCGAAGCCCTTCCACCCTGACCCGCAAGCGGGAGGCATAGGCGGCCGGCTGGTCTAGCATGGCCGTCGCGAGACAATGCAAGGCAGACGGCTTGGGTCAAACGAGGGCCGCCCCCGGACGGAGGCGGTTCCGCGTCAACGCCGATGCACCTGCGCTTAGGCAGCCTTGGCTTTTGCCTCCGGCGACGGCGTCTCGATCACCTGGAAGGCCTGCCGCCGGATCAGATCCCGATACGGGCCGGGCGTGTTTTCGATGACCCGCGGCGGTCCGTCCTGCAGCACCTGGCCGGACTGCATGACCAGGATGCGGTCGAAGTTCTGCAGCGTGGAGAGGCGGTGCGCGACCGCGATCACCGTTCGTCCGGTCATCAGCCGGTCGAGCGCCCGCTGCACGGCCTGCTCGGACTCTGTGTCGAGCGCGCTCGTCGCCTCGTCGAGCAACAGGATCGGCGCGTCGCGCAGGAAGGCGCGAGCGATGGCGAGGCGCTGGCGCTGGCCGCCCGACAGCTTGACGCCGCGATCGCCGACGATCGTCTCGAACCCTTCCGACAGCGCTGGGATGAAGTCGCAGCCCGCCGCCTCCGCCGCCGCATGGACCTCCTCGTCGGTCGCGTCCGGCTTGCCATAGCGGATGTTCTCGAGCACCGACCGGTGGAACAGCATTACCTCCTGCGGCACCACCGAGATCGCCGCGTGCAGGCTCTCCTGGGTCAGATCGGCGATGTTCTTGCCGTCGATCATCACCGCGCCGCCGCTCACGTCGCGGAACCGCTGCAGCAGCGAGAGCACGGTAGACTTTCCCGAGCCGGACCGGCCGACCAGACCGACGCGCTCGCCAGGCTCGATCCGGACCCGGAAGTCGCGCAGCACCGGAGCCGCGCCGGGATAGGCGAAGTCGACGCCGGCGAACTCCACCGAACCGCGCGCGCCCCGGAGCACATGCGCCTTCTCGAAGTCGCGCAGGTCATGCGGGACGAGCAGCGTGGAGACCGCTTCCGACAGCCTCGCGACGTGCTGGATCGAGTTCGACGAGCGCGACGGCCAGATCACGGGTGCCGTGCAGGATCGTGAATCCCATCGTGCTGATGAGCACGACGTCGCCGGTGCTGGCCTGCCCGCTCTGCCAGAGCATGATGCCCCAGCCGAGCAGGCCGGCGCTGAGCAGCGCGGTGCAGCCGGCGTGGAACAGGCGCAGCTTCTCGAGATAGCGCAGGCTGCGGCCACGGGCCGTCATTTCCCGCTGCACGCTGTCGGCGAACCGGCTGCGCTCCCTCAGCGTCGCGCCGAAGGCCCGCACCAGCGGCATGTTGTTGATGACGTCCACCAACTCGCCGTCCACGGACGCGGCGTCCGCCGCGTACGCGCGATGCAGGCGGCGGCCGCCGGACGCGAGCCGGATGATGACCGCGCCGAGCACGATCGCCGACGCCACCAGGGCCAGCGCCATGACCGGGCTGACCGACGCCAGCACGAAGATCGAGCCGACGATGGCGGCGCAGGGCGGCAGCACGTTCCAGGAGAAGGTGCTCAGCACCGTGTAGATCGCGTTGGCCGTGGAGGTGACGCGGCCGGCAAGCGTGCCGGGTGAGCGATCCGCGAAATAGGTGGGGGAGTGGCCGGTGAGGTGTCCGAAGAGGTCGCGCCGCAGGTCGCCGCTGACGTTGACGAAGGTGTGCGTCGCTTGCCACCCCGCGACCCGCCACATCACGTTATCGAGCGCGATCAGGCCGGCGAGGATGCCGAAGGCCGCCCAGATTGCGCCGCCCGGCCCGGCGGACAATACGTCCACCAGATGCTTGACCGCGTATTGCGAGCCGATGCCGCAGGCGACGCCCGCCATGACGCCCAGCAGGATGACCGCGTGGCCGATCGGGTGACGGCGGACATACCGCCACATGAAGGCGACGGGGCGGTGCGAGAGGCCCACCAACTCAATATTCGGATCGTTTGAAAGCGGCATCGGGCTTGATCCTGAGACGGCTAGAGCATTGGAAACAGCGGTCGTCTTCCCGCCAAGCCCGGATAGGACACCGCGAACATCGCGATAGTAGGGCAGGGTCCGCCGCTTTTTCGCCCTGATTATCGCGTTGCACCATCATCAGCATTTGCAGGAGACCGTCGTTCCATGCGCATCGCCCAAATCGCCCCGCTGCACGAGGCCGTCCCGCCCAAGCTCTATGGCGGCACCGAGCGCGTGGTCTCATTCCTGACGGAAGAACTGGTGGCGCTCGGCCACGACGTGACCCTGTTCGCGAGCGGGGATTCGGAGACCTCCGCCCGCCTGGAAGCGGTGTGGCCGAAGGCGCTCCGGCTCGATCCGGGCGTGCGCGATACCGTGGCGCCGCATTTCCTGCTGCTCGAAACCGTGCGCGAGATGGCCGACCAGTTCGACGTGCTGCATTTCCATCTCGACTACTGGTCGTTCCCGTTGTTCACCCGCCAGCGCACGCCGTTCGTGACGACGCTGCACGGCCGGCTCGACCTGCCGGAGTTGCAGCCGGTCTTCGCCCGCTTCCCGCATGTCCCCGTGGTCTCGATCTCGGACAGCCAACGCCGCCCGCTGCCGCAGGCCCGGTTTGCGGCGACCGTGCTGCACGGGCTTCCCGTCGGCCTCCTCACGCCCAAGCCGGTCAGGCCGTCCTACCTCGCCTTCCTCGGCCGGATCTGCCCGGAGAAGTGTCCCGATCGCGCCATCCGCATCGCCCGCCGCGCCGGCATCCCGCTGAAGATGGCGGCTAAGATCGACCGGGTGGACCAGGCCTATTTCGACGAGGTGATCCGCCCGATGCTGAAGGAGCCGGGGGTCGAACTAGTCGGCGAGATCAACGACGCGCAGAAGGCCGATTTCTTGAGCGGGGCGCACGCCCTCCTGACGCCGATCGACTGGCCCGAGCCGTTCGGCCTCGTCATGATCGAGGCCATGGCCTGCGGCACGCCGGTGATCGCCTACAACCGCGGCTCCGTGCCCGAGGTGATCGACGATGGCGTGTCCGGCTACATCGTGGAGGACGAGACCGGAGCCATTGCCGCGATCGAGCGCCTGCCCAAGCTGCCCCGCGCGCGGGTGCGCGCGCAATTCGAGGCGCGCTTCACGGCGAAACGGATGGCGGAGGACTATCTGCGCGTCTACCGCTCGATCGGAGCGTCCCAGCGCTCATCCTTGCGGGTGATTGGATAGGCAGGGCGGTTTGCGCGACTGGACAATTCCGGGCATTACGGCCCGGAATCGCTCAAGGAGAACACGATGCGTTACGGTCTTATGATCGGGGCCTGCCTGATACTGGCCGCCTGCGCCAACGATCACGCCGGAGCGCCGGCGGGAATGGGCATTTCGGGGGGCCCGGCCGCCAATCCGACCGGTTCGAACGGACCGATGAGCGGCTCGCCCGGGAACACGAACACCAATGTTGTCGTTACCCACAGACACGGGCCCGCGCTCAATCCGACCGGTTCGAACGGACCGATGAGCGGTTCGCCCGAAAACACCAACGCGAGCGTGCCGACGGGCGTAAGCAGCGCGCCCGCGGCCAACCCGACCGGATCGAACGGGCCGCAAAGCGGGCAGCCGAGCAACATGGCTCCGACTTCGTCCTACTGATGGGAAACGGGCCTTCTCGCAGGACGGAGAAGGCCTACCCATCGGGCGAACCGGCCTCCTCCTCCAGCACGGCGCGCGCCTGGGCGAGACCCGCCCGGGCCTCCCCGGCCAACTCCGGAAACCCGAGATCGAGCTCGTCCAGCGCCGCCACGATTGCGGTGACGACGACCAGCCGCGTGAGCCACTTATGGTCGGCCGGCACGACGAACCACGGCGCATGCGGGGCGGCGGTTGCACGGATCACCGCCTCATACGCCTCCATGTAGGCGTCCCAGAACCGCCGCTCGGCCAGATCGCCGGGCTCGAACTTCCAGTTCTTGGATGGCTCGTCCAGACGGTTGAGAAAGCGGCGCTTCTGTTCCTCCCGCGACAGATGGAGGAAGAATTTGAGGACGACCATTCCCTGCCGCGCGAGGTACTTCTCGTGCATCGCGATCGCCTCCAGCCTTTCGTCCCAGATATGCTTGGTCACCCGGCTCTTGGGCAGATGCTGGCGATCCAGCAGCTCGGGATGCACGCGGACAACGAGCACTTCCTCGTACTGGCTGCGGTTGAAGATGCCGATCCGGCCGCGTTCGGGAAGGGCGCGATTGATCCGCCACAGGAAATCGTGGTCGAGATCCTCAGGCCCCGGCGCCTTGAAGCTCGTGACCTGCACGCCCTGCGGGTTCACGCCCGACATGACGTGCTTGATGGCGCTGTCCTTGCCGGCCGCGTCCATCGCCTGGAAGCAGCACAGGAGCGCCCAGCTGTTCTGGGCGTAAAGCCGTTCCTGAAGTGAGATCAGCCGCTGAATGCCGCCTTCGAGCAGCACGCGGCCTTCCTTTTTATCGAGAGAAAGCCCCGCCGTGTCCCCTGGATCGTGA
This sequence comes from uncultured Alphaproteobacteria bacterium, assembly GCA_963777325.1. Taxonomy (GTDB): domain Bacteria; phylum Pseudomonadota; class Alphaproteobacteria; order Acetobacterales; family Acetobacteraceae; genus JAFAXA01. The sequence goes on along the minus strand of CAVZQE010000002.1, from coordinate 56,013 downwards.
TCCTTGAGCCGGAACCTCGCGCCCTGCGTGATCCGGTAGCGATCGAGCAGCTTGCGCACGCTCTTCGGCGAAAGACCCGCCTCTTCGGCCAGATCCTCCGCCGCGCGCGCGTGGGTCATGCCGCTCGCGTCACTCCACGACCTCCTGCTCCCGGTCCGGCGCGCCCTCCTCGTCGTCCGGCTTCGGCACGGCGGGCGTGCCGCCTCGACGATCTCGAAGTCGAGCTTGCCGTCCTTCAACGTCACCTTGACCGAGCCGCCCTTGACCAGCTTGCCGAACAGCAGCTCCTCGGCGAGCGGCTTCTTGATGTGCTCCTGGATGACGCGCGCCAGCGGCCGGGCGCCGTACAGGCGGTCGTAGCCGCGCTCGGCCAGCCACTCCTTGGCGGCCGAGGACAGCTCGATCGTGACGTTGCGGTCCGCGAGCTGCGCCTCCAGCTGCATGACGAACTTCTCGACCACGCGGCCGACGATCTCCGGCGTCAGGCCGGCGAACGCGATCACCGCGTCGAGCCGGTTGCGGAACTCGGGCGTGAACAGGCGCTTGATCGCGTCCTCGTCCTCGCCGGCCCGCGCATCGCGGCCGAAGCCGATCGCCTCCTTGGCCAGATCGGAGGCGCCCGCGTTCGTGGTCATGATCAGGATGACGTTGCGGAAATCGACCGTCTTGCCGTTGTGATCGGTCAGCTTCCCGTGATCCATCACCTGCAACAGGATGTTGAACAGGTCCGGATGCGCCTTCTCGATCTCGTCGAGCAGCAGCACGGCATGCGGATGCTGGTCGATCGCGTCGGTCAGCAGCCCGCCCTGGTCGAAGCCGACATAGCCGGGCGGCGCGCCGATCAGCCGCGAGACCGTGTGCCGCTCCATGTACTCGGACATGTCGAAGCGGATCAGCTCGATGCCGAGCGTGGCGGCGAGCTGGCGCGCCACCTCGGTCTTGCCCACGCCGGTCGGGCCGGAGAACAGGTAGTTGCCGATCGGCTTCTCCGGATCGCGCAGCCCGGCGCGGGACAGCTTGATCGCCGCGGCGAGCGCGTCGATCGCGCGATCCTGGCCGAACACCATCGCCTTGAGGTCGCGCTCGAGATTGCGCAGCGTCTCCTTGTCGTCGGCGGAGACCGATTTCGGCGGAATGCGGGCGATCTTGGCGACGATCTCCTCGACGTCGCGCAAGGTCACGGTCTTGCGGCGCTTGTGCTCGGGCAGCAGCATCCGGCTCGCGCCCACCTCGTCGATCACGTCGATCGCCTTGTCGGGCAGCTTGCGGTCGTTGATGTATTTCGCCGCGAGCTCGACCGAGGCGCGGATCGCCTCGTCCGTGTAGCGGACCTTGTGGTGCTTCTCGTAGTTCGTCTTGAGGCCGCGCAGGATCTTCACCGCGTCCTCGATCGAGGGCTCGTTCACGTCGATCTTCTGGAAGCGGCGGACCAGCGCCCGGTCCTTCTCGAAGTAGTTGCGGAACTCCTTGTAGGTCGTGCTGCCGATGCAGCGCAGCGTGCCGGAGGCGAGCGCCGGCTTGAGCAGGTTGGAGGCGTCCATGGCACCGCCGCTGGTCGCGCCCGCGCCGATCACCGTGTGGATCTCGTCGATGAACAGCACCGCGCCGGGCTGGTTCTCCAGCTCGGAGACGACCGCTTTCAGCCGCTCCTCGAAATCGCCGCGATAGCGGGTGCCGGCGAGCAGCGCGCCCATGTCGAGGGCGAAGATGGTGGATTTCGCCAGCACTTCCGGCACGTCGCCCTCGACGATTCGCTTGGCCAGCCCTTCCGCGATCGCCGTCTTGCCGACCCCGGGATCGCCCACATAGAGCGGGTTGTTCTTGGTGCGGCGGCAGAGGATCTGGATGGTGCGCTCGATCTCCTGCTCGCGCCCGATCAGCGGGTCGATCTTGCCCGCCATCGCCTTCTTGTTCAGGTTGACGCAGTAGTTCGAGAGCGCGTCCTGGCTGCGGCGGCTCGGCTTCTCGTCCCGCTCCTGCTCATGACCTCGCCGCCTCCGGCGTTCGGGCCGGAGCCCTGTACCGGGCGCTGCTGCGAGCGGCCGGGCGCCTTGGCGATGCCGTGGCTGATGAAGTTCACCGCGTCCAGCCGCGTCATGTCCTGGAGCTGCAGGAAGTAGACAGCATGGCTCTCGCGCTCGCTGAACAGCGCGACCAGCACGTTCGCCCCGGTCACCTCGTCGCGGCCGGAGGACTGGACGTGGATCGCGGCGCGCTGCACCACGCGCTGGAAGCCCGCGGTCGGCTTCGGATCGCCCGGGCGGTCGGTCGCCAGGCCCGAGAGGTCCTTGTCGAGAAACTCGCCGAGATCGGAGCGCAGCTTGTCGAGATCGACCCCGCAGGCGCGCAGCACCGTCGCGGCGTCGTTGTCGTCGGCGAGCCCGAGCAGGAGATGCTCGAGGGTCGCGTATTCGTGGCGGCGTTCGCTCGCGAGCGAGAGAGCGCGATGCAGCGTCTGTTCCAGATTACGAGACAGCATGGGCGACGCTCCTGAGCGCATGGGCCGGACATGGATTCACAAGTGACTTTCAGCCCAGGCATTCAAAGCGAAGCCGCCTTCACTGCATTGCGAAATCATTCTTTCTCGATTGTGCACTGCAAGGGATGCTGGTTTTGCCGGGCGAGATCCATGACCTGCGTCACCTTGGTCTCGGCGACCTCATAGGTATATACGCCGCAAACGCCGACGCCGCGCCGATGCACGTGAAGCATGATGCGGGTGGCCTCCTCGCGGGACTTCTGGAAAAAGCGTTCCAGAACGTGGACCACGAACTCCATCGGCGTGTAGTCGTCGTTCAGCATCAGAACCTTGTACATGGCCGGCTTGCGGGTCTTCGGCCGCGCCTTGACCACGACGCCTGTGTTCGGTCCCTCGTTGCCGCCGCGCTTGTCGTTCTCGCTCATCTTCTGTCTACCTGGGCAGCTTCGTCATGGACCGCGCCACTCGTCCAAAGCCCGACCATATCGGATGCCGGCCGCCGATAAAAGAGCATAGACGCTAAAGATACGTATGCCGGCGCCAGGATGCACCGGCGGCCTGGCGCACGGAAAAAGGCCCGGGCACGCGACCCGGGCCTTTCCAGAATCGGGGCTGCCCGCCGGGGGAGGGGCAGGCGGGCAGCCCCGCCGCGACGACCCGGCCTTAGACAGCCGGCTTCGCGAACTTCTCGACCGCGAGCGTCACGCGAGCGGTCAGCGGCGCGAGCGCCTGCTCGGCAGCTTCACCGAGGCGTCGGCCAGGCGGCCGCTCTCGGAGATCGCCTTCTCCACCGAGGAGCGGGCCAGGTTGGCCTGCAGGTCGATCGCCTCCTTCACGGAGCGTCACCGTGGTCAGGGCGCGGAGAGTGGCAACGGCCTCCTCAACCGAGGCCTGGGCCGAGGCCGCCACCTGCTTGCCGATGTTCTGCACGCCGCCGACCCAAATCTGGCCGGACTTGCACGAACGCCTCGACGTTGCCCTGGCTGAACTGCACCAGCTTCTTCCGCTGTCCTCATGGCCTTCTCCAACCTTCCTTGACCTTCGCCTGCGTCTTCTCGAACCCGGCAGCTGCCTGGGCCATGCCGTCCTTCAGAGTGGTGACCGTCTGGTCGACGCTCCTGCTCGCGGACGCAGCCGCGGCCTCGCTCGCCGCCGTCACCGTCTCTGACCCTCATCTTCCGCTCTTGACGTCCACCTTCTTTCTAGAATTCCTTCACCGGACGGCTGGTCGGCTCGAAGAACACCCGGCGGCATCGTCTTCCGCCGCGCCACCCGTTTTGCTGCGCTGCAGCACGAGGCGGACATAAGGGCCGGGGGCGCGGATGCAAGCAGTTTTTGTGCACCGCAAAAACCAGTTTGCTCTCGGATCGGCTCTTCGCAGCCGAGTCGAAGACGGTGGATAACCCGTTCAAATTTTTCACTTTCTCGCACCATTTCGGCTGGACAGACCGGAGCGGCGGCTTCTACAGTCCAGCTCTGCACGGGCGGAAGGACAGCGATGCGCAGATTTCCTCGCATCCGTCGCCGTGTCCCCGATCCTGCCGGCTGGTGCTCGCCGCCTTGTTCTGGCCTTGCCGCCTGCGCGCCCGGCGCGGGCTCAGGTCGGCTCGGAGCGCTACAGCTCCATCGTGATCGACGCGGGACCGGCAACGTCCTCTCCGCCGTGAACGCGGACGAGCCGCGCTACCCGGCCAGCCTGACCAAGCTGATGACACTCTACATGACGTTCGAGGCGCTACGGGACCGCCGGGTCACGCTCGACGACAGGTTCCCGTCTCGGCCACGCGGCTTCGATGTCGCCCTCCAAGCTCGGGCTGGTGCCAGGAACCCGGCTGACCGTGGAGGAGGCGATCCTCGGCCTCGTGACCAAGTCCGCCAACGACGCCGCCGCGGCACTCGCGGAGATGCTGGGGGGCGACGAGGACCGGTTCGCCCAGATGATGACGCTGCGAGCCCGCGCGCTCGGCATGACCCACACCGTCTTCCGTAACGCCTCCGGCCTGCCCGACCCCGACCAGGTCACGACGGCGCGGGACTTGGCCGTCCTGGCGCGGCCGTCATCCTCGACTTTCCCGGCTATTACGGCTATTTCAGCGCGCCGAGCTTCGTCTTCCACGGGCGCGTCATCCTCAATCACGACCGCATGCTGCAGACCTACCCGGGCGCGGACGGGATGAAGACCGGCTGGATCGAGGCGTCCGGCCACAACCTCGTCACCTCGGCCGTGCACAGCGGGGTCCGCCTGATCGGCGTCGTGCTGGGGGCAGGGTCGAACGGCGAGCGGGACATGCACATGGCCGCCCTGCTCGACCAGGGGTTCGAGCGGATGGACGTGCCGGCCGAAGGCAGCCGCGGCATTCAGGTCGCGAGCCGGATGCCGGCCCTCATCCCGACGGCGCAGGCGGCCGCGTTGAGTTTCGCGCCGGCCCGGCGGCGGCGCGCTTCGGCGACCTGTCCCATGGCCGCGTCCGCAGGGATGCAGCCGACCCCGTCGCGCGCTGGGGCGTGCAGGTCGGCACCTTCGCGACCGAGCAGGCGGCACGAAGGCGGCCAGCCGCCCGCCGCTACACCGACGGCGGCGAGGTCCGGCTCGAGCCGATCTCTATCACGGCCGGTCGGCCTGGCGGGCGCAGATCGGCGGCCTGACCGAGGCGGAGGCGCAGAGGCGCTGTGCCGCATCAGCCGAAAGAGAGCCGCCTGCTTCGTCCTCCGCCCCGAATCGGGCCAGCTCGCCAGCCGGTGACGCCCGGCACGCCGCGCCAGCGCCGCGCACCGCCGTTTGCAGCCGGCGCGCTTGCGCCCGGCCCCGCTCTTGCGCATGTTCGCGCAGCCGGGCGATCGCGTGAGCCGCATGGCCGCCGACGCAGGCGAGGACGGAGCGAGAGGACATGGACGGCGGCGCCGACGCCCGACGCATCACGATCTATGCGCCCGAGGATTTCGCCGGCATGCGCGCGGCCGGCCGCCTCGCCGCCGAGACCCTGGACATGATCACGCCGCATGTCCGCCCCGGCGTCTCGACGGCGCGCTCGACCTGCTGTGCCATGACTTCATCCTCGCCCATGGCGCCGCCCCGCGCCGCTGAATTACCGCGGCTATCCGAAGTCGATCTGCACGTCGATCAATCACGTGGTCTGCCACGGCATCCCCGGCGAGCGCCGGCTGGAGGACGGCGACATCTTGAACATCGACGTGACCGTGATTCTGGACGGCTGGCACGGCGACTGCTCGCCGCATGTACGTGGCCGGCACGCCTTCGACCCGCGCGCGCAACCTCATGGACGTGACCCACGAGGCGCTGATGCGCGGCGTCGAGGCGGTGCGGCCGGGCGCCCGCTCGGCGACATCGGCCACGCGATCCAGTCCTATGTCGAGAGCCACCGCTTCAGCGTGGTGCGCGATTTCTGCGGCCACGGCATCGGCCGGCGCTTCCACGAGGCGCCGAACATCCTGCATTTCGGCCGGCCGGGCGAGGGCCCGCTGCTCCGTCCGGGCATGTTCTTCACCATCGAGCCGATGGTGAACGCCGGCCGGCCGGAGGTGAAGGTGCTGGACGACGGCTGGACGGCGGTGACCCGCGACCGCAGCCTGTCCGCCCAGTTCGAGCACATGGTCGGCGTGACGGAGGCGGAGTGCGAGGTCTTCACCTTCTCTCCGCCGGACACGAGAAGCCGCCCTACCCCGCCGTGGGCTGATCACACGGCGGAGGCGACCTCGGCCGATCCCTCCCAGATCATCTTCATCGCGACGTAGAGCACGATCAGCAGGCCGACCAGGCGATCCAGCGATGGCGCTCCAGCAGCCGCGCGATCAGCCCGGCGGCCAGCCCCATCAGCAGACCGAGACGCCAGGCCCGGCGACCAGCACCCAGGTGCTGCCCTCGGCCGCGCCGGCCACCGCCAGCACGTTGTCGAGGCTCATCGACAGATCGGCGAGCACGATCTGCAGCATCGCCTGCCGAGCGTCTTGCGCCTGCCGCGCGTCCGCGCCGTGCCGTCCGGATCGGAGCGATGGCTGCAGCTCGCGGAACATCCGCCAGCACACCCAGAGCAGCAGCAGCCCGCCGGCCAGCGTCAGCCCGATGATCGCGAGCAGCTGCAGCGTCACGGCGCCGAGCGCGATGCGGATCACCGTCGCGGCGATGATGCCGAGCAGGATGGCGCGCTTCTGCTGCGCCGGCGGGCAGGCCGGCCACCGCCAGGCCCACCACCACGGCATTGTCGCCGGCCAGGGCCAGGTCGATGAGCAGCACCTGGCCGAGGGCGGTCAGCTTGCGACCAGAGCGCGTGGTCGAGCATCAGCATGCCTTCTCGGTCGGCGGCGGCTTGCCGAGCCGGGACCGGCCCGGTCTAGCTGCACCGCCTCGCCGCTAGCCGGAAGTCGGAGACGGCCTGGATGGTTCCTCGCTACACCCGCCCCGAGATGGCCGCCATCTGGGCGCCGGAGAACCGCTATCCGCATCTGGTTCGAGATCGAGGCGCTGGCGGCCGAGGCATGGCCCGCGCTCGGCGCGTCCCGGCCGAGGCGGCGCGCGCCATCCGCGAGAAGGGCGGCGGCCGCGCTCGCCGCCATCCGCCGGGCCGACCTCGAGCGGATCGACGCGATCGAGCGCGAGACCCGCCACGACGTGATCGCCTTCCTGACCTGGCTCGCCGAGGCGATCGGGCCGGACAGCCGCTTCGTGCATCAGGGCATGACCAGCAGCGACGTGCTGGACACCTGCCTCGCGGTGCAGCTGACCCAGGCCGCCGACCTGCTGCTCGCCGACGTCGACGCGGTGCTGGCCGCGCTGAAGCGCCGCGCGTTCGAGCACAAGTTCACGCTGACCATCGGCCGCAGCCACGGCATCCATGCCGAGCCGACCAGCTTCGGCCTGAAGCTCGCCGGCCATTACGCCGAGTTCGCCCGCAACCGCGACGCGGCTGGTAGCAGGCGCGCGCCGAGATCGCCATCTGCGCGATCAGCGGCGCGGTCGGCACCTTCGCGCATGTCGATCCGCGCGTGGAGGCGTACGTCGGCGGACGGCTCGGCCTGCAGCCGGAGCCGGTCTCGACCCAGGTGATCCCGCGCGACCGCCACGCCGCGTTCTTCTGCGCGCTGGCGCGTGATCGCCAGCGGCATCGAGCGGCTGGCGACCGAGGTGCGGCACCTGCAGCGCAGCGAGGTGCGCGAGGCGGAGGAGTTCTTCCATCCGGGCCAGAAGGGCAGTCAGCGCGATGCCGCACAAGCGCAACCCGGTGCTGAGCGAGAACCTGACCGGCCTCGCGCGCCTGGTGCGCGCCGCCGTGCGTGCCGGCGCTGGAGAACGTGGCGCTCTGGCACGAGCGCGACATCAGCCATTCCTCCGTCGAGCGGGTGATCGCCCCGGACGCGACGATCGCGCTGGATTTCGCCCTGGCCCGGCTGGCCGGCATGATGGACGAAGCTGGTGGTCTATCCCGAGCGGATGCGGCCAACCTCGAGAGCCTGGGCGGCGTGGTGCATAGCGGCGAGGTGCTGCTGGCGCTGACCCGCGCCGGCATCTCGCGCGAGGACGCCTATCGCATCGTGCAGCGCAACGCCATGGCGACCTGGACGAGGCTCGGCCAGCCGGAGGGCCGCAGCTTCCGCGAGAATCTGCGAGCGCGACCCCGAGGTCGCGGGCCGGGTGCCGGCCGGCGAGCTGGATGCGGCGATGGATGCCGCCTTCATCTGCGCGCACTCGACGCGTCTTCGCGCGCGTGTTCGGCGACCACATCCGGCCGCACGATCGGCCTGACCGGCCTGCCTCGCGGTCGTTCACATGCGGGCGAAGGAGGCAGTTCCAGCAATCCTGCTCTGCAAACTCGCCGGCCTTCTGGTGCGCGGGAGCGGTCGGCTCCGCGTCGCTCGGCGTCGGCTGCCGCGCACGCCGCGAGCGCATCCATCGACCGGCATGCAGCTCGTCACGCATCAGCTACGACCGGCGCCACTACCAGCACCGGCACGACTAGCGCGCATCATCACCACTGACGACCATCGCCGTGGACGCGGCCACCGCCAGGCCGCTACTACTGAACGGTGCGGCCGCTCGTGGCCGAGCCGACGTGTGCACCGTCGGTTCTGGCGATCCGCCCCGGCCATGCCTGGCCGCTGCTGCTTGCCGCCAACCGCGACGAGCTGCTCGACCGGCCCTGGGATCCGCCCGGCCGGCACTGGCCGGACCGGCCGGGCGTGGTCGCGGGGCGGGACCGGCTGGGCGGCGGCACCTGGATGGGCGTCAACGGCGCGGGCGTGGTCGCGGCCGTGCTGAACCGGCCGGGCAGCCTCGGCCCGCGCCGGGCAAGCGCAGCCGCGGCGAACTGCCGCTGCTGGCGCTCGAGCACGGCGACGGCCGAGGCGGCCGCCGCGGGCGATCGCGGCAGCTCGATGCCGGCGCCTGGCGCAGCTTCAACATGGTGGTCGCCGACCGCGCGGGCGCCGTCGTTCTGCGCGGCGCCGGGCGCCGGCCGGCCGGAGCGGCCGGCTGGCGCCCGGCCTGCACATGGTCACCGCCCACGACCCGGACGACATGACGAGCCCGCGGGTCGCGCGCCACCTGCCCCGCTTCCGGGCCGCGCCGCCGCCCGGACCGCCGACCGTGACTGGAAGCGCTGGATCGCGCGCTGCTGGTCCGACCGCTTCGGCCCGGCGCGGAAGCGAGCATCGAACGTCCCGCGGCGCGACGGACGGTTCGGCGACAGTTTGCTCCTCGCTGCTCGGCATTCCCGGCCGCGAGACTGCGACCCGGTCTGGCTGTTCGCCGCCGGGCCGCCGGACGCGGCGCCGCTTCCGAGCCAGCGTCGCCCCGTCGGCCTGCCGGACCGGGGCGTGCGCTGTACGGCCCGCGCCCGCACACGCCGGCGCGGGCGCCAGCCCGCTTCGGAGACTGGAAGGGACAGACGCCGATGGCCCGCCGCCGCCAGCTCTACGAGGGCAAGGCCAAGATCCTGTTCGAGGGCCCGGAGCCCGGCACCCTCGTCCAGTATTTCAAGGACGACGCCACCGCCTTCAACGGCGCCAGAAGAAGGGCATCATCACCGGCAAGGGCGTGCTGAACAACCGCATCAGCGAATACCTGATGCTGCGGCTGGCCGAGATCGGCATGCCGACGCATTTCGTCCGCCGCCTGAACATGCGCGAGCAGCTGATCCGCGAGGTCGAGATCATCCCGCTCGAAGTGGTGGTGCGCAACGTCGCCGCCGGCAGCCTGTCCACGCGCCTCGGCATCCCCGAGGGCACCCGGCTGCCGCGCTCGATCATCGAGTACTATTACAAGAACGACGCGCTGAGCGACCCGATGGTCGCCGAGGAGCACATCACCGCGTTCGGCTGGGCCAGCACCGCAGGACCTGGACGACATCGTCGCGCTGACCCTGCGGATCAACGACTTCCTGACCGGCCTGTTCCTCGGCGTCGGCATCACGCTGGTCGACTTCAAGCTGGAATTCGGCCGGCTGTGGGAGAACGAGGAGATGCGCATCGTCCTCGCCGACGAGATCAGCCCGGACAATTGCCGGCTGTGGGACAGCAAGACCAACGAGAAGATGGACAAGGACCGCTTCCGCCGCGACCTCGGCAAGGTCGAGGAGGCCTACCAGGAGGTCGCCAAGCGCCTCGGCATCCTGCCCGAGGCGGGCACGCGCGACCTGAAGGGCCCGGAGATGATGCAGTGAGGATGGCGCGAGAGTCCAGGCAATGAAGGCGAGCGTCACGGTCATGCTGAAGGACGGGCGTGCTCGACCCGCAGGGCAAGGCGATCGGCCATGCGCTGCACGGCCTGGGCTTTACCGGCGTGGGCGAGGTGCGGGCGGGCAAGGTGATCGAGCTCGAACTGGCCGAGACCGACCCGGCGCGCGCCAGGCCGCAGGCCGAGGAGATGGCGCGCGGCTGCTCGCCAACACGGTGATCGAGAGCTTCCGCGTGCCGGATGCGAGGACGTGATGCGAGCCGGCATCGTCGTCTTTCCCGGCATCAACCGCGAGCGCGACATGGCGATCGCGCTGCGCAGCCGCCTCGGGCACGCAAGCCCCGCATGATCTGGCACCGCGAGACCGACCTCGCCGGGCTCGACCTGGTCGTGCTGCCCGGCGGCTTCAGCTACGGCGACTATCTGCGCTGCGGCGCGATGGCGGCGCAGTCGCCGGTGATGCGCGCGGTGCGCGACGTTCGCGGCGCGCGGCGGCCATGTGCTCGGCGTCTGCAACGGCTTCCAGATCCTGACCGAGGCCGGCCTGCTGCCCGGCGCGCTGCTGCGCAATGCCTCGCTGCGCTTCCTCTCGATGGACTGCCATCTGCGGGTGGAGCGCGCCGATACCGCGTTCACCGCCGCTACCAGCGCGGCCAGGTGTTCCGCGCGCCGATGGCGCATGGCGACGGCAACTATTTCGCCGACGACGCGACGCTCGACCGGCTGGAGGGCGAGGGGCTGGTGGCGTTCCGCTATGCGACGCCGCGGGCGGATGACGCCGGAGCGCCAACCGCAACGGCAGCGCGCGCGACATCGCCGGCATCTTCAGCGCGAATCTGCGCGTGCTCGGGCTGATGCCGCATCCGGAGGACCTGGTCGATCCGCTGATGGGCGGCACCGACGGCAAGCCGCTGTTCGACGCGCTGGCGGCGGCGCTGGCGGCTATGAACGCCGACGCATCGACGCGGCGCTGGCCCGCGAGTTCGGGCTGAGCGCCGAGGAATACGGCCGCGTCCTGGCGATCATGGGCCGCACGCCGACGCCTCACCGAGCTCGGCGTGTTCAGCGTCATGTGGTCGGAGCACTGCTCCTACAAATCCTCCCGCGTCTGGCTGAAGCAGCTGCCGACCACGGCGCCCTGGGTGATCCACGGTCCCGGCGAGAATGCCGGCGTGGTCGATATCGGCGACGGGCTGGCCGCCATCTTCAAGATGGAGAGCCACAACCACCCGAGCTTCATCGAGCCCTACCAGGGCGCGGCGACCGGCGTCGGCGGCATCCTGCGCGACGTGTTCACCATGGGCGCGCGGCCGGTCGCCAACCTGAACGCGCTGCGCTTCGGCGACCCGGCCAACCCGCGCACGAAGCGCATCGTCGACGGCGTGGTGCGCGGCATCGGCGGCTACGGCAACTGCGTGGGCGTGCCGACCGTCGGCGGCGAGATCAATTTCCATCCGCGCCTACGACGGCAATCCGCTGGTCAACGCCATGACCGTCGGCATCGCGCCGCCGGACCGGATCTTCCTCGTCCGCCGCGGCCGGGGTCGGCAATCCGGTGGTCTATGTCGGCTCCAAGACCGGCCGCGACGGCATCCACGGCGCGACCATGGCCTCGGCCGAGTTCGGCGCGGATGCCGAGGAGAAGCGCCCGACCGTGCAGGTCGGCGATCCGTTCACCGAGAAGCTGCTGATCGAGGCCTGCCTGGAGCTGATGGCGACCGACGCGATCGTCGCCATCCAGGACATGGGCGCGGCGGGCCTGACCAGCTCCTCGGTGGAGATGGCCGGCAAGGGCGGCGTCGGGATCGAGCTCGACCTCGACGCGGTGCCGCAGCGCGAGACCGGCATGACCGCCTACGAGATGATGCTGTCGGAAAGCCAGGAGCGCATGCTGATGGTGCTGCGCCCGGACCGCACGGACGCGGCGCGCGGCGATCTTCGAGAAATGGGAGCTGGATTTCGCCGTCATCGGCGCACCTACCGACACCGGCCGCATCGTGGTGCGCCACCAGGGCGCAGGTCGAGGCCGACATCCCGCTGGCCCGCTGGCCGACCAGGCGCCGCTCTACCACCGGCCGACCGCCGAGCCGCCGAAGCCGCGCACCGTCAACGCTGGGCGCGGTCGAGGACCCGGCTCGGGCTGACGCGAGGCGCTGCTGCAGCCTGATCGCCTGCCCGGATCTGTGCTCGCGCGCCTGGATCTGGGACCAGTACGACAGCACCATCGGCGGCCAGACCGTGAAGCGGCCGGGCGCCGCCGACGCCGCCGTGGTGCGCGTCGAGGGCACGAGCCGCGGCGCTGGCGCTGACCACCGACTGCACGCCGCGCTACTGCGCCGCCGACCCCGAAGCGGGCGGCGCGCAGGCGGTGGCCGAGGCCTGGCGCAACCTGACCGCCGTCGGCGCGCGGCCGCTCGCGATCACCGACAACCTGAATTTCGGCAACCCGGAGAAGCCCGAGATCATGGGCCAGTTCGCCGCCGCCATCGGCGGCATGGCGGAGGCCTGCGGGGCGCTCGACTTCCCGGTCGTGAGCGGCAACGTCAGCCTCTACAACGAGACCGAGGGGCGCGCGATCCTGCCGACGCCGGCGATCGGCGGCCTGGGCGTGCTGGACGACGCGGCGCAGGCGGTCGGCCTGGCGCTGCCGCCGTGGCTCGACCTGGTGCTGATCGGCGCGACCGCGGGCTGGCTCGGCCAGTCGCTCTGGCTGCGCGAGATCGCGGGCCGCGAGGACGGCGCCGCCGCCGCCGGTCGATCTCGCGGCCGAGCGCGCGCAACGGCGATTTCGTGCGCGCGCAGATCCTGGCGGGCGCGGTGCGCGGCCTGCCACGACGTCTCCGACGGCGGGCTGCTGGTCGCGGTGGCGGAGATGGCGATGGCCGGCGGCACGGGCGTGCCGGCTGGACGCGCCGCCGCGAGCATGCCGGCGCACGCCTTCTGGTTCGGCGAGGACCAGGCCCGCTACGTGCTCGCGGTGCCGGACGGCGCGCGCGCTGGTCCGAGGCGGCGGCAGGCCGGCAGTGCTGCCCGCGCGCTGCGGATCGGCACGTCGCGGCGGGCAGGATTTGACTCTGCCCGAGCGGCGGAACCATATCGCTTGCGACGCTGCGCAGCGGCGCATGAGCGCTTCTTTCCCGCTGGATGGATGGGTCGGTGAACTAGGGCTGACGGAGACTGACCGATGGCGATGGCCGCCGAGCGAGATCGAGGCGCTGATCAAGGCGGCGCTTGCCCGATGCGACGCGTCACCATCGAGGACCTGGCCGGCGACGGCGACCACTATGCCGCCACCGTGGTCAGCGAAGCAGTTCCGCGGCCGTCCGCGCGTGCAGCAGCACCAGATCGTCTATGCCGCGCTGCGCGGCCGCATGGGCGGCGAGCTGCACGCCCTCGCGCTTGCAGACCTCCGCCCCTGATAGCATCGGAGCTCAGCAAGGAGTCTGCCATGACCGATACCGTCTTCGACGCGCATCCAGGCGCGAGATCGACGACAACCCGGTGATGCTCTACATGAAGGGCACCGCGATGTTCCCGCAATGCGGCTTCTCCGCCCGCGTGGTGCAGATCCTGTCGCATCTGAACGTGCCGTTCCAGACCGCCAACGTGCTGGAGGATGCCGAGCTGCGCGAGGGCTCAAGCAGTTCTCCAACTGGCCGACGATCCCGCAGCTTTATGTGAAGGGCGAGTTCGTCGGCGGCTGCGACATCGTGACCGAGATGTTCCAGTCCGGCGAGCTGGAGACGTTGCTGAAGGAGAAGGGCAGTTCCGCACCCCGCGGCCGCCTGAGAGCCGCGTCGGGGTCGTCACCCCGGCCCACAACGTCGCGCCCTTCCTGGCCACGACGATCCGGTCCGTCATCGCCCAGTCCCGCCCGGACTGGGCGATGGTCGTTGTGGACGATGGCTCCTCCGGACGCGAGCGCAGCCATCGCCGACAGCTTCGCCGCAGGCGACACGCGGATCAGGGTCGTGCGGCAGGAGCAGGCGGGCGTGTCGGCCGCGCGCTATCGCGGGTTGAGTGAGATCGACACGGATTTTCGTCCTGTTCCTGGACGGCGACGACTGGCTGGCGTCCGATGCGCTGGCCCGGCTCTGCGATGCCCTGAGCGCCGAGCCGGCCGCCGTCGCCTCGCACGGGCGCTACGCCTTCGTGCCGGAGGACGGCATGCCCGGATGCGCGCCGGTGAGCATCAGGCTCGGCCGCTTGCCCTCGGGCGATCTGCTGCCGCGCCTGCTCGTGCGCAACCTGTTCGCCAATGGCGGGCATGTGCTGATCCGGCGTTCGGCCCTGGAGGGCGCTCCCTTCCGGACCGATCTCGCCTTCGGCGAGGATTGGGAGTGCTCGGTCAGGCTTGCCAGCGCGGGCCCGTTCGCGGCCGAGCCGGGGGCGGCGCCCTGGTTCCACGTTCGCTGTCAGCGCCGGAGCGGCGCGTATCTGCGCATGGCGGCCAATCCCGAGACGGCGCGGCGATGCCTGGACGCGATCTTCTCCGAACCCGCACTGGTTGCCCGGCTCGGCCGGGACCGCTGCGCCGCAGCGCGAGACTCCGCCCGGGCCACGGTGCCTGGATCATCGGGCGGGAGATGCTGCGTCACCAGCGCAGGCGGGAGGGTCTGCCGTGGCTCGCCCTTTCGCTCTACCACCAGCCGAGCGCCCGCCGGGCGGCCTTGTTCGCGGTGGCTTGCCTCCAGCCATGGCGCGCGCCCGATTGGCCTGGACCTTTCCGCGCCTACGGCAGAGCGGTGCTCGCCGAACCGTGCGCAGGCGTCGCCGGGGACGAAAGCCGGGCGCGCGCGTTGTGCCGGGACGGCATGGAGGAGCACCGTCATGGCCCAGTCGGAAACCGTCTCATGCGCCCATTGCGCCCGCACGCGCGGCGCATTCGGCTCGTTCGGGCTTGGACTGGCGGCGGGGGCGTTGGCCGCGGCCGGTGTGTTCCGGCCGCAAAGGCGACCGCGACACCGCCGTCGGCGAAGGCCATTCGTTGAAGCACCGCGCCCTGGATTCGGCATCGGCCGCGATACAGACCAAGTATCCGCTGGAGGCGATGAGCACCTATCTCAACTGCTTCCACATGACGCGGACGACATGGGCCGGCAGGTCGAGGCGACGCATTTCTGCATCCATTTGCAGCCCGATTTGCACCAATGCGTCATCTTCGACCGCAACGAACCGAACGCGCGCCTGATCGGCATCGAGTACATCACCAGCGCCGACCGCTTCCGCCGGTTGCCGGCAGAGGAGAAGCGCCTCTGGCACAGCCATCATTATGAGGTGAAATCCGGCCAGCTGATCGCGCCGGGCATTCCTCAACTCGCGGAGCGCGCCTATTCCGAGGATCTCGTCAGCACCTACGGCAAGACCTTCCACACCTGGCAATACGACCGGGACGATTTCCCCTACGGCGTGCCGCAGCTCTATGATGGGCTTCACGGCGGACGGCCAGGCCGATCCGGCCATGGTCGCGGAACGGGACCAGCGGCTCGGTGTTTCGACCGAGGAGCGCCGGGGGAAACGGGCAAACATCCCTGTGGCCGACGTGCAGCCGGGCGCCAACTCCTGGGAGAGCGGCCGGACCGTGCAGACCCGGCTCGCCGAGATGGACATGCGCCGGCGTTAGACTAAGCGGGCTTGTTCGGGTCGGCCTCCTCCAAGCCGGGCCATAGCGGGTACTCCGAACCGATGTTGTGATAGCTGCGGTCCCGCTTGATCTGACCGTTCTCGATTTCCATGATCGCGGCCATATGCAGTTTGTACGTCTTCTCCGAACCGCTTATCGTCGGGGTTCAGCAAGATCACTTCGACGATGCAGGTGTTGCCGTCGGCGTGAATGTGATTGAGACGGAACGATCGCCGGGGCGCGGCTTTCAGTTCAAGCCAGCGATGAACAACGGGCGATGTTGTCCTTTTCTTGTTGCGTATGCTCATCGTCTGACATTTTGGCCCTTTTCTTCCCTTGAGCACTCTTCTACCCGCTATCGAGTTCTTCCGTCATTTTCATTCCATTGGAAGCGATTGAGACCGCCGCCCGACGGGCTGTCCCGCCTTTCGTCTAAGCCAATAGCTCCCGAACCATCACCGCTAACTTCGTTCCCAAAACACGGTGTGCATCGCCGTCGAGATGAATGCCGTCGACGGCGCTGGATGCAATCAAATCGGCAGCGTCAGAAATGCAACGCCCGTCCGTTTAGCTGCCTCCCCGATCCCCGCAGGATCCGGGCCAGCGACGGTCCGGGGCATATCGCTGTCGGCCGGCCCGCGCCAGCGTGGGGATGGTTCCATAGGTATTGGAGTCGCCATAGCAGAGAACGGTTCTCACCTGGGTCGACCGTTCATATCTCCTTGGGTTTCGTAGTCCTCGCCATCGGCGTCCCGACGCCGGATGGCGGCATCGCGCAGCCGAAGCTTATATCTAAGCGGCAAGCTTCTCCGTCCGCACGTCCTTGATGTCGCGGAAGCTCAACGCCGGGTTCAGTTCGGCGGTCCGGCGCATCATGAAGGCGGAGGTGGCGAGGAACACCGGGTCGCCGTCCACGTCGTCCGCCATGCGCGCCGCGGTTGTCCGCGACGAACCGGGCGAGCGCCGCGCGATCGTCGCCGAGACCCAGCGCGCCAGCGCGAAGGGCGTCGGCTCGAACCCGATCGCGACGCCGTACTCGCCCGCCAGCCGCGCCTGGAGCACGTCGAGCTGCAAGGTGCCGACCACGCCGACCAGCGGCGGCGATCCGTCCTGCGGCCGGAACAGCTGCACCACGCCCTCCTCGGCCAGTTCCTGCAGCGCCTGGCGCAGCTTCTTCGCCTTCATCGCGTCGTCGAGCCGCACCCGGCGCAGGATCTCGGGCGCGAAATACGGCACGCCGACGAAGTTCAGCTCCTCGCCCTCGGTCAGGGTGTCGCCGATGCGCAGCGTGCCGTGGTTCGGGATGCCGACCACGTCGCCGGCATAGGCCTCCTCGGCCAGCTCGCGCTCGCGGGCGAAGAAGAATTGCGGCGCGTGCAGCGGGATCAGCTTGCCGGTGCGCACCTGCCTCAGCCGCATGCCGCGCACCAGACGCCCGGAGCAGACCCGCGCGAAGGCGATGCGGTCGCGGTGGTTGGGGTCCATGTTCGCCTGGATCTTGAACACGAGCGCGGTCAGCTCCGGCTCGGTCGCCTCGACGACGCGCGTGTCGGCCGGCTGCGCGCGGGGCGGCGGGCCCGAACGCGGCCAGCGCGTCGAGCAGATCGCCGACGCCGATGTCGCGGATGGCGCTGCCGAAGAACACGGGCGTCAGGTGCCCGTCCGTCGAACGCTTCCGGTCGAACGCGGGCAGCGCCGCCCGCACCAGATCGACCTCGTCGGCCAGCGCCTGCATCCGCGGATCGGACTGCGCGACGTCCTGGGTCAGCCGCATGTCGCGCGTGCGCAGATCGTAGGTGCCGACGAACTCGGACGGCGCGGCCCACCGGCCAGGTCACCGGCGCCGTGTCGAGCGCGAGCGTGGTCGCGATCTCGTCGAGCAGCTCCAACGGGTCGCGGCTCTCGCGGTCCATCTTGTTGATGAAGGTGAGGATCGGGATGTCGCGCAGCCGGCAGATCTCGAACAGCTTGCGCGTCCGGCTCTCGATGCCCTTGGCGGCGTCGATCACCATCACCGCGGAATCGACCGCGGTCAGCGTGCGGTAGGTGTCCTCGGAGAAATCCTCGTGGCCCGGCGTGTCGAGCAGGTTGAACACGCAGCCCGCGTGCTCGAAGGTCATCACGGAGGTGACGACCGAGATGCCGCGCTCGCGCTCGATCCCCATCCAGTCCGACCGCGTGCGCCGCCGCTCGCCCTTGGCGCGCACGTTGCCCGCCAGCTGGATGGCGCCGCCGGCGCGGAGCAGCCGCTCGGTCAGCGTCGTCTTGCCGGCGTCGGGATGGGAGATGATCGCGAAGGTGCGGCGGCGGGCGATCTCGGTCGTGGCGTCGGTCATGGGATGGGGAGCCGCTTTCGGGTGCTCAGCCAGTGAAAGCCGTGCGCCATGACCCCGAGAAGGCCGGTAAAGCCGGCGAGCATCATACCGAACAGCCAGTAGAAGTCTTGCCGTGTCGAAATCCGGAGGTCGCGCATTTCGGCCCGCAACTCGGTCGCAAGGCCTTTCGACTCGCCCCGGAGACCGCTTTCCAACCCCTTCATTTCGGCCCGCAGTTCGGTCGCGAGGCCTTTCACTCGCCCCGGAGACCATTCATTGCGCCCCGGAGACCATCTATCTCGGCCCGGAGACCACTTTCGAGCCCACTCATCTCAGCCCGGAGATTGGTTGCCAGGCTCTTAATCCCTGTCCGCAGCTCGGTCGCAAGACCCTTTATCTCGGTCCGCAACTCGGTAGAAAGACCCTTTACCTCGGTCCGCAACTGGCGCATCCCCGGCCGCGCACGATCCGCTCCAGCGCGGCCTGCGTGGACAGGGCGATCTGCTCCAGGACGGCGACCCGCGCTTCCATGGAGGGAGAATAGGGCGCCGGCCCGGGAGGTTCAATCTGGTCCAGCCCGGCGCCCCCGCTACTGAAAGCAGCAGGCTACGCGGATCGGGTTAACGAGAGTAGAACTCGACCACGAGGTTCGGCTCCATCTGCACCGGATACGGCACGTCGGTCAGCTTCGGCGCGCGGGCGAAGCGGCCCTTCATCGCGCGGTGGTCGACCTCGAGGTATTCCGGCACGTCGCGCTCGGTGCTCTGGGCGGCGTCCAGCACCACGGCGAGCTGCTTCGACTTGTCCTTGACCTCGATCACGTCCCCATCCCCACGAAAGGACGGGATGTTTAGCTTCCGGCCATTGACGAGCAGATGGCCGTGCGAGACGAACTGGCGGGCAGCGAAGGGCGTGATCGCGAACTTCATGCGGTAGATCACGGCGTCCAGCCGCCGCTCCAGCAGCTCGATCAGGTTCTCGCGAGGTGTCGCCCTTGCGGCGGACCGCCTCCTCGTAATATTTCCGGAACTGCTTCTCGCCGATATTGCCGTAGTAACCCTTCAGCTTCTGCTTCGCCATCAGCTGCACGCCGAAGTCGCTGGGCTTCTTGCGGCGCTGGCCGTGCTGTCCGGGACCGTAATCGCGCTTGTTGATCGGGGATTTCGGCCGGCCCCACAGGTTGACGCCCGAGGCGGCGATTGATCTTGTACTTGCTTTCGGCGCGCTTGGTCATGCGCGTGTCCTTCTCTTGTCGCGAATGGGCCGCGATCGACGGCCACCCGGCTTGTTGCACCGGTAGGCCGCACGCAAGCGCGATGGACGGGCGCAGGCCCCGAAGGCCCGGCCGCGTTCCCGGCAATGGGCGGGTGCTTAGGGTTCTCCCGGCCCGGTGTCAACCGGCCGGCCGTCCTCGCGCTCGAGCCGGCCGCGCTGGCGACGGCCGAGCGCCAGCTCCGTCACGATGCCGTACAGCGTGCGCAACTCCTGCTCGGTCACTTCGCCGCGCTGGAAGAAATGACGGATGTTGCGCACCATTCCTGGCCGCTTCGGCAGGTTGCGCAGGAAGCCGCTTGCGTCAAGCTGGTCGGTGAGATGCGCGAGGAACCCCTCCAGCTCCCCCTTGGTCGCGACCCGCGTCTCGTTCGTCATCAGCGTGCGCGGCAGGGTCTCTTCGGCGGCGGTCCACCACTCGTACGCCACCACCATGACGGCCTGGGCGAGATTGAGCGACATGAAGCCGGGATTCAGCGGGAACCGCACGAGCGCGTCCGCCTGCGCCATGTCGTCATTGTCGAGGCCTGCGCGCTCCGGGCCGAACAGGATACCGGCCCGAAGATCGCGCGCTGAGATCAGCGCGCAACTCGGCCGCCGCGCCGCGCGCCGTCAGCACCGGCTTTACGACATGGCGCGGTCGGGGACAGGTGGCGAGAACATGATGCAGGCCGGCGACGGCGTCGGCGACCGTGTCGTGCAGGGTGAGCGCGTCGAGGATTCGGTCCGCGCCGGAGGCGGTCCGCCACGCCTTCTCCTGCGGCCAGCCGTCGCGCGGCGCGACCAGCCGCAGGTGGAACAGGCCGCCATTCGCCATCGCGCGCGCCACCGCGCCGATATTGTCCGCAAGCTGCGGCCGGACCAGCACGACGACGGGGCTGTTGCCCATCGGCCCGAGGTCCGCGCCGCCGCTCCGGCCGGTCATGCGGGGCGCGTTGTCATTCGGCGTGCTTTTGCCCATGCTTCGTCTGCCACCGGCGCAGGAGCGCGATCTCGCTCGTCTGATGCGCGACGATCTGCCGCGCGAGCTTCCGCAACTCGGGATCGTTGCCGTATTTCAGCTCGACCCGCGCCATGTCGATCGCGCCCTGGTGGTGCGGGATCATGCCCGCGGCGAAATCCCGGTCGGCGTCGCCGGTGTAGTCGATCATCATATTCCTGTGCATCACCTCCATGGCCGGTCTTATAGGCGGCGGTCGACGGCTCCTCTCCGGGGCTGCGGCGCCATGCGCCTCGGGCGCCATGGCGCGGGGCGCCGCGCCCGGCACCGGACCGCCATGGGCGCACGCGACGCCCGCCGCCAGGCACGAGACGCTAGCACGAATGCGTATCGCATCGGTTTCTCCTTATGAGGCCCGCCGCCAGGTCGTGCCCGGCCGGACCGTCCTCCAGCACGACGCCGCGCCGCGGCCAGCTCCGCGCGGATCCGGTCGGCGCGGGCGAAGTCCCGCGACTTGCGGGCTTGCACCCGCTCGGCGATGGCGGCCTCGATCGCCCGCGCCTCGTCCCCGCCGCCGCCCCGGAACCACTCGGCCGGGGATTGTTGCAGCAGCCCGAGCAGCGCGCCGGCCGCCCGCAAATCCGCGGCCGCCGCCGCGTCGCCCGCCAGCGCCGCATCGGCCAAGCCGTGCATCCGGCCAGGGCGGCAGGCGTGTTGAGGTCGTCCGAGAGCGCGTCCAGCACCGTTTCGCCACTTCGGCTCCGCGCCCGGATGCGCCTCCAGCGCGCGATAGAAGCGGTCCAGCTCGCGGCGCGCCTCGGCCAGCGCCGCGTCCGAGAAATCGAGCTCCGCGCGGTACTGGGCGCGCAGCAGCACGAGCCGCACCGCCTCGCCCGGCGCGCGCTGCGAGCGCATCCGCGGACGGTCAGAAAGTTGCCGAGGCTCTTCGACATCTTCTCGCCGTTCACCCGCAGCATGCCGTTATGCAGCCAGACCCGGGCGAAGCAGCTGCCGGGGAAGGCGCAGCAGCTCTGCGCCATCTCGTTCTCGTGGTGCGGGAAGATCAGGTCGCGCCCGCCGCCGTGGATGTCGAACGTCTCGCCGAGGTAGCGCCAGGCCATGGCGCTGCACTCGATGTGCCAGCCGGGACGCCCGCGTCCCCACGGACTCTCCCAGCCCGGCAGGTCCGGGCGTGGACGGCTTCCACAGCAC
Source organism: uncultured Alphaproteobacteria bacterium (assembly GCA_963777325.1). Taxonomy (GTDB): domain Bacteria; phylum Pseudomonadota; class Alphaproteobacteria; order Acetobacterales; family Acetobacteraceae; genus JAFAXA01. The sequence continues at coordinate 34,485 of CAVZQE010000002.1, read as the reverse complement.
GAAATCCTCCGGGTCGCGCTTGTACGGCGCGACCTCGACCCGCGCCCCGGCCCGCAACTCGTCCGGACTGATAGCCGGAGAGCCGACCATAGCCGGCGAAGCTCGCCACCGCGAACAGCACGTGCCCCTGCGCCTCGTAGGCGTGGCCGCCGGCGACCAGCCGCTCGATCAGCGCGATCATCTCGGCGATGTGGCCGGTGGCGCGGGGCTCGATGTCCGGCGGCAGGCAGCACAGCGCCGCGAGTCGGCGTGGAAGTCGGCCGTGGTGCGCGCGGTGATGCGACGCGATCGGCTCGCCGCTCACGCGGGCGCGTTCGTTGATCTTGTCGTCCACGTCGGTGATGTTGCGGACGATAGAGTAACCCGCGCCGTAGCGCGCGAGCAGCCCGGTACAGCACGTCGAACACGACCATGGCCCGGGCGTTGCCGATATGGGCGAGGTCGTACACGGTCGGGCCGCAGAGATACATCCGCACGCAGGCGGGATCGACCGGCGTGAACCGCTCCTTGCGGCGCGTGAGCGTGTTATGGAGGAGGAGGTCTGCCAAGCACGGCCCTATAGACGGCCCTGCGGCGGGATGGCGCGGGCGGGCAGATCCGCGCGCGGGCCGACATGCGGGCCGGCCTTGGCGAGCGCCCCCGATTTCTCCGCGTCGTCGAGCGAGCGGAAGAACGTGTAGGAGAGCGTTATCGTGTGGATGTCGGACGTGTTCGGATCGTGCGCGATCGCCGGATCGACCCAGAAGCTCAGCGGAAACTGCATCGTCTGTCCGGGCGCGAGCGTCTGCTGATTGAAGCAGAAGCAGGCCGTCTTGTGGAAATACTTGCCCGCCGTCTCGGGAGTCACGTTGTAGAGCGCGACGCCCGTCACCGGCGTCTTCGCCTCGTTCTGGGCGGTGTAGAAGGCGATCTGCTCTTCGCCGAGCGGCAGCTTCACGGCCGGCTGCGCCGGCTGGAAGCGCCACGGCAGACCGGGATTGACATTGGCGTTGAAGCGCACGGTGACCAACTGCTTCGACGCGCCGGGCGGCGCGGCTTCACCGATCTGCGGCGTGCCCGCATAGCCGGTCACGGCGCAGAACAGCCGGTAGAGCGGCACGGCTGCGAAGGACATGCCGACCATGCCGACGATCACGAAAGCGAGGCCGAGGCCCAAAGCCGCGTTGCCGCGCCGTCTCGCTCCGCTCACCTCACCCGCCCTTCGACATCTTCACGACCGTGATCGCGTAGAACAACACGCAGACGGCGAGCAGCAGCACGAGCAGGGCGATGTTGCGGCCGCGCCGGCGGCGCGCGAATTCGGCGGGCGACGGCGCCGGAGCGAAGGCGGGCGGACGCGGATCGGGCATCGGCGTGCGATCAGCCAATCAGCCGATCGATCGCCAGCGCGCCGAACAGCAGGAAGAGATACAAGATCGAATACTTGAACGCGGCCTTCGCCGGCGCGTCGCGGGTCAGGCTCACGCCCGATGCGTCCTGGCGGTCGCGGGCGACGCGCCACGAAGCCAGCAGGAACCCGAGGCCGAGCGCCGTCGCCGCCACCGCGTAGAGCGGCCCGGAAAACCCGAGGCCCAGGGCAGCAGCGAAACCGGCACGAGCAGAAGCGTGTAGATCACGATCTGCCGCCGCGTCTCCTTCGCGCCGGCCACGACAGGCAGCATCGGCACACCAGCCCGGGCGTAGTCGCCGGACGCAAACAGCGACAACGACCAGAAATGCGGCGGCGTCCAGAAGAAGATGATCGCGAACATCAGCAGCGGCACGAGATCGACCGAGCCCGTGACCGCCGCCCAGCCGATCACCGGCGGGAACGCGCCCGCCGCCCCGCCGATCACGATGTTCTGCGGCGTCCGGCGCTTCAGCCACACCGTGTAGACGAAGACATAGAATGCGATCGACAGCGCGAGCACGGTCGCGGCGGCGAGGTTGGTCGCGAGATACATGACGATCACGGATGCGACGGCGAGCGTGACGCCGAACGCGAGCGCGTCCTCCGGCGCGATGCGGCCGCACGGAATCGGACGGCGCTGGGTGCGGCGCATGATCGCGTCGATGTCGCGATCATACCACATGTTGATCACGCCGGCCGCTCCCGCCGCCACCGTGATGCAAAGCACGGCGGTCACGGCCAGGACGGGATGCAGATGGCCCGGCGCGACCAGCAGGCCGATCAGGCCGGTGAACACCACCAGCGTCAGAACGCGCGGCTTCAGCAGCGTGACCCAGTCGCCGACGGAGGAGTCCGGCCGGAGCGTGGCCGCCTCGTCCACTTCCACCCGCGTCAGGGCGGGGACGCTTTCCTTGTCGCCGATCGCCGCCGTGTCACTCATGGCCGCTCCATTTCGCCGGGATCAGCGGACCCGCGGCAGCTCCTCGAAGGTGTGGAACGGGGGCGGCGAACTGACCGTCCATTCGAGGGTGGTCGCGCCTTCGCCCCAGTAGTTGTCCGCCACGTGCGCCTTGGAGGTGAAGGTCTTGTAGACCACGAAGAGGAAGATGCCCATGCCGATCGCGCTGATATAGGAGCCGATAGAGGCAACGGCGTTCCAGCCGGCGAAGGCCTCCGGATAGTCCGGATACCGGCGCGGCATGCCCGACAGACCAAGGAAGTGCATCGGGAAGAAGGTCAGGTTCACGCCGACGAATGTGACCCAGAAATGCAGCCGCGCCCAGAAATCCGGATACTGCCGCCCGGACATCTTGCCGATCCAATAGTAGAAGCCGGCGAAGATCGAGAACACCGCCCCAAGCGACAGCACGTAGTGGAAATGGGCCACCACGTAGTAGGTGTTGTGCACGACCTGGTCGATGCCGGCATTGGCGAGCACGACGCCGGTGACGCCGCCGATCGTGAACACGAAGATGAAGCCGATCGCCCAGAGCATCGGCACTTCGAGCTCGATCGACCCGCCCCACATCGTCGCGATCCAGGAGAAGATCTTGATGCCGGTCGGCACCGCGATGATGAGGGTCGCGGCCATGAAGTAGGCGCGGGTATCGACGTCGATGCCCGAGACGAACATGTGATGCGCCCAGACGACGAAGCCAACGACGCCGATCGCGACCATGGCGTAGGCCATGCCGAGATAGCCGAAGATCGGCTTGCGCGAGAACGTCGAGACGACGTGGCTGACGATCCCGAAGCCCGGCAGGATCATGATGTAGACTTCGGGGTGGCCGAAGAACCAGAACAGGTGCTGGAACAGCACCGGATCGCCGCCGCCGGCCGGATCGAAGAAGGCCGTGCCGAAGTCGCGGTCCGTGATCAGCATGGTGACCGCGCCCGCCAGTACCGGCACCGCCAATAGCAGCAGGAAGGCGGTGACCAGCTCGGACCACACGAACAGCGGCATCTTGTGCAGCGTCATGCCGGGCGCGCGCATGTTGAAGATCGTGGTGATGAAATTGATCGAGGCGAGCAACGAGCTGATGCCCGCGAGATGCAGGGAGAACAGCGTCAGATCCATGCCCGGACCCGGCTCGTAGGTTATATTCGAGAGCGGCGGATACAGCGTCCAGCCGGTTCCGGACTCGCCCAGGAACAGCCCGGTCAGCAGCATCCCGAGTGCCGGCGGGAGCAGCCAGAAGCTGATATTGTTCAGGCGCGGGAAGGCCATGTCCGGCGCGCCGATCATCATCGGCACGAACCAGTTGCCGAAGCCGCCGATCAGCGCCGGCATGATGGCCATGAAGATCATGATCAGCCCGTGCGCCGTCACGATCGTGTTCCATTCCTGGCCGCTGGTCACGAGCGTGTTGCCCGGGCTCTGAAGCTGCGCCCGCATGATGACCGACAGGATCAGACCAATCGTGCCCGAGATGGTGGCGAAGCCCAGATAGAGCGTGCCGATGTCCTTGTGATTGGTGCTGAACAGCCAGCGGGCCACGAAGCCGGGCTTGTGGTCGTGGTGGTCATGGGCATGGTCGTGTGTCGTGACCGACATCTGGGTAGCTCCTTCACGCACCGACGAGACGGGTCAGTGCTGGCCCTCGGCAACGGCGGACGCTAGCTTCTCCGGGCGTTCTGTTCCGGGGTTGGGCGCGGCGTCCGAGAACTTGGTCTTGGCCTGCTCGACCCAGGCATCGAATTCCTTGGCCGGCACCGCCCGGACTACGATCGGCATGCGGCTGTGATTGGTGCCGCAGATCTGGTTGCACTCGCCGTAATACGTGCCGGGCTTGTCGGCGCGGAACCACGTCTCGATCGTCCGGCCGGGAATGGCGTAGCGCTGCACCCCGAGCGAGGGGATGAACCAGCTGTGGATCACGTCGCCGCTCGTTTGCAGAACGCGGATGTTCTTCTCTGCCGGCACGACGAGTTCGTTGTCCACGGCGAGCAGCCGCTTCTGGCCGGGCTTCAACTGATCGTCCGGCACGATGTAGCTGGAGAAGTCCAGGTTGCCCTTATCGGGATAGGTATATTCCCAATACCACTGATGACCGGTGACCTTCACGGTCAGGTCCGCGTCCCGCGTCCGATCCTCGTAATAGACGAGCCGGAAGGAGGGGATGGCGATCACGACCAGGATGAGCACCGGAAGCACTGTCCAGGCAATCTCGAGCAACGTGTGGTGGCTGGTTTGGCTCGGGTTGGGGTTGCGCTTGGCGCGGTAGCGCCAGACGCACCAAGCCAGCAGCCCGCCGACGAACAGCGTGATCAGGGTGATGATGATCAGCACGAGGTTGTGCAGCCAGATGACCTCGCGCTTCACCGGGCTGAAACCCGGCTGCATTCCCATCTCCCAGGGACGCGGCGCCTGAGCCATTGCGACGGGCGCGGCCGTCAGCATCGTCAACAGGGTCAGAACCAGTGCGGAGAAACGCCGCCCGTATCGCTGCATCCGCCAATCACCTCGCATGCGTCCGGGAAAACCTGCCCGGCCAGGCTTTTCGAGGTCCGTTCCCGACGGGCTCGCCTCGCCCTCTCCGCTACTAGAGACGTGCCAATATATCAAGCCGTTGACGAAAGCGGAAACACTCCCAGCGCACGCGCGCCGCCGGATCAGTTCGGCAATTGCGCGAGCGTGAAGATGCCGAAGGGCGGCACGGGCGAGGTGCGCACGCGCGACCGGTCCTCGTCCCTGAACAGCGCGTCCGTCGAAAAATCCGGATGCCAGCCGAGCTTGTGAGAAGCGGGGGCCATGGCCCGCTCGACCCACCAGCGGGTGCCACGCTCGGCCGCGAAATGGTTCACGAACAGCAGCCAGCCGCCAGGCCTGACGACCCGCTTCATCTCGGCCAGCAGCTTGCGCGGATCGGGCACGACGGAGGCCACAAACATGGCAACCGCGACATCGAACGCGGCATCCGGCAAATCCATCGCCTCGGCATCCATCTCGTGCAGCCCGTCAACATGGTCGAGCCGCAGGTTCTCGACCCGGCTGCGCGCCTTGGCGAGCATCTCGGCCGAGAGATCGATACCCGTAATGCGCTTGCCCGGCCTGTAATGCGGCAAGGCGAGGCCGGTTCCGACCCCGACCTCGAGTACGTGCGTTGCAGGCAGGCTGTTGACCAACGCCACGGCCCGTCGCCGCCCGAAGGCCGAAACGCCGCCGAACACGAAATCGTAAACACCGGCCCAGCGGCGATAGGCGGCCCTTACCGCCTCCGCGTCGAGCGGAGCGTGCGGAACGACGCTAGGGCCGCCCCTGCGAGGCGTGTTGACAGCGTGACTCATACGGCGATCCCGACCCCCTCGCCGCTGCCTAGACGGACGCGGCTCCCGGCGCAAGGCCTCTGGTCCCGCGCGCAGCCGGAAGCGGGAGTGTTCAGACCGCCCGAAATCAGTCGGACGGACTGAGATTGACCGCCGCGCTGCGGCCGTTCTGCTGCTGCTCGATCTCGAAGCCGATCTTCTGGCCCTCGTCCAAACTCCGCAATCCAGCTTTCTGGACCGCGCTGATGTGAACGAAGATGTCCTTCCCCCCGCTATCGGGCGCTATGAAGCCGTAGCCTTTCGTGGGGTTGAACCATTTCACCGTTCCCCTGGGCATCGACACGTCGCCTTTCTGCTTTCCAGCGGATTGCGTCGCGTAAAAAAGCACCCCAACCCGCGCGTTGCGGGGACCGCCGTCCCCGGGACGGCAGCCCTCATCGCGTGCAGGCCTGCCGCGCGTGGGACGATAACCGGGGAAAGTGACGGCCGCAACGAATCCGTGGCGGCCATGACTATTCAGGCGGCGTCCTCGTGCCGGTCGCGGACCCTGACATACGCGACCTTCGCGTGTTCCTCGCAATAGGGCTTGCCAGGGACAGAGTCGTCACAGCAGAAACGAAAGCTCTTGGAGCCGGGCTCGCCCAGCGGCCAGCAGCAGGCGATGGTGCGGCCATAGGTGCGGGACAGCCCCTGCACGCGCGTGGCGGGCGCCACCAGCGGCTGGACGGCGCGGCGCGGCGCGGGCTCCGTTCCCGCACGCTCGCCGGCAGGCTGCTCCGCCAGCGACCGCGTCGCGGCGGCACCGGACCCGGCCGGCGGTGGGGGGAAGCGGTGCTGGTCAGGGGCGGCAGGGTCGGCCCGGCCGTCCGCCGGGGCGGAGCGCGGCGGCAGCCGCCATTCGGACCGGCCTCGCGACGGATCGGCGAAGGCCGGGACGGCAGATCGAGGCGATGCGCTTTGCCGACGACCGCGTTCTTCGAGATGCCGAGCCGGCGGCCGATCTCGGCCGTGGAATGACCCTCCGACCAGAGCATGCGGAGGCGGCCGATAACTTCCTCGCTCCACTCCATCTTGGGGTCTCCTGCCCTCTTGAACCCAAGATACGGTATCGCGCCCGGAGTTCTGGCACAACGGCGAAGAGACGGCGGCACACAAAAACTTGTGGACAACTGCGGTTCGGCCAACAAAATCTAGGGGCCGGGCGCCGGCCCCGCCGCCTCCGCCATTGCCTGCCGGAGCGCCGCGATCGTTTGCGCCATCGCGCTGCGCGCTTCGGGCAGGCGCGGGAAGATCGGGAACACGTGCGGCACCACCGGCCACACGGTCAGTTCCACCGGCGTACCAGCGGCGCGCGCGCGGGCCGCGAGACGGGTGGAGTCATCGAGCAGCACCTCGTTCGCCCCGACATGGATGTTGAGCGGCGGCAGCCCTTGCAGGTCGGCGTAGAGCGGAGAGGCGAGCGGCGTGCGAGGATCGGCGTCCCCCAGACAGAGCGGGACCACGCGCGCGACGTCCCTCGCATGGAACATGGCGTCCTTGCGGTCATTGGTCACGAGCGACCCGCCGGTGCCCGCGAGATCCGTCCAGGGCGAGAACAGGGCCGCGCCCGCGGGAAGCCGGTCGCCCGCGTCCCGCAACGCGACCAGCAGCGCGAGCGTGAGGCCGCCGCCCGCCGAGTCGCCCGCGACCGTCAGCCGTGCCGGATCCGCGCCGGCGGCGAGCAGCCCGCGATAGACGGCGAGCGCGTCCTCGACCGCGGCCGGGAACGGGTGCTCGGGGGCTAGGCGGTAGTCCGGCGCGACCACGCGGAACCCGGCCCGCGCGAAAGCGCCGGTGATTGTCCTGTGAGTCGCGGGCGAGCAGCCCACATAGCCGCCGCCGTGCAAATAGAGCAGCACGGGTGCGTCCGGCGGAGCGCCCGGCTTGGCGAGCCGCTCGACCGGCACCCCGCCCTCCTCGCCCGCCTCGATCCGCAAATCCCTCGGCCTCGCGACGGGATTGGCGGCGATGGCGCCGCGGGCGCCCTGGACGTCCGTGATCGCGCCCATCTTGCGCTTGAGACGCCATTTCAGGATCGGGACAAGGAGATGCGCCTGCCAGCTCGCCATCTCAGTTCCGCGCTTTCGTGTCGGTCCGATCGCGCCGGGACGGAAAGACTGTTCGCGCCTTCATCGTGCCGGACCGAAGCGGGCGTAGAGCTCGGCCGCGGCGCTTTTCAGCGCATCGTCGGCCATCACGCCACCCACGTTCGTGACCAGCACCATCCCGAAATCATGGTTCGGCTGCAGCATGATGTAGGCGAGGTTCATGTTATTGGAACCGCCGTGGAACACGAACGGCTCGCTCGACATCGGCAACGACACCTCGCCCCAGCCTAGTCCGTAGCCCCCGCTCGGCGGCGTGCCGGGCGGCGCGTCCGCGCGCAGCATCTGAACGATTGGCGTCTGCATTTTCTTCATCGTGGCGGGCGAGACCAACCGGGTTCCCGTTTGCCCTGGCCCGCGCTCCAGGCGGCCCAGTGGGCGAAATCGCGCAACGACAGATGCACCGTTCCGGCGGGACCGAGCACGGCCGGATTGTCGCCATCCGGCCCGGCGAGCATCGGCTTCAACGTGCCGTCCGGAAGCGGCAGATGGCCGAGCGGCGCGTCCACCCGTCCCATCGTCGATTGCGGTCCGAAACCGGCTGTGCGGAGATCGAGCGGATCGAATACGCGCGCGGGGGCCAGCTCTTCCCAGGTTTTTCCGGTGACCCGCTCCAGCATCGCGCCCACGGTGACGTACCCCATGTTCGCGTAGGCGAACGTCGTCCCGGGTTTCGTCCTGGGAGCCTGCTTGCCGATCCGGGAGACGAGCCAATGCCGCGTCCCGTCGAGATTCTCGGCCTCGCGCCCGAAGCTCTCGAGCAGCAGCTTGTTCGTGTCGTCGTTATCACTCGGGATGCCGCTTGTGTGCGACAGCAGTTGTTCGAGCGTGATTGCGCGGAACGCGGGCTCGAGGCCCGGCGCGAGATCCGGCAGCGCCTCGCCGACGGTCATGTCCCAGCGCATCCTGCCTTCTTCCACGAGCATTGCCGCCAGCAGCGCGGTCATCGCCTTGCCGTCGGAGCCGATATGGAAGCGGTCGTCCGGTGTGACCGGAATGTCGGCGCCCGCCCGCCTTGTGCCGACCGCGCCGATCGCGACGATCCGGCCGTCCCGCACTGCGGCCGCCCCGATCGCCGGCAGTCCGAACCGCGCCAGATACGGGCGCAGCGTGTCGTTGAGGCTGGCCGGCGCCTGTTCGCTCGCACCGGCTTGCGGCGTGGTGGCGGCGAGCACGGCTAGCGGCAGTGCACCGAGGGCACGGCGTGGAACGGCGAACGGCATTGTCAATCCTCCGCCTTGACGGCCTTCACCGGATACATGAGCGCGCCCTTCACGCCGAGCCTGCCCGTCAGCGGCCCGGCCTGCGGCCCGGCAAGCGTCAGGATCTCGCTCGGACTGCTGGTGGCGACGCCGCTGTTGGTGGCCGCGTTCAGCCGGCATCCGCCCTCCTCCTCACAGTGGAACGTGCCGGAGAGGCCCGCGATCGACAGCCGCGAGATGCCGATCCAGCTATCGACAAGCGTCCCGTCCGCGTCCGTCATGAGCGCGAGCCGGCCGTCGAGTTCCTGCCCGTCATGGGAGAGGGTGACGGTGTAGGCATAGGCGGCGACGGGGACGGCGTTCGCCATGTTGAGGTCGGCGCCGAGGCCGCCGACGCTCGCGTTCATCGAGCGCAGCGCCTGCGTCCAGAAGGTCCGCGCTTCCCCGAGCACGCCGGGATCGTGGCCGACATCCTCGCCGAGACCGTAGGCGTAGAACACGCTTCGCCGCAGATAGGTGCCGAGCTTGCGGCCATAGTTCTCGGGCGGGTTAGGCGGCGGCCTGAACACGGAGCCGAGATCGCTGTTCTCGGCCATGTCCGAATAGACGATCGCGCGGATGGTGATCTGGCTTTGCGCGAACCGTCCTTCGTCGGACGCGAGCGCGCGGATGATCTCTTTTTCGGGCGGGTTGGCCGCATCGATATGCACCGCGCCGGCCGGGCGCTTGGCGGCCGTGTAGATCGCGCCGAGCGCACCCGAGAGATCGCGGAGGAAGAACTTCTGCTGATCGCCGAGCGCGTCGAGCGGGCTGCGGGAGAAGAGAAAGGACTGCCCGGCGAGCCGCGCCCGCTCGGCGGCGGTATAGGCCGGCCAGCAGCCGCTCCAGATCTCGGCCGAGCGCCCGCTTGCCGGAGAGAGGCGGACCACGGTGACGCGCTCGCCCGGCGCGAGCGTCGCGCGGAGCTTGGTCGAGAGCTTGGTCGCCCAGTCCGTCTTGCCCTCGGTCATCATCATGTCGTCGATGTAGAGGACGGTCTGGCGCGCGGTCGGCGTCTTGCAGAAGGCGGGGTCGAGACCCTCGGCCCCGAACAGCGCGGCCCGCGCCGGTGTCGCCGCGAGCAGCAGCGCCATTGCGAGAACGGCGCGCATCATGCGAGCCCCCGCACCAGATCCGCGTCGATCCGGATCGGCATGTCCTTGTACTCATGCGGCGATAGCGCGGCGCCGGTGCCCGTCTGCACGAAGACGAGCGCGCCCCTCTGCTGCGCGCCGATGCGGACGAGCGCATCCCGGTACTGCTCGACCGTCGCATGCAGCGCGCTCTGCAGGCCGGCGACAATGGCGCGTTCATGCTCCCGGACCTGCAGCAGCAGGTTGCGCTGCTCCTCGACGCCGCGCGACCGGCTGCGGGCGGCGTTGCTCTTCTCGGTGATCTGCTTGCCGAACCGGGCGCGGATGCCGTCGATGTCGCGTGTCACGCGCGCGGCGCGGCGATTGAACAGGCGGCGCGCGCGCCCGCGCTCATGCGTCGCCTCCATGTATTCCGGATCGGAATCGTGCGCGACATAGGCGAGGAACACGCCGACCAGCCACGCCGCGACGTTCGCGAGCAGGCTGAGCAGCACGTCACGCAGCGGATCGACGGTGACGGCCGCCTCCGCGCCCAGGATGTTGAATTGCGGCTGGGCCGACAGCGCCCGCATCACCGCCGCGTAGCGCGAGCCGCCGGCGGCGGCGAGCACGATCACGAGCGAGACGGTCGCGAGCGCGAGCAGCCGCCAGTCGCCGCGCCGCTCGGTCGGCGTGCGATGACGGCCGAAGCGATGCGACCACTGCTTCAGCAGCGTGCCATGCCCGTGCGCGGCGAAGGCGAGCAGCAGCCCGAGGACGAGCGTCGTGCCAGCCGCGATCGCGGGCACCTGGAAGAAGAGGAAGAACGTGTCATAGTTAATAAGCCACTCGGCCGCGCCGATGCAGAGCATGGCGACGGGATAGAGCGGATGCTTGCCCCAGGTGGTCGCCAGGCGCTGGTTGTTCTCGGCGAACTTCTCCTCGTAACGGGCCTCGGCCCGCTGGAAGCGCTGCTCGATCTGAACGTAGCGCGCATCCGCGGTCAGGACGCTCTCCCGTCGCTCCGCCTCCTGGTCGGACTTGACTTGCAGCGCGGCGATCTCGGCATCGAGCCGGTCGATCGCGTCGATATCCTTCATGTGCGGCACGAGCAGCCGGTCGAACGGCGCCCGCGCCTCACGCCAGGCCGACAGCACGGACCGCACCGGCTGGAACGCGTGCAGGCGCATGCCCGCGGTCAGGCCGCGCTCGTCCACGGCGACGCGTCCGAACGCGGCCTCTTCCGCCGCCCGCTCCGCGATCGTCGCGGACGGGAGCATGGCGTCGAGGGTGCGCGCGGTTGGAAACGCGATGGTGCGCCCGAAGGCGCCGCTCAACGTCGCGGGGTCGGTGCCGTCGGCGGCGGGCACGGACCGGTCGGGGCGGAAGGCCATGAGCGTTCTCAATACGTGGTGGGATCGGTCAAAGGCGCGGGCTGCACCGGCTCGACGGCGCGCGGCCGGATCGCGGGCGCGGGACGGTCCGGATGCCGCCTCGGCCGCGTCACTCTCGGGGATGTCGTGGGCGGCGGCGCCCAGGGGGACGAGGAGGCGGCCTCCGGAGCGTCCGGCTCCGCTGGCGGCAGGGCCTGCGGCTCGGCAACCGGGGCCGGGACCAGGTCGGGCCTCGGACGCTGGGCGCAACCGGCGAGCACGCACGCCGCGACGCACAGCAGCGGCCATGGCGTACGGAGATGTTGGCGGATGGCGGCGACCCCTGTCCGGTTGCGCGCGCTATATGGCGCGCAGCGGCGGCGCTGTCATGGGCTTGACGCGCCGGTCTCCTTGCTTTCCGCCCGATGCTGCGCCGGTCCGACCTCGCGGCTCAGATTATGCGCGGTGTTGATGAGGGCGACATGCGAGAATGCCTGGGGGAAGTTGCCCACCTGCCGCTTCGCCTTCGGATCGTATTCCTCGGCGAGCAGGCCGACGTCGTTGCGAAGGGCGAGCAGCCGCTCGAACAGCGCGCGAGCCTCGGCGTCCCGCCCCTGCAGCACGTAGTTGTCGGCGAGCCAGAAGCTGCACGCGAGGAATGCGCCCTCACTGCCGGCCAGCCCATCCGTTCCGGAGGCGGTGTTGTAGCGGGCGACGAAGCCGTCCCGCAGCAAGTCGCGCTCGATCGCCGCGACCGTGCCGACGATGCGCGGGTCGTCGGCCGCCATGAAGCCGACCAGCGGCAGCAGCAGCAGACTCGCGTCGAGATCCTTCGACCCGTAGTACTGCACGAAGCTGTTCAGCTTCTTGTCGAACCCCTTTTCGCAGACCTGATCGTGAACGCGCTCCCGGAGTTCGCGCCAGCGGTCGAGCGGTCCGTCGAGCCCGAACTCCTCGATCGAGCGCACGCCGCGATCGAACGCCACCCAGACCATGGCCTTTGAGTGCGTGAAGTGCTTGCGCCCGCCCCGCACCTCCCAGATGCCGTCGTCGGGCTGCTCCCAGATGGTCTCGAGGTGCTCGATCAGGGTCCGTTCCAGCGCCCATCCGGCGCCGCTCTCGGCGAGGCCCATCCGGCGCGCCTGATAGAGCGCGTCCAGCACCTCGCCGTACACGTCGAGCTGGAGCTGGCCGGAGGCGGCGTTCCCGATCCGCACCGGCCCCGCGCCTTCGTAGCCCCTCAGCCAGGGGATTTCGTATTCCGTCAGCCGCCGCTCTCCGGCGACCCCGTACATGATCTGCATCTGCGACGGCTCGCCAGCGATGGCGCGCAACAGCCATCGCCGCCACCGCCCCGCCTCCTCGGTGAAGCCCGCGTTCATCAACGCGTACAGGGTGATGGTCGCGTCCCGCAGCCAGCAGAACCGGTAGTCCCAGTTGCGCGGACCGCCGAGTTGCTCCGGCAGCGACGTGGTCGCGGCGGCGACGATCCCGCCCGTCTCGCGATGCGAGAGCGCCCTCAGCGTGACGACGGAGCGGAGCACCGCCTCCGCCCACTCGCCGCAGCCCTCGGGCTTGAAGGCCTTGGCCCATTGCGACCAGCCCTCGGTCGCCTCCGTGATCGTGTCGCGGGCGACGGAGTTCGGCGGCGTCGGGTGATAGGATAGCGACCAGGTGAGGACGAACGGCACCTCCTGCCCCTCGCCGACGATGAACTCCGCGACCGTGCGCATGTTCTCGCCATGCAGCGCCGCCGTCGTGCGCAAGGTGAGCTGATCCGGGCCGGCGATCGCCGTCATGGCGCCGTCCTCGTGGCTGCGCACCCACGGCACGACCCAGCCGTACTCGAACCGGATCACCAGTTCGGAGCGCATCTTCACCCGGCCGCGCTCGCCGCGCACGAGGCGCACCACGTCGCTGCCGACGTCGCGCCGTCCCATGCAGTCGGTCACGACCACAACGCCATCATCGGTCTCGAAGCGGGTTTCGAGGATGAGCGAACCGTCCCGGTATCTCCGCGTGACGCGCGGCTCGGCGTCGGCCGGCGCGATCTGCCAGCGGCCGTTCTCGGGCGTTCCCAGGAGCGCGGCGAAGCAGGCGGCGGAATCGAATCGCGGCAGGCCGAGCCAGTCGATCGAGCCGTTCCGGCTGACCAGCGCGATCGCCTCGCAATTGCCGATGACGGCGTAATCCTCGATCAGCCCGGCCATGCGCGTTTACCCCCACTTCAAAGACCCGCTCCCGTGCAGAGCATGAGGCATATGACCGTGCAATGGTTCCCTTGCCGGAACCTCCGCTGGGCCGGCGGGTTAGCATGCTGCAATGCGGGAAAAGCGCGATCCCATGAAGTTGTATAACTGCCAGGCCTGCGGACAGCTGCTGTTCTTCGAAAACACCGCCTGCGAGCAGTGCAGGCACCGCCTCGGCTTCCTGCCCGAGACGACGACGCTCTCGGCGCTGGAACCAGGCGGCGGGCCGGATGCCTGGTACGCGCTCGCGGGCGCGAAGGGCAGCCGCCACAAGTTCTGCGCCAATGCGGTGCATGACGTGTGCAACTGGGTGCTGCCGGCCGGGTCGGGCGAGAGCTTCTGTCTCGCCTGCCGCCACAACCGCATTATCCCCGACCTGTCCGATCCGGCCAATCTCGAGGCGTGGCGCCAGCTCGAGATCGCCAAGCACCGGCTGTTCTACAGCCTGCTGCGCCTCGGTCTGCCGCTCGAGAACCGGATCGAAGACCCCGAGCACGGTCTCGTCTTCGACTTCAAGGCCGATTCCGAAGCGGGTCCGAAGGTGATGACCGGACACGACAACGGCGTGATCGTGGTGGCGCTGAAGGAGGCGGACGACGCCGAGCGCGAGAAGTTGCGCTCCCAGATGGGCGAACCCTACCGGACGCTCCTCGGGCATTTCCGTCACGAGATCGGTCATCACTACTGGGATCTCCTGGTCCGGGACGGAGAACCGGGCACGCTCGATGCCTGCCGGGCCGTGTTCGGCGACGACACCCAGGACTACGGCGAGGCGCTGACGATCCATTACAACCAGGGACCGCCCGCGAACTGGTCGGACAACTCCATCAGCGCCTACGCGACCACGCATCCGTGGGAGGATTTCGCCGAGACCTGGGCGCATTATCTCCACATGATCGACACGCTGGAGACCGCGAGCGTCTATGGCGTGCGGCTCCGGCCGAAGGCCGGGACCGGCGGCGCGCTGGACGCGACCATCGACTTCGACCCCTACGGGGCTGGCGACATCGGGCGGATCATCGCAGCCTGGGTGCCGCTGACCTTCGCCATGAACAGCCTCAACCGCAGCATGGGGCTGCGGGATTCCTGCCCGTTCGTGATCGCCCCGGCGGTGGTCAAGAAGCTCGGCTTCATCCATGGTCTGGTGCATCGGTCGCCGGCCGGGCCACTACCGTAAGCACGTCAAAGCAGGGGGTAAGAGCAGGTGGCCGATCGCACCGCAGCGCCTGCCGTGGCCGTGCCGGTCCCGCGCGTGTCCGCGCACAGCGTGGCCGCCGCGGTGCTCGGCAATGTGCTGGAGTTTTACGACTTCACGACCTACGCCTTCTTCGCGGTGATGATCGGACGGAGTTTCTTCCCGGCGCAGAACCCGCTCGTCAGCCTGCTGATCTCGGTCGCCACCTTCGGCGTCGGTTTCATCACGCGCCCGCTCGGGGGGGTGCTGATCGGCGCCTATGCCGACCGCGCGGGACGCAAGCCGGCGATGCTGCTCACGATCGCCCTGATCGGCGTCGGCACTCTGGTGCTGGCATTGACGCCTCCTTATTCGGTGATCGGCATGGCGGCCCCGATCCTGGTGGTGTTCGCGCGATTAATACAGGGGTTTGCCCTCGGCGGCGAGGTCGGGCCGGCGACCTCCTTCCTGATCGAAGCCTCTCCGCCTGGCGAGCGAGGGTATTACGCGTCCTGGCAGCTCGCCAGCCAAGGCGTGGCCACGCTCGTTGCCGGCGCGGTGGGCGTTGTCTTGTCGGCTGCGCTCACGACGGAGGCGATGGAGGCATGGGGCTGGCAAATCCCCTTCCTGCTCGGCCTCGCGGTGATTCCGGTCGGCCTCTACATGCGCGGTCACATGCCCGAGACGCTGGACCTGGAAGCGCCGGCCACTCATCATAGCGTCGGGGGCGTATTCTCCCGGCTCCTGGGCAACTATCTCCGCCCGGTGCTGCTGGCGCTGCTCGTGATCATGGCCGGCACGATCTCGACGTACATCCTCAACTACATGACCACGTACGCGATGACGACGCTGCATATGCCGGCCAGCGTGTCGATCGGGGCGACGATGATGGTGGGTTTTTGCACGCTGATCTTTTCCCTCGCGGGCGGGTTGCTCGCGGACCGGACGGGGCGCAAGCCCGTCATGATTATTCCGAGGGTGGCCTTGGTGCTGCTCGCCTATCCGGCGTTCTTGTTCATAACGCAGGCGCATACCGCGATCGCGCTGCTCGGCATGACGGCGCTGCTGACAACGCTGAATGCGATCAGCGGCGCGGTGTCGCTCGTGCTCATCCCGGAAAGCCTGCCGAGATCGGTGCGCAGCTCCGGTCTCTCGGTGGCCTATGCCTTTGCCGTCACGGTGTTCGGCGGCACGACGCAGCTCGTGGTGACGTGGCTGATCGGCGCCACCGGCAACCCGCTCTCGCCGGCCTGGTACATGATCGGATCGAGCCTGATCGGGGTCATCGCGATGATGATGATGACCGAGACCAAGGACGCGGTGCTAGCGGATTGATCCCATTGGAGACGTGACCATGAGCAGCGCCATCGTCGAAGGCCTGAAGGCGTACGAGCCCGAACTCATCGGCATACGCCGGGATATTCATCGCAACCCGGAAACCGGCTTCGAGGAGACGCGCACCGCGGAGCTCGTCGCGCAGCGGCTCCGGAGCTGGGGCATCGACGTCACCGAAGGCATCGCCAAGACCGGCGTCGTTGGCACGCTGAAAGGCGAGCGGCCCGGGGAACGCGCGATCGGACTGCGCGCCGATCTGGACGCGCTGCACATCCAGGAAGTGCCCGGGCGCGACTATCGCTCCGCCACAGCCGGCAAGATGCACGCCTGCGGGCACGACGGGCACACGACGATGCTGCTCGGCGCCGCGCGCTACCTCGCCGAGCATCCCGATTTCGCGGGCGAGGTGCGATTCATTTTCCAGCCGGCGGAGGAGGCACTGGGCGGGGGCCGCGTCATGGTCGAGGAGGGGTTATTCGATCGCTTCCCCGTCGATGCCGTCTACAGTCTGCACAACATGCCGGGTATTCCGGTCGGCCAGTTCGCCACGCGCTCCGGCGGCTTCATGGCGTCGAGCGACACCTGGACCGTCATCTTCCGCGGCACCGGCGGCCATGGCGGCGCGGGGGCGCACCTCGGCACCGACGCCACCATCCCGCAGGCGCATTTTGTGCTGGCGCTCCAGACGATCATCGGACGCAACGTGCCGGCGATCGAGACGGGCGTGCTCAGTGTCGGCCATATCGCCGGCGGGGCGTACGATGCGTCCAACATCATCCCCGCCACGGTCGTGGTGCGGGGAACCGCCCGTTGCTACAAGCCGGAGATCCGCGACCTGCTCGAGCGTCGGCTGACCGAAGTCGCCCACGCGCTGGCCGCGGCACATGGCTGCAGCGCCGAGGTCGAGTACGACCGGCGCTACCCGCCGCTGGTCACACATCCGGAACAAACCGCGATCGCTGTCGAGGCAGCGGCGGCGATTGTCGGTGCGGAGAACGTGGACGCCGATGCAGCGCCGCTGACTGGCTCGGAGGATTTCTCGTTCATGTTGCAGGCCCGTCCGGGCGGGATGATGATTATCGGCAACGGTACGGAGGCGGGGTCCGGCGGGGATAAGCTGCACACCCCGCTCTACGATTTCAACGACGCGATCCTGACGCTCGGCGCCGGATACTGGGTCAGCCTGGTGCGGCAGGAATTGGGGACGGCTTAGAGCGCGAGAGGGCGGCTCGCGCGAGCGGGCCGGATCGCAGGCACCGCAACTTCGGCTTAACTCTCGCCCTGAGAGTGCTAACGGAACTCACCGCCCTCTCCGCTTTTGGCGGCCGCCGACACGGTGGATGCCGCGGCCGGAGATGACCTACACTCCGGTTCGAAGTCCGCAAGCTCCTGCTCCCGAACGCAACATTCCTCGCGAGGCGTCCCATGCCCAAGGTTCTCGTTCTCTATTATTCGGCCTACGGCCACATCGAGCGCATGGCGGAAGCCGTGGCCGATGGCGCGCGGGAGGCGGGCGCCGAGGTCGCCATCCGCCGCGTGCCGGAGACGGTGCCGGAGGAGATCGCCCGCAAGTCGCATTTCAAGCTTGACCAACCAGCCCCGGTCGCGACTGTGGACGAACTGCCGCAATACGACGCGATCATCATCGGCGGCGGCACCCGCTACGGCCGCATGTCCTCGCAATTGGGGAGCTTCCTCGACCAGACCGGCGGCCTTTGGGTGCGGGGCGCGCTCAACGGCAAGGTGGGGGCCGCCTTCACCTCCACCGCCACCCAGCATGGCGGCCAGGAGACGACGCTGTTCTCGATCATCACCAATCTGCTGCATCTCGGGCTGATCGTGGTCGGCCTGCCGTACAGCTTCCAGGGACAGATGAGGCTCGACGAGATCACGGGCGGCAGCCCGTATGGCGCGACCACGATCGCGGCCGGCGACGGCTCGCGCCAGCCGAGCGAGAATGAACTCGCAGGCGCGCGATTCCAGGGCAAGCACGTAGCGGAAATCGCCGGCAAGCTGTTCGGCTGAACCACATCGCGCCGGGCGAGGGTCGTACGGGCTCTCGCCCCGCCGGCACTCCTGCTCTCAGCGACCGAGCACCTGCACCTGCGACTGCGCGCCGTCCACCGTGTGAACCCGCGTCGGCCGCTCCAAACTCGCCATCTCCGGCAGCTGCGTGAAGAAATCCGCCGCGAGATCGTTGGTGACGGTGATCAGCTCGCGTTGCACGCCGTCGAGAAATTCGTGCAGCCCCTGCGCCAGGATGCTCGCGATCGAGCGGGCGCTCATCACCGCCCGCAAACCGTCGAGCGTCTCGGCCGCCCGCGAGCCGCCGCGCAGCATGTAGCGGGACTTCATCTCCGTCAGCAGCGATTCGACCTGCCGGATACACAGAAAGACCGAGCGCGGGAAACGCCGGTTCAGCAGCAGAAATCCGGCGACCGCGCCCGGCGTCAGCCCGCTCGAATGCATGCGCAGGAAGGCGTGATACCCGGCGGCGGAACGCAGCAGCGCGTTCCACTGGCTGGCGTCGGTCGGCGTGCCGACGTCCGACGGACGAGGCAGCAGCGAGTGATACTTGATGTCCAGCAGCCGGGTGGTCTGGTCGGCGCGCTCCAGGTAGCGGCCGAGCTGATAGAAGTACCAGCCCTGATCGCGATAGAACGTGCCCTCGGTAATGCCAGTGTGGGTCTGGCATGCCTCCTTGATCTCATTGAACAGGGACGTGAGCTGGCCGGGGCCGAGCGTCTCGACGCGCAGGCTGCTCATCCGGCTGTGAAACCGGTTGAGCTGCACCCACATCTCGGTCGAGATCAGCGGCCGCAACGTCCGTGCATTCTCGCGTGCGGATTTGACGGCGCTCACGATCGAGCTCGGGTTCTCTGCGTCCGTCACATAGAACTCGAGCACCGCCCCGGTCGATGCAGTCCGGTGGCGGGCGAAGAACCGCGCCTCGTCGGCGTTCAGCTGGACGATGGGCAGCCAGTCATGTTCGCCCGAGCGGTCGCGCGAAAAGGTCTCGTTGACGTCGAGGATGCGCGCGAGATTCTCCGCGCGTTCGACATAGCGGGCCAGCCAGAAGATGCATTCGGCGTAGCGGGAGAGGAGCGTGTCACTCAAGAACCCAGGTATCCTTCGATCCGCCCCCTTGGGACGAGTTGACGACGAGCGAGCCTTTACGGAGGGCGACCCGGGTGAGGCCGCCCGGCAGCACCCACGTCTTGGCGCCGGTGATCGCAAACGGGCGCAAATCGACGTGGCGGGGGCTGACCTCGCCTTCCACGAGTGTCGGAGAAACGGAGAGCTGGATCGTCGGCTGGCTGATGTAGTTGGCCGGATCCTGGACGAGCTTGGCCCGGCACGCCTCCAGTTCGGCCGCGCTGGCCTTGGGGCCGATCATGATGCCGTAGCCCCCCGATTCCGCGACCGGCTTGACCACCAGCTCCGGGAGGTGGTCGAGCGTGTACTGCAGCCCCTCCGGCTCGCGGCAGACGAAGGTCTGCACGTTCGGCAGGATCGCGTCCTCGCCCAAATAGTATTTGATGACCCGGGGCATGTAGGCATAGACGGCCTTGTCGTCCGCGACTCCGGTGCCGATTGCATTGGCGAACGACACTTTGCCTGCTTTATAGGCGCGCATCAGCCCAGGCACGCCCAGCATGCTCTCGGGATTAAACGCCTCCGGATCGAGAAAATCGTCGCCGATGCGGCGGTAGATCGCGTCCACCCGGGCGAGGCCGCGGGTCGTGCGCATGTAGACCGTGTCGTCCCTCACGGTCAGGTCGCGGCCCTCGACCAGCGGCACGCCCATCTCGCGCGCAAGAAAGACATGCTCGAAATACGCCGAGTTGTAGGTGCCCGGCGACAGCAGCACGACGCGCGGGTCGTCGATGTCGGGCGGCGCCGTCTCGCGCAGCGCGCGGGCGAGGTTCTGCCCGTAGTCGTCGATCGGCCGCACGCCGATGCCGCTCATCAGGTCCGAGAAGCTCCGCAGCATCATGTGCCGGTTCTCGATGACGTAGCTGACGCCGGACGGCGTGCGCGCATTGTCCTCGAGCACCAGGAACTCGCCCTTGTCGTCCCGGATGATGTCGGTGCCGCAGATGTGGACATAGGTCTTGTGCGGCAGATCGAGACCCTGCATCAGCGGCTGATATTGCGCATTGCCGAGGATCAGCTCGCCCGGAATGACGCCGTCCCTGAGGATTTTCTGGTCGTGATAGATGTCGTCGAGCAGCAGGTTCAGCGCGGTCACGCGCTGGATCACGCCCGCCTCGATGTGCTCGAATTCGGACTTGGACAACACCCGGGGAATGACGTCGAACGGCAGGATGCGGTCGATCGCGTTCTTGTCGGAATAGACCGTGAAGGTGATGCCGAGATTGTACAGCTCTGCTGCGGCGCTCGATGCCCGCTTCTGCAAGGCCCCGATCGAGAGGTCGGCGAGGCGCTCCCGGACGGGCGCATTGCCGGCCCCACGCAACATTTCGCAGAAGAAGGCCTGGGGATCGTAGCCGTCTAGGATACGGTTGCTCATCCGCCTCTCATCATCGTGGTTGCCAGCCGGCAGGACTTGACCGCAGTGGCCCCGGGGGAACCTGCCTTCCGGAACTGCATGTTCCGTGCCAGCCTCGTTCCGGCTAGCTGGCCCGCCGCTTGCTTTGTATCGCCCCATTCCTCGCCTGTTCAACCGGAAGCGTAGCCAATGCCGCTGCACGTCGCCCTGACCCACAAGACGTCCTACCGCTACGACCGGCCGGTCACGCTCGGCCCGCAGACGATCCGGCTGCGGCCGGCGCCGCATGCGCGCACGCCGATCCTGTCCTATGCGCTGACGATCGAGCCGAAGCCGCATTTCCTCAACTGGCAGCAGGACCCGCAGGGCAATCACCTCGCCCGCGTCGTGTTCCCCGAGCGGGTCACGCATTTCGAGGTCACGGTCGACCTCGTCGCCGACATGGCGACCATCAACCCGTTCGACTTCTTCCTCGAGCCCGAGGCCGAGACCTTGCCGTTCGCCTACGACCCGTGCTGGACCAGGAACTCGCGCCGTTCCGCAAGTTCTGACCGGCCGGGCCCGCTGCTCGCGGCGCTGCTGGCCGACATCCCGCGCGGCCCGGAGCAGCACGGTCGACATGCTGGTCGCGCTCAACCGGCTGGTGCAGGAGCGGATCGCCTACATCGTGCGCCTGGAGCCGGGCGTCTGGTACGCCCGGAGGAGACGCTGGACGCAGGGCCAGGGCTCGTGCCGCGATTCCGCCTGGCTGCTGGTGCAGGTGCTGCGCCACCTCGGCTTCGCCGCGCGCTTCGTCTCCGGCTACCTGATCCAGCTCGCGCCGGACGTGAAGCCGCTGAACGGGCCGGCAGGCCCCAGCGCCGACTTCACCGACCTGCACGCCTGGGCCGAGGTCTATCTGCCCGGCGCCGGCTGGGTCGGGCTCGACGCCACCTCCGGCCTGCTCGCGCGGCGAAGGCCATATCCCGCTCGCCGCCAGCCCCGATCCGATCTCGGCGGCGCCGATCTCCGGCCTGGTCGAGAAGGCGGAGGTCGACGTTCGACTTCGCGATGACGGTCGCGCGCATCCTGGAGACGCCGCGCACCACCAAGCCCTATACCGACGCGCAGTGGCAGGCCATCCTGGCCGCCGGCCGCGCGGTCGACCGCGCGCTCGAACGCGGCGACGTGCGGCTGACCATGGGCGGCGAGCCGACCTTCATCGTCCGCCGACCGACATGGACGCGCCGGAATGGAACACCGACGCGCTCGGCCCGACCAAGCGGCGCCTATGCCGGCCGCCTGATCCGCCGGCTGGACGACCGCTGGTCGCCCGGCGCGGCGCTGCAATACGGCATGGGCAAGCACTATCCGGGCGAGCAGCTGCCGCGCTGGGCGCTGCACTGCCACTGGCGCGCGGACGGCGAGCCGGTCTGGAGCGACCCCGCGCTGCTCGCCTCCGACGACGACGCCGACAACGCGACCGCCGGAGGACGCCGCCGCGCTTCGCCGCAGCAGCTGGCCGAGCGGCTGCAGGTCGATCCCGGCCTGGTGCTCCCGGCCTATGAGGACATCCACTACTACCTGTGGAGGGAGCACCGCCTGCCGGCCAACGTGCTGGCCGAGGACGCCAGGCTGAACGACCCGCTGGAGCGCGCCCGGCTGGCGCGGGTGTTCGGCCAGGGCCTCGCCAACGCCGGTCGGCAGCGTGCTGCCGCTGCGCCGGGTCATCGATGACGGCGGCGGCGCTGGCAGTCCGGCAACTGGTTCTTCCGCTCCGACGCGCTGTTCCTGGTCCCCGGCGACAGCCCGATCGGCTTCCGCCTGCCGCTGGAAGGCCTGCCCTGGGCCGATCCGGACGCCGTGCGACTACGACGACCGAACGCCGACCCGTTCGCGCCGGAGCGCGGGATCGCTGCCGCCGCGCGGCGCGGCAGTCCTTGCGCTCGCGTCAGCGCGCGGCGTCGAGCCGAGCTTGCGGCATCGAGAGGCTTCCGCCCGGTGCCGCAGGAGCTGCCGGTGATCGGCGCGGCGGACCCCAGCGTGGTCCGCACCGCGCTGGCGGTCGAAGCCCGCGACGGCATGCTGCACGTGTTCTTCCCGCCGCTGTACGCCGTCGAGGACTGGCTCGACCTGGCCGCCGCCGTCGAGGAGACCGCCGCCGAGATCGGCCGCAAGGTCGTGCCTGGAAGGCTACCTGCCGCCGCGCGATCCCGCGCCTGCTGCACTTCTCCGTCACCCCCGATCCCGGCGTGATCGAGGTCAACGTCCACCCGACCGCGAGCTGGGCCGAGCATGTCGAGCGGACCGAGGAACTCTACGAGGAGGCGCGCCAGGTCGGCCTCGGCACCGAAAAGTTCATGCTCGACGGCCGCCATGTCGGCACCGGCGGCGGCAACCATGTGGTCATGGGCGCGGCCCGGGCCGGCGGACAGCCCGTTCCTGCGCCGGCCCGACCTGCTGAAGTCGCTGGTCGGCTTCTGGCACAACCACCCGAGCCTGTCCTACCTGTTCAGCGGCCTGTTCATCGGCCCGACCAGCCAGCATCCCCGCGTCGACGAGGCGCGGCAGGACGCGTGGCCGAACTGGAGATCGCCTTCGCGCAGGTCCGGCCGCGATGGCGATACGCCGCCCTGGCTCACCGACCGGCTGTTCCGCAACATCCTGGCGGACATGACCGGCAACACCCACCGCACCGAGTTCTGCATCGACAAGATGTATTCGCCGGACAGCGCTCCGGCCGGCTCGGCCTGGTGGAGTTCCGCGCGTTCGAGATGCCGCCGCACGCACAGATGTCGGCGGCGCAGATGCTGCTGATGCGCGCCGCCGTCGCGGCGTTCTGGGAGAAGCCGTACGAGCGGCGGCTGATCCGCTGGGGCACCCGGCTGCACGACGATTTCATGCTGCCGCACTACGTCGAGCAGGATTTCCGCGACGCGCTGGAGGAGCTGGCCGCCTCGGCTTCCGGCTCGATCCCGCCTGGTTCGCGCCGCATCGCCGAGTTCCGCTTCCCGCATGTCGGCGACGTCGACCCTCCGCGGCATCGAGCTGGAACTGCGCCACGCGCTGGAACCCTGGCACGTGCTGGGCGAGGAACCCGGCATCGGCGGCACGGTCCGCTACGTCGACAGCTCGGTCGAGCGGGTGCAGGCGCGGGTCGCCGGCTGGGTCGAGGAACGCTACGTGCTCGCCTGCAACGGCGCCGCGGTGCCGCTGACCCGGACCGAACGCGAGGGCGAGTATGTCGGCGGCGTGCGCTTCAAGGCCTGGGCGCCGCCGATCGCCTGCACCCGACGGTGCGGCGCGCAGTCGCCGCTGGTGTTCGACGTCTACGACCGCTGGACCGGCCGCAGCCTGGGCGGCCTGACCCATCACGTCTCCCATCCCGGCGGCCGCAACTACGAGAGCTTCCCGGTCAACGCCAACGAGGCCGAGGCGCGGCGGCGGGCGCGGTTCTTCCCGTTCGGCCACACGCCCGGCCCGATGCCGGAGCCGCGCGGCCGTCATTCCCGCGAGCATCCCCGCACGCTGGACCTGCGCCGGGCACGTCTGAGGGGATGCGCAACACCGGCCCGCTGGACGAGATGGTCGACGGCGCAGGCCAGTTCCGCCAGCACTGGCGCCGCATCCTCGGCCCGCTGTTCGGCCTGGGCAGCGACGAACTGGCGGAACGGTCGCGGTCGCTGAAGCGAGCCTTCGCCGAAGAGGGGTTCACGAGCGTGCTTCCGGGCGCGCGCTCGGTGGACTGGCACTGCGATCCGATCCCGTTGCTGCTCGCGGGCGAGGATTTCGCCTCGCTGGAACGCGGCCTCGCGCAGCGCGCGACGCTGCTCGAGGTGGTGCTGCGCGACATTTACGGGCCGCAAAACCTGCTCGCCGGTGGGGCGCTGCCCCCGGCGCTGGTGTTTCCGAACCCGAGCTTCCTGCGCCCCTGCCGCGCGACCGACGGCCGGGCGGGGACGCTGCCGCTGATGCAATCCTACGCGGCCGATCTGGTGCGCGGCCCGGATGGACGCTGGGTCGTGCTCGCCGACCGGACAGGCGGGCCTGGAGGCGCCGCCTATGCGCTCGAAAACCGGCGGATGCTGGCCCGCATGTTGCCCGAAGTGTTCCGGGGCCAGGCAGATCCGGCAGCTCTCGACCTTCTTCGAGACGTGGCAGGACGTGCTGCAGCGGGCCGCCGGCCCCGTCAGCAACCCGGCGTCGCGCTGCTGACGCCCGGCCACGCCGACCCGGCCTGGTTCGAGCATGTTCTGCTCGCCCGCGAGCTGTCCTGCGCGCTCGTCGAGGGACGCGACCTCACGGTGCGCGGCGGGCGCGTGTTCCTCAAGACGCTGCGCGGCCTGCAGCCGGTGGACGTGCTGCTGCGCTGCCAGGAGGGCGCCAGCGTCGATCCGCTTGAGATGGACAGTCCGGGATTGATCACCGGCATCCCCGGCCTGCTCGACGCGGCGCGCGGCGGCGAGATCCGCATCTTCAACGACCCGGGGACCGGGTTCGCGGAAAGCCCGGCGCTCAGCGCCTTCCTGCCCGACCTGGCCCTGCGTCTGCTCGGCGAGCCTCTCCAGCTTCCCAGCGCGCTGACGCTCTGGCTCGGCCAGGAACGCGCCCGCGAGATCGTGGCGGGCGATCTCGGCAATTGGCTGATCCGCTCCGCCCATGATGGCGCGAACGCGCCGCTGGACGCCGGCGGATTGTCGCGGGCGGGCAATGACAGGCTCGCCGCCGAAATCGCCGCCCATCCCTGGCGCTTCGCGGCCACGGCGGCGATCCCGCCCTCGGTCGCTCCCTGCGTGGGCGAGGCCGCGATCGAGCCACGCCGGATCGTGCTGCGGCTGTTCCTGCTGCATGACGGAATTCGCTGGCAGGCGATGCGCGGCGGCCTGGCCCGCGCGCTCACCGACGAGGAATCGCTCGCGGGCCGACTGCCCCGGCAGGCTTTGGCGAAGGACGTCTGGGTTCTGGCCGACGACGCCGCCGAGATCGTGGGCCCGGCGCAGACGCTGATCCCGCCGCTCGCGATCCGCCGCACCCCCGCAGACATGCCGGCGCGCATCGGCGCGGATTTCTTCTGGCTGGGCCGCTATCTGGAACGGCTGGAGACCGCGTCCCGGCTGACGCGCGCGACCGTCGCGCGGCTCGGGCGGGCCGCCCCCAGGCCGCGCGAGCGGGCGGAGCTGCACATCCTGCTCGATTGCCTGGTGCAAGCGGGCTTCGTGCAGGAGGAGAGCGTGCAGGGCGCGAGCAACGCCGCGCTCGGGTCCGTGCTGCTGCGCATGACGGCCGAGGGCGGCGCGATCGTTCGTCTGCTCGGCCAGATCGGGCGGCTCGCGGAACAGTTGCGCGACCGCATGACCAACGAACTCTACGCAGCCGTGATCACGTCGCTGCGCACCATCCTCGACGAGTTCCGCGCCGCGCAGGACGTCGAACCAAGCCGGGGGCTGGAGGGGCTGTCGCACGCGCTCGGCAACGTGCTGCGGTTCGCGGCGACGGTCGCGGGCCTCTCGGCCGAGAACATGGTGCGGGTCGGCGGCCGACTGTTCCTCGATCTCGGCCGCAGGCTCGAGCGGGCCGAGGCGATCTCGCTCGAACTCGCCTCCGCGCTCGCGCCGCAGGGGGCGGCCACCCAGCCCGGCCATATCGAGGCTGGCTTGCGGCTCGCGCTCGAACTCCGGGATTCCTCAATCACCTATCGCAGCCGCTACTGCACGGTCGTGCAGCCCGCCCCCGCGCTCGATCTCATGCTCGCGGACGACGACAACCCGCGTGCCCTCGCCTATCAGCTCATCGCCGCGCGCGATCTGCTGAGCGAGGTCGCCGGCGGCTCCTCGACGCCGATGACGCGCAGTGTCTCAGATTTGCTGGAGGAGGCGCAGGCGATCGTGCGGGAGGTGGCGCGGGCCGAGGATCAGGCCTCCGCTGCCGCCGAGCTGCCGCCACGGCTGTTCGCGATCCGCCGAAAAATCGCGGGGATCGGCGAGCGGATCATGCGCCAGTATTTCGAGCTGCTGCCGGTGGCGCATGCGATCGGCCTGGAGGCCGACCGCATCGGGGTGCGCGGCGCCGCATGAGGTTCCGCGTCCGGCACGTCACCTCCTATGCCTATTCGAGCCTGGTCGATCTCGGCGGGCACGTCGTCCACATGCAGCCGCGACCGTTGCCCCACCAGGCGGTCCTCTCCTCCTCGCTGCACGCGACGCCCATGCCGACGCGGCGGAGTGAGCGGCTCGACCATTTCGGCAACCCCGTTACCTGGCTGTTCCTCGACCTGCCGCATCCAACCTTCGAGGTGATCGCCGAGGCGGTGGTGGACGTGCGGTTCCCACGCTCGCCCGACCCCGACGCGACACCGCCCTGGGAGGAGGTCGCGGCCTTGGCGGCGCAAGGCGGCCCGGAAAGCTGGCAGGCGGCCGAGTTCCTGTTCGACAGCCCGAAGGTTCCGCATACGCCGGCCGCCAGCCTCTACGCCGCGCCGACCTTCACGCCGGGCCGCCCGATCCTGTCCTGCCTATTGGAGCTGACCCACCGCATCCGGACGGAGTTCACCTTCCGCTCCGGCGTGACCTCGCTGCGCACGCCGATCTCGGCCGTGCTGGAGCGGCGCCAGGGCGTCTGTCAGGACTTCACCCATCTCATGATCGCCGCGCTGCGGGCGCTCGGCCTGCCCGCCCGCTACGTCTCGGGCTACATCCGCACCCGCCCGCCCCCCGGCCAGGCGAAGCGGATCGGATCGGATCAGTCTCACGCCTGGATCGGCGCCTGGATGGGGCCGGAGCATGGCTGGATCGACCTTGATCCCACCAATGATCTGGTGGTCGCCGAGGAGCACGTCGTGCTTGCCTGGGGTCGCGACTACAGCGACATCAGCCCGCTCTACGGCATCATCCTCGGCGGCGGCAGTCACAGCCTGCGGGTTGGCGTGGATCTGGAAGCGCTGGGGAGCGATTGATCCGCATCGTGCTAACAAGCTGAACGGCCATTGTGGGGGACTTGGGATGGCCGCTCAGGATTACGATACCGGACTGGAGCGCTGCCCGGCCAATCATCAGCCCTTGACGCCCCTGCTGTTTCTGGAGCGCGCGGCCGACGTGTTTCCCGATCTTACGGCAATCGTGCATGGCCGCCAGCGCATCAGCTATCGCGTTTTCCGCGAGCGCTGCCGACGCCTAGCGAGCGCACTCGCGAACCGCAATTTCGGTCGCGGCGACACGGTCGCCGCCATGCTGCCCAACACGCCCGCCATGCTGGAGTGCCACTACGGCGTGCCGATGGCGGGCTGCGTGCTGAACGCACTGAACACGCGCTTGGACGCCGCAACCATCGCCTTCACGCTGGAGCATAGCGAAGCCCGGCTGGTGATCGTGGATCGCGAGTTCGCACCCCTTCTGCGGGCCGCTCTTGCCTTGACCAAGTCGCGGCCTCTCGTGGTCGAAGTGGACGATCCGGAGGCGCCGGCGCATGTTCGCGGCCAGACGGCGGACGGGCTGGATTACGAAGCGATGCTGGCCGAGGGCGATCCGGGCTTCCGCTGGACCTGGCCGCGCGACGAATGGGACGCCATTTCGCTTAACTACACCTCCGGCACAACGGGGCGGCCGAAAGGCGTCGTCTGCCATCATCGCGGCGCCTATCTGCTGGCCCTCGGCAATGTCCTTTCCTGCAACATGCGCAAGCACCCGGTCTATCTCTGGACCCTGCCGATGTTTCATTGCAACGGCTGGTGCTTTCCGTGGACCATCTCCGCGCTCGCCGGCACGCATGTCTGTCTTCGCCAGGTGCGCGGGAAGCCAATTTGGGACGCAGCCGCCGACCATGGTGTCACGCACATGTGCGGCGCGCCGATCGTCATGGATGTTCTGCTCAACACTCCGGACCACGAGAAACGCAAATTGTCCTACGTGCTCAGCTTCATGACCGCCGCCGCGCCGCCGCCGGAGCCGGTGCTCGCCGCGATGCGCGCGGCCGGCTTCGCCGTCACCCACCTTTATGGCTTGGCAGAGGTGTACGGCCCCGCCGTGGTGAACGAATGGCATGCGGAGTGGGACGCGCTCCCGCTCGCGGAACAAGCCTCGAAGATGGCGCGTCAGGGTGTCCGCTACATCTGCCTGGAAGCTCTCGACGTCGTCGATAGCGCGACCATGCGGCCCGTGCCCGCCGATGGCGAGACGCTGGGCGAGGTGGTGTTCCGCGGCAACGTCGTCATGAAGGGCTATCTGAAGGCCCCGGAAGCGACGTCGGAGGCGTTTGCCGGCGGCTGGTTTCATTCCGGCGATCTCGCCGTAAAACACCCGGACGGCTACGTGCAACTGAAAGACCGGGCCAAGGACATCATCATCTCCGGCGGCGAGAACATCTCCTCCATCGAAGTGGAGGAGGCGCTCTACCGCCATCCGGCCGTGGCCACGGTCGCCGTCGTCGCGAAGCCCAGCGAGAAATGGGGCGAGACGCCTTGTGCATTCGTCGAACTCAAGCCCGGAGCGCAGGCGAGCGAAGCGGAGCTGATCGCGGTGAGCCGGCGGCATCTCGCGGGCTTCAAATGTCCGAGCCGGATCATCTTCAACGAACTGCCGCGCACATCGACGGGCAAGATCCAGAAGAACCAGCTCCGGAAGGTGGCGAGAGATGTGCAGTGACGTGAACAGCGGCTTTCCGACTCCTGTCCAAGCCGGTGCCCGTCCGGTCTTGTCCCGAGCGGACCGGCATGGGGTGGCAATCGTCACCCTGGAACGCGGCGGGGCGCGGAACGCCCTGTCGATGAAGCTGATGTCAGCGCTACAGACGACACTCGACGCGATCGCCTCGGATCGCTCCGTAAAGGTCGTAATCTTGCGCGGGAACGGGCCGGCCTTCTGCGCGGGGCACGATCTGAAGGAGTTGCGCGCCAATCCGGGCGAAGACTTTGCGGCTGAAGTGTTCCGCACGTGCTCCAGACTGATGACGACCATCACCCGGCTTCGTCAGCCGGTCATCGCTCAGGTCCACGGCATCGCCACGGCTGCCGGGTGCCAGCTGGTTGCCTCATGCGATCTCGCCATCTGCGATGAGGACGCGCGCTTCGCGACCCCCGGCGTCAACATCGGACTGTTCTGCTCAACGCCGATGGTGGCGCTGTCCCGTGCGGTCGGGCGGAAGGCGGCGATGGAGATGCTGCTTCTCGGCGACACCATCAGCGCCGCGCGCGCCCTGGAGCTTGGTCTCGTCAACCGCGTGGTTCCAGCGGCCGAGCTCGGTCCGGCCGTCGAGGCAATGGCCGATCGGATCGCGTCGAAATCCGCGCAGGTCGTCGCGATTGGCAAGGCGGCTTTTTCGCGTCAATCCGAGATGAGCCTGGACGACGCCTATGCCTACACCACGTCGGTCATGGTCGATAATTTGTCGCTGCCTGCCGCTGAGGAAGGCATCGACGCTTTTCTAGAGAAGCGGCAACCAAGTTGGCGCGATTGAGCGGCTCGGATAGGCAGAACGCTGTTACGGACCGAGTTCGTCGAGCAGCGTCGGGATCAGCTCCGAGACGGTCGGATGAATGTGCATCGTGCGCTGCAACGTGGTGTACGGCGCACCGGCGGACATCGTGTCGAGAATGCAGTGGATCGCCTCGTCGCCGCCGACGCCCAGGATAGCCGCGCCGAGGATCGCGCGGCTTTCGGCATCGACAACGATCTTCATGAATCCCTGCGTCTCGCCCTTCTCGATGGCACGGCCGACCTTGGCCATCGGCCGCATGCCGACGCGAACTCTCCGCCCCGACTTCCGCGCGGCGCTCTCGGTCACCCCCGCGCGCCCGAGCGGCGGGTCGGTGTAGAGCGCGTATGTCTCGATGCGGTCGCTGACGCGGCGCTTGTCGTTGTCGAGCAGGTTCGCCGCGACGATCTGGAAGTCATTGTAGCTTGTATGCGTAAAGGCTCCGCGTCCGTTGCAGTCGCCCAGCGCCCAAATCCCCGGAACATTCGCGCGAAGTTCGTCATCGACGGTGATGAAACCGCGCGCGTCCGTCGCGATCCCGGCGGCGTCGAGGCCGAGATCGTCCGTGTTCGGGCGGCGCCCGACCGCGAGCAGGACATGCGACCCGGCGACCTCGGGTTTCCCCGATGCGCAATCGACACCGACGCCGATCTCATTGCCGCGCGGCTCGAAGCGGATGCATTCCGCCGCGAGGCGGACGGCGATGCCCTCGCCCTCGAGGATATCCTGGACGGCGTGCGATACGTCCTCGTCCTCGCGCTGGATCAGGCGCGCGCCCTTTTCGACGACCGTGACGTCGCTGCCGAAGCGGCGAAAAATCTGCGCGAATTCGAGGCCGACATAGCTGCCGCCCACGATCACCAGATGCCGGGGCACGCGATCGAGTTGCAGGATTGTCGTGTTGGTCAGGACGGGCACGCGGTCCACGCCGGGCATGTCCGGCACCAGGGCACGCCCGCCCACGTTGATGAACACGCGGTCGGCCGCGAGCGTCTCTTCCCCAACGCGCAGCTCATGCGGCGAGGTGAAGCGGGCCTGACCCTCATAGACCGTGCAGCGGTCCATGCCTTTCAGCCACTCCCGGATGCCGTCCCGCGACCGTGACGTGATCGCGTCCTTTCGGGCGTTCACGGCCGCCATGTCGACCCCAACTGGGCCGCCCACGGTCACGCCGAAGTCAGCGGCCCGCCGGGCTAGATTCGCGGCCTGGGCGCTTGCGACCAGCGTCTTGGTCGGCATGCACCCGGTATTGACGCAGGTGCCGCCGAACAGCTTGCGCTCGACCACCGCGACGGTCATGCCCGCCTGCGTCAGGCGGCCGGCGAGCGGCGGCCCGGCCTGCCCCGCGCCGATGATGATGGCGTCGAACCGGCTGCTCACCGCAGCGCCCGAACGATCAGGATCGCGCCACCGATCGCCGCCGCGTCCTCGATCAGCGCGGCGGGCGGGTCCATGCCCAGGCTGCGCGACAGGGAACGCCGGACCGCGTAACCGCCCAGCGTGCCAACGGCCGCGCCGAGCACGCCGGCCACGAGGCCAGCCGCCGGGGAGCCTCTCGCGCTCTCGATGGCCGCACCGCACAGGCCGCCGCTCACGAGCCGGCCGCAGAACTGGAGCGGCACCGTGCGGCTCGGCGTCTGCGGCAGCTTGTCGGTCAGCATCTCTCCAGCTGCCAGAACTGTCAGGAGTGCCCGCGTCCTGCGCTGACCCAGGAACGACAGGGGCGTGCCCCGGAGTAAGAGGCGACCGGAGTGAGCCGCCCAGCTCATCGCGGCGGGGGCCGTCAGGGTCCGCGATCCGGCGACAAGGCCGATCAGCAGGGAGAGAATGTTGGATGGCATGATCGTGCTATTCCCCTCGAGCGTCGTGCAGGCGATGCATGCTGGTCCGCATCGCCGGATACAGATCCTTGTAGATCCCGAACATTCGCTCGTAGACGCGCCGCGCCTCGGGTTCAGGCGAGGCGTGACGCTTCAGCGTCACCCACCCCTCGGCCGCAACCTCCTGCGTCACCATGCCCGAGCCGAGCGCCGCCAGCAGCGCCGCCCCGAGTGCCGCCTCGACGTTCTCCTCGATCGTGTACACGGGATAACCCGTGATATCGGCGATGATCTGCATCCAGAGATCCGAATGCGCAGCACCGCCAACGACAATGAGCCGGTCGGCCAGCGCGCCCGTGCCCCGCGTGCCCGCCTCGATATTGTGTTGCAGCGCGTAGCTCACCCCTTCCAGCACGGCGCGGTAGAGATGCGCGCGGGTGTGGAACAGCGTCAGGCCGACGAACGCGCCGCTCGCGCGATCGTCCCAGACCGGGCTGCGCTCGCCCATCAGATAGGGCAGGAACACAAGCCCGGCCGACCCGGGCGGCACGCCGCGCGCCGCCGCTTCCAGCAGCCGGTGGGCGTCCCCGCCGCCGAGCCTCGCCGCTTCCACCTCCGCCTGCGCGAACTGGTCGCGGAACCACGTCACCGACGCGCCGGCGGTGATCGCGCCGCCGAAAATGTAGAGATCGCGATCCCCGTTCAGCACATGCGGCATGCTGATAAGGCCGTGCCGGGCGTCCACCTGGCGGTCGATATAGCCCCAGCACATGCTGGTGCCAATCATAGCGACGTGCTGGCCGGCGCGCGTCGCGCCGGCCGCGAAGGTCGCGACCGCCGCATCGACGCCGCCCGCGATGACGGGCGTTCCGGCCTCCAGCCCCAGCTGCGAGGCCATCCCCGGCAGCATGCCGCCGACGATGTCCGTCGAGGCGACGAGGCGCGGCGGCATCATTTCGGCCGGGATGCCGAGTGCCGCCAGCATCTCCGCCGACCAGCCGCGCGCGTTTAAGTCGTAGATGCCGCCGATATTGCCCGCCGAGGAGTGATCGAGGGCAAGCTCCCCGGTCAGCACATAGGCGATATAGGCGTTCGGCGGCAGAAAATACCGGATCTTTGCCCATACATCCGCGCGATTTTCGCGCAGCCACAGCATCTTGGTGAAGCCATAGTAGCTGTCGATGCCGTTGCCTGTTATCTCCTGCAACCGCGCGACATCCACCTCGCGCCTCACCCGCTCGACCTCGGCGCTCGCACGGCGGTCCATCCAGATCAGGCAGGGATGCAGAGGCCGCATCTCGGCATCGACCGGAATGCCGGAGCCGCCGTAGAGGCTGCTGACGCAGACCGCCTCGATGTCAGCGGGGGCGACGCTCGCGCCCTTGGCGACGCACTGCGTGATGCATTCGATCACGGCGGCAAGCCAGACCGCCGGCCACTGCTCCGCCCAGAGCGGCTTTGGCGTTTCGGGCTGGTAGGACGAGGCATGCTGGGCGACGATGCGCCCGTCGGCATTCACCAGCAGCGCCTTCGTGCTCTGGGTGCCGATGTCGACACCGATGACATGCTTCATGCCCGCCCCCCGCCCTTGCCGCTGCCGGTTCCCCCCAGTCTGCCGTACTCTGACCCTGGTCAGCAAAACGAGGGAGGCAAGAATGGCGATGCAGCAGGACCAGACGCCGGGACTGTCTGGGAAACGCGCTCTGGTCACGGGAGCGGGGAAAGGCATCGGCCGGGAGGCGGCGGCCGATCTTCAGGAACGCGGAGCGCAGGCGGACAACTTGAGCCGGTCGCCCGACGATCTCGCCGCATTGCGGGACGAGACGGGTTCCGAGACGATCGCGGTCGATCTCGGCGATTGGGACGAGGCGCTCGCGCAGGTCCGCCGATCGCTCCCATTCGACTTCCTGGTCAACAATGCGGGCATTACCCGCCTTGTGCCCGTGCTGGAGACGCCGGAGGCGGACTTCAATGACATCATGCGGATCAATGCGCTCGCGCCGCTGCGTCTTGCGCAGATCGTTGCAGGCGACATGGTTGCGCGCGGACGGCCGGGCAGCATTGTCAACGTGTCGAGCATCGCCTCCGCCGTCGGCTTGCCCCTGCACGCGGCCTATTGCGCATCAAAAGCGGCGCTCGATGCGATCACGCGCGTGCTTGCTGTCGAGCTCGGCCCGAAAGGCATCCGAACCAACAGCGTTAATCCGGCCGTGACCCTCACCCCGATGGCAACGCTCGCGTGGTCGGACCCGCAGAAGGCGGAATTCGCTGAAAGCACGCATCCCGCTCGGTCGCTTTCTGGACCCGAGAGATGTGGCCGCCGTGATCGCCTTCCTCCTGAGCGACGCGGCGGCGATGGTCAATGGCGTCTGCCTCAACGTCGACGGCGGCCTTTCCGCGAGCTGAAAGGCGAGTTGAAGGGGGCGGGTCGCCGCACAACATCGCGGCGGTCCTCAATCGTCG
>CAVZQE010000001.1:0-240557 GCA_963777325.1 uncultured Alphaproteobacteria bacterium | reverse complement strand
GGCACGGCTCGGTGCCTATGCACGCGCCCTGCAGGCGCCGCCGCAGCGACCCCCGGGTCAGTGATGCCGATTGCCCGTCCGGATACAGCGCAAGGGCGAGAGAAGGGCTCACGGGTAATGCCGGAAACTACTTCTCCTGCAACTCGTCCGCGTGGTTCTGGTCCCCTTCACCCGGTGCCACGCAGGTGAAGTTCGCGGCATCCTCGATGCTACCGGTCCCCGTGTAACGTGCCTGCTTCGGATAGCCGCAGAGCGGGCGGGTGCGGCCCGGCCACGGGGTGGTCGCATCCGCGGTGGCGGTCAGGCTCTTCGGCGGATTCCCTTCTCGACCCAGTTCACCAAGGCGGCGAAAGGAGAGAAGTTGTCGGTCGCAACCCCGCCATTGCAATGGCCCATGCCGGGCACCAGGAACAGGCGGACAAAGTCCTGCGCGTTCCCCATTCGGCGATCCAGCGCCTTGTACCAGCGAATCGTGTCGAGCGACGAGAACACCCCGTCCGACCGGCGATGATAGATGATCATCTTGCCGCCATTGTCCCGGAACGCGGTGCGGTCGGGCGACGCGGCGGTCATGAACTGGAACGAGAACTCGGGATAGTCCTGCGTCCGCGCATGGATCTTCGACGCGCCGGTATCGAAGTTGAAGCCGAGGATGTAGGCGGCGAGTTCCGTGACCGGCACCGGAACCGGCGGGGTGATGAAAACGAGCGGCAGCGAGCCGCCGCCGAGCGTCAAATTCAGCGCATTGTTCGTCAGCGGCTGGCCGGACGCGGCCTCGGTTCCGAGACTCCAGGTCCGCACGGAGGCGGTGCCGGTGATGCCCGCGTCCCACGGGAACCGGGTGTAGAGCCTCTGGCCCTGGAGTTGCGCGCGCCGGGGCCGAAATCCGGATCAGCGCCTCCGCTTGCCCGGCGCTCAGGCAGCTCGCATCCTTGTCGACGGTGCACTCGACTGCTCGTTCCAGGCCTCGGCGACCGCCGCTTTCGGCAACCGAACCCCGGCGACCCCGCCACGATTCCGTCGAAGTAGTTGGAAAGCGCTCGGACGCGACCATGCCCTGCCGACCGCCATTCGAGCAGCCGTCGAAATACGAGTATTGCGGAGCTTGGCCGTCTCTATTGTTCCGTCTCGTTCGCTTTCACGCAGCGGAAGTTGGACGCGTCCTCGGTGCTGCCCTGGCCGGTGTACGAGGCGATCTCGGGATAGGCGCAGAGCGGACGGCTGCGGCCCGGAAAGGCCGTTCCCGTGGCCACGATCGCATCTGGAGCGGTGCCGTTCTCCACCCAGCCGACCAGTGCCGTGAGCGGATCGAACATGTCGAGCGCCTGGCCGCCGCTGCAATGGTTCATGCCGGGGATCAGGAACAGCCGCGCCGAATCCCGCACCTGCTCAAGCCCGCCGAACCGCGCCGCCAGTTTCCGGTACCAGCCGATGTAGTCGTAGGCGCTGAAGGCCGGATCGCTCATGCCGTAATAGGCGAGGATCTTGCCGCAGCGTTGGAAGAACGCGCCTTCGTCGAACCTGTACGCGGTGAAGATGCTGTTCGAGGCGCGCATCCGCTGCGGATCGGTGTCGAAATTGAATTGAAGGTAATCGAATCCGGCTCGGGCGGCGTGAAGGCGACGTTGGGCATCCAGCCCGACACGCCGGTCCGCTCGCTTCGCGCTACGCGGCGCTTTCGGATTTCCAGGCAGGGGAGGCCGGCGCGCGCCCGGCCATGCTGGCCGCGAGATGCCGCGGAAGCGACATCGATGCGGCTTTCGCGTGCGTGTTTCCGGGAGGCGACCAGCCGGAATCGTTATAGATGGATGTTTTCTTCTTGCGTTGAGAATAGCGCGAGCCCGAGCGCGCGGCGGACCGGTAGTGTGGGCAACCCGAGCGCGCCGGCGAGCGCCAGATCCTGCGGCCGGAGCAGATGCACGCGCCCCGCCTCGTCCAACCGCACGTCCTCCTGCATGAACATGGTGTCCGCGCCTTCCGGCAGCGGCGCGCCGATGAAGATACGGCAGGGGTGCCGGGGGACAGCGGCCCAGCTGCCGCCATGCCGGCCGTCACTCGCGAGGTCACCGGCAGGGCTGCCGCGCCCTCGACGTGGCCGGCAAAAACCGCGAAGCCGTCACGGCGGAATTGGCAAAAGGCGGCAGGTCAATGGGCGCGAGCACATCCTTGGCCAGCACCCAGCCATCAGCTTCGGACAGACCAACGCGCTCCGTTTCTGGCACCGGCCGGACCTGCGCGGCGATAATTCGCTGCGCCCCTTCGACCGAAAGCAGCGCGTCGCTGCAGGCGAAACAACCGTCCGAGAGTTGCGCCATCTAATTCGGCGGCCGGCCGAAGCGGGCAAGTGGAAGCGCATGCGCCGGGCGCCGCGTCAGCGACGCGTCAGCGTCGTTCAGATTGAGCACTGGCAGCCGCGCTTCGGGGACGGGCACACCCGACGCGATGGCCACAATACTCGCATCCTCTCGGTGCAGCGACGGCTTCCCGGTAGCGGCGCAGAACACCTCGATTTTGGGATAGCGATCGCGCCTGCGGCACAGCAACATCGTTTCGCCGCTCCACTCCAGCCGGCGAAGCCGGCCCCCTCGCAATCTGCCGAAAATCTCCCCTGTGGGACAGGGTGGGTTGAGAACCCTGCCGCTACACTCCCGGGGTTATTGTTTCGCTCTTTCCATCGCAGCATTTTGCCCAGGAACGCCCGCGAACGGAAGCACCTACACGCTGGGAACCGCGGAAGACGTCCGTCATCCCCGCGCCGGAACGGCGCGAGCCGGTGCTTAAACGACGTTCGCCGATTCTCGCGCGGCGGAGCAAGCGGCACGGAATGCGAGGCTATATCGCGCACCATTTCATTGATGATGTGAGACGAGAGCTTCGATGTCGGTGCCCGCGCCCAGTTGTGCTGCTGACCGCGGGAGGCCGAGGCACGGCCGAAATCATGCGCCTGGCGCAGGTGGCCAAAACCGCCGTCTGGCGCTGGCAGGATCGGTTCATGCGGGAGGGCGTGGACGGCCTGTTGCGCGACAAGACCCGCCCGTCGCGCATCCCGCCGCTGGCGCCGGAGATCGCCGAGCGGGTTGTTGCCCTCACGCTCGGACCCCCGCCCGGCGAGGTGACGCACTGGACCGCCCCGGCGATGGCCGCGCAGATCGGCATCAGCGTCAGTTCGGTGCAGCGCATCTGGCGCGCACACGGCTTGCAGCCGCACCGCCTGCGCCAGTTCAAGCTCTCCAACGATCCGCAGTTTGCCGCTAAGCTGCGCGGCATCGCCGGCCTCTACCTCGATCCGCCTGCTCACGCGGTCGTGCTTTCGGTGGACGAAAAGAGCCAGATCCAGGCGCTGGACCGCACCCAGCCCGGGCTGCCGATCAAGCGCGGACGCTGCGGCACCATAACGCACGACTACAAGCGGAATGGCACGACCACGCTGTTTGCGGCTCTGGACATTCTGCAAGGTCCCGTGATCGGGCGCTGCATGCAGCGCCATCAGGAGTTCATCCGCTTCCTCAACGCCATCGAGCGCGAAGTGCCCGCTGGCAAGCTGGTCCACGTGATCCTGGACAACTATGCCGCTCACAAGCACCCCAAGGTGATCGAGTGGCTCGGCCGGCATCCGCGCTTCGCGTTCCACTTCACGCCGACCTCCGCGTCCTGGGTCAACGCGGTTGAGGGCTTCTTCGCCAAGCTCACCAAGCAACGGCTCAGGCGCGGTGTGTTCCATTCGCTCGTCTCGGTCCAGGAGGCCATCAACCGATACGTCGCCCAAGCCAACGACAATCCACGCCCCTTTCGCTGGACCAAAAATCCCGACCAAATCACCGCCGACGTCCGAGGAGGGCGCCGAATGTTAAATTCGCTCCACTAGGTTCATCCGAGCGCTGCACGAATTCGCCGTGCAGGTCGACCGCTCGTGCTGACCGAGGACGATATGAGGATTTCAAAGCAAGCGTATTGCAACAACGTGGCGAGCGAATGGTCAACGACGATGATACTCTTCGAGCGGCCACTTGCGATCGGAGATTGCGGGACTGTGGCCGAAACACGAAGCTGCTCATCGCCGGAGCGGTCGCGGCTGTCCCTCTGCCGGCCGCCCCGAACGCAGCGGCAGCGCCGTGTTATACTTCACCTGCTTGAGGGCGAAACTCGACCGGATATTGGCGACGCCTGGCGTTTTCGAGAGCTTATTGATGATGAAGTCCTGCAGTTCCTGGATGGCGACCACCACGCGCAGCAAATAGTCGGAGTCGCCGCTCATCAGGTAGCATTCCATCACTTCGGAAAAGCGCTGGACCGCGCTCTCGAAGCGATCGAGCATTGTTTCGATCTGCCGTTCCAGGCTGACGCTGATGAAGACGCTCATGTGCAACCCGACCGCGGTCGGATCGAGCAGCGCGACATACCGGTCGATAACGCCCGCCTGCTCGAGCGCGCGGACACGGGCGAGGCAAGGTGACGGCGACAATCCGACCCTAGACGCGAGATCGACGTTGCTTAGCCGCGCATTCCCCTGCAGCTCCGAAAGGATGCGAGCGTCAATCATGTCCAGCGCGGTGTTCGGCATATAATCTTTCCTGGAGGGCCAGATGCAGCAGATCATGCCGCAAAGCCCGACACTGGCAAGCAACTCGGCAGGACATGCCGCGCCTTCCTCTCTATAGTGGCGCTCAGGAGGAAGGACGCATGGACGACAATCGCCCACTCGAGCCAGCGGATCACGATCTGGATTCCGATCCGGTGGAAACGGAGGAGTGGGGTGACGCGCTGGCGTCTGTCGCGCGCGTCAGCGGCGGCGAGCGGGTGCAGTTTCTCCTGAACCGGATGCAAGAGCAGGCACGCCAGCTGGGGGTTGCTTCCAACGCACTGCCCTTCTCGTCTTACCGCAACACGATCCCGGCCGACCAACAGGACGATTACCCGGGTGATCTGGCCATGGAGGAGCGCGTCACCTCCATCATCCGCTGGAACGCGCTCGCGATGGTGGTGCGCGCGAACGCGGCGTACGGTGACCTCGGCGGCCATATCGCGAGCTACGCCTCGGCGGCCGAGATCTTCGAGGTCGGGTTCAACCACTTTTTCCGCGGTTCGGGCGAGGCGGGTGCGGGCGGCGACCTCGTCTACTTCCAGCCGCATTCGGCCGGGCGTCTACGCGCGGGCCTTCCTTGAGGGCCGGTTGAGCGAGGCGCAGATCACGCGCTACCGGCAGGAGGTCGGCGGCGAGGGCCTCTGCTCCTACCCGCATCCCTGGCTGATGCCGGGATTTTGGCAATTCCCGACCGGTTCGATGGGGATCGGCCCGATCAGCGCGGTCTATCAGGCACGGTTCCTGCGCTACCTGCGCGATCGCGGCCTCGCGCGCACCGACGAGCGGCATGTGTGGGGCGTGTTCGGCGACGGCGAAATGGATGAGCCGGAGTCGCTGGGCGGCCTCACCCTGGCGGCGCGGGAGCGGCTCGACAATCTCACCTTCGTCATCAACTGCAATCTGCAGCGGCTGGACGGCCCCGTGCGCGGCAACGGCCAGATCACCCAGG
This sequence comes from uncultured Alphaproteobacteria bacterium, assembly GCA_963777325.1. Classification (GTDB taxonomy): domain Bacteria; phylum Pseudomonadota; class Alphaproteobacteria; order Acetobacterales; family Acetobacteraceae; genus JAFAXA01. The sequence continues at coordinate 235,026 of CAVZQE010000001.1, read as the reverse complement.
AACTGGAGTCGCTGTTCGTCGGCGCCGGCTGGAACGTCATCAAGGTTCTCTGGGGCTCGGACTGGGATCCGCTGTTCGCGGCCGACCACCAGAACGTATTGCTGAAGCGGTTCGCGGCCACCCTGGACGGCACCTATCAGACCCTCGGCGCGAAAGACGGCCTCTACAACATCGAGAACTTTTTCGGGGTCAGCCCGGAGCTGAAGGCGCTTGTGTCGCACATGTCGACCGCGACATCGACGGCCTGCGCCGGGGCGGCCACGATCTACGCAAGCTCCACGCGGCGTTCGCGGCGGCGAAGGCGCATAAGGGCCGGCCGAGCGTCATCCTCGCCAAGACCAAGAAGGGTTTCGGCATGGGGGAGGCGGGCGAGTCGCGCAACACCGCCCATCAAGCGAAGAAGCTCGATGTCGAGGCGCTGCGGGCGTTCCGAGACCGCTTCGCGCTGCCGGTCGGCGACGCGGACGTTGCGGCGTTGAGGCTGTTCCGGCCGGCCGAGGACAGTCCCGAACTCACTTACCTGCGAGCGCGGCGTGCGGCGCTCGGCGGTCCCGTGCCCGCGGGCCGCAACACCGCCGCGACCGTGCCGATCCCGCCGCTCCCGTCCTACGCGCAATTCGCGGTCGCAGCGGACAGCCGCGAGATGTCCACGACGATTGCCGCCCTGCGCATGCTCGGCACCCTGCTGCGCGACAAGGCGCTCGGCCCGCGTATCGTTCCGATTGTCGCCGACGAGGCGCGCACCTTTGGCATGTCGAACATGTTCCGCCAGGTCGGCATCTATTCACCGGCCGGACAGGTCTACGAGCCGGAGGATGCCGCCTCCATGCTCTACTACAGGGACGCCAAGAATGGGCAACTGCTGGAGGAGGCCATCACCGAAGCGGGCGCGCTCGCCTCATGGACGGCGGCCGGCACGTCCTACAGCGTCAGTGGCGTGGCGATGCTGCCGTTCTACATCTACTACTCGATGTTCGGCTCCCAAAGGGTAGGCGACCTGATCTGGGCGGCGGCCGACCAGCGCGCACGCGGCTTCCTGTTCGGCGTGACATCGGGCCGCACCACGCTCGGCGGCGAAGGCTTGCAGCATCAGGACGGCTCGAGCCACGTCATCGCGGCGACCATTCCGAACTGCCGAGCCTACGATCCAGCGTTCGCGTGCGAGCTCGCCGTCATCATGGACCACGGCATGCGCGAGATGATGGAGTGCCAGCAGGACTGCTTCTACTATGTCACGGTGATGAACGAGAACTATGCCCAGCCGTCGCTGCGGCCCGGCGCGGAGGCGGACATCATCAAGGGGCTGTATCGGTTCCGCGACGCACCCTCATCTGCCCAGCATCCGATCCGTCTGGTCGGCTCGGGCGCCATCCTTCGGGAAGTCATCGCCGCCGCCGACCTGCTTGCCTCTGACTGGGGCATTGAAGCGGAAATCTAGAGCGCCACCAGCTTCAGCGAACTCGCCCGAGATGCACGCGGCGCAGAGCGATGGAACCGCCTGCATCCCGAGGCTGAGCCGCGTGTAAGTCATGTCGCCATCTGCTTGTCCGGAGGCGCACCGGTAATCGCGGCGACGGACTACGTGCGCGCGTACCCGCAGATGATCGCGAGCTCTATAGAGGGGCGGTTCGTTGCACTCGGAACGGACGGCTTCGGCCGCAGCGACACACGCGCCAAGCTGCGCTCGTTCTTCGAGGTGGACCGCTACCAGATCGTGCTCGCAGCGCTCGACGCTTCGGCCCGCGACGGGCGGATCGAACGGGCGGTTCAGGTTGCGGCGATTGCGCGCTACCAGCTGGACGGCGAAGGTCCGGCACCATGGACGTGCTAAGCCCGAGCCCGGTCAGGGGTCGTTGTTCTGAAAACCGGGGGCGGGAACAAGGAGCCAGGATCTGAAACATTCCCCGGGTCGGCGACGTTTCAGCCGAAGAGCGCTACGCCGTCGGCCGTCAGCCTCCTCACGCCCGTCGTCCAAAGCAGCCGGGTCAAGGTGAACCCGGCCGCGCCGCAGGGGCGGGCTCGTTCGCCGAAGCCACAACAACAACGTGCGGCGAACTGAACTCTGGGCTGCAAACTTCACCGAGGGAGAGAAATCTGATGGACGTCATCAAGCCCAGCCTGCACCACGTTACCTTCAAGACCAGCCGTGTGGATGAAATGATCGCGTGGTACGGCGTTCTTGTCGGGGTCAAGCCCAACTTCAAGGACGATCGTAATTGCTGGACCACCAATGACGGGGCAAACCATCGCCTCGCCTTCCTCTACACCCCGGCGCTGGAGGAGGATCCGGACAAGCGCAAGCACACCGGGATGCACCACAGCGCATTCGAGTATCAGAGCTTCGACGACCTCATGTCGACGTATAAGCGGCTGGCTGGGGAGGACGTCTATCCGGCCTTCTGTCTCGACCACGGGCTGACCATGTCGATGTACTACAAGGATCCGGAGGGCAATTTTGTCGAGTTGCAGAGCGACAATTTCGGAGACTGGAAGCTGTCGACCGAGTTCATCCGCACGTCGAAGGACTTCCAGAGCAATCCGATCGGCACCTTCTTCGACCCCGAGAAGGTCTATGAGGCCCACAAATCCGGGATGGAGTTCAAGGCTTTGCAGAAGGATATTCGAGCGGGCACGTACCTTCCGGCGCAGATTCCCGATATCGGGATGGCGGATACGCCCGAGGAGGAGAAGCATCCGCACGAGGCGCTTTAGACCATGTCATCGGAGAGCGAGACCATGTCATCGGAACGCGGCCCCGATGCGGGCGTGCGCACCGCCATCGCGGGCTTGGTCGCTGAATACGTCTGGCTGATCGACCACGGCGCGGCGGACCGAGTGGCGTCCCTCTTCACCGAAGAGGGACGGCTGCTTGGCCTTGGCGAGGACATTGTCGGGCGTGCGGCGATCGCGGCGTGGGGTGAGCGGCGGGCCGCAATGCGGGAACGGACGACACGCCACGTTTGCACCAACTTGCGTCTCACCCACGAGTCGCCCGGACGGGTGCGCGGCACCGTCCTGCTCACCGTCTACCGGCACGACGGTCCACCGCCCCGCCCGGCGACGCCGTTCATGGTGGGCGACTTCGAGGACATCTACGAACGCGGCCAAGACGGGTCTTGGCGAATTGCCGAGCGCCGCTTGGTGCCCGCCTTCAGCGGCTAGGGCTCCCTATGTTTCCGAAACGCCAATGGATCCGTAGGCGTCCCGGCCGCACGACGCATCAGGCTGGCACGGCGTTTCAGGGCTCTAAAATCGCGCGAGTGACACCGGAGATGACGAGATGAATACGTATCTAGACGACCGGCAGGACATCGCCGACCTGATGACCGGATGGATATACCGGGATCTGGCGGAATGGGATCGTTTACGGTCTCTGTTTCACCCGGACGGCGCCATCGAAATCAGTTGGTTCCAAGGAAAGGCGAGCGACTTTGTCGATGGGTCGATGCGCATGGGCGCCTCCGATCTGCAAACCAAGCACGTCATTGCCTCGCCGACTGTCGTCATCCAGGGCGATAAGGCGATTGCGGAAACGAACGCGATCATCCTTGGCGAGAATATCAAGCTTGGGATCGGCTTTAGCCAGCACAGTCGGTTCTACGATCAAGTCGAGAGACGCGACGGCGCCTGGAAAATCGCCAACCGCCAATGCATCTATGACATGGCCTCTTTCACCTTCCCCCGCGGCATCTACGAGATCGACGCAGCCTCTCTCCAGCGCTATCCGCGTGAGTATGCCGCGATCGGTTACGTCCTGGAGAAAAGCGGCTTCCCGGTTACGCGGAGGCTGGCAACCAAGGGCAGTGAGCTCGAAAAAGGGATGAAAGCTGCCGGGCGCAGTTGGCTACAATCTTAGGCCCGGTTGTTGGAATATGTCCTTGACGATCCTGGGCAGCGCGCCAGAACGACCGTCTCGCAGGCGGTCAGGCTCTCCCTGGACAAGGTTTTCTCGGCGCTACTTGGACGGTCCGAACTTCTGGGACGCTCACGCCGCTTTCGTCGGTGGAAAGCTCGGGCGCGCCGGAACGACAAACCCGCTTTGAAGGGAGAAGCAAGTTGAAACTCGTACGCTACGGAACGGCTCATCTTGAGCGTCCAGGCCTGATCGACCCTGCCGGCCGGATCAGATCGTTGTTTCCGCTGCTTGCTGACGTGACCTGCGAGATGCTGACTTCGGACTGGCTTTCCATGCTGCGCGCGATCGATGTGGAGAGACTACCATTGGTGGACGGATCGCCGCGACTGGGCGTGCCTGTCGCCGGCATAAGGCAGATTCTGGCGATAGGTCTCAACTACCGGGATCACGCGGCGGAAGCTCACATGAACCTACCGGACCATCCGCTCCTGTTCATGAAGTCCATCGGCTCGCTCTCCGGCGCGACCGACCCGATTACCGTCCCTGTATCTGCGGAAAAGCTTGACTGGGAAATCGAGCTCGGCGTCTTGGTAGGCTCGGAGGCGCGTGATGTTCCAGTCGAGACCGCGCTCGAGCACGTCGCCGGATATTGCACCGCCGTCGACGTGTCGGAACGAGCATGGCAGCTGGAGCGGGGCGGCCAGATGGGGAAAGGGAAAAGTCTGGACGGGTTTACGCCCGTGGGACCTTGGCTCGTAACGCCTGACGAGGTGCATGACCCGCAGGCCCTCGATCTATGGCTCGACGTCAATGGCTCCGCGCAGCAGCGGGGCAAGACTGCCAATATGGTCTTCTCGGTAGCAGAGATCATCGCTCACCTCAGTCAATTTCAGACATTGCTTCCCGGAGATCTGATCATCACGGGCACGCCTGCGGGCGTGGCTTACGGAATAAAAACTCCCCGCTACCTCAAGCCTGGCGACCAGATCAGGACCGGCGTGAGCGGTCTTGGTGAACAGCACCATGAGATCGTGGCCAGTTCTCAAGGGCTCGATAGGCGGGAAGCGTAGCCGGCACCCGGGGACGCAGAACGAAGTCCATGCGTTCGATACTTGGGATGACGCCACGATGTTGAGCGTCATGGGTGTCAAGGTGATCCATAAAACCGCCAGGCTGGTCAAAGGGAGCCCGTCATCGTCCCGGCGTCGGCGCGAACAACAAAGCCTACGTGTTCGGCGATTTTGAGAATGGCGCTTTGCTCGGGCCACCGGGCGGCCCTATCGGGATCCTGAGCGCCAGGCTTCCGGGACAGCTGTTCTCGCCCACATACGTGCTCGATCAAGTGGCGGGTGCTATTCAAACTGCGGTGGCCAGTTACAATGAAACGCAGAAGAACAAGCCAGACTACTATCGTGTTGGCGTCCAAGGAGATCCTTTTTTCGATCCTATGCTGACTCCTTACGCGTATGAGGACGGCAACGGCATTACCCAGAACAGACAGTATCGAATTGAGCAGAACCTGTTCTCCGACGTGACAACGCTTCGGCCGGACCTAAAAATCACACTCGCCTTAAATGTCCTTGTTGGGAAGGTGATGAAGAGCCTCAACCCAAGCGTCCCCCCTCCGCGTTGGTCCGTCGCGACTGAGAGTCCTCTCTGATTGGGGTTGTCTGGGTCAAGCCATTCCTCTCGCCTCACGCCATTCCCGTAGGTCACTCGCTTCTCTTCGCGGTCGGCGCACGGCCGCCGCATGATGGGGTCAGGAGGGCGAGGCGTCTCAATCTGTCCCGCGACCTTCGGGGCATCGCTGCCCTCCGGCTCCGGACTCTCAGCGACGATCGCCTCGCCCATCGTCCTCACGGGAACGACGCGGCATCCGCCCTCGTCAGGCGGAAACTTGAACTCCTCTCGTCATGCGGCGGCCGTAGATGCCGAGGCCTGCTTGCCCCAGCGGAACTCGCTGCCGTCGGCCCACATGCGATGCAGGATCACCGCCAGCTTGCGGGCCAAGCGCCAGCGCAGGCGAAGGAACACGTTCTCGACGCCCCGATCGGACATACGCATGATCTTGGCGGCACTGAGCGAGCGCGCCGCCGCGGAAAGCAGGAAGTGCCGCGCCATGGAGGGATCGACCGACAGGATGAAAGCCAAGTCCTGCTTGCCAGTGTCGGCTGCGGAGTACAAGCCTTAAATCGCCCGGTGGTCGTTGCTACGTAAGGCCGCAAATCAGCATGGAAAGAAGGTCAAGAGGACACCTTAGCCAGCCGATCCGATGGCCACCTTACTCCCCGGGATTTCCACCACTAGCGCAGATGCTAACCCACGGAACCGGGGCAATCCCCGTCCCAACCTTGTCAACACCCTATTCCTTTAGTTCCTGGAACAACTTTGCAAACACCTGCTTCGCCTTGCCCGGCTGCGGCACGGCTTCGGCTTTCGCGAGGTTCGAAGAGGGGTCGCCGACGACAATCAGCGCAACCATGCCCATGCCATAGTGCGGCACGCACTTGAGGCCATAGACGCCTGGCTTGGTGAAAGTGATGGTCACATCCTTGTTCATGTCGCCCTTGAGCGGCTCCACGCCCTCTGGGATCATTCCCGGGATGGACTGGACGTCGTGACCCTTGTCTTTGGCGACAAAGCGGACGCTGTCGCCGGGTTGGATCCTGAGCAAGCTCGGATCGAATACGAACATACCGCCGTGCGGACCCATATTCAGATCCTTTACCTCGAATTCCGAGGCCTGGGCGACGCCACCACTGATGAAAGTTGCTGCTAGGCCAGCTATCAAGTGCTTCTTCGTAAGCATCGTAAGATCCTCCTCTCTTGCCTTATTTCGAGGCCATGGAAGGCAGATACCCAGTCGCGGGACCACCCCCAAGCCTCGACAACATCACGCGCAGCATGGATTTCGTCTTTGAGCTACCTCAAAGAGCGGCTCTCGAGATGATGGTGATCACGCTTGTTGCGCACTTATTGGCGCGGCCCGGCGCAAGTTCAGCACCCTGATGCACTCGTGCCGAAACCGGCGCTTAGTAAACGTCGCGCAAATAGCGGCTCTCGCGGCGCAGCGCGTCCAGCCATGCTTGCGCGCTCGACCCGTCTAGACTGCCCTGATCCGCCACGATGCGCAGCAGCATGGCGTTGACGTCGCGCGCCATTGCGTTTGCGTTGCCGCAGACATAGAGCACGCCGCCCTCCTGCAGCCAGGCGAACAGGTCACGTCTGGCGTCCCACATCCGGTCCTGCACGTATGTCTTCCGCGGCTCGTCGCGGGAGAACGCCAGGTCGAGCCGGCTGAGCACACCGCGCTTCAGCAGATCCCGCCACTCGCCCTCGTAGAAGAAATCTGCCGCGCGGCGCCGGTGGCCGAAGAAGAGCCAGTTCTTGCCCGTGGCGCCCTTCGCCGCGCGTTCCTGCATGAAGGCGCGAAACGGCGCGACTCCGGTGCCGGGACCGATCATGATGATGCGCCGCGCCGGGTCTGCGGGGAGGCGAAAATGCGGGTTGGGCTTGAGATAGACCCGCAGCCGCTCACCCGCTTGGCGATGCTCCGTCACGTCTATCGAGGCCACGCCCTTGCGAAGCCGACCGTGCGCTTCGTACTGCAATGCGGCAATCAGGAGGTGCGCCTGGTCCGGCACCGCCTTGAGGCTGGAGGCGATGGAGTAGAGCCGAGGTTGCAACCGGCGCAGGAGGCCGGTGAACTGCCCTGCGCTCAGCGCGCAAGGACGTGCGTTCAGCAGATCGATCAGCTGCCGTCCATTCAGGAATTCGGCAGCCCGGCCCTCGTCGGCGGCAAGCCCGGCCAATTCTTTGTCACCGCTCAGCTCCGCGTATGACGCGATCTGTGGCAGCGTCAGCGTGGTGATGTCATAGCGCGCCGCCATCGATTCCCGCAGCGCGGAGTTGCCGCTCAGGCCCGCGGCGCCCAGCACCTCGTCGATCATCGCCGGGTCGTTGCGAGGCAGGATGCCGAGCGAATCGCCTGGCTCGTACAAGAATCCCCGACCCGGCGAGCGAGACCGCGACGTGGAAAGTCCGCGTGTCGGAACCGGCGCCGCTCAGGCCGATCTTCTCGACGATTTCCGCGTCATACGGATGCACACGGCTACCCGAGCCGACCGCGGTTCCGGCGGGGCCCGCGATCTCCACCTGGACGACGGAAGGCAGCCCGCCTGCCGGGCTAGCGGCCCGCAGTTGTTCGGGCGATGCCAGCTTACGCAGTGTCGTGCCGATCCAGGCATCCGCTTGCGCCTCGTAGTCCGCATCGCAATCGCTGCGTTCCACCACGCGCGAGCCGCCCAGCTGCTCCAGCCGGGCGTCGAGAAAACGGCCGGTCTCGCAGAAATGCGAGAGCCGGGCATAGGCGCGGTCGCCAAGGGCGAGCACGGCGAAGCGGACGCCGTCGAAGCGAGGCGCACCGGGCGCCATCAGCGCATCGTAGAAATCCGCCGCACGCGGCGGCGGCTCGCCCTCGCCCCAGGTGCTCGCGATCACGATCAGCCGCTCCGCGCCCGCCGCCTCGGCTGGTGTCGTGTCCGCCATGTCCTTCACTTGCGCGCCGAAGCCAAGGCGGGAAGCCGCTTGGCCGGCCGCGACGGCAAGCCCCTCCGCGTTGCCTGTGTCGGTCGCGAACAGGATGGTCAGCCCGGCGCCGTCCTTCAGAGCAGCCGGGCGCACGGCCCTCGCCTGACCGGGGACAGCGCGGACGTGGCCGGACGCGGGCCAGCTCGCGGCTTGCGGCTTGAGCCGGGCAGCGGACCGCTGATCGCCGATGACGGCGGCCGCGACCACGGTCGCGGTGACGACCGCCAGCAACAGGAGCGCCGCCGCGCCGCACAACAGCAGAAACGCGCCGAAGCTCGGGCCAAGAAAGCCCTGGACCGCCGCAATGGCGGACTCGGCGCCGGCAAGCCACTTCGTCACGGGCCATGATCCGGCCGGTGTTCCGGCGATGGCGAACGGGAAACCATGAGCGGACGCTTTATGTGATGCCGCCAAGCGTCTGCCGGGTTCCGTCCGGCAGAGCGAAGTAGGCCAGCAACCCAAGCTGCCGCACGATCGGCACTACCGCGTCGAGGGGCATCAACGAAAACGCGGTGGAGAGCGCGTCCGCGGTGCAGGCCGTGTCCGCGACCACGGAGACGCTGCGATACCGCCAGCTGCTTCCTCCCGTGCTCGGATCGAAAATGTGGTTGAAGCGCCCGGCGGGATCGAGCGTTGTACCCTGACCGGCGGAGGTGGCGATCGCCCGGTTATCGAGCGCGACCTGCTGCGCGGCCCGCTGACCCGCGATTGTATTCTCAATCCCGACGATCCACGGGCCGCCAAGCGGGCGGCCGCCGATCGCGCGGATCTCTCCCATGTCCACGAGCGATCGATCGACGCCGTGCTGGCGCAGAAGTTCAACCACGCGGTCGGTGATGTAGCCCTGCGCGATCCCGTTCAGCGTGACTCCCATGCCGTCGCGCAGAAAGCGGACGCAGTTGGCGCCGACATCCACTGCGTCATAGCCGACGTTCCGCAGCGTCGCCGCGATGGAGTGGGCCGGCGGCCCGGCGGGATCGGCATGCGGGTCGGCGAAATGGGCGGCATAGAGTTCCCAAAGCGGCTGCACGGTCGGGTCGAAAGCTCCTTTGGTCATGCGGCTGAACTGCTGGCTCAGGCCAAGAAGCTCCACGAACTCCAAAGGCGGACCGTGCAGGCGGCCCTGGCGGTTGAGCCCGCAGAGCGAAGATCGCGCGTCGTACAGGCTGAACACCCGCTCGAGCCGGGCGACCTCCACCAGCGCCTTCCCGATCAGACGCCGGGCGGCGGCCGGGTCTGGATGGTGCAACTGGATCATCGCGTCGGCGCCGAGCGCCGCGCCGCGCCAGACGTGCAGATGCTGGGCGGGATTTAACGCGGCGATGGCCGGCGCGCGCCGGGCCTGAACCGCCGGCATCAGCGCCATGCCAGGCGCGGCCGCGATGATGCGGATGAAGCGCCGGCGCCCGAGTTTCGTCACAGTCATGGCTCCTCCGATCGGGGCCGACGCCCGTGGGCCGGCGGTTCCGCCGGCTCGGCAGGGATGATGTAGTCCGGAGGCATGGTGGAGAAGCGCGCCAGCCGGCCGCCGTAGCGGGCCATGAACGCTCGTGCCGCCGCCTCTTCGCCGAACGGCACGGCCTCTTCTTCGTTCATTCCGCTACGCCGCGTGCTGCCGATGACATACACCGCCTTGTGCGCGTCGATCCATGTGCCGGCTTCCGGATGGTCCCAGTCATGGGCGCGGGCCATATCGTTGACATAGATCGCCGTGATGTCCCGCGGCTCCCCTGGCAGCAGCGTGAAAGCGAACATGTCATGCACCGAGGAGAACCAGTACCGGCGCGGCACGGCCTCTGACGAAGAGCTGAGCCTTGGGCCCAGGATGCTCGGGCAGCGACATGCCGCAGAATTCGGCGACCGAGTTCGATGAAACCTCCCGAGGAGGCGGCGGCTTCGACGCCGCCTCGTCGTCGCAGGCCGCCGCCACCAGCGCCCCCAGCAGGGCGAGGCATCGTAGCCAGGTCACACCTGTCTCCGCGCGAAGACCAGCCCCGTCAGCGCCAGCGGCACGCCGACCCAGGCGAGCAGCGCCAGCGCCAGCGGCGTCTTGCCGAACGTCAACTGGCCGGCCAATCCCGCCATTCCCGCCAGCATGCTGGTATTCGAGAATCCAGTGAGGTTCAGCAGGCGGTAGATGTCCGCCGGGTTGGCAAGCAGCAGCAGGTTGAGCGTGCCAACGGTGATGTGCCTGCCCGCGTCGGCCACCAGCACGCCGAGCAGCGCCATGTCATAGAGAAGCACGAAGAATAACCACAGGCCGAGCGCGAATCCGGCGGCGGCGCGCTGATCGCGCACGAGCACGCTCGCCAAATAGCCGAGGGCGATGAACGCGGCTCCCAGGAGGATGCTGCTGCCGATCATGGTCGCGAAAGCCGCGACCGCGTCGGGCGCGGCGCCGGCGGCGGCGAGGCCGACGGCGAGACCGGCCGCGCCATAGCCGATAACAGTCGCGAGCGCGAGGATCGCGACATGGCCGATGAACTTGCCGGCGATGATCTGCCAGCGGCGCACCGGGTAGGACAGCAGCAGCAGCATCGTGCCGCGGTCGAACTCTCCGGCGATCGCGTCGTGCGCCAGGAGCAAGGCGATCAGCGGCACCAGGAAGATGGTCAGGCTGGATAGGCTGACCACGGTTACCGCGAGTGGACTGACGCGGACCGTCCCGGTGGGCGCGCTGCCGAGCAGGGCGAGCGTCAGGGCCAGGCTGGCCAGCAGGAGGGTGGTCGCGACGACACGCCGGTTGCGCAGCCCGTCGCGCAATTCGCGGCCCGCGACAATGGTCATGGCGCGCATCACTCGGCGGCCTTGGAGCCGAGCACATTGGCGTAGATATCGTCCAACGTGGGCACCAGCGTCTCGACGTCGACGATCGGGAGCGGGATGGCGAGCAGCCTGCGCACGACATCCGCCCTGGCGGTTTCGGGGCAACTGATCTCGACGCTGCCGTCGCGCAGCACCCGGTGCGCAGGCAACGCCGCCAGCGCCGCCGGATGAGGCTGAACGCCATCCGCCAGGCGGATCCGGATCCGCGTCGGCGCGCCGGCATGCCGCCGGAGGTCGGCCAGCGTCCCGTCCGCCACCTTGCGGCCGTGATCCATCGCGATGACCCGGTCCGCGTGCTGTTCGACTTCGGCCAGGGCATGCGACGTCAACAGCACGGTCGCGCCGGCGCGCGTGATCTGCCCGACGGTCGCGTAGAAGCTCTGCCGCAGCGCGGGATCGAGGCCGGAGGTGGGCTCGTCGAGGAGCAGGAGCCGCGGCTTGCCGATCAGAGCCTGCGCCAGTCCAAGCCGCTGGCGCATGCCCTTGGAATACGTTCCGACCCGGCGTGCCGCCGCGTCGGCAAGGCCGACGCGCTCGAGCAACGCCGCGTTGTCCCGAACCGGCTGGCGCTTCAGCCGCGCATAGAAAGCCAGCACTTCCGCGCCGGTCATGGCGGGAGGAAACACCACGCTTTCCGGCAGGAAACCGATGGCGATCCGCACGCCCCCGAACCGCCGGCCCGCGACATCGGCGCCGAGAACCTCAATTCGGCCGGCGGTCGGGCGGATCAGTCCGAGCATGAGCTTGATCAGCGTGCTCTTGCCCGCACCGTTGTGGCCGACCAGGGCCACGCACTGCCCGTGTTCGAGAGTCAGCTCCACGGCGTCGACGGCGAGCACCGGTCCATAACGCTTCGACACGGCGCTGAGACGGACGGTTGCCGCCTCAGCCATCGCCCGCTGTTCCCGGCGCAGGCACCGGGCCGGTTACAGGCCGGAACCCTGCAACGGCGACATGCGGAGGATGCATCAGCGGCGCGCTATCGACGACACCGCCCGGATGCAGGTTCGGGAAGGCAGACTGCGCCCAACGGACGACCTGCACCGCCGGGCTGTTCAGCAGCAGCTTGGCGGCCGGGTAGCGCCACACAACCTGGTCCATAACATCGTTCGGCCGATAGGCGGAGTCGGCGATGCCGTCGCCGTTGAGATCGAACGCCGGGTTGTCGCTCCAGTAGTTTCCACGTCCGTGCTCCGACCAGTCAAGGCTTCGTGTGCCGACGTATTTGACCTGGGTCTGATTGCCGACGAAGGCATTGTCCGTCATCACGTTGCGCTCGGAGCCGGCAGTGAAGTGAACGCCGATCCGGCAGCCCTCAAACCAGTTGTCGTCGAAGCGGTTCTTATTGGCGTTGTAGATAAACACGCACTGGTCCCCGCCATGCAGGACGGCATTCCCTTCGACCAATGCGTCATTGGCGTAGTTGAACAGCAATCCGTGGTCGCGGTCGCCGTACGACACGTTGTCAAGAATTTCGACTCTGTCGGAGGACATGATGACGTAGCCGGCGTGATTACCAATCGAGACGTTGTCGCTGACTTCACTGTTGTTCGTATACATGTAGTGGACGGCGAAGCGGACGCCGTGTAGCCGGTTGCCGCGAAACAGGTTGTCCCGGCTAGTGTTGGTGAAGATGCCGTCACGGCCACCCGTGATGTCGTTGTCCAGAACCTGCGTTTCCGGGGCGTTCCAGATGTACACGCCGTTGCCGCTGTCGTTGCGATTGGGCGCGAGCCAGCCGGAGATCCGGTTGCCTTGCACGACCGAGCGCGCCGCGCCGTGCACGTAAATCCCGACCAGATTGCCCTCGAGCGTGTTGCCTTGCACCACCGATCCAGCGGCAGCCCGCTCGAGAAAAATGCCCGCGTCCATGCGGTCCAGGCGGTGACCCGAGCCGCGGATAGTCAAGTCGCGGATGGTGACGCCTGGTGCGGCCACCTCGACAGTTCGGCCCTTACCCTGCCCATCGATCACCGCGCCGGGCATCCCTTGCAGGACAAGCGGACGATCGATGCGGATCGGGCCGTCATGGACGCCGGCCTGCAGCACTAGCACGTCGTCGGTAGCAGCGGCGGCGACCGCCCGCTGAAGATCGCCGGGCAGAACCTTGACTTCGGCCGCGCAAGCCGGCGCGACCAGACCGAGCAGCAGACCGCCCAAAGCGACAGCCGAAACACCAGGGCGACGGAACCGTCACTCGCCTCATGTGCTTCGCGGAGCCACGATCAAGCGCCCCGCCATCTCCATGTGCAGCGCGTGGCAGAACCACTGGCAATAATACCAATGCACGCCGGGCCGGTCCGCCACGAAGGTGACAGAGGAGGTCTCCTGCGGTGAGATCTCCATCATCACCCCATACCGGACGATGGTGAACCCGTGGGTCAGGTCTTCGACGTCGTCCATATTGGTGATGGTGACCGTGACCTCATCGCCCTGCTTCACTTCGATCTTGTCGAGGCTGTAAACGGGAGCGACCGACGTCATGTAGACTCTAACCTTATTGCCGTCGCGGATGATGCTGGCAGCTTCTTCCAGTTTGACGCCGTCCTTTGCGGCCTGCTGGCGCGCCTCCTCCCATCTCGGATCGTCGCGCTTCCAGATCTGAGTCGGCCGCACCTTAGACCGATGCACGATGCAGATGTCGTGCGGCTCGGCGAAGCTCGGACCGTCATGCACCAGGCGCATCGTGCCCGACGAGATGTCGATCAGCTGGTCATTCTCCGGGTGCAGCGGTCCGACGGGCAGGAATCGGTCCTTCGAAAACTTGTTCAGCGACATCAGCCACTTTCCGTCCGCCTCCTTGGTCTCTCCCATGGAGGTGTGGTTGTGGCCGGGCTGGTAATGCACATCAAGCTTCTGCAGGATCGGGTCCACTTTCTCGCCCTTGAACGCCCGCTTCGCCACGTCAATGTTCCATTTGACCACTTGGCTGTCGATGAAGGTGGTGGTGAAGGCGTTGCCCTTGCCGTCGAACGCCGTGTGCAGCGGGCCGAGGCCGACTTCCGGCTCGGCCACGACGACGTCGCGCGGCTTGATCTTGTCCTCGAACAGATCATCGAACCGCCGGACGTCCAGCACCGTCGCGGTGGGCGATAACTTTCCGTTGACGACGACATGGATGCCATCCGGCGCGGTGTTCACACCGTGCGGGTTGTTCGAGATCGGGACGTAACGCGTGTATTGAGATCCGTGGCGCCCATCGACCACCGGAACGCCGGCGATCACCTTGCAATCGCCTCTCTTCACCGCGTCTTCGATGCGTTTGATGTTGAAGATGACGACCCAGTCCTGCTCGGCCGACGTCATGTCGGCGAGAGTGAACCCCTTTTCGGAATTGTAGCAGGTAGAGAAGGCATACTTTCCCTGATAATCGGCGTCGGTATTGTCGAGGTTGCCGTCCACCAGAACCTGCCATGCGACCTTCATCGTGTCTCCGTCGAGGGCCGTGTAGATCGACCAGTACTTGCTCTTGTCGTCGTTAAGTACGGTGCCGTCGTTGGGGATGGGGATGATGTGCTCGCTGTTCGCGAACACGTAGCCGGTGCGCGGATATTTCTGCGGGCGCAGGCCGTGGATGTCGGATGCGTTCGGGATCTCGATGATCTTATCTGTCTTCATCACGTCGCAGCGGATGCGGGCGACGCGGCAGTTCGCCTTGTCGTTGACGAATATGTATCGCCCGTCATAGGTGCCGTCAGTGAACGACATGTGCGGATGGTGCGCGTCGCCGTTGACGAACGTGCCGCCTCGGCTCGCCAGGAATTTTCGGGTGTCGGGCAGCAGCCCTTCGGTGAGGATCTTGCGGCTCTCGTTGGTCAGGCCCCAGCCGGTCGCGCTGCAGCGATTGAAGACCGGGATGCGCATGATCTCGCGCATCGAGGGAATGCCGAACAGGCGCACTTCTCCAGTCTGGCCGCTGCTGTTAATGCCGTAATATTCGTCGAGGTCGCCTGGTCGGACCTCGACGGATTGAGCGATGGACTGATCCCGTTGCTGGGCCAGCGTGGACTGGGCGAAGGCGGCCCGGGGAACGGCCGCGAGGCCGGCGGCACTCGCGATAGTTGCCCCGCTCGCGAGCAGGCCGCGCCGGCCTAGCCTCGCGCGCGGGTTGCTGAAGAACGATTCCGTCCGTATTGCCTCGATCCGAGGATCGGCGTCAAAGTGAGGATCATCGCCGTCATGCTTTGTCATCGAGAAGTGTTCCTTCCGCCCGACTTATCTTTTCCACCGCCGGCTTGCGGGCGCGGGAGCCCGCATCCTGAGTATCAGGAAAGCCGACTCTAAGACCGGTCGCCATCGCGGTCATTGATCCAGGTCAAACAGCCGCCTTGCTCTTCGCGCGCGGCGCCGGGCCGCCCATGACCGCTGCCCGCCGCTCGGATTTTAGGCGTCGCTGGATCATCACCGGACAGCGGTGATCGTCATGGTAGAGCTCCTGGCAGTGCAGGCATTGGATGCACTCGTTGGGATTGATGTTCCCTTCCGGGTGGATCGCCTGCACCGGGCATTCGACGGCGCATCGCTGGCAGGGATTGCCGCATTCGCGATACCGCCGCAGCCAGTCGAACATGCGGAGCCGCGCGGGAATGGCCAGGGCAGCGCCGAGCGGACACAGGTAGCGGCAGAAAACCCGTTCCACGAACAGGCCGGCGAAAAGAAGCACCGCCGCATACAACACGAACGGCCACTCCCGCATGAACCGCAGCACGATCGCGGTCTTGAACGGCTCGACCTCGGCGGCTTCCTCGCTCAGTGAAAGATAATAGAGCGATAGCCCGAACAGGACGAGGAATATGATATATTTCAGGGGCCAAATGCGCTGATGGAGGCCGAACGGCACGGAAAGTTGCGGAACATGCAACCGCTTGGCGATGAAGTTCAGCAATTCCTGCAGGGCGCCGAATGGGCAAAGCCAGCCGCAGAACGCGCCACGGCCCCAGAACAGCATTCCGGCGGCAACGGCGCACCATAGAATAAAAATGAGCGGGTCCATAAGGAAGTAGTCCCAGCGGAAATCAGAGCGCAGCGCATTGAAAAAGGCGAGGGTGTTCACCACCGACAACTGTGCGTCGGCGTACCAGCCGAGCCAAAAGAGGGTGAATAAGAGATAGGCGAGGCGCAGCCGGTGGTACAATGCCGGCCGGCGCACCAGCGCGTCCTGGAAGAAGAAGATCAGGGTCAGCGCCGCCAGCGCCACGAGCAGGATGATGATCTTGCCCGCCTTCGCCCGCCAGGCGCGCTGCCAGAGCGGCTCGCTCGCGCCGGCGGACGCCGACGAAGCCGCCGGCTTCTGCGCCGTCTGCATCGCGGCTTCGGAGGCAGCCGGCGGCGGCGGCGGCGAGGTGGCCACCGTAACCGCGGGTCGTTGCTCGATTACGTACTGGGACGGCACCTCGTAGCCGAGATTGAAGGTAAGGAAGGCTTTGTCGCGGGCGCCGATCGCGCGCTGAACCAGCAACATCAGTTCCCACGGGGCCGTCGCATCGAAGCGTTCGCCGGCGGGGATCGTAAACAGACCGATCTCTGGAAGGGGCGGAGCGCCTTCGGCCGCCAGGTCGCCGATGCGCTCGTAGTCGTGGTCATGGAAACGGATGATGTTGTCGCCTTGCACCAGTTGGATACGGTCGAAGATGCCACCGCGGACATAGCCGGATCCCTTGAACGAATAGCGCCCGTTGGCGGCGACCAGGATCGCCTGCTGCCCGGGCTGCAGCCGCTGCATGAGCGCCGTGTATTCGGCTTGCCCGAGCAGAGTCCTGCCGATGCTCGGCACGCTGGCCTGCGCGACGTAGAGGTCGATAAAGCTATCGCTTTCCGGACCCGCTTCCGGATGGTTGGCCGCCAACTCGTTGCCCGACTTGGCGAAGGCGGCATTCACATTGCCGACGCTCAGCGCCAAATGCCGGATCGAGCCGTTGCCGAGCAGCGCCTGCCAGTTCTCAATCGAGAGCTTGCCAGGTGCGATGCGCTTGATCACCTTAGGCGCCGCTGGCGCAAGCGCCGCCCCGGCCGTGCCGAGCCGGCGCGAACTCCGCCACCCGGATCGCCGAGCGCGTGATGCTGTCACCGATGACCATCGTCGTGACCGTGGCACCGCTGATGATGTCGACCGGAATGCCGCCATTAGCGAGGATCGATGATTCGCCAATCTTCTGGCCGACGAAACTCTGGATCAGGGCTGTAAGCTTTGCCGCCGGGATGCCGATGAGCACGATCGGTTCGTGATGCTCCACGAGCTTGGCGCCCGTGATGCGGGCGCCGAGATCGATCCCGATCAGGATGCGGATCGGCTTGCCGGAGTAGCCGGTCGAGCTGACGACATCAGTATTGAGATAGACATAGCCCAATAGCTGATCGTCTTTGTACACGGCTGCGGCCGGAGGTTCACCCTCTTTCGGACCCACCCTGTTAGAGCCCGGAAACACTTCGGTTAGTGTTGCCGGAGTCAGGAAATTTTCGAGCTGAGTTCGAGGGCTGCGCATGCGCCGGGCACGCCGCAAGCAGCACGAGAGCCGCTGCCGCAACCCAGGACACAAGAAATAGTCGCCCTCCGCCGGCGAGGCTTCGGAAAAAGCCCCGCGTTCGAGCCGGGAGTGCATGCCGTCGCAGTTGCCTCATGGCTCCCCTCTCCTGTTTTTGCAGCCAGTGCAAACGTCCCCACCCGTGCTACGGTGGACGGAGTGCCGAGGAGAGGCCCGATGTTGCCGCCAAGACGTCTCCCACGTTCGATCATCTCGCCTTCCATGGAGGTCGCGTCCGCCGAACAGCTCACGGCGATCGCCCATCGCCGGGTCCGCGGCGCGGCGCAGCGCTATCGTGAACTCGCGGCACGGATGCGCCTTCAGGGTGAGGCAGCGTTGGCTGGCGTCTTCGACTTCCTCACGGACGTCGAGGACAGGCGTGCGGTGGAAGTAGACAAGCGCGCCGTCGAGCTGACCGGGCACGCACCCGATCCGGACGCAGCGCCGTTCGTCCTGCCCGCGCAATTCGACGAGGAGGAAGCGCGCAGTGCCGTACTCACGCCATACCGGGCGTTGGCGATCGCAGTTCGCAACGGAGATTTCGCCTTCGCTTTCTACAGCTACGTTGCCGCTTACGCGAAAGCCGAGGAGGTGCGACAGCTTGCCGAGCATTTCGCGGAAGACGAACTCGCGCATGCGGGCGTGCTGCGGCTTGAGCGCCGCAACGCTTGGCGCGCCCAGAGCGCTCCGCTCGCTCCGCCCGAACCGCAACCGGAAACGCTGGAGGCACTGCTCGCGGAAGCAGTATCGACCGAGCGCGCCGCCGCCGTTGCGCATCGCGACCTGGCGAGGCGTTTGCGCATGACTGAAGCTACTGAAGCCGCTGGCCTGTTCGATGCGGCCGCCGAGGACGAAGAGAGCCTTGCGCGGATTCTCACGGCCCGGCTGCCAACGGAGGCTGCGCCTGCTAAGCGCACTCCGGACGCGAGTTCGATTCGCGATGGGCTGAAGCTTCTGGAACTTGCTTTCGAGCGCTATATGCAGATTGTCGAGCGGGCAACTGTGGAAGCCGTTCTGCTGCAAGCGCAAACCCTGGGCGAACGCGCTCTGCGCAGGCTGATTCATGTGCGTGGGGCACTGGAAGAGGCGGAGGTCACCTCGCACGCAATCTCTGGCTAAAGAGATGTCACGGCCGATGACGGCCCAGTTGAGCCGCTGCCGTGCAACAACCCGGGACGCAATCCCGTCTTACACAGACCGCAAGCCCACGCGACCGACCGATGAAACTGGCTCAAAACCGGCACCCGGCACCCTCCGCGCCAGGCCTCTATGCGGGCCTGGAACTGCATAGGTATCGGCCGTATGGCGGCGTGGCTTTGATCTGGCGCAAACTCGTCTTCAAAAGCGGCCTGGTTTCAAGCAAGGGTGACACCCGGCCGGTCGCCAGCCAAGAGTGAGCAGACTCGGACGGTGGTGCGGGATTGCCCGTTTGGGTGGACACTGAACCGCCCCGGGTTTCGCGGAGGCTCCAACTCTTGAGAGGATGGAGCCATGACAAAGCGAACACCCCCATATTCTCCTGAAGTCCGCGAGCGGGCGGTCAGGATGGTCCTGGATCATCAAAGCGAGCACGCCTCGCAATGGGCGGAGTTGCCCAAAGGTTCAGCCGGGCTTGCCCGGTGTAGTGGCAACGGAGGGGGCGATCCATTCGATTGCGGCCAAGATCGGTTGCTCGGGCGAGACATTGCGCGAGTGGGTGCGCCAGGCCGAGCGGAACCGGGGCGTCAGGGCCGGTCCGACGGCTGCGCCAAGCCAACGAGATCCTGCGCAAGGCGAGCGCGTATTTCGCCCGGGCGGAGCTCGACCGCCGGTTCCGGCCATGATCGCCTTCATCGACGACCATCGCGCCGCCTTCGGGGTCGAGCCGATCTGCCGCCTGCCGCCGGTCCCCTCCGGTGGCTTTCCACCTGCCATGCAGGTGGAACCTTTGCCACCTCCGCCCCGTCGACGTATCACGCTCATGCCGCGCGGCGGCCCGACCTCGGCAGGCTGCCGGCACGAACAAGGCGGGACGCGGCTCTGGCGGTCGAGATCCGACGCGTGTTCGATGAGAACTTCCGGGTCTACGGCGTGCGCAAGGTCTGGCGGCAGCTCGGCCGGGAGGGGACCGCGGTGGCCCGCTGCACGGTCGCGCGCTGATGCGGAGTATGAGTCTGTAGGGTGCCGTACGTGGCAAGCCTGTCCGAACGACGATCAGCGACAAGGCTGCGGCGTGTTTGCTCGACCGGGTCAACCGGCAGTTCCGCGCACCGGCCCCGAACATGCTGTGGGTGTCGGACTTCACTTCACCTACGTCGCGACCTGGGCGGGCTTCCTCTACGTCGCCTTCGTGATCGATACGTTCGCTCGGCGCGTCGTGGGCTGGCGCATCTCCCGCACGGCTCACGCCGGCTTCGTGCTGGATGCCCTGGAGCAGGCTCTGCACGAGCGCCGACCCATCCAGGGCGCCGGCCTCGTCCACCACAGCGACAGGGGCTCGCAATATCTGCGCTGCGCTATACCGAGCGCCTCGCGGAAGCTGGCATCGAGCTATCCGTCGGCAGCGTCGGCGATTCGTACGACAATGCGCTCGCCGAGACGATCAACGGCCTCTACAAGGCCGAGGTGATCTACCGGCGTGGGCCGTGGCGGTCCTTCGAGGCCGTCGAGTTCGCCACGCTCGAATGAGTCGACTGGTTCAATCACCGCCGCCTTCTCGAGCCGATCGGCAACATGCCGCCCGCGCGCCACTACGCGCAGATCGAGGATCTCGCCCTGCCCGCGTGACTCAAACCGAAATGCCGCCGGGAAACCCGGGGCAATGGCTCTTCGGAAGGGGTTGATGTTGCTCGCAACACCATCCTGACCCCCGCCAGAGGCGGCATGGCCACACCGACGACGCGCCCCCAACTCTTGACCGTCGGGCGCGCCGCCGGCGCGGCCAGCTGTCGGGTGATTACCGTCTCAGCACAGTCAGTCTCCACCGCACGCCGTTCGCGTTGCCGGCCCGCTCAAGCCGTCGCTGCTGAACGAGGCCCATCGCGCGGCGCTGGCAGCGGTGATCGAAAGCGGGCCGATCCCGGCCGTGCATGGCGTGGTCCGCTGGCGGATCATCGACCTCTGCCAGTGGATCTGGGACGAGTTCGCCGTCAGCGTGTCCAAGCAGACGCTCGGCCGCGAGCTGCGAGCGATGGGATATCGCAAGCTGTCCGCCCGGCCGCGCCATCACGCCCAGGCCGAGGGCGCGATCGAGGCTTTTAAAAAAGTCTGCCCGCCACGCTGGAGGCGATCGCGCGTGCGCATGGCCTCGATCGTGACGATGTAGAGGTCTGGTTCGGCGACGAACCCGCCGCTGGGCCAGACGCGGCACGCGGCCCAGCGCACCGCAAGACCAGCGCACCGCGTCCACCTACATCTTCGGCGCCATCTGCCCCCCAAGAGGGCAAGGCGGTTGGTCTGATCCTGCCCTGGTGCAACACCGAGGCGATGGACCTGCACTTTGCCGCCATCTCGGCCGAGATCGCGCCCGGCCGTCATGCCGCGCTGCTGGTCGACCAAGCCGGCTGGCATCTCTCGGCACGGCTCGCAGTGCCGGACAACATCACCATCGTCCCGCTGCCGGCCAAGTGTCCGGAGCTGAACCCGCAGGAGAACATCTGGCAGCTGATGCGAGACAACTGGCTCTCCAACCGCGTATTCAGCAGCTACGACAACCTTGTCGATCACTGCTGCTACGCCTGGAACCGGCTCGCAGAACAGCCCTGGATCGTCATGTCCATCGGACTCCGCGACTGAAAATGCGAGCTGCTGGATCGCCGCCGGTTTGTCTCGCAAGCCGAGGCGCCTGTTGCCTGCTTCAGCTTCATCGAGACGCCATGGGGCCGGTCGGGCTTGCGGGTGAGATAGGCTCACCGCAGTTCCCACCCCTGGCCGCGGAGCTGACCCATGCCGTGTTCGACGCAACCCTCGGTATCCGACCTCCCCACATCACCGACCGTCTTCTTGGCTCTTGACTTGAGCCGCACTGGCTGGGTGGCGGCCCTACAAACGTCTGGAGAGGCACGCGTCAGCACGCACAAGCTGCAAGCGGGCGACGTCGAGCGGCTGCTAACCCTGGTTGAGCGCGCCCGCACGCGGGAGGCGCAACGCTCCGGCAAAGCGGTGCAGATACGTTCCTGTTATGAAGCCGGCTATGACGGGTTCTGGCTGCACCGGCGGCTACGGGCGAGCGGCATCATCAACGTCGTTGTCGAACCTACCAGCCTACAAGTCGATCGGCGTGCAAGACGCGTCAAAACCGACCGGATCGATGCCGACACGCTGCTGCGCGCCTTGATTGCGCATACGAGAGGCGACCGGGAAGTGTGGCGCCTGGTTCAGGTTCCGACCCCTGAACAGGAGGAAGCTAAACGCCTGCACCGGGAACGACGCCGCCTGGTTCGGGAACGTGTGGCTCATGTGAACCGCATCCGCGGCCTCCTGGCGTCACACGGTATCTTTGATCTTCATCCGCTGCGCGCCGACCGGCGCGAGCGGCTTGACACGCTGGTGACGGGAGACGGCCGGCCGCTCGGCGCTGCCACACGGCAGGACATTCTTCGCCAGTTTGCTCGCCTCGAGCTGGTGCTCTCTCAGCTGAACGCGATGGAGGCGGCGCGCGACACCGCCGCCGCCGCCGACGCCAAGACCAGCAAGCTGATGCAGCTGCGCGGGATAGGTCCGGAGATCGCGACCGTGCTTGCACGGGAAGTATTCTACCGAGACTTCTCGAACCGCAGACAGGTTGCGGGCTACGCCGGGCTGACGCCAAGCCCATTCGCCAGCGGCGAGCGATCACGCGACCAGGGGATCAGCAAAGCCGGCAACGCGCTCGTCCGAACGACGATGGTCGAGGCGGCCTGGCTATGGCTGCGCTACCAGCCCGATAGCAAGCTTGCCCGCTGGTTCGTGGCACGCGCAAGCGGAGCAGCCGGACGTATTCGGCGGATCGCCATCGTGGCGTTGGCGCGCAAGCTGCTGGTTGCGCTGTGGCGCTACGTCGAACAGGATCTGGTGCCGGGCGATGCGGCACTGAAGCCAGCGTAGGGAGAGGTGCTGCATCCGCGCCGATCCTGACGCGTCCGGGGAAGCAGTGATCGTTACCAGCCTTGGCTGAAAGATGCCGGCACTCGAGACGGATCCTGCTTCCCTGGAGCCCACCCCTCGCATGGGGCATTGTGGTCAGGCCCCAAGAGGGTCGACCGGATATGAGGTTGTGCGGGCTTACCCGCGCTGATGAGACGGGCTCTGTGACGCACGAATGTTCAACGATAGCAACACGGCATCGGCCAATTAAGGAGGTGCTCATAAACAAAAGCGCTTGCAAACTTCGGCCTCATATGAGGGATGGTACAACCCTGTCCGCCTACATTCCGCGTTGAACTATCGATCCCCATTCGTTACGAGCAAGACATGCAAGCCGAGCTGCTGCCGACCAAGCCCTGAAACTGTCCACCGAACCGGGGCAACTTCAGCTGATCCTGGATGACTGGGGGCTCGAGCCGCTTGGGCCGGAGCAGCGCCACGATGTGCTGGAGATCGTCGAGGACCTCTACGGCCGCGGCGCCATTCTGATCACCAGCCAAATGCCCGTCGATCGCTGGCACGACCTGATCGGCGATCCTGTGCTCGCCGACGCCATTCTCGATCGCATCGTCCACAACGCCCATCCCATCCAACTGCGCGGCCAATCGCTGCGCCGGAAAAGAGCTCAGGAGACTGTGATGGCTTGACCCCGCAGCGACCAGCATGGAGAGATCAGTTCCGCCCACGGGCGATGCCACCCCGGCCGACATCGATCGGAACGGCCGGCCGACTTCAATCGGAATGGGTGGCCGACATCAGCCGGAATCACCGGCCGACTTCATCGGAATGCGCAGCATGTCCAGCCCGGCCGCCGTCGCTACCTGGGCGGCGACGCATTGGCTCCCCTCCGCCGTGGTCTAGGTCCGCGGGCCCGGCATTCGTGGCGCGCGCCTCGCACACGGCCATCAAGCTCAGCAAGGTCGGCACGTCCTGGTCCTGCAACCATCCCCAAAAGGCACGGGTGTTCATGGGGCAGGCGCGTCCGCCATGCATCCTCAGTCTCGCACAGGGCCTGCCGCGCCGGGCTGTCGGCAATGCCGGAGCAGGCGGCGGCGAGGGCAGGGGGATAGGTGTGCAAGGCCAACACCGTCTCGCCATAGCGGCTGTAGAGCGCATTGGTCGCCAGGGCATGCACCATGACCCGCAGGGCAAGCTCGGGCTGCCAGGCAAGGGCTGCTTGCAAGCCTGCCGTCCGCTGCGCCTCCAACTCGGCCAGCAAGGGTGGCGGAGAGGGCGGGGGCCTTGTCCTCCGGCTCCGGCGCGGGACGGAACGGCGTCACAGTGCTGCCGCTCTCTTCCCCGGTCGTCCCGTCCTCCGCCTCCCTGTCTTCCCGGGTCTCGTCGTCCAGCGCAGGCGTGACCGGCTCGGACGTCGTCTCGTCCTCGGGGCGCACGTAGCCCCGCTCGATGCGCAGGCTGCCGTCAACGGCGATGGTCAGGATGACGCCGCCGATCGCCACGTCCTTGGACTGCCATGCTTCCTCGCGTCTCCAACTCGGCCAGTTCGGTCTCGATCCGGTCCAGCTCGGCCGCCACGTCTTCAGGCAGGTCGTCGCCGCTGCCGTTATGCTCCTCAGCAATCTCGTCATGGCGGCTTGCCAGTTCGCTGCGTCGCGCCTCGTCCTCGGCGGACAGCGCCACCTTATTCGGCCAGACCCGCCGCATGTTCCATGCCGCCGCCTGTGCCTCCGGGCCGATACCAACCCAACGCCAGCCCTCGGCCCGGATCGCCTCCGCCTCGCGCTCTATCCGCTCAGCGACAAGCTGCTCAAGCAAGGCGGCGTCGGTGATTCCAGCCGCCCCGGTCCTCGCTGAACAGATCGCGCCGCACCGTCCCGCCCGCCGCCGCGTAGGTGTTCAGCCGGACCAACAGCACCTGCAATTGGTCGAACACCCGCTCCTGCGCCTCCTGGTCCTCCGTCACGGCAAAGGCGGTCAGGTGGTCCAGGGTCAGCTCCTCGTCGCGATAGGCTTGGATCAGGGGCAGGGGAGGCGGAGGCCAGCCGAAGCCGCTGCCGCACGGTGTGGGCGGACACTCCGAACCGAGCCGCGATGTCCTGTACCGCCCCCGGTTGATGAGACATCTGTGGGCAGCCTACGCGGCGATCGCGACGGCTGAAAGCTGTTGCTGCCTGACGTCAGCTGGAGGGCGGTAATCGAGCCGCTGGATGAGCCAGGTGGTGTTGTAGATGTCGCGGAAGGCGAGCAGCGCGAGCCTGAGCTCCTCGACGGTGTTGAAGGTCCGGATCCAGAGCAGGTTCTCCTTGAGCGTCCGGATGAAGCGCTCCGCGCAGCCATTGCCCTCCGGCGCGCGGACGAACGCTGGCGAGCTCTGGATGCCCAGGAAGCGCATCTCTGTCTGCAAGGTATCGGACATGTATTGCGAGCCGTGGTCGTGACGGACCGAGAGCCCGTGGGCGATATCCTTGGCGATGGCGCCGAAATGTCGCCGCACGCCTTGGCGCAACGGCTCGAGCGCCTCGAAGCGGGTGCCACGCCGGGCGGCATGGATGCCGACGCACTCGGCGTTGTGGTGGTCGACGGCAATGAAGACCGCGACCTGGCTTTCCGCGGTCCAGGTCGTGGTCATGTCGGTGCCCCACATTGTGTCGATGGTATCGGGAATGATGGTGCCATCGTGGTTGCGCGGTCCGCGCGGCTGACCGACCCGGCCGGGCGCCAGAAGATCGTTCTCGCGCATGAGCCGCAGCACGCGGCGCAGCGACGTGCGAATGCCGCCGATCCGCAACCGGGCCCAGACTTTTCTGTGACCTTCGCCGTGAAAGGGGCTGTCGGAAAGGACACCACGAATCCGTTCCAGGAGGGCCGCATCCGGCATGGTGCCTACTGGACCGGTCCTCTGCCGCGTGGGCTCCGGCTGACGGTGCCGATAGATGCTCGCCCGTGCCCTGCGCCAGATCCGGCAGACGCGCGCGAGGCCATAGGGCTTGCGGCTGCTCGGGGACAGCTTGCGGCTTATCGCCTCGACTTCCGGCGGGCCAAAGGGCCGCTGTTGCCCTCCAGGAGGGCGATCTTTTGCTCCAGCAGCTCGCGCTCAAGCAGCATCTCGCCGAGCCGGACCTTGAGGCGGTCGCTCTCGCGCTCCTCGCCATTCATGGGCTTACTCGCCAAGCTGGCCTCGCCGCCGTCGAGGAAAGCGTCGCGCTAGCCGCTCAGCGTCGCCGCGGTCACACCAAGCGAGCGCGACACCGTGTCCAGATCCTCGCCCCGCAGGAGGCGCAGCACCGCGTCACGCTTGCGCTGCCGTGACATCCGGCCGCCACGGCCAGCGCCCACGGTATCCGTCTGCTGTGTCGTCATCGTCCATCCCTCTCGCGGATACCGTCCGCTTACGGGATGTCTCATTCAACCGTGGAGCGGAGGATGGGAGACGAAGGGGGCTTCGGCCGAAAGCGCGCCAAAGGCGGGGCCGACTGTTGCCGATCCCGCCCTCGCGTTCGCCGCAGACCTAAAGGAAATCGCCCGCGCGACTCCTGGGGGTTGGTTTCGCAGCGAACACGCGACCATAGCAGCCGAGCGGCCCGACTTTTGGCGGCGGCGCGTCCCCGAAGTCGAGGCGTTGCTGGATGCGGTCCAGGCGCCGAGGATACGGTATTAGGCTCGTCACGTTCGACCTCGCCACCGCCGCCGCCCCGCATCGCCCCGCGACCGGCGCAAGGTCGGTCAAGCGGTCACTTCGGCGAGCATTTCGGTGCGGAGGCGCGGAATCAGAGCAGACAGGCGCGGCTCACTCTTTAGCGAGCTGGCACTGTTCGCGGCGGAACGGGTGTCATCTTCAATCCAGCTTCGTCGAGCCTCTGCGGCTAGACTGATGAGGCAAAGTCAGGCCAATTTGCGTCCGGGGCAGGCAAGGTCTCAAGCCCGGCCCAGCAACGGACTGTTGCCGCGGAGGGCGTTCGCGTTTGGAGTGGCGGGTCGACACATCAAAGCACCAGGCCGATGCGGTCGCGATTGGGTAAGCTTCACCTCGGCTGGCTGCTCGCTTTGGTCCTCGCGAGTTGTACCGGGTCGGCTACTGCCGCCGAGAATGGCGTCGCCAGTCCCGGTTTCAGCAATCTCGCCACGATTAACGTCCAGAGCGTAGCCCGGCTCGCGCTCGTGTTCACTTTCCGGATGGGCGAACAAGGCGGCTACTCCGGCATCATCCAGGCTGCCGGAGGCCTCGTCTACGTGCAGTCCCCCTTTCCGCACACGGTGTACGCACTCGACCCGGCACAGCCGGGCAACCCTGTTCGCTGGAGCGTGACGCCCGGTGCCGACCACGGGGCCTCGGGTCAGGCCGTGACGAGCACGGCCGCGGGACCCGTGCTGGACGGAGGCAATCTCTATATCAACACGTTCGACGGCCACACCATGGCGCTCGACATCACGACCGGCCGTGTGCTTTGGGACGTGCAGACGGCGCATCCGAGCCAGGACGAGACGCTGTGCACCGCGCCGCTCCCGGCCGAAGGCAAGCTCTTCGTCGGCGGTGGAGGGGACGATTTCGGCTCGCGCGGCTGGATCGAGGCGCTCGACCCGACAACGGGACGCACCCTTTGGAAGCGTTACGATACCGGTCCTGACAGTGACGTCGGCACAAGCAGCGGCGATCTCGGCGTCAGCACCTGGCCGCCGCAAGCCTGGCAGCAAGGTGGTGGCAGCGCGCTCGGCCTCACCTACGACAGGGCTTTGCATCTCCTGTTCCACAGCACCGGCCACCCCGCCCCGTGGAACCCCGACCAACGCCAGGGCGACAACCGGTGGACCTCCGGCCTCTTCGCCCGCGATCCGGCGTCCGGCGCCGCCCGCTGGTTCCTCCCGGTCAACCCGCACGATCTCTATGCTCTCGGCGCCAGCCCCTCGAACCTGGTCATCGACCTCGACTGGCAAGGCGCGCCCCGCCACCTGCTCGTTCACCCTGACGGCAACGGCCGGGTCTATGTCGTCGACCGTGGCAGCGGCGAACTGCTCTCGGCCGAGCCCTTTATCCCGACCAACGCGACCAAATCCGTCGACCTCGCGACCCAGATCCTGCAGCGCGAGGATACCAAGTCAGTCAACGTCAACGCGGTCAGCCGCGACATCTGCCCCGGCTGGCCGGGCGCCACCGGGCCCGGCGCCGCGGCCTACAACCCAGCCACGCACCTGCTCTACATTCCAGTCAGCCGCATCTGCATGGACATGGAGGCGCGCAACACGACCTACATGGCGGGCACTCCTTATATGGGCGCCAACCTGCGGATGAAGGCCGCCCGGCCGAACCGGGGCGCGCTCGTCGCATGGGACGTCGCCGCCGCAAAGCCGGCCTGGACCGTGGAGGAGAAATTCCCGGTGGTAGGCGGTGTGCTCGCGACCGTCGGCGGGCTCGTCCTCTACGGCACGCTCCATGGGCTAGTGAAGGCGGTCGACGGACGAACGGGACAAGAGCTGTGGCGCTACCAGGCTCCGTTCGGGATTGTTTCGACGCCGGCGATCGTTCAAGGCGGGAACGGAAGGCAATACCTGGCCGTGCTGTCCGGCATCGGCGGCGTCGGCCGGGTCGCCTGGAAAGACATCGACGTGCGCGACGCCACCGCCGACCACGGCTACGCCAATGCGCTTCGCGATCTGCCAGTCCAGACCCAGCCCGGCGGTGCGCTATTGCTCTTTGCCCTGCCGTGATGCGGCTGATACTGCTCGCACTGCTCGTGCTGGCCGCTTGCAAACGCGAGACCCGCGACGTACGCACCGACCCGCCAGTGCAAGCAGCACTCGACAAGGTGCAATTGCTGCCGGTCGGCATTTCGGGTGCGCCGCCCCGGGTCATTGCGGTGCAGGGGGAGCCCTACGGCAGCAACGCCTACCAGCTCAACCAAGGAAAACGGCTGTACGACTGGTTCAACTGCAAGGGCTGTCACGCCAACGGCGGCGGCCTGTCCGGCCCTGCGCTGATGGACGGCTGGTGGCGCTACGGACCGGACGAAGTGACCGTGTTCGTCTCGATCCGCGACGGCCGCCCGAACGGCATGCCTGCCTTTCGCGACAAGATGACAACTGACCAGATCTGGCAGCTCACCGGCTACGTCCGAAGCGTGGGCGCCTACTCGAAGAAGACGGCCTATCCCAGCCGGAACGACGAGATGCAGTCCCGGCCATCCGAGAACCGGGCGCCGGCCGCGACCAACATCTCGGTCCCACCGAGCCGCTGATGCGCTGGCAATCCGCGCTCGACCCGCAGGGCCCGCAAGCCGCGCACCTGAACTGGCTTATCTGGGTGTTCGTGGCCGTTTGCACCGTGGTGTGGCTGCTGGTGATGCTCGTATTGCTGGTCGGGCTCCGACGGCGTCGCTCGCTGATCCAGGGCCTGGTATCGCTCGATCAGGTGCGCGAGCACCGGGCCGGCATTGTCGTCTCGGGTGCGCTCGCGGCGACCATCTTGACCGTCGGCGCGTTGACGGTCGTGAGCTACGCCAGCACCCACGGTGTCGCCGCCTCTTCCACGGCGCCGATCCATCTGCGCGTGCGCGGGTTCCAATGGTGGTGGGAGGTTACTTATCTCGACCGGGCCCCGAACCGCAACTTCATCACCGCGAACGAGATCCACGTCCCCGTCGGCCAGCCGGTCACGATCGATCTGCTGGCCATGGACGTGATCCATTCCTGGTGGGTTCCGAACCTGGCCGGCAAGCAGGACCTGATCCCGGGCCGCCTCAACCAGATCACCTTCACCGCCGATCGCCCCGGAATCTACCGCGGCCAGTGCGCCGAGTTCTGCGGGCTCCAGCACGCGCATATGGCGATGCTCGTCGTCGCCGACGATCCCGTCGCATACCAGCGCTGGCGTGAGCAGCAGATCGCACCAGCGAGCGCGGCTTCGAAGCCAGAACAGGAGCGTGGCCGCCAGGTCTTCACCGAGAAGCCCTGCGCCGCATGCCATACCATTCGCGGCACGTCCGCATCAGGCACGCTCGGCCCTGACCTGACGCATGTCGGCGGGCGCGAGTATATCGGCGCCGGGCTGCTGCCAACGACGCGCGGCTCGCTCGCCGCCTGGATCGCCGACCCCCAGGGCGCCAAGCCCGGCAACAACATGCCGCTCGTGCCGCTGAGCGCAGAAGAACTTCGGGCCGTTTCGGCCTACCTCGCGGCGCTGCAATGACCGACCCGCGCGTGCCGCACGGAACTCGCGACACCCAGATCGCGTCGGCGCTGCTCGAGCGGCAACTCGCCCGCGTCTGGGGCACCCCGGAAGGGTTCTGGGGCATGGTCACCACCGTCGACCATAAGCGCATTGGACGGCGCTACATCGCCACCGCCTTCCTCTTCCTCGCCATGGGCGGCGTGCTCGCGCTGGCGATGCGGCTGCAGCTCGCGCGACCCGAGGCGCGCTTCATCAGCCCGGATCGCTACAACCAGATCTTCACCATGCATGGCGCGAACATGATGTTCCTGTTCGCCGTGCCGGTGATGGAGGCAATGGCCGTCTTCCTCGTGCCGCTGATGTTGGGCACCCGCAACATCGCCTTTCCGCGGCTGAACGCCTTCTCCTATTGGATCTACCTCATCGGCGGCCTGCTGCTCTGGGCCGCGTTCGCGATGGACATGGCACCCGACGTCGGCTGGTTCGCCTACGTGCCGCTCTCGGGCCCGCAATACGGCGCCGGCAAGCGCTCCGACATCTGGGCGCAGATGATCACTTTCACCGAGGTCGCGGCATTGGCCGTCGCCGTCGAGCTGGTGGTCACGATCTTCAAGCAGCGCGCCCCCGGCATGTCGCTCGACCGTATCCCGCTGTTCTGCTGGGCCATGCTTGTCACCTCGTTCTGCGTCATCATGGCGATGCCGGCCATCATGGTCGCCAGCTCGTCGCTGATCCTGGACCGGCTCGTCGGCACCCAATTCTTCAATCCGGCCGAGGGCGGCGACGTGCTGCTTTGGCAGCATCTGTTCTGGTTCTTCGGCCACCCCGAGGTCTACATCATCTTTCTGCCCGCGGTCGGCATGATCTCGTCGATGCTGCCGACCTTCTGCCGCCGCCCGGTGTTCGGGTACTTGCTCCTGGTCCTGGCGCTGCTGGCGACCGGCTTTCTCGCCTTCGGCTTGTGGGTCCACCACATGTTCGTAACCGGCCTGCCACGGCTGGGTGAGAGCTTCTTCACCGCGTCCAGCATGGCCATCGCCATCCCCAACGGCATTCAGATCTTCTGCTGGCTGGCGACGATCTGCCTGGGGCGCCCCGTGCTGCGCACGCCGATGCTGTTCATCCTCGCCTTCTTCTTCACGTTCATCATCGGCGGCCTCACCGGCGTCATGGTCGCCTCCGTGCCGTTTGACACCCAGGTGCACGATACCTACTTCGTCGTCGCCCATTTCCATTACGTGCTGATCGGTGGCGCGGTGTTCCCGCTGATGGGCGCCATCTACTACTGGTTCCCCAAGTTCACCGGCCGGATGATGAGCGAGCGCGCGGGACGCTGGGTCGCCGGTCTGGTGTTCCTCGGGTTCAACCTGACTTTCTTCCCCATGCACCTGCTCGGTCTCTGGGGCATGCCGCGCCGCGTCTACTCGTACCTGCCGGAGATGCACTGGGGCGGGCTCAACCTGTTCGTCAGCCTGTCCGCCCTGGTGCTGGCCGCCGGCTTCCTGCTGTTCTTCGTCGACGCCATCCGGAGCGCCCGCCACGGCGAGCCTGCCGGCGACAACCCTTGGGGCGCGGCGACCCTCGAATGGGCCACCTCGTCGCCGCCGCCCGCCTACAACTTCGCCCAAATCCCCGTCGTGACCGACGCCAACCCGCTTTGGGCGAACCGCGAGGAATTGCCGGTGGTGTCCGGCATGCGGGTGGAGCGAAGGGAAATCCTCATTACCTCGCTCGCCGACGCAAGGCCGCAGGTGCGCGAGTCCTCGCCGCTCAACAGCATCTGGCCGCTCTGGTCCGCCATCGCCACCAGCGTCATGCTGATCGCCTCCATCTTCACGCCGTGGGCGGTGGTCTGGGGCATGATCCCCGTCGCTGTCAGCCTCACTTTTTGGTTCTGGCCGAAAGGGGTTCCGGAGGACGAGGCATGAAAACTCGCGCTGTCCTCGATGTCGGCGAGCTGCCGCTGCACGGGCACGGCTCGATGAGCGTGACGTGGTGGGGCACGCTAGGCTTCATGCTGATCGAGGGTTCCGGCTTCGCCCTGGTCATCGCGGTCTATCTCTACCTCCGCGCACTGGCCGGTGAGTGGCCGCTCGGGGCACCGCCGCCGGGCCTGCAATGGGGCACGCTGATCGCGCTCTGGCTGCTGGCGACCGAACTGCCGAACGTCCTAATTTCGCGCTGGGCGGGGCAATACGAGCTCTGGAAAGTCCGGTTTGGGCTTGTCGTCATGACCTTGGTCGGCATCGTGCCGGTGATCCTGCGCTGGTACGAGTTCAAGACGCTCTGGCTGACCTGGGACAGCAACGCCTACGGCTCGGTGGTGTGGCTGCTGCTCGGCCTGCACACGACCCACCTGGTGACCGACCTGGGCGACACGATCGTGCTCTGCGCCCTGATGTTCACCCGGCGTGGCGCCAACAAACGCCGCTTCGGCGACGTGCAGGACAACGCGCTCTACTGGCACTTCGTCGTGCTGGCCTGGCTGCCGATCTATTTCTGCATCTATTGGATACCGCGGCTGTGAACTGGCTCGGGCGGCATCCCGGGCTGATCGCGTCCGCCGGGCTGATCCTCGGGCCGGCCGCCTGGGCCGTCGGCACCCAGCTCGGGCTAAGCCTGCCCTATGCCGAATGCGACGCCTCCTTCCGGCCGCTGCTGATCAGCAGCCTCCTGCTCATCGCGGTGGCGCTCTGGGGCGGCTGGGTGTCCTGGCACGCGCCGTGGGAAGGAAGGACCGGACGGTTCGCCGCGCGCGTGTTCGCCCTGCTCGCAGCCGCGCTCTCGTTTTCGCTGCTTCTGCAGGCGCTCGCGAGCGCGATGCTGACCGGGTGCGAGCGATGAAGCTCACGTTGCTGCTGCTGCTTCTCCCGTTTCCCGCTTGGGCGCATGGCGGCGAGGACCCTTTCCCCAGCTGGACCTTCGACCCGTACGTGCTCGCGCCGCTCCTTGCCAGCGGGGGGCTCTACACGGTCGGGGTCGCCCGGCTCTGGCGGCGCGCCGGCTGGGGACGGGGGATCCGGCCCTGGCAGGCAGGCTCGTACGCCCTAGGTTGGCTGGCCCTGGCCGGGGCGCTCGTCACGCCGCTGCACTGGCTTGGCGAGCGCCTGTTCAGCGCGCACATGGTCGAGCATGAGGTGGTGATGGCTGTTGCCGCGCCGCTGATGGCCCTCGCCCGGCCGATCGGCGCCGCAGTCTGGGCGCTGCCCCTCCGCATGCGGGCTAACGCCGGACGCATCGCCAGGGGCACGATGCTGGGCCCGCTCGCCGCCACCGTGATCCACGGCGTCGT
This sequence comes from uncultured Alphaproteobacteria bacterium, assembly GCA_963777325.1. Classification (GTDB taxonomy): domain Bacteria; phylum Pseudomonadota; class Alphaproteobacteria; order Acetobacterales; family Acetobacteraceae; genus JAFAXA01. Next base: position 201,715 of record CAVZQE010000001.1, on the reverse strand, counting down.
GATCTGGGTCTGGCATGTCCCTATACTATTCGACGCCGCCGTCGTCAGCACGCCGTTGCACCGGCTGCAGCACATCTGCTTCCTGGTCAGCGCGGTCGCTTTCTGGTGGGCGCTGGTGCGGCGCTGCGAGCGAGGCGCGGCGGTGCTCCACCTGTTCGCCACCGCCATGCACACCGGCCTGCTCGGCGCGTTGCTGGTGCTCGCTCCGCGGGTGCTCTACCTGCAGCAGACGTCACACGCCGCGGATTGGGGACTCACGCCGCTCGAGGATCAGCAGCTTGCGGGGCTGATCATGTGGGTTCCGGCCGGAACGGTTTACGCCGGCGCCGCGCTGGCCTTCGCCGCGCTTTGGATCCGGCATTCGGGACAAGGCTGGAAGGCCGGCCATGCGCTCCGAACGCTTTAGGCCATGGGTCGCCGTGGCCACCGGGCTCGCGGCGATCTACGGCTGGTGGCGCTGGTCCATGCCGGTCACAGCGGACGAGCGCGAGGACCAGACTCAACCGGAAGCTCGCCAAAAGGCTCCGTTCGGCAGGCTGCTGGCCGGCGCGGTCGTGATCGCGGCCGTGCTCGCCCTGTGGTTTGGCTATCAGGCGTATTCGATGGAGCAGGAAAACGTCGCCATCGCCCGCGCCATCACCGGTGGTGACCCGGCCAAAGCGCCAAACTATCTCACCCGCTACGGCTGTGCCGGCTGCCATACCATTCCGGGCATTCAAGGTGCCGACGGCGAGGTCGGCCCACAGCTCGTGGGCTTGCGCAAGCGCGTCTATGTCGGCGTGCTCCGCAACTCGCCGGACAACCTGATCGCCTGGATCGTGGCGCCCCAGCGCTATTCCCCGAAGTCGGCGATGCCCGCGACCGGCATCTCGCCGGGCGAGGCCCGGGACGTGGCGGCGTATCTGTACGCCCACTGACAGCGGGATCACCGCAGCTTCGGAGCCTCCGGCGAGTGACGGGGTGGAAGCGCTTTCAGGTATTCCGCGATGGCCTGCCGGTCTTCCCCCGGCAGCGCCGCCGTGTTCAGCACCATGTCGGCCATCGAGGAGCCGAGCTTGCGGCCATCGGGCGTCCAACCGGATGTCAGCGACTCCACGAGGTCCTGCTGCGACCAGGTTCCGATCCCGGCCGGGGTGATGTTCGGGATGAATCCGACGCCGCCCTGATCCTGCCCGCCGGCAAAGCGTGCGTTCTCCTCCACGGCGTCCAGCAGGTTGTGCGCCGAATGGCACTCGGCGCAGTGACCGAGCGCCTGCACCAGATATCTGCCGCGGTTCCAGGCGGCGTTATGCCCAGGATCCGGCTTGATCGGGCTTCGGTCGAAGTAGAGCAGTTTCCAGAACCCGATGGCCAAGCGGATCTTGAAGATCGCCGGCAGATCGTGGGCCGGGGTGCCGCCCGCGACCGCCGGCAAGGTACGCAGGTAAGCTATGAGGTCCGCCGCGTCCTGGCGCGTCATCTTCACGTAGTTCACGTACGGCAACGCCGGGTAATAATGCTGGCCCGAGGGGGAGACGCCGGACATCACGGCATTCGCGATGTCGATCGCGCGCCACTTGCCGATCCCGTCGGCCCGGTCCTGCGAGATGTTCGGCGGGTAGAACGTGCCGAACGGCGAGGCCAGCGCCATGCCGCCGCCCAGCGCCAGCCGGTTATCCTGCCCCGGCCTGGCATGACATGAAGCGCAGGCCCCGGCGTCGAACACGTGCTTGCCGCGCGCCGGGTCGCCGGCCGAGAGCACGGCTTCGTCGCTGGTCTGGAACACGGGCCTCGGCGCGGCAACAATCCATGCTGCCCCGAATCCGGCGACGGCGATTGTCGCCAGAACGAGCCAACGCAGCTTCAAACGGTGCCTCCACCTTGCCCCTAACCGCACTGAGCAGCCTGGGTTCCCAGCGAAGGCTTCGAACCCGAGAAGCCCAGGGCGGTGCAGTTCCGTCCTCTGGACAAGGACCCCGGCCGACATCGATCGGAACGGCCGGCCGACTTCAATCGGAATGGGTGGCCGACATCAGGCCGGAATTACCGGCCAACTCCATCGGAATGCGCAGACAGTCCCCATTCCCAGCCACGACACGTTCTCGCGGCTGTTCCGCTTGCTGGATCCGGCGGCCTTTCATGCCGCGTTCCAACGCTTCATGGCCGAGTGCCGCGCGACAATCAGGATGAGAACAAGCCGTCAATCAGGATGAGAGCCAGGTTGGTGTGTACCTGGCGAAGGGCGTAGCCCGCAGCCGGGTACACACCAAGCTGGTGGCGCGCTCTGCTTGGGTGGAGCCGCTGATGATCGCAGCCGGACGGGTAATGACGGTGGCTTCCTTGCTTGCAGAGGATGCCGCGCTTGCCCGGCCGCCACGTCACCGATTGTCAGATGAGGCTTTTCATGAAGTTCCGACAGAACGACTCCGTGTCGGTTGCCGCGGCCAAGGCGGGGTTCAGTGCCCCGACCGGCTACCGGATCGCCGCCGATCCCCGGTTGCCCTCGCGCAGGCAGGCGCCGCGCGGACGGCGCCGGCCCGATCCGCTCGCCGCGATCTTCGAGGCTGAGATCGTGCCGATGCTTGCCGCCTCGCCCGGATTGCGGGCGATCGCAATCTTTGAGGAGATGCAGCGCCGGTACCCCGACCTGGATGCTGGCGTGCGCCGCACGATGGAGCGCCGCATCCGCGCCTGGCGTGCCGTCCACGGCCCCGACCAGGAGGTGATCTTCCGACAGAGCCATGAACCGGGCCGGATTGGACTGTCGGACTTCACCGACATGGCCGATCTCGGCGTGACCGTCGCCGGCGCCCCGCTGGACCATCTTCTCTATCATTTTCGCCTGCCCTGGTCGGGCTTCGAGCATGTCCATGTCATCCTCGGCGGCGAGAGTTTCGTGGCTCTGGCCGCCGGCCTGCAGGATGCCCTGTGGTCGCTCGGCGGCAGCCCGCGCGAGCATCGCAGCGACAGCCTCTCGGCCGCCTTCCGCAACCTCGACGCCGATGCCCGCACCGATCTGACCCGGCGCTACGAGGCTCTGTGCGCGCATTACGGCATGACGCCCAGTCGCAACAATCGCGGCATCGCCCACGAGAACGGCGCGATCGAGAGCGCACACGGCCACATCAAGGGCGCCTTGCGCGACGCGCTGCTGCTGCGCGGCTCGGCCAGGTTCGACGATCTCGCCGCCTACCGCCGCTTCGTCGGCGAACTTGTCAGTCGCAAGAACCGCCGCAATGGCGCCCGCATCGACGCCGAACGGCCGCATCTGCAGAGGCTGCCCGAGCGGCGCAGCTGCGATTACGAGGAGACCGTCGTCGCCGTCACCTCCAGCAGCGGCTTCACCCTACGCAAGGTCTTCTACACCGTGCCCTCGCGGCTGATCGGCCATCGCCTGCGCGTGCGGCTGCATGACGATCGGCTCGAGCTGTTCGTCGGCGGCACCCCGCTGATGACGCTGCTGCGTGGGAGAGCCGTCGGCAAAGGCCGGCACGGACACGTGGTCGACTACCGGCATGTGATCCATGCCCTGCGCCGCAAGCCGATGGCGCTGCTCAACCTCGCCTATCGCGACCAGCTCTTCCCGCGCGAGGCCTACCGGCGCACCTTCGAGCGCCTGGTCGAGCGGGCCGGCGAACGAGACGCCTGCCGGACCATGGTCGCCCTCCTCGCGCTGGCGCATGAGCGCGCCTGCGAGGCCGAACTGGCCGACCGTCTTGCCGCCGATCTGGCAGCTTGCCGTCTGCCCGACCTCGAAGCGTTGCGCGCCTGCTTTGCGCCTGATCCCGCCTGTCTGCCGGAGGTGACCGTCAGCCTCGCGCCGCTCGCCGCTTATGACACCCTCCTCGCGGGAGCGGCGGCATGACCGGATCCACCCAGCCGATCGATGCGCAGCGTCTGACCCTCATCCTGCACGACCTGCGCCTGCCCGCCATCAAGCAGAACTGGCCGGACATCGCCACGCGTGCCGACCGCGAAGGCTGGCCCGCCGCACGCTTCCTCGCCAGCCTCGCCGAGCACGAGATAGCCGAGCGCGACCGCCGACGCATTGAGCGTCACCTCGCCGAGGCGAGGCTGCCGCCCGGCAAGAGCATAGAAAGCTTCGCCTTCGATGCCGTGCCGATGGTCTCCAAGGCGCACATCATGGCGATGTGCTCCGGGGACGCCTGGCTCGAGAAGGGTGCCAACCTGATCCTGTTCGGGCCGCCCGGCGGGGGCAAAAGTCATCTGGCGGCAGCGATCGGTCTCGCCCTGGTCGAGAACGGCTGGCGCGTGCTGTTCACCCGCACCTCCGACATCGTGCAAAAACTCCAGCTCGCCCGCCGCGACTTGGCACTCGAGGCCGCCATCGCCAAGCTCGACAAGTATCACCTGCTGATCCTCGACGACATCGCCTACGTCACCAAGGATCAGTCCGAAACTTCCGTCCTGTTCGAGCTGATCAGCACCCGATACGAGAGGCGGTCGATCCTGATCACCGCCAACCAGCCCTTCGGAGAGTGGGGCAAGATCTTCCCCGATCCCGCCATGACGCTCGCCGCCGTCGACCGCCTCGTGCATCACGCGACGATCTTCGAGATGAATGTCGAGAGCTACCGGAGGCGCGCTGCCGTCCAGCGCAGAACCACACCCGGCCGTCCGCCGACACGCGCGACAATCAAAACCGTCGAGCGATTGTCGCCCAGCGACAATCAGACCAGCGCTTGACCCTTGCCAGTCTCAATCAGAACGGCAACTCTCCACCCGCCGCGACAATCAGTTCTCATCCTGATTGACGCTGACCTCTCATCCAGATCGTCGCGCAACAGCCGAGTTCGCCAAGGCAGTCGTCCTCCGCTCCACGGTTGAATGAGACATCCCGTAAGCGGACGGTATCCGCGAGAGGGATGGACGATGACGACACAGCAGACGGATACCGTGGGCGCTGGCCGTGGCGGCCGGATGTCACGGCAGCGCAAGCGTGACGCGGTGCTGCGCCTCCTGCGGGGCGAGGATCTGGACACGGTGTCGCGCTCGCTTGGTGTGACCGCGGCGACGCTGAGCGGCTGGCGCGACGCTTTCCTCGACGGCGGCGAGGCCAGCTTGGCGAGTAAGCCCATGAATGGCGAGGAGCGCGAGAGCGACCGCCTCAAGGTCCGGCTCGGCGAGATGCTGCTCGAGCGCGAGCTGCTGGAGCAAAAGATCGCCCTCCTGGAGGGCAACAGCGGCCCTTTGGCCCGCCGGAAGTCGAGGCGATGAGCCGCAAGCTGTCCCCGAGCAGCCGCAAGCCCTACGGCCTCGCGCGCGTCTGCCGGATCTGGCGCAGGGCACGGGCGAGCACGGGCGAGCATCTATCGGCACCGTCAGCCGGAGCCCACGCGGCAGAGGACCGGTCCAGTAGGCACCATGCCGGATGCGGCCCTCCTGGAACGGATTCGTGGTGTCCTTTCCGACAGCCCCTTTCACGGCGAAGGTCACAGAAAAGTCTGGGCCCGGTTGCGGATCGGCGGCATTCGCACGTCGCTGCGCCGCGTGCTGCGGCTCATGCGCGAGAACGATCTTCTGGCGCCCGGCCGGGTCGGTCAGCCGCGCGGACCGCGCAACCACGATGGCACCATCATTCCCGATACCATCGACACAATGTGGGGCACCGACATGACCACGACCTGGACCGCGGAAAGCCAGGTCGCGGTCTTCATTGCCGTCGACCACCACAACGCCGAGTGCGTCGGCATCCATGCCGCCCGGCGTGGCACCCGCTTCGAGGCGCTCGAGCCGTTGCGCCAAGGCGTGCGGCGACATTTCGGCGCCATCGCCAAGGATATCGCCCACGGGCTCTCGGTCCGTCACGACCACGGCTCGCAATACATGTCCGATACCTTGCAGACAGAGATGCGCTTCCTGGGCATCCAGAGCTCGCCAGCGTTCGTCCGCGCGCCGGAGGGCAATGGCTGCGCGGAGCGCTTCATCCGGACGCTCAAGGAGAACCTGCTCTGGATCCGGACCTTCAACACCGTCGAGGAGCTCAGGCTCGCGCTGCTCGCCTTCCGCGACATCTACAACACCACCTGGCTCATCCAGCGGCTCGATTACCGCCCTCCAGCTGACGTCAGGCAGCAACAGCTTTCAGCCGTCGCGATCGCCGCGTAGGCTGCCCACAGATGTCTCATCAACCGGGGGCGGTACAGCTCTTGGCCGCTCGCGCGGCGGGTTCTCGACCAAAATCCACCTTCGGACCAACGCTGAGGGTCTTCCGGTCGCTCTCTTGCTGACGTCGGGAGAGGCTCACGACAGCACCGCGTTCAGCGACCTGATGGCCGAGCATAACGCCGATCCCGAGGTGCTCCTTGCTGACCGGGGCTATGACAGCGATGCCATCCGCGACGAAGTTCGCGCTCGCGGAGGCACGCCCGAGATCCCTACCAAGAGGAACCGACGCGTGCAGCATTCCGTTAACCGCGCCGTCTATGCCTTGCGCAACATGATCGAGCGATTCATCAACCAACTCAAGAACAGCCGACGCGTGGCGACGCGATATGATCATACCGCAAGCAGCTTTCTCGGCTTCCCCTTCGCTCCGTTCGGTTCGGGGTTGCGGTCAAGGTGCGGCCGAAGCCGGGACCGGACCGCACCCACACGGTCCGGCGCTCCGTGTCCAGCGCGGAGCGGCCGAGGTCGCGGCCGATGCCAGATACGGCGCCGAGGCCGCCTCAAGGCAGGCGGGCGTTGGTCGGGCCGTAGGTGTTGACCCACACCATTCCGGAATGCAGCCGGCTCGAGACCCGATGCGCGCGGCCGATGTCTGCGTCCATACGGCCGAAGCGAGGCTGACGATGCTGCTGTTGGCGATGCGGACCGCTTCGTCTTCGTCGTTGTCCCTGAAGCGGAGATTGGAGAGTACCCGGACCGAAGATCTCTCGCTGGACAATCCTCATATCCTCGTGCGCGCCGGTGAACAGCGCGACGCCTGGTCGCGGCGGGCGGCTTGCCTGCGTCCAGGTTCGCGGCCGCGTTCGGCCGGACCAGCGGGGCATGTAAGCACATCGCTGAATATCTGTATGCCAGATACCAAACGGAGAACCGGCCGCCGTGGTGCGGATGCCCGGGCAGGCGGGAGCGCGCGACCGAAGGATGCCACGTGCACGGACCGCGACGGCGAAAGCGGCGATTGCGGCGCTCACCCCCATGCGGAGACGGATGTCGGGGCGGCCTTGAAGCGGGCGTACAAGCAGCGATGGCGCGCCGCCAAGTCAGAACCGTCCCCGAACACGGACGAGCCCGGCTTCAACGCCCTGCTCCGGTTCGCCGTCGCGGCGGAGCGGGACGCGCTCGCCGCGCTGCATGCGAGCAACGAAATCGGCGAAGACGCCTTTCACCTGATCGAGGAAGAGCTGGACTGGGCCGAGGTCAACGCCCGCCTGCGCGAGTGAGGGCCGGCGACGGCCGCAGCCTCAGTCTCTCCGCGCCTCTACCGAAAATCCCGCGTCGGCACCTTGATGCCGCTGCCGAGGCGTAAGTCCGGGATGAAGATGTCGCGCGGCTTGGCGGCGCTGTTTTCGCGTGCATCCGGGCCGCCGCCATGCGTCGCCTGGTCGCCGCGTCCATGCCGTACTGGAAACGCCCCGCCGTGCTGCCCGACGCTGCGCAGCAGGGGGGTGAGGTCGGTCAGCTGCTCGGTGACGACGTGGACCACGTCGCCCTCCCGCTGCACGCGGCCGCGGCAGGCGATCATGCCGGCGGACAGCACGAGCCGGCGCTGCGCCTCGAACACCGACGGCCAGACGATCAGATTGGCGACGCCGGTTTCGTCCTCGATCGTGATGAACATGACGCCCTTGGCCGAGCCCGGCTTTTGCCGCACGAGCACGATGCCCGGCACCGTCACCCTCCGCCCGGTCTGGGTGCGGGCCAGATCCGCGCAGGCCACCATGCCGCGCGAGGCGAGCTCCGGCCGCAGGAAGGCGACCGGGTGCCGGCGCAGCGACAGGCCTGTATTGCGGTAGTCCTCCACGACCTCGCTCCCGGCCGTGGGCGGCGCGAGCGTGACGGGCGGCTCGATCACCGCCGGCTCGTTCCGTCGTGTGCGCTCGGCCGCAACGAAGAGGGGCAGCGGCTGCTCGTCGAGCGCGAGGATCGCCCACAGCGCCTCGCGGCGGCCAAGGCTCAACGAGGCGAACGCATCCGCTGCCGCCAGCTTTTTCAGCGCGGCGAGGGACAGCCCCGTCCGGCGGTGCAGATCCGCGACCGAAGAGTACAGGAGATCGCGGCGACTGGCGATCAGCGCTCCGTCCCGCGCCGCCAGCCCCCGCACCATCCGAAGCCCGAGCCGCACGGCGAGGGTCGGGCCGCCGCCGCGCTCCAGCGTGCAGTCCCAGTCCGATGCGTTGACGCAGACCGGCCGCACCTCGACCCCGTGCTCGCGCGCATCGCGCACGATCTGGGCCGGCGCATAGAAGCCCATCGGCTGGCTGTTCAGCAGCGCCGCGCAGAACACGTCCGGATGGTGGCACTTCATCCAGGACGACGCATAGGCGATCAGCGCGAAGCTCGCGGCGTGGCTTTCCGGGAAGCCATACGAGCCGAAGCCCTCGATCTGGCTGAAGGTACGTTCGGCGAAGTCCCGCTCGTAGCCGCGCGCGACCATGCCGGCGATCAGCTTGTCCTTGAAGTGCGAAACGCCGCCCGTGAACTTAAAGGTCGCCATCGCCCGGCGCAGCTGGTCGGCCTCGCTCGGCGTGAAGCCCGCGCAGACGATCGCGACCTGCATCGCCTGTTCCTGGAACAGCGGCACCCCGAGCGTCTTGCCGAGCACGCGCTTCAATTCCGGGGTCGGGTAGCTGACCGGCTCGCGTCCTTCGCGGCGGCGGAGATAGGGATGCACCATGTCGCCCTGGATCGGGCCGGGGCGGACAATCGCGACTTCGATCACCAAATCGTAGAATGTCGTGGGCTGCATGCGCGGCAGCATCGCCATCTGCGCCCGGCTCTCGATCTGAAACGTGCCGAGCGTGTCGGCGCGGCGGATCATGGCGAAAGTGGCCGGATCTTCGGCCGGAATGGTCGCGAGGTCTAGCCGCTCGCTCCGGTGCGCCGCCAGCAGGTCGAAGGCTCGGCGCATGCAGCCGAGCATGCCGAGGCCCAGCACGTCGACCTTCATGAACCGCAGCACGTCGATGTCGTCCTTGTCCCACTCGATGACCTGGCGGTTCTCCATCGCCGCGGGCTCGATCGGCACGAGGTCGTCCAGCCGGTCGCGGGTCAGCACGAAGCCCCCCGGATGCTGGCTGAGATGGCGCGGGAAGCCGATCAGCTCCCGCGCCAGCGCAAGCGTCAGCCTAAGTCTCCGGTCCTGCAGGTTGAGGTTCAGCTCGGCGGCGTGCTCCTCCTCGACCCCGTCCTCGCTCCAGCCCCAGACCTGGCCCGCGAGCGCGCCGGTCAAATCCTCCGTCAGTCCCATGACCTTGCCGACCTCGCGCACCGCGCCCCGCGCCCGGTAGCGGGCGACCGTCGCGCAGAGCGCGGCCCGGTCGCGGCCGTAGCGGCCGTACACCCACTGGATCACCTCCTCGCGGCGCTCGTGCTCGAAATCGACGTCGATGTCGGGCGGCTCCCGCCGCTCGGCCGAGACGAAGCGCTCGAAAAGGAGGCCCGAGCGCACGGGGTCGATCGAGGTGATGCCGAGCACGTAGCAGACGGCGCTGTTGGCGGCCGATCCCCGCCCCTGGCAGAGAATGTCCTTGGAGCGCGCAAAGGCGACGATGCTGCGGACAGTCAGAAAATAGGGCGCGTAGTCGAGCTTGGCGATCAGCCGCAGCTCGTGGCGGAGTTGGCGCTGGACGTCCTCGGGCAGCCCGCCCGGATAGCGGCGCGGCGCGTGCCGCCAGACCATCGCCTCCAGCGCCTGCTGAGGCGTCTGCCCCGGCTCCTCGACCTCGTCCGGATACTGGTAGCGCAGCTCGGAGAGGGAGAAGCGGCAACGCTCGACGATCTCGAGCGAGCGCGCGACCGCCTCCGCATGCAGGCGGTACAGCCGCCCGATCTCCGCCGGCCCTCGCAGATGCCGGTCGCCGCCACGCTCCAGCCTGTAACCCGCCTCGTCGATCGTGCAGCCCTCGCGGATGCAGGTGACGACGTCCTGCAGGACGCGGCGCTCCGGCACGTGATAGAGCACGTCGCCCGTGACCACGGTCGGCACGCCGTGGCCTGCGGCCCTGTCGGCGAGATGATGCAGCCGAACGTGATCGCCGGGCCGGTCGCGCAGGGTCAGCGCCAGATAGGCCCTGTCCGGAAAGTCGGCCCGCAGCCGGGCCAGCCGCCCGTCCAGTTCATCGTCGGCCGCCTCGGCCAGCAGGATGACGAGCAGCCCCTCGCCAGCGGCGGCGAGATCGTCCCAGGCGAGATCGCACCTGCCCTTGCCCGCGCGCCCCTTGCCGAGCGTCAGCAACCGGCAGAGCCGGGCATAGGCCGGGCGATCCATCGGATAGGCGAGCAGCGCCGTACCATCCGTGAGGTCGAGCCGGCACCCGACCACGAGGCGGATGCCGGCCTCCTCGGCGCGCTGATGCGCGCGCACGATGCCAGCGAGCGAGTTGCGGTCAGCGATGCCGAGAGCCGGCAAGCCAAGCTCGCGGGCGCGCAGGAACAGCTCCTCGACATGGCTCGCGCCGCGCAGGAAGGAGTAGTTCGTAGTAACCTGCAGCTCGGCGTAGCCGGTCATGTCCTGTGGTGGGCGGTCAATCTGGTCGCCGTAGCCGCCGCGACCCGCGACGGTGATCCGCAGGCGAGACTGGACCGGTCTCCGGATTCACGCCTGCACCGTTCCGAAGATGGCTGCCCCTCTGTCCGCCGGGCCGACGGCCGCACGGAACGCGCTGAACAACTCCCGTCCAACGCCCTCGTGCGAGCCCGCGAGGTCGGCTTCGGCAACCGGGCGGCTCGCCCACTCCGCCGGATCGACCCGCACCTCGAGCCGGCCCCGCACCGCGTCGAGCCGGATGACGTCGCCATCCCGGACCTTCGCGATCAAGCCGCCCTCGGCCGCTTCGGGCGTAACATGGATTGCGGCCGGCACCTTGCCGGAGGCGCCGGACAGCCGCCCGTCCGTCACCAGCGCCACGCGCCGGCCGCGATCCTGCAGCACGCCGAGCGGCGGCATCAGCTTGTGCAGCTCCGGCATCCCGTTCGCCTTCGGTCCCTGGAACCGGACCACGGCCACGAAATCCTCGGTCAACTCGCCGCCGCGAAACGCCGCCTGTAGCGCCTCTTGGCTGTGGAACACACGCGCCGGCGCCTCGATGACGTGGCGCTCGGCCGCAACGGCGGACGTCTTGATGACCGCGCGCCCGATGTCGCCGTCCAGCAGGCGCAGGCCCCCGGTCGCCTGAAACGGTTCGGCCGTGCCTCGAAGCACGTTTGAATCGCCGCTGACCTTGACCGGCTCGCGCCACTCGATGCCTTCGGCTTCCGAAAGCCCTGGCTCCGTCACATAGGCCCGCAGCCCCTTGCCGAATACCGTGTCAACGTCCTCGTGCAGCAGACCCGCGTCCAGCAGTTCGCGGATCAGGAATCCGGTCCCGCCGGCGGCGTGGAAATGGTTCACGTCCGCCTTCCCGTTGGGATAAATGCGGCAGAGCAGCGGCGTCACCTCAGCCAGGGCCGAAAGATCGTCCCAGGTCAACACGATTCCGCCCGCCGCCGCCATCGCGATCAGGTGAATCGTGTGATTGGTCGAACCGCCCGTCGCGTGCAGGCCGACGATGCCGTTGACGAATGCGCGCTCGTCCATCACCCGTCCAATCGGCGTGTACTCATTGCCAATCGCCGTGATCGCCAGCGCGCGCTTGACCGCCTCCCGCGTGATCGCGTCGCGCAGCTTGGTGTTCGGATTGATAAATGCGGAGCCGGGCATATGCACGCCCATGATCTCCATGAGCATCTGGTTCGTGTTGGCGGTGCCATAGAACGTGCAGGTGCCCGGTGCGTGGTACGACTTCGCTTCCGCCTCGAGCAGCGCGTCGCGCGACACCTTGCCCTCGGCATGCAGCTGCCGCACGCGCGACTTTTCGTCATTCGGCAGCCCGCTCGGCATCGGCCCGGCCGGGACGAAAATGCCGGGCACGTGGCCGAACGACAGCGCGCCGATGACAAGGCCGGGCACGATCTTGTCGCAGACGCCGAGATAGACCGCCGCGTCGAATGTCTGATGCGACATGGCGACCGCCGTGCCGAGCGCGATCACGTCGCGGGAGAACAGGGACAGCTCCATCCCCGCTTCCCCTTGCGTGACGCCGTCGCACATCGCGGGCACGCCGCCAGCCACCTGCGCGGTGCCACCCGCCTCCCGCGCCGCCTCCCGGATCAGCTCCGGGAAACGCTCGAACGGCTGATGCGCCGACAGCATGTCGTTATAAGACGTGACGATGCCGAGGTTGGGACCGGCGCCGGAGCGAAGCTTGTCTTTGTCGGCCGCGCCGCAGCCGGCGAAGCTATGCGCCTGATTGGCGCAGCCGAGCGCCTTGCGCGGCAGCGAGCGGGCACGCTCCCCCGCCGCGTCGATGCGGTCAAGATAGCGCATGCGCGAACTTCTGCTCCGGCGCACGATCTGATCCGTAACCTCTGCGATGCGGGTATTGATACTCATGGAGAATCTTCTCCTGCCGTCACACTGCGCGGGTCATGAAATCGCCCGCGATCCGCGTGCGGCCATCGCCGCAAGCACTGCGGCTCGGTCTGGTAGCGACGGGATCGCCCCGCGCGCCGTGGTCGTGACCGCACCGGCGGCGTTCGCAAACGTGCAGATACGATCGAGCTCGGTTGCTTCCAGCGCGGCATCCCCGAGTTCGACGAGTCCGGCGAGCAGACCCGCCATGAACGCGTCTCCCGCTCCGGTCGTATCGACCGCCTCCACCTTGATGCCCGGCACCTCGCCCTCCGCGTCGCGTGTCAGCCAAATGCATCCCGCGGCGCCGCGGGTGACTGCCATCAAGGCCAGGTTCTCGTGCCATAACGCGCGCGCGCCCGCGATCGGATCGGATGACCCGGTGATGAAGTGCAGCTCCTCGTCGCCGATCTTGACGATGTCCGCTTGAGCGAGCCCGAGACGCATGCCCGCGCGCGCCTCGTCGGCGCCGGGCCATAACCGCAGGCGCAGATTCGGATCGTAGCTGATGCGCAAGCCTTGCCGGCGCGCCATCTCGATCGCATGCAGGGTGCCGCCCCGGGACGGCTCCGAAATCAGGCTGATGGAACCGAAGTGAAGGATCTTGGCCCGGCCGAGCGCCGCCGCATCCACGTCTTCGGGCGCGAACAGCATATCGGCGCTGGGGCTGCGGTAGAACAGGAACTCGCGCTCGCCGTCGGCGCGCAAGGACACGAACGCGAGCGCGGTCGGCGCGGCCTCGGTCGGGATCAGCATGGCGGTGTCGACGCCCGCATCCGCAAGCGTCCGGGTCAGGAAGCGGCCGAATCCGTCGTCGCCGATTTTGCCCATGAAGCCGCTCGGAACGCCGAACCGCGCCAGCCCGACCGCGACGTTCGCGGGCGCCCCACCGGCCGCTTTCTTGAAGGCCTCGGCGCTTGCCAGATCGCAACCCGTGACGGTCGGGACGAAGTCGATCAGCAACTCGCCGAGACAGATCACGTCCGCCATCGCACCTACTCACGAAAATGAAGCGAATAAGCGGTCTCCGCCGGATAATTTTCCGCCGGAGACCGCCAGCGTCTACCAGCCCTTGTACGACCCGACATTATCCTTATCGACCAGTTTCGACTCCATCAGGACCATCGAGTCCTGAGGCTTCTTGCCGTTCATGATCTCATTCCCGATCTCGACCGCCTTTCTCCCGATCTCGGCCGGATCCTGGCTTGCGGACGCCTGGACCAGCGTGTTGCCCTTGATTTCAGGAACGATATCCGGGGCGCCGTCCACGGACGTGATCACGATACCTGAACGGTTGAGCTGCTTGGCCGCAAGATCCGAGCCGACCGCCTGCGGATCGTTGATCGTGAACACGCCCGCGATGTTGGGAAAGCGAGTCAGATACCCGAGCATCGCGTTCATGCCGCCCTCGCGCGAGCCTTTGCCGTCCTGATCATCCGACAGGATTTTGATGTCGGGATACTTGGAGAGCACCTCCTTGCACCCCTTCACCCGCTGGATCACCGAGGAAACCTGCGGCCCGTTCTCGATGATGACGTTGCCCTTGTGGTTGATTTTGTCCGCCAGATACTGGCAGGAAATTTGACCGGCTTGCACGTTGTTGGTCTGCACGGTCGCGTCGGCGCCGGCAGCCTCGACGTCGACCGCCACGACGACGATCCCCGCCGCCTCGGCGCGTTTCACGGCGGCGCCAATCGCACGCGGGTCCACCGCGTTCACCAGGATCATGTTGGCCCCGGAGGCGATGAAGTTGTCGATCTGCGTGAACTGCTTGTTGAGGTCGTAATCGGCCGACGCCGCAGTGACGTTGACGTTCGGATTGATCTTGTGCGCCTCGTCGGTCGCGCCCTTCACCAGTGAGACGAAGAACGGGTTGCCGAGCGAGCCGACGGTAATGCCGATCGACTTAAGATCCTTGGCGGAGGCGGCCGACACCGCCAGCATGGAGGCCGCGCCGAAAGCCGCGCCGGCGATAAGGGATAGCCTGGACATATCGTTTCTCTCCTCGTTTCTCGATAGCAGCGCCGGTTCAGGTTCGGGCGCCGTGTTGCAGACGGAAGCGATCAAGGCCGACGGCGCCGATAATCACCAGGCCCTTGATGATGAACTGCCAGATGTCGGAGACGCCGAGCAGCACGAGCCCGTTCGTCAGCGCCGCAATGATCAGTGCGCCGACCAACGTGCCCCAGATCGACCCGATGCCGCCCACGAAGCTCGTGCCGCCGAGGATAACGGCGGCGATCGCATCGAGTTCGTAGGACTGACCGAGTTGCAGACCGTTCGCCGCGAACAACCGTGCCGCCGACATCACCCCGCCCAATCCGGCCAGCAAGCCCGAGGCGGCGTAGGCGAACAGCAGCACCACCCAGACCTTGATGCCCGAAAGGCGCGCCGCCGCGGGATTGCCGCCGACCGCGTAGATCCAGGTGCCGAGCACCATCCGGCGAAGAATGAACCAGGAAATCACGATCACGATCAGGGCGATGATGACGAGCCAGGGGATCGAGATGCCCGGAAAGATCGTTAGACTGCCGTTGCCGATGAAGGCGAATGGAAGGTCCGGGTTGAAGATCGTGGCGTCGTTCCCGACGAGGCGAGCGAGCCCGCGCACGGCGGTCAGCGATCCGAGCGTGACGATGAACGGCGGCAGGTTCCCGAACGCGATCAGGCCACCATTGATCAGCCCGAAGACGAGTCCGGTCACGATGCCTGCCAAGATGCCGAGCAGCCCCACGCCCGGCCACAGCGAAGCGATCAGGGCCATCATGGCGGAAATGGCGAGGATCGAGCCGACCGACAGGTCGATACCTCCCGTCAGGATCACGAACGTCATGCCGGAGGCGAGGACGGTGTTGATCGACGCCTGCTGCGCGACGATCGAGATGTTCTGCCCCGTGAAGAACCGGCCTCCCGACAACCAGTGAAAGCCGATCGCCAGGATGATCAGCACCGGCAGCATGCCCATGGCCTGAATCATGCTGCGGATCTGCACTTGCCGGGATGACAGTCCGGCGCCGCCGGATGGTCCGGCCGGCGCGGTGACTTTGGTGCCCGTCTCGGACATGATTTTCTCCTCCCGCCAGCCGTTATGCCGCGATGCCCGCCGCATAGGCCATGATGTTTTCCTGCGTGATTGCCCGCCCCGTCGTGCCGCCCACTTCCCCTTCGATGTGCCCCTCCCGCATCACGAGGACGCGGTCGCAGATACCGATGATCTCGGGCAGCTCGCTCGAAATCACGATTATGCCGATGTTGCGCTGCGCGAGTTCGTCGATGATCCGATAGATCTCGGACTTCGCGCCGATATCGACGCCGCGCGTCGGCTCGTCCAGGATCAGCACGCGCGGGCCGATCTCCAGCCATCGGGACAGCAGAACCTTCTGCTGATTCCCGCCGGACAGGCTGCCAACCGCGACCAGCGGGCTCGCCGCCCGGACGCGGAGCGCCTTGAACGCCGTTTCGGAGCGGTCCCGGGCCTTGAGCCGGTTCAGGACCATGCGCCGCCAGGCGTCTCTGGCGATAACGCCGAGATTGATGTTCTCGCCGCATGACATGTCGAGAAAAAGCCCAAGCCGCTTGCGGTCCTCCGTCAGATAGGCGATTCCGACGTCGAGCGCGTCTTCCGGCGCGTCGATGGCAACCGGCTTGCCATCCAGCAGGATCTCGCCGCCGGCACGTTTGTCCGCGCCATAGATCAGGCGCGCGAGCTCGGTCCGTCCGGAGCCGACCAATCCGGCGATGCCGAGCACTTCGCCTTGATGCAGTTGCAGGCTGGCGGGCTTCACTCTTTTGCCGCCGTCGTTGATGCCCTTGACTTCGAGGACCAACGCGCCCCGCTCGTCACGGGCGTCGTGATCTTTTTTGTAGAAAGTCGACAGGTCGCGGCCGACCATCATCTTCACCAGTGATTCAGCGCTAATCTCCTTTCCAACGAGCGTGCCGACATAGGTGCCGTCCCGCAGGACGGAGACGCGGTCGGCCAGTTCGTAGATCTCCGCCATGCGATGGCTGATATAGATGATCGCGATGCCCTCGGAACGCAGCTTGCGCACGAGCGCGAACAGCCGGTCCACCTCGCGCGAGGAGAGCGGGGTGGTCGGTTCGTCGAGCACGAGAATGCGCGACTGGCTGTGGAGCGCGCGGGCGATCTCGACGAGCTGCTGCTCGGCGATGGACAGCGTTCCGACCGTGGTGTCCGGGCCGAACGGGGCGCCCAGGCGTTCGAGCACCGGCCTGCTGCCTTCCCGCATCGACGCTCGGTCGACGCGGCCGCCCGATTTGCGCAATTCGCTGCCGAGATGGATATTCTCGGCCACCGTGAGGTTCGGCGCGAGCGCCAGTTCCTGGTAGATGATCGCAATGCCCTGGCGTCGCGCCGCGATCGGATCGGTGATGTTTACCGGCTTGCCGCTGATCAGGATCTTGCCGCCCGGATCCGCGTGATAGGCCCCGGACAAAATCTTCATGAGCGTGGATTTGCCGGCGCCGTTTTCGCCCATGAGCGCCAGGACTTCACCGCCGTACGCGCGCAGCTGAACGTTGTCCAGAGCCTTGACCCCTGGAAACGTCTTCGAAATGCCCTCCATCTCGAGCGCCGGGACAGCGCCGCCGACCGGCGCCGGCTCAATCGCGGTCGTTACCTGATCCACGTTCCGCCCCCCCCTGACCGCCGCGCGGCTTACGCCGCCAACGGACTGTTCATACTGTTTACCGCAGCCGTTTGCCTTCCACTACGTCCCACGTGGGAAAATCGGGATAGTTCAACACGGTGACTTAATCTACATGCCTGCACCGAAGAGGATCTGCTGGACCGGACTATAGTTGAAATGGAACGGCAGGATAGCCGCGCCCAGCGCTGCCGCGTTGCGCCCGACCGTGCCGCAGCGAAGCACGGGAGGCCGCCGCGCTTCCGGCGCGGCCTCGGCCAGCAGATCGGTCAGCCGGTGCAGCAATTTCCCAATCAACTCTGGGGGAAGATCGCCGTTGAGGACGATCGCCTCGACGTCGAGGATGGACGCGATCGACAGTAACGGCGTGACGAGCGCATCCGCGCAATCCTCTATCCACTCATCGACTAGGACGGGGTTTGCGGGGATGGCGGCTTCAAGGTCCGCGCGCGAGCCGACCGCGATCCCGCTCGCGTTCAGGTGCCGGATCAGCGAGCCGACCGACGCGCGCGTCAGCAGAAGGTCGGAGTGTCGCTCGGGCCGCGGCGCGCTTGAGAGCCGCGAGGGCGATGTCGGCATCAGCCCGACGTCGCCCGCGTTCAACGTCGGCCCCTGCCGGCACTCGCCCCGTAGCACCACGCCCCCGCCGATCGCCGTGCCGATGAAGACGCTCACGAAATCATCGAATTCGCGGCCCAGGCCCCCGAACAGCTCAGCGACCGCGACCGCCGTTCCGTCGTTCTCGACAAATACGGACACGTCCAGTTTCTTGCGGAGTTCGCCGGCGAGATCGTAGCCCGTCCACGCCGCGCACAGCTCCCGGGACAGACCGAGTTCCCGGCGCCAACTCCCCAGATTGTATGGCATCGCCAACCCGACGCCGGCGAGACGCCCCCGCGTGGTGACCGGAATGCGGCCCCGCAATGCCTCAATCTCCCCAAGCACCAGATCGAGGGCTTCGTCGGGCCGGGGAAACACGCGCTCGTGGCGATGCGCCTCCAGGATGTTGCCGCTGAAATCGACGAGGAGAGCGTCGGCCGACCGCCGCCCGAGCTTGATGCCGATCGAGTAGGCACCGTCGGGATCGAGCCTGAGCATCGTCGCGGGCTGCCCGCGCGCACCGCTTCGCTTGCCCACCGGCCGAACCAATCTCTGAATTTCGAGTTCGCGCACGATCTGACCGGCCGTGTTTTGCGTCAGGCTGGCCTGGCGCGCCAGATCGGCCTTGGATGCTTCGCCGAGCCGGCGGAGCGCCGACAGGATGACCCTTTCGTTGTACTGCCGGACGATGATTGAGTTTCCGCCCTGCCCGTTGGCCGTGTGCCCCATCCGATGACCTCCCCCTTGCGCGTTTCGCTCCGACCCTTGAGGACGACAATTAACCGGGCGGTAACTCACCGTCAATTATTAAATCATGCGGGATTAAGGAGTGCTTGGCGTCAGCGTCCCGGACGTGGTTTGCTGATTACCGGGAGGAACCCTGCCCATGCCGAGAGCCGCTCAGCCAAGAGTTCAGGATTGGAGCGCCTGATCAGAACGTCCGGGCGCGGTTGGACAACCTGCCGCTCCAGATTGTCGGCCCCGGCGAGACGGCCGACCTCGCCATCCTGTACCAGGGTGGAGAGGAGGGCGGAGGTGCGGCCAAGCTGCTGGATGCGGTGGGCCGCTACGGCGCGAACCCGGAGTGGACGCTCGGCTTTGCCGCCTTCGCCCCGACGCAGCCGGACGCGATCGCGCGGGCATCCCGGGTGTCGATCCCCGCCGCCTCGATCACCGGTGCTCTGGCTCTCTTGCGGCCATTGTCGAACTCGGGCGCTCTGCCAGACGACTCGCTGACCGTCCACGTCTCGGGAGAGGAGCCCGGTCCGGAAGCCGCCGACATCGTCATGCAGCATGCCCGGCTGGCGCGAGCACCGCGGTTCGAGGCGGCGGCATCGGACTCGGAGGAGGTCATAGTCCGGATCGAGACAGGCGGCGACCACGCTTCCGCGGCACAGCGGGCGTGCGAGATCCTCGCTGCCTTCTACGAACCTGCGCCCCACGTGCGCGTCCTGTCACCCGGACCTCCGCAGGAGTCGAGGGTCGGCGGGGGGCACCGATTCCGATACCATAACTTTGGAAGTGCGACCGGGCATTGGGCAGGACCGCGGATTTGCGCTGACCGCGTCGCTGCGGCGGGATCGCACGGGCGCGATTGTCCGGACCGTCACACGGATGCTGGGCTTCGAGACCGCCTCGGAATCGCCACTGCTGGAGCAGTCGGACGACTACTAGAGGGCGCGCGTTCCGCCGCCTCCGCAGCGGAGAGCCGCTCAGCGAGCCGGCTCGCGAGCAGGGCGAGACAGCTTTCCGCCCCGCCGTCCGTGGCCACGCGCGGGACCGCAAGACCGGAGCTGTATGCGAATCGCGCGCCAGCCCAGACGCTGTACCACGCATCGGCGCACATCTCCCCGCGATCGAGCCGGACCGAGAGCCGGAGCTTGTTCGCTGGCAGCGCGTCGAAGGCCCACGCATTCCGCGCCACGGCGAGGTCCACGACACGCAACCAGGGGACGGCTGCAAGATCCGCTAGGAGCCGAGTTCGGGCCTCGGCGCTCGCCATCGTATCGATCCCTACATAGACCGGCGCCTGCAAAAAGGGGAGCGGCGACGCACAGCGGGCGAGCAGGAGAGTAAGCACGCTCGCGGCGGCGACGTGCCTCGGATCATTCCGCATGGCGCCGATCTACGCGTTAACCGTTAAGAACCGGCTTGCGGCGAAGGCGGCCGGTCGATCAGACTACGATGCGAGATGCGCGCCCAACCTCCCGCCCTCGCCCCGGCCGCCGATGTGGAGGCCGCCGCTGCGTATGCCAAGTCGGCCTACTCCGAAGCGACGAAACGCGCCTATCGCACCGACTGGTCAGAGTTCAGCACGTGGTGCGCGGTCGCGGGCACGCCCGCGCTGCCAGCGGACCCAGGGATGATCGCCGCCTATCTCTCCTCGCTCGCGACGACACGGGGCCGTTCCACCCTGCGCCGCAGGCTGGCCGCGATCGGGCAGGCGCATCGGCTGGCGGGGCATGACTGGACGCCCTCGCACCCGGCGATCCGCACGACCTTGCGCGGCATTCTCCGCCAGCACGGCACGCCGCCACGGCAGGCAGCGGCCCTGACAACGGCCGAGATGCGCCGCCTCGTCGCCGTGTGCGACGGCGGTCTGACGGGCTTGCGCGATCGCGCCCTGTTGCTGATCGGCTTTGCCGGGGCGCTGCGGCGATCCGAACTCGTCGGCATCGACCGCGAGCACATCACCTTCACGCACGAAGGCCTCCGGCTGCTGATCCCGCGCGCCAAGACGGACCCGGAGGGCGAAGGCGCCGAAATCGGCCTGCCGCAAGGCAAGACGCGGGAGACGTGCCCCGTGCGCGCGATCCGGGCGTGGCTCGAGGCGTCGGAAACGGTCTACGGACCCGTGTTCCGGAAGGTCGACAAGTGGGGGACCATCGAAACCGGCCGGCTGTGCCCCGAGGCGGTGCGCCAGATCCTCCGGCGGCGCGCGGCCGAAGCCGGCCTCACCGTCCCGCCGAACGAGCGCCTCTCGCCGCACGGCCTGCGGGCGGGTTTCATCACGCAGGCTTACAAGGCGGGTGCGCGGGACGAGGCCATCATGAGCCACACGCGGCATGCCGACCTGAAATCAATGCGCCGCTACGTGCGCCGCGCCAAGCTGATGGACGAAAGCCCGGTCAAGCTGCTCGGTCTGTAGGCCGTGGCCGTCCGGCCGCTTGCGCTTGCCCATCCCGACTGGCTCTACCATGAGTTGACGGTCGTGGGCGACGAGAGGGCGCTCGACCGGCTCCGCGAATCGGCAATCGGGGCTGGCGTCGTTCCCTGGATTCTCGACTACGATCGGATCGAGGAGGACTGGTTCCACCTCCTGCTCGCGAGTTCCTCGCGGACCCGCGCGATCAGCCTGGCCGGCGCCCGCATCCTGGCCCGGCAACTCCGCGATGCCATGTGGGAGCGCCACGAGGAGGCTGTGTCGCTCGCCGGTGTCGGGCGTGGTTGCCCGTTCGACCTGCACGCGCTTGTTCCCGTGCCGCGCGCCATCCTGCGCCTCGGGCCGGACGACCCGGAGGCGCGAGCGTGGCTCTGGGAAAACTGGGGCACAACGTGGGGCGCGCGGCACGTTCGCCGGTTGCCGCCGCCGGACTCCCGCCGGAGCTTCCGCTGCGCATTCTGGACAGCCGACTGGACACCCTGGCCCGTCCTGCGCGTTGTCCGCGAACGCCATCCGGATCTGACCGTCGATGTGCGCGTGGCCTACTGACCGGGCCGCGCTTCCGCGTGGCGTCCGACCGCCGAGGAGAGACAGCCATGCGCGCCATGCTGCTGTGCCGAGCGGGCGAGCCGCTGCAGGCCGTCGAGGTCGAGACGCCGCAGCCGGCAGCCCATGAAGTTCTCATCCGGGTGTGCGCCTGCGCGGTCTGCCGCACGGATCTGCACGTCGTCGATGGCGAGCTATCCGACCCGAAGCTGCCGTTAATACCCGGTCACGAGATTGTCGGCCGCGTGGTCGCGACCGGCGACGATGTGGACCGGTTCCGCCCAGGCGATCGCGTCGGGGTGCCGTGGCTCGGCTGGACCTGCGGGGTGTGCGCGTATTGCTGCTCGGGCCGGGAGAATCTCTGCGAGCGCGCACGCTTCACGGGCTATCAGATCGACGGCGGCTATGCCGAATACACCGTCGCCGACGCGCGCTACTGCTTCCCCATTCCCAACCGCTACGGCGATGCCGAGGCCGCGCCGCTGCTCTGCGCCGGGCTGATCGGATACCGCTCGCTACGCATGATTGGCGATGCCCGCCGCGTTGGCCTCTACGGCTTCGGCGCGGCCGCGCATATCGTAGCCCAGGTCGCGCGCCATCAGGGCCGCGAGGTCTTCGCGTTCACGCGCTCCGGCGATTCGGCGGCGCAGGACTTCGCGCGCCGGCTCGGCGCGGTGTGGGCCGGCGGCTCCGAAGAGACGCCGCCGGAACGGCTGGACGCCGTCCTGATCTTCGCCCCCGTGGGCGCGCTCGTTCCCGCGGCATTGCGAGCGACGGCCCCCGGCGGCGCCGTCGTCTGCGGCGGCATTCACATGAGCGACATTCCGGCATTCCCGTACGCCTGGCTGTGGCAGGAGCGGAGCTTGCGTTCCGTCGCAAACCTCACACGGCGGGACGCGGAGGAGTTCCTGGCGCTCGCGCCGCAGGTGCCCGTCACCACGGAGACTCACAGTTACCCTCTGGAACAGGCGAACGAGGCCTTGCTCGGCTTGCGGCGAGGCACGTTCACCGGCGCGGCGGTGCTGGTGCCGGAAGGGCCAAGCTGACGACGAACGCGCCCTCGCTTCCCATCAGAGTTTCTGGACCAACGCCGCCGATCCTAGTCCTCCTGCCGCGGCGACCGTCGCGAGGCCGAAGGCGCCCACGGGCGCCTCCCGATCCAAGTCGGCGAGCAGCCGCACGAGCGAGACCGCGCCGGACGCGCCGATCGGATGCCCACGGGCAAGCCCGCCGCCGCCGCGCCCGATCCGGGCCGGGTCCAGTCCGAGATCCTCACCGAATGCCAGCGCCTGGACCGCAAACGCCTCGTGCAACTCGACGGCCCAGAGATCCTGAACGGACACATCCGCCGCCGCCAGCGCCGCCCGGCACGCCGGCACCACGGCGAGCATCGGCCGCTCGGGCACGCCGCCCACCTGGCAGCCGCCGCGCCAGACGAAGCGCGGCGCGACCCGCATGCGCCGCGCGCCGGATGCGGTCGCGAGCAGCACGAACGCCGCGCCATCTGCGCGTGGCGCGACCGCGATCCGGCTGACCGCCGTAGCGGCCGGGCCGGCAAGCACGGGCATGCGGGCGAGCAATGCAGGCGAGAGCGTCCGGGCATACGGATCGCAGTCGAGACCCGCCATCCGCACGATCTCGGCACGCATCCGATGCCGCTGCGACAGGGCACGCCCGTGGCTCGACGCCGCGAATGCATCCTGGGCCGCACGGCCGATCCGCCGCTCGACCGCGAGCGCAGCCGCCGCTGCGACCAGAATCCGGGTCGCGCGCCGGATCGGGGGCGAAGGCCGGCCGTTCGTAGGGGCGGGCCTTCCCGCCGGGACGCTCCGGCCGGTGCGCGCGCAGAGGCGCCCGGCTCCACGCTTCAACCCCGCCCGCGAGAACGACATCCTCCGCGCCGGCCGCAAGCAGGCCGCAAGCCAGGATCACGGCGTCGAGCCCGGCGCAACACTGGCTGTCTACGGTGAACGCAGCGACCCGGTCCGGCAGGCCCGCAGCGAGCGCGGCCATGCGCGCCGGATTGCCGCCGGCCCCGAGGGCGTTACCCGCGACCACTGCGCCCACCTCGTCGGCCGGAACGCGAGCCCTCGCCAACACCGCCTCGATCACCCGCGCGGCAAGCGCGTGCGGGGCAAATCCCGCCAGCGCTCCTCCGACCGGCACGACCGGGCTGCGCGCCCAACCCAGGACGACTATGTCCGGCATCGCCCGTACAGAGCGGCCAAGCGGGCATGGTCCGTCTTGCCGCCGGCAGTCCGCGGCCAATCCGGGCAGATCACGAACTTGCGCGGCACTTTCCAGGGAGGCAGCAGAGCCCGGCACCGGGCTGCGAGTGCGGCCTGGGCGGGCGGGATCGCAGCGCGCGGCTGCACGACCGCCCAGACCGCTGCCCCGCGCACCGCATCCGGCACGCCCAGGACGGACGCCGCCGCGACCGCCGGGTGCGCTTCAAGCACCGACTCGATCTCTTCGGGGAAGACGTTGCGCCCTGACGTCACGATCATCCGGCGCTGTCGTCCGAGCAGAACCAGGCGGCCCAACGGGTCGAGAAATCCCATGTCGCCGACCGATACCCAGTCGCCGTGGCGCAGCAGACCACCGTCGTCGCCGCTGATGTAGTCGTCAAAGAGCATTGGGCTACGTACGAAGATGACCCCCGCGTCTCCTGGTGAGTCCGCGTCCCGGACCCTCACATCGACGCCCTCGAACGCATGCCCAACCACGATTTCCGGCAATTCCGGATCGCTGTCGGTCCAGGCGACGAAACTTGTCTCCGACGCGCCGTAGAACTCGACGATTCGCGCGTTCGGGAACAGCGCCCGAAGCCGCATGGTCTCCGATCGCGGCCACCGCGCACCACCGATGAGCACAAGCCGTAAAGTCCCGATAGGCGGCTCCCTGCGCCTACGGGCCGCCTCAAGGATCAGAAGGAGTTGGCTCGGCACGGCGACCAAGCATCCCGCCGCTCCGGCCGCCAGCAGGTCGAGACAGAGCGCGGGTGCGAAGCGGTTTTGCAGATGCACGCCCGCTCCGGTCCAAAGCCCGAGCAGGGAAGCGAATAGGAAAAGCGAATGCGAGAGCCGGCCCGGCGCGAGCACCCGCTCGGCCGCGGCCGGACCGAAGGACGCAAGGGCGACACGAAAGCTCTCCGTCCAGGAGCGGTGCGACCTGACGAACCCTTTCGGAACCGACGTGCTGCCCGAGGTGAAGCCGACATAGAACGCGCGATCCGGACCGGGCGGCTGTTCCGCGAACGCCGTGCGCGGCAAGGCGGATTGCGCGGCCGTTCGCTGGGCCGGCGGCCAATCCGGCTCGGCCACGGCTGCGGCCCGGCCCGTCTCCACAATGGCGCAGAACTCGAGCAACCGGCCGATTTCGCCATTGTCCGCGCCCACCCATGCGATAGCAGGGAGACCTTCGGCCGAGATCCGCCGGGATCGCACCCCCACGGCATCCGCCAGTGCGGAGAAGCTGAGCGACTGCTCGCCGTCGGCGATTGCAAGCGCGTCGGGGCGCAGCCGGTACCAGTGGGCAATTGGCGCGGTCACAGTCGTGAAATTGGGCATTTCAGCCACCGCGTAGCTGCCACTCCGGGAGACCGCGCGAGACTGCCTGCACGACGAGGGCCGCCAGCACACACTTGACGAGATCGCCGGGCAGGAAAACGACGCTTGCGAGCAGCGCCTGGGTCAAACCGAGATGCGCGACCGCCGCCAGCACCGGCACGCCGCAGAGATAGACGGCGCCAATGCCGCCAAGCGCCGACGCGGCGAGGGCGCGTGGCAGCACCGGCCCTGGCAGTACGCTCATCGCCAGCCCAGCGACCGCCGCGCCGAATGGGAAGCCCAGAAGGAACCCGGCCGACGGGGCCATGAACGCCCCGATACCCCCCCGCCCACCGGTCAGCAGCGGCAGGCCTAGCGCGACGCCGGCGAGGAATAGCAGCAGTGCCAGGAAGCCGCGCATCGGGCCGAGCAGGCAGCCGGCCAGCATTACCCCGAGCGTCTGGGCCGTGATCGGCACACCCAAGGGCAGGTCGATCTTCGGGACCAGACCGAGCACCGCGACCAGCGCCGCGAACAGCGCGATCCGGGCAAGGGAATGCGACGAGCCGGGCGTCATCGCGCCTGCCTACATCCTCGGCTTCTACTCACCAAGACGTGCGGCCAAAGCGTCGCCGACCCTTTCGGCGACCCCGAGGACGTGGAGGGCGAGAGGGGCAAGCAGCCGCACGCCACCCGGCTGCCCGCTGCGGGCGCGATGCGCTTCGTCCAGCTGCCGCCACTGAAGGAAGAAGACCTCGACGAAGCGCAGCATCAGGCCGAAGCCGAGCGCGATCCGCTCGGGGCGGAGTCCAACGAGACGCAAGGGAGCCAGCGCGGTTTCGGCGACGGTCAGCAACCGCTCGAAGCTCGTCGTCAAGGTTAGCAGCAGACCGAGCAGCGTCAGCGCGAGGACACGCAATGCGGCTCCCATACCCGCGTGCCATGTGCCGAACGCTCCATGCAGCACGACGATGAGCGCGAGAACGGCCAACAGCCCGCGCAGCCTGGGCAAAGCCTTCCAGCCGGATCGCCCAAGCAAGAGGACGATCGCGCCCGCCGCGGCCGCCGTCCCAGCCGCGACCGGGAGCGAGCCGAAAGCGAACAGCGCCGTGCCGGCAACCGAGAGTGCAACGAGCTTCACGGATGCAGGCACACGGTGCAGCCATGTCTCGCGCTCAAGGAACAGGCTTCGCATAGCCCCCCCTCGCCGCGACGTCCGCCCGGTACGCCGCGCAGACGGAAGGCCCCGGCCCATCCGCCCGTACGCATCCGTGGTCGAGCCACAGCACGCGCTCGAACGCCTCCACTATTGCGAGTTGGTGAGTGGAAAGCAGAACCTGCCGGTCAGCCAACTCGATTCGGCGCATCAGGGCCGCCTGGGTCGGCAGATCGAGGCTCGCGAACGGCTCGTCGAGAAGCAGGACGCGCGGGCTCGCGATGTCCTGCGCCATCAGGCACAGCCGCTGCCGCTGTCCCTGGCTGAGCGTGGAAACGGCGCGGCCAGCCCATTCCGGCACACCCTCCCCCGCGAGAAAAATCTCCACGCGCTCTCGGGCGGAGCGCCGGTCCGCGCCGAGCGCGGTCAGGCTGAACGCCAGCTCTTCTGACACGGTCGGGAAGATGATCTGGTCGTCCGGGTTTTGGAACAGCAGCCCAATGGTCCCGGGCAGTTGTCGCCGGTCGGCGCGCGTGTCCAGATCATGCACCCGGACGCTGCCCCGCTCGGGCTGTTGCAGGCCGGCAATCATCCGCAGCAGGCTCGTCTTGCCGCTGCCGTTATCGCCGATAAGGCCGATCCGGCGCTCGTTCAACGACAAGGTCAGGTCGCTGAACAGCACGGCCCCGGCTCGGCTGAGGGTCACGGAGGAGAGAACGATACCCAAATTGCGGCTTCGCCTCCATGCTCGAACCGAAAGCCTAGCCCGGCATCAGAAGTTGCGCCACGCCGAGCCCGGGCGAACCCTCGGCCGGTGGACTGACCCGCTGGCCAGGCTGATTTCGGTGTTGGACGCAACTCTGATAGCCATCCTATGTTGTCTCTGCCAGTGAGACAGCCGGCGGTCATTGGGAGTGGCAGCACTTTGAGCAATTCAGTCGCGACGGACGTTGCCTCCCCGGGATTTCTCGCTAGAGAGCGAATTATCGCTGGGCCGGGTTTCAGCCGGTGGTGGTCCCGCCGGCGGCACTCTGCGTTCATCTCTGCATCGGGCAGGTCTACGCGTTCAGCGTGTTCAACCTGCCAATGACGAGATTGCTCGGAATCAGCAAGGGGGCCCCCGAGGACTGGAAGCTGACCCAGCTTGGCTGGATTTTCAGCATCGCGATCGCGGTTCTCGGGATCGCCTCCGCGCTTGGCGGCGCCTGGCTGGACCGAGCCGGCCCGCGCAAAGCCATGATGCTGGCGGCGTGCTGCTTTGGAGGCGGCTTCCTGATCTCCGCCTTCGGAATAAGCGTCCATGAACTTTGGCTGGTCTATCTCGGCTACGGCGTGTTCGGCGGCATCGGGCTCGGCATCGGCTACATCTCTCCGGTCAAAACGCTGATTACTTGGTTCCCGGACCGGCCGGGCATGGCGACCGGCATGGCCATCATGGGCTTCGGCGGCGGCGCGATGATCGCCTCGCCGCTATCGGTTCTGCTGATGAACGCCTTTTCCAGCCCGACCCATGTCGGTGTCGCGGACACCTTCGTGGTGCTGGGGCTCGTCTATTTCTGCTTCATGTTTCTGGGCGGCCTGATCGTGCGCGTGCCCCCGCCGGGCTGGCGTCCGGAGGGCTACATCGCTCCGATCCGCTCGGTGGGCCTCGTCACAAGCGAGACCGTGCATGTCGATGTCGCTTGGCGCACGCCGCAGTTCTGGCTGCTCTGGTGGGTGCTGTGCCTAAACGTCACGGCCGGCATCGGCGTGCTGGGCCAGGCTTCGGCGATGGCGCAGGAGATGTTTCCAGGCCGGATCACGCCGGCCGCCGCCGCCGGCTTCGTGGGCCTGCTGAGCCTGTTCAACATGGGGGGACGGTTCTTCTGGGCAACGATCTCGGACTTCATCGGCCGTAAGACGACGTATTGCGCGTTCTTCGTCCTGGGCATGATCCTCTACGCCGTCGTCCCGACGGGGGGACATATCGGCAGCGTCGCCCTCTTCGTAGTCTGCTTCGTCGCCATCATCAGCATGTATGGCGGCAGTTTCTCGACCATCCCCGCCTACCTCAAGGACGTCTTCGGCACCCAGTATGTGGGCGCCATCCACGGGCGGCTGCTCACGGCTTGGTCGGCGGCCGGGGTATTCGGGCCGGTGCTGGTCAACTACATGCGCGAGTATCTCATCGATCACGGCACGGCAAAGGCGGACGCCTACACTGAAACGATGTACATCATGGCAGGGCTATTGCTCGTCGGCCTCATCTGCAACCTGCTGATGCGCCCTGTGCATGACCGGCACCATCTTGCCGCGCCCACGGCGAACGCTTGACAAGAGGAGATCGACCGATGAGCACAAGCAGGAGCGTTCGCCCGGAAGCCGCAGTCAAAGCAAAGCTTGTGGTCTACTGGGCGCTGGTCGGCATCCCGCTCCTCTGGGGCGTCGCGCACACGTTGAGCGACGCCACGAGGCTGTTCCGCTAGGAAGCTCGTCCGGCTAAATCGGGCAAACACCGCTTGCGCATTGCAGATGCGCCAGGTCGACTGCCTCTCGGACCTCGGCACCGTCTATCGCAGCCACCAGCGCGGTGAATTGGTCCTCCGAAACCTCCTCTTCGGGAAGATATTCGTAGCCGAGTTCGTGATCCGGCCGGCTCGGCAGCACGGCGCAGCAGCGCACCTCGGGCTGCTCGCGACGCACGATCTCCCGGAACGCATCGAGGTCGCAGCGATCCGTATAGACCTTCAGCGTGTAGCTGACCTGGTTGCCCTGTTCCGCCCCGATCCAATGCGCTTCCAGCAGACGGAGCCAGCGATATTGCTCCTCCGGCGTCGCGTCCGGCGCCGTCACCAGCCCGTCGCCCAGGCCTAGCCGCATTATAAGCGGCACCGTCGGGAAGCCGACGATGGTCATGCCCGGGAACGAGCGCAACGTGCGCAGCGGATACCCCCGCGCCTCATACTCCGCGAGCAGCGGATCGGCCCCGGGGCGCCAGCCGCCGGTCGCCTCGTCGCGCTCGCCCTTGAACTGCACCCAGCGGAGATACTGCCGCCGCGCCGGTAGATGCGCGCCTTCGGTCAGGCCGAACAGCTTGCTCGTAGTGCCGGCGGGCTTGACGGTCGTGACCGTGACCGGATGCGCGAGACCGAGTTCGTCCGCATAGGCGTTGGCCTCGTCCTTCGCGGCGTCGGACAACCGGGCCAGCATCGCCCAGAACGGGGCCGAGCGGAGCTCGTCGATCAAATCCGCGAACGTGAGACCGAACCGCATCCACGCCCATTCGTGCAGCCCCGTCGGCCCGATGCCCATGCGGTTGGTCCGTCGCACCTCCTCGGCATAGAGCGCGTCCATCCGGTTCGCCCGCATCAGGAACCGCACCCCGAGCCGGACTGAATCCTCCACCCGCGCGTCCCAAAGCCGCCGCACGTCGTCCGGTGCGTCGCCCGGAAGGAAATCGGCGAGCGGAACCGGGCAGGCGAGCAGCGGCGCGAAGTCGGCGATCACGCAGTAGCCGCCCGTGACGTGCAGGGCGATCTCGCCGCAGGGATTGGTCGTGACTGGAAACCGCGAAACCGACGCGCGCCGGGTTAGCTCAGCCAGCAGCGACGCGGCGTCCTCCACCTGGTAGCGATCACTGCGGAATCCGCGCCCGTCCTCATGGACCGGCCGCTGCCAGGCGGTGCCTGTGCGATGATCCTCGAGCTTGTCCGCGTTGATGAAGCCCGGCTCGCCGTTGATATAGGCACAGCGGGTCGCCTCCTCGAACACCGCGCGGGCGTGGCGGGCGAGGGGCGAAGCCTCGGCGGGGTCGGCGAGGGCCGCCCAGAAGTCACGATCGACCATGATCGAATTGTTGGCCGTCCACAGTCCGCCTTCGGACTTGGCGCGGATGAATTGCAGAATGCCGGAGTTGCGCCAGGATTTGGTGGCCATGCGAGCGGCTCGGCGCGCGCCGCCGACCTGCACCTCGACAGAGAGGTGGTGATCCACCCGCAGCGCCTGCTCCCAGGGCGCGAGCACCTCGCCCTGGGGGTCACGCGCGCGGGCAGGTTCGATCACGTCGCGCCTGATATTGAGGAACGCCCGCATCAGCGACACGGGGCCGGAGGCCGGACGTCCCTGCATGCCGCGGATCGGCTTGCCGGCCGGGCGCACCAGCGAGAGATCGAGGACGAGCACGCGGTCCCGCTCCCGCCGGAATGCCATCGCCTCCAGAACTTCGACGGCGCGCGCCCAACCCTCGCGGCTGTCGGCAACGGTGTGAATCACCGCACCCTCCGGAGCCCCATCGAGGGAGGGAAGCAGCAAAGCGCCGAGTGCCGCTCTTGTCCGTTGCTCCTCGGCGGCATTGAGCGCCGGCGGCGCGTTCCAGGGCAGCAGCCCGAGTTCGATCCCGAACCGGCGCAAGCCTGCGGCGTCCTTCGGATAGTCGGCGTGCTCGGGAGAGATATACAGATGCAGGTCGGGCGCCTGCGCCCAATCGACCGCCATCAGCGCGTCGTCATAGGAGCGGCCGACGCCCGACCCGTTCAGCAGAAGGTAGAACTTGGCGAAGGACGCAATCGCCGTCGCGCAGTTGGTGAACACCTCCATGTTGCGCGTCGGCTGCTCAGCATCACCGTGCTGCAGGTGTCGGCCGGAGGTGATGAGCGCGCCCGTCGCGATCGCATTGCGCAGCCGCATCTGCTCGATACGGCCTCGCGCCGAGCCGGCAGCTTCGCCGAGCAGCGCCATGTTGCCCGCCGCCACCCTGTCGGCGACGCGACCAAACGAGCCAACGTCGGCATCCCTAAACACCGTGCGCCGGGCCACGGCTACGCCCATCCCCGCATCGAGCGGCCGGGGGGAAAGGGGCGCCTCACCGAAATGGCTGCCCGCGAGGGACCGTGCAGGAGCCGCAAGACTGCCGGTCGCCCAAGCTCCGAAATCGCCGTCCATGCCGCCTCCGATTCGTCGTCCCATAATATGGGGCGCGGGACGGCAAACGGCAACTACATGTTGTGAGATGGGTGCCTGCTTGTGTCCGTTACGAAAAGAGCGGCGGATGACCCTTGAGCATCCGCCGCTCTCTAACGCCAAGCCGGGTCGGAACTTCAGTCGGCTGCGAGCGCCATGTTCCGGCGGGCCAACATGGTCCCGACATGGTCCTCAACCGCCTCGGCCACGCGGTCGGCGTGTTCCGCGAACACATGGTCCGCACCTTCGAAGATGCGGTAATCGACTTGCACGTTCTTCTGCGTGTTCAGCTTGTCGACGAGCTTTTTCACGGCGGGTTCCGGGACGAGTTCGTCGCGGTCACCATGGATCATCAGTCCGCCGCAGGGGCAAGGTGCGAGGAAGCCGAAATCGTAGTGGTTGGCCGGAGGCGCGACGCTGACCCAGCCCGAAATCTCGGGACGGCGCATCAGAAGCTGCATGCCGACGAAAGCGCCGAACGAGTAACCCGCGATCCAGAGGCCGCCGGAGTTCGGATTGACCGCCTGCATCCAGTCGAGCGCGCCGGCGGCGTCGCTGATCTCGCCAATCCCGCCGTCATACCGGCCCTGGCTGCGGCCCACCCCCCGAAAGTTAAAGCGCATCACCGAGCAGCCGAGGCGCTGGAACGCCTGGTACATGGCGAAAGTGATCCGGTTGTTCATCGTCCCGCCATGCAGCGGGTGGGGATGCAATATCAGGGCGACCGGAGCGCCCGCGTCCTTGGAGTGGTGATAGCGACCCTCCAGCCGCCCGTCGGGGCCGGCGAACATGACCTCAGGCATGACGATATTATCCGCTTTCTGTTGATCCGGCGGCACTCCCTGACCCTGGGAAAGGCCGCATTCCGCCACTTTCAAAGTTCAGCCGAGTCGCTCCCCGGAACCCAACCCGCCATCGACCCGCATGACCCGGGAAACCGCTTGCCGCCCGCACCTTCCGCTCGTGCAGCTTGATCTGTCGGCGGAACGCACTAGCTCCGATCGCGCGGAAACTCCGCGATCGGGAACAAGAAACCCACCTTGGTGACGGCCCCGGACAGCCAGACTCCCTGGATTTAGGCTCCTTTTGCCCAGGGTTGACGGAATATAAGGCGGCAAGACGATCTTTCATAACGGAATTGTCGCATGGCTCGCCTGTTTCTTGACGATTCGAACCGACTCTCCCCGTGCGGGCCGGTATGCCCCCTTGCCTCGGAATAGCATGCGGTCATGGCTTATCTCGACGCCAACGCCACCGAGCCGCTGCGACCGGAAGCGAGGGAGGCAATGCTCGCCGCGCTCGCGACAACCGGCAATCCGTCTTCCGTGCACCGCGATGGCCGCCGGGCGCGGCGCATCCTTGAGGACGCCCGGGAAACAATCGCCCGGCGTTACGGCGGCTTTCCCGCGGATCTCGTCTTCACCTCCGGCGGCACGGAAGCTAACGCGCTGGCGATTTACGCCCTTTCCCCAGGACGTCGCGTCATCGTCAGCGCCATCGAGCACGACGCGATCCGGTCCGCCGCGCCGGATGCCCGCATCCTGCCCGTGCAGCCCGACGGACGCGCCAATCTCGCCGGCCTCGCCGCGATGCTGGCTGAAGGCGGGCCGGCGCTGGTCTGCCTCATGCTGGCCAATAACGAGACCGGCGTGATCCAGCCGGTGGCCGAGGCGGCGGCACTTTGCCGCGCGCATGAGGCGTTGCTGCACGTCGATGCAGTCCAGGCCGCCGGCCGCCTGCCTGTGCGTCTGCCGGCGCTCGGCGCGCACGCGCTGGCGCTGTCCTCGCACAAGCTGGGCGGTCCCTCCGGCGCGGGCGCGCTGCTGCTCGCGCCCGACGCGCCACCCATCGCCGCGCGAATGCCGGGCGGCGGCCAGGAGCGCGGCCGTCGGGGCGGTACCCCTGCGCTCGCCGCCATCGCCGGATTTGCCGAAGCCTCTGCCGCGATGCCGGCCCCGGATGCGATCCGCGCCTTGCGGGACGATGTGGAACGCGCCGCCACTGCCGCCGGTGCGCAGGTCTGCGGCGGTGATGCGCCGCGACTGCCAAACACGACGTCTCTTGCCCTTCCAGGCGTGCGCGCCGACGCGCAGGTGATCGCGCTCGACCTCGCCGGCGTCTCGGTCAGCGCCGGGGCCGCTTGCAGTTCAGGCAAGGTCGCGACCAGCCATGTGTTGGCCGCCATGGGCCTCGGGCCGTTGGCGGGCCAAGCGATCCGCGTTTCCCTGCCCTGGAACGCGACCCGCGCGGACGTCGAGGCGTTCTCGGCCGCCTATGCCGCCATGGCAGCCCGGCTCGGCCGCGCGAACGGCGCGAGCGCCCTGGCGTCCGATACGCTCTGAACCTACATCGGGCGCATGACCCCACTCGCGGCGGACCCGCCCGTCTATCTCGACAACCAGGCAACCACAAGATGCGACCCGCGCGTGCTCGCCGCCATGCTGCCGTGGTTCACCGAAGAGTACGGCAACCCGCACAGCCTCGATCATGCGATGGGACGGCGCGCCGAGGCGGCGGTGGAACAGGCCCGCGCGGAAACGGCGGTGCTGATCGGCGCGGAAGCACGGGAGATCGTGTTCACCTCGGGCGCGACCGAGAGCAGCAACATCGCAATCAAGGGGGCGGCGCATCGCGCCCGCCACATGGGCACGAACCGGCGCCGGATCGTGACCTCCGCGATTGAGCACAAGTGCGTGCTGCAATGCGTAGCGGACGTGGCCGAACATGGATTTGAGCCGGTCATCCTTCCGGTCGGGCGGGACGGGCTGCTCGATCCCAACCAACTGGCGGCCGCGCTGACGCAGCCGACGCTGCTGGTCAGCATCATGGCCGTGAACAATGAGATCGGCGTGGTGCAGGATATTCCAAAACTCGCCGAGATGGCTCGCGAGGCCGGGGCACTATTCCATACCGATGCGCCGCAAGCCGTCGGCAAGGTGCCGCTCCGTGCCGACGCATGGGGGATCGATCTGCTGTCGGTCAGCGGTCACAAGATTTATGGACCAAAGGGCGTGGGTGCTCTCTACGTCCGGCGACGGCCGCGCGTGCGCCTCGACCCCATCTTCTCGGGGGGAGGACAGGAGCGTGGCTTGCGTCCGGGCACGCTGCCGACGCCGCTGATCGTGGGACTTGGTGAGGCGAGCCGGATCGCGGCCGCAGAGATGGGGGCCGAAGCGGAGCGGATCGGCGCCCTTGCCGCCCGCCTGCTCGCCTTGTTGAGGCGCCGCATAGCAGGCGTTCGCCTGAACGGATCGAGCACCGAGCGCATCCCCGGCAATTTGAGCCTGACATTCCCGGAAGTGGGCGCCGCCGCGCTGATGGAGCGCGCGCCCGGCCTGTGTGTCTCGATGGGGTCGGCCTGCACTTCCGCCACCATCGAGCCGTCGCATGTGCTGACCGCAATCGGCCTGTCTCCGGACGAGGCCGCGCGGACCTTGCGCGTCGGGATCGGACGCTTTAACTCCGCCGCCGACATCGACCATGCCGCCGCCGCCCTTTGCTCCGCCCACGCGGCCAGCATGCCGGAAGCGGCCGACGCCTGAACGGAAGCGATTGCCCGCATGCCCAAGATGACGTTTGTCGAACGCGACGGCACGCGCCGCGAGGTCGATGCCCCGACAGGCCTGTCCGTGCTCGAGATCGCTCACAAGCACGATGTTGATATAGAAGGGGCTTGCGAGGGGTCGCTCGCCTGCTCGACCTGCCACGTCATCGTGGACCCGAAATGGTTCAGCAAGCTCGCCAAGCCGACCGAGGACGAGGAGGACATGCTCGATCTCGCCTTTGGCCTCGAAGCCACCTCACGGCTAGGCTGCCAGATCGTGATGACCGATGCGCTGGACGGCCTGGTGGTGCGCCTGCCTGCGGGTAGCCGCAACATGATGAACGGATAGGCATGGCCAGGGCGGACCTACCGGCGCGGCGGATGCGGGTTATCGTCGCCATGTCGGGCGGCGTGGATAGCAGCCTCGTGGCCGGGCTGCTGCACGAGGCCGGTCACGAGGTCATCGGCGTAACCCTGCAGCTGTACGACCACGGCGCTGCCATTGGTCGCCGAGGCGCGTGCTGCGCCGGGCAGGACATCCACGACGCAAGCCGGGTCGCCGACCACATCGGCATTCCGCATTACGTCATCGATGCGGAGGCGCGATTTCGCGCGGCGGTGATCGCACCATTCGCCGACAGCTATGCGGCGGGTGAAACGCCGGTTCCGTGCATCAACTGCAACCAGAGCGTCAAGTTCACGGATCTCGTCGACCTCGCCCGCGATCTCGGGGCGGAGCGCCTGGCAACCGGACATTATGTCCGCAGGGTCGATGGTCCGGACGGCCCGGCGCTGCTGCGGGCGGTAGACCTCACCCGCGACCAGAGTTGGT
Organism: uncultured Alphaproteobacteria bacterium; assembly: GCA_963777325.1. Lineage (GTDB taxonomy): Bacteria > Pseudomonadota > Alphaproteobacteria > Acetobacterales > Acetobacteraceae > JAFAXA01. The sequence continues at coordinate 166,105 of CAVZQE010000001.1, read as the reverse complement.
TTCTGTTCGCGACCACCCGCGAGCAGCTCGCCTTCACGTTGTTCCCGCTCGGCTCCATGCCGGACAAGCATGCAGGTACGGGCGGAGGCGACGCGGCTCGGCCTGCCGGTCGCGGCCAAGCCCGACAGCCAGGATATCTGCTTCGTGCCACAGGGCCCACGGGGCAGCTACGCGGAGGTGGTCGGCCGTATCCGCCCTGATGCGCTGGCGTCTGGGGAGATCGTGTCGGAGGACGGCACCGTGCTTGGCCGTCACGAGGGCCTGGCCTGGTACACGGTTGGGCAGGCGAAGCGCCTTGGTCCGGCCGCTCAAACCCAAGCTGGCGCGCGCCGGGTGGTCATCCGGCTCGACCCAGCGCGCAATCGCGTCGTGGTCGGGGACGCCGCCTCGGGGGACACTGAAGTCGGGTTGCGGGACGTGAACTGGCTCGCCAGCCGGCCGGCCGCCCCTATTCGGTGCGCGGTCAAGCTACGCGCCCGCGAAGCGCCGCGCTTGGCGACGGTGCGGGCGACTGCGGCTGGTGCCCAAGTTTGTCTGGACGGGCCGGCGAGGGCCGCGCCTGGCCAAGCCTGCGTGTTTTATGAACACGACAGGATCTTAGGAGGGGGATTCATCCGGCGGCCAAGCGCAGCCAGGGCGGCAGTTGACGGATCGAGGGCGGGAGCGCTATCTCCCGCGCCCTCCGGGGCGGATGGCGGCGTAGCTCAGCGGTAGAGCAGGGGAATCATAATCCCTTGGTCGGCGGTTCAAATCCGTCCGCCGCTACCATCCCTCTCGGTGTCCGGCCCGGACACATGGATGACGCTCTGTTCCTAAGAGCCGGTCCAAGATCATTTTCAGCCGTTGCAGAGCCGTCGCAGCATCAATCGAACTGACGCCCCGCGCAGGAATGCCAACGCGTTTCGGTTGAGGCTCTCCCAATCCTTGCTCAGCCGCCGGCAGCGGTTCAACCAGGCAATGGTGCGTTCCACGATCCAGCGCCTGGGCAATACCACGAACTTGCCACTGTCGCACCGCCGCACGATCTTGACGTTTACCTCGCGGCAGACCCGAGCCAAACCCTGCTGAAACTTCGGCCCTTGGTAGCCGGCGTCGGCGTAGAGCTTCGCGGCGTTCCGTGCCGGGGCATGCATGCCCCGGCACGGAACAAGAACGGAGCGGACAGATCACGAGCTACGAAAACCGGACACCTTTACGCGTCACCGACAGGAGGTAAAGGCGCGGCAAGCACTTATCATTCAAGAGGGGGGAGCGGTCCGACCTGCGGAGCGGATCGGCAGCATAGGTTAGCAGCCTGCAGCGAGTCGCCCAGTAGAGCCGCCGACAAGTCCAGCGCATGGACGCCAAGATCCAGGATCACGCCGAATTGCCGACAAGCCCGACGAGGGTAAAGCGCCTGGATGGCTCGCCCGGAGTTGGGGTCAACCCCCGGCCGGGCCGAAGCCCGCTTCGCGGTCAGGCCTTCAGCCGGGATCGAACCCGGCGCCTCTTATTCGATGGCGCTGCTCATCCGTGGCCCAGGCCGGGGCCTCAAGATGGATATGATGCGTGTCGCCGAGCTCAGCTCGAAGTGCTTTCGCCCTGGCAAGGAAGTCATCGAACCCGTCCGGCGGGAAGGGCACGGTCGCTATCTTCGCGCGCACAACTCCCTTCGGGGCAGTATGAATGCGCCATTCTCCGACCAGCTCTCCAAGATGCATGGCGCAATCGCTCCCAAATCGTGGTGCTCAGGATGATAGCGCAGCAGCGACGTCACGAAGACCGGGCGTTGGAAGGCGTCCGAATAGTTCTGAGACCATTCACGGGGAAGGACTAAGCGGCGACGCCATGAATGATACCCAACAGTCTCCGGAAATCGTGCAGGCGCACTGCAACAGATGCGGTGGCCCACGCAACAGCTTTGTCCGAGCCGATTACACCAAGCACGGCACCGAGGGCGCCGTGCTGCTGGAGGCGAATGACGAATGGCAACTCCAGCACCGCTATATGCAGACCGAAGCGATGGCCGAACTTACACCGCCGCTGATGGAGGCAATTGCCACCCAGATTTCCACCGTCGCCGCATGATCCGTGACCGCTTCAATCTACATCGCAATTTCCACCACGTTGACGGACACGACCTCGCGATTGAGCTGCAATCTTGCTTCCCTGAGCAGATGAGGGTCGTTGCACAGTTCGGCTCGAGCCACCGAGGCGGAAAGCAGAATGGTGCCGCCCAGGATGATGCTCCGAACCCCAAGCCCGGCGGTGGCGCTAGCCGTCACTCGCTCAGCAGCTCGTCGAGCGTCACCGGGCACTCCGAGGGCAACGGCCGCGGCGGCTGCCCGTCGATCGATTCCGGGAGCACCTTGAGAGCGTCGGCATAGAGACTCGGGAGGTCGAGGCGCTGCGTCATGGACGGCGCAAAGGCCCGACGCGCCTGAGCACGAAAGAGCCGGGCATCCGACCGCCATCCGGGCGCAGCCAAGGATTGCGGCCAAGCCTCGGCCTTGAGCATGTGCAAAAGCGCCTGCAGCAGCAGCAACTCCACCCTGTGCAAGTCGCTTCGGCCCACGCTCTCGACCTCCTCAATGATGTTCGACCAGTCCGGAGGCTCGTTCGGCGCCTGGCCGGCAGCAACTCGGCGCAGCAGCGCCGCTTGGTGCTCGGACCATTCCAGAATGTCAGTCTCGTACTCGCTCATGATCCCGTCCCTCCCGTGGCGGAGATAGGCCCTCGTCAGCCGCGGCGCCGACGCGGCGTCCGATCCTGAAGATCGTGCGGCGAGACGGGCGCTCCGGCAGTCGCGAGCGCCCGTGTGATGATAACCTTCTGCGTCGTGCCCTCGGCCTCCGCGCGATCGGCGAGCCAGTCCGCCAGGGCCGTCTCGACCCGGAGATTGATGAGCGTGCTCGCCCGCTTGGCGGGCATAACGGCTGGCGGTTGCCTCGGAGCCAGCTCCTCCGCGATCTTTCTCATACGAGCTGAACTCAAGCCGCGGCGGACGGGACGGAATGGATGCCGTCTGCGGAGCGGATGGTGCGACGGCGAGACTTTTCAGCTTCCTGGCAGTCATCTTACGCCTTTACGTCTTACAATCTTTACGCGTTGACATACTCCGGCAGCCAGCCCAACGCACGTAGCTCAATGACGAGGGCGCCACTTTCCGCAGCTGCCGGCCCGACAGTTGGTAGCGACCCGGAGAAGCCGAGTTCGCCGTGGCCCACGGCTTCGCTCAGGCTGGTGTCCAGCCGGGGGAGCTCAAGCTCAGCGAGCTGAGAAAGGGTATGTCGCGAGAGGGTCGTCCCTCGCCGAATACGGTTCGGCACAATGCGGGCGGGAATCGGTCGCCGCGCCGTACGGGCGTGGCCGCGAGATTGCCGAAGCCGGCGGTGTCGGCGATCAGCACGGCGTGCCGCTCGGCCAGGGCGGGCAGGAGGTCCGCAAGGCGATCCTTGTCCGGCTCGGCGTAGCTGACGACGTTCTGGCCGACATAGGTGGTGGTAGTCCAGCGGTGCAAGCCGCCGTTCGGGTCCGCATCCAGCAACCCGACGTCAATCCCCTCGCCCGCCATAGCGGCCGCCAAGCTGGTGGCGATCGTCGTTTTGCCGCAGCCGCCCTTGCTGTTCGCGATGGTCAAAACCGGCATCGCTCATCTCCCACAGACAAGTAGGACTATATGTCTTTACGTCTCACGTCTATACGGCTTTATGTAAGAGATCGGAGGGGATATGGCTGGTGGAGTGATCGCGGCGGCTTGGGTGCAGGCCTTTCCCCTTTGGGGAGCTGCAGGCGTTGCCGCCTTCAGCATCAACCGGTGGCGCAAAGAACTTAGGGAGAAGCGCCATGTGGAGATTGCGGAGCGGTGTCTTATCGCAGGGAAAGAGGCGGTTGCTGCTATTCGGCGAGCCCGTGAGCGGGTGCACCTCCTTCCTGAGGATGCGGCGGAAAGTCCGAAGACTCGCAGGGCAGCTCTCGAAAAGGTTCGCGGCGACCGCCTTGATTGAAGTTGACCCGGTTTGGTGGAGCCCTTCAGGCTTTTATTGGAGGCTTCACAGATGCCGAAGACACGTCCGCCCTATTCTCCCGAGTTCCGTCGTCAGATGGTCGAGTTGGTTCGAGCTGGACGCTCGCCGGAGGAGCTATCCCGGGAGTTCGAGCCGACCGCGCAGTCGATCAGCACTTGGGTCGCGCAGGCCGACAAGCAGGAGGGCCGCCGGGAGGAGAAGGTTGACGGCCTGGCCGCAGCCGAGCGTGACGAGTTGGCCCGGCTGCGGCGCGAGAACAAGCAGCTGCGGCTGGAGCGCGACATTCTCTCTCGAGCTGCGGCCTGGTTTGCGAGGGAGACCGGAGCCGTGCCGTCCGGGTCTTCGAGTTCATGAGCGCGAACCAGGCCAGTTTCCCGATCGCGGTCATGGCGCGCGTGCTGGGCGTATCAGAGTGCGGCTTTCATGCGTGGCGGCAGCGCCCGGCCTCTGCTCACGCGGCAGCCGACGCTGCGCTGCTCAAGCGAGTGCGCACCATCCATGCCAGTTCGCGCGAGACATACGGGGCGCCACGCGTTCATGCCGAGCTGCGCGCCGGAGGGGAGAGGCACGGTCGCAAACGGATCGCGCGTCTGATGTGCGAGGCCGGTCTGGTTGGTGCCAGCCGCCGCCGGGGCGGGGTCACGACCACGCGCCGGGACCAGGACGCACGGCCCGCGCCTGACCTAGTGGACCGGAACTTCGTTGCATCAGGACCGAACGAGCTCTGGGTCGCGGACATCACCTTTGTGCCGACGGCGAGCGGGTTCCTGTATTTGGCCGTGGTGCTGGATGCATGGAGCCGCAAGGTCGTCGGCTGGGCGATGACTAACCACCTCCGCGCCGAGCTGGTTGTGGACGCATTGGAGATGGCCGTAGGTCAACGGCGTCCCAGGGACGTCATTCATCATAGCGACCAGGGGTCGCAATATACGTCTCTGGCGTTCGGCAAGCGCTGCAAGGAAGCAGGCGTGCGGCCGTCCATGGGGTCGGTCGGGGACGCGTATGACAACGCCATGTGCGAGAGCTTCTTCGCAACGCTCGAGTGCGAGTTGCTGGACCGACGCCGGTTCACGTCACAGGCGGAAGCGCGCATGGCCTGCTTCAGCTTCATCGAGACGCCATGGGGCCGGTCGGGCTTGCGGGTGAGATAGGCTCACCGCAGTTCCCACCCCTGGCCGCGGAGCTGACCCATGCCGTGTTCGACGCAACCCTCGGTATCCGACCTCCCCACATCACCGACCGTCTTCTTGGCTCTTGACTTGAGCCGCACTGGCTGGGTGGCGGCCCTACAAACGTCTGGAGAGGCACGCGTCAGCACGCACAAGCTGCAAGCGGGCGACGTCGAGCGGCTGCTAACCCTGGTTGAGCGCGCCCGCACGCGGGAGGCGCAACGCTCCGGCAAAGCGGTGCAGATACGTTCCTGTTATGAAGCCGGCTATGACGGGTTCTGGCTGCACCGGCGGCTACGGGCGAGCGGCATCATCAACGTCGTTGTCGAACCTACCAGCCTACAAGTCGATCGGCGTGCAAGACGCGTCAAAACCGACCGGATCGATGCCGACACGCTGCTGCGCGCCTTGATTGCGCATACGAGAGGCGACCGGGAAGTGTGGCGCCTGGTTCAGGTTCCGACCCCTGAACAGGAGGAAGCTAAACGCCTGCACCGGGAACGACGCCGCCTGGTTCGGGAACGTGTGGCTCATGTGAACCGCATCCGCGGCCTCCTGGCGTCACACGGTATCTTTGATCTTCATCCGCTGCGCGCCGACCGGCGCGAGCGGCTTGACACGCTGGTGACGGGAGACGGCCGGCCGCTCGGCGCTGCCACACGGCAGGACATTCTTCGCCAGTTTGCTCGCCTCGAGCTGGTGCTCTCTCAGCTGAACGCGATGGAGGCGGCGCGCGACACCGCCGCCGCCGCCGACGCCAAGACCAGCAAGCTGATGCAGCTGCGCGGGATAGGTCCGGAGATCGCGACCGTGCTTGCACGGGAAGTATTCTACCGAGACTTCTCGAACCGCAGACAGGTTGCGGGCTACGCCGGGCTGACGCCAAGCCCATTCGCCAGCGGCGAGCGATCACGCGACCAGGGGATCAGCAAAGCCGGCAACGCGCTCGTCCGAACGACGATGGTCGAGGCGGCCTGGCTATGGCTGCGCTACCAGCCCGATAGCAAGCTTGCCCGCTGGTTCGTGGCACGCGCAAGCGGAGCAGCCGGACGTATTCGGCGGATCGCCATCGTGGCGTTGGCGCGCAAGCTGCTGGTTGCGCTGTGGCGCTACGTCGAACAGGATCTGGTGCCGGGCGATGCGGCACTGAAGCCAGCGTAGGGAGAGGTGCTGCATCCGCGCCGATCCTGACGCGTCCGGGGAAGCAGTGATCGTTACCAGCCTTGGCTGAAAGATGCCGGCACTCGAGACGGATCCTGCTTCCCTGGAGCCCACCCCTCGCATGGGGCATTGTGGTCAGGCCCCAAGAGGGTCGACCGGATATGAGGTTGTGCGGGCTTACCCGCGCTGATGAGACGGGCTCTGTGACGCACGAATGTTCAACGATAGCAACACGGCATCGGCCAATTAAGGAGGTGCTCATAAACAAAAGCGCTTGCAAACTTCGGCCTCATATGAGGGATGGTACAACCCTGTCCGCCTACATTCCGCCCTCGGCTACCGATCGCCAATGGCCTACGAAGCAGTGCCGGAGGCGGCCACAGCAGAACCCTGATCACCCAAGCTCATCAACACTCCACGAAAGTGGGGCAGCTTCAGCTTCAGTTTGCGAACATATACGGTGTCGCGAGATTATATGGCCTGGCGCCGGGGCAGAGCGCTGCTGAGCAAGCCCCAGACTGCCTGACCGAGCTATCGGGCCTTGCCAAACTCATCGCCTTCTACGACCAGCAAGCAGACGACGGCAAGTCGCTGCCGGAACGAGTCGAGGCTCAGGACGCGTTCCTGAAACGCCTCCCAGGACAGGGGGCGGATAAAATAGAAGGCCGCTTGCAGGACGCCATGGCAAGGCTGGACGACTGCCTTAAATCCGTCCTGAGCTCGCGGACGTTCCCTGGCTGGAAGGGGTTTGTGCCGAGTTGGATTGCACGGCGAACCACGACTTGAGCACTCAGTGCGCGGACGAGCCCACGATGCGCCGATGGCACTTCATGGCGTCGGCGAGGCGGGGGAATTGCAGGATGGCGGAGCCGCCCTGGGCCAGCACCGCCTCGGCCAGATCGAGGGCTTCCCGGTCCGGCCACGCTACATCCGCCTCGTGGGTCAGCATGACGATCAGCTCGCCGCGGCGATCAAGGAGGTGCATGCCGGGATCGGTGCCGACGAACACGAAATAACTCCCGGCCAACTCGTGCGTGATCCCGAGGCGGGCCTTGTTTCCCGGGGGCAACTTCATCTCTACTCGCATGCGCCTTCCATCTGTTCTGTGAGCTGCGCGGCCGCAGGAGAGTGCCCCGACACCGATCCGGGCGGGATTTCCGGGATGTCTCGCGGCGGCAGCAACATGATGCCGGCGGCCGTGATCGTGGCGATGCTGAGCCGACCGACCTCACCTCCACACCGCCGCAGCTCGGCCGCCTGCCGAGCCGCGATGCCGACGATCGTCTCGGGTGAGGGCCTGATCCCCAAGCGCACGGGGAGTGGCACCACCGGGTAGAGCGCCGCCGAGACCAGGCGCGGCTCGAAGAACTCGGAGGCGTGCAGTTCCCAGACCGCCATGCGGCCGAAGGCCGCAGACCAGCCGGCGACGGCCAGCACGTTTCCGCTAAAAGAGAAACGCTCCGGCGCCCGCCGACGCGGAACGATGCGCATCGAGGCCCTACGCAGCGTGTCCGCCATGTCGGGCACGATGGCGTCCAGGCTCGTACCGCGCAGGATCGCGCGGTCGCCTTCGTCGCCGAGGGACTTCCAACCCGCTCCGGTGCCAATGACGCCAGCAACCGCGTTAATCGCCAGCTTGCTGGTGAACCCGGACGGCCCGCTCTGGGGGCGGCTCAACAGCGTGTCCGCCCAGACGGCGGCGCAGTCGCCAGCGGCCAGCGCACCGAAAACCGTCATCCGCCGACGAACAGGCCCCGCGCTGCCACTCGAGCACGACCTCGAGCGGATGGCCGAGGTGCAGCGCCTGGAGCATCGTCTCGGGCACGGCCTCGGACTTGGCCGACGCGGACGGGACCGAGCTCAATCGCTGCGGCGACCGCTCATCATGCCGGAATGCGCGGCGCTCCCGCAGCCGGGCGGCCTTCTCCCGCGCCCACGGCGAGCCCTTCCGCTCAGGCGTGGAGAGCCACCGCTCGTAGAAGCTCGGCTCCATCCAGATGAAGTTCTTCGGGTTGAAGCGATCGACGACCTTCAGGCTCAGCATAGGGTTACACCGCCCAGGCGGTCTGAGCGGAAAGCAGCCCGCGCTTGCGCGGTGCGCCGAACGAGATCGCCTGCCGCGCGTAGCCGGGGCCGGTCAGCTCGGTGCACGATCCTGCCGCCATCGCGCTGCACAGCGCCAGGGAAGCCATCGATGAACATCATCACTCCTTCAGCTCGACGAATGCGACGGCGGCTTCGGCGGCGGGCTTGGACGCGGCGGCACGAGATGTGGCTGCACCCACTCCGCTCGACCGGCATCGACCAGATCCCAGGCCGTGCGCGCATCAAAGCCGGCTTCCTGACCGGTCTGGTAACCGACCTGGTGCTGCCCGACGGCGGTGAACATCAAGAAGCGCACCGTGTGCGTGGCCTCGGCGGGTGAGGGCGACAACGCGCGCTGCGCACCACGCCGGATGTTGTTGGCAAGGCTCTCGACGGCGCCGGATTCTGAGCCGCTCGAAGTCGATCGGATACGGAAAGAACCTATCCGTTTCGGCCCGGAACGCGCCCGAGCCCTGCCGCCGAATTTCGTACAGCTGCTCGCGGACGGCTTCGACCGCTCGCAGCCGTTGCGCATATTCCGAGGCAGCCTCGGTGTAGCGTGAGACAAGCTGCTCCCATTCGTTTCGCCGCTCCTCGTGCTCAATCTCCCGCAGCTTGCTCAGAAACTCGGGCTTCAAGCGGTCGAGCCGCTCGATCAGCAGGCTTGCCCGATCGACCTCGGCATCGAGGTCGCGAATTGCGGCGTCGCTGTCAGGCAGGAGAAGGAGTTCGTCGCGTCTCCGTGCCGCATGCAGGATAGCCGCTTCGGCTTCGTCGCGCTCCTCGCCCAAGCGAAGCAGCGCCGCGTGTAACTCCGTCGAGGTTGCCGGTGTCGGTATCGGATCGGCGGGCGGCGCACCCGCAGTGGCTTTTCCCTTCAGCGGAACCGTCACTGCGGGCCCCGGCGCGGGGCTCGGTCGGACAAGCGAGAGGAGGTCGCGGAAACTCATAACCAGAACGTGTCGCCGACGCGTTGCAGGAGCCAGTCGCTTCTCCTGCAGAGCATGCCGCCGCGTCGCGGCCATCTGTGACGCAACCGAAATTGGACGGCGCCGTCCAAAATTGAGCTTCTCGCACCACGTCGAGGTCGCCGCGCTCCCGTCCGAAGAGGCGGTCCATATCAGCCCCGATGACCCCGGCCGATGTTCAGCAACTGCCGCCACGACAACGTCCTGCCCTCGCTCACATGCGCGATCCGGTGCAGTGCGCGCCGCAGCCCATCGGCGTCGTCGGGCAGTTCCGCGAGATCTCGCTCCCTACGCCAAGCCGTCGCGAGATAGCGATTGAGTTGATTGGCGAACTGCCGAGCGCCGACAGTGGGAGGGAGGTGCCCGAAGTGGGGCCAGGCCTGCCGCACCGCCTCGTCCCGCTGATCGAGGCGACGTTGCGCGGGCGTGCGCTCGTCAAGGAAGTCGGCGAACCATGCCGCATCCTCCGGCTCCAGCTGGCCGAGGATGCGCTCGATGCGGGCCTGGTCGAGCGGCACGCTGCTGCGAGGTCAGGCTGAGGCCGGCGGATCGTCGTCGCGTCTGCCGCCTTGCAGGAGCCGCAGTTTTGCCCACGGCGAGTCGGCGGCTGGCGCCGCCACCGCGCCCGGTCCGGCGAGCCTTGTCCGGGCAGCTGGCGTAAATCCGAGCTCGCTCGCGGTGCGGATGATGACGTCCGTCGCCCGCGCCATGACACGCACATAGGGCGACACGATCGGCACCCCATCCCGCGAGCGGACGAGCAGGGGCAGCGACGAGTCCCGGTCGAGAGCGGCCTGCGCGATTGCCGCCTGCCGGTGCTGAGCGACGGCGATGCAATACGCCGCGAGCCCGGCGCGGTCGATCGGCCTCAGCACATTGCTCGGCATTGGCTGCCGCATGCACCCACACTGCGCGTTGCGCCTCAGTGAGGTGCTCGGGCGGCCCGCAGAGATGTCCCGGCGCTTCCGGCTCGGCGGCACGGTGCGCGTGACGTTTCTTCCGCAGCGTTCCCCGCACTCGATGAACCTCGGTTGGTGTCGGCTTTCTGCCTCTCATCGTTCAATCCCTCAATTCCTGAATTTCGGCTGCGGAAAAATTTCATCGGGGGGCGGTCTACAAAGCGTTCCGGAAAAACTTCGCAACCCGCGACCCCCCGGAGTGCTGCGATCGAGCTAATCCGGCGCCCAGGGGATGGCGGCTCCGGCCGGCGTATTCATAGGGCGAGCTCCTGCATCGGCAGCGTGTTCCTGCGAGAAAATCCGGGATGTTCGTTACGGGTAGAGGACGTGTCAGCCATCGGGCGGCCGCTCGGCGCGATAGAACGGCTCGGATGGACGCGGCGCGAGCCACCCCAGGGCGTAGGGCTGAGAAGGCGTCCCCCACGTCCGTCAAAAGTCTTATCTCAGGCTTGGGGATGTCTTCTCGTCCGGTCGTGAACGCCTCCGCCTGCCAATGGACGAGGGCACCGACCTTCGCCTCGATCTCGGCACGCAGCCCGGCGAGCTCGGCGGCCGGACAGAACGCCCAGCGGAGTTGCTGACCCTGTCCGGCGGGCTGGAAGCGGACGCGGCTCCATGCGCGGCGGTCGCGGCCGAGCATGTGGCGCAGCCGCCCATCGATATCGCCGAACCGTGCCCGGGCCGACGCGGCGGCCTTCTCGCTCCGGAACAGCTCCGGATGATGCCGGGCCACGTCGGCGGCGTTCAGGAGCACCCGCCGACGCGCGACCATGTGCACGAGCCGGTCGGGACGGAGGTCGCGCCAGTGCACGATCTCGGTCAGCGGCAGGTTGGGCGCCGCGTTGGCGAAGATGCTGATCGCCACCGGACTCGCGGCGGTGCGCATGACCTGGCGCGGTCGCGCGACGGCCTGATTGATCGAGGCGTTGAAATTGCCGCGTGCACGGCCTGGGCCGCCGGGTGCTCATAAGCGAGCACGGGAACGGCGACACCGCTGCCGTCCGCCATCAGCACCGGAGCGGTCGCGGGCACGGCGCGCGCAATCGGCACGGCTTGCCCGGTGCGAGCGGCGGCGACCGCGGCGATGACATCGGGCGGTGCTGACATGCCGCCGATGACAGCCATCGCGTCCACGGTTCGGAACGTATCGTCGCCGGCGCTTGCGCCATGGTGGGCAAGTCTCGCGTGCGCCATGCCCTGGAAGGCGGCGATCGCGGATTTGTGGGTGACGATGCCGAGCTCGTCGCCGGCGTGCTCGACCGCGAGATAAGCGCGGAGGTCGGCGAGCTTGCGCGGGTGTCGGGCGAGCGTGCTCTTGCCGAAGCCGCCGAGGATAAGCCGGGTGCGGGCGTGCGGCGTGGCGACCCTGGCCGGGGTCCGCTCGACGGCGCGGATGAAAAAGCGGCGGGCGTCCTCGATGCCGCCGGTCGCGTTCAGCATGAGCACGGGCAGTTCGTTCAGCCACTCGGCGATGTGCCTCTGTCCGTGCACCACGAGCTCGCGGACGGTGCCGCTTCGGCTGTCGCGGGTGGCGAGCTTCAGCCTTCCGGCGGCGGCGTCGCCCTCACGCAAGATCGCGGCGACCCCGAGCCATGCGGCGGCGATGGCGGGCAGCTGGCCGTTGATGGCGCACTGGCGCGCGACATCGCGGCGGGCCTCGATCTCCATCCGCGGCGTCATCTCGACGGCCCGCTTGCGACGCCAGGTGAGGCGGTGCGCCTCATCGGCCTGCTCCGCTGTCAGCCCGGCTGCACGTAGGGCGTCGGCGCTGAGATAGCCGTCCGGGGACGAGCTGCAGGCCTCGACCAGCATCGCGTTAAGCCAGCCCAGGCGACGCGTCCGATCTTGGTTCGGCTCGCGCTTGTCCAGCACCGGAAAGCGTTCCAATGCGGCCGGCCCGAAGGTCTCAAGCGTGATCCCGCGGATGCTGTCGCCGCGATCGGCGAAGGCTTCATCGACGACGATCCAGCCGACATTCTCCCGTACGGCTCTCGGCAGCGGCTCGAACAGATACGCACTGGCGACGATCACCACGTCGGCGGCTGCGGCGGCGGCGAGCGAGGCAATGTAGGCGCAGCCGGAGTAGAGCGGGCAGGTCTCGCTGCCATCGCGGCAGCTGGTCAGCCACCTGGGCCTTGATCCGCGAGTGCGGCAGTCCGGCGGTCGAGCCGCCCAGCACGGACGCATCAGCAAGCAAGGGCGCGCGCCTTATTGCCGGTCAGGTTTGGCTGGCTCTCGCGATATCCCGCGACCGACAGCTTGCGTCGCGGCGGCACGCTTCCGCCGCCGACGGCTGGCCTCTGGGTCTCTAGCGGCCGATGGTAACCTCTTCCGAGCTGGCTGCAGACACCGCGGAGATACTGTCGCGCCTGGAGGCCGTCCGGCTCGAAGCGGATGAACGAACGGACGATCATGCCGCTGTCGCGAAGCCAGGAGGTAGCGGTAGTCGAAGTTCCGCTTTCCGCCGATCACCTCTGGCAACGAGGTCGTCACGGCGGCTGCGATCGCGCCGGTGTCCTCGTAGGTGAGCAGCCGCAAGGCATGCGGCGAGGATTTCACGGCGTCGGCAAACGGGCCGTCGTAGGAGCAGCGCTCGGCCAGGGCGCGCCAGCCCGCTTCCGTCCCGGCCTGCCACGCGTCGAGCGTTGCCGGGTTCGTCGCGACCGCCCCCGCGCCGTCCAGAGCACGGCCCAGGAAGACTGGCGACCCGGCACACGAATGACGATCGCACCGGCGTGTTGCGGGAAACCGTCCAGCCGGGCGGTGGCCTGCCCCAGCGTCAGCCGATGATCGCCAAAGATCGCGTCGCGGGAGCGCGAAGAACCTTTGCAAAGATCGGATTGTCCTCGCGCCGCCTTTACGCACGCCTTTCCGTGCTGCCCATCCCGGCTGACGACCTGATGCCGAATCAGACGATCGCCTGGCCCGCGAACAGGCCGAGCAGCAGGAAGATGACGAAGATCGCGATGGCGATGAAGAACAGGATTTTTGCGAGGCCGGCCGTCGCCGATGATACGCCGGAAAAACCGAAGAAGCCCGCGATTATAGAAACTATGAAGAAAATCAACGCCCATTTCAGCATTAGCTTGACCTCATTCCTCGGGCGCAAGCGCCTCAGTTGCACACCCCGCATCCCAACGCCACCGAACCGATCGGGTTCGGTCGAGAATGAAAATCTCTCCATACACGTCGTCCGAAGGGGCGCGGGGCTCGTTGTCAGGCGAAGAAGTATGCGGTCGCGAAGACCGCGTACACGCCAAGCAGCAGCACCCCCTCGAACCAGGTCGTCTCGCCGTCGCCCGCAATGGCGTTGACGATAAAAGTCGTAAAGGTGATGGCGAATAGATCGAGCGGGTTCTGGAATACGAGGGTCATAGGACTGCCGAGCAGCCAGGACAGGATGACGAGCAGCGGCGCAACCACCAGCGCGACCTGAATCGCCGACCCGAGACAGATGCTCATAACGAGGCCCATCTGATCCTGCCTCGCAAAGAACACCGCCGCGAACAGATCGGCGATCGTTCCGATCAGCGCAAGCACGATTACGCCGAGGAACAGCGGCGTGATGTGCAGAACGGTGGCCGTGTTCGTGAGGCCCCCGGAGACGAGTTCGCTTTCGAGCGCGGCCCCGGCGGTCGCGCCGACGAGCAGAACGAGGCAGAGCCACACCGGCCAGCGGGGCCTCTCCGGTCCTTCCTTGTCCCGTGCGAAGACATCGCGATGCGTGATGAGGGTGAAGACCAGGTTCGCGCCATACAGCAACAGCAGCACCGTCGAGACGGCGATGCTGAGTTCCTCGTCGGTCACGCCCATATCCGCCGTGTGCCTGACGCTGCGCCCGGTATAGTCGACCATGGCGGGCAGGAGGAGCGCGATCACGGCCAGGATCAGCAGGCTCGACAGCAGCCCGGCGCTCTCGCGCTTGAACTTCTGGCGCTCGCGGGTCACGCCGCCAACCACGATCGCAAGCCCAAGTCCGAGCAGGCTCGTACCCATGATGGAGCCGGTGATCTGCGCATGCACGACGTCGCTCTCGCCGCGCATCAGCACGAATAGGGCCAGCAACAGCTCGGCGACGCTGCCGAGGCTGACTGTGAGCAACCCTCCGATAGCAGGCCCCGTATGCAGCGCGAGTTGGTCCGTTGCTGCGCGAATCCATTCGCCCAGAACCCCGATTCCGGCAATGCCGGCGGCAAACACCCAGATTGAGGGCGCGCCCAAGCCGTACTCGAGTGCGGGGGCGAGCGGCACCAGCAGCAGCAGGCCGATCCGGACCATGATGACTCCTCGGGATGGCTTATCAGCGGAATCGCCGGGGCGAGATCAGAGTGGCCGCGATGCTCCTCGCATGCCCGCATTCCGTTGCAGCTCGATCGGGGGCAGCCCGACGATGTCGTATGTGGCGGATGCGATGCCGATGCCGGCCGCGTCCAGTTCGGAGATGATGAACCGGCTCATCGCATCCTTCGCGCCCCGGATGCGATGCTTGCCAACGATAAACCGGACGGTCAACTCGAGCCAGTTGTCGGTGATCCGGTAGAACACTTTCGGATCGAGATCGATTGGTTCCACGCCGAATTGCTGCTGCAGCCTTCGCTTCGAATCCACGGCCATGATGGTCGGATCGATGGCGTGCTGCCGCGCCGCTTCGATCAGAATGGTTTCGACGCGGTCGCGGTCGGATTGATAGGTGATCGGAATGACCATTTCCTCCCAGATGAACAGGAAGTCGCGGCTGTAATTGAACACGGGGTCCGCGAAGATTTTGAAATTGCTGACGGTGACAATGCGGCCGGTGAACTGGCGGCTTCGTACCCACATCGCCGGGTCCGCGCCCTGCACGCTGGATGGCTGCCCCATTTCCATGATCGTTGTCTGAATGAAACCGAGCCGCAGCACGTCGCCGCGCACGCCGCCCATTGAAATACGGTCACCGACGGTGAAGGTGGAGCCGCGCAGGATCACGAAATATCCCGCGATGGAAGTCACCACATGCTGCAACGCGAAGGCGAGGCCGGCCGAGAGGAGACCGAACGCGGTCGCGAGGCGGGTCGGGTCGTTGAACCAGATCGACAGCAGCCCAAGGATAAGCACCACCGCCGTGATCAGACTTATGGCCTGCCGGGCCCAGAATCGCGTCTGCACGGTCTGATAGTCGGTGCGCCGGAGAGCAAGCCCGACCAGTCCCCGCAAGACCATGCCGCCGAACAGCAGGACTACGATGAACACAAAGGAGAGCAGGAGCTTGCGCCCGTTCTCGGCGTTCACTCCGACCCAATTGATACCAAGAAGATGCATGCCGCTCCTTTCAACCATGGCCGCGCGATTGCCGGTCAGGTCAGTTCATCGGAGCGTTGCCTGATCGGCCCTCCTCCGGCGCTTCAAGTTCGTGCTGCCGGGAAAAGTTCGACCGGCGCTCGGATCATCAGCGATGGAGCGCGCCCATGTGACCGACCGGGCCGTCCCGAAGCATGGCCAAGAACCGCATGTGGCGGGTCCGGACATCCCGCAGATCGGCGGGGGTCGCGACGTCGCGTTCCGCGTCGCTGAGCGCCAGGTCGGCATGCCGCCGCAGCGACGCGACCCGGACCGGATCGTGCTCGCAACCGGCGACGGCCGTCAGGACCTCAATCATCCGGATCAGCACGGCGGCGCTGCCTTCGGCGTTCTGCCGGATCATGTGGAACATCGCATCCGTCAGCCCGTCGTAATCGACGCTCGGCACCTCGAGCGCGATCCGGTCTTCGCGAAGCAGGAGGCCCGTCGAGAGGTGCAGGGGCACGAGATCGCACAGCGCGGCGCCGAGCCGATCCAGCACGCTCATTGCGGTATGAGGGTCGTTGATGCCGGGCGAGAGCGCGCGGACCGCCACTTCGACCAGTTGCCGCACGGCGAATTCGAGGTCGGCCGAACTGACGCGCTGTTCTCCGAGCGCGGTCGCCTCCGCGATCGCGTCCTCGACGCCCTCGACTTCCGGCATCATCAACGCGACCGGCGCGCCGGGGAACACGTAATCCCCGGGCCGGACCAGCAGCCGCAGCGCGGTCTTGTGCTCGGCGGCCCAGTCGGCAAGGCCGTCGCCGTCGAGCTGCTGCATGTAGCCGCGCCGGTGATCCATCACCGGTACGGCCTCCCGCCAGTATCCGGGCGGCGGGGAACGGGGTTGCGGACGCCTGGAGGTCAGTCGCCCGATGGTCGATCGGACGTCCTCGCTGACGAGGCTGATGACCGTGTCCACGTTGATGCGTCCGGCCATGTGGCCGACAAAGAACACCAGTGTCGCCACGCAGACAAAGGCGAGAAGCATGCCGACGCCGAGCGCGAGGTGCGGAATAAACGCACCCTCGTTCTCGGTGCGCACGCTGCGTAGAACCATCATGCTGTAGGAGAACGTGCCGAGGAAGGCGCCGAGCGTGAGCTGGTTGCCGCGGTCGCGCGTGAAGTTGCGCAGCAGCCGCGGCCCCATCTGCCCGGCGGCCAGCGACAGGGCCGCGATGGTGATGGAGAAGACGGTGCCCGCGACCCCGATGGTCGATGACGCGACCGCGCCCAGCAACGTGCGCGCGCCGGTCGCGCCGCCGTTGTACAGCCAGGAGCTGCTGATCAGCCATTCCGGCACCCAGCCCCAGCGGTCCAGGTCCACGAAGAAGGCGCCCGCCAGGATGCCAATCGCGATCATGATCCCCGGCAGCAACCAGAATGTCTCGGCGAGGTCGCCGACGAGCTTGCGGAAATGCGCCCTCACCGGAGGGTCCGGACGGGTGCGGTCAGGCTCGGCATGGCACGGGCGGCTCCGGGGTTCGCTCCGCTTCGACGCAGCCGGCCCCCGTTCGTTTCACCCGGGCGGCTTGCCGGCCGAGCGTTGATAGCGCGCCCGGGTCTCCTCGTTCATCGGATAGAGGCCGGGCAGGGAGGCGCCGCGCCCGACCTCCCGCATGATCCACGCCTCCATGCGCTCCTGCTCGGCCGCCTCGGCCAGCACGCCTTCCACGAGCGCGGCGGGGATCAGCACCGCGCCGTCCTGGTCCACCACGACGACATCGTCCGGGAACACCGCGACCCCGCCGCAGCCGACCGGCTGCTGCCAGGCGACGAAGGTGAGGCCGGTGACCGACGCGGGCGCTGCGGTCCCCTGGCACCAGACCGGCAGCCCGGTGCCGAGCACGCCCGCGAAGTCGCGCACCACGCCGTCCGTGACCAGCGCGGCGACGCCGCGCTTCCGCATGCGCGCGCACAGGATGTCGCCGAAGATGCCCGCATCCGTAACGCCCATGGCATCCACCACGGCGATGCAGCCTTCGGGCATCGCCTCGATCGCCGCCCGCGTCGAGACTGGCGAGGCCC
The DNA here is from genome assembly GCA_963777325.1 of uncultured Alphaproteobacteria bacterium. Taxonomy (GTDB): domain Bacteria; phylum Pseudomonadota; class Alphaproteobacteria; order Acetobacterales; family Acetobacteraceae; genus JAFAXA01. The sequence goes on along the minus strand of CAVZQE010000001.1, from coordinate 148,412 downwards.
AGGAGGCCGGGGTCGCCAGATCCTCCCGCGCCGGCACGAAGCGGAGCGTAAAGGCGCGGCCGGCGATGCGGGGCTGATCCGGCAGCAGGGGCTTGGCCCCGCGCATCCAGACGTTGCGGAGGCCCTTCTTCAGCAGCACGGTCGTCAGGGTGGCGGTGGCGACCTCCCTCAGCGCGGCCACAATCTCGGCATCGGTCGGCATGGCGTGTTCCTCCGGCTCGGACGGTCAGGACAGCATCCCCGATGCGCCGGACACGGTCCAGGCCCGCCAGCCGCTCACGCCCGAACGGACAGATCGACAAATACCGGCAATTGGGCTTTGCCCTTAGCCGGATCGGCTTGTTTACTGCTCGCCGGCGCGATCCCGACGTTCTGGATCGAGCCGCAACGCCAGTCGAGCTCACCTACGGCCGCCGCGGCTCCGCCCTTGGCCGCTCACTGAACCAGCGAGGCACCCGTCATGGCTACATCCACCTATCGCGGCGTGTTCCCGGTCGCGCCGACCGTGTTCGATGAACAGGGCGAGCTGGACCTCGACGGCCAGAAGCGCTGCGTGGATTTCATGATCGACGCCGGCTCGCACGGCATCTGCATCCTCGCCAATTGGTCCGAACAATTCGTGCTCACGGACGCGGAGCGGGAGCGGGTGATGGACTGCGTGCTCGGGCACGTCGCGGGACGCGTGCCGGTCATTGTGACGACGACCCATTTCGGAACGCAGATTTGCGCCGAGCGCAGCCGCCGCGCGCAGGAAGCGGGCGCCTCGATGGTGATGGTCATGCCGCCCTATCACGGCGCGACCATCCGGGTGCCCGAGATCGGCCTCTACGAGTTCTTCCGGCGCGTGTCGGACGCCGTCTCGATCCCGGTGATGATCCAGGACGCGCCGGTCGCGGGCACGCCGCTCTCCGTTCCGTTGCTCGCCCGGATGGCGCGCGAGATCGGGAATATTTCCTATTTCAAGATCGAGGTGCCGCAGGCGGCGGGCAAATTGCGGGCGTTGATTGCCGAAGGCGGCGACGCGATCCTGGGGCCTTGGGACGGCGAGGAGGCGATCACGCTGATGGCCGACCTCGACGCGGGCGCCACCGGTGCGATGACCGGCGCGGGCTACCCGGACGGCATCCGCGAAATCGTGGACCCGCATGCCGCGGGCGACAGGGAGGCGGCGGCGGCCGCGTACCAGCGCTGGCTGCCGCTCATCAACTACGAGAATCGCCAGTGCGGCCTGCTCGCGGCCAAGGCGCTGATGAAGGAGGGCGGGGTGATCCGCTCGGACATGACGCGCCACCCGGTCCTGCCGCTGCATCCGGCCACGCGCGCCGGGCTGGTAGAGATTGCCCGCCGCACCGATCCGCTGGTGCTGAGATGGGGGCGCTAAAGCGCGGGGGGCAGGCTTCCCCCGGAGATGCGCTCCGGGGGAAGCGACGCTCAGGCCGGGGTCGCCATCGCGTCGATGAGCTGGCTGCGATGCCTCGGCAGGATGAAGTGAACCAAAACAACCGCCACCACGTAGGCGCCGGCGCAGGCGAAGAACACCAGCGTGTAGTTGTTGTGGGTTACATCGAGGACGTGGCCGATCACGATGGCCGAGAAGCCGGCCAGGATCGAACTGATCGCGCCGCCCAGGCCGACCGCGCCCGCCACCGCGTTCTTCGGCATGGTGTCCGAAACCAGGGTGAACAGGTTGGCCGAGAACCCCTGGTGCGCCGCCATCGCGAGGCCGATCAGCAGGACCGCGAGCCAGATCGAGCCCACGTCCGGCGCCAGAAAGACCGGGATCGTGCAGCAGGCGCACGCCAGCAGCGCCAGCTTGCGCGCGGTAAACACGCCGAACCCGACCTTGATCAGCCGGCCGGACAACCAGCCGCCGGCGATCGAGCCGACATCGGTCATCAGGTAGATAACGACCAGCGGCAACCCCAGGGCGAGCAGGTTGACGTGAAATTTCGAGAACAGGAAGCTTGGCACCCAGTTGTTGTAGAACCACCAGACCGGATTCGTGAGAACGGCGCCGACGATATAGGTCCAGGTGCCGGGATATTTGAACAGCAGGGCCCAGGGGATCTTCTTCATCGGGATTTCAGGGTCGCTGTTGATGTAGGCCAGCTCGGCCGGTGATACCTTGGGATGTTCTTCCGGCGCCCGGTACATCGTGAACCAGAACACGACCCAGATGAAGCCGACGAGACCGGTGACATAGAACGCCGCCTGCCACCCCCAATACGCCGTGACAAACGCCGCGATCAGCGGCGCGACCAGGCCGCCAATGTTGGAACCCGAGTTGAAGATTCCGGTAGCCAGGGCGCGGTCCCTCACCGGGAACCACGTCGCGACCGCCTTGATGCAGGTCGGGAAATTGCCGCCCTCGCCGATCCCGAGAGCGATACGGGCGGCGGTGAAGCCAGCGACCGACGTGACCAGCCCGTGCGCGGTCGAGGCGGCGCACCAGATGATCGCCGCGACCGCCAGGCCGATCCGGATGCCGACCCTGTCGGTGAAGGCGCCCATGCTGGCGTAACCCGCCGCGTAGGCCATACTGAAGGCGAACACGATCTCGCCGTACTCGGTCTCGCTGAAGTGCAGGTCGCCCTGGATGGTCGGCTTCAGCACGCCGAGCAGGTTGCGGTCCATGTAGTTGATCGTCGTGATGACGAACAGCAGGCCGATGATCACCCAGCGGTAGCTTCCGGCGGGCGCGGCCATCCCTTTGCGCGCAGGGCCGGCGGTCGCTTGCAGCATCATTTCCTCCAACACAGCCTTGTTTGCCCCGGAGGGCGACCCAACTTGTCAGGTTGTTAGCATGGGTCGCGCCTCCTTAAAAGCGGAGATTGCTTCCCACCCAGAATAGTGGCCGAGAACCAGGAGTCTGTCTCGCGCTTGTTGCAGTACCGTGCAACCGGCCTGGAAAAGCGTGGTTGCCCGCGACGGTGAGGGATCGGCCGAGGGTTTCCGGGGTGCCCTTCCTCTGCTAAGCTCGGTTGTAGCGATCACCTCTGGGACGCAGCATGCCCGATCCGCTGGTAGACGTGCTTATCCCAGTATTCAACGCGGCGAAGACGATTAAGAGCGCCGTCGAAAGTATCCAGACACAAACCCTACGGGACATCAGGATCGTGGTCGTCGACGACGGATCGACGGACGAAACCTCTTCTATCCTCGCCGGGTTGGCGGAGGCCGACCCGCGCATCGAAGTCGTCGCTCAGGAGGCGAATGGCGGCATTGTCGACGCGCTGAACACCGGACTCCGGCATTGCCGTTCGGGGTTCCTCGCCCGGCATGACGGGGACGACCTGGCGGACCCGGACAGGCTGGAGAAGCAGCTCACCTTCCTGCGGTCCCACCCGGATTTCGTGGCGGTTGGAGGCGCCGTTCGCCACATCGACGAGAACGGCCGCCCGCTCGGCCATGTCGCGCGGCTGGTCTCTCCCGAACAGGCGAACCCGCATTGGGCTCCCTCGATCGGCCCTTACATTCCGCATCCCTTCTTGATGACGCACCGTGCCGCCGTGGAGCGGATTGGCGGCTACCGCTACGTGTTCCACGCCGAGGATACCGACCTGTTCTGGCGGTTGCAGGAATTAGGGCGGCTGCACAATTTGGATGACGTGCTCGGCGATTACCGCATGCATGCGGACAGTATCAGCAGCTCGTCGGTCGCGAACGGGCGCATCGCCGCGCTCAGCTCCGAGCTCGCCAGCATCTCCTCCCTGCGGCGCCGAGAGGGAAAGCCCGACCTGACGTTCAGCAAAGACGCGCTGATGGAGTATGTCCGGGCCGAGTTGCTCGAGCGGTTGTTCCGGCTGGGTGCGCGGCAGCTGACCCGGCCCGAGACGGATCATCTCGAGATCGCCGTCGCCGCCAAGTTGCTGGAGCTGGCGAGCTATCGACCGTTCGAGCTGGATCTCGGGGATTGCCGGTTCGTGCGCCGCGCCCTGATCAAGCATATCGGGGAAGTGACGCCGGCGAATCGGTCAGCCCTGCGGAGAGCCTGGAGCGGCACGGCGGCTCGTCTGCTGAGCAAAGCACGGTTTCGGGAAGCCAAGGCGCTGGTCCAACCGCAGCTCTATCCCGAGGTTCTGAGCCGTGTGGCATTTCGCAAGCTCACCCCGCAGGCGCTGCGGCGCTTGATCCAGCGCTCGATCGGCCGTGAGGTGCCGCTCAAGTAGGAAGGGCGGGGCTGCGGCCTTCGTGCTCCGCCTCCTCCGTGCTTCGGTGCCCGCCGGCGGCGCGGACCGATTTAGCTGCAAACGTCATCAATCGCATCTATGATCAGGCGGTGCGGGGCCGGGATCGCTCGTGGTCGTCCGGCGCCAAAAAATCAACTGTCCGGAGCAGCGCCATGAGCATACGCAATCCGATCGAATGGGGGGTGGATCGGGTCAAAGAAGCCGGCACCACGCTCGGCGCGATGAGCCGGGACATGCGGCAGGCGGATGCCGCCCCGCTGAGCGGGCCGCTGCCCGTCAGCCGGATCGGCACGGACGACATCAAGGCGGCGCTGGCGCTGGGGTTCCAGGATTTCACGGCGAACCGTACGGACGTCATCTTCGTCTGCATCATGTATCCGGTGCTGGGCCTCGTGTTCGGCCGGATGGCGTCCGGCTACGACATGCTGCCGCTGCTGTTCCCGCTGGCTTCCGGCTTCGCCCTGGTCGGTCCATTCGCGGCGATCGGACTCTACGAAATGAGCCGCCGGCGGGAATTGGGGGAGACTGGCGGCGCCGCGGCGGCGCTCGGCGTGTTCCAGTCTCCGTCGGTCGGCTCGATCGTGCTGCTCGGGCTCATGCTGGTCGTCATTCTGGTGCTGTGGCTGGCGACCGCGACGGGAATCTACGACATGACGCTCGGCCCCCTCCCGCCTGTGTCGGTCTCCGCCTTCGCCCGGGACGTGTTCACCAGTGCTGCCGGCTGGGCCATGATCGTGCTGGGGTTCGCGGTCGGTTTCCTGTTTGCGGTAGTGGTGCTGGCGATCAGCTTCGTCTCCTTCCCGCTGATGCTCGACAGGGGAGTCAATCTCCAGACCGCGGTCTGGACCTCGGTGCAGGCTGCGGCCGCCAACCCGGCGGCAACGGCGCTTTGGGGCCTTGCCGTTGCAGCGGGGCTGGTCGTTGGCTCCATTCCGCTGTTCCTCGGCCTGATTGTGGTCATGCCCGTACTCGGACATGGGACGTGGCACTTGTACCGCAGGCTCGTGCCCCGGTAGCCCGCCCGCCTGCGGCGCGGCGGCGCTGGCCGGGAAAGCGGCCGCGATCGGTTGACACGCGCGCCGCGACGTGCCGATTGCCCCGACCAAGTCACTCCCAGCGCGCGGGTTGTCAGCGGCCCCTCTGCCGTCACCCAGCGTGGCCGGCATGCCCTCGAAAGAAGATCTTTCGCTCTTGCATACCTCCGAACAAGACGAACTCGACACTCTGCATCTGGTCTACGACCGGCTCGCCGACGAGCGCGCAAGGGGCAGCGCGCACGCTCGAAGGCCGGGACAGGATGCGCCCACGCGGGACGCCCGCGTTCCGGTTCCGGTTGACCAGCCGGGGCGCGAGCCCGCCCCGCTGCTCACATGGCGCTCTCTGGGTGCGTTCTGGGTGGTTTTGCTCATGGCGGCCGGGAGTTGTGTGATTGCCCTGTCCATCGCGGGACCGCCTCTTCCGCCTGCGGTTCGGGGACCGGCGCAGGCCGGACGTGCGGCAATCGAAGCGCCGACCACGCCCGCACCCCCGCCCGCCCCGGTTCCGGCACTTGCCTTGACCACGCATCTACCGGAGGCGCTGCCCCCCCGCCCTGAGCCGAGCGCCGCCGTGCCAGTCCGGCCCTCGCCACCTGCGTCTCAGGATGCGGTTCAGGAGGCCCTGCCCAGGCCGTTGACCGCTCCCGCCGCGCCCGCGCCTGCAAGGCGGGCCGCGGGAGCGGCCGGGGCCGGAGCGGCTCAGCCGGCGCTCGTTATTCATTACCCCGAAGGTTCGCTGGAAGGAGCCACGGACGCGCAGCGGCTCGCAGCGCAAGCCGGTGCGGCCTCGGGGGGCGGAGCCGTGAGGACCGAAGCCGAGGGTAATGCACCGGCTGTGGCGACGATCAATTACTACGACGAGCGGGATCACAGCACCGCCCGTGCGCTCGGCAAGGCGGTCCAGGCGCTCGGCTACAGATGGCGCATCGAGCGAGGGTCCGGTTCGGTCGGTGATGCGCCCGCGGCGGTCGTCGTGTGGCTCCCGGCGAAGTAGGCGGGGAACGCCCGGTCGGCGCCGTTTCCGTTGGCTCGATGTTACGATCTGAGATGCAGGATCGCACTGATATCAATCGAGGCTGCTTCGCATGCGTCTGATACCCTCCCGCTTTCTGCGCCGCCTCCGGCCGATGACGAACGCCCTCGATGTTCTACGGGAAATGCGCGGGCTTCCGGTCGCTGGTCTGGAGGCGCTCATCGGGGAGGGACCGCTTCTGGTGCTAGCGCCGCATCCCGACGACGAGAGCCTTGGTTGCGGCGGTGCGATCGCAGAGGCGCGCGCGCGAGGCCAGGCCGTCTTCGTCGCCGTGGTGACGGACGGCACCGCCAGCCACCCCAAGTCGAAGGTGTATCCGGCGGCGCGGCTGCAAGCGTTGCGCGAAGAGGAGGTCCGGGCGGCCGTGGCCGAACTCGGTGTGCCGTCTTCGTGCCTGACCTTCCTGGGGCTGCCGGACGGACGCGCGCCGCACCGGGGGCCGGCGTTCGACCGGGCGGCCGCGACCCTGACCGGGCTTGCCCGGTCCCAGGGCGTCGGCACGGTCTGCGCGACCTGGCGGCATGACCCGCATCCCGATCACCTGGCGACCTACCGCCTGGGCCGCGCCGTGGCGACGGCAGCCGGTATCCGTCTGTTGTGTTACCCGGTCTGGGGCTGGACGCTGTCAGCCAGGACGTGGCTGCCGCGCGGAGAGCTCGACGGGTTCAGGGTCGATATTGGCGCGAGGCTCGAAGCCAAGCGCCGGGCGGTGGCCTGCCATCACTCGCAAATTCCCGGCCTGATCGACGACGATCCCGGCGGCTTCACGATGTCGCACGAGTTCCGGTCGATCTTCGACCAGCGATACGAGACGTTCTTGCGTAGCTGAACACGAGGCGAATCAGGGGCTGGTGTTGCCCGACCCGAAGGTGCGCCGGATCGAGACCAGGGCCGGCGTTGCCTTCCGCCAGTAGCCACCGCGCAGCGCCTTTCCGCAAATCACCGGTGCCTGCCGCAGACTCTCCCGGAGCACGTGATTGAGGCTCGCCCCGCTCTCGAACAGCAACTGTGCCGCGTCCCCAAGTCTCCGAGCTTTGACGGCGTCAGTGAACGCCCGATAATAGTAATTGCGGTCAATCTTGCTGCAATGCCGGCGCAGCGCGCGGAAGAGCAAGGGATCGAGCGCCGTTTCGGGGTCGGCCAGCATTTTATGCGCGGCGCTTCGAAGACGCATCAGATCGGCCGAGGATTGCTGCTCGGTGAGTGATCCTTTGCGAATAGTGTAGAAGTACATCGGCTCCGGGGTCACCCACCACTTCGCGCCGCGCGCCAGGCACTCGATATAGAACAGAAAATCTTCGGAAAACCGGTTCCGCTCATCGTAGACGATGCTGTTGGCTTCCAGGAACTCGCGGCGGAACAGCGGCTGCATGAAGCCGTAGCTGCAGCGGGGATATCTTCGGCTGCCGATATTGCCCTCGATGAAGGTCGTCATCGATAGCAGCGTGTCTTCAGCGAGCTGCTGATGCGGGATCATTACAGAATCGGGCGCATCCCCGGCCGGATGGCAGACGAGCAGGTTGTCCGACACGATGTCGGCGCCTGTCCGCCCGGCGAGCGCAATCAGACGCTCGAGCCGGCGCGGGTGGAAGCGGTCATCGGCGTCGAGGAGGGCGATCCAGTCGCCCTGGGCCAGCGCGAGGGCCCGGTTGCGGGCCGCGGCGGGGCCGCCGTTGACCTCCATCCGGATATATCGGATCCGCGCATCCCCCTCGGCCGCAGCCTTGACGATGTCCCCGGTCCGGTCGGTCGACCCGTCGTCGACGACCAGGATTTCAATCCGGGCCTCCGTCTGGGCCTGCGCCGAGGCGATCGCCGCCCCGATATAGGACTGCGCGTTGAAGGCCGGCATCACGATGGAGACGAGCACGGCGTCGCCGTCCCCTATGGGGCCGCTACGGGGCACCGGCGGCGAAAGTACCCCGATTTCCGTCGCGCTGTCCATGAGTTCCTCTGACGCAGCCTGCCTTGTGGATAGCAGCACTCCGACCGTAACGAAACCATTAACTTAGCCCCTGGACAGATCGCTGCGCGACAGTGGCGGCGATCCCGGTCGGGTATGATCGGCTGGCTCGGCGAGATGCAGGCCCACGATTGCGCTCTCCCACTCTGGTCCGGAGGCCTGGACGGGTCGCCAGTTGAGCGGAAGCGGCTGGATGGCCACGCGAACGCATGTAAAACAGAGAACGCATCGGCTAAGCTGTCGACTCCATCGCCAGGGACCGCACCAATCACTATAGATGTCGTCGCGTCCATGTAATCCGTCGACTGTTGATGTGCCGGATACATTTCCGGGCGACCCTGTGTCAAAAGGATGACATTTGCCGCCCGGGCCCAAGCAGTCCGGAGCGGACGCGAGACCTCAAGCGCATTTGATCGGACGGGCATGGTTATTGCGGTTCAAGGGCCTACGCAGCCCCGCAAGGAACACCACGGCGGCGGCGACGAAGCGGGTTTCTGCTGCTGACGGCCCAACCGGTTCGAGGTCAGCTTTGGCAGGGCTGATTTGCTGTGCCGCAGACGTGTGGTATGAGCCTGGTAGTTTGAGTGTCGGGCAATCTACGACCGAGAGCCTATATGGAAACCGATCTTTTCGATTCCGAGCTTCCTCAGAAGCACTTCTGGCAGCGCCGCCGGATCGCCGGCTTTTTCGATCCCCTGTTCGATCTTCGGATCGCGTCCGAGATGGGCGCCGTCAGGTGCAAGGCGCGCTCGTTGCCAGAGCGCAAGGTGCTGGTGGCGGCTGTCGAGGTGCCGGCCCGTGCCCAGGATCTGCAGCACGTGCTCGCCAAGATCAGCGAATCGCGTCATCGCGTATCCACCTGCGTGGCTCCGATGGGCGCGCGCGGCAAGTTCGACAACATCAATCACGCATTGCAGTCGCATGATCTGAGCGAGTTCGACTGGCTCATCGTGACCGATGACGACGTTGCGTTTCCTCCGTCGTTCCTCGATGACTTCCTTTACATTGCCGAGGCGATGCATCTCAAGGTCGCGCAGCCGGCCCATCGCTGCCTCTCCTACGCGACGTTCACCTTCAACTATCGGAAATGGAACACCCTCGCGCGCGCGACCAAGTTTGTGGAGTGTGGCCCAGTCACGGCGTTTCACCGCGACATCATTCCTTTCGTGGTGCCCTTCCCGCCGCTTCGCTGGGCGTGGGGAATAGACGTATCGTGGTCAGTGATCGCGGAGCAGCATGGCATGTCGATGGGAATCGTGGATGCCACTCCGATCGAGCATCTGAGGGAGGTTGCGAGAACCTATAGCGTTGAGCCGGCCGTAAAGGAGGCCCGGGAATTCCTTGCCAAAAGTGGAATCCAGCGGAAACAAGAAGATCTGTTCGTTGACATGCGTGTCGTAAGGGCTTTTTGATCTCGGCCAGAACGCGATGCGAGGGCCTTGTCAGCTGTCCGGGCGTGATTGTTCACCTGAACGGAAGCCTGATTCCCCTGATGATTTTTTTGTCCGTAGCGTCTGAAGCGATTTTCTCCGCGCGCCATCCGTTCTAGGCGCTCTATCTTGGAGTTATAGTCGGCGCCGAACAGGACCGGGTGATAGAGACGGACGTCGGCATTCTCCAGCCCGAGGGCTTCACCCTGTCGCGGTCCGAAGAACGACATCGTCTCTTCGCTATACAGCGTCTGCCCGAAGCTGTTGAGGTCTCGAACCACGAACCCGCTCTTTGCAAGAGTTGTCGCGACGAAGCTCTCGTCGTTCGGCCATTGCTTGCGGCGGCTTCGCTTTCTCGAAAGCTCTCTCCTGTCCGTGAGCAGCCGATCAATGGCGGTGGAAGAGACGCGCAGGATGGCAAACAAACAGGATACACGCTGACGCACGAATCCGCCATCGTGTGACGCCAGTACCAGTTACGATCAGTGGGCGTGTACCGCGATGCTGGCAGGTCCACGTCTTCCGAGCCGGAGAAAAAAGCGAAAAAGTCGCCGAGACTCCGGCCGGAGATGCGCACGTCGAACTCGATCAGCCAGAAGCGGGGCGGGTCCGGATATTGCTTGGGCGAGATAAAGCCCGTAATCGCTGCATCGCCAAGCGAAATCGTCCGGGCAGTACAGGCTGAGGTCGCGGCACGCGCTTCTGGTCACCGACACTTTCCCGTACGGCGACGCGTCGATCGGCCCCTTGCGCTCGTCGACCAGGCACACGAGCTTCCGGCAGCTCTCGTTTGCGATCCGGGCAGCAAATGAGCGGGCGGCGTCGTCGAACTTGCTCAACCGGAGCAGGACAACCTCGCGCGGTGCCGCATCGCCGCAAGCCTGGACCACGCTACATCCCCCGGGGCTGTAAGGAAGCGCCGCCCTTTGGTCTCTGTCCCTAACCGGCAGCGTCAGCCTGCTTGCGGAAAACCCGTTTGGGACGCAATCTGGCCCATCGTCGGCGCATACAGGCGCGAGGCGTGTTCAGACGGGCGTGTCTCTCGCCGAACGGCCGGGATAGCCGCCTCGCCTCAACACGGCGACGCCCTTGAGCAACTCCGGCAGCAGCGGATGTCCGAGCAGCCGCAGTCCGAGCAGCCACCCCGCCACCCCGGCCACGGTCGCCGCCAGCACCTGCAGGAAAGGCGTGTGCGCGGACCAGCCATGCGCGGTCATCAGCAGGACCGAGGGCGCGATCGCGACCCCGGTCAGCGCCGCGCTGCGCGCGTACAACGGCAGAAAGTCGCCGAGCGTCGTCTCCGTCATGCGCTCAAGATGCGGCCGATACAGGAACAGCGAGAAGACCGCCTCGCCGACGCGGGCGAGCGCGGCTCCGGTCAGGCTGACCAAACAGCCGCCCGCGAACAACGCGAGTCCGGCCGCCGCCCGGAACACCTCGAACCGCGCCTGCCGCCCCGTCTCGTGGCAGACGACGAAGATCTCCCACGTCATCGTAATCGACACCAGCACGATGGCGGCGACCGAGAGCAGGCTGAGAGGCCGTGCCGCCCCGATCCATCTCTCGCCGTACACGGTCTCGATCAGCGGGGCCGCGAGCACGGCGAAGCCGGCAAAGGCCGGCCAGAGCAGGGCGGTGACGGTTTCCACCGTGCGCAGGTAGCCTGCCCGCAGCGACACGCCCCGGCGGCGCAGGTCAGCGAGATCGACGAACACCACGCGGCCGATGACGAGATGGATATTGTCCCAGAGCAGGCCGTTCAGGCTCGAAGCGCGGGAATAGAGGCCGAGCGCGCTCAGGCCGAGCAGCCGGCCCATGAGGAACTCGGCGGCCCGGCCGGACATCGCGTTCACGCCCGAGATCGCCATCATCTGGAACCCGAACCGGGTAATCCGCCGCCACTCCGCGAGGCTCAGGCGGAGGCTGACATGCCGGCGTCCGGCGACATTGAAGCAGGCGAGGCTGACGACGGCGCCGGCCAGGTTGCCATAGGCAATGCTCATGTAGCTGAAGCCGGCGAATGCCAGACCGACAGTGAGGGAGGTCGCCGAGAGCATGCGCGCCAGGCTGACGAGGGCGATCGCCTTGAACCGCCCCCTTCGTTCCAGGCTGGTGGACGGCACGAACTCGAACGCGCCGAGCGGCGGCAGCAGGGCCAGCACGAGCATGACCTGCTGCACGCCGGGTTCGTGCAGGAAATGCCCGCCGAACGTGCTGAGCGCGGCGACGGCCGCCGACAGCAGCGCGGCGAGTCCGGCGTTCACGGTAAAGGTGCTGGCGAGGAGTTCCGGGGACAGATCATGCTCGCGCACGACGAAACCCGCGAGGCCGAACGCCTGGATGGCGCTGAGGACGCCCGTGATCGCCGCCGCGACCGCGTAGACGCCCATTTCGTAGGGCGTCAGCAGCCGGGCCAGCACCACCGACCCGCCGAATTGAAGCAGGAAGAATCCGCCCTGGGACAAGCTCATCCAGGCCAGGCCGCGTCGAACAGACAATTCGGGAGTCTCCTCGTCCGCACCGGGCGGCGCGGGTCGCACTTCGTCAGGTCCGCCCTTATGGGCCAGTCTTGCCGAAATTGGTTCCGGCTAGATGAAGAGAGTGCCGACCGTGCAAAACGCCCGCTTATATTTTAGTCGTTATGGGGTAGGACGCGATCAGGCTCCGCTGCCGGGTCCAGGCGCGGTAGAGCTCCCGTAAGCTGGCCGGCCAGCCGCCGCGCGCGCGCATGGCGCGGCCGATCTCCCAGGCCGCCCGGTAGTGCGCGAACCGCGCGGCACAGGCGTCCCGCAGCGAGCAGGCGGGCTCCCAGACGTCCGTCGCCTCCGAGCCGACTCCGTTGACCTCGAAAACCGTGAGGCGTCCACGCGCGCAACCCCTCCTCGGACCGGCAGCGCAGGTCGATGCGCCGAAATGAAAGTCCGGGGTGTCGCGGGCGAAGGCGTCGATGCGGCGGGTGAGGGCGGCGGTGATCAGGTGCGCGCCATCCCGGAACACCGAGCCCTTGCAGTGGTTGCCGGTAAATACGAGCGCAACGACAATATCACGCGCGGGGATCTCCCCCAGCCGGTCGCCGAAATGGGGCAGGAACAGGCTGGGCGTGCGCCCCGCGCGCGGGTGCGCCATTAGCAGCGCCCGTATCGTCGACCGGCCGTCTCCGATGACGACGGGCGGGGATGTCAGGGTGAGCGAGGTGATCGGGCCATGCGCCGCGTCGGGATGGCGGATGTAGAACACGCGCGCCTCGCCCGGACCGGGTGCGTATACCTGGAGCACCCGGACGCCGCGTGGATAGGCGGCGAGGGTCTGCTGCAGCCGCGCCCGGCCGCCTACAAGCCTGACGCCGGGTGCCGTTGCAGCCGATATCGGGCTTGACACGAGCGACCAGCTGAGTCGCAAGGCGATACGCTCGGCTTCCTGCATGTCGGCACCGGCGGCGACGAGGGTCGCGTAGGGAGCGACCAACTCGCGCGAGGCCCCGCGCACACTGTCGAGGATCGCCGACTTGCTTTCGCCGCACAGACCGCCCGTCTCGATCCTGGGATTGGCGGCGGTCGGCAGCGCCATGTTCCCCGCGCGCAGGCCGTGCCAGATCCAGTGCGCGACGCTGATGGTGACCGGCGCTGATGAGCAAGCCCGTAACATGCCGCGCGCGCCGCTCTGCCTCACTTCTTTGCCAGCCGCCCGGGCCAAAGGTGGCGACCGTGAATATCACGAAGATGAGAGGATCAGCCCGCTTCGCCGGGTCGAGATACAGTCGGGGACGCGGCCGATAACGCCAGCGCCTTTGGCAGCAAAGGTTTGCGGTCTTCTTCCGAAAGTTGGAAAGCGTTCAGATTTGCTCGTTTTGCGATCAAACTTACCTTGACCGCACGCAACTGTGGGTTTTAGAGTCCGTCCGGAGGCGCAACATAGGCAGCGCTTTCTCACGGGAGGCTCGAGTGACCGCACGCACATGGGACGGCTCCAACAGTAATTTTGGCAATGCAACGCATTGGACTCCTTCCGGCGCCCCGCACCCCGGGGACACGGCCATCATCAAGTCTGGCGTCGTTCACGCCAGCTCGGCGGATTCTTCGTCTGTTACCATCGATGTCGGATCGGATCAGCCGCTGAGCTCTCCCGATCTCGTGCTGCAGGACGTCAATCTCGGGACCGTCTCCCTGCACGCGCCGAGCGGGCCGGCATCCGGTCCATATCCGACCCGCTACGCCGCTTTCGCGGTATCCGGCCATGTGGTCGAGAGCGGCAGTCTCGCAATCGGTACAACCGATCCGGCCGCGATCGGCATTCCGGGGAGCCTGCGGATCGGTCTGTCGCCGAACGCCAGCTTCGTGCTGACGGGAAGCGCGTTGGAGCAGGGTTCCAGCTCGGTCACGGTGAGCGGCGGCGCGCACAGCGCCTTCGTCAACGACGGGCGTTTCACCGACATTGGCGGCACGGCGGACTTCGCGGTCCCCGTCAGCGGCTCCGGCACGTTCGACCTGAGCCGAGGCAAGTTCGCGGCCGCGCATGTGACATTCGAGAGCGGCGTTTCGGCGGGCGAGCATGTCAACGTGCATTCGAGCAGCACGCTCACGCTCGACCAGCCGTCAAAATTCCTTGGCTCCATCGCCGAGGATCCGTTCGCGAGCCTCGTGCTGAAGAACACAGCGCCGACATCAGCGAGCTATGCGGGCGGCGTGTTGACCCTGCTCGACCACGGCAAGATCGTCGCGTCGCTTCATGTCGGCAGCGCCGCCGGCATGGGTTTCGCGGTGGCGCAGTCAGGCCAGGATACGATCATTTCGACGTCAGGCTCCGTCGGCTCAGGGGCCGTGCAGCTGGCGCAATCCTCGATGGCGACCCCGGTGCTCACGCATAGCTGAGGACCGGCCCTCCGTTCCGGCTGCGCGCGGGTGGCGATCCGCGCGCAGCCGGGATATAGCCGCCGCATGACGGTTGCGGGCATTCTTTCCGCCCCGAGCGGGGGCGACGATTTGGAGCCGAGGACCGCTTTCCAGGGGGCGGCAAGCCGCCCGGCGGGCCTCCCCGGGGCAGCCCCCTCGTCATTTGCTGCAACGAGGCCGATCGGATCGGCTCCTGCGTCCGCCCCTCCGCCGCCTCCACCTCGCGGATCGGACGACCGAGGCGCTGAAGCAAGGCGTCGGCCTCCGCTGGTCGGCGGCGTTCAGGTTGGAGTCGGGCCGCGATCCCGATGTGGTGACTGGCCATGCGGCACAAACGCGCGAGGACGGGCGGTTCCGTTCCGACGGAAGTCGCGACTGGTCCGACGGCGCGCTTGTCGTGCTGCTGCAAGGGGGCGCGATCCCGCGCGCGCACGGCTTCGCGTGCTGGCGGATGCGCTCGCTGCCGCTGCAGGCGGGGAGCTCGCCTATGCCGACGAGGGACGGCTGGCCGGTTCCGGTCCGCCGGATGCCCCCTGTTTCAAGCCCGTTTTTTCGCCGATGCTGCGCTTCGCAGGGCGTGCTGCTCGGCCGCATGCTGGCCTTGCAGCCCGAGGGCGGCGACGCGGCCGCTCTGGTCCGCCGACTTGTCGGTCCGGACGGCGGTTCGAGCGCCATGATGCGCGGCCTCGCGCTCGCCCGATCCCTACCGCGTCGCATACTGTTGTTGGGAACTCGAAGCCGTGCCGGCGCACTGGGCCAAGACGTCCCGCCAGGTGAACGAGGTCTGGGCCGCGACAAGCTTCAGTCGCCGACGCCTTGCGCCATACCGTTCCCGTGCCGGTCTACACACTCCTTCCCGGCGTGCAGATCGGCCGCTTCACCAGGTGCGGCGGCGAGAGGCGTTCGGGTTGCCTGGCTGCAACGAGGGGCGGTTTGCCTCCGTTTTCTCCTTCCACATGTGAGCATCGTCGAACGCAAGAACCCGCTCGGTCTCATCCGGGCGTTCGGGCAGGCCTTCCGTTCGGAAGAACCGGTCGATCTGATCCTGAAGACAGGGTCCGCCCCGCGCCATGACGACCAGATGCGGGAGCTGCACGCCGCCGCGACTGGCGCGAATGTCCATATCCTGGACAGGATAATGACGTCCGACGAGACGCTTTCACCGATCGATGCCTGCGACGCCTACGTGTCCCTGCACCGCAGCGAGGGGCTGGGCCTGACCATGGCCGAAGCGATGCTGCTCGGAAAACCCGTCGTCGCGACGCGGTATTCCGGCAATCTCGATTTCATGGATGACGGCAATAGCCGGCTCGTGGATTACGAGCTGGTCCCGCTCGGACAACCCCTCCCGCCCTACGACGCCATCGCGCGCTGGGCGGAACCGTCTCTGGATCACGCAGCCCGTCTCATGCGGCGCGTGTACCGAAGACCGTGCCTGGGCCGCCGAACGGGGCGAGAAGGCGCGCGCGGACGCAAGCGCACGGTTCTCGCTTGAAGCGGCGGGAGAGCGGTTCACCGCCCGCTGGCGGCGATCAAGGACTCCGGTCTGCGCGGCCCCGCCCGCATGGGGCGAGGGCGAGCCGGAAAAGAGGCCGGCTCGCGGTGGCGCCATCGGGCAGAGTGCAACAATGCCACCCTGGGCGCGTATGTTCCTTGCCATTGTCGCCCGCCAGGGAGGAGTCAATGTCAAACGCGACACCGAACCACGAGCAGCGCATCCGCGACCGGGCCTATGACCTGTGGGAACGCGAGGCCCGTCCCGAAGGACGTGCGCATACCCATTGGGAGCAGGCCGAACGCGAAGCGGGCGCGTCCGAAGCCGATCCGGCCAGTCTGCCGCCGGCGGACGCGTTGGAGCCGTCGCCTCCGACTCCGGACGGAACCCGAGCATCGGAGGCCGGCCGGGGCACCATGCCGCTAAGCGTGAAGCGCGGCTAGGTGGCAGGCCGATCCACCCGCACAAGTCCGCCCCGGTAGCGCCGCCATCGTGCGATGTAGGATGAGGCGGCCTGGGCGAGCATCTGCTCGCCTGCCGCGTCGATCTCGCCGCGCACCTTCCCCGGCGCGCCGAACACTAAGCTGTTGTCCGGGATTTCCCGGTTCTCGGTCACGAGTGCGTTGGCGCCGATCAGGCAGTTGCGGCCGATCCGGGCGCCGTTGAGAATGGTCGCGCCCATGCCGACGAGCGTGTTGTCCCCGATCGTGCAGCCATGCACCACGGCCGCATGTCCGATGGTGCAATGCGCGCCGATGGTGAGCGGGAAACCGGGATCAACGTGGAAAACGCAGTTGTCCTGCACGTTGCTGCCCTCGCCGATGACGATGTCCTCGTTGTCGCCGCGCAGCACGGCGCCGAACCAGACGCTCGCATCGGCCCCGAGACGCACGCGGCCAATTAGCACCGCATCCGGCGCGACCCAGAACGCGCCGTCGTCCGGCAATTGCGGCATCAACTCATCGAGCGCGTAGATCGGCATGGTTCGCGTCCTCTGTTCAGGCGGCTGTCTCGTCGGGCTCGGCGAAACAGCCGCGCGCCGTCAGCGCCTCGCGCACGATTTTCTTAGTGATCTTGCCGTAAGCCGATTTCGGCAACTCTTCCCAGAAGAATACGCGCCTAGGCATTTTGTAGCGCGCGACCTTGCCGTCCATCCAATCGAGTAGCGCCTGCTCGGAAAGCGTCTTGCCGGACCGCAGGACGCAGACTGCAACGCCGACCTCGCCCCAGTTACGGTCCGGCACGCCGACCATCGCGGCTTCAGCGACGGCCGGATGCGTCAGCATCTTCTCCTCGATCTCGCGCGGATAGACGTTCGAGCCGCCCGAGATGTACATGTCGGAGGCACGGCCGGTAATGAACAGGAAGCCCTGCGCATCCATGTGGCCGAGATCGCCGGTGCGAAACCAGCCGTTGCGGAACGCGCCCGCATTAGCGCCCGGATCGTTGTAGTAGCCCGCGAATACCGCGAGGCCGCAGACGCAGATCTCGCCCGTGTCGCCCGGTCCGAGCTCGCGCCCGTGTTCGTCCTGAATCGAGATCTGCATCGCGGTGCGCTCGTACCCGCAGGTACCGACGCGCACGCCCGCGTGATCCTCGGGGTCATGCAGCGCGGGCGGCAGCACGGTGATGTTGCCTGTCACCTCGCCCAGGCCGAAATACTGCACGAGCACGCAGCCGAGCTTGCGCAGCGCGTGCTTCTGATCCTCGCGATACATCGGCGCGCCCGCATAAATGACGTAGCGCAACGACGAGTGGTCGTAGGCATCCACTGAGGGATGCTCGGTCAGCATCTTCACGAGGGTCGGGACAGTGAACATGTTGGTGATGCGCCAGCGCTGGACGAGCGTCCATGCCTCCTCGGCGTCGAACCGGTCGCCGCCGGGCAACACGCTTTTCACCGCGCGCGCGACCTGCGCCAAGGCGTGGATGCCGGCGCCGTGCGACAACGGCGCCACGACCAGCGAAGCGTCGGCCGGACCAGTATCCGGCATCAGGTCGCAGAGGTGATTGGTGACCACAAAGCCCATCTGTCCGTGGGTCAGCACGCCGGCCTTGGGACGGCCCGTGCTGCCGGACGTGAAGAAGAACCAGCACGGATCGTCGTGCTCCACGTCGGCAGTACGGACCGAAGCGCCAAGATGCCGCTCCACAAGCTTATCGTATTCCTCGCCGAACGCCGAGGGGCCGATCGAGACGACGCCCCCCATCCCGGTGGCCGCTCGCGCGGCGGCGGCGTGGTCCGGGAACTCCGCGCCGCAGATCATCGCCGAGGCGCCGCTCGCTCCGGCGAGATACGCGATTTCGGCTGGGGTTTGGCGGAAGTTCGCCGGCACCCAGACCGCGCCCAGCCGGAAACAGGCGAACATGCTCTCGAACAGCTGGTTGCCGTTCTTCGCCTGCAGGAGCACACGGTCGCCCTTGCCGATTCCGGCCGCGTCCAGAGCCGCCGTCATCGCATCGACGCGCCGGTCGAGCTCGGCCCATGTCCACGCCGCCTCGCCCCAGACGAGGCCGGTCTCGTCACCGTGACGGCGGGCGGCCTGGGTAAGGAAGTGCGCGAGGTTCATCACCCGCCGGCTGATCGGTGCAACGCCCCCCGCCGGCGCGTCCTCCGTCATTCCCGCCCCTCGAGAATCGACACGTAGTTCGCGACCGCCGCGCCGCCCATGTTGAACACGCCGCCTATGTCGGCGCGCGGCAGCTGCATGCCTCCGGCCTCGCCCGCGAGCTGCATCGCCGCCATGACGTGCATAGAGACCCCCGTGGCGCCGACCGGGTGGCCCTTCGCCTTCAGCCCGCCCGAGCGGTTGACCGGCAGCCTCCCGTCCGGCGCGGTCCAGCCCTCAAGCGCCGCGCGCGCGCCCTGGCCGTACGGCGTGAGGCCCATCGCCTCGTATTCCAGCAGCTCGGCGATGGTGAAGCAGTCATGCGTCTCGACGAAGGACAGATCCCCGAGTTCGAGGCCCGCCTGCTCCAGCGCGCGTGCCCAGGCGATCGCTCCGCCCTCAAAGCGGGTCGGGTCGCGCGCCGAGAGCGGCAGCAGGTCATTCACATGCAACGCCGCGCGGAACCGTACGGACTTCTCCATTGCTCCCGCGGTATCCGCGTCGGCCAGGATCAGCGCCGCGGCGCCATCGCTGACCAGCGAGCAATCGGTTCGCTTCAGCGGCCCGGCCACATACGGGTTCTTGTCGGACGCCGTGCGGCAGAACTCGAAGCCGAGATCGCGCCGCATCTGCGCGTAGGGATTATCGATGCCGTTGCGGTGATTTTTGGCTGCGATCGCCGCCAGCGCATCCGACTGGTCGCCGTAGCGCTGGAAGTAGCTTTCGGCGATACGGCCGAACACGCCCGCGAAGCCGCCAGGAATGTCGCCCTCCTCGCGGCGGTAGGATGCGCCGAGCAGATTGTCCCCGATCTGCGGGCCGGGGGTCGCGGTCATCTTCTCGACGCCGATCACGAGCGCGAGGCGACCGCGACCGGCGGCAATAAAGTCGCGGGCGGCGTGGATCGCGGCCGAGCCGGAGGCGCAGGCGTTCTCGTAGCGGGCGGCCGGCTTGAAGCGCAGATCTGGCACCGACTGCATGGCGAGCGAGGAGGGGAAATCCTGCTTGCTGAAGCCGCTGTTGAAATTGCCGACGAACACGCCGTCCACCTCGGATGGCGCGATGCCGGCGTCCCCGATCGCGGCGCCCGCCACGCGCCCGATCAGGCTCTCCAGATCGGGGTCGTCCAGCTTGCCGAACGGGCTGTGCGCCCAGCCCACGATGCAGATCTCGGTCATCGGACAATCCTCCGGACGGTGCTCACATCGGCGGTACGATACCATCCTTTCCGACCGTCACGCGATCCGTGGAGAGCGTGCCGTCAGCGCCCCTGGTCGCCATGACGAAGACATGCGCGCCGGGTGTCAGCAAGTCGCGCGTCCCCGGCTCGAAGGTCACGACCGGCACGTCCGGAGGCACGACGACCGTCTTTTCCCCGCCGCCGTATTTGATCGTGATGTCGCGGCCGGACGTGCCGGTCACGCTCCCGACCGTGCCGTTGGTCATCGAGCTGTGCGGGGCGACGTCCCAGGGGTGGCTGCCCTCTCCCACCCCGCGCATGCTTTCGGGAAAAACCTGAAGCTCCAGCGCGCGGAGCGTGCCGTCCGGCTGCGGAATGGCGGCCGTGCCGATATAGGAGCCGGGCTTGACCTCGGCGAGATCGCTCCGCGACAGCCCCGTGATCTTCGGATCGGCGCCGATGTGGACCGCTACCTTGTCGCCCTGCCGGGTCGTGAGGTCGAGCGTCTGGCCGCTGACGGCGGTGACGGTGCCGCGGACGATGGTGCGCGCGGGAGCCTGGGCGGAGGCGGTGCCGCTCAGGAGCGACAGGAGAAAGGCGAACGCGGCGGTGGAGGGGCGCTGCATGCTGATCCTTGGGGTTGGTGCGACCGTCGTGCGGCCTGCCTGGTCAGGAATTGTTTGACCGGAAGCGATCCATCGCCTTCTCCACGAGAGCGCGGGCGCGATCTGGCCCGGCCCGGCCCGTTGCGACGAATTCACGGCCTTGCGAACCGACATAGTGCGCAAAAAACTGCTCGATCTCGTCCAGCAGATGCGGGCGGAGATCATCGAGAGAATGCACGTGGTCGTGAGTATGGGCGTGGGTCGCGACGCCGAGCAGCCGGTTGTTGCTGACCCACTCCCCGTCTTTCTCGCGTTGCCGCACCTCGATGACGCCGATCAGTCGCGCGCTCAGAATGCAGCCGACCACGGCCGGGCTGTCGAGAAACAGCAGCAGGTCGATCGGATCGCCGTCGTCGCCGAGCGTCGAGGGAATGAACCCAAAATCGTACGGGAATGCCGTTCCCTCCGGCAGCACGGCCTTCAGCCGGAAGGCGTTGCAGGCGGGGTCGTAGGCGTATTTGTTCGGGCTGCCCTTCGGCGTCTCCACGACCACGGTCACGTCGGCCGCCTCCTCCTCGAAGGCCGGGAGATGGGAGAGCGGGATCGGATTCCTCGGTTGATTGCTGCTCACGCGATCGGGTCTCCTCGCATTCCGCGCACGGAGGGGAAACGTCCGGAGCGGCAGCTGGTTACGCTAGAACGGGAAACGGAAATTGATATGCCAGACGGTCGGGCCGCCGCCAAAGACCACGCCGGCGCCGATGCGCGGGTTTAACAAAACCAGAAACCGAAGCGGCCTGGCCGAGCCCATCGAGAACCCGATCTCATTCTGATTGGCAACCCTGAGCGGCGGCCGCAGGAAGCTGCGAGAACCGAAGCGCCGCCGGATAGTAGCGGTCAACTGCGTACGCGCCGAGTTCCGGCGTCAGATCGCCGACCCTGAATCCGAGCGGGTGGCGCACTTCGCTGCCGGCCTGGAGCGAGATGTAGTCCTCGCTGAATCCGGTCCGATCGACTTGTCGCCGGCAAACACGACGCCGTTGCAAAGCGAGAACGTGAACTCCCCGGATCGCCACGGCGCGACCGAGCGCGCCCCCGCCAGATAGACGCACGCACCCGGGTTGCCGAGGTCTCCGCCGAAGGTGTGGGCTAAGCCGAACTGGGCGAAGGGCTTCAGGACGGCGCGGTCGCCGAGGAGGATTTGCAGCTCCGCTCCGGGAACGACCGAGAGCGACTGCTGGTCGACCGCGATACGCTGGCCGTTGGCCTCGTTTGCACGGAAGCCGTAGATGCCGCCTTGGACGGGAGCGAGAAGCCTGGGCATCCAATCATCTTTGGTGACGTCGCGCAGCGCATTGGAGCGGGAGTGTTTAGACGCCGGCCGAGAGCCCGGCGAACGAGTAGCCGCCTGAGCCAAGACTCGCGGCATAGACGTACTCGACATTGACCGTGCGGTACGGGTTGGGCGGGACGGGGGCGGTCTGGCCTTGCGCTCGCGTATCCGTGGCAAGCGTGAGAGGCGCCATGACCCGACCGCGCCGCGCGAGTCCGGTTAGGCGGCGGCGTCGCGCAGTCTCCCTGGGTCCGCAACCTCGCTCACGGCGAGCCAGCGGTGCAAGACGATGCGCCGTCCGGCCTCCTCGAAGCAGATGACGCAGTAGATCTCGTCATCCGCCGCCAGAACGGCGAGTTCGGCATGGCCAAAGCCGCATTCAGGGCAGGCGAACTGCCAGTGCGTCTCCCGATCTTTGGGCATGAATACCTCGCTAAGCGTCAGCGTCTGCCTGCGTACGAGGCTTCTCCGAGTCGGGGCAACGCGGAAGGCTGCTAGCGGCCGGGCCGGCCGGCTCCGTGCTCCTCCGCCGTAGATGCGGCCGGGCAGGACAGATGAGGTCGACCTGGCATCCGGCCTCCGCGTCTCCGATCAGGAGTTGCACTCCATGCAGCCGCGCTATCGCCGCGACAAGGCTAAGGCCAAGTCCGCTGCCGGGAACCGTGCGGCTCCTCTGGCCCTGATAGAAGTGCTGCACGACGTGATCGCGCTCCTCAGCCGGGATGCCGGGACCACGATCCTCAACGCGGATACGCGTCTTCTCGCCATCCCGGACGAGCGAAAGCACGATCTCGGTTTTCGGAGGAGCAAACTTGACGGCGTTGTCCACGAGATTGCCGACTGCTTCCAGCAGCAGACCGCGGTCACCAATGAGCTTTGCGGTTATAGGTATGCGCAGGTTGAGCAGCACGCCCTTCGCTTCTGCCAGCGGCTCGTAAAGCTCGGCGGTCTCACGCAGGAGCGAGGCCAGGTCCACGGAACCGAAGGCGGCCCGCCGCCTTCCGTGCTCGATCTCGCCGATCCGCAGCACGGCCGAAATCACGCCCAGCGCCTGATCGAGCGACGCGATGGCCTTGTCGGCCGAGTTCTGGAATTCCTCGGGCGTGCGGGCTTCATCGCGGCAGCGCTCCAGCCGCGCCCGCGCGCGCGTAAGCGGCGTTCTCAACTCGTGGGCGACGCTGTCGCCGACGCCCCGGATTTCGCCAATCAGCCGCTCGATCTCCTGCAGCATGCCATTCACGGAGCCTGCCAGCCGGTCCAGATCGTCACCCGAGCCGCGCACCGGCAGCCGCTCGCTCAGGCGGCCGCGCATGATCTTCCCGACAGCCTCGTGCATGGCTGCGACCCGCCGCTGAGCGCGCCGCGCAAGGACGGTGCCGGCGAGGGTGGAGAGCAGCACCGCCGGCAGCAGGCCGAGGACGAGGGCGCGTGCGATGATATCCTGCACGTCTTCCAACTCGTCGATGTCGTAGCCGATGACGAGGAGCCTGCCGTCGGCGAGGTGAAGGGCTGTTGCCTGTACCACCTCGGGATCGTCTCCGTCGTTGTCGCGGTCGATGCCGTTGAACACCGCCCGGTACGCCCGTCCGTCAGAAGGCAAGCCGTCCGGCACGGTCTCCAGATTGCCAGACACGTGATGATCTCCGGGCGCAAATAGTCCCCCGTACCGGACGCCGTGCGGATCGTTGGCCAGCCACCGGCCGAGATCCTTGTCCGCGTCGCCGGGCGGCCCCGCGGCGATCAGCCGGATCTCACGGGTGATCACGTCGTCGATGCGCTGGCGCTCGTGCAGCGCGGTCTGCCAATAGATGAAACCGAACAGCAATACCGCCATGACCACGAAGCCGCTGGATATAGCCAGGGTCCAGCGAAACGCCGTCGTCGCCGCGAGATTGCGCAAGGCGCGCATCACGGTCCGGCGTTCAGAACGAACCCGACGCCGCGTACGTTTGAGAGCAGGTCCGGCTCGCCCGGCCCGTTCAGTTTGCGCCGCAGCCGTCCCATATGCACGTCCACCAGGTTAGAGCGCGGGGTGAAGTTGTAGTTCCAGACCTCCTCGAACAGCATGGCGCGGGTGATGGTCTGTCCGCTCCGGCGCATCATGTATTCCAGCAGCCGGAACTCGCGCGGCAGCAGGTCGAGGGGTCGCGCGCCGCGCCGGGCGCTGCGCGCCACCAAATCGAGGTGCAGCGGTCCGGCTCGCAGCACCGTCTCCGGCCCGATGACGGGGCGCCGCAGCAGGGCCTCCACGCGTGCGATCAGCTCCGAAAGCGCGAATGGCTTGCCGAGGTAATCATCGCCGCCGGCGCGCAAGCCCCGGATGCGCTCGTCCACGTCGCTGAGAGCACTGAGAACCAGCGCCGGCGTCTGGAGGCCCTGCCTCCGGAGCGTCTCGAGGATCATGAGACCGTCCAATTCCGGGAGCAACCGATCGACCACCAGCACGTCGGCGCTTCCGGCACGGGCCCGCGCCAGCCCGTCCGGCCCCGTGGCGGCGCGGTCCACATCGTAGCCCCGATCCTGGAAGTAGCCCGCGATCTCCTCCGCAGTCTCGTCGTCATCCTCGATGAGCAGCAGATGCCTCATGGCTCTCCGGTCAGCACAACAATGATCTGGAACGCTTCTGCGCCAGCTCGCGTGGCACGTCCAGAATGCCCGCCTCGCACGATGGACCATCAACGCACCCGGGCGGAGCCATTAAATTCGCGTTCAGATTCCATGGAAACGGGCTTGCAAGGAACCCATTCGCCCGGCAGCATCCGCGACCGCCGCATTGCCCGGGTCGCGCGTGCTCCCCCGTCATGCCGCTCGCGCGAGCGAAACGCAGCGCTCGCACGACGCCCTCTCGGCCTCGACAGGATTCTCCATGAACGCCCTCATCTGGATGGTCGATGGCCTGCGCGCGCTGCTGCTGATCGGCGTGGCCGGCGGTGTTGCGAAAGCAATTCTGGTTTGGCGGAGGTTTGCGCGGACGAGAGCCGAACAGCCAGCCGGGACCGGCCGCGCGCCCGAACCCGGGCCGGGTTCCGCCTCGCCCCCGGGTCGGGATGCGTGAGACGCCTGGGGGCGCCGATCCGAACGGCCCGCCCGTTCGTCCTAATCTCGCGTTTCTGCTTCCCGCGCTCGTCGTCTTCTGCCTGGGCGCCGCGACCGAGATGGACGCACCGGGCGTGTATATGGATGCCGTCAACCCCGACTACATCATCGTCCGGCTGCTGAACCCGACGGCCGTTCCGGCGGCCGAGGTCTGGACCATCCCCGGAACGCTGCTGTTCGGCCGCTTTCCTCTGCTCGGGCAGATCTATCACGGCGCCTTGCCCTTCTATGTCGGACTGCCGACCTACGCCTTGTTCGGCACGGGGGTGCTGGGCATCCGGCTGACCAATCTGGTGTTCGGGTGCATGGTGCTCGCAAGCGCCGGGTCGCTGATGCTGGCGTTCCGCGCGCGGCCGGCGATCGCGGCATTCTGCCTCCTGCTGCTGGCGCTGGACCCGGCCTTCCTGTTCAGCTTCAGGACGCAGTTCTACATCACGCTGCTGGCGGCCGCGCCGCTCCTGCTCTCGGTGTCGCTGACCGAGTGGCGCGGCGCCGGTCCTTCCGGCCGCGATGCGCTGCTGGCCGGATTCCTGGCCGGGTTGTCGTGCTACGGCTACTTCATTTACGCCTTTCTGGCGCCCGCGGCGGCCGGCCACGCGCTCCTGCGCTGGCGCGGGATCCCCGGAGCGCCGCGGCGATGCACGTTATGGATGGCGGCCTTTGCGCTCGGCGTCCTGCCATATCTCGCCGCCGCGCTGCTCATGCTGCTCAAGCTCGGCGGGCAACGCTCGGCGGAGTTCATGCGGGACTATCTCGGCGTCCTGCACGTCGCCGGTCATCCGCTCAGCCTCTCTCAGAGGCTTGTCTTTTTCGGGCGGATGGTGCGCGGCACGCTGCTCGATACCGGCCCGAGCACGATCATGCTCGGCGAGGCGCTGCCGCTCTATGCGCCGCACCTGAAGCTCGCGGTGTTGTTGGGCGTCCCGTCGCTCGGTCTCGCCGCTGGCCTGCTGCGCGTCCGGTTGCGCGCCGTGGTGCCTCGGGCGCTCGCGGGACTGGCCACGATCGCCGGGCTGGTCGTGGGGTTGCTCATCCTCGTGCTGCTGTTCGGGGACCGTCTTGGGCTTCATCATGCCGTGTTCCTGGTTCCCGTTCTGTACGCCGCGCTCGCGCTGTCGCTGTCCCGGCTTTCAGCGTTTCTCGCGCCCATGCATCGGCGCGCGGCCTGGCTGGCCCCCGCCATCCTGCTGCTGCCGCTGCTGGCAACGAACGTGCCTGACCGGCTGATGGTGCTGCGGCGCTTGGGCGTGACCGGCGGGGTCGGACTCGCCTCGGACGCGATCACGCGCTTTGCGGAGGACAGCATGCGCAACGCCGCGCCCGCGACCATGTTCTTCCCCGATTGGGGCGTGTCCGCCCCCTTTGCCATGCTGACGCAGGGAAGCATTCCCTATGTCATGGCCTTCGATCCGGGCGAGGTCCACCGCGTGCTTTGCGCGCGCCGGGACGCGGTCCTCGTTACGCGCGCGAATATGCCGGAGGCGCGGCTTGATCGGTGGATGGAGGCCGTGGCCTGGGGAGCCCCCGAGCGGCGGACCTACGACCAGCGGGACGGCACGCCGGTGCTGATTGTGTCTCGCTGGCGTGCGCAGGAGCGTCCGGCCGGGGCGTGTCGCTGAGTGCCGGTCGGCGCGGTCGATGCCGCCGTTAAGCGGGCATCCGCCGCCGGGGCGGCCCGAGGCGATGACGTCGGCGCTGGCGCTCGTCATCGTAGCGCTCGAGACGACTTGCAGTCCGATGCCATTTTCTTGCGCCACATCGAGTAACTCCGGGCGGACACGAGCGAAATCGATGAATGCGAACACATGCAGAGACGGATCAGCGGAGTGGACGTATGGTGATGCAGCGCCGCCGCATCCTACAGGCCATCCCGGCCCTGCCGATGCTCGCTTCCTCCGCCGCCGCGCATGCGTCGACGACCGACCTCGTGCTGAACTGCGACCCCGCCCTCGTTCCGCCGATGGCGAACGCGTCGGAAGACTTTTACAGGCTTGCGGGCGTACGAATTCGCGTCTTCGCTACTGGCCCTGGCCTGCTTCTGCCGCAACTCGCTCGCGACGTTCAGAACGATCTGATCTGTACCCAGGCGCAAGCAATCAAGGACGCCGTGCGGGCCGGCTTGGTCGGGGATGGTGCCAGGCGGGGCTTATGGCGAAATCGGCTCGTGATCGCCGTCCGCAAGGGCGAGGGCAGGGCGGCGGCGAAGGGACGCGTGGCGGTGAGCGACGTCAACCCCGGTTCGGACATGGACGGCCCCGCCATCCTCCGGCGTCTCGGCCTTGCGCCATCCGCCGTGCTCGGCGTGGTCGACACCGACGAGGTTGCTTTTCTCCTCCGGCGCGGCGACGCAGATGCCGGGCTGCTGCATGCGACCGATGTGCGAGCCAGTCCGGAGCTCGCGGTTTTGAGCGTCGTTCCGGACGGCGCGGCGCCCGCCATCGTCTATTCGGTCGCGGTCACCAAGCTTGCCAGCCGGCCCAACCCGGATGCTTTCGTGGCCTTCCTCGTCAGCCCCGAGTGTGTTGCCGCATTGCGGGAGCAGGGATTGGAGATCGTAGCTTGAGCCGGCACGGCATTCACTCCCACGCGCTCGCGGTGCGGATCGCGCACTGGATCATGGCGTTCGCTATTATCGTCATGATCGGCAGCGGCTGGCGTATTTACAATGCGAGCCCGATCTTCTCGTTCCGGTTTCCCGTCTGGGCGACGCTCGGTGGAGATGAGGAGGCGTCGCTGGCGCTGCACGGCGATCCGGGCGTGGCGACGGCAATCGCCTGGCATCTCGCGGGAATGTGGCTGCTGGCCGTGAGCTATTTGCTGTTCGTGCTCTGGGGCGTCGTCTCGGGCCATTTCCGGCGCGACTTCCTGCCCGTCGGGCCTCGCGCGTTCATCCGCGACTTCGCCGCGGCGGCGCGATTGCGGCTCGCGCACCGGCTCGGCGAATACAACGCCGTGCAGAAGGTGTTCTACTGGGGCGTGCTGGCGCTGATCACAGTCATGATCGTGTCGGGCGTCGCCATCTGGAAGCCGGTGCAGACCTATCCGCTCGAACGCCTGTTTGGCGGTTTTCAGGGAGCGCGGGTCGTACATTTCCTTGCCATGACCGGGATCGTCCTATTTCTCTGTGTGCATCTCGCGCTGGTCGCACTGGTCCCGAGCACCTTGTGGGCCATGATCCTGGGGCGGTCCGGCGAGCTACGCGTTCCCGCTGCTCGCAGGACGGGAGAAACGCCATGAGGTTGGTCAGGCGCTCCATGCTGGAGAGGGGGATGTCGCTCGGCGCTCTGACGCTGCTGACGGGCTGCGACGTGAGCGACAGCGATGCCGTGCAATCCGTGCTCGCCCGGTTCTCCGGCTGGAACGACCGGGTGCAGGCGGCCCTGTTCGACCCGCGCCGGCTCGCTCCGACCTTTCCGGAGACGGCGGCGGTGAAGGATTTCCGCTACAACGCCTGGTATCCGCCGGCAAAGGCGCCGGCGCTCGACCGGGCCGATTACCGGCTGCTCCTGTCCGGCCGCATCGCCGACAAGCGGCCCTGGACCGTCGCCCAACTGCACGCACTCCCGCAGGAGACGCAGATCACCCGCCATGTCTGCGTCGAGGGGTGGAGCATGATCGGCAAGTGGACCGGCACGCCTCTGCGCACATTTCTCGAACGCGTCGGCGCGGACACGACCGCGTGTTATGTCGGTTTCGAATGCGCCGACGGCTACTACGAGGGCGTGGACATGCCGACGGCGCTGCATCCGCAGACGCTGATGGCGTTTAGGCTCTCGGACGAAATCCTGCCGAGAGAGCATGGCTACCCGTTCAAGCTCCGCATCCCGACCAAACTTGGTTTCAAGAACCCGAAATTCGTCACGACGATCTACGTCACCGACAAGAAGCCGCGCGGCTACTGGACGGATCGTGGCTACAACTGGTTCAGCGGCAGCTGATGGGAGGGCGCGAGGGGATTTGCGCCATCGGCGTCATGGCTAAGGCGCCGCAAGCCGGGCGGTCGAAAACGCGCCTTTGCCCGCCGCTGTCGCCCGAACAGGCGGCCGCCCTCAGCGCCGCCTTCCTGCGCGACACAACGGACAATATCGCCGCAGCCGCGCGGCGCGCGTCCATCGCCGCCTACGCCGCCTATGCGCCGGCCGGATCGGAGGCGCTGGTGGCCGGGCACGTGGCTCCCGGCACGGCGCTGCTCCTCGCCGACGGCAACACGCCGATGCCGGACGACGTGCAGGGGTTCGGCTCGTGCCTGCTGCACGCGATGCAAACGATGCTAGCCAAGGGACACGCGGCGGCTTGCGTGCTCAGTTCCGACATCCCGACGTTGCCCACCCGCTTGCTGACCGAAGCGGCTGGGGCTCTGCTCGCGCCAGGCGACCGGGCCGTGCTCGGCGCGGCCGACGACGGCGGCTACTATTTGCTCGGGCTCAAGGCGGCGCACGCCGCGATGTTTGCCGACATCGCCTGGAGCACGGGGAGCGTCGCGCACCAGACCCGCGACCGCGCGCGCGGCCTGGGCCTGGACGTGGTCGAGCTCGATCCGTGGTACGACGTGGACGACGCCGCATCGCTCGGCGCGCTGCTGACCGGGACGGACGGCTACGCGGCACCCGCGACCCGCGCGGCGATCGAGCGCCTCGGGTTGTGAGCCGTTCGCTTCTCCCTCTCTCGGCCCTCGGGCTGCTGCTGTTCGCGCTCACTGTCGCCGCGCTCATGCTGCATGTGTCGGGAGCGGACTCGGTCGGCTCGGAACTACGCACCAATGTCTTTGTCGGCGTGCTCGGGATCGCGCTCGTCGTGTATCTCGGCGCGGTGCGCGTCGCCGTCGCAGCCCGCCTGCCCGGTGGAGCGCTCTGGATCGTGCTCGGCGTCGCCATCGCCATGCGCGCCATCCTGCTGCCGCAGCCGCCGTTCCTGTCGAGCGACATCAACCGCTACGTCTGGGATGGCCAGGTACAGGCGGCCGGGATCAACCCCTATCGTTACGTGCCAGCCGACCCGGCGCTGACGGAGTTGCGCGGTCTCGCGGTCTACCCGAACATCAATCGCGCGACCTACGCTCGCACCATCTACCCGCCGGCGGCGCAGGCGATCTTTGCGATCATCGGCCAGTTCACGCGGACGGTGTTCGGGATGAAGCTCGCGATGGCCGCGTTCGAGGCGCTCGCCATGACTTGCATGCTGGCGCTGCTCGCCCGCGCTCGGCTGCCGCCCGCGCGGTTGCTGATCTACGCCTGGAATCCGCTCGTGCTGTGGTCCTTCGCCTGCGACGGGCATGTGGACGCGGCCGTAACCGGGCTGCTCGGCCTCGCGCTGCTCTGCCGCGCCCGGCATCGCGACGGGATCGCGGGCGCGGTGCTGGCGGCGGCCGCGTTGATCAAGTTCTTGCCGATTGTCGCTGCGGCCGCCCTTCTGCGTGGCGGCCGCTTCTGGCGGTCGGCCCTGGCCGGTGCGGCCGTCACGGGCCTGCTGTACGGTCTGTACATCTCGGCGGGCAGGCACGTGCTGGGCTTCCTGCCCACCTACGGCTCGGAGGAGGGTCTCGACAGCGGCGGCGGCTTTTGGCTGCTCAGCGGTCTGTCGCATGTCGTCAAGCTGCCGCCTGACGCGGCGCTGCTTTACCTGCTCGCGGCCGGCGGCGGGGTGGCGGCGTTGTCCGTCGCGATCGCGCGCCGCCGGCTCGCGCCCGTGAACGGTGACTTGGCGGCGGCGGTGACGGGCGACTTGCCCGCGCCCGTAACGGGCGACGTGACCGCGCTCTGCCGCGACACGGCGATCCTGGCCGCGTGCGCGACAGCCGCGATCAGTCCGCACTACCCGTGGTATTTTGCCTGGCTCGCCCTGCCTTCGGTCGTGGCGCCGGTCCCTTCCGTGATCTGGCTCTCGGTCGCGCCGGTCGCGCTCTATGTCGATCCGTTGCATGAGCGGTTCGTCTGGCCGTCGCTTGTCTACGTTCCCGCCGCCGTGCTCGCGCTCGCCGCTCTGAGGCGACGCCGCGTCCGTTACCGCCGCACCCGTCGCGACCTCGGAAGGAAGCTCCTGATGCCTGCAGCGACCTCGCTCAAGGATCCGCGCCGATACTTCGAGAACGTGGATGCGTCACGATCCGCGTCGGCCGAGACGCCGCCGGTCTGCCTCTATCTGGAGGTGACCAATCGCTGCAACCTGCTCTGCGAGACGTGTCCGCGCACCTTCGAGGAGCTGGAACCGCCGGCGGACATGAGCTGGGAGCTGTTCACGCGCATCGTCGATCAGGTGCCGAGCATCGCGCGGGTGGTGCTGCACGGCGTCGGCGAGCCGATGCTGGTGCGCGCGCTGCCGCGCATGATCCGTTATCTCAAGGATCGGGGCACCTACGTGTTGTTTAACACGAACGGCACGTTGATGCAGCCGAAGCGATTTCAGGAGCTGATCGATACCGGACTTGACGAATTACGGGTGTCCCTGGATGCAGCCGATCGGGAGAGCTACGCGCGCGTTCGCGGTAAGGATTTCTTCCAGCGCATCGTGCGCGACGTCGGCAAGTTCATTGCGCATCAGAAGCAAACGGGCGCGACCACGCCGCGTGTCTCGCTCTGGCTCACGGGCCTGAAGGAGACGGTCGATCAGCTGCCGGACTTCGTGCGGCTTGCCGCGACCATGGGGGTGCGCGAGGTGCATCTGCAGCGGCTCGTGTTCGACGAGCAGGGCTACGGGATGGCCCGCGCCGACCTTTCGCTGTTCGAGAGCACGCGCCCGGAAGAGCAGGCCGCCATCGATGCGGCGGTGACGCTCGGGAAGAGCCTTGAGGTGAGGCTGGATGCGTCGGGCGCGACCGAGCCGGGGCTGAGCCTGAAGCGGCAGACGGCGGACCAGCCCTGGGCGACCTGCCGCCGCCCCTGGTCCTTGATGTATTTCACGGCGCACGGGCGGGCGCTGCCGTGCTGCATCGCCCCGTTCTCGGTGCGCGGCTACAGTCACTACACGCTGGGGGACGCGACGCAGCAGACCTTGCGCGAGATCTGGAACAGCCCGGCGTATCAGGGCTTCCGGACCTCGCTGGTGTCCGACACGCCGCCCGCGCCATGCCAGAACTGCGGCCTCAGATGGAGCCTGTAGCGGTCGTCATTCCGGCGCTGAACGAGGGCGAGACGATCGCTGGCGTCATCCGCGACATTCCGCGCGCCTATACGGCGGATATCATCGTCGCCGACGGCGGCAGCATCGATGGTACGCAGGCGGCCGCCCGTCGCGCGGGCGCGCGGGTGGTCGATACGGGGCGCGGCTACGGCCGGGCCTGCGCGCTCGGCGCGGCGGCGGCGGACCCGGCCTGCCGCGTCGTCGTGTTCCTGGACGGCGACGGCGCCGACCGCGTTGACCGGATAGCCGAGATCGCGGGACCGGTGCTCGCCGGTACGCACGATTTCGTGCTGGCCTCGCGGACAAGGGGCGAGCGCGAGCCTGGCGCGATGCTGTGGCACCAGATCGCGGCCGGACGCGCCGCGGGCTGGGCGATGCGCGTGCTCTACCATGTGCGCTACAGTGACATGTGCGCCTACCGCGCCATCGGTCGCGCCGCGCTGGACCGGCTCGAGATGCGCGAGATGACCTATGGCTGGAACATCGAAATGCAGATGCGCGCCGCGCGCGCCGGGCTGCGCATTCTCGAAGTTCCGCTGCCGTACCGCTGCCGAGCGGGCGGCGCGTCCAAGGTCGCCGGCTCGCTGCGAGGAACGCTGCGCGCAGGCGGGCGGATCGCCGCGACATTCGTGCGGGTCGCCGCGTCTCGGCGTCCTCAGCCTCCGTTACGAACCGAGGCAGATCTGCAGGGCGGAAAACCTTGATTGGCAACGGTCGACCTTGCCCGGCCATTCTGATTCCACCTATGGCGCGCTTCGTGATGCGCTCTGCGGCGGCAACTACTTTTAGACCGCGCCGACCACCGCTTCGCTCGCCAGCGCCCGCTCCTGGCTGCGGCGCATCCAGTCGCCGATACGGTCGGCGTCGACACCGAGCTCGCCGAGCACGACGGCCGTGAGGTCGAGGCCCGGCGGCACGCTGCGGTCGATCACTGGGTCGACGCCGATCGAGCGGAACCGCTCCGCGTCCTCGTGGCTGTGCACGACCGCGATGCGCTTCAGGTTGGGATAGAGCGCGTGGCCAAGCGGAGCGGTGGAGCTTGCAACCTCGAAGGAGGGCGCCGTGACGACGCTCAGCCGCCGCCCGTGCAGCGCCACCGGCTCCCAGATGCGCGGATCGCCGTAATCGCCGAAAACCACCTCGTAGCCGTCCGCCACCGCCTCGCGCAGCCGCCGGTCATCGCGCTCAATCGCCATGTAGCCGATGCCGAACTCGTGCAGCGAGTTCGGCGAGCGTGCGGCCGACCCGACCCATCCCGGTGATGAACACCGGAGCGTCCACTGCGCGCGGCTGCAATTCGGGGTCGGCGGCGCGCGCGGCCCGCCTGCGCAGGCCACCCGCGAGCGACCGCCCGGCTTCGGCGAGCGTCGGCGTTACGGCGAGGGTGAGGGCGACCGCTGCGATCAGCACGGAACTTGCCTGCTCGCCGACGAGGGCGCGCACCGGCGGCAGGCTCAGGATGACGAAAGCAAACTCCGAGCCTTGTGCCAGCAGGAAACCGAGCTGCATGGAGCCCGGCACCGACCAGCGGAAGGCGAGGCTCGCCGCGGCGTTGGTGAGGATCTTGACGGCGAGCAACAGCGCGGCGACCCCGATGACCGCCGGCCAGAAGCGGAGCAGCGTCCCGACGTCGAGCGACATGCCGACGGAGATGAAAAAGAACCCGACCAGTAAGCCCCTGAAGGGCTTGATCTCCGACTGGATGATCGGGGCGTAGGGCGTCTCGGCGACGATCATGCCGCCAAGAAACGCGCCTAATGTCAGCGACAGGCCGACCGCGCCCGTCGCCCAACCCGCCGCGAGCGCGACCAGCAGCGCCATCGCGGTGAACACCTCCTCATTGCGCGTGAACGCGATCAGGTCGAAGAGCGGCCGCACGACGACCCGGGCGAGCAGCACCGCGACCCCGAACGCCAGCGCCGCCTTGATGACTGCGAACGCCATCGCCGGCAAAACCGCTTCGCCGCTGCCGAGCGCGCTCGCGACGATCAGCAGGAAAATCGCCGCCACGTCCTGAAAGATCAGGATGGCGGTGGCGGTCAAGCCAACCGGGCAGTTCTGCTGATGGCGCTCGGCGATCAGCCGGGCGACCACGGCGGTCGAGGACAGCGCCATCGTCGCGCCGATCAGAAGGGCCGCGAGCATGGGAATCCCGAACAGCAGCGCCACGAGGCCGAGGCCCGCCGTGCCGGCCAGCACCTGCACCGGCCCGAAGCCGAATATGTCGCCCGCCTGCGAGCGGATATGATGCAAAGAGAAGTGCAGGCCGATGTCGAACAGCAGGAACACGACGCCGAGATCCGCGAGGATCGCGACCGTCGCGCTGTCGGAAACGAGCATTGCTCCCGAGGCGTGCAGCCCGATCCCGAGCGCCAGATAACCGACGATCGGGCTGAGCCGCATGGCGCGGGAGCCGATCGCCGCGACGACGCCCAGCGCCAGCAGGAGGATGACTGGCATGAGCGCCGAGAGGATCGCGTGCTGTTCGTTCATGTCAGGCCGCTCTGTCCGGGCAGCGTGAGCTACTTGGCAACCATCACGTCGGATGCCTTGATCACCGCGTACGCCTCGTCCCCGACGCGCAGACCGAGGTCATCGATGGCTTCGTTCGTGATTGAGGAATGGATCGTGATGCCATTCCCAATGTCGATATGCACGTGGCCGGTCGTCTGGCCCTTGATGACGGACGTGATCTTGCCTTTGATCTGGTTGCGTGCGCTCAGCTTCATCATGTCCGTCCCGCCGATGTGGGGCGGCAGAGCTTACACCGGATTCCGACCGCGCGCAGGCGATTTCCGGTTATGCGGGCCGCAGCCGGGCGCGCCTTGCGGCCTCTAGCCCGTCCGCGTTCCGTTTGATGAGCGCCAGCGCGCATGCGACGTCCACCGCGGCAACGCCGAGGACCGCGAGGGCGGCGACCGTCGGCGCGGCGCGGCCGCGATTGCGGCGCGACGTCACCGAGCGGGCGAGTACGAGCAGGTCGAGCGCGTCTCCGGCTACCCGCGCCCAGACCGGGCCGGGCTCTTCCGGGTACGTCAGGATCGCAAGCCCGGACGCCACCTCCCGTGCGCCGAATGTCCGGACGAAGCCGGACGATCGCTCAAGCCGCAACTCGCGCTTCAGCCCCTTCGGCATCAGCAGCTCGACCGCGCCGAGACCTATGCTGAACCAGCCGAGGACTTTCGCGAGCTGGATCTCGTTCATGATGATTGCGCCTTTCACGGATGGGGCCGATCCCGCTCGTGCTGTCCGAACGAGGGTATGCGAAGCGGGTTGCCAGCTTGCTCAACGCCGGAATCTGCCGCCGCCGCCCTCCGGCCGCGCAAAGCCGCCGCCCTGCCCGCCACGGTTGAACTGCCGTTGCTGCAACGCGCCTTGCGTGCGGGCGCTGCGGTCCCGTTCGAGCTGGTCGCCTTCCTGCGCGGACCCGAAGCCGCCGCTGCCTTGCGTTCGGTATTGGCTTGGGCTGGTGGTCCGGCTTGCCGGCTTCTGCACCTGGTTCCAGCTGCCGTTGTCCCACTTCGACCAGCCGCTCGAATTGTGCTGATAGACGTTTCCGTTCGCGCCGGCATAGACGTTCCCGCCCGCCCCGCGCACGACGGCCGCGTTATTGCCGTTCGCGCCATGGACGCCCGCGCCGGCGGCGCCGGTGGTAGAGCGATAGGCCCCGGCCGAGCCGCGCGCATTGCTTCCGCTCTCGGTGTGCACCGTCTGGCCCGGACCGGAGATCACGCTCGAGCCCCATCGGCCGTAGGCGTTCGCGTTCTGGTGCGTGGTGGACGTGACGCCCGTGCGCGGGTTGTAGGTGCTGGCGTTGGCCGTGCCGCCATACGGTCCCCAGGCGGCGCTGCCGTGCGAGTAGCGGCCGGTCGCCGGGTTGTACGCCGACCACGCGCCCGCGCCGCCGCCATAGGGGCCATACACCGCGCCGCCGCGTGCCCAGGCGCCCGTAGAGGGATTGTAGACCTCGCCGCCGCGCGCCGCTCCGCCATACGGGCCATAGACGGTGCCGCCGCGCGCCCAGGTTCCGGTCGCCGGATTGTAGGCGACAGCCCCGGCATACGAGTAGGGATAGGGGAAGTATGCTGGCACCGGCCCGGGGATCACGACCGGCGGGTAGTAGTAGCCGGTGCCGTAGACCAGCACGCCCGCCGTGATGAAGCCCATCGCGTATCCCGCCGTGTAGCCGTAGGTCACGGTCGCCGGGGTCGCCGCGTATACGTGGACGTAGGTGACGGGGTAGAGCGGGCTGCTCGGCGGGATGGCGTAGATGGCGGCCGGAACCTCGGCGGCCAGAACCCAGGGGCCGGTCGGGGCCGGGGCGACGAACCACGCGCCCTGCCAGCAGACATAGTAGCGGTCGCCCGCCTTGATCACCGGATACGGGCTGTTCACCGCGTGCGACAGGCTCGTGCCCTTTACCGGCTCGAAGCGCGGAGCGCCGGCGTAGCTCACCTTCAGCGTGGTACCGGCGCGCTTGAGCGTCGCCTGGCGCGGAATTTGGGCTTGCAGCACCGCCGTTTGCGCGCTCGACGTACCGGGGACCGAGACCAGCACGCGGCCGCGCGGGCTGTTCGGCGGGATCAGCGCGAAGTCGGGCGGCAGATTGGGGGTGGCGAAGGTCCAGGGGCCAGCGAGGCTCGGGGCGGAAAACCAGCGGCCGGAGACGAGGAAGTAGAACGTGCCGGTCTTGTCGCGGAACAGGTCGCTTTCGGTGTTGGAGACGTATTGCAGCCCCGTGCCGGGGATCGCGGCGTAGCTGGGCGGTCCGGCGGTCACGATCAGCTCGGCCGGCACGGTCGAGACGACGATCTCTGGCGCCGGCGCATTCGACGGCGAGGCCAGCGCGCGCCGGATCTCGACGAAGATGTCCTGATCCGGGATTGCCTGGAAGATGGCGGGCGGCGAGCCCGCCGCGCTCCACGGACCCTTGTAGTCGGCGGCTTCGGACCAGACCCCGTTCGTCAGCACATACCAACGCAGTCCCGCCGGGTCGAATACGACGCTCCAGCTCGCATTGACGGCATATTGCAGCTTCGTGCCCGCGATGGGCGCGAGCACCGGCTCGCCATCGAACACGAGCAGGCTCGCCGGATGGTCGCTGTAGTGGATGGCTGGCGGATCGTTGCTGACGGGGGCGCCCTGGACCTGCTGCGCGGCGTTGCCGAGGCTGAGCAGCACTGTGTCGAGCGGCACGCGCTTGTCGTCGAGCGCCGCCACGGCCGCGCCGATCTTCTGATCGACTCGCGCCGCCTGCGCCGTGTCCAGCGTCGGGAAATGCGTCGCGAGCAGCTTGGCGTGCGAGAAGACGACCTCGCGGGTGGTGAAATCGGTGGTCGTGTCGCCCTCGATCTCGATGGTGCCGAGAAACGGCTTGGTTTCACCGGCAGGCGTGATCGCGACGGCGGCGCGGGCGGTCAGCCGCGTCTTGTCGGGCCAGGCGATGACCTGGGGCTGATAGACGGTCACGGAGGCGCCGTTGGCCTTGATCTCGTGCGGCCACTGCGCCAACTCCGGCACCGTGGCTGCCTGGTGTGGCGAGGAGGCTTGCGCCTGACTCGCCTCTCCGCCGGCCTTTTCGACGGCCGCCCGGCAGGGTTGCGACAGCGCGCTCGCGTGTTCCTTGAGGCAGGCGAGAGAGGCCGAACCGCCCGGCGGCACCGAGGCGCAGTGCGTCTCGTAGTCGGCGCGGCAGTTGGCGCGGATGGCGCCGATCTCGGCCTGGCTCGGCTGCTGCGCCCAGGCAGCAGAAAGCGGGACGGCGGGGGACAGGCAGGCGAGCGCGAGAGCCGCCAGCAGCGCGCGGGGCGTGCTCATCGGACGAACGAGGTCGGAACCGCGGACGGCGCGATCCAGCCCGCACCCGCGAAGAACGTGCCGAGATCGTGCGACAGGCGTTCGGCCAGGCGCTGGCCCTCCGCCGCGACGCCGGTCCGCTTGGTCTCGCCATACACGCCGGTCACTCCCGAGATCGCGGCCCCCTCGGCCGCCCCGCCGGCCGCGCCGACGCCCATGCCGGGCTTGCGACCGCTATTGGAGCTGGCGTCGTAGGACTGCAGCAGCCGCACTCCGCCTCGACTGTTGGCCAGATAGAGTGCGGCGTGGGCGTCCACCTCGCTCTTGCCGGCGCCGAAACCGATCGCCAGCCGCCGGGTACGATTGCCCTCGCTGATGCGCTCGATTTGGCCCTGCACGATCGCATCGCCCGGCGGCGGCACCATGCCTGGTGAGGCGCGCTCGGCGGGCAGACCCATCTTGCGGATTTCGGAGACGAGCGCTTCGGAGATGGCCGACTGCACCTGGAGGGCCGTGCTGTATTGCGAGCCGCCCTGGGAACCCCCTGAGAACTGCCGCTCGAGACGCGGGCCGATCCCCTGATCCAAGCCGACGCTCGACGCATCGACGGCAAAGTCTTCGACCAGCACGCGCCTGGGTTTCGGTAGCGGGCCAGCAGGCGCGTAATTCCCGGTGGTGGAGGATCGCGTTGCACAACCGGCCGCCATTGCTGCCGTTGCGAACAGTAGCACTCCGGCCAGTGATCGCCGAGTTGGCCGCATGGTCGCTCCCATCATTCGCTTGCGATACGTAACGGCTTTTTCCCAGGGCGGGAATAGGTCGCGTGCGGGCTTTCATCGCGGAGCACCCGCACAGGCGCCTCCGGCATCTTCGTTGCCGAAATGCGGGCAAGCGAGTGACGAGCGCGTGATATGAATGTTGCAAAAGAGTGACATAGCTGTGGCCTTGCAGATCAGGCCAAGAAAGTTTCCGGTCGTCGCCTTGCGCCGGTGAGGCGGGGGGTTACGGTCGGCGTGGACGTCTCAATATGCGAGGAGTGCGCCGTGCGCGGATGTGGCGGTTCTCCGATCACTACCCCGTCCAATGCGGGCTGCCACGATGCCGCAGACTCCGGCACGGCCGGTCGGCCCGCACGTACGGTCTGGTTCAACCGAGTATTATGCGGCGCGCTGTCCGGAGTTTGCCTTGCCGGCTTCCCGGTCGTTGCATCCGCTGCCTGCGTTGTCGGCGCGGCTTCGGCGCCGTGCGACGCGTCGAGCCCGAACCCGTTTACCGACACGATCGGCGCCGGGCGAAATACCGTCTCGCCGTACAACGTGCTGCTGACGCCCGGCGCGCAGATTCAGACCACGGACGCGAACGCGATCTCGCTGCACCTGAACTCGACCATCGAGCTCTCCCCGGGAACGAGCGTGCAGACCACGACCACCCGGTCCGATGTCGGGGCGGGTCTCTACGGGGCTGGCAACAACGCGATCGAACTCGACGATAACGGGAAGGTCACCGTCGATCAGGGCGCCTCGGTGACGGCGAGCGGCGTCGGTTCCTCCTCGGCCGCAATCCATCCGGTCGACGGCGGCACGACGATCCTCAACAACGGCGTCATCAACGGCGGGCCGACATCCGCGATCTTCTTCGAAAACCTTAACGCGACCGGGGCTTCACCGCGGAACGTCATTCAGAACTTCGGCGTCATCAATGCCCCGGCCGGAGGGGCGGACCCTGTGTTCAGCGGCCAGGCGGTCGGCAGCAACGGCGCTGTCGGCATTGACTTCGTCAACGGCCCGAACGCGCTCGTTTCCGGCAATCTCGACCTGCAGGGCGGCGACGACAATGTCACGTTGTTTGCCGGCTCCCGGATCACCGGCGACCTGAACGGCGGCGGCGGCACGAACACGCTCACGCTGGACGGCGCTGCGGGCACGGTGGACACGCGCACGGGAAGCCTGAACAACTTTCAAACGCTGACCAAGGCAGGCGCGGGAACGTGGACGCTGACCGATGCGCTCGCCGACAATGGCGGGGCCACTCCGCTGGGCGTCACGGTGCAGGGCGGCCGGCTGGTTCTGACCGGGGACAATCCGGCATTCAACGGCTCGATGCTGGTCAACCCGGGCGGCACGCTTCAGCTCGGCAATGGCGGCACGACTGGCAATCTCGCGGCCAACATTGCCGATAACGGCGCGGTGGCGTTCGATCGCAGCGACGTCGCGACGTTTCCGGGCGTGGTGTCCGGGACGGGAAGCCTGAGCCAGATCGGCCCGGGCACGACGGTTCTCACCAACGCCAACACCTACACGGGCGGCACCACGATCAGCGCCGGAACGTTGCAGCTCGGCAATGGCGGCACGGCCGGCAGCATCTTCGGCAACGTCGCCGATAACGGCACGCTGGCCTTCAACCACAGCGACACGGTCACGTTTCCGGGGCTGATTTCGGGATCGGGCGGCCTGAGCCAGCTCGGCCCGGGAACGCTCGTCCTCACCGCCGACAATACGTTCACCGGCGCAACCGTCATCAGCGGCAGCACGCTGCAGCTCGGCAGTGGCGGCGCCACCGGCGGCGTCACCGGCGACATCGCCGATAACGGCGCGCTGGTGATCAATCGCAGCGGCACCCTGACGCTGCCGGGCGCGATCTCCGGCAGCGGCAACCTCAGCCAGATCGGGCCGGGCACGACCATCCTTGCCGGCAACGACACCTATACGGGCGGCACGGTCATCAGCGCCGGAACCCTGCAGATCGGCAATGGCGGCACGAACGGAAGCCTCGCCGGCAACGTCACCGACGACGCGGCGCTGGCGATCGATCGCAGCGGCACGCTGACGCTGCCGGGCGTGATCTCCGGCAGGGGCAGCCTGAGCCAGATCGGTCCGGGAACGACCATCCTCACCGGCAACAATAGCTATACGGGCGGCACGGTCATCGCGGCGGGCACGTTGCAGCTCGGCAATGGCGGCACGACGGGCGGGATCGCCGGCAGCGTCACAGACAACGGCACGCTGGCATTCGACCGCAGCGACGTGGTGACGTTCCCTGGGGTCGTTTCGGGCAGCGGCAGCCTGAGCCAGATCGGCCCGGGAACGACCATCCTCACCGCCAACAACACCTATAGCGGCGGCACCAATG
This sequence comes from uncultured Alphaproteobacteria bacterium, assembly GCA_963777325.1. Taxonomy (GTDB): domain Bacteria; phylum Pseudomonadota; class Alphaproteobacteria; order Acetobacterales; family Acetobacteraceae; genus JAFAXA01. The sequence continues at coordinate 107,511 of CAVZQE010000001.1, read as the reverse complement.
TCAGCGCCGGAACGCTCGCCGTCGGCGACCCGGCCAGTCCCGGCGCGTCCCTCTCGGGAGGCGGCCCGATCTCCGTCTCCTCCGGAGCCACGCTCGGGGGCTATGGCAGCGTCACCGGCGCCGTCACCAACAGCGGCACGCTCGCGGCTGCCAACACCCTTCCGGTCTTCGCCGCCGGACCCACCGGAACATTCACCATCAACGGCTCGCTCCTAAACCAAGGCACCGTCAATCTCGCGTCCCCCTCGGCGATCGGGAATGTCGTGAGAGTGAACGGCAACTACGCGAGCCTCGGCGGCACCGTCGTGCTCAACACGCTCCTGAACGCGGGCGGGCCGCTCTCCAATCAGGTCACCGACCGCCTGCTGGTCAACGGCAGCGCCGGTGGCATAACGAGCGTCCGGGTGAATGGCAGCGGCGCGGGGGCGGCCACCAACACGACGGGGGTCGGCCCGGCCAACCGGCAGGGCATCTCCATCGTGCAAGTGGCGGGCGCATCCTCGCCCTCGGCGTTTCAGCTTGCGAACGGGTTCGTGACGGCCGGGAGCGCGTACGCCTACCGATTGTTCGCGTTCGGACCCGGATCGCAGTTCGGGCCGGCCGATCCGAGCCAGAGCCTCGTTGGCGGCGGGGGCGGCAGTAATTGGGATTACCGGCTGGAGAGCAGCTTCGTCACCAACGGCACGTCGGTGCGTCTCGAAGTCGCGCCGCAAGTCGCCTCCTACATCACCGCGCCGACCGCGCTGTTCAACGCGGGCTTTCAGGATCTGGACTTGCTGCATCGCCGCCTCGGCGAGATCCACGACGATCAGATCCAGGGCCGGGAGCAGCAGGGCGAGCTGTTCGTCCGCGCCTATGGCACGCGCTTCAACTACACGTCGGACCGGAGCTTCCAGGACTTCGGCTACAATTCGCAGCAGGATTACGCGGCGACCGAGTTCGGCGGCAACTGGATGCCGGTGCAGAACACGGACGGAACGCTGCGAGTCGGGCTGGCCGGCATCCTCGGCCGGCTCTGGTTCCAGCCGAGCTCTCCGGACGGTCCGAGCAAGGGCCTGTTCAACCGGGAGGTGCTGGCCGGCATCGTCACCTGGCAGTCGCGCAAGGGCTGGTACATAGACGCCATTCTCGATGGCGGCATGTTCGACGGCAAGATCTCGACGGCGGCGCGGGGCCAGGTCACGGGCATGAACGGGACCAGCTTCGACGCCTCGATCGAGACCGGCTATCCGTTCCCGCTCGGCAACGGGGTCGCGGTCGAGCCGGAGGTGCAGTTCGTGTATCAGCACCTCAATTTTTCGCGCCGCACCGACGCGGACGGCATCGACGTCAATATCGGCAGCCCGGACCAGGGCCTGTTTCGAGGCGGAGCGCGGCTGCTCAAGCTGTTCACGACCGAAGACGGGATGTTGATCACGCCGTACCTGAAAGCAAACCTGCTGCAAGGGATCGGCGGCGGCGACTCGGTCCAGCTGAGCAATGTCTCGTTCGGCACCGGCAGCTTCGGCATCGCCCTGCAGGTGGGCGCGGGCGTCACGGGGACGCTCACGCGCAATCTCTCCGTCTACGGCGACGTGGCTTGGCAGCATCAGGTCAGCTCGGGCGGGTTCCGGGGCTGGGCCTTCAACGGCGGCATCCGCTACGCGCTCGGCGTCGCCCCGCTGCCCGTGGCTGGACCGCCGGCGCCGCCGCTGATCGCCCGCAGCTATCTCGTGTTCTTCGATTGGGACCACGCCGATATGACCGATCGGGCGCGGCAGATCGTCGCCACGGCGGCTGCCAATTTCGGCCGGGTGCAAGTGACCCAGATCGACGTCAACGGCTATACCGATACGTCCGGCCCGCCCCGTTACAATCAGAACCTGTCGGTCGCCCGGGCCAAGACCGTGCAGGCCGAGCTCGTGCGCGACGGCGTGCCGGAGAACGCGATCACCATTCGCGGCTACGGCGAAACGCATCTCCTCGTTCCGACCGGCCCCAACGTGCGCAGCCCGCCGAACCGGCGCGTGGAGATTGTCTTCCACTGAACCGGCGAGCAGCGCGCTCATTGCCCCGTTTCGGTCCCGAGCAGCGCAAAAGCGCTGAGCGCGGCCGCCAGCGACAAGGCGGCCGCCACGACCGCGCTCGTCCGGAAGGCGGAGGTCAGGGCCTCGCCGTGCTGCGACAGGACCGCGCCGAGCAGCGCGGTCGCGATCATGCCGCCGGTGCGTGCGACGGCGCTGTTGAACCCGGACGCGGTGCCGGTGTGGCGGCTGTCCACCGAGGAAAGGACAGCCGTCGTCAGCGGCGCGACCGCGCCCGCCATGCCGGCCGCCATCACGAGGATCGCTGGCAGGATTGTCGTCCAGTAGCTGCCGCCATCTGGGATCCGGGTCGCGAGCAGGAACCCGGCCGCGACCACCGCCGGGCCGCCCGTGAGCGGCAGGCGTGCGCCGCGCGTACTTGCGAGCCGGCCCATGAAGCGGGAGGCGAGCGCGATCACCACCGGAAACGGCAGCAGGGCCGCGCCGGCCTGCAGGGCCGAGTAGCCGAGATGGACGATCATCGTGAACGGCAGCAGCACCAGCAAGCCCCCGAGCGCGCCGTAGAGCAGGAAGGTGAGCACAGTCACGCCGACGAACGGCCGCGATCCGAACAGCGAGAGCGGCATCATCGCCCGGTCGCCCCGCAGGCGTTCGGCGACCAGAAACGCCGCCAGCAGCAGAACACCTGCGGCGACGGAAGCGAGCCATGCGCGCGATCCGCCGCCAGGTGCGGACTGGATCGTCAAGCCCCAGGTGATGGCGGCCAGCCCGGCGGTCGCGAGCAGCGCGCCCGTCCAGTCGAGCGGCGCCCCGCCCGGCTCGCGCTCGTCCTCCACATAGCGGAGTGTCAGAAACAACGCCGCCGCCGCGACCGGCAGGTTGAGGAGGAAGATGGCGCGCCAGCTGATCGCGTCGATTAGCCAGCCGCCGAGCAACGGTCCGGCCGCGCTCGTGATCGCGCCGGCGGCGGCCCAGGTGCCGATCGCCCGGCCGCGCCGTTCCCCCGAGAACGATGCGCCGAGCACGGCCAAGCTGTTTGGCATTAGCAGCGCCGCGCCAATTCCCTGCAGCGTGCGGCCGGCCAGCAGGGTGCCGAAGCCGGGGGCCAGGGCGCATAGCAGCGAGGCTCCGGTGAACCCGCCGATCCCGAGCGCTAGCACGCGCTTGCGGCCGTAGCGATCACCGGCGCCGCCACCGAGCAGCAGCAGCGCGCTAAGCGGCAGCAGGTAGGCGTTGATGATCCACTGCAGGTCGGCCGCCTCGCCGCCGAGATCGCGCCCGATCGTTGGCAGGGCGACGTTCACGACCGAGCCGTCGATAAAGGCGAGGCTTGAGGCCAGGATCGTCGCCGCCATCGTCAGGCGGGGATACGCCGCCTCCATCGCGGCCGGATCAGCCGTCGGGCGCGAGGTAAGCGCGGAGCCGCTCCAGCGCCGCCGCCGAGAATGGCTGCGATTTGCGGCTGGTCTCGTTCATCTGCACGATCACCGTCTCGGCGGTCGCGACGCAGCGCTCGTCCTGGAAGATCGCCTGCTTCAGCCGGATCGAGCTGCGGCCGACGGAGGCGATACGGCTGCCGATGACGACGGAGCCGGGCCAGGTGATCTCGGCGCGGTAGTCGAGCACGAGGCGGGCGATGACGAACGCGGCGCCCTTCTCGGGCAGCGACAAGGCGGCGTCGTGCAGGAACTCGACCCGGCCGGTTTCGAGGAAGGTGGAGAAGACGGCGTTGTTGACGTGGCCCTGCCGGTCGGTATCGCGGTAGCGGAGCTTGTCCGTCGTGCGGATGCAAAAGTCCTCGGGCCGCTCGCTACCGTCCATGCGGCACCGCGCCCGGCTGGGCCGACGGGGCGTTGCGGGCCATGCCGCCGAACGCATCCAGCAGGCTCGCGCGCCAGAATATGATCGGATCGCCGTCTTCCAGCAGCTCGACCGGGCTGGTGCAGCGCGCCCACATGAACATGCCGAACACGCAATAATCCGCGTAGGCCGGGGCGTGGCCGCAGAGATAGGGCTTGTCCTTCAGCTCCTGGCGGACCGGGCGCAGCGCGTGCCGGAGCGACGCGAGGCGGGCGGGCCGGTCGGCGGCGACCTCCTCGAGCGGCTTGCCGAACCGCTCCTCGCGGGAGGTGCGGAAGTAGTCGCGATCCCGTTCGTGCAGGCGCGCGTAGATGTCGAGCAGGATGACGGGGGTAATCGCCGGAGCCAGCGTCATGTCCGCCCAGCGATTGACGAACCGCGTCAGGGGAACGGCGCTCGCGCCGTCGAACAGGGACGGACGCTCGGGGAAGCGGTCTTCCAGATAGAGGGCGATGCTCCAGGAGTTGGCCACGGTCTCTTCGCCATCGACGAGCACCGGCACGAGCGTCTGGCCCGAAAAGGCGATCCGCTCCTTCTCGGTAAAGCGCCACGGCACGCGCTTCGCCTCCAGGCCCTTGTGCGCGAGCGCCATGCGCGTCTTCCAGCAATACGGGCTGAACCTCAGCGCGTCGTCCGCGCCGGCGAGTTCGTAGAGGGTCAGGCCGGGGGCATCCATGCCCGCAGTCTGACGCAGGACGGGGCGGCTGGCCACCATCCGGCGTCGCGGCGCACGCGCCCATCCAGGCCGCCCCTGGCGTTCCCGGCTGACGGCGAGTATGAGAATGCTTCGCAATCGCGGAGCACTTTGGACGATGGCCATGATCAACCGACGGACCCTTCTCGGCGCTGGCGCGGCTTTGGGCGGAGCGGCGATGCTCGCGCGGCGCGGCCTGGCTGCCGGGGACGATGTTCTCACGCTCTACAACGGCCAGCATCGCCGCACCACCGAGGCGCTGGTCCAGGCCTTCAGCCAGGCGACCGGGGTGCGGGTGACCATGCGCAACGCGGAGAGCCCTGAGCTTGCGAGCCAGATCGTAGAGGAAGGCGCGCATTCGCCCGCGGATCTGTTCTTCTCCGAGCAGAGCCCGCCCATCGCCTCGGTCGGGGAAAAGGGGCTGCTCGCGCCAATCGACGCGGCGACGCTGAAGCAGATCCCGTCCGCGTACGCGGCGAAGGACGGCACCTGGATCGGCGCCACGATGCGCACGCGCGTGATCGGCTACAACAAGAAGATGATCGGGCAGGCCGACCTGCCGTCCTCGATCCTCGACGTCGCGACGAACCGCTACAAGGGCCGTGTCGCCTACGTCAAGCAGGACGGGTTCCAGGAGCAGATCATGGCGATCGCGCGGATCAAGGGCCGCGCCGCCGCGCTCGACTGGCTGAAGGGGCTGAAGGCGAACGGCGTCTCGTACAACGGCAACCGGGTCGCGATGGACGCGGTCGAGAACGGCGAGATCGCCATGTGCCTGACCAACGACTATTACTGGTTCTCACTCGCCCGCGAGACCGGGGCCGACAAGCTGAATTCGGCGCTGCATTACGTAGCCCCGATCGATCCCGGCGCGCTGCTGAGCGTGTCCGCGGCCGGCATGCTGAAGTCGAGCCGCAAGCAGGAGCTGGCGCAGCGTTTCCTCGCCTTCCTCGTCAGCGAGCAGGGCCAGAAGGCCATGATCGACACGGTCGCGGAATACCCGACCCGGCCGGGCCTGACGTCGCCTTACCCGCTGCCTCCGCTCGACCGGTTCCGAGCGCCCGTGACTCCCGCCGAAATCGGGGATGCGTCGGAGGCCTATGCGCTGGAGCGCGAAGCGGGCCTTATTTGAGCAACCGGCTGGCCTATCTGCGGCCGGGCGTAGGGCGGGCGGACGCCGCCTGCTGCCGCCCATCTGGCTCGTGCTGGCGAGCCTCATCCCGGCGGCGCTGGTCGCGTTGCCGGCCGGGTATGTGGCGTTGCGCGGCTGGCAGGCCGGCCCCTCCCGCATCGTCGCCGATCTCGCGCGCCCCTACACGTTGCATCTGCTCGTGAACACGCTGACGCTGTCCACGAGCGTCAGCGCCTGCGCCGTCCTGATCGCGACCGCTGGCGCGTGGTGCACCGAGCGCTGCGACCTGCCCGGCCGCGGCTTGTGGCGGGTCGCCATGACCCTGCCGATGGCGGTGCCCTCGTACGTGTCGAGCTACGCCTATTCATCGCTCGGGCCGGCCTTCCAGGGCATGGCCGGCGCGATCCTGATTCTCACCGCCTACAGCACGCCGCTCGTGTACCTCCCGGTCTCGGCGGCGCTGCGCGGCATGGACCCGAATTTTGAGGACGTCGCCCGCTCGCTCGGCCTCGGGCGCTGGCGGAGCTTCCTGCGGGTGGTGCTGCCGCAGGCGTTGCCCGCGATCGGCGGCGGGGCGCTGATCGTGGCCGCGCATATGCTGTCCGAGTTCGGGGCGCTCTCCTTCCTGCGGGTCGAGACGTTCACCACCGCGATCTTCGACCAGTACCAAGCGGAGTTCGACAACGCGACGGCGGCGCTGCTCTCGGGCGTGCTGATCGTGCTCTGCGTGCCGGTCGTCTTCGGGGAGATCCGGCTGCGGGGACGGCGCTTCGCCCGCATCACGCGAGGTCAGGCGCGCCGCCCGGCTCCGGTCGCGCTTGGCTGGTTGAAGCTGCCCGCTCTGCTCGGTCTCGCGATCTATGTCGTGCTCGGTTTCGGGGTGCCAATGGCGACGCTCGGCTTCTGGGTCGTTCGCGGCGCGTCGGCCGGGCACGGGATCGGGGAGGTCGGCCCGGCGCTTGCCGCCTCGCTCGGCTTCGCGCTGCCGGGGGCGGTGCTGACAACGCTGCTCGCCATACCGCTGGTGCTCGCGACGACGCATTATCGCGGCCGGATCGCAACCCTCGCCGACCGGCTGCCCTATTGCGTGCATGGCCTGCCCGGCATCGTGGTCGCGCTGGCGCTCGTGTCGGCGTCCCTGCATTACGTGCCGGCGCTCTATCAGAGCACGACGCTGGTCCTTATCGCCTACGCGGTGCTGTTCCTGCCGCTCGCGCAATCATCGGTGCGCGCCTCGGCCGAGCTGGTCCCGCCGGAACTGGGCGAGGTCGCCCGCAGCCTCGGGCGTGGGCCGTTGGGCGCGTTCGTGTTCGCGACGTTGCCGAACCTGATGCCCGGCATCGGAGCGGCGCTGGCGCTAATCGCATTGCAGCTGATGCGCGAACTGACGGCGACCCTGCTGCTCGCGCCTACCGGGGTCGTGACGCTCGCGACGGAGTTCTGGTCCTATACGAGCGACCGCGCCTACGGAGCCGCCGCGCCGTTCGCGGCGACGCTCGTGCTGATGTCCGGCGTGCCGGTCTATGTGTTCACGGTCCGGTCGCTGTCCTTGCGCGAGTGGCGATGAGCCTGCTGCGCGTCGAGGGCCTGAGCAAGAGCTACGACCGCCACCCGGTGCTGCGCGGGGCCGATCTCGCCGTGCCGGACGGGGCGATCCTGGCCCTGCTCGGGGCGTCGGGCTGCGGCAAGACGACGCTGCTGCGTCTGATCGCCGGATTCGATCCGGCCGATGCCGGGCGGATCGTGCTGAGCGGCCGCACGATGGAAGCGCCGGGAAAGCGCATACCGGCCGAGAAGCGGGGCATCGGCTATGTGCCGCAGGAAGGCACGCTGTTTCCGCATCTGACGGTCGCGAAGAACGTCGGCTTCGGCCTGCGCCGCACGGCAAGGCGCGCGGAGCGCATCGCCGAGGCGCTGCGGCTGACCGGCCTCACCGGTCTGGAGCGGCGCTTTCCGCACGAGCTGTCCGGTGGCCAGCAGCAGCGCACGGCGCTGGCCCGCGCGCTCGCCCCGGCGCCCGGGCTGATCCTGCTCGACGAGCCGTTCAACGCGCTCGACATGGCGCTGCGCCGTTCGGTCTGCGCGGACGTGATCGCCCTGCTGCGCACGACCGGGGCGACCGCGATCCTGGTGACGCACGACCCGCTGGAAGCGTTCACGAGCGCCGATCTCGTCGCCGTCATGCATGGCGGCATCGTCGCGCAATGCGCCGATCCCGCGACCGTCTATCGCACTCCGGCCGATGCGGCGGTGGCGCGCCTCACCGGCCCGGCCCTGTTTCTTGATGCCGCCGTCCGGGGGAATTTCGCGCACACGCTGCTCGGCACGCTCGCGCTGCATCCCGGCGCGCCGCAGGGAAGGGCGAGCGTGATGCTGCGCCCCGAGCAGATCGTCTCCGCGCCGGCGGGACAGGGGGTCGCGGCCGAAGTGGTGTCGCATGCTTTCCGGGGCGACCACACGCTCGTCACGTTGGCGCTCGACGGCGGCGAGGTGGAACTGCGCCAGCCCGGCGCGACGGATCTCCGTCCGGGCGAGACGCTGCATCTCGCCGTGACGGAGCCGGTCGTGGCGTTCGCGCCGGATTAGGTCAGCGCGTCTGGCCAAGGAGCGCATCGTATTGAGCGCAGACGGTGTTCCAGTCCAGTTCCCGGGAATCCTGGCGATAGGCGGCCGTCTGGGCTTGCATCTGGCGAAGAAGCGCCCGGCCGCGCGCCGGCTCCCGCATCATGACGGACTGGATCCGTTCGCTCAGCTGCATGCGCTTGGCCGTCGCCTCGTCGGACGTGCAGCCGAGCGCGACGCCGGAGCTGCCGAGGAATGCCGCGAGGGCGAGCGCAAGGCGCATCAAGCGCGACAACTTCGTTGCCGCTGGGCGTCTATCTGGGCGGTTCAAACGGCAACATTGCCATCGACAATCCTCGAGACGGGCAGGGATGGGCCGGCCGCCCCTGCTCATCCCTGCACGTCCGAAACGGAACTGTCACGGCCGATTGTGTTGCGGGAGAGATGGTTTCGTTGCTGCTGTCAGCCGCGTTCTTTGTCCCGGGAATGCACCTGCGCCGGCGGCGCGGTCGCCTCGACGGCGGTCAAGGCCTCCAGGATTTGGTAGCTGTGCTCCGCCCCCCTCGGCACGACCCAGGAGGAGCCTGGCTCGAGGCGTATCGTCTGACCCTCGATCGTCAGCTCGGCGCGGCCGGACACGACATAGCCGACCGTCTCGTAGTCCCGTCGCGCCGTGTGCTTGTGCTCGTTCGGCGGCTCGTCCCGCCACATCCGCATGGAGACCGTCTTGCCGCTCGCGAGATAGACCTGGCCCTCCGGTCCCTTCGGCGAGTGCGCCGCGTCCACCTTGATCACCGTCGTGTCTGCCATGTCGCCTCCTTTCCGCCGGCGCGGTGCCGGATCTGCATGACTTCCTAACTCCCGCGCGGAGGCGCGGGTTGCGAAACCCGACGCGTGCTACGCTGGTGCGCATGGATGGATGGACATGCGGATTGCACTGATCCGGCATCTGCCTCCCGTGGTCGCCGCCGGTGTGTGCTACGGCCGCTCGGACCTGGCGGCGGGGGCGTCGAGCCGTGCCGAACTGGAAGCGATCCGGATGCGGGTCGCGAAGCTGCGTGCGCCGCGCCTGCTCTCAAGCCCAGCGAGGCGTTGTCGGATGCTGGCCGCGCCGCTCGGCGCCGCGCTCGGAGTCGCTCCGGCATTCGATGAGCGCCTGCTGGAGCTGGATTTCGGGGCGTGGGAGGGCGTGCGCTGGGATGACGTGGATCGGGCCGCGCTCGACGTCTGGGCCGCCGATCCGGCCGGGTTCGCGCCGCCCGGCGGTGAAACGGTCGCGGCCCTGATCGCCCGTATCGCCGCCTTCGCCGAGGATCTGCGCGCATCGGACGGCGATGCGATCGTCGTGTCGCATGGCGGCCCGCTGCGACTGCTCGGGCCGATGCTGCGGGGCGAGGCAATCGACTGGCGGGCGCCGCCGCCCGGGTTTGGCGCGTTGACGCTGCTCTCGCCTCAGTCGGCGAACGCCGCCAGCACGCTCAGCACCGCGCATTCCGCGATCTGCTCCGCAGCCCCGAGCACGTCCCCCGTGTGACCGCCGATCTGGCGGCGTGCGATCCGCGCCGCGCCTAGTCCGCACATCGCCGCCACCGCCGAGGCGGCCAGCGCCGCGGTTGTGGAGAGGGAAACGAGCGCCATGCAGAACGCGACGGCGAGGCCGAGGGCGAGGACGGACGGTCGCACGTCCTCGAGCGACGCGCCGAGGCCATCCATGCGCGCCGGCGGGACGCGCGCCAGCACGAGCAGGATCGCGCCCCGTCCCAAGCCTCCCGCCGCCACGAGCGCTGCGAGAGCCGCATGCGGCTCTCGCAGCGCCGCGATGGCGGTGACCCGCATGCCGGCTGAGAGCAGCAGCGCAAGCGTGCCGTAGCTGCCGATCCGGCTGTCGCGCATGATCGCGAGCTTGTTCGCGGGGCCGCATCCGCCGCCGAACCCGTCCGCCACATCCGCCAGGCCGTCCTCGTGCAATGCTCCCGTCGCTAGGAGCAGGCCGGCCAGCGTCCACAAGGCGGCCAGTCCGGCCGGCAGGCCGAACTTGATTGAGACGGCATACAACGCACCGGCCCCCGCGCCGGTCAGCGCGCCGACGACCGGGTAGCACCAGACGCTCCGCGCGAGTGGAGGCAGCGCCGTAGGGAACAGGCTTCGGGGCAGGGGCAGGCGGGTCAGCAGCGTCCAAGACAGCAGGAAATCGGCCCAGAGTCTCGCCATGCGGTCTATCCTCAACGTGCTTCCGGCCCGACCTCGCCGAACCCTCACTCAAAGGATTGCACGTATGACCGCCATGATCGGCCTCCGCCGCCGCCGGTTTCTACAGGCAACCTCCGCCCTCGCGTTGGTGCCCGCCGCAGCGTGGGCGCGGGTTTGCGCGTCGCCGCCGACCGCCGACCGGATCGGGCAGGCGGTGAGCGAAGCGCACGCCCGCTTTGCCGGCCTGACGGATGGAAAGAATGCGGATTACATTCCGTATCTTGCGGGCATCCAGCCCACCTTATTCGGCGTGGCCGCGAGTGCACCGGACGGAACGGTGAAGGAGGCGGGCGACATCAACTATGCCCTGGCGGTCGAGTTCGATTGCCAAGGTGTTCACGATGGCCCTCGTGCTCCAGGAGAGCGGGCCGGAGGTCGTCCAGCAGAAACTCGGTGCGGACGCGACGGGCCTGCCCTTCAATTCGGTGATGGCGGTGGAACTGAACCACGGCAAGCCGGTCAGCCCGCTGGTGAACGCGGGCGCGATGGCCACGGTCAGCCTCGTGCAGGCGTCCTCGCCCGAGGAGCGCTGGAACAAAATCATCGGCGCCATGAGCAAGTTCGCTGGCCGCACGCTGACCGTGAACAACGAAGTGTATAAATCCGAGTCGGAAACGAACGACCATAACCGGGGGATCGCGCTGCTCCTCAAGAGCTACGGTTACATGTACAGCGACCCCCTTGAGGCATGCGACCTCTACACGCGCGAATGTTCGATCGGGGTGACGGCGCATGATCTCGCGATGATGGCGGGTACGCTCGCGAATGGCGGCGTCAATCCCGCGACCAAGGAGAAGGTGATCGACGCCGCGCTGGTGCCTCGCGTGCTCTCAGAGATGGCGATGGAGGGCCTCTACGACACGACCGGGGACTGGATGTACACGGTCGGCCTCCCGGCCAAGAGCGGCGTGGGCGGCGGGCTGATCGCGGTCGCTCCGGGCACGCTCGGGATCGCCGCCTTTTCGCCGCCGCTCGATCGGGCGGGCAACAGCGTGCGCGCTCAGAAGGCGACGCAGCATGTCGCCGAGGCGCTCGGCCTGAACATCTACGCGGGCTGATCGCGGTCGGCGACGCCCGCCTGCGCGAAGGTCGCCATCCCCGCATGGCAGGCGACCGCCGCGCGGAGCAGCGGCACGGCCAGCGCCGCCCCCGATGCTTCGCCCAGCCGCATCCCGAAATCGAGCAGCGGCGGCAGGCCGAGCGCCGCCAGGAGCGCGGCCCCGCCGGTCTCGGCCGAGACGTGCGCCGCCTGCGTGTGCGCGAGCGCCTCAGGATGCAGCCTGGCGAGCGGCGCAACGGCGGCGGCGCAAACGAAGCCGTCCAGCAGCACGGGCACGCCGCAATGCCTCGCCGCGAGCGTGGCGCCGAGCAGCGCCGCGGTTTCCCGCCCGCCGAGCGCCGCCGCGACTCGCAGCGGGTCGTCCAGCGATGCCGCGTGCCGGTCGAGAGCCGTATCCACCGCCGCGCGCTTGCGGGCCAGCCCTTCGTCATCGAGGCCGGTGCCGCGTCCGGACCAGCGCGCGCCGCCGCCGCCGAGCAGCCCCGCCGCCAGTGCGGCGGCGGAGGTCGTGTTGCCGATTCCCATGTCGCCCAGACAGAGCAGATCCGTGCCGGGCACGACCGTCTCGTAGCCGGTGCGAACCGCTTGCAGGAACGCCGTTTCCGTCATCGCGGGCCGGAGCGTGAAGTCGTCGGTCGGCCGGTCGAGGTCGAGCGGGACGACCCGCAGCGTCGCCCCGGCAACGCGCGCAATCTGGTTGATCGCCGCACCGCCCGCCGCGAAGTTCGCGACCATCTGCGCGGTCACGGCGGGCGGATAGGGCGAGACGCCGTGCGCCGTGACGCCGTGATTGCCCGCGAATACCAGCACCTCGACACGGTCGAGGCGCGGCATGGGACGGCCCTGCCAGCGCGCGAGCCAGGCCGCGAGCATCTCCAGCCGGCCGAGGCTGCCGGGCGGCTTCGTGAGCTGCGCCTGCCGAGCGGCTACCGCCGCCTCCGCCGCCCCGTCGCCTGGCGGCAGGTCGAGGCACGCGGCGCGGAGGGTTTCGAGTGTGGCGGTCGGAGCGTTCACGTGAGCCTTTCGGTGTCGGTCGCGATGGCATGGAAGAAGCTGCCCGTGACGAGGCCGGACCGGCTCCCGGACGGCCCGAGATCGCGGCCGTAGCCATCCGTCAGCATGGCGAAAGGGGCGTCCGCGCCGGGGTCGGCGATCGTCGCGTAATGGAACTCGTGCCCGCGCAGCCGCGTGCGGGCGCGGCCGAGCGGCCCGTCGGCGAGCAGCATCGCGCTCCTGTAGCCGAGCGTCAGCCGCCGCTGCGCGAAGCTCGTGACGTGGTGCAGCAGCCCGAGCATCTGGTGCGACGTGCCGTCCGCCGCGATCAGCGCGCGGCCGAGCACCATGTGGCCGCCGCATTCGCCATGCACGGGGCGGCTCTCGGCGAACCGGCGCATGCCGTCCTGGAAGCGGATGGAGGCAGCGAGGGCCGGGGCGTGCAGCTCCGGGTAGCCTCCGGGCAGCCAGCAGGCGTCGCAGTCGTCGTCGGGAGCCTCGTCCGCCAGCGGCGAAAACGGGCGAATCTCGGCCCCCACGCGCCGCCAAGCCGAGAGCAGATGCGGATAGACGAAGCTGAACGCCGCGTCCTGCGCGAGCGCGATCCGCTGCCCTGGGGGCGGCAGGGCGGGCTCGGGGGCGGACGCCGACGCCGGCAATGGGGCGGCAAGCGCCAGGATGCCGTCGAGATCGAGCCGGTCATCGCCGAGATCGCCGAGGCGCTCCAGCAGGGCGGGGAGGGTGCCGAGTTCCCGCGCCTGTACAAGCCCGAGATGACGCTCAGGCAGCGCGATCGCGGCGTCGCGGTCGATCTGGCCCAGCACCGGCAGCGGCATGTCGGCCATGGCGGCGAGGATGCCCTCGCGGTGACGGTCGCTCGCGATCCGGTTCAGCACGACGCCGCCGACCCGCACATCCGGCCGGTGCAGCGCAAACCCGCGCGCTACGGCGGCGGAAGATTGCGACTGGCCGGACACGTCCAGCACCAGCAGCACCGGCAGCCCGAGCCGGGCGGCGATGTCGGCCGCGCTGCCGGATCGTCCGGGCGGCCGGCCCAGGCCGTCGAACAGTCCCATCGAGGCCTCGATCACCAGCAGCCCGGCCCCGGCCGCCGCCTCGGCGGCGAGGCTCGGAATCAGGTGCGGCGGCATGGCCCAGCTGTCCAGATTGAGGCTGGGGTGGCCGGTCGCGGCTTCGTGGAAGGCGGGATCGATGTAGTCCGGTCCGGATTTCGCGGCCCGGACCGACACGCCCCGCCGACGCAGCGCCGCCACCAGCGCGAGCGCGACCGTAGTTTTGCCGGAGCCGGACCGCGGCGCGGCGACGATCAGCGCCCGGGTCATGGTCCGTGCGGACTAGCAATTCTCCTCATGTGGGCCTTCTTACCTCTTTTCACATTTGGCGACCGGGCTCAGCCTTCGGTCGAGCGCATAGTCACGGTATCTGTCAAGGCGAAGCCTCGCGGATGGCGCTCCTTGTCTCCGGGGTTCCGCGCGGCGTTTTGCTTCGTCATACACGCTGGTCGGGCTCCAGCGCGCATGGCAGTCGCTAAGCCGCCGCGGCGGTCACATCTCTTCGTGCTTTAGTGATGGTCGAAATGGTAGGCGCCGTGGTCGAGCATCACGACATGAGCGTCGCCTGCAGAAGGCGGATGCTGGCCGTCCACGGGATCACGGTCCGCATGATGGTGCAAAGGTCCAACCTCGTGCTCCGGATGCTTGTCAGAGGCATCGTGAACGTCACACTGGCTTTCCGGGCAAGCCGGAATCTCTCTTCGTGCGCCGCCGGACGCCGCGCGCTCAACCCTCGCCGGACGCTGCGTCATCAACGTCTCAAGATAGTGAAGGACGATGTCAGCCATCTCGGGAGCAAGGCCAGGCCCAGCCGGTCCGTACTCCACGACGCGGTGTGTGAGCGGATACGGCTTGTTCGGATCTTCGCCGTTGTGAAGTCCGGTCCAGTCGAAATGCGCCCATCGCACGGACTCACCAGGTTTGGCATCCCCAACCTCTTCTGTTGCGGCAACGGTCTCAGCGTGTCGATTTATGTTCTCTTGTTCCGCAAGCGGTCTTAAGCGAATGGACCAGGGAGCGGGAAGGTTGTCGATTGCTCGCAGGAGCCGCAGTACCGCAACTGGATCTACCAGGGCCGAGTTTGCACTCGGAGCGGCCGACTCTGCGGCCTCCGCATCGTTCGGCGGATTGTTTCGAATCATCGGGACAACCCCGCAAGCCGCATGCGGTCGATCGCCGAGGGGCTCACGACGATGGGGCCATGCAGCTTGAGTCCATACATCGACAGCGAGCGGGCCAACAATCGCGTGCCAGTGATGACATCGTGTGGGGCAGTTGGCGGCCGCCAACCCGAGTTGGGACGTAGGAATGCAAGGCTGGATGCGCGCATGAGTCCTCGTTGCGAGTTAGAATTAGCATAATCGAGGCGCAGGCGTTTTTGCCCGGAATGAGACCGCCGGCCCGTAGTACCGATAGTAAGTTATGGTGTCAGGGTTAATACGTGTGAGACGAGCAGAATTGCACAAGCTTGAGCGCGGCGGACCGGACCTGCCTGCGCATGTCACATCCCGGGTCGTCCGGCCGCTTGGCGGGCCGCTCGCGCGGACTGTCCAGAACGTCCATGACTGACCCGAAGCTCCGACGCGGCTGGACGACGGGGGCTTGCGCGGCCGCGGCGGCGAAGGCCGCGTACGCGGCGCTGCTGACGGGCCGCTTCCCCGATCCGGTGACGCTGACCCTGCCGCGCGGCGAGCAGCCAGCCTTCGCGCTCGCCGAGGCATCGCTGCTGCCCGGTGCGGCGCGCGCCGCGATCGTGAAGGACGCGGGCGACGATCCGGACGTCACGCATGGGGCGCTGGTGCGGGCGACGGTGCGGCACGGCCCACGCGGCGGCGGCGTCGTGTTCAGGGCGGGCGAGGGCGTCGGCACCGTGACGCTGCCCGGCCTGCCGCTGCCGCCCGGCGAACCGGCAATCAACCCCATGCCGCGCCAGATGATCCGCGCGGCGCTCGCGGAGGTGACGGGCGGCGAGGCGGACGCCGTGGTCGAGATCGCGGTGCCTGGCGGCGAGGCGCTGGCAGAGCGGACTCTGAACGCCCGGCTCGGGATCGTTGGCGGCTTGTCGATCCTCGGCACGACCGGCGTTGTCGTCCCGTACTCCTGCTCGGCCTGGATCCACAGCATCCATCGCGGCATCGACGTCGCGCGCGCCTCGGGCCTGCGGCATGTGGCGGGGGCGACCGGCAGCGCGTCGGAGGCGGCGGTGCGGCGGCATCACGGCCTGCCGGACGCGGCGCTGATCGACATGGGCGACTTTGTCGGGGGCATGCTGAAATATCTCCGCGCGCATCCGGTGCCGCGCGTGACCATCGCGGGCGGGCTCGCCAAGATGACCAAGCTCGCGCAGGGGCGGCTCGACCTGCATTCCCGGCGTGGCGCCGTCGACCTGCACGCGCTCGCTGAACTTGCGGCCGAAACTGGCGCATTGCCCGGAACCGCCGCCGCGATCGTCGATGCCAACACCGCCGCGCAGGCCTTCATGATTGCGGGCGCGGACGGGATCGCGCTCGGCGACGCGGTCGCGCTCAGGGCATGGGAGACGGCGGCGCATGTGCTGCTCGGCGCGGAAACGGCGTTGGAGGTGCTGCTATTCGACCACGACGGCGGGCTGATCGGCGCGGCCCCGTTCCGTCAGGTCGCGCCGCCCCTGAATCGCCGCTGATACCCGGCGCTATACAGCGCGCTCTCGCCAAAGCCCGTGGCGGCGAGCGCCGGTCCGACCAGCACCAGGGCGGTGCGCTCCACCGGATCGGACGCGAGCAGCGCCTGGATCGTGCCGAGCGTCGCCGTGAGCACGCGCTCGTCCGGCCAGCTCGCCCGCACGACGACCGCGACCGGACACCCAGCGCCGTAGAGCGGGGCGAGCGCCGCCACGATCCGCCCGACGGCGGGGAGCGCGAGATGGATCGCGAGCGTCGCCCCCGTCGCGCCGAACGCGGCCAGTGTCTCGCGCGGCGGCATCGCGGAGGCGCGGCCCGAGACGCGGGTCAGCACGACGCTCTGCGCGACGCCAGGCACCGTCAGCTCCCGCCCGAGCGCGGCGGCGGCGGCGGCAAAGGCCGGAACGCCGGGCGTCAGCGTGTAGGGGATGCCGCGCGCATCGAGGCGGCGGAGCTGCTCGGCGAGCGCGCTGTAAATCGAGAGATCGCCCGAATGCAGCCGGGCGACGTCCTGCCCGGCCGCATGAGCCGCCGCGTATTCCGCCTCGATCGCGTCGAGATCGAGCGCGGCCGTGTCCACCTTTCGCGCGTGCGGCGGACAATGCGCCAGCACGGCAGGCGGCACGATCGACCCGGCGTGGAGGCAGATGGGGCAGGCGGCGAGGATGGCGCGGGCGCGGAGGGTCAGCAGATCGGGCGCCCCCGGTCCCGCGCCGATGAAATGCACGGTTCCCGTGCCGCGCGCGCCGCCGAGCGCGCAGGTGACGCCCTCTCCCGCGATACGCGGCCAGAGCAGCGCCCCCGCCGCCGCGATGGCACAGCCCTCCGCCACCGACGCGAGCCCGGTCGCCGCCTCGGCCCGCGCCGAACGGGTGACGCAGCGGTCCTGCACGGCCGCGAGTTCGTCCTGCCCGATCAGCAGCAGTCTGAGGCCGAGCGCCGATGCCGCCTCGGCCAGCCCGCTTTCGCCCTCCCGGAACCGCGGGATCGCTAACGCCTCCGCCCGCATCCCGGCCGCGTTTTCCGCTCGCCGCAGCACGGCCATCACCGCAGCGGCCGAGACGCGCGGACGGCAGCCGAAACCGGCGACGGTCACGGCTTCGCCGCCGCCCATTGCGTGACGGTCATGCCTGGCCGGAAAGCGTGCATCCCGCCGATGCGATCCAGCCGTTCGACCCCGACGCGGGTCATGGCGCCGCCATGCGCGGACCATGCCGCACCGAGCGCCAGCTCCGTTTCCAGCGTCACGGCGTTCGCGGCTATCCGGCCGCCCGGCCGCAGCGCCGCCCAGGCCGCATCGAGCACGCCCGGGTCGCTCGCGCCACCGCCCACGAACACGGCGTCCGGCGAGTCGTGGCGTCCCGCGAGCGCGTCCGGCGCAGCCCGAGGAACCACCGCCAAATCCGGCACGCCGAGCGCGAGCGCGTTCCGGGCGGCGCGGGCAGCCCTCTCCGCGCGCGGCTCGAAGGCAACGGCGCGGTTGGCCGGATGCCGCAGCATCCACTCGATGCCGACCGAGCCCGAGCCCGCGCCAATGTCCCACAATGTCTCGCCCGGACGGGGCGCGAGGGCCGACAGCGTGACGGCGCGGATCTCGCGCTTGGTGATCTGGCCGTCATGCTCGAACAGATCGTCGTCCAGCCCAGACGTGAGCGGCAGCACGCGCGCCCCCGGCCCGGCGACGACCTCCAGCGCCAGCAGATTGAGCGGATCGACGTCTTCTTGCCTGACAAACATCCGCACGCGCTCGTCCGGTGCACCGAGCCGCTCCAGAAGGTGGAGCCGGCTGCATCCGAAGCCGTGCCCCGCGAGGTAGTCGGCGATCGTGCCCGGCGTACTTGCGTCCGCCGAGAGCAGCAGCAGGCGCGCGCCGGGTTGCAGCAGCGGGCGCAGGCGTTCGAGCGGCCGGCCGCAGAAGGAGAGCGTGCCAACCTCCTGCATCGCCCAGCCGAGCCGCGCGCACGCGAGTGCGAAGCAGGAGGATGCGGGAATGCAGGCGAACTCGTCGGTCGGCACGAGAGCCGCGATCCTCGGGCCGATGCCGAACCAGAACGGGTCGCCGCTCGCCAGCGCCACACACGGCTTGCCCCGGTAGTCGAGCACGCCGGGGATCGCGCCGAGGATGGGCGGATGCCAGACGTGGCGCTCGCCCCGGATGGCGTCCGCCGCGAGCGCGATGTGCCGCGCCGGACCGAACACGTGCGAAGCCCCTTCCAGCAACGCGCGCGCCGGCGGAGAGAGGCCGGGCAGCCCCTCCGCGCCGATGCCGATGATGCTAAGCCAGGGCGTCATGCACCCGCTCCGTGTCCTCATCCTCGGCGGCAGCACCGAGGCCTCGCGCCTCGCCGCGCTGCTCGCCGGCGATCCGGCCGTCGCGCCCCTGCTCTCGCTCGCGGGCCGCACCCGCTCTCCGCGCCCGCAGCCGGTCTCCTGCCGCATCGGCGGCTTCGGCGGCCCGGCGGGACTGGCCGACTTCCTGCGCGCGGAGGGCTACGATCTCCTCGTGGACGCGACGCATCCGTTCGCCGCCCGCATCTCGGCCAACGCCGTCGCGGCCGCTCGCGTCGCCGCCGTGCCGTTGCTGCGGATCGAGCGGCCAGACTGGGCGCCGATACCCGGCGATCATTGGCGCGAGGTCGCGCGCATGGAGGACGCGCCGGGCGCGCTCGGGCCGGTGCGACGTTGCGTGTTCCTGACCGTCGGTCAACAGGAGCTGGCGCCGTTCCGCGCCGCGCCGTGGCACAGCTACCTGATCCGCAGCATCGACCCGCCCGCGCCGGAGACGCTGCCGCCCGACGCCCGCGTGCTCACGTCGGCCGGGCCATTCGCGGAAGGGGGCGAGCGCGGGCTGCTGCAGGCGCACGGTATCGAGGTGCTCGTGACCAAGAACTCCGGCGGCTTTGCGACCGCGCCCAAGCTCAGGGCCGCGCGCGCGCTCGGCATCGCCGTGGTGATGGTCGCCCGGCCGGTCCTTCCAGCAGCGGACACCGTGCCGGACGCCGACTCCGCGCGGGCGTGGATCGCTTCGCATCAACCGGCCCGGCGCGGGGCGTAGAGCCAGGGCGCTTCGCCTGGGCGCTCGATGCGGCGCATCGCTGCGGCGCCGACGAGCACGAGCGTCCGCATGTCCGCCCGCGCCGGGTCAGCCGTCGCGAGCGTCGTGTAGTCGATCCGCTCGTCCGGACGAGTGACGGCGGTCGCGAACACCACCGGCGCCGTGCCCGGCAGCACGTCTCGCAGCAAGGCGAACGCGCGGCCGAGCTGGTCCGGGCGCGCGCGGGAGGCGGGGTTGTACAGCGCGAGCGTGAACCCGGCGGACGCCGCCGCGCGCAACCGGCGCTCGATCAGCGTCCAGGGTTTGAGATTGTCCGACAGTGACAGCACGCAGAAATCGGCCCCGAGCGGCGAGCCCAGCCGGGCGGCGGCGGCCAGCATGGCGGAGACGCCCGGAACAACGCGGATGTCGAGCGCGCGCCAGCCCGGCGGCCCGGCTTCCAGCGCCTCGAACACCGCGCTCGCCATGCCGAAAACGCCGGCATCGCCGCCCGACACGACCGCGACCCGGCCGCCAGCCGCCGCCATCTCCAGAGCGTGTCGGGCGCGGTCCAGCTCGGCGCGATTGTCGCTCGGGTGGCGGCGCAGTCCGCCGCGGTCCGCCACGCGATCGACGTACGGCCCGTAGCCGACGAGATCGGTCGCCTGCTCCAATGCCGCTGTCGCTTCCGGCGTGACGAGCGACGCCGCGCCGGGGCCGAGGCCGATTACGGCGAGCCAGCCGGTCATCGCGGCCGCTGCCGTCCCGGTACCAGCACGAGCGCGAAATAAGGCGCGGGCGAGCCATCGTGCTCGGCGAGCGGAAGAATACGCTCGCCCGCCATCGTGCCGCGCTCCACGTAGAGCGCGCGGTCGAGCAGCCCGGCCATCGCCAGCGCCGAGCGGATCTTCGGGAGGTGGCGACCCACCTTCATGATCACCGCAGCGTCGCACCCGGCGAGGCGCTCGGCCATGCGGCCAAGGTCCAGCGTTCCCGGCAGCACGGTCAGGATGTCGTCCCCATGCACGACGGGCGCATGGGCGCGGGTCCAGCAGCCGCTCATCGCGGTGACGCCCGGCACCACCTCCTGCGCGTAGCCGTCCCGCAGGCGGTCGAACAGATACATCGAGGAGCCGTAGAAGAACGGATCGCCTTCGCACAGCAGCGCCAGGTCCCGCCCGGTGTCGAGCCATTCCACGAGCCGCGCGGCGCAGCCTTCGTAGAACGCCCCGATGCCCGCGAGATAGCGCGGGTCGTCCACGGCAATCTCGGTCGTGAACGGGTATTCGAACCGCAACTCCTTCGTGCCTGACCTGAGATGCGGGTCCGCAATGGTGCGGGCGTGGCCGGGCCTGCCGCGCTTGGCGAAATAGGCGATCACCGACACTGAGCCGAGCACCCGCGCGGCCTTGATCGTCACCAGCTCCGGGTCGCCCGGCCCGAGGCCGAGCGAGTAGAGTGTTCCTTTGCTCACTCCGCCTCGCTTGCGAGCGCATTGACGGCGGCGACCGCCATGGCGCTGCCGCCGAGTCTTCCCTCAACGATCGCCCATGAAACGGCCGTTTGCGCGGCGAGCGCCCGTTTCGACTCGGCCGCGCCCACGAATCCGACCGGCATGCCGATGATTGCGGCGGGCGCGGGGGCCCCTTCTTGCAACATGTCGAGCAGATGGAACAGCGCCGTCGGCGCATTGCCGATCGCGACCAGCGATCCGGCCAGATGCGGCCGCCAAGCCTCCAGCGCCGCCGCCGAGCGGGTCGTGCGAAGCCGGGACGCGGCGTCGTGCGTTCCCGGCGCGTCCAGGGTGCAGATCACAGCGTTGCCGGCGGGCAGCCGGGCGCGGGTGATGCCGTGCGCGACCATGCGGGCGTCGCACAGGACCGGCGCGCCCCTGAGCAGCGCGCTTCGTGCCGCCGCGACGAAGCCGGGCGCGAAACGCAGACGGCGGACGACCTCCACCATGCCGCAGGCGTGGATCACCCGCACCGCGACCCGCGCTTCCTCTCGCGTGAAGCCGGACAGGTTCGCTTCCGCCCGGATGATCGCGAAGGAGCGCGCGTAGATGGCCGCGCCGTCGCGGATGTAATCGTGGCTCATGCGGCCCCGAGCCGGAGATGGCGCGCCGCCGCCTCGATCGTGAGGCCGGTCGCGACCGGAACCCCGTCGGCGCGGCCGTCGCGAATGAGGGCGTAGCGGCCCGCCTCGCCGACCAGCGTCACCGCCGCACCCGGATGGGCGCAGCCCTTGGCGCAGCCGGAGACATGCACGGGGCCGCTGGGTCGGTACGCCGCAAGCAGCGCCCCAGCATCCGCCTCGGTCGCCACGGTCGCGGACGGGCAGGCCGGGCTGCCAGGGCAGGCGCGCACGAAGAGGCGCGGGTCGGCCGGGTCCACGATGCCGCCGAGCGCCGCGATCGTCGCGGTCATGCTCCGGCCCAAGGCCGGGCAGGACGACGGAGCGCCAGGGCGTGACGCGGATCTCTCCCGCCAGATCGGCGAGCGCCGCCAGCGCCGGCGCGGTCAGCCGGCCGAATGCGAAGCCGACCGTACCGACGGGAGCCGGGGCCGGCCACTGTGTCCGGGACACAGGGCTAGGCGCGAGGCCCGCCGCCGCGAACACAAGCCCGGCCTGAACCGCACGCATCCGCCGTGCTTCCCCGCGTACGGCCAGGAACGCCCGCACGAGACGCCCCGCCACGTCCGCCGCCTCCGCCGCCTGGCAGACGACCACGCGCTCGCAGCCGTCCAGCCCAACCCACGCCGTCGGGTGCGATACATGCACCCGTACATCGCCGAGTTCGTTTGCGAGCGGTAGCGCGCCGCCGCCGTCCACCACCACGCCGAACTTACCCGGCAGGTTCGCGAGCGCGGGGTCGGCGAGCATGGCCTCCAGCGCCGCGATCACGTCCGGCAGCGCGGGCGGCAGCGCCGGGTCGAGGCCGAGCAGCGGCGGCACCAGCAGGTTGCGGCGCCGCTCGACCCCCGGATCGGCGTCGGCCAGCCCGTGCGCGAGCATCGCTTCGGCCGCCGCCGGGATCGCGCTCTCGGAGAGGCCCCTGAGTTGCAGGTTGCCCCGGTTCGTCAGCCCGATCCGCCCGTTGCCGTGTTGCTTCGAGACGGCGGCGACCGCTTGCGCTTGATCGGAGGAGAGAATGGCGCGACGCGGCTTGATCCGGAGCAGCCAGCCGTCGCCCGTCTGCATCGGCTCGAATAGGGTCGGGCACCAGCCGCGCACCGTCATGCCTTGCCTTCCAGCGTCGCCGCAACCGAATTCCGCCAGGGCCGCCACAGCCCGCGCGCCATTGCCTCGGCGAACCGGGCGCGCATCGCCGCATGCGCCGCCGGGTTCGTCTCGCGCAGGAAGCCGTCCGTGTCCGGATTGCCGAGGGTCGCGTCGAAATAAAGGTCGAACTGACGGTCGCACCGGGTCGGGAGCGTCGCCGCGAAGGCGTGCAGGCTGTCGAGCGTGCGGGCCAGCTCGGCCGCGCCACGATGGCCGTGGCGGCGCTGGCCCGCGATCCAGTCCGGGTTGATCGCCCGTCCGCGCACGACACGCGCGATCTCGTCCGCCAGGGGCCGCAGCCGGGGCGCATCCGGGTCGGCGGTGTCGGCGTGATACAGCGCGGGCGTCCCGCCTAGTTCCGCCGCAGCGGCCGCGAAGCCGCCCGCGTGGGCGGCGTAGTCGGGGCTGTCCAGCAGATCCGTCTCGGCGTGATCCTGCGTATGCACGAAGGCGGCCGCTTGCGCGACCCGCGACGCGAAACCGGCCGCGTCCGCCGCGCCGTCCCGCCCCGGCCCGTATGCGGCCGAGGACGAGGCGAGGTATTCCGCCCCGAGCGACCCGCGCTCCGTCCAGGCACCGCGCGCTAGTGTCTCCTCGATTCCGGCACCGTATCGGCCGGGTGCCGCGCCGAAGATGCGCGAGATGGGGCCGTCGCCGCGTGCGGCGGCGAGCGGGTTCCATTCGGCCGCCTCGTCCCGGGCGGCAATCGCCTGCACGGCACGGTCGAACAGCGCGATCTGCGCCGGGAAGGCATCCCGGAACAGACCCGAGATGCGCAAGGTCACGTCGCAGCGCGGGCGGTCGAGTACGGCGAGCGGCACGATCGCGACGCCGGTGACGCGCCCCGAACGCTCATCCCACACGGGACGCGCGCCCATCAGCAGCAGCGCCAGCGCCAGATCCTCGCCGCCGGTGCGGAGCGTCGTGCTGCCCCAAAGGTCGATGACGAGGCTGCGCGGCCAGTCGCCATGATCCTGCCGGTGCCGCCGCAGCAACTCCGCCGCCGCCCGCTCGGCCAGTGCCACGGCGGAGCGGGTCGGCACCGCGCGCGGGTCGAGCGCGAACAGGTTGCGCCCCGTGGGCAGCACGTCCGCGCGGCCCCGGCTCGGCGCGCCGGAAGGGCCGGGCTGCACGAAACGGCCATCCAGCCCAGCGAGCAGCGCCGATTGCTCGGCTTCGGCGCTGGCGTCGAGCGAAGCGGCGAGCGCCTCCGTCAGCGCGCCCGGGCAGGAGCGCGCGAGTGCCTCAAGCAGCGCGGCGCGGCGCTCGGGCGGCGGTGGCGTGCCGAAGACGTGCAGCCCGTCGCGGATCTGCAGCTCCTTCACCTCGCACAGATAGGCATCGAGCCGCGCCAGCTGGTCCGTTTCCGTCCCGGCCGCGCCGCTCTCCTCCAGCAATCCGCACTCCTGGGAGCGCGCGAGGATGTCGCGACGGAGCAGGGCGGTGCGGCGACGGTCCAACCCGTCTGCGGCGGCGTATTCGTCGATCAGCCGCTCCAACTCGGCGGCTGCGCCGTGCAGCCCGGCCCGGCGCAGCGGCGGCGTCAGATGCCCGATCGTGACCGCGCCCAGGCGGCGCTTGGCCATTGCCGCTTCGCCCGGGTTGTTGACGATGAACGGGTAGATTATCGGCAGGCCGCGCATCAGGGCGACAGGCGTGCAGTCGGCGGACAGCGCCACCGCCTTGCCCGGAAGCCATTCCAGCGACCCGTGGGTGCCGAGATGCACGAGCGCGTGGATGCCCTCGCGCTGCCGCAGCCAGAGATGGAACGCGACATAGAGATCGCAGGGCGGCTGGTCCGGGTCGTGGTAGCCGGAGCGGCGGCCGGCCGGACTGCCGCGATCGGGCTGGATCGCCAGCACGAACTTGCCGATGCGGTGATATCGGAAGCCCTCGCCCGCATGCGTCCGTCGCAGCAGCCGGACCAGTTCCGGGCCGGAGGGCAACGGCCCGGTGCCGAGATCGTAACCCTCGCCGCGCAGCAGCCGGAGGATGGCGGCAAGGCTCGCGAACCCGTCCAGCCCGACCGCGTGGCCCTCCTGCCCGCTTTCGCCTCCCTCGCGCGCCGCGCCCGGATAGTCCGGCAGGACGATCGCGACCCGCCGCTCGCCGCGCGGGGTGGCGGCGAGACGCGCCCAGCCGGCGGCGCGGTCGGCGGCGAGCGCGATCCCGTCCGGATCGGGGCGCAGCACGGTACGAGCGTATTCGAGTTCGGAGATGGGGGCGTCCGCGTCCTTGAAGGCGATGGCGGCGGTGAGCAGCCGCCCGTCCAGTTCCGGCAGCGCGACCTGCATCGCGAGATCGCTCTGCGAGACGCCGTGCGTGGAGGCCACCCAGGTCGCGCGCGGCGAACCGGACAGCAGCGCCTGCAAAACCGGCGCGCCCGCCGCGTCGAGCGGGGAGGCGCACTCGTCCTGACGGGCCGAGAAAGCGGTGAGATTGATCACGACACGCGGCTTCCAGGCGCGCAGCCGCTCGGCGACGCCTCGCGCCGTGACGGGCGACTTCAGGCTATCAGCGAACAGCGCGCGCGGGGCCAGGCCGCGTACGGCGAGGGCCTCCGCCAGCGAGCGGACCGGGGCCGTATCGCCCGCGAGCAGGTGCGAGCGGTAGAATACGATTGCCGCCAGACCACCGTCATCGCGAGCCGGCGAAGCTGGCGTGGCGATCCATGGCGCATGTTCGGCCGCCTGGATTGCTTCGCTGCGCTCGCAATGACGGCAGTCGTACTCGCCCCACGCAGCGACCGGCCGGGCCGCCACGCCGTCGTCCTCCCCCAGATCCGCGAGATGCGCCATCAGCCGCAGCGCGACCCCGACATTGCCCGGCCCGCCTGCCGTCAAGGCCGCGTCCAAGCGCGAGAACACCGCGTCCGATACCGTCGAGAGCGCTCGCAGCCGCGCGTCGTCACGTCCGTCGCCCGGCAGCAGCGCGAGCGGGATCGAGGCCGTGCGGCATATCGCGGACATCTCCTCCGCGCCGTAGCGCCAGTATTCGAGGCCGCCGAGCAGGCGCACGACAATGCAGCGCGCCTGCGCGGCCAGCCCCTCGGCGAGCAGATCGACCGACATCGGATGCGTCAGCCGCGCGAGATTTGCGAGCCTGAGACCCGGTCGCGGCTCGTCCATGGCGGACCAGGCCGTCGCCGCCGCGCCTAGGTCGCTGTCGGAGAACGAAAGCAGCAGCAGCGGCGCGGGCGAGAGGCCGAGATCGGCCGCCGGCGCGGCGTCGTCCAGCCCATGCGTCTCCCGGACCAGCAGGTGCACTCGGCGATCCTACCCGGCGACGGCGGCGGCGATTGCGTCGCGGTCGAGGCCGGCCCTGCCGATGACGACGAGCTGCCCCGCGCGGCTCTCGCCCGGCGCCCACGCGCGGTCGTAGTCGTGCCGGAACCGCGCGCCCACGCCCTGGATCGCGAGGCGCGACGGCTTGCCCGCGATCGCGGCGAAGCCCTTCATGCGCAGCACGTCGTGCGTCTCGGCCACGTGCCGCAACCGCCCGGACAGCGCCTCGGGCGACCGGGCTTCGGGCAGGTCCACGACGAAGCTCTCGAAATCGTCATGCTCGTGCGCGCCGTCCTCCGCGTCGTGATGCGACGGCCGCGCCGCGAGGTCGTCCTCCGCCGCCGCGCTCAGGCCCAGCAGGATCGCGGGATCGAGCCGTCCGTCCCGCGCCGCCACCACCTTCACGGCGCGCGGCAGCGACGACGCGAGCTCCCGTTGCAGCCGCGCGGCGTCGGCTTCGTCCAGCAGGTCGGCCTTGTTCAGCACGACGAGGTCGGCGGCCCGGATCTGGTCCTCGTACACCTCGGCCAGCGGGTTGTCGTGATCGACGGACGGATCGGCCGCGCGCTGGGCGGCGACCGCGTCCGGATCGTCCGCGAACCGGCCGTCGGCGACCGCCGGGCCGTCCACCACCGTCACCACTCCATCGACCGTCACGCGCGAGCGGATCGCCGGCCAATTGAAGGCCTTGATCAGCGGCTTCGGCAGGGCGAGGCCGGAAGTCTCGATCAGGATGTGCTCGGGCGGGCGGGCACGGTCGAGCAGCGCCTCCATCGTCGGCAGGAAATCCTGGGCGACCGTGCAGCAGAGGCAGCCGTTCGCCAGCTCGACGATGTTTTCCTCCTCGCATCCCTCGATGCCGCAGGAGCGCAGGGTCTCGCCGTCAATGCCGAGCGCGCCGAACTCGTTGACGATGATCGCGATCCGCCGCCCCCCCGCATGCGCCATCAAATGCCGCACCAGCGTCGTCTTTCCCGCGCCGAGGAAGCCCGTGACGATGGTGGCGGGGATTTTCGCGGTGGCGTCGCTCATGCGCTGGTCTCCGAAAGGGAAAGGGCGGGCATCCGGCCGAGCACCACGTTTCTGAGCGAGGCCGGACGCCTCGACGGCAGTACCGTCCCGGTCGCGTGCGCGGCATAGACTCGGCCGTAGGTGAGCAGGTCGCCGGCGTGATCGAGCGTCAGCCGGCCGAGCAGGTAGCTCCATTTGCCGGGCGCGGTGAGCGCGGCCGAGCAGCCATGGTCGCACGCGGCGAGGCACGACACCTCGCGGACGGCCACGGCCGCGTCGGGACCAGCGGCGAGCGCCCGCGCGACCGCGTCGTGCAGCTTGCGGCCCGGCGGCGTTTCGCCTTCGGCGAGCAGTTGCCCGGCGCGGCAGGTGATACACACGTGAAGGACGGCGTGGGAGGACAAGGCGGACCCCGCGATCGGTTAGCAAGCACGGGGGGCCGGACGCGCGGCCTGGCCGAGCGACGCGGGAGAGACGACACGCGACGCCGCGCCACCCCGCCCGGCATCACGCTACGGCTTCGATGGCAGGTCTCCTGGCTCGCGGATCGGGCGCCTCCCGCCGGCCTTCCCGACGCGTGGGTCGCATCAGTGGCGTATCGGCGGGACGCTCTCCGCTCACAGTTGCGGGGGCAGCCGCGGCATCTGACCGCGTTCCCTTTTAACCCCCGGAGCAAGGCCGCGAGGGGACCATCGGGCGCGGAGGGTGGCGGGGGGCGCCGACAGTGTCAATGGGGCCGCAGAGCCGAGGCCCTGTGCAGCACCTCACACATGGAAGGAGTCGCTCCGCATAGCATTGCAGCCGATGCGAGGGGAGTAGCCGACGTGAGCGCGCGACCAGACTCGATTTTCAGCAAGTTGCACACAGGCGGGCGCGTTTGGAAAGTGTCGGTTGCGGGCGCGCGCGTGCTGGCCGTTTCGGCGTTCTTGACCGGGCCGGCAATCGCCGAGATGGACGACGCGCCCAGTGGAGCTTCAGGCCGGCCGGCCTGGGCTGAGCACGCGGCTCGGGACGCAATGAGAATGGCAATGCCCGAGCCATCGATCGAACCACCGCCCCCAGTCATTCCGAAATTCGCCAAGTTTCCGGACGTGGGCGGATACCTTGGAACCTATCAGCCCGGCGGCCCTACGAACACGGCGGACCAAGCATTTTTTCAGCCGCTTGGAGTCAACGGACGTACGTGCCAGACGTGCCATCAGCCGGCTGCAGCCTGGTCGATCACGACGTCGCAAATTCAAGGCGCTTACACGCAAACGGGCGGCACCGCGCCGCTGTTCCGACCAGTTGACGGCGCGGTTTGTCCGAACGCGGACATGTCGACTCCGGAAAAGCGACGGGACGCTTTCAGCCTGCTTCTGAACAAGGGATTGATTCGCGTCTTCATTGAATTGCCTGCGTCGCCAGCGTTGCAATTCAGTATCGTCGCGGTGCAGGATCCTAATGGGTGCAACACGGATCCCGCATACGGCCTGACCAGCTACGGAGCAGAGTTGCCGACCGTCGGCACGGTATCCGTTTATCGGCGGCCACTTCCGACGACCAACGTCCCGTTCTTGACCACCTTCATGTGGGACGGGCGTGAGCCCAGCCTGGAGTCACAGGCGGTGGACGCCGTACGGATCCATTTCCAGTCGCCGCAAGATCCCACCCCAGATCAGATCGCGCAAATCGTCAGCTTCGAGTCCGGGCTCTATTCTGGCCAGGTTGCGAGCGAGGACGTGGGCTTTCTCAACCAAGCCGGAGCCACGGGCGGTCCCGTCGCACTGTCGAGACAGATCTTTCATGTCGGCATCAACGACGTGCTCGGCGGCGATCCGACGGGCGCGATTTTCGATCAGGATGCCATGACCGATTTCGCCGCGTGGGAAGCGACAGTTGATGGACAGGACGATCGGGCAATGGTCGCCCGGGGCGAGCAGATCTTCAATGAAAAGCCGATCGCGATCACCGGGGTCGCGGGTCTGAACGACCAGCTCGGCCTTTCCACGATCATCGGCACCTGCACGAGCTGCCACGACACGCCGAATGTCGGCAATCACAGCGTGAAGCTGCCGATCAATATCGGCGTGGTTGCGCCAGTCGCAACTGGGCTCGACACGTCGGGGCTGCCCGTGTTCACGCTGCGCTGTGACCAGGGGCCGCTGGCCGGCCAGAGCTTTCAGGTGACGGACCCGGGAAAGGCGCTGATCAGCGGCGCCTGCGCCGATATCGGTAAGACCAAGGGGCCGATCCTGCGCGGGCTGGCGGCGCGTGCGCCCTATTTCCACAACGGTGCCGCCCCGGATGTGGACCACGTGGTGGATTTCTACAACACGCGATTCGGCATCGGCCTCTCCGATGACGAGCGGGCC
Source organism: uncultured Alphaproteobacteria bacterium (assembly GCA_963777325.1). Taxonomy (GTDB): domain Bacteria; phylum Pseudomonadota; class Alphaproteobacteria; order Acetobacterales; family Acetobacteraceae; genus JAFAXA01. The sequence goes on along the minus strand of CAVZQE010000001.1, from coordinate 78,238 downwards.
GCTCTCATATCCTTTCTCAAAAAGCTTTAGGGTCGCCGTTCCAGCACGTCTGCGCCGCCCACCCGACGCGCCCGGCCTAACCCATCATCCGAATCCGCGCATTGTTGAAGGCTTCGGATGCAGGCCGTCCCGTCCAGGGTTCGAGCAAGGTCGCGAGGGAACCGTCGGGAATGGACGTAGGCGCTGGAGGGCGCGTGTGTTAACGCGGGCAGCGCGATCTGCCGGAGGTCGGGTTCCCTGAACGGCTCCAGCCCGTGGCTGGCCGGAGTCCCGCTAGAACCGACGGGGCAGGCAAACGTTCGCCTCCGGGTCCCAATTTCAAACCCGGTGACGATCGACAGCCCGGGCGGAAGGGTGCGGATCGCCCGCCTGCGATTCTTTGGAGCGCTTATGCCCGACAGCGAACAGCCGCCGCCCAAGAGGGTCGCGCAAGCGCCTGCCCCCGACCCGTCGAAGGCCATGACGTTGTTCGTCATGATCGTGGCGACGCTCTACTTCGGCAAGGAGGTGCTCGTCCCGGTCACCCTGGCCCTGCTGCTCGCCTTTGTGCTGGCCCCGCTGGTCGATCTGCTGGGCCGCCTGCATCTCGGCAAGGTTCTGTCCGTGCTGCTCGGCGTCATCCTGGCGCTCGGGATCATCGTCGTGATCGGCGGGGTCATCGGAACGCAACTCGACGATTTGGCGACACAGCTGCCGAAATACGCCGCAACCGTGGACGCGAAGGTCGCGAGCGTGCGGGATTACACGGTCGGGCACCTGGAACGTCTCGCCAACAGCGTCGGCCCGCACCGGAGCAAGCCGGTCGCGTCCGGGCCGGAACCGCCCGTCCCCGAAGCCGCGGCCCGGCCCGCGGCGGCGGTCCCACCGCCCGCCGCCGCGGCCGCATCCCCGGTAAGCTCGCCGCTGAAGATCGCCGAGACATACCTCGCGCCGGTGTTGTCGCCCTTGGCGACCTTGGGGATCGTCTTCGTCGTCGCCGTGTTCGCGCTGCTGCAGCGGGAAGATTTGCGTGACCGGCTCATCCGGCTGGTCGGCTCGGACGACCTGCACCGGACCACCGTCGCGATCGACGACGGCGGACGGCGGCTCAGCCGCTATTTCGTGACGCAGCTGAGCATCAACGCCCTGTTCGGCGTCGTCATCGGCAGCGGGCTTTTTTTCATCGGCGTGCCAAATCCGGTGCTTTGGGGCGTGCTGTCGGCGCTACTGCGGTTCGTGCCCTATGTCGGCTCTTTCATCTCGGCCCTGCTGCCGATGGCGCTCGCGGCGGCGGTCGAGCCGGGCTGGTCCATGGTGCTCTGGACCGCCGGCCTTTACGTCGTCGTCGAGACGGTTACCGGGCAGGTGATCGAGCCGCTGGTGTACGGCCACGCGACCGGTCTGTCGCCGTTTTCCGTGGTGGTCGCGGCCATCTTCTGGTCCTGGGTGTGGGGGCCGATCGGGCTCATCCTATCCACCCCCTTGACCCTGTGCCTGGTGGTCATGGGGCGGCACGTGCAGCGGCTGCAATTTCTTGACGTCATGCTCGGCGACCGCCCGGCGCTGACCCCGGTGGAAAGCTTCTATCAGCGCATCCTGGCGGGAGATGCCGACGAGGCTCAGGACCATGCCGAATTGCTGCTCAAGGAGCGCTCGCTCTCGACCTATTACGACGACGTCGCGCTCAAGGGGTTGCAGCTCGCCGCCAACGACGTCCAGCGGGGCGTGCTGGATCACGAGAAACTCGACCGCATCAAGTCCACGGTCAAAGTGCTGGTGAAGGGACTCGAAGGGTTCGACGACAAGCAGCCGACCCTGTCGGAGTCGGACAAGGGCACGGTTGCACCGCTCGACCACGAGAAGCGACTGTCCGTCAATGCCGAGCCGAAGGATCTCGATCTCCCGGAGGAAGACTTGCCGCCGGCGTGGCGTGGGCCTGGAGCCGTGCTCTGCATCGCCGGGCGCGGACCGCTGGACGAAGCCGCTTCCTCGATGCTGGTCCAATTGCTCGGCAAGCACGGCATCGGCGGCCGTCTGGTCGGCTACGGCGATGTGTCGCGCGAGAAGATCGATGCGCTCGAAGTACAGGGTGTCGCCATGGCCTGCGTCTCCTATCTGGACATCAGCGGAAGCCCGGCCCACTTGCGCTACCTGATACGGCGGTTGCGGCAACGGCTGCCGCGCGGGGCGCCGATCCTGGTCGGGCTATGGCCGTCGCAGGATGCGACGCTGAAGGACAAGGCCGTCCAGCACGCGATCGGCGCCGATTACTTCACCAGTTCTCTGGCCGACGCGGTGAATTGCTGCGCCGAAGCAGCGGCTCGTGAAGCAGGCGAGCCGGCCGTTGCGCGACCGGCAGCCTGATGGAAAATCAGCCCCCGCGGAGATAGGCTTGCGCCCATGCAGGGGAAAGGAACCGCCATGGCTCAGCGCATGGACTACAGGAGCATATCCGCAGCGGGAGCGGCAGCGCTGGACCGGGTGCATTCCTATGTCGGCCAGTGCGGCTTGCCAAAAGAGTTGATCGACCTCGTTTATCTGCGCGTATCGCTCATCAATGGCTGTGCCTACTGCATCGACCTGCACACGCGCGATCTGCGGCAGAAGGGGGTCGCGCTGGAGAAAATCGTGCTTGTGCCCGTGTGGCACGAAGCGGAGGCGCTGTTTTCCGAGCGGGAGCGGGCGGCCCTGAAATGGGCGGAGACGGTGACGCGGGTCGCGGAAACTTCTGTTCCGGATGCCGATTACGAGGCCGCCGCCGCCCAGTTCAGCCACAAGGAACTCGCGGATCTCACCATCGCGATCGGCTTGATGAACGGCTACAACCGGCTCGCGATCAGCTTCCGCAGCACGCCGCAGGCGGCGAAGGGCTAGGGAGAGGGCAACGCGACCTTTGACGCTTGTTCTCGGCGGCGCGCGCTCAGGCAAGAGCCGGCACGCCGAGACGCTGGTATCCGCCTTGCCGCCGCCGTGGCGCTACATCGCCACGGCGCAGGCGCTCGACGACGAGATGCGCGCCCGCATCGCCGCGCATCGCGCTGGCCGCGAAGACGGATGGCAGACGGCGGAAGCGCCGTTCGATCTGCCCGAAGCGCTCGCGGTCTGCCGGGAACAACCGGCGCTCGTCGATTGCCTGACGCTCTGGCTCACGAACCTGACGCTCGCGGAGCGCGACATCGCCGCCGCCGCGAACGCGCTCGAAGCCGCGCTGGATCGCCGCGCAGCGCCGACCGTGCTCGTCTCGAACGAGGTGGGCCTGGGCATCGTGCCGGAAAACGCGCTCGCCCGCGCCTTCCGCGACCAGGCCGGGCGGCTGCACCAGCGGCTTGCGGCAAGGGCGGATCGCGTGCTGTTCATGGTCGCCGGATTGCCCATGGTCGTGAAATGACGGACGAAACCGAAGCCGAACGCCACCGCTCCAAGATGGCCAAACGCAAGGCGGTGCAGGATGCCGAGGTCGCATCCAAGACCGTGACCGGCAAGGGACTGCTGATGGTCCATACCGGGCCGGGCAAGGGCAAATCGACCGCCGCCTTCGGCCTCGTGCTGCGGATGCTCGGCCAGGGGCGGCCCTGCGGCGTCGTGCAGTTCATCAAGGGCGCGTGGGATACGGGCGAACGCCGCGTGCTGGAGCGTATCGGCCCGCTGGTCGAGTGGCACAGCATGGGCGAGGGCTTCACCTGGGAGACGCAGGACCGCGACCGCGACATCGCCGCCTGTCGCGCCGCCTGGGACAAAGCGCGCGCGATGATGGGGCGCGACGATCTCGCGCTGCTCGTGCTCGACGAATTCTGCATCGCGCTGCGCTATTCCTATCTCGACGCGGAGGAAGTCGCCGCCGCCTTGCGCGCGCGGCGGCCCAGTCTGCACGTCGTCGTCACCGGCCGCAACGCGCCGGCGGCATTGATCGAGGCCGCCGATCTCGTGACCGAGATGACGGTCGTGAAGCACCATTTCGTGGCGGGGGTGAAGGCGCAGCCGGGGATCGAGTTCTGACATCACGCGCGCTGATGGTGCAAGGCACGGGGTCGAGCGTCGGCAAGTCGCTGCTGGTCGCGGGCCTCGCGCGCGCCTGCGTCAAGCGTGGCCTCAGCGTGCGGCCGTTCAAGCCGCAGAACATGAGCAACAACGCGGCGGTGACCGGCGACGGCGGCGAGATCGGCCGGGCGCAGGCCTTGCAGGCGCGCGCGGCCGGGGTCGCGCCATCCGTGCACATGAATCCCGTGCTGCTGAAGCCGCAGAGCGAGACGGGGGCGCAGATTGTGGTGCAGGGCCGCGTCTATGGGCAGGCGCGCGCGCGGGAATACCAAGCGATCAAGCCGCGCCTGCTGCCGCATGTGCTCGACAGTTTCGCCCGCCTCCGCGCCCAGGCCGATCTCGTGCTGGTGGAGGGCGCGGGCAGCGCATCGGAGGTAAATCTCCGCCGAAACGACATCGCCAACATGGGTTTCTCGCGTGCGACGGATACGCCGGTCGTGATCGTCGGCGATATCGACCGGGGCGGCGTGATCGCGAGCCTCGTCGGCACGCAGGCGGTGCTCGATCCGGCCGACGCGGCGATGATCCGCGGCTTCATCGTCAACCGGATGCGGGGCGATCCGTCGCTGTTCTCGGGCGGCATGGCGCTGATCGCGGAGCGAACGGGCTGGTGGCCGCTCGGCCTCGTGCCATTCCTTGACGCCGCGCGCCGGCTGCCGGCGGAAGATGCGCAGGATCTCGCGACGTCCCGGGTGCGGGAGGATGCGACACTCCGCATCGCCGTGCCGCGCCTGCCCTGCATCGCCAATTTCGACGATCTGGACCCGCTCGCCGCCGAGCCGTCCGTATCGCTCGCGCTCCTGCAACCCGGCAATCCGCTCCCGGCCGGATGCGATCTCGTCGTCCTGCCCGGCTCCAAGGCCACGATCGCCGATCTGGCGACGCTCAGGGCCGAAGGGTGGGACACCGACATCGTCGCGCATCGCAGGCGGGGCGGGGTGGTGCTGGGCCTCTGCGGCGGGTATCAGATGCTCGGCACCCGGATCAGCGATCCGGATGGCATTGAAGGCGCGGCCGGAAGCGTCGCGGGCCTCGGATTGCTTGCAGTCGAAACCACGATCGCGGGCGACAAGCGCCTGTCCGTCGCGACCGGTGCGACGCTCGGAGACGGCGTCCCGTTCCGTGGCTACGAGATGCACATGGGCCGCACCGATGGTCCCGATTGCGTGCGGCCGCTGCTTTGCCTCGCGGACGGGCGCATCGACGGCGCGGCGTCGCCGGACGGGCGCGTTTGCGGCACCTACGTCCACGGCCTGTTCGCGGACGACCGTCAGCGGGCGGCGTGGCTCGCGCGGTTCGGGGCCGCAGCCGCGCCGCGCTCGCACGAGTCGGAGGTCGAGGCGGCGCTCGACACGCTGGCTTTGCATCTCGAAACGAATATCGACATCGACCGCCTGCTCACGCTGGCCAGATGAAGGAAGCTGCCAGAACGACCGCGAGCTGGATGGCGCAGGCGCGCCAGTAGAGCGACAGCGCCCGCCGCACATCGGCGACCGTCGCCCCGGCGCGCCCGTCTCCCATCCAGGCATCCTCGACCCGCACCGCGCCATAGATGCGCGGCCCGGCCAGACGCAGGCCAAGCGCGCCCGCCATCGTCGCCTCCGGCCAGCCCGCGTTGGGCGAGCGATGCCGCTGTGCGTCCCGCCGCACACTTCGCCATGCTCCGCTTGCGTTTGCGCCCGGCGTCAGGGCGGCCGCGAGCACGAGCCACAGCGCGGAGAGGCGGGAAGCGGGCAGATTGACCGCGTCGTCGAGCCGCGCCGCCGCCCAGCCGAACGAAGCGTGCCGGTCCGTGCGGTGGCCGATCATGCTGTCGGCGGTATTGACGGCCTTGTAGCAGGCGATCCCCGGCAAACCGCCGATTGCGCACCAGAGCGCGGGCGCGACGATGCCGTCCGAGAAGTTTTCGGCCAGGCTCTCGATCGCCGCGCGCGCCACGCCCGCCTCGTCCAGCATTTCGGGATTGCGCCCGACGACTCGCGCGACCGCGATCCGGCCTTCCGCCAGGCCGCCGCGCTCCAGCCCGTCCGCCACGTCCTGGACATGGGTGTAGAGGCTCCGCTGCGCGGGCAGGGTTGCCGCCACCAGCCCGAGGACGACGACGGCGGCCGCGCGCGGCAGGCTGACGAGCATGGCAGATTGCAGGAGCGCGCTGGGCGCCGCGACCGCGAGCAGCAGGAGCCCGAGCGCAAGCACGCCCGCCAGGCGTCGTCGTCGCGGGCTGTCCCGGTCGCGATTGAGGCGGCGGTCGAGTTCGCCGACCAGCGCGCCCATCCAGACGACCGGATGCCGGACCGCGTGGAACGCCGGTTGCGGGTAGCCGAACGCCGCTTCCGCCGCGAGCGCCACGGCCAGGATCGCGAGCGTGGTCACGCGCGCGGCCAGTTGGCATGGTGCGGGTCGCGCTTCATGGCGGAGGCTGGGCTTTGGGCGAACTGGAACATGGCGGCGGGATCGCGGCGGCGAGGCGTCGCTTCCCGCACGCGCCGCAACCGTTCCTCGATCTCTCGACCGGGATCAACCCCATTTCCTATCCAGTCTCGCCGCCGCCGCAGGAGGCGTTCGCGCGCCTGCCGGACCCCCGAGATCTCGCCCGTCTGCAGGAGATAGCGGCGACGGCGTATGGCGTGACCGATCCGGCGATGGTGGTCGCCGCCCCCGGAACACAAAGCGTGATCTCGCTGTTGCCGCTGCTCTGTTCCGCGCGGCGGGTCGCCGTGCTGTCGCCGACCTACGGCGAGCACGCGGCGTGCTGGGCCGCTTCGGGTGCGGAGGTCCGGGAAGCGCCGGTGCCGGAGGATCTGGCGGGCGCGGAGGTCGCAGTCGTATGCAACCCGAACAATCCGGACGGGCGGCGCTGGCCGGCGCGGACTCTGCTTGCGGTCGCGCGAGAGGTGCGGCTGCTGGTTGTGGACGAGGCGTTCATCGATCTCGAACCGGAGGTGGAGAGCTGCGCCCCCTGGATTTCGGACAGCGCCCGGCTGCTGATCCTGCGATCGTTCGGCAAGAGCTACGGGCTGGCGGGCCTGCGCCTCGGCTTCGCCCTCGCTTCGCCCGCGCTCGCCGCCCGCTTGCGGCAGGCTCTCGGGCCCTGGCCCGTATCCGGCCCGGCGCTCGCCGTCGCTCCCGAGGCATTGCGGGATTCGGGGTGGCGTCAAAGAGCGATGGCGCGGTGCGGAGCCGGGGCGGAACGGCTGGATGCGCTGCTCGCGCGCGCCGGCCTGCACGTGCTTGGCGGCACGCGTCTCTTCCGGCTCGCGGAAACACCGGCCGAAGCTGCGTCGCACGAGAGACTCGGGCGCGCGGGCATCCTGGTCCGCTCGTTCGCGCGCGCGCCGTCGTGGCTGCGGTGCGGATTGCCGGGCGACGAGACGGCGTGGGAGAGGCTGGAGGCTGTCATGCGGGGTTGAAGACTAAAGCGTCGTTCCACACTCTGCACGCATGATAGGTGACAGCTGCGCGCGCGGCTAGGCGGTTTCCCTCCAACATCTGCGACAGCCGTCATTCTGGCAGGAGCAGCAGGTAAGGGGTTTGGAGTGACAAGCTTGACATCGCTCTATCTCATCAAAGGAAGTCGGTTTGATGATCCACATCCGATTCTTACGACCGATGTTGTAAAACGTAACATGAGAGAAGGCGTGGAGACATGCCTGATGCTCGACCTGAACGTTCTTGTTTACATGGAAGATGTTGTTTGTGGCCGAAAAACGCTTGAAACGACGGGACTTCATAAAGCAGTATCTATTTTGAACAGCACGCACGGACTCATTCTCGTTCCGGGCTTTGGGCTGCACGAAACCTCCACACCCTACCTAGCCGCCAGATTCGCGGCCTTCGAAACATTTCTGAGAACGTATTGCCCTGCTTATGGCGACGCGTGGAACTCAACATTAGGCTCATTGCAGGATAGAATTAAAAAAGGTGTGCCCACTGATAGCTTCGCGAATTTGGAGGAAGGAAAAAATTCGCGTTTGCCCCACTGTATGCAATCTTGCTCAAGGTGCGCCTACTTTCGCTTGAAACCTCTCGTCCGCCCATTGACAGATTTTTTGACATCGTTCGATTCCAGTGCGAGGAACTGGATTTTTTAACCTTGATCCCCCTCGAAATTGCTAAATACGCGCTTTGCCGGGTTCAAGATCTGAGGCACCCTACCTTTTGCGAATTCTGTGCGAACATACGACGCATTGTTGTGAAAAAGCCTCCAAATCGTCGCGCGATCTCTTCAGGGAGTGTCTGAATGCAACGCATGACATATTCTATTACCTTATCTCCGGCGCCTACACAACTCTTTTGGACGGTAAGAAGCAGGACATGTGGATACTCACCGGGGACAAGGGTCTGGCGTGCTTGGCTGACGCGATCTACTACGATGCGGCATTCCCGCCGGCGACAACTCGCTATGGCCGCGTGCTCTATCGTGACGACTATGCCTACTTTCGTCAGTGTGATAGATTGACTGAGGTCATGGGTGATAAAAGACGTCGGCGATCCTCAAAAGAGTTTGACTACGAAGAGATAGTGAGGAGATCGTACGAGGCGATAGTCCGTTGCGAACAGCAAGCCACTATGCTGCTTGACAAGCAGTAGGAACAATTCTGTCCGCCCGCGCCAGACTTGGAAGAGGTAAGGCTGTAAACAGTCACGGATGACGCTTCGGGCTCCCGGGCGACGAGACGGCGTGGGAGAGGCTGGAGGCTGTCATGCGGGGTTGAACACGACCGTCTTGTTGCCGTTCAGGATGACGCGGTCGGTCAGGTGATTGTGGACGGCGCGGGCCAGCACCCGGCGCTCGATGTCGCGGCCCTTGCGGATGAGATCGCCGGGGGTGTCCATGTGGCTGATGCGCTCCACGTCCTGCTCGATGATCGGCCCCTCGTCGAGCGCCGCCGTCACGTAATGAGCCGTCGCCCCGATCAGCTTCACGCCCCGTGCATGCGCCTGATGGTAGGGCCGCGCGCCCTTGAAGCCGGGAAGAAACGAGTGGTGGATGTTGATGCAGCGCCCTTCGAGCCTGGCCGCGAGATCGTCCGAGAGAACCTGCATGTAGCGCGCCAGCACGACGAGCTCGGTGCGGGTCTCCCCGATGAGCGACCAGAGCGCTTCCTCCTGCGCCGCGCGGCCGTCGCGCGCCACCGGCAGGTGGTGGAACGGAATGCCCGTGAAATCGGCGTGGGCATAGGTCTCGCGCGGATGGTTCGCGACGATCGCGCTCGGCGTCATCGGCAGCTCCCCAATGCGCCAGCGGTACAGAAGATCGACGAGGCAGTGGTCGAACTTCGACACCAGCAGCATGACGCGCTGGGGTGAGCGATCCGTGATCCGCCACGTCATGTCCAGCCGCTGCCCGACCGCTGCGATGCTGCTTCTGAGCCATCCGATGCGCGAGGCGTTCGCCAATTCGAACACGACGCGCATGAAGAACCGGCCGGACTCCCTGTCGTCGTACTGGGACGCCTCGGTGATGTCTCCCGTCGCCTCTGCGAGCGTCGCCGCGACCGCGGCGACGATGCCGGGGCGGTTGGGACAGGAGAAGGCGAGGACATAGGAGTTAGCGGCGGCCGCGTTCATCCGTCAGCGCACAAACAGCAGCGAGAACCATGCGAAGTAGGAGAGCACGTAGCCGGCGGCCATCAGATCGGTCATCCATTTAGAAAACCGCACCGGAACCGGACTGTCGCCGGCTTCGGCGAGTTGCCTGATGATCGCTTCCAGGCGGCAATGCGAGGCCACGATATAGCGGCGGAACGTCAGGATGGCGAAGAAGGCGAGAACGTGCATCAGCAGGAAGACGATCTGCACGCCATAGACCAGCGGGAATCCGCGCAGATCGGGCCGCGTTGTGGCGACCGCCAGATAGGCGGCGACAGATACGAAGCTGAATGTCAGGAAAAAGCTGAACCAGTTAACGAACTGGCCCATATTGGCGCGCAGATGCGCGTTGATCTCCTGATACTCGCGCGGCAGGAGCGGCATCAGGTGGACGAACTCTGCCGCAGGAGATTGTTTGCCCAGCAGATGCCGACGGTTGCGCCCTTCATGAACGGCAGCAACGCGAGGCAGGCGATGGCGACGGCCGGCAGCCAGATGGCGCTCTGTACCCAGAGGGCCGGCTCGAAGGCGTGGTCGCTCCACATGAACAGCGGCACCATGACGTGCCCAACCACGAGGATCGTGAGGTACGGCGGGAAATCATCGGAGGGATAGATCGTGTTGTCCGCGCCGCAGACCTCGCACGGCGACCGCAGCGTCAGGTAGCCATCGAACAGGCGGCCCTCGCCGCAATTGGGGCAGCGCCGCGTGAACCCCCGCTTCAGCCCGGTCAGGATGGATCGCTCGCCCGCCACGTCTCTCTCCCCCTCTCGGGTCCGGTGTCCCCGCAAGCGCAAGGATGTATCATCATGCCGTGAGCGTCGCCGGATACGGCAACGCCGAGGAGGGGAGCCTGGATGACGCTTCGGCGCAAGAGGCTTGACGGCTGGAAGGCGCTGGTTGGCGCGGGTCTGCAGTCCGTCGCCGGCTGCGCCGCTCCGGCGGGCCACAAGCACAGGCCGGCTTCGTCTCGGCTTCCCAGCCCATGAACGTCGGAGATGCCGCAATTGCGGCGGGCGCCTCTCACCGCTCCGGGGACTACGGGCGAGGCCTGGCCGCGGTCGCGGACGAGGCGGCCGGCTCCCTTGCGGCGAACGCGAGCGGGATCGCGGGCAGGCAGTCGTGCTCGACATCGACGAAACGGCGCTGCCGAACTGGCGTATCCTCAAGCTCGACGATTTGGGACGGCCAATCCAAGGCACCTGCGACCTCGCGCTCGAGGCGCCCTGCGGCTGGGCGGCGTGGGACGAGCTCGGTCGGGATACCGCGATCGAGCCCACCTCGCGCTTCTGCGCCCAGGCACGCGCGCACGGGATGCCGGTGTTCTTCATCACCGGGCGACCGGAAAATCGGCGCGCCGCCACGGAGCGCAATCTCGCCGCCGCCGGTTACGAGGGCTACGCCCCGTCTCTTCACAGTTGCGACGGACGCGCACTTCGCCTCCGCCGCCGATTTCAAAACTCCCATTCAGGCGGAGCTCGAGCGATCCGGCTACACCAATCGTCGTCAATATGAAGCGACCAACCTTCAGATCTGATCGGTGGCCATGCGATCGGCAAATTTTTGCTCCCAGAACCGTTCTATCGCGTTCCGTAGTGGGAACACTGTCCACCGTCTCTGTTCGATGTGAAGGGCACTCCATGACGATACCGACGTGGCTGCACGGTCCGATCGACTACGGCGTCGCCTCGGTGCTGGGCGGCTTGGCCCTATGCCGCGCGCTGGCGCCGCCGGTCCGGGCCGCCCTCGGCGCGACGGGGGCGTTCAACGCGAGCTACTCTCTTTTAACGGACTACGAGGCCGGGCTGCGACCGGTGCTGACCATGCGTCAGCATCTGGCGCTCGATGCGCTGGCCGGGGCGGGACTTTGCGCGGCGGGCCTGCTGATGCGCCGGCAGCCGGCGGAGGCGCGCGCGTTGCTGATCGCAGCCGGCCTGTCGGAATTGGCGGTCGCCTCGATGAGCAGCGCGACACCGGTGAGCGGCCCGGGACAAGGCTCCGGCCCCGTCGCGCGCGTCCTCGGCTTCGATGGGCGCGCGTCCGACCGCGCGAGCTATCCGCCGATCGATACGCCGAAGCCGGTCGCGGAGGATGTGTTCGTGGTGGACAGCGTTCTCCCCGGAGCGATGGGCGCGGCCGTCGCGGTGCGCATGACGGTGATCCGCCTGCCCGGCGGCGATCTGTTGCTGCACTCGCCGACCCGCTACAGCCCGGGCCTGAAGGCCGCGCTCGCTGCGCTCGGCCCGATCCGCCATCTCGTCGCGCCCAGCATCGCGCACTGGACCTTCTTGCGGGATTGGCAGCGTGCCTGTCCCGGCGTGACGACCTGGGCGGCGCCTGGACTTCGGGAACGGTCGCAGGTGCGGCGGAGCGGCGTGCGGGTGGACCGGGTTCTGTCGGAGCGGGCGCCTGCCGAATGGGGCGACGCAATCGAACTCGCGACGGTGCCGGGGGGATTCGGGTTCCACGAGGTCGCGCTGTTCCACCGTCCGACTCGCACGCTGCTGCTGGCCGATCTCGTCATGAACTTGGAACCGGCGAAGGTGCCCGCGCTGTTGCGCCCAGTGGCCCGGCTGTTCGGGATGCTTGCGCCCGCGGGGATGCCGCCGCCTTACCTGCGCGCCACCATCAAGCTCAGGCGGGCCGGCGCCAAACGCGCCGCCTCGCGTCTGCTCGGGTGGCGGCCGGTGCGCGTCATTTTCGCGCACGGGCGCTGGTTCGAGCGCGACGGCACGGCGCGGCTCAGGCAGTCGCTGCGCTGGCTCGCGGACGCGCCCGGACTCTAGGTCGGACGAGGAGATCGCTGCGAGACCGGCCGGCCCCAATTGGGGGAGACGCTGCACAGCACCTGTGAGCGGACGCGTTCGCGCTCTCCAGACGTCGTGATCAGACCGCCGCCGAATTCGGTCACGCGGATGCTAAGCAGGGTCGCGAGGTCGAGGCAGCGCTCGAAATCCTCCTCGTCGCGGATGCGGGACTGGGCGGTGTCGTAGGGTGACCGCTGATAGGCGCGCATTCGGCGCAGCAGCATCCCGAGCTGGCGCTCGGCGGCCTCGATGGTCGGAGGTAGGGCTTCGGTCTGCGCGCCTCGCTGCGGCGGGGGTGGGAGTTCAGGGATCGGAGAGCGCCAGGAACGTCGGCGCCTGAAGGCGACAGCGGTCGTCATCAACAGAACCGGGCTGAAGTCCGCGACGAACCACATCTAGTGCTCATCCCTCGGCCTCTGATTACTCGGGAAAAGAGTATCATGGGCCGAGTCACGCGGAATGCCGCAGCCGCAGAAAAGACGCAGTGTTGCTGTAAAGATACGGCCGTCTATGGGTAGCGCTGGTCAGCGCATGAAATCGGCAAGCTTGTTATCGACGACGAAACGGTCGACGTTCCCGCTGGTGACGACCTGGAAGCCGGTATCAATACGGGCAGGCACGGTCTCGCCCTTGGCGGCCGAAATCGCCGTTTGCACGCCCACGTAGCCCTCGCGATAGAGCATCTGGCCGACATCGGCCTGAATCCACCCGCCCTTCAACAGCTTGAGGGCGTTCGGGGCCGCATCGAAACCCACGACCTGAACCTTTCCTTTCCCGTATCCCAGCGACCGCAGCGCCGCGACCGCCCCGAGCGTGCCGTCGTCCCACGCGTTGGCGATCATCGCGGTCTTCGGATGCGCCCTCAGTTCTTGGGCGACGCCTGCCCGCGCCTGCGCCGACGTCCAATCCGTGAAGACCTCGTGGACGACGACCTTCGGCTTGAGTTGCTGGAGCCGGTCCAGGAAGCCCTGCCGCCGGTCGCGGCCCGTGGACTGGCTCAGGCTGCCGTTGACGAGGATCACCTCGGCGATGTCGCCCAGATTGGCGGCGGCCCATTCGGCTTGCGCCCGCGCCGCCGCCACGTTGTCGGTCGCGACATAGCTCTTGGCGGCCTCATCGCCGATGCTCGTATCGACAGCAATGAACGGAATGCCCTTCGCGCTCGCCTGTTTTACCACGGGAACCACTCCGGCGGAGTTGATCGGCGCCAGGGCGACCGCTTTCGCGCCCTCGGCGATCACGCGACGGATCGCGTCGATCTGGCCCGCGAGTTCTCCTTGCGAGGAAGGGCCGCCGACGATCAGGCGCACATGCCCGTCCCTCGCCGCGTCCGCCGCCCCCTTGTTGATCAGCACCCAGCCCTGATTGGTCGCCGATTTCGTGACGTAGCCAATGGCGAGCGGCGCGTCGGCAACGGCCGGCAAGGCAGACATCGCCGCAGCCGAGACGAGCGCGGCGGCGGCGATCAGCGCGTGCAAGATCTTCATCTTAATCCTCCGACGGGCCGGCGCTTCGGCATCTTGATCGCTGCTGGTTGCCTGCGCATTGCCTGCGGCACGATCTTACCGCCCGGCACAATCGCGCCACAATAGATGTGCCGCGCATAGGGTCTCGCAGGCCGCCATCGCCTTTCTGGTTTCAGAATTCAAAAACGTGACTTAGAAATTCCCGCCAAATGACGCTCGATGATGTCTAGATTCCGGAGATTGGCCTTGAGCGCCATGTCAAACAGGTCGCCGACGATGGGGACGCTGCCGCCCGTCGCTTCAAGCGCGACGTTGGCGAGCATCCGTGCGAGTTGCGGCCGCTTCACGCCGAGCCGCGCGGCCTCATAAATGATGTACAGCGAAAGGGCGCCAAGGATCGCGTCGCCGCCGACCGGCACCAGCCCGACGAGGCCGTTCAGGCCGAACCGGAAGCGAGTTCCGGGCAGCTTGAACGCGCCATCGATCAACCATGCAAGACGGCGCAGCCGCCTCAGCCGCGCGCGGGCTTCGGCGCCGGCGTAAGGCGGGACGGTGCCGGCCGATTGCATGCGCGGTCTCCGACGATTGAGGACCGCCGCGATGTTGTGCGGCGACCCGCCCCCTTCAACTCGCCTTTCAGCTCGCGGAAAGGCCGCCGTCGACGTTGAGGCAGACGCCATTGACCATCGCCGCCGCGTCGCTCAGGAGGAAGGCGATCACGGCGGCCACATCTCTCGGGTCCAGAAAGCGACCGAGCGGGATGCGTGCTTTCAGCGAATTCCGCCTTCTGCGGGTCCGACCACGCGAGCGTTGCCATCGGGGTGAGGGTCACGGCCGGATTAACGCTGTTGGTTCGGATGCCTTTCGGGCCGAGCTCGACAGCAAGCACGCGCGTGATCGCATCGAGCGCCGCTTTTGATGCGCAATAGGCCGCGTGCAGGGGCAAGCCGACGGCGGAGGCGATGCTCGACACGTTGACAATGCTGCCCGGCCGTCCGCGCGCAACCATGTCGCCTGCAACGATCTGCGCAAGACGCAGCGGCGCGAGCGCATTGATCCGCATGATGTCATTGAAGTCCGCCTCCGGCGTCTCCAGCACGGGCACAAGGCGGGTAATGCCCGCATTGTTGACCAGGAAGTCGAATGGGAGCGATCGGCGGACCTGCGCGAGCGCCTCGTCCAGATCGCCGAGATCGACCGCGATCGTCTCGCAACCCGTCTCGTCCCGCAATGCGGCGAGATCGTCGGGCGACCGGCTCAAGGCGACCACCTGCGCTCCGCGTTCCTGAAGATCGGCCGCCACCTCCCGGCCGATGCCTTTTCCCGCTCCCGTGACCAGAGCGCGTTTCCCAGACAGTCCCGGCGTCTGGTCCTGCTGCATCGCCATTCTTGCCTCCCTCGTTTTGCTGACCAGGGTCAGAGTACGGCAGACTGGGGGGAACCGGCAGCGGCAAGGGCGGGGGGCGGGCATGAAGCATGTCATCGGTGTCGACATCGGCACCCAGAGCACGAAGGCGCTGCTGGTGAATGCCGACGGGCGCATCGTCGCCCAGCATGCCTCGTCCTACCAGCCCGAAACGCCAAAGCCGCTCTGGGCGGAGCAGTGGCCGGCGGTCTGGCTTGCCGCCGTGATCGAATGCATCACGCAGTGCGTCGCCAAGGGCGCGAGCGTCGCCCCCGCTGACATCGAGGCGGTCTGCGTCAGCAGCCTCTACGGCGGCTCCGGCATTCCGGTCGATGCCGAGATGCGGCCTCTGCATCCCTGCCTGATCTGGATGGACCGCCGTGCGAGCGCCGAGGTCGAGCGGGTGAGGCGCGAGGTGGATGTCGCGCGGTTGCAGGAGATAACAGGCAACGGCATCGACAGCTACTATGGCTTCACCAAGATGCTGTGGCTGCGCGAAAATCGCGCGGATGTATGGGCAAAGATCCGGTATTTTCTGCCGCCGAACGCCTATATCGCCTATGTGCTGACCGGGGAGCTTGCCCTCGATCACTCCTCGGCGGGCAATATCGGCGGCATCTACGACTTAAACGCGCGCGGCTGGTCGGCGGAGATGCTGGCGGCACTCGGCATCCCGGCCGAAATGATGCCGCCGCGCCTCGTCGCCTCGACGGACATCGTCGGCGGCATGCTGCCGGGGATGGCCTCGCAGCTGGGGCTGGAGGCCGGAACGCCCGTCATCGCGGGCGGCGTCGATGCGGCGGTCGCGACCTTCGCGGCCGGCGCGACGCGCGCCGGCCAGCACGTCGCTATGATTGGCACCAGCATGTGCTGGGGCTATATCGACCGCCAGGTGGACGCCCGGCACGGCCTTATCAGCATGCCGCATGTGCTGAACGGGGATCGCGATCTCTACATTTTCGGCGGCGCGATCACCGCCGGCGCGTCGGTGACGTGGTTCCGCGACCAGTTCGCGCAGGCGGAGGTGGAAGCGGCGAGGCTCGGCGGCGGGGACGCCCACCGGCTGCTGGAAGCGGCGGCGCGCGGCGTGCCGCCCGGGTCGGCCGGGCTTGTGTTCCTGCCCTATCTGATGGGCGAGCGCAGCCCGGTCTGGGACGATCGCGCGAGCGGCGCGTTCGTCGGCCTGACGCTGTTCCACACCCGCGCGCATCTCTACCGCGCCGTGCTGGAAGGGGTGAGCTACGCGCTGCAACACAATATCGAGGCGGGCACGCGGGGCACGGGCGCGCTGGCCGACCGGCTCATTGTTGTTGGCGGTGCTGCGCATTCGGATCTCTGGATGCAGATCATCGCCGATATCACGGGTTATCCCGTGTACACGATCGAGGAGAACGTCGAGGCGGCACTCGGGGCGGCGCTGCTGGCGGCGCTCGGCTCGGGCATGGTGACGCAGGAGGTTGCGGCCGAGGGGTGGGTGACGCTGAAGCGTCACGCCTCGCCTGAACCCGAGGCGCGGCGCGTCTACGAGCGAATGTTCGGGATCTACAAGGATCTGTATCCGGCGATGCGGACCAGCATGCATCGCCTGCACGACGCTCGAGGGGAATAGCACGATCATGCCATCCAACATTCTCTCCCTGCTGATCGGCCTTGTCGCCGGATCGCGGACCCTGACGGCCCCCGCCGCGATGAGCTGGGCGGCTCACTCCGGTCGCCTCTTACTCCGGGGCACGCCCCTGTCGTTCCTGGGTCAGCGCAGGACGCGGGCACTCCTGACAGTTCTGGCAGCTGGAGAGATGCTGACCGACAAGCTGCCGCAGACGCCGAGCCGCACGGTGCCGCTCCAGTTCTGCGGCCGGCTCGTGAGCGGCGGCCTGTGCGGTGCGGCCATCGAGAGCGCGAGAGGCTCCCCGGCGGCTGGCCTCGTGGCCGGCGTGCTCGGCGCGGCCGTTGGCACGCTGGGCGGTTACGCGGTCCGGCGTTCCCTGTCGCGCAGCCTGGGCATGGACCCGCCCGCCGCGCTGATCGAGGACGCGGCGGCGATCGGTGGCGCGATCCTGATCGTTCGGGCGCTGCGGTGAGCAGCCGGTTCGACGCCATCATCATCGGCGCGGGGCAGGCCGGGCCGCCGCTCGCCGGCCGCCTGACGCAGGCGGGCATGACCGTCGCGGTGGTCGAGCGCAAGCTGTTCGGCGGCACCTGCGTCAATACCGGGTGCATGCCGACCAAGACGCTGGTCGCAAGCGCCCAGGCCGCGAATTTAGCCCGGCGGGCCGCTGACTTCGGCGTGACCGTGGGCGGCCCAGTTGGGGTCGACATGGCGGCCGTGAACGCCCGAAAGGACGCGATCACGTCACGGTCGCGGGACGGCATCCGGGAGTGGCTGAAAGGCATGGACCGCTGCACGGTCTATGAGGGTCAGGCCCGCTTCACCTCGCCGCATGAGCTGCGCGTTGGGGAAGAGACGCTCGCGGCCGACCGCGTGTTCATCAACGTGGGCGGGCGTGCCCTGGTGCCGGACATGCCCGGCGTGGACCGCGTGCCCGTCCTGACCAACACGACAATCCTGCAACTCGATCGCGTGCCCCGGCATCTGGTGATCGTGGGCGGCAGCTATGTCGGCCTCGAATTCGCGCAGATTTTTCGCCGCTTCGGCAGCGACGTCACGGTCGTCGAAAAGGGCGCGCGCCTGATCCAGCGCGAGGACGAGGACGTATCGCACGCCGTCCAGGATATCCTCGAGGGCGAGGGCATCGCCGTCCGCCTCGCGGCGGAATGCATCCGCTTCGAGCCGCGCGGCAATGAGATCGGCGTCGGTGTCGATTGCGCATCGGGGAAACCCGAGGTCGCCGGGTCGCATGTCCTGCTCGCGGTCGGGCGCCGCCCGAACACGGACGATCTCGGCCTCGACGCCGCCGGGATCGCGACGGACGCGCGCGGTTTCATCACCGTCGATGACGAACTTCGCGCGAATGTTCCGGGGATTTGGGCGCTGGGCGACTGCAACGGACGCGGAGCCTTTACGCATACAAGCTACAATGACTTCCAGATCGTCGCGGCGAACCTGCTCGACAACGACAAGCGCCGCGTCAGCGACCGCATCGAGACATACGCGCTCTACACCGACCCGCCGCTCGGGCGCGCGGGGGTGACCGAGAGCGCCGCGCGGAAGTCGGGGCGGAGAGTTCGCGTCGGCATGCGGCCGATGGCCAAGGTCGGCCGTGCCATCGAGAAGGGCGAGACGCAGGGATTTATGAAGATCGTTGTCGATGCCGAAAGCCGCGCGATCCTCGGCGCGGCTATCCTGGGCGTCGGCGGCGACGAGGCGATCCACTGCATTCTCGACACGATGTCCGCCGGTGCGCCGTACACCACGTTGCAGCGCACGATGCACATTCATCCGACCGTCTCGGAGCTGATCCCGACGCTGCTCGACGAACTCGGTCCGTAACAGCGTTCTGCCTATCCGAGCCGCTCAATCGCGCCAACTTGGTTGCCGCTTCTCTAGAAAAGCGTCGATGCCTTCCTCAGCGGCAGGCAGCGACAAATTATCGACCATGACCGACGTGGTGTAGGCATAGGCGTCGTCCAGGCTCATCTCGGATTGACGCGAAAAAGCCGCCTTGCCAATCGCGACGACCTGCGCGGATTTCGACGCGATCCGATCGGCCATTGCCTCGACGGCCGGACCGAGCTCGGCCGCTGGAACCACGCGGTTGACGAGACCAAGCTCCAGGGCGCGCGCGGCGCTGATGGTGTCGCCGAGAAGCAGCATCTCCATCGCCGCCTTCCGCCCGACCGCACGGGACAGCGCCACCATCGGCGTTGAGCAGAACAGTCCGATGTTGACGCCGGGGGTCGCGAAGCGCGCGTCCTCATCGCAGATGGCGAGATCGCATGAGGCAACCAGCTGGCACCCGGCAGCCGTGGCGATGCCGTGGACCTGAGCGATGACCGGCTGACGAAGCCGGGTGATGGTCGTCATCAGTCTGGAGCACGTGCGGAACACTTCAGCCGCAAAGTCTTCGCCCGGATTGGCGCGCAACTCCTTCAGATCGTGCCCCGCGCAGAAGGCCGGCCCGTTCCCGCGCAAGATTACGACCTTTACGGAGCGATCCGAGGCGATCGCGTCGAGTGTCGTCTGTAGCGCTGACATCAGCTTCATCGACAGGGCGTTCCGCGCCCCGCCGCGTTCCAGGGTGACGATTGCCACCCCATGCCGGTCCGCTCGGGACAAGACCGGACGGGCACCGGCTTGGACAGGAGTTGGAAAGCCGCTGTTCACGTCACTGCACATCTCTCGCCACCTTCCGGAGCTGGTTCTTCTGGATCTTGCCCGTCGATGTGCGCGGCAGTTCGTTGAAGATGATCCGGCTCGGACATTTGAAGCCCGCGAGATGCCGCCGGCTCACCGCGATCAGCTCCGCTTCGCTCGCCTGCGCTCCGGGCTTGAGTTCGACGAATGCACAAGGCGTCTCGCCCCATTTCTCGCTGGGCTTCGCGACGACGGCGACCGTGGCCACGGCCGGATGGCGGTAGAGCGCCTCCTCCACTTCGATGGAGGAGATGTTCTCGCCGCCGGAGATGATGATGTCCTTGGCCCGGTCTTTCAGTTGCACGTAGCCGTCCGGGTGTTTTACGGCGAGATCGCCGGAATGAAACCAGCCGCCGGCAAACGCCTCCGACGTCGCTTCCGGGGCCTTCAGATAGCCCTTCATGACGACGTTGCCGCGGAACACCACCTCGCCCAGCGTCTCGCCATCGGCGGGCACGGGCCGCATGGTCGCGCTATCGACGACGTCGAGAGCTTCCAGGCAGATGTAGCGGACACCCTGACGCGCCATCTTCGAGGCTTGTTCCGCGAGCGGGAGCGCGTCCCACTCCGCATGCCATTCGTTCACCACGGCGGGGCCGTACACCTCTGCCAAGCCATAAAGGTGGGTGACGGCGAAGCCGGCCGCGCGCATCGCGGCGAGCACCGGCTCCGGCGGCGGCGCGGCGGCGGTCATGAAGCTGAGCACGTAGGACAATTTGCGTTTCTCGTGGTCCGGAGTGTTGAGCAGAACATCCATGACGATCGGCGCGCCGCACATGTGCGTGACACCATGGTCGGCGGCTGCGTCCCAAATTGGCTTCCCGCGCACCTGGCGAAGACAGACATGCGTGCCGGCGAGCGCGGAGATGGTCCACGGAAAGCACCAGCCGTTGCAATGAAACATCGGCAGGGTCCAGAGATAGACCGGGTGCTTGCGCATGTTGCAGGAAAGGACATTGCCGAGGGCCAGCAGATAGGCGCCGCGATGATGGCAGACGACGCCTTTCGGCCGCCCCGTTGTGCCGGAGGTGTAGTTGAGCGAAATGGCGTCCCACTCGTCGCGCGGCCAGGTCCAGCGGAAGCCCGGATCGCCCTCGGCCAGCATCGCTTCGTAATCCAGCCCGTCCGCCGTCTGGCCGCGAACATGCGCCGGCGCCTCCGGATCGTCCACTTCGACCACGAGAGGCCGCGACTTGGTCAAGGCAAGAGCGGCCCGCAGAAGGGGTGCGAACTCGCGATCCACGATCACCAGCCGGGCTTCGCTATGCTCCAGCGTGAAGGCGATGGTTGCGGCGTCCAAGCGCGTGTTCAGGGCGTTCAGCACGCAGCCTGCCATCGGCACGCCGTAGTGGCACTCCAGCATGGCGGGCGTGTTGGGCAGCAAGGCGGCGACCGTGTCGCCGCGACCCAAATCGCGGCTTGCGAGTGCGCTCGCCAGGCGTCGGCAGCGCTCCCGGAAAACGCGGTAGCTGATGCTTTGGCGGCCATGCACGATAGCCGTAAGATCGGGAAACACGTCGGCCGCGCGCTCCAGAAACAGCAGGGGCGTCAAGGGTTGATGATTGGCCGGGCAGCGCTCCAGTCCGGTATCGTAGTCCTGAGCGGCCATCCCAGTTCCCCCCTAATGCCCGTTCAGCAAGCGGCCTTTCTGTTCATCGTAGCACAATTCGGATCAATCGCTCCCCAGCGCTTCCAGATCCACACCAACCCGCAGGCTGTGACTGCCGCCGCCGAGGATGATGCCGTAGAGCGGGCTGATGTCGCTGTAGTCGCGGCCCCAGGCAAGCACGACGTGCTCCTCGGCGACGACCAGATCATTGGTGGGATCAAGGTCGATCCAGCCATGCTCCGGCCCCATCCAGGCGCCGACCCAGGCGTGGGACTGATCCGACCCGATCCGCTTCGCCTCGCCGGGCGGCGGCCGGGTGCGGATGTAGCCCGAGACGTAGCGGGCAGGCAGGCCGAGCGCCCGCAGCGCGGCGATCATGAGATGGGTGAAGTCCTGGCAGACGCCCTGGCGCCGCTCCAGCACGGCCGTGATCGGCGTGCGCAGCGACGTCACGCCGGAGCGGAAGGTGAACTCCGTCCGGATGCGATGGGTCAGCTCCAGCAGGCAGGGCAGGATCGGGCGGCCCGGCGTGAAGGTCGGCGCGGCGTAGAGGCCGGCGGCGGGCGTATGCGGAACCTTAGGGCTGTCGAACAGGAACTCGGCCGCCCGCCAGCTTTCGGGGCCGCCTTGCGCCGCCAAGGCCGCGACCTCCTCCCAGGGCGGCGTCGCGTCAGGGTCGGGCGGCGGCGGGAACCGCACGTCCACCATCGCGTCGGCGACCACCTCGAAGGTTGGATGCGGCAGGTCGAGGAACAGCCAGGTCACGGGGTTGCCGAAATGGTCGAGTCCCTCACTCCGCCGCGTCGGCATGGGCGTCGCGTGCAGGAAGGAGGAGAGGACCGCCTGGTGCGGCAACGGTCGCGGCTGCATATGGACGATGTGGCCGCCGAGATCGACCAGGCTCGAATAGGCATAGGAGGTGACGTGCCGGACACGGAACCTCATGCGGCGCCGCGTACCCCGATGCGGTCGGGCTCGAGGCCCACCGCATGCGCGACCGGCAGCAGTTCGAAATACTGCCGCATTATTCGCCCGCCGATCTCCGCGATTTTCCGGCGGATCGCGAGCAGGCGGGGCGGCAACTCGGCGGCAACGGCCGCTTGATCCTCCGCCCGCGCAACGTCGCGCACGATCGCCTGCGCCTCCTCCAGCAACTCGGAAACACTGCGTGTCATCGGCGTGGAGGAGCCGCCGCCGACCTCGCTCAGCAGATCGCGCGCGGCGATGAGCTGATAGGCGAGGGCACGCGGGTTGTCGTCGTCCGCGAGCACGAGGTCGAGCGCCGGAGCGGGCTGCACCGCCGTGCAGTAGCGGCCGCGATAGGTGATCGACGAATCCCGGAGTTCGAGCGCGAGCCGTAAGCCCGCTTCGATGTGGCCGGGCTGGGTGGCGGCTCCCTGTGGCGCGAGCGTGGAGGCGAGTTCGAGCGAGATCGCCTCCGCCCGTTCGAGCCGCCGGCCGAGATCGAGGAACAGCCGCCCGCCCACCCGCACCATGTTCTCGGCCGAGAGGCCCGCGACCGCCGCCGCGAAGCGCAGCACGTTGCCGAGGGCATGCGACAGCGCCTCCAGCCCTCGTGCCGGTGCGTCACGCGCCGCCCGGAACTCGTCGTGGGTGGTTCGCAGCGATACCGTGACCGTCCCGTAGAGTTCGGTGGTCATGCGGTCCCGCAGCTGCTCCGCGAGCCGCCCGATATGGCCGAGCAAGCCCGCAATCGCGCCGCCCTCCGCCGTCGTGCGCAGCAGCACGGAGGCGAGCGCGGCGTCGCTCGCGCCCCGTATGCTCTCCTCCTGCACGAAGCCCGCTTGCACAAGGCAATCGAGCAGGATGTGCAACTCCGCTCGCTCGCGCGGCATTGGGGTGGCGCGGCCGAGCCGCGCGATAGTGGCGCGCGCCAGCCGGGACGCGGTCTCCAGCCGTTCCAGATAGCGGCCGAGCCAGTAAAAATCCGCGCCGATGCGCGCGGGCATGTCTGCGGGGGTGCGGCGGATCGCGAGCGGCGGCATCAGCGTCTGACCCGGACCGACGATCTCGGCGGCGTCGTCGACCAGCACCCAGACATCCTTGGCCAGGGCCTGCCGGGGCAGGCGGCCCGCCAGCGGCTCCTCGTCGGTGAGCGCGCGAGCCAGGCCGCCGCGCATCGCCTGCCAGCGAACGCCGTCATGCAGCAGGAACAGCCGCAGCACAATCCGGCGTGGCACGATCGCGGCCTCGCCCACGCAGGGGGCGACCGAAGCCGGGATCGCCGCCGTGGCCGCGAAACGCCAGGGGTGGGCGGCGATTTCGGGGGCGAGCCTGTCGTTGCCTGTCCGCGACAATCCGCCGGCATCCAGCGGCGCGTTCGCGCCGTCATGCGCGGACCGGATCAGCCACTTGCGAGGATCGCCCGCGACCATCTCTCTGGCGCCTTCCTGGCCAAGCCAGAGCGTCACCGGGCTGGGGAGCTGGAGAGGCTCGCCGAGCAGACGCAGCGCCAGATCGGGCAGGAAGGCGCTGAGCGCCGGGCTTTCCGCGAACCCGGTCCCCGGGTTGTTGAAGATGCGGATTTCGCCGCCGCGCGCCGCGTCGAGCAGGCCGGGGATGCCGGTGATCGATCCGGGACTGTCCATCTCGAGCGGATCGACGCTTGCGCCCTCCTGCCGCCGCAGCAGCACGTCCACCGGCTGCAGGCCGAGCAGCGTCTTGATGAACACACGCCCGCCGCGCACCGTGAGATCGCGTGCCTCGACCAGGGCGCAGGACAGCTCGCGGGCGAGCAGAACGTGCTCGAACCAGGCCGGGTCGGGGTGGCCGGCCGTCAGGAGCGCGACGCTCGTGTTCCTGACGGGGCCGGCGGCCCGCTGCAACACGTCCTGCCACGTCTCGAAGAAGGTCGAGAGCTGCCGGATTTGCTGGACCCGGAACAATTCGGGGAAGATGCGGGACAGCATCCGCCGGTTCTCGAGCGCATAGGCGGCGCCTCCAGGCCCGCCCGTCCGGTCGGCGATCACGACCCAGCGTCCATCCGAGCCGCGTACCAGATCGGCCGCGTAGGATTGCATCAGCGGCAGCGTCCCCGCCCGGCCATCGGTTGCGCGGCAGGGGCGCAGGAAGCTCGGGTTCGGAAACACCAGCGCCGGCGGCAGCGCCCCATCGGCGAGCAGGTTCTGCCGCCCGTAGATGTCTCGCAGCACCAGTTCGAGCAACGTCGCCCGCTGCCCGAGCCCGCGTTCCAGCGAGGCGAAATCCTGGCCGGCAATCGGCAACGGGATCGGATCGCAGTGCCAGTCCACCGAGCGCGCGCCCGGAAGCACGCTCGTGAACCCCTCGTCGGCGAAGGCTCGCTTCAGCGACCGCGACCGTTCCGCCAGTTCGTCGCTGCCGAGGCTGAACACCGGGTCGAGGATGCGGCGCCAGTGCTGGCGGAATTGGCCTCCGCCATCGACCATCTCATCCACCGGGCCGGTGTTGCGCACCGTTAGAGTGCCCGGCGCAGGTCCAGCGTGCGGGGATGCTCGCGGGAATGAACGGCGCGCGGTTTCGCCATCGCGCCGGGCGCATCGCCGAACGGGAAGAAACGCGTCCGTCGCCGCGCCTCCGCCTCGTTCGCGTCCGCCGGGCAGCGTTCGTGGTTGCGGGCGCCGGGATGGGAGACGTGATGCGTGAGGCCCTCCGAGGATCGGCCGGTCCAGCGGTCGTGTATGTCGAAGACCAGCGGGGTCTGTGCGGGCGCGGTCGGGTGCGGCGATTGCCGCCCGGCCCGGGCCCTGAAACGGACTCCGCCAACATACTCGCCCTCGTGTTCGGCTGGGTCAGCGGCACCGCGGCTCCGTTGCAGGCAAGCATGTAGCGTTCCTCGATGCAGCCATCGACCCGAGCCTGTGGTCTCTCGACGGACCGTGCCAGGGTTCGAGGGCACGGCGCAATTGAAGGTTGGTGCTTCTGGTTGAATGGGCGGCGAATGGAGCGATACAAAGCAAGCGACGGGCCAGCCAGCTGGGTGGCAACCACGATGATGAGAGCCGGATGAGCAACCGTATCCTGGACGGCTACGACCCCCAGGCCTTCTTCTGCGAAATGTTGCGGGGGGCTGACAATGCGCCCGTCCGGGAGCGCCTTGCCGATCTCTCGATCCAGGCCTTGCAGAAGCGGGCATCGAGCGCCGCAGCAGAACTGTACAATCTCGGCATCACCTTCACGGTCTATTCCGACAAGAACGCGATCGACCGCATCCTGCCGTTCGACGTCATCCCCCGCGTGTTGTCCAAGTCCGAATTCGAGCACATCGAGGCGGGGGTGGTGCAGCGCGTGACCGCGCTGAACCTGCTGCTCGACGACCTCTATCACGACCAGAAAATCCTGAAGGACGGCGTCATTCCGGGGGAGCTGATCCTCGGCAATGCGCAGTATCAGCCGCTGATGCAGGGTCTCCATCTGCCGCACAAGACCTACGTCCATATCTGCGGCACCGACATCATCCGGGACGACAAGGGCGCGTTCCTGGTGCTCGAGGACAATGCGCGCACGCCTTCCGGCGTCAGCTACGTCATCGAGAACCGGCACATGATGCTGCGGAGCTTTTCCGACCTGATGAGCGGCATCGGCGTGCGGCCGATCGATGACTACGGGCAGAACCTCGCCCGCGCGCTGCGCGAGACGGCGCCGCCCGACATCGAAGACCCGCGTGTCGTCCTGCTATCGCCGGGCGCCTACAACTCGGCCTATTTCGAGCATGTCTTTCTAGCGCGCGAAATGGGCGTGCCATTGGTCGAGGGCCGCGACCTGACGGTGAGGGACAACACGGTCTACATGCGCACGACCCGCGGCCTTGCCCGGGTGGACGCGATCTACCGCCGCATCGGCGACGATTTCCTTGATCCCGAGGCGTTCAACCCCGAGAGCATGCTGGGCGTGCCTGGGCTGATGCGTGCCTACAAAGCAGGCAGGGTGTCGCTCGCCAATGCGATCGGCACGGGGGTCGCGGACGACAAGGCCGTCTACGCCTACATGCCGCGGGTCATCAAATACTACCTGGACGAGGACCCGATTCTGCCGAACGTGCAGACCTTCATCTGCCGCGAGCCGCAGGGGCTGCAGTACACGCTCGACCACCTTGCGGAGCTGGTGGTCAAGCCGGTCGCGGAATTGGGGGGCTACGGCATCATGATCGGCCCCAAGGCCAGCGCGGCCGAGCTGGAGGCGTGCCGGGCCAAGCTCGTCGAGGATCCGGCCAACTACATCAGCCAGCCGACAATCCAGCTCTCCGTTTCGCCGACGCTCGTGGAAGGCGAGGTCAGCCCCCGCCACGTCGATCTGCGCCCGTTCGCGATCACGGGCGTCAAGACGTGGGTGCTGCCGGGCGGCCTGACGCGAGTCGCCCTGCGCAAAGGCTCGCTGGTCGTCAACTCGTCCCAAGGGGGCGGATCGAAGGATACCTGGGTTCTTGAGTGACACGCTCCTTTCCCGCTACGCCGAATGCATCTTCTGGCTGGCCCGCTATGTCGAGCGGGTGGAGAATCTCGCGCGTATCCTCGACGTCAACGAGACCTTCTCGCGCGACCGGTCCGGCGAGCATGACTGGCTGCCCATCGTACAGCTGAACGCGGACGAGGCGCGGTTCTTCGCCCGCCACCGGACGGCATCGACCAAGGCGGTGGTCGCGTTCTACGTGACGGATGAAGACAACCCGAGCTCGATCGTCAGCTCGGTCAGAGCCGCCCGCGAGAACGCCCGGACCTTACGGCCGCTGATCTCAACCGAGATGTGGGTGCAGCTCAACAGGTTCCACAGCCGGATGAGCAGCCTGAGGACCGAGACGCTCGACCCCGGCCAGCTCACCTCGCTGTTCAGCGAGATCAAGGAGGCGTGCCAGACGCACACGGGAATAACCGACGGCACGTTCTATCGCGATCAGGGCTGGTTCTTCTACCAGCTCGGTCGCTACCTGGAGCGCGCGGACCAGACGACCCGGTTGCTCGACATCAAGTATCACTCGCTGCTGCCGAACCCTTCGGACGTCGGCACGCCGATCGACGCCAGCCAGTGGAACGCGTTGCTGCGCTCCGCTTCGGGATACCACGCCTTTCTGCGCATGCATTCGGGCGGGCTGACGCCCGGGGCCGTGGCTGGATTTCTGCTGCTGAACCGACGGTTTCCGCGCTCGGTCTTCCTGTGTATCCGGCAGGTCGAATTGCTGCTGACGGAGATGAAGTCCCGCTACATGCTGCGCGGCGGCGCGCGGGCGGCCGAAACGCTCGACGGTTTGCGGGCGGTGATGAGCGCCCGCTCGATCGCGAGCATTCTGGCGCAGGGGCTGCACGAATTTCTCGACGGCGTGCAACGCGAGCTGATCAACGTCACCAACGATCTCGCGGCGGATTTCTTCACGCAGCCGCCGGAGATGCCGAGTCTGGAGCAGCCGGCGCAGGTACACACGGCGGACGGCGCGCAGTCGCAAGTGCAGGTGCTCGGCCGCTGAGAGGCAGGATTGCCGGAGGGGCGAGAACCCGTACGATCCTCGCCGTGCGACATGGTTCAGCCGAACAGCTTGGCGGCGATTTCCGCGACGTGCTTGCCCTGGAATCGCGCGCCCGCGAGTTCGTTCTCGCTCGGTTGACGCGAGCCGTCGCCAGCCGCGATCGTGGTCGCGCCATAGGGGCTGCCGCCCGTGATCTCATCCAGCCGCGTTTGGCCCTGGAAGCTGTAGGGCAGGCCGACGACGATCAGGCCGAGATGAAGCAGATTGGTGATGATTGAGAACAGCGTCGTCTCCTGGCCGCCGTGCTGGCTGGCGGTGGACGTGAAGGCGGCCCCTACTTTGCCGTTGAGGGCACCCCGCGCCCAAAGGCCGCCGGTCTGATCGAGGAAGCTCCCTAGTTGCGAGGACATGCGGCCGTAGCGGGTGCCGCCGCCGATGATGATCGCGTCGTATTGCGTCAACTCATCCACAGTCGCGACCGGTGCTGCTTGATCGAGCTTGAAGTGCGACTTGCGCGCAATCTCCTCCGGTACCGTCTCCGGCACACGCCGGATGGCGACCTCGGCGCCCGCCTCCCGCGCGCCATCGGCGACGGCTTCCGCCATGCGCTCGATGTGGCCGTAGGCTGAGTGATAGAGAACAAGAATCTTGGGCATGGGACGCCTCTTGCGGTGAGCGGTTCTTACTCTGCCAGGTCAAACCTTCGCGGGCGAATGCGGCAGCTTGCCCGAACGGGTTGCGACGCCATGCGTCTTGCCGGCGCTCGCCTGCTCGCCGGCTAGTACCGGCGGCCAGCCGATGCACGAGGCCATGGATGAAGCCGAGCTTCTTGAACACCGGCGGTGCGATCACGAACGGGTACGAGTTTTGCAACCCCATGCTGCGGTTCAGGCTGTTCATGGCGAAGGTCAGGGGCATCCACGATTCCAGGATGTGGTCGATGTCCCCGGCCGCGTACGGATCGAAGTCGATGGTCGCGTCCAGCGCGCCATCGGTCTCCACCGTCGGCCGCACGCGCAGCCCGTAGACGCTCGCAGTCTCCAACGTATCGATGATGTGCAGGTAGTGCGCCCAGGTCTCGGCGAAATCTTCCCAAGGATGCATGGTTGCGTAGGCGCTGATATACGTATCCGACCAGTTCGGCGGCGGTCCCTGATTGTAGTGGATTCGCAGCGCCTCGCCGTAATCTTGCGTGTCATCGCCGAACACCGCCCGGCAGGCCTGCAGATTGCCCGCCTCTCCGTCCCGGACCAAAATGTCCCAATAGTGATGGCCGATCTCGTGGCGGAAATGCCCAAGGAGCGTCCGGTACGGTTCGCCCATCTGGGTGCGCAGCTTCTCGCGCTCGGCGTCGTCCGACTCCTTCAGCGCCACCACGATCACGCCGTTGTCGTGGCCGGTCATCACCTTCGGACCCGCTTCGGGATCAGCCTTGAACTCGAAAGCAAGCCCATGGCCGGGGTCTTCGAACCGGGTCTTCAACGGCAGCCCGAGACGGAGCAGGCTGTAGAAAAGCCGGTGCTTGGCTGTTTCCAGCTTGCGCCACGATTCGAGATTGTCCGGGATCGAGAGGTCGGGGATGATGCGGTTGTGGCGGCAGGCGACACAGAAGCTCTCGCTCTCATCGGCCGGCAGAACCCAGTTGCAGACGTCGTGGACGGCATTGGCGCAGAACTTGTAGCGACTCCCCTTCGCGCCCGCGAGCGCATACCAGGTGTCCGGGTCCATGGCGGGCTCCAGCGTCGAAAGCGTCGTCGTCTCCGGCAGGAAGCCAAGCCGGCGCTGGCATTTCTCGCAGACCGTGTTCTCGAAGAAGAGCAGCTGACCGCACGCCTGACAGGTATATAACTTCATCCAAAATGCGCCTTCCCGCCATGCAGCATGCTAACCCGCCGGTCCGGCCGAGGTTCCGAGAAGGGAACCATGAAGCCGCTATCGCCTATGCTCTCGGGAAGAGCGCGTCTTCCGAGGGGCGAACACGTCATGGCCGGGCTGATTGAGGATTACGCCGTTATCGGCAATTGCGAGGCGACCGCGCTGGTCGGCCGGAACGGCTCGATCGACTGGCTCGGCCTACCGAGATTCGACTCCGCCGCCTGCTTCGCGGCGCTGCTGGGCACCCCCGACAACGGCCGCTGGCAGATCGCGCCTGTCGGCGCCGAGCCGCGCGTTACGCGCAGATACCGGGATGGCTCGCTCGTCCTTGAAACCCGCTTCGAGACCGATGACGGCGCCGTCGTCGTCATTGACTGCATGGGACGGCGCGACGTCGGCAGCGACGTGGTGCGCCTCGTGCGCGGCGAGCGCGGCCGGGTGAAGATGCGCTCCGAGCTGGTGATCCGGTTCGAATATGGCTGGGTCGTGCCGTGGGTCCGGCGCCACGAGGACGGCGCGATGACGGCGACCGCCGGCCCGGATCAGCTCACCCTGCGCACGACGGCGGCGATGCATGGCGAGAACATGCGCACGGTCGCGGAGTTCATCGTCGGCGAGGGGCAGGAGGTGCCGTTCGTGCTCACCTGGTCCCTGTCCTATCATCCGACGCCCCCGAACGCCGATGCCCGCGACACGATCAGGGAGGCGACCGAGGGCTGGGCGAAATGGGCCAAGGCGTTCAAGCCCGAGGGCAGCGGCGAGTGGGCCGAGGCGGTGCTCCGCTCAGTCGTCACGCTGCGGGCGCTCTCGCACCGCGAGACGGGCGGGATTGTCGCCGCCGCGACGACGTCGCTGCCGGAGCAACTCGGCGGTCCGCGCAACTGGGACTACCGTTTCTGCTGGCTGCGGGACGCGACGATCACCCTCTACGCACTGATGAACTCGGGCTTCACCGAGGAGGCGAGGCTGTGGCGGCACTGGCTGCTGCGCGCCATCGCCGGCGCCCCGGACCAGATGCAGATCATGTACGGCGTCGCCGGCGAGCGGCGGCTGACCGAGTACGAAATTCCCTGGCTCAAGGGCTACGAGGGGGCGGGGCCGGTGCGGATCGGCAACGCCGCCTCGGATCAGCTCCAGCTCGATGTGTACGGCGAGGTGCTGGACGCGCTCTACCAGGCGCGGCGGATGGGCCTCGCCGAGAGCGGCGCCGGGTGGGCGCTGGAGCGCACCCTGATCGAGCATCTCGAGACGATCTGGGAGCAGCCGGACGACGGCATCTGGGAGGTGCGGGGCGGGCGCAAGCAGTTCACCTATTCCAAGGCAATGGTATGGGTCGCCTTCGACCGCGGCGTGCGCTCGATCGAGGAATTTGGGCTGGAGGGCCCGCTCGATCGCTGGCGCGAACTGCGCGAGCGTGTCCACCAACAGGTCTGCGAGAAGGGGTTCGACCGCAAGCTCAACAGCTTCGTGCAGTATTACGGCTCGACCGAGCTCGACGCGAGTTTGCTCCTGCTGTCCCAGGTCGGGTTCATGGCGGCGGACGACCCCCGCATCGTCGGAACGGTCGCGGCGATCGAGCGCGAGCTCCTGAAGGACGGGTTCGTGGCGCGCTACGACACGTCCGCCGGGACGGACGGGCTGGCCGGTTCGGAGGGCGCGTTCCTCGCCTGCAGCTTCTGGCTCGCGGACAACTACGTGCTGCAGGGGCGGGACCAGGAGGCCCGCGCGCTGTTCGAGCGGCTGCTCGCGCTCCGCAACGACGTTGGCCTGCTCGCGGAGGAGTATGACCCGAAAGCAAAGCGTCAGGTCGGCAACTTTCCGCAGGCCTTCTCCCACGTCGCCCTCATCAACACCGCGCATAATTTGAGTCGCGAGGTGGGTCCGGCGCAGCATCGGGCGGAAAGCAAGGAAACCGGCGCGGCAAGCCCATGACAGGGCTCCCTGCCCGCGCCATATAGCAGCGCGCAACCGGACAGGGGCCGCTGCCATCCGCATTAATCTCCGAACGCGCTGGCCGCTGCTCGGCCTCGGGCTGTGCGTGCTCGCCGGCTGCGCCCAGCGCTCAAGGCCCGACCTGGTCCCGGCCCCGGTTGCCGAGCCGCAGGCCTTGCCGCCAGCGGAGCCGGGCGCGCCGGAGGCCGCCTCCGCGTCTCCCTGGGCGCCGCCGCCCGCGACCTCACCAAGAGTGACGCGGCCGAGGCGGCATCCGGACCGTCCCGCGCCCGCGATCCGGCCGCGCGCCGTCCAGCCGGTGCAGGCCGCGCCTTTGACCGATCCCACCACCTATTGAGAACGCCCATGGCCTTCCGTCCCGACCGGTCCGTGCCCGCCGCCGACGGCACCGACCCCGCCACGTTGAGCGGCGCCTTCGGCCGCGCCATCGCTTTTCCAACCGCGCGCACCCTCGACGCCATGCTCCCATCCGCGACGGTGGCGGAACGGGCGGCGGAGGAGGCCGCGTTCGGGCGCGTCGCCGTGGACGAGCGCGGGTTGACCGCAGGCATGCGCCTGCACGCGTTCCAGCCGGTACGGTCCGTGCTGTCGGACTGGCGCGAGGCGCGGGCGCCGTTCGACCGGCTGCTCGTGCCGCACATGAAGGACATCGACGCGATCGATCGGCTCGATGCCGAGATCGCTGCGCTGCAAGCCAAGTCCGACCAGGAGGCGGAGCGGCGGGAGAGCGCCCTGACCTCGGACGCGCGCTACGTTCAGATCGAGCGGCGCTTTCAGCGGGCCGAGGGCCGTTACGAGGAGAAGTTCGCCGAAAACAACCAGCGCCTCGCGACCATTTGGGGCAACCATCCGCTCTATCCCGTCGCCATGCTCTGCATTGGCGCGGCCGAGTGGCTTATCAACTACGACACGTTTTTCCTCTTCTTCCAGGTGCCGGCGATCGCGGCGGGGACGACGCTCGTGCTCGGGTTGCTGCTCGCCTTTGCCGCGCACGGGCATGGCACGCTGCTGAAGCAGTGGTCGCATCGGTTCGGCCGTCATCGCGCGCCGACCGAGCGGCGCGGCGACTGGCGGCTGCTCGCGCTGGCGACCGTCTCGCTCGTGATCGTGCTCGCCGCCGCCGGCGGCTCGCGCTACGCGGCGGCGATGCGGGCGCTATCGGCGCAGCCGCAATTCAACATCTTGGGCGCGGAGGCGGCGGTCACCGTCGATCCGCTGCGCGACGTGCTGCTGAGCCTGCTCGCGAACGTCGCGGCGTGGCTGGTCGGCGTGTTCCTCGCCTATGTCGCGCACGACGCCGATGCGGAATACATGGAGGCGACGCATGAGCGCGCGCGCGCGCGCCGCTTGTTCAACCGCCGCCGCGCGCGCGTGACACGCGACATCGACGGCATTCGTGCCCGGTTCGGAAAGCAGATCACCGAGAAGAGCAACGCCGCCCGCAGCCGCTCGCGCGGCGTCGAGGAGCAGCGCAACCTGCTGCTCCAGGTGCGCGAGCACGAGCGGGCCATCGTCTCGGGGCTGCAGAGCGCGCTGCATGCGACCGTCGAGCAGTACCGGGACGCACTCGTCCGCATCGGCGCGCAGCAGCGGGGCGCCCTCGTATTCGTCCAAACGGGCAACGGCGCCGCCCTGTCGCCGCACGAGTATAAGGACATGCCGATCCGGATCGACGCGGATCTCGTGCGGGGGCTTGCGTGATGCGCGCCCTCCTCGCGGTCCTGCTGCTGCTCGCGGCAACTCCGGCGCGGGCCGCGCTGTTCGGCGCCGAGGGCCTCGATCCCACCTTCTGCAAAACGCCGACCGCGCGCCAAACCGTTCTCTACATCGACGACATGATGATGACGGAGGGCAAGACGGACTGGGCGACCAAGCTCTCGACCAAGCTCCGAGCGACGCTCGCGCCGGGCGAGCGCGTCACCGTCGTCCGCCTTTCTCCGGCGACGGGCCGCTCGGCCGAAATCTGGACCGGCTGCTGGCCCGCCTACAGCGCCGCCGAGCGGGCGCGGCTCGCCGGCCAGTCCTTTCTTTTCTCCCGCAGCCCGCTCGATGCTTTGGGCGATCAGCAGAAATACTTCCTCCGCGATCTCTCGGGCGCGCTCGGGGCGATCTACACCGAAGCCAAGCGCCCGGCCGGCGCGGTGCATATCGACGCGGCCAACCCGCCTGAGAAGGAGATCATCCGCGCGCTCGCCTCGGACGAGGGGCGGTTCGCGCAAAGCCAGATCACCATCCGGGCGATCGTCTATTCGGACATGGCGCAGAACAGCGATCTCGGCTCGGTGTTCAGGCCGCCTCTCAATCCGCCCGAGAATTACGGCCGCAAGCTCGGTACTTATCTGCGGCGGAGCGTGTTCTACGCCTACGGTCTCGGTGAGGATGTCGGCCACGATCCCGGCGTGCTTGGGGAAGCACGGACCTTCTGGACGCAGGCGCTGCGCTCGATGAACGCGAGCGTCGGCGGCCTCGGCGCCGACCTCAACATGGCGAACGCCGTGCCCGTGGCCGCCTATGCCTACGCCGTCACCCTCTCCCATGACGGGCAGGAACTCGACGGCCGGCTCGCGCTGATGACGGACGCGGACGGGGCGCTCGTCGATAGCTGGATCGGCATTTCGCGTTTGTCGATCGCGGGCCTCTCCGGCACGTTCCACTGTGAGGAGGAGGGCGGCTGCCGGCTGAACGCGACCACCAACAGCGGCGTCGCCACCAGCAGCCCGACCGAGATCCTGACGCTCTCGGGACCGCAGGCCGGGCCGCTGATGGGCAGGCTCGGCGTGAAGGGCGCGCTCACCTATCCGGTCAAGGCTGTCAAAGCGGAGAACTGAAGCATGCCGATCGCCGTCCCACGCCGTGCTCTCGGTGCGCTGCCGCTTGCGGTGCTCGCCACCGCCACGCCGGCAGCCGGCGCGGGCGAACCCGCGCCGGCTGGCCTCGACGAGACGCTGCGCCCGTGTCTGGCGCGGTTCGGCCTGCCCGCGATCGGGGCGGCGGTGGTGCAGGACGGCCGGATCGTCGCGATCGGCGCGGCCGGCACAAGGCGGGTGGGCACCGACACACCGGTCACGCCGGACGATCGCTTCCATATCGGCTCCGACGGCAAGGCGATGACGGCGCTGCTCGCGGCCATGCTCGTGGAAGAAGGCAGGATGCGTTGGAACATGACGGTCGGGGAGGCGCTGGCCGATCTCGCGCCGGGTCTGGACCCGGCCTTCCGCGCGATCACGCTCGAACAGCTGCTGTCCCATACAGGTGGCATTCCGGGCGATGACGACGGCACGAACAGGCTGCTGCTCGAGAGCTTCGGGCGCGGCGGCGAAAATCTCGACGAGACGCGGCATTGGCTCGTCTCCGAGATCGGCAAGCGGGCGCCCGGGACGAAACCCGGCACGGCGTTCGCCTACGCGAATATGGGCTACGTCACGGCGGGTGCGATGCTGGAGCGGGTCACGGGAAAGACCTGGGAAGAGCTGGCCGCAACGCGCCTGTTCGATCCGCTCGATCTCCGCACCGCCGGCTTCGGGCCGCAATCGACGATGGGACGGGTGGACGCGCCGCTCGGGCATCTGCCGCTTCCGGACGGCACATCGAAGCCGATGCTGGCCGGGCCGGATGGCGACAATCCGGCCGTGCTCGGTCCGGCCGGAACGGTACATCTGTCGTTGCGTGATTTCGCCCGCTGGGCCGCCTGGAGCGCGGGCCAGGGCAAACGGGAACCTGCCCTGGTCTCGCCCGCCACGATGAAGAAAATGCAGACGCCGGTCGTTCGGATGCTGCGTCCGGACGCGCCGCCCGGTACGCCGCCGAGCGGGAGCTACGCTCTCGGCTGGGGCGAGGTGTCGCTCCCGATTTCGAAGGAGCCATTCGTGTTCCACGGCGGCTCCAACGGCATGAACCTCGCCTACATCATGCTGCAGCCGGCGCATGATTTCGGGATGGTGCTGGTCACGAACCTGGGCGGCCCAAAAGCCGACGAAGCGCTGAAAAGCGCCTCGGCCGAGCTCTACGCCCGCTTCGGTCCGGCACGGTGAAAGCGCGAGCAGTCTCTCGGTCTTGGCGGATCGGACCTACATGAAGGCGCGGAACTGAGATGGCGAGCTGGCAGGCGCATCTCCTTGTCCCGATCCTGAAATGGCGTCTCAAGCGCAAGATGGGCGCGATCACGGACGTCCAGGGCGCCCGCGACGCCATCGCCGCCAATCCCGTCGCGAGGCCGAGGGATCTGCGGATCGAGACGGGCGAGGAGGGCGGAGTGCCGGTCGAGCGGATCGCCAAGCCGGACGCTCCGCCCGACGCGCCCTTGCTGCTCTATTTGCACGGCGGCGGCTATATGGGCTGCTCGCCTGCGACTCACAGAACAATCACCGGCGCTTTCGCGCGGACCGGATTCCGCGTGGTCGCGCCGGACTACCGCCTCGCCCCGGAGCACCCGTTCCCGGCCGCGGTGGAGGACGCGCTCGCCGCCTATCGCGGGCTGCTCGCCGCCTGCGCGGAGCCGGCGCGGATGGCGGTTGCGGGCGATTCCGCGGGCGGCGGCCTCGCGCTCGCATTGCTGGTCGCGTTGCGGGACGCGGGCGACCGGCTTCCCGCGGGCGCGGCCCTGTTCTCGCCCTGGACGGATTCTCGCGGGCACCGGCGGGTCGCTCGTGATCAATGACGGCAAGGACGCCATGTTCCATGCGAAGGACGTCGCGCGCGTGGTCCCGCTCTATTTGGGGGACGCCGATCCTTGCACGCCGCTCGCCTCTCCGCTCTACGCCGACCTGCATGGACTACCGCCGCTCACCATCCACGTCGGGGCGAACGAGGTGCTGCTCGACGACTCTACCCGCCTCGCGGCCCGCGCCCGCGCCGCTGGTACGCCTGTGGAACTGACCGTGTGGCCGGTGGTGCCGCACGTGTTCCCAATCTTCCCGCGTCTGCCCGAAGCGCGCAGTGCGATCGCGCAGACGGTCGCGGCGCTTCGTCAGGCGATGGCCGAAGCGGGGCGTCTGGAATCCGGCTACTAGGTCTTGCTAGCCGGACCGCAGTTGTCCACAAGTTTTTGTGTGCCGCCCTCTGTTCGCCGTTGTGCCAGAACTCCGGGCGCGATACCGTATCTTGGGTTCACGAGAGCAGGAGACCCCAAGATGGAGTGGAGCGAGGAAGTCATCGGCCGCCTCCGCATGCTCTGGTCGGAGGGTCATTCCACGGCCGAGATCGGCCGCCGGCTCGGCATCTCCAAGAACGCGGTGGTCGGCAAGGCGCATCGCCTCGATCTGCCGTCCCGGCCGTCGCCGATCCGTCGCGAGGCCGGTCCGAATGGCGGCAGCCGCCGCGCGCAGCCCCGTCGGACCGCAGGGCCGACCCTGCCTCCCCTGACCAGCACCGCAGCCCCGCCCCCGGCCGGGTCCGGTGCCGCCGCGACCCGGTCGCTGGCGGAGCAGCCTGCCGGCGAGCGTGCGGGAACGGATCTCGCGCCGCGCCGCACCGTCCAGCCGCTGGTGGCGCCCGCCACGCGCGTGCAGGGACTGCCCCGGACGTATGGCCGCACCATCGCCTGCTGCTGGCCCTTGGGGGAGCCGGGCTCGAAGAGCTTTCGTTTCTGCTGTGACGACTCTGTCCCTGGCAAGCCCTACTGCGAGGAACACGCCAAGCTCGCGTATGTCAGGGTCCGTGACCGGCACGAGGACGCTGCCTGAATAGTCTTGGCCGCAACGGATTCGTTGCGGCCGTCACTTTCCCCGGTTATCGTCCCAGGCGCGGCAGGCCTGCGCGCGATGAGGGCTGCCGTCCCGGGGACGGCGGTCCCCGCAACGCCGCGGGTTGGGCGCTTGTTTACGCGACGCAATCCGCTGGAAAGCAGAAAGGCGACGTGTCCATGCCCAGGGGAACGGTGAAATGGTTCAACCCCACGAAAGGCTACGGCTTCATAGCGCCCGATAGCGGGGGCAAGGACATCTTCGTTCACATCAGCGCGGTCCAGAAAGCTGGATTGCGGAGTTTGGACGAGGGCCAGAAGATCGGCTTCGAGATTGAGCAGCAACAGAATGGCCGCAGCGCCGCGGTCAATCTCAGCCCGTCCGACTGATTTCAGACCGTCTGAACCAGTCCCGCTCCGGCTCCGCGCGGGAATAGGGGCCTTGCGCCGGGAGCCGCGTCCGTCTAGGCAGCGGCGAGGGGGTCGAGATCGCCGTATGAGTCATGCTGTCAATACGCCTCGCAGGGGCGGCCCTGGCGTCGTTCCACACGCTCCGCTCGACGCGGAGGCGGTAAGGGCCGCTTATCGCCGCTGGGCCGGGGTTTACGATTTCGTGTTCGGCGGCGTTTCGGCCTTCGGGCGGCGGCGGGCCGTGGCGCTGGTGAACAGCCTGCCTGGAACGCACGTACTCGAGGTTGGGGTGGGGACCGGCCTCGCCTTGCCGCATTACAGGCCGGGCAAGCGCATTACGGGTATCGATCTCTCGGCGGAGATGCTTGCCAAGGCGCGCGGCCGGGTCGAGAGCCTGCGGCTCGACCATGTCGACGGGCTGCACGAGATGGATGCGGAGGCGATGGATTTGCCGGACTCCGCGTTCGACGTCGCGGTTGCCATGTTCGTGGCCTCCGTCGTGCCCGATCCGCGCAAGCTGCTGGCCGAGATGAAGCGGGTCGTCAGGCCTGGCGGTTGGCTGCTGTTCGTGAACCATTTCGCGGCCGAGCGCGGCACCCGCTGGTGGGTCGAGCGGGCCATGGCCCCCGCTTCTCACAAGCTCGGCTGGCATCCGGATTTTTCGACCGATGCGCTGTTCAGGGACGGGGACCGGGCGCGCGTCCGCACGTCGCCCGTGCCCCCCTTCGGCATCTTCACCCTCGCGCAATTGTCGAACTGATCCGGCGGCGCGCGTGCGCTGGGAGTGTTTCCGCTTTCGTCAACGGCTTGATATAGTGGCACGTCTCTAGTAGCGGAGAGGCCGAGGCGAGCCAGTCGGGACGGACCTCGAAAAGCCTGGCCGGGCGGGTGTTCCCGGACGCATGCGAGGTGATTGGCGGATGCAGCGATACGAGCGGCGTTTCTCCGCACTGGTTCTGACCCTGTTGACGATGATGCTGGCCGCGCCCGTCGCAATGGCCCAGGCGCCACGTCCCTGGGAAATGGGGATGCAGCCGGGTTTCAGCCCGGTGAAGCGGGAAATCATTTGGCTGCACAACCTCGTGCTGATCATCATTACCCTGATCACGCTGTTCGTCGGCGGGCTGCTGGCTTGGTGCGTCTGGCGCTACCGCGCCAAGCGCAACCCGAACCCGAGCCGCACCAGCCATAACACGTTGCTCGAGATCGCCTGGACAGTGCTTCCGGTGCTCATCCTGGTCGTGATCGCCATCCCCTCCTTCCGGCTCGTCTATTACGAGGATCGGACGCGGGACGCGGACCTGACCGTGAAGGTTACGGGCCATCAGTGGTACTGGGAATATACCTATCCCGATAAGGGGAACCTGGACTTCTCCAGCTACATCGTGCCGGACGATCAGTTGAAGCCCGGCCAGATGCGGCTGCTCACCGTCGATAACGAACTCGTCGTGCCGGCCGAGAAGAACATCCGGGTTCTGCAGACCAGCGGCGACGTGATCCATAGCTGGTTCATCCCCTCGCTCGGGGTGCAGCGCTACGCTATTCCGGGCCGGACGATCGAGACGTGGTTCCGCGCCGACAAGCCCGGCACGTATTACGGCGAGTGCAACCAGATCTGCGGCACCAATCACAGCCGCATGCCGATCGTCGTCCGGGCGGTGCCGGCCAAGGAATTCGATGCCTGGGTCGAGCAGGCCAAGACCAAGTTCTCGGACGCCGCGCCCAACCCCGGAACGGAAGGCCCGGAGAAGCTAGCGTCCGCCGTTGCCGAGGGCCAGCACTGACCCGTCTCGTCGGTGCGTGAAGGAGCTACCCAGATGTCGGTTACGACACACGACCATGCCCATGACCACCACGAGCATAAGCCCGGCTTCGTGGCCCGCTGGCTGTTCAGCACCAATCACAAGGATATCGGCACGCTCTACCTAGGCTTCGCCACCATCTCGGGCACGATTGGTCTGATCCTGTCGGTCATCATGCGGGCGCAGCTTCAGAGCCCAGGCAACACGCTCGTGACCAGCGGCCAGGAGTGGAACACGATCGTGACGGCCCACGGGCTGATCATGATCTTCATGGCCATCATGCCGGCGCTGATCGGCGGGTTCGGGAACTGGTTTGTGCCGATGATGATCGGTGCGCCAGACATGGCCTTTCCGCGCCTGAACAACATCAGTTTCTGGCTGCTCGTGCCGGCCCTCGGGATGCTGTTGACTGGGCTGTTCCTGGGTGAATCCGGAACCGGCTGGACCCTGTATCCGCCGCTCTCGAACATGACCTACGAGCCGGGCCCGGGAATGGATCTGACGCTGTTCTCGCTCCATCTCGCGGGTATCAGCTCCCTGCTCGCCTCGATCAATTTCATAACCACGATCTTCAACATGCGCGCGCCCGGCATGACGCTGCACAAGATGCCGCTGTTCGTGTGGGCGGAGCTGGTGACCGCCTTCCTGCTCCTCTTGGCGGTCCCGGTCCTGGCGGGGGCGATCACGATGCTGATCACGGACCGCAACTTCGGCACGGCCTTCTTCGATCCGGCCGGCGGCGGCGATCCGGTGCTGTTCCAGCATCTGTTCTGGTTCTTCGGCCACCCCGAAGTCTATATCATGATCCTGCCGGGCTTCGGGATCGTCAGCCACGTCGTGTCGACGTTCTCGCGCAAGCCGATTTTCGGCTATCTCGGCATGGCCTACGCCATGGTCGCGATCGGCGTCGTCGGTTTCGTCGTCTGGGCGCACCACATGTTCGTCTCGGGCATCGACGTGGATACGCGCTCCTATTTCATGGCCGCGACCCTGATCATCGCGGTGCCGACCGGCATCAAAATCTTCTCCTGGATCGCGACGATGTGGGGCGGGTCGATCGAACTCGAAGTGCCGATGCTCTGGGCGATCGGCTTCATCTTCGTGTTCACCATCGGCGGCGTCACCGGGGTCGTTGTGGCCAATGCCGGCATCGACCAGATCGTGCACAACACCTACTACGTTGTCGCGCATTTCCATTACGTGCTGTCGCTCGGGGCGGTGTTCTCGATCTTCGCCGGCTTCTACTACTGGATCGGCAAGATGTCCGGGCGGCAGTATCCGGAGTTCTGGGCCCGGATGCATTTCTGGGTCACGTTCGTGGGCGTGAACCTGACCTTCTTCCCAATGCACTTCCTCGGCCTGTCCGGCATGCCACGCCGCTATCCGGACTATCCCGAGGCTTTCGCGGGCTGGAACGCCGTCTCGTCTGTCGGCTCCTACATCAGCGCGATCGGCATGGTCATCTTTCTCTTTGTGGTCTACAAGACCTTCACCTCCAAGGCGCACGTGGCGGACAACTACTGGGGCGAAGGCGCGACCACCCTAGAATGGACGGTCAGTTCGCCGCCGCCATTCCACACATTTGAGGAGCTGCCGCGGGTCCGCTGATCCCGGAGGAATGGAGCCGCCATGAGCGATACGGCAGCGATTGTTGGCAAGGAAAGCGTTCCCGTCCTGAAGCGGGCGGAAGCAGCCGAAGCTGTCGCGCTCCGCCCGGACTCGTCCGTCGGTGACTGGATCACGCTGCTCAAGCCACGCGTTCTGACGCTGGTGGTGTTCACCGGCCTGATCGGCCTTCTGGTCGCGCCGGGTCATCTGCATCCCGTCCTGGGCGTGACCGCCGTGATTTGCATTACGGTGGCGGCGGGGGCGGCCGGCGTAATCAACATGTGGTATGATCGCGATATTGACGCGATCATGCGCCGGACCCAGCGCCGCCCGATTCCGTCCGGCCGCATCGCCGCAGAGGACGCGCTCGCGTTCGGCGTCACGCTCGCGGTGGCCTCCGTGATTGTCATGTATCTCGCGACCAACCTGGCCGCCGCGGCCGTGCTCGCGCTGTCCATTGCGTTCTATGTCTTCGTCTACACGGTCTGGCTGAAGCGCCGGACGCCACAGAACATCGTGATCGGCGGGGCGGCGGGTGCCTTTCCCCCAGTGATTGGCTGGGCGGCGGTCACGGGCTCGGTCGATCTCGTGCCGCTGCTGATGTTCGCGATCATCTTTTTCTGGACGCCGCCGCATTTCTGGTCGTTGTCGCTGTTCGCCTCCGGCGACTACGCGCGGGCCGGCGTGCCGATGTTGCCGGTCGTCGCCGGCGCCAAGGAGACGCGGCGGCAGATCGTGATCTACACGCTTCTGCTCGTGCCGGTTTCGCTGCTGCCCTGGGCCGTCGGGTTTTCCGGCTCGCTTTATGCCGTGGCG
Organism: uncultured Alphaproteobacteria bacterium; assembly: GCA_963777325.1. GTDB lineage: Bacteria > Pseudomonadota > Alphaproteobacteria > Acetobacterales > Acetobacteraceae > JAFAXA01. The sequence continues at coordinate 36,425 of CAVZQE010000001.1, read as the reverse complement.
GCGACGGCGCTCGGCTTCGTGTTCCTGCTCGCGTCGTGGCGTGTCGCTCGCGACCGCCAGGACGCATCGGGCGTGAGCCTTACCCGCGATGCGCCGGCCAAGGCCGCGTTCAAGTATTCGATCTCCTATCTCTTCCTGCTGTTCGGCGCCCTCGCGGTCGATCGGCTGATTGGCTGATCCCACTCCGATGCCCGATCCGCGTCCACCCGCCCTTGGTCCGGCGCCGTCGCCCGCCGAGTTCGCGCGCCGGCGGCGCGGCCGCAACCTCGCCTTGCTCGTGCTGCTGCTCGCGGTCTGCGTGCTGTTCTACGCGATTACGGTCGTGAAAATGTCGAAGGGCGGCTGAGGTGAGCGGACGGAGACGGCGCGGCAACGCGGCCCTGGGCGTCGGCCTGGCGGCCGTCGTCGTCGGGATGGTCGGCATGTCCTTTGCTGCCGTGCCGCTCTACCGGCTGTTCTGCGCCGTGACAGGCTATGCGGGGACGCCCAAAGTCGGTGAAGTGGCGTCGCCCGGCGCATCGAAGCAGCGTGTCACCGTGCGCTTCGACGCCAATACCGATCGGGCCCTGCCCTGGCATTTCCAGCCGGCGCAGGCGGCGGTGAACCTGCCGCTCGGCGAGGAGCAGATCGCCTTCTACACCGCCCGGAACGAGGCCCGTACACCGGTGACGGGCGTTGCGCTCTACAACGTGACCCCCGAGACGGCGGGCAAGTATTTCCACAAGACGGCCTGCTTTTGCTTCAATCAGCAGACGCTCGCGCCCGGACAGACGATGCAATTTCCGCTGAGTTTCTGGGTGGATCCAGCGATCGCGCGCGATCCGAACACCGCCGATATTCACACGATCACGCTGTCCTACACCTTCTTCCGCTCGCTCGACGATGCGGCACGAGCGGGGGCGCTCGCCAAGGCCGGTCCGCATGTCGGTCCGCGCGCCGATCTCCCCAGCCGCACCGTCCCGCCGCAGGGCCAGCTTTAGGGCCGTGCTTGGCAGACCTTTTTCTCCATAACACGCTCACGCGCCGCAAGGAGCGGTTCACGCCGGCCGATCCCGCCTGCGTGCGGATGTATCTCTGCGGCCCGACCGTGTACGACCTCGCCCATATCGGGAATGCCCGGGCCATGGTCGTGTTCGACGTGCTGTACCGGGTCTTGCGCGCGCGCTATGACCGCGTTCTGTTCGTCCGCAACATCACGGACCTGGACGACAAGATCAACGAGCGTGCGCGCGTGAGCGGCGAGCCGATCGCGTCCATCACCGCCCGCACCGCGGCCGACTTTCACGCCGATCTCGCGTCCTTGTCTTGCCTGCCGCCGGACATCGAGCCGCGTGCCACCGGCCACATCGCCGAGATGATCGCGCTGATCGAGCGGCTGATCGCGGGCGGCCATGCGTACGAAGCGCAAGCGCACGTGCTCTTCGCGGTCTCGAGCTTTCCCGGCTATGGGCGGCTCTCGGGCTATAGTCCGGACGAGTTGCGGGCCGGGGCGCGGGTAGAGATCGCGCCGTACAAGCGCGACCCGGAGGATTTCGTGCTTTGGAAGCCGTCCGTGCCCGATCTGCCGGGCTGGGAGAGCCCGTGGGGACGCGGGCGGCCCGGCTGGCACATCGAGTGCAGCGCCATGGCCTGGCGCTATCTCGGCGAGACGTTCGACATTCACGCGGGCGGCCGCGACCTGATCTTCCCGCACCACGAGAACGAGATCGCCCAAAGTTGCTGCGCCTTTCCCGGCGGCGCCTTTGCCCGCGTCTGGCTGCATAACGGCATGTTGCGGGTGAACGGCGAGAAGATGTCGAAGAGCCTTGGCAACTTTCTCACGATCCGGGACGCGCTCCAGCGCGCGCCGGGAGAGGCGGTGCGGCTCGTGCTGCTGCGCGCCCACTATCGCGCGGAACTCGACTTCTCGGACGCGGCCCTGGCCGAAGCGCGCCGCGAACTGGACCGCTTCTATCGCGCGCTCGAAGCCCATCCGGGCGCGGAGCCAAGTGGCGAAACGGTGCTGGACGCGCTCTCGGACGACCTCAATACCCCTTCCGCACTCTCCACCATGCACCGGCTTGCCGATGCGGCGCTGGCGGGTGACGCGGACGCGGCGGCGGGGTTGCGGGCGGGAGGCATGCTGCTCGGGTTGCTGCTTCGGTCCCCGGCCGAGTGGTTCCGGGGATCGTCGGATCACGACCTGGCGCAGGCGATCGAGGCCGCCATCGCGGACCGGCTGCAAGCCCGGAAGGCGCGGGATTACCCCCGCGCCGACCAAATCCGCGCGGATTTGGCGGAACGCGGCGTTCTGCTGGAAGACGGTCCGGGCGGCACGACCTGGCGGCGGGCCTGATGAAGGAGAAACCGATGCGATACGCCTTCGTGCTCGCGCTCTCGTGCCTGACGGCCGGCGCCGCGTGCGCCCAGACCGGTCCGGTGCCGGGCGCGGCGCCCCGCGCCATGGCCCCCGAGGCCATGGCTCCGCAGCCTGGAGAAGACCCATCCACCGCCGCCTATAAGACCGCGATGGAGGTGATGCACAGCAGCATGATGATCGACTATACGGGCAACGCCGACCGGGATTTCGCCGCGGGCATGATCCCGCATCATCAGGGCGCGATCGACATGGCGCGGGTCGAGCTGAAATACGGCAACGATCCGGAACTTCGGAAGCTCGCGCGGCAGGTCATTAAGCACCAGACGAGCGAGATCGCGCTGCTGCGCCGGTGGCAGACGAAGCATGGGCAGAAGCACGCCGAATGACGCCCCGCCGCGCATGACCGGCCGGAGCGGCGGCGCAGACCTCGTGCCGATGGGCAACAGCCCCGTTGTGGTGCTGGTCCGGCCGCAGCTTGCCGACAATATCGGCGCGGTGGCGCGCGCGATGGCGAATGGCGGGCTGTTCCACCTACGGCTGGTCGCGCCGCGTGACGGCTGGCCGCAGGAGAAGGCTTGGCGAACCGCCTCCGGCGCGGATCGCATTCTCGACGCGCTCACCCTGCACGACACGGTCGCCGACGCCGTCGCCGACCTGCATCATGTTCTCGCCACCTGTCCCCGGCCACGCCATGTCGTGAAGCCGGTGCTGACCGCGCGTGGCGCGGCGGCCGAGTTGCGGCTGATCTCAGCGCGCGGTCTCCGGGCCGGCATCCTGTTCGGCCCGGAGCGCGCGGGCCTCGACAATGACGACATGGCGCAGGCGGACGCGCTCGTGCGGTTCCCGCTCAATCCCGGTTTCATGTCCCTCAATCTCGCCCAGGCCGTAATGGTGTTGGCGTACGAGTGGTGGACCGCCGCCGACGAGACCCTGCCGCGCACGCTGATGACGAACGAGACGCGGGTCGCGACCAAGGGGGAACTGGAGGGGTTCCTCGCGCATCTAACCGGCCAGCTTGACGCAAGCGGCTTCCTGCGCAACCTGCCGAAGCGGCCAGGAATGGTGCGCAACATCCGTCATTTCTTCCAGCGCGGCGAAGTGACCGAGCAGGAGTTGCGCACTCTCTACGGCATCGTGACGGAGCTGGCGCTCGGTCGGCGCCAGCGCGGCCGGCTGGAGCGCGAGGACGGCCGTCCGGTTGACACCGGGCCGGGAGAACCCTAAGCACCCGGCCATTGCCGGGAACGCGGCCGGGCCTTCGGGGCCTGCGCCCGTCGCATCGCGCTTGCGTGCGGCCTACCGGTGCAACAAGCCGGGTGGCCGTCGATCGAGGCTCATTCGCGATAAGAGAAGGATACGCGCATGACGAAGCGCGCCGAAAGCAAGTACAAGATCAATCGTCGGCTCGGGGTGAACCTGTGGGGCCGACCGAAATCCCCGATCAACAAGCGCGAATACGGTCCTGGACAGCACGGCCAGCGCCGCAAGAAGCCGAGCGATTTCGGGGTCCAGCTGATGGCCAAGCAGAAGCTGAAGGGTTATTACGGCAATATCGGCGAGAAGCAGTTCCGGAAGTATTACGAGGAAGCGGTCCGTCGGAAAGGCGACACGTCGGAGAACCTCATCGAGCTGCTGGAGCGCCGGCTCGACGCCGTGATCTATCGAATGAAGTTTGCGATCACGCCCTTCGGCGCCCGCCAGTTCGTCTCACACGGCCATCTGCTCGTCAATGGCCGGAAGCTGAACATCCCTTCCTATTCGGTGAAGGACGGCGACGTCATCGAGGTCAAGGACAAGTCGAAGCAGCTCGCGGTGGTGCTGGATGCCGCCCAGAGCACTGAGCGCGACGTGCCGGAGTACATCGAGGTCGATCACCGCGCAATGAAGGGCCGCTTCGCCCGCGCGCCGAAGCTGACCGACGTGCCGTATCCGGTGCAGATGGAGCCGAATCTCGTGGTCGAGTTCTACTCTCGTTAACCCGACCCGCGTAGCCTGCTGCTTTCAGTAGCGGGGGCGCCGGGCTGGACCAGATTGAACCTCCCAGCCCGGCGCCCTATTCTCCCTCCATGGAAGCGCGGGTCGCCGTCCTCGAGCAGATCGCCCTGTCCACGCAGGCCGCGCTGGAGCGAATCGAGCGCGGCCAGGGAATGTTCGCGACCGAGTTGCGAACCGAGGTGAACGGGCTCGCGACCGAGCTTCGCGCCGAGATGAAAGGGCTCGCGACCGAGCTTCGCGCCGAGATGAAAGGGCTTGAGAGTGGCCTCCGGGGCAAGTCGAAGAGCTTGGCAGGCGATCTGCGGGCCGAAATTCGTGATCTCCGGGTCTCGACACGGCAAGACTTCTATTGGCTGTTCGGTGTGATGCTCGCCGGGTTTTCCGGCCTGCTCGGGGTCATGGCGCACGGCTTTCACTGGCTGTAGCACCCGAAAGCGGCTCCTTATCTATGACCGACGCCACGACCGAGATCGCCCGTCGTCGCACATTCGCGATCATCTCCCATCCCGATGCCGGGAAGACGACGCTGACCGAGCGGCTGCTCCGCGCTGGCGGCGCCATCCAGCTTGCGGGCAACGTCCGGGCCAAGGGCGAGCGGCGGCGGACGCGGTCGGACTGGATGGGGATCGAGCGCGATCGCGGAATCTCGGTCGTGACCTCCGTGATGACCTTCGAGCACGCGGGCTGCGTCTTCAACCTGCTCGACACGCCGGGCCACGAAGACTTTTCGGAAGATACCTACCGCACGCTGACGGCCGTCGACTCGGCGGTGATGGTGATCGACGCGGCCAAGGGCATCGAGAGCCGGACGCGCAAGCTGTTCGAGATCTGCCGTCTGCGCGACATCCCGATCATCACCTTCATCAACAAGATGGACCGCGAGAGCCGCGATCCCATCGAGTTGCTGGACGAGGTCGCGAACACGCTCGCGCTCGACACGGCACCCGTGACCTGGCCGGTCGGTCGCGCCTCCGAGTTCGTCGGCACCTACGACCTCCGTTCGCGCGACATGCGGCTAATCCAGGAGGTCGCGCAGTGCGATCCGAGGATGCAGGCGATGGCGGACGAGGTCGATTTGGTGCGAGCGGCGCTGCCCGCGTTCGACCGAGAGTCGTTCGACGAAGGGCACTTGACGCCCGTATTCTTCGGCAGCGCCATTCGCGAGATCGGCGTGAGCGATCTGCTGGATGCGCTGGCCGAGTTCGGGCCTGCGCCCCGCGCGCAGCCGGCCGACGTGCGGGTGGTTGCGTCGACCGAGCCCAGCCTCACCGCGCTCGTGTTCAAAATTCAGGCCAACATGGACCCGAATCATCGCGACCGGATCGCCTTTGCCCGCGTCTGCTCGGGGCGTCTCGCGCGGGGGATGCGGCTGAAGCAGGTGCGGACCGGCAAGCTGATCCCGCTGCATGCGCCGCAGTTCTTCTTTGCCCGCGAGCGCGAGCTGGCGGAGGAGGCCTACGCCGGAGACGTTGTGGGAATCCCCAATCACGGCACGCTTCGCATCGGCGACACCTTGACCGACGGCGAGGAGCTGAGCTTCGTCGGCGTGCCGTATTTCGCGCCCGAGATCCTTCGCCGTGTCCGGCTCGACGATGCCATGAAGGCGAAGAAGCTGCGCCAGGCCTTGCAGGAGCTGGCCGAGGAGGGGGTGGTGCAGCTCTTCCGTCCACAGGACGGCTCGCCGCCGCTGGTCGGCGTGGTCGGCACGTTGCAGCTCGACGTGCTGCAGGCGCGGCTGGCTGGCGAGTACGGCGTCAGGATCGGGTTCGAGCAACCGCCTTTCGCGCTGGCCCGCTGGGTCTCGGGGGCCGATCGCACGGCGGTCGCGCGGTTCCTCGCGGATAACCGCAGCGGCATGGCGGAGGACGTGGACGGCGATCCCGTGTTCCTCGCTTCCTCCGCCTTCATGATGCGCCGCACGGCGGAACTGAACCCAGCGGTGACGTTCCGCGATATCAAGGACGTGCGGACGGAGAAGGTTGCCGCTTGAGGGTTCATCTCCTGCTTGCCTTCCGACGCTGCCAGGAGACTTGGACGTGGTGCCGCGTGAGGGAACTAGCAGCGGCTCACGACCGAAACCGAGGAGATATGAACGGTGACCCAGGTGAGGACCGTTCTATGCTACGGAGATTCCAACACCTATGGAGCCGTGCCGACCTTGGCGCGGCTCGATCGACAGCGATATTCCGTGGACCGCCGCTGGCCCGGGATCCTGCAGCGCCTGTTAGGCCCGGGTTGGAAGGTAATCGAGGAGGGGCTTCCGGGCCGGACCACGGTGCACGACGATCCGATCGAAGGAGGGCATAAGAACGGACTGAAGGCCCTGCCGGTCAGTCTCGAATCCCATATGCCCGTCGACCTCGTAATTCTCATGCTTGGAACCAACGATCTGAAGCATCGCTTTTCACTGACGGCAAGCGATATCGCAGATTCCATCGAAGTCCTGATCAGGACGGTTCAGCGAAGCGGAGCCGGTCCCGCCGGAGCGGCACCGGCGGTCTTGACGGTCGCGCCGCCGCCGATTCAGGAAACCGGCTGGCTCGGCGACATGTTCCTGGGTGGGGCCGCGAAGTCGGAACGATTGCCACGGTTGATCGGCGGCGCGGCGGAACGTGCCGGGGTTGCATTCCTGGAGGCTGCCGATCTGATCGAATCCAGCGCGGTGGACGGCATACATCTCGACGGCGACGCACACCGAATCTTGGGGACGAAGCTGGCGGCCATGGTTGGGGAGATGCCTGATTGGGTGCTCTCGGGCGCGGCTCTGCCGGGCGGCACGCATGACTCGCTTCGGATGAAATGAAATTGATGCGAAGGCTTTAGGCGGTTAGAAGAACATTTAAGAGAAGAAGAGGGCCAGACATGTCAGATGATAAATACACGCAGCAGGAAAAGGACAACATCGCCGTTGTCCGTCGCTGGCTTGAACTTTACAACAACGATGCTGAGCGCTTGGTCCGGGAAATCTACGCTCCCGATACGGTCGTAAGGACGATGGGTGCGGGGACGTATAGCGGCACCGACCACTTCCTGCGGATTGAGCGGGAGGTTCTGAAGGCCGCGCCCCGGAGATCGTTCCGCCTCAACCACATCCACGCCGACGGCAACACCTGCATCGTCGAGGTGACCCTGCTGAACCCCGACGACAAGCGGTTCGGGGAGAAGTACGAATTGCATATGGCCGCGATCATGGAAATCGAGAACGGTCAGATCAAGCGGGACCGCAGCTACCACAACATCGGTTCGGAGTACCCGCTGTGGCCCGGCTTAGAGGAAGCCGACCCGAACAAGCCCGCCTGATCTAACGCCGGCGCATGTCCATTTCGGCGAGCCGGGTCTGCACGGTCCGGCCGCTCTCCCAGGAATTGGCGCCGGGCTGCACCTCGGGCATGGGGATGCTGGCCCGCTTCTCGCGCCGCTCCTCGGTGGAAACGCCGAGGCGCCGGTCCCGGTCCGCGACCAAGGCCGGATCGACCTGACCGTCCGCGGTGAAACCCATCATGAGCTGCGGCACGCCGTATGGGAAATCGTCCTGGTCGTATTGCCAAGTGTGGAAAGTCTTGCCGTACGTGCTGACAAGATCCTCAAAATAGGAGCGTTCCGCGAGCTCAGGAATACCTGGCGCGACCAGCGTGCCCGATTTCACCTCGTAATGGTGGCTGTGCCAGAGGCGCTTCTCCTCGGGCGGCAACCGGCGGAAGCGGTCGGCGCTGATGATGTATTCGATTCCGATGAGGCGCGCGTTCGGTTCGTTGCGATCGAAGATTACGCATTGATGCAGATCGGGTTGCAAATGGATGCAGAAATGCGTCGCCTCCACCTGCCGGCCCATGTCGTCCGCGTACATGTGGAAGCCGTTGAGATAGGTGCTCATCGCCTCCAGCGGGTATTTGGTCTGGATCGCGGCCGATGCCAAATCCAGAGCGCGGTGCTTCAACGAATGGCCTTTGCCGACAGTGGCCGTTGCCGCCGCTTTGCGGCCGAGAAAGATGCTGGCCGCGGTCAACGCCCCCGCCGCCAATCCAAGCCCGAACGAGCCGAATGCGCCGCGCGTGCGGGCGCAATGGGCGCATGAGGCGGTTTCCGACTGGCCCATGACGGTGTTCCTCCATGCCGTCCCGGCACAACGCGCGCGCCCGGCTTTTGTCCCCGGCCACGCTCAAGCACGGTTCGGCGAGCGGCCGGTCAGCCGTAGGCGCGGAAAGGTCCGTGCCAGTCGGGCGCGAGCCATGGCTGCAGGCAGGCCACCGCGAACAGGGCTGCCCGGCGGGCGCTCGGGCGGTGGTACAGCGAACGGGCGAGCCACGGCAGACCCTCCCGCCTGCGCTGGTGGCGTAGCATTTCACGGCCGATAATCCAGGCGCCATCGGCCCGGGCGGCGTCCCGCGCCTCGGCGCAGCGGTCCCGCCCAAGCCGGGCGACCAGCGTAGGCTCGGAGAAGATCGCATCCAGGCACCGTCGCGCCGTCTCTGGATTGGTCGCCATGCGCAGATACGCGCCGCTCCGGCGCTGACGAACGTGGAGCAGGGGCTCGGCGCCCGGCTCGGCCGCGAACGGGCCGCGCTGGGCAAGCCTGACCCAGCATTCCCAGTCCTCGCCGAAGGCGAGATCCGTCCGGAAGGGAGCGCCCTCCAGCGCGGAACGCCGGATCAGCACATGGCCGCCGTTGGCGAACAGGTTGCGCACAAGCAGGCGCGGCAGCAGATCGCCTGCGGGAAGCCGACCTCGCCTGACGCCCACCGGCGCGCATCCGGGCACGCCATCCTCCGCCACGAACGCGTAGCGGCCGTGCGAGGCAACGGCGGCCGGCTCCGCAGTGAGGGCATGGCAGAGCCGGGCCAGCGCATCGGGCGCCAGCCAGTCGTCGCCGTCCAGGAACAGGACGAAATCCGTGTCGATCTCCCTCAGCCCGCGATTGCGCGCAGCCGACACGCCCGCCTGCTTCTGCCGCACGACCCTGATCCGCCTGTCGCCCGCCGCGAAGCCGTCGGCGATGGCTCCCGTCTCGTCCGAAGAGCCATCGTCCACAACGACCATCGCCCAGTCCGGGCGGGACTGGGCGATGACGGAACGGATCGTGATCGCCAGGAACGGCGCGACGTTATGGGCCGGGGTGACGACCCCGATTCGTGCTCTCAGGCGGCCGCTGAGTGCGGAATGTCGTTCTCTCTCAGTAATGTCTCGAGCTCGCCCGACTGGAACATCTCGGTCACAATGTCGGACCCGCCGATGAATTCGCCCTTAACGTAGAGTTGCGGCACGGTTGGCCAGTTCGAGAACTGCTTTACGCCTTCGCGCAGCTCCGGATCTTCCAGCACGTTCGCCGTCTTGAACGGCACGTTGAGATGCGTGAGGATCTGCACCACGCGGGCCGAAAAGCCGCATTGCGGAAACATGGCGGTGCCCTTCATGTAGAGCATCACCGGATTTTCCGTGATGTCGGTCTTGATGCGCGCGTCGGTCGGGCTCGCCATGGCTCTCTCCTGTTTCAATCGGGGGCGGAAGTCTGCAGCGCCAGCGCGTGCAATTCTCCGCCCATGCGGCCGCGCAGGGCGGCGTAGACGACCTGATGCTGGCGCACGCGCGACAGGCCGCGAAACCGTTCGCTGACGACGGAGGCCGCGTAATGGTCTCCGTCTCCCGCAAGATCCTCGATGATGACGCGCGCGTCGGGAATGGCTTCCTTGATGAGCACCTCGATCTCGCTCGCGGCCATCGCCATCGTTTCGGTCTCCGTCAGCCCGCCTGCCCGGCGGTTTTGTCCACCCAGGCGGGGAAGAAGCGCTCATGCGCCGTCCGCAGGGCCCTGACGGATATGGTTCCACCGTCGGGTACTGTCAAATCCTGGCCGCCGCTGTAGCCGAGCCTGACGGCGGCGATGCCGGCTGCCTCCGCCTGGCGGATGACGCTCGCGCTGTCCGGCACCGCGAGTATGTAGCGTCCCTGATCCTCGCCGAACCAGTAGCCGTGCAGCGGCACGTCGGGCGGACCGGAGGAGAGCCGGATGCCCGTGTTCCCGGCCATCGCCATCTCGGCCAGCGCGACCAGCAGCCCGCCATCCGAGACGTCGTGGCAGGCCCGCACCGCGCCCGAGGCGATCTGCCCTCGCACGAAATCCCCGGCCTTGCGCTCGTCCGCCAGATTGACCGGCGGCGGCGCGCCATGCTCCCGCCCGCCGATCTCGCGCAGCCAGAGCGACTGGCCGAGCCATCCCTTGGTCACGCCGACGAGCACCAGGTCGAGCCAGGGCGGCAGCGCGAGGCCGATGGCCTTCGCCGCGTCGTCGAGCACGCCTAAAGCCCCGATGGCGGGCGTCGGCGGGATGCTGCGCCCATCGGTCTCATTGTAGAAACTGACATTGCCGGAAACGACCGGGAAGTCGAGCGCCCGGCAGGCGGCGGACATGCCCCGGATCGCCGCCGCGAACTGGCCCATCACTTCCGGCTTTTCGGGGTTGCCGAAGTTCATGTTGTCGGTGATCGCGAGCGGCCGCGCGCCGACGGCGGTCAGGTTGCGCCAGGCCTCGGCGACGGCCTGGCAGCCGCCCGCCTCGGCGTCGGCGGCGCAGTAGCGCGGCGTCACATCGGTCGTGAGCGCGAGCGCGCGCTTGAGCCCCTCGATCCTGACCACGGCCGCATCGGCCGCGCCCGGCCGCTTCACGGTCTGGCCGCCGATGGTGCTGTCGTACTGGTCCCAGATCCAGGCGCGCGAACAGAGATCGGGGCAGGCGATGAGCTTGAGCAGCGCTTCCCGCAGCCCGAGCCGGTTCTCGACCCGGGCTGCGTTGACGATCGGCTGCTTCGGGGTCTCGGCGGTCGGCCGGTGATAGAGCGGCGCCTGGTCGGCCAGGGGTGCCAGCGGGATGTCCGCTTCGACCTGGCCGCGATGGCGCACGACGATCCGGCCGGTATCGGTCAGGCGACCGATGATGGCGAAATCCAGTTCCCATTTCTCGAAGATCACCCGCGCCGCCTCGGTCCGGTCGGGGCGCAGCACCATCAGCATGCGTTCCTGGCTCTCGGACAGCATCATCTCGTATGCCGTCATGCCCGCTTCGCGCCGCGGCACGGCGTCGAGGTCGAGTTCGATGCCGACGCTGCCCTTGCCCGCCATCTCGACCGACGAGCTGGTCAGACCGGCGGCCCCCATGTCCTGGATGGCGATGACCGCATCCGTATCCATCAGCTCGAGGCAGGCCTCGATCAGCAGCTTTTCGGTAAAGGGATCGCCGACCTGCACCGTCGGGCGCTTCTCCTCCGTGTCCGCGCCGAATGCCGCGCTGGCCATGGTCGCGCCGTGGATGCCGTCGCGCCCGGTCTTCGATCCGACATAGACGACCGGGTTGCCGATGCCTGCGGCCGCGCTCAGAAAGATGCGGTCCCGGCGCGCGATCCCGACGGTCATCGCGTTCACCAGCGGGTTGCCGTCGTAGGCGGCGTGGAAGTTCACCTCGCCGCCCACCGTCGGCACGCCGACGCAATTGCCGTAGAAGCCGATGCCGCGCACGACGCCATCGACGATGCGCTTCGTGCACGGATTCTCCGCCCGGCCGAAACGGAGCGCGTTGAGGTTGGCGATGGGACGCGCGCCCATGGTGAACACGTCGCGCAGGATGCCGCCGACGCCGGTCGCGGCGCCCTGATACGGCTCTATGAAGCTCGGGTGGTTGTGGCTTTCCATCTTGAACACGGCCGCGAGCCCGTCGCCAATCGCGACGACTCCCGCATTCTCGCCGGGGCCGTGGATAACCCAGGGCGCCTTCGTCGGAAGCTGCTTCAGCCAGACGCGGGAGGATTTGTAGGAGCAGTGCTCGGACCACATCACGCTGAACACGCCGAGTTCGGTCAGGGTCGGCGTGCGTCCCATGATCTCCAGCACCCGGCCGTACTCTTCGGCGCTCAAGCCGAAGGCGAGGGCGCGGGTCTCATCCACGGTCCCGTCGGGCATTTCCGTCACGCCGCCAAGGCCGCCGCAAGCGCGTCGAACAACGGCTTGCCGTCGGTTCCCCCGACCAGCGGATCGACCAGGTTTTCCGGATGCGGCATGAGGCCGAGCACACGCAGGTTGCGGCTGTAGATGCCGGCGATGTTGCGGGCGCTGCCGTTGCGGTTCGCTTCCGGCGTGACCGCACCGGCCGGCGTTGCGTAGCGGAACGCGACCAGGTTCTCGCCTTCGAGCCAGTCGAGCGTGGCCTCGTCCGCGTAGTAGTTGCCGTCGCCATGCGCCATCGGCGAGCGGAACGTCTGGCCGCGCTGGTAGTTGTTCGCGAACACGGTGTCCGCCCGCTCGACCCGCATATGGCAATCGCCGGACAGGAAGCGCAGCCCGGCATTGCGCAGCAGCGCGCCGGGCAAAATGCCGGCCTCGGTCAGTATCTGGAACCCGTTGCAGACGCCAAGCACGTATCCGCCCCGGTCAGCGAAGTTCCGCACCGACCGCATCACGGGCGACTGCGCCGCCATAGCGCCGGAGCGCAGATAGTCGCCGTAGCTGAAGCCGCCCGGCAGCACGACGAGATCGAGGCCGGAGAGATCGGTCTCGCCATGCCAAATCATGCGGGGCTTGCGGCCTGAGGAGGTCTCCAGCGCCAGCGCCATGTCGCGCTCGCGGTTGATGCCTGGAAAGACGAGAACCCCGGCCCGCATCACGCCTCGATCCGGATGCGGTAGCTCTCGATCACCGTGTTCGCGAGGAGCTTGCGGGCCATCTCGTCGGCGGCGGACTGGGCGCGATCGGGAGAGTTCTCCTCAAGCTCCAGCTCGACCACTTTGCCGACCCGCACCTCGCCGACAAGCGGGAAGCCGAGGCCATGCAGGGCGCGCCCGATCGCGCGGCCCTGCGGGTCCAGCACGCCGGCCTTAAGCATGATCGTCACGATCGCCTTCACTGCCGGGAACCTCTCATTGCATTGTTTCCGGACCCTTGAGGTCGCGCATCCCGGCTTCCGGCAGGATGCCGAGGCGCTTCGCCACCTCCTGATACGCCTCCTCAACGCGCCCGAGATCACGGCGGAAGCGGTCCTTGTCCATTTTCTCGTTCGTCTTGGCGTCCCAGAGCCGGCAATTGTCCGGGCTGATCTCGTCGGCCAGGATGATCCGCATATCCTCGTTCTCCCAGAGCCGTCCGTATTCGACCTTGAAATCGACCAGCGTGATGCCGACCCCGAGGAACAGGCCGGTGAGGAAGTCGTTTACCCTGAGCGTGAGCGAGACGATGTCATCCATGTCCTGCGGGCTCGCCCAGCCGAACGCCGTGATGTGCTCCTCCGCGACCATCGGATCCTGAAGCGCGTCGTTCTTGTAGTAGAACTCGATGATCGAGCGCGGCAGGCGGGTGCCTTCCGGAATGCCGAGGCGGGTGGACAGGCTGCCGGCGGCGACGTTCCGCACCACTACTTCTAGCGGCACGATCTCCACCTCCCGGATCAGCTGCTCGCGCATGTTGAGGCGGCGCACGAAGTGGGTCGGAATACCGATCTCCTGCAGCCGCATCATGAGGTACTCGCTGATACGGTTGTTCAGGACGCCTTTGCCGGTGATCGTGCCCTTCTTCTGAGAGTTGAAGGCCGTTGCGTCGTCCTTGAAATACTGCACGAGCGTGCCGGGCTCGGGGCCTTCGAACAGGATCTTGGCCTTACCTTCGTAGAGCTGGCGTCGGCGGGCCATCGGCGTTTCCTTTTCAGTCTCCGGATGGGCTGGAGCCCGCCGCCGGGCGGGTGCGGGGCGCAACACAATACAGCGCCGCCTCCGGCTCGGAACGACCGAGTGGGGCGGCGCTGGGCGTCGGTATAGCAAGGGAGCGCTGTCCCCGCCACGCCCCCCCCGGCAGCCAGGGTCAGCGAGGCAGCGTTACCGGGCCAAACGGCGTCGCTTCGGGTGAACCCGCCGCGAAATGCCAGACGATGTGGCCGGTGCGGTCGATCGCCAGCAGGGACGCGCACACGGTTCCGAAGCCGTTGCGTGGGCCGATGTTGATCCGCGACGCGGGCGGCCCGACGCGGTCGGCGAGGATCTCGGCCCACGCGCTCCAGTCGGGCGGTCCGGGCAGGGTGCTGGCGCGAAACCGGGGCAGGTGCCGGGCCACCCGGGCGCTCGCGAAATCGTCCGGATCGCGGGCCGTGACCATGTGGATGCCTGGCGCAAGGTCGAGCCGCTCCGGCTGGTCCGTGCCGGTGCCGCGCAGCACGATCGCGCCCGCGCGGTCGGCGACCACCAGATTGAAGCTGCGCCAGGCGCCGGCATCGAGCCGTGCGATTCGCGCGGCGGCTTCCTCGGCCGTTGCCGCCTCAAGGGCCAGCAACGGCAGTTCGCCCCGGCTGCGCTTGCCGGGCGCGGGACCAAGACTGCCCATGCGGTTGAGCACGGCCGCCACCACGCCGGCCCGGTTCACGGCCATCCAGGTGCCGGCGGCCGCGCGATCCCGCCCGGCGACCACGCCCGGCCGGTCCGGCCAGTGTTCGGCCGGAGGATCCCATGCCCGGGCCAGCATCTCGTCACGATTGGCGGCAAGCAGCAGCGGCCAGGGGCCGTCGGGGCTGATCGCCAGCACCACGGTACACATTTAGGCCCGGCTCTCCTGGCCGCGCCGTTCAGTAGTAGTGGCCGGCGGCCTGTATCCATGATGATGCGGCGGTGATGCGGAGGGTAGTGCCGGCGGTGGTAGCGGTGCGGTCGTAGTCGTGGCGGTGATGGTGGTAGCCATGCCAGTCACATGGATACGGCTCGCTGTGCCCGGCAGCAGCCACGCTGAGCAATGCTGCGGGACCAACCGCTCCCTGCGAGCAGAGAGGCGGCGCTGTACCCCCGCACAATCACCCAGGCGCCCGAGGCTTGCGATTTCGACTTCCTGGCCCAGCCATCATCCGGCCGAGTGCCGCACCACACGTGATCAGCGTTCCGCTGCATTGGGGGCCGGTGTTGGCGAACAAGGGCCCTTCCCTCTCACAGCTGGCGAGGCGCTCAACGGCTCGGCTGTTGCTTGATCCGGTGTCTTCAAGCCGCGCTTGCCATAGTGGCGTCGTCTTGACCGCTGCGTGCGAGAGCCTCCCGCACGAAGCCTGTTGCCTTCATCTCCTCGATAAAGGCCTTCGCGAACGCATGCCCGGCCGAACGCCCCTTCGGCAGCGCTATCGCCTGCTGGATGGTCAGAAACCGTCCTTGCATGACCCGGAAGCCGCTACGCTGGGACGCGGCTGCCAGGAGCGGCTGCCGCACGCCCGCAGCCGCGTCGGTCTCCCCAGCCACTAAAGCATCGATGGCAGCGGCCGACGACGGATAATGCACCAGCTGCGCGTGGCGCAGGGCGCGGGAGAGATGCAGATCGTAAGCCGTATTTTTCCCCGCCGCGATCCGGACGCCTTCCCGGTCGACATCGTCCACCTCGCGCAGCGGCGATGATGCCGGCACGACGTACAGTCCCTTCGATGATCAGATACGGGGCGGTGTAGTCGAGCTCCTCGCCCCGCTTGGGATCGAAGGCGAGGAAACCGATATCGCAGGCGCCGGAGGCGAGCGCGGCGAACGCCCTGCCGGCCGTGTCGAACGGATGCAGCTCCGCCTCAACCCCGACGCGACGCGCCAGCTCGCGCGCGAGCTCGACCGACACGCCGCCCAGCTCGCCGTTCGGGTTCTGGTGGGCGAGCACGATGTTGCCAAGGTTGATGGTCGATCGCAGCCGCCCGATCGGGGCCAGGTCGCGGATGATGTCCGGAGAGATGCTGGTCATGGCCCGGCTCCTATGCGGCGCTGCTCTTCCTGCGACGCCGCGAGCGCCTGCCGCAGGATCATCGGGATGATGCCACCCTCCTGGATCGACCGCACCTCGCGCGCGGTGTCCACCAGGGCGGTGGCCTCGATGGCCACCGTCTCACCGGTCCCGGCTCGCCGCAGCGTGAGAGGCACGTTGTAACGCGGCGTTAGGCGCCACAAGCAGAAGCCGCTCGCCTACGTGGTCAACGAGCTGGACTTGGCCGTCACCAGCTACCGCTACGACCCGGCGACTGGGAAGCTCGACCCGTTCCAGATCATCCCATCCTTGCCGGAGCGGTTCACCGGCAACAGCCGCGCCTCCGAGATCACCGTCTCACCCGACGGCTGCTTCGTCTACGCCTCGAACCGCGGCTTCGACTCCGTCGCGGTCTTCGCGGTCGATCCGGCCAATGGCTGGCTCCGGCCGGTCGACTACCAGCAGTCAGGAGGCAAGACGCCGCGCTTTTTTCGCCGTCGATCCGACGGGCCGCTTCATGTTCGTGGCCAATGAGGACAGCGACACGATCGTGACGTTTGCGATCCGTCTGGAAACCGGCAAGCTCGAGTCCAGGGGCGAGGCTGTCCAGACCAGCAGCCCCGTCCGCATCGTGTTCCGATGATGTGAGCTATTCCGCCTGGTGGCGGCCCGCAAGACATTATTGCTTTGCAGTGCGGGCGCCCGAGATGCGCATGCATGAACTCTGCCGCCCCGAGAGCTGCAGAGAACGCGTTACCGCACTATCCGGGAAGCTTACGTCCATAGGCTGGATTTGTTGCCGGATGAAGGTCGTCCCCGAAGACGCGATCGAAAATGCGATCGATCTCGCGCAGGTGCAGGGTCGGATCGAGCGCCGCATCCAGTTCGCCGCTCGGGACCCGGCCCGCGACTTCGGCGTCGGCTTCGAGGTTCTCGCGGAAGCTGCGGCCGCCGGCCGTTCCCAGTTTCGTCCAGGTCTCCATGGCGGCGCGCTGGACGATGCGGTAGGCGTCCTCCCGCGACAGGCCGGCACGGGTCAGGGCGAGCAGCACCTCCCCGCTATGGACCACCCCGCCCAGCGCGTCGAGGTTCGCCTGCATCCGGTCGGAATACACCGTCAGCTTCGCGATCATCCCGGCCAGCCGGGCGAGGGCGAAGTCGAGCGCAATGGTCGCGTCCGGGGCGATCACCCGTTCGACGCTGGAATGGCTGATGTCGCGCTCGTGCCACAGCGTCACGTTCTCGAGCGCCGGAACGACGGAAGACCGCACCAAGCGGGCGAGGCCGGTCAGGTTCTCGCTCAGCACCGGATTGCGCTTGTGGGGCATCGCGCTCGAGCCCTTCTGGCCGGGGTGGAAGAACTCCTCGGCCTCCCGCACCTCCGAGCGCTGCAGGTGCCGCACCTCCGTCGCCAGCCGCTCGATGCCGCTCGCGATCACGGCGAGCGTGCAGAAATAGGCGGCGTGCCGGTCGCGCGGGATAACCTGGGTCGAGACCGGCTCGACCGCGAGGCCGAGCCTGTCCGCGACATACGTCTCAACCCGAGGATCGACATGCGCGAACGTGCCGACCGCGCCGCTCAGGGCCGCGACCGCGATCTCCGCCCGCGCCTGCACGAGCCGCGCGCGGTTGCGGGCAAACTCGGCGTAGTGGCCGGCGAGCTTGAGGCCAAAGGAGGTCGGCTCGGCGTGGATACCGTGGCTGCGGCCAATGGTCGGCGTCAGCTTGTGCTCCATCGCGCGGTCTTTCAAGGCGGCGAGCACGAAATCGAGATCGCCGAGCAGCAGATCGGTCGCCTGCACGAGCTGGACCGAGAGGCAGGTGTCGAGCACGTCGCTGCTGGTGAGGCCCTGATGCACGAAGCGGCTTTCCGGGCCGATCCCCGCGGTGAGCCAGGTGAGGAAGGCGATCACGTCGTGCCGCGTCTCGCGCTCGATCGCGTCGATCCGCTCCACGTCCCCGGCGGACAGCGACGAGGCGAGCTTGCCGCCCTTTTCGCGAATGACGCGCGCCGCCTCGGCCGGGATCGCGCCGATTTCGGCCATGCCTTCCGCCGCCAGCGCCTCGATCTCGAACCAGATGCGATAGCGGTTCTCGGGGGCCCAAATGGCGGCCATCTCCGGTCTCGTGTAACGGGGCACCATCCCGGCCGTCTCCACTTCCTGCTGGCGGCGAAGCGGGCGAGCTAGACCGGGCGGCCAGGCTTGGCAACCCGCCGCGACCGAGAAGGATGTGATGCTCGACCACGCGTTTCTTCAGAGCCTGACCGCGTTCGCCCAGGTGGTGCTGATCGATGTCGCCCTGGCAGGCGACAATGCGGTCGTGGTCGGGATGGCGGTCGCGGGATTGCCGGCCAGCCAGCAGAAGCGGGCGATCATGCTGGGCATCCTCGCCGCGACGGTGATCCGGATCGCGCTCGGGGCCGTGACGCTGCAAGTCCTCGACATCATCGGACTGACGCTCGCGGGCGGCCTGCTGCTCCTCTGGGTTTGCTGGAAGATGTTCCGCGAACTGAGTCATCGCCCCGACCCGGACGGCACGGCGCGGGCGCGCGGCAGGCGCAAGACGCTTCGGCAGGCGGTCGTTCAGATTCTGCTCGCGGATCTCTCGATGAGCCTCGACAACGTGCTCGCGGTCGCCGGCGCGGCCGAGGGCAGCACCTGGGTGCTGGTCGCGGGCCTGACGATCTCGGTCGGCCTGATGGGGCTGGCCGCCGGGCTGATCGCGCGCCTGCTCGGGCGGCATCGCTGGATCGCCTGGGTCGGCCTGCTGATCGTGCTCTACGTCGCCGTCAAGATGATCTGGGAGGGGTCGGCCGAAATCGCCTCCGCCGTGTGATCAGCCCGTGCTGGGGTAGGGCGGCTTCTCGTGGCCGAGCGGAGAGAGGGTGAACACCTCGCACCCGTCCTCTGTCACACCCACCATGTGCTCGAACTGGGCGGAGAGGCTACGGTCGCGGGTCACGGCCGTCCAGCCGTCGTCCAGGATCTTCACCTCGGGGCGGCCCGCATTCACCATCGGTTCGATCGTGAAGAACATGCCCGGCTTGAGCAGCGGGCCTTCACCCGGCCGGCCGAAATGCAGGATGTTCGGCGCCTCGTGAAAGCGCCGGCCGATGCCGTGGCCGCAGAAATCCCGCACCACGCTGAAGCGCTGGCTCTCGACATAGCTCTGGATCACGTGGCCGATGTCGCCCAAGCGCGCCCCCGGGTGCACGGCCCCAACGCCGCGCATCAGCGCTTCGAAGGTCACGTCCATGAGATTGCGCGCCTTGGTGGACGGCGTGCCCGCAACATACATGCGCGAGCAGTCGCCGTGCCAGCCGTCGAGGATGACGGTAACATCGATATTGACGATGTCCCCGTCCAGCAGCCGGCGGTCGCCCGGAATGCCGTGGCAGACGACGTGGTTGATCGACGTGCAGATCGACTTCGGGTAGCCGCGATAGTTCAGCGGTGCGGGGGTCGCGCCGTGGGCCAGGATGAAGTCGTGGCAGAGCCGGTCGAGTTGCGCCGTCGAGACGCCGGGCTCAACATGCGGCCTGATCATGTCGAGCGTCTCGGCCGCAAGCCGCCCAGCCGCGCGCATGCCGGCGAAATCCTCAGGCGCGTAGATCGTTATTCGTCGTGCGTCGGCGCCGCCGTCCATAGCCTACCCCGCTCGTGCCCTCGCCCTCGCCCGCGTCGGCGGCCCTGCGGCTCACGCGATCGCCCAGCACGGAAAAGATGAGGAAGCGCAAGGCCAGGCGCAAGCGCTTCGGCCGCAAACGAGTGGTGCGCCGCTGGCGCGGCGCGCCGGGCGTTTACCGGCTGGCGAGTTGGCCCGACTCGGGGCGGACGATGAAGCAGGCGGCGCGCTTCCGGCCAATCGCGGCGCAGGCCTCGTGGGCATCCGCTTGAGTGAGGCCGCCGATCTGCGCCCGCCAAGCCGCCCGCCCATTGTGACCGATCCGCTCAAGCCGGACGGAGCCGCCATCGGTGTATCGGCGGGCTTTGCTGGCCGCGCTTCGTGCCGCCTGCTCGGTCTGATAGGTGCCGACCTGCACGCCCCAGCGCGCGAGGGGGGTTGTCTGCATCACCATGCGGACGCGGCCACGGGACAGGTCGCCGAAGCGCGCCGCCGCCGGGCGCGGCGCGAAACTCAAGGCGGCTGCCTGCGCCGAGGGGATCAGGATCGGCATCCGGCTCGCGACCTGAACGACGCGGCTGCCTTCGGCGGGCACATCCATCCGCTCGAACCCTTGGTCGAGCAGGGACGCCATGTGAATGTCGCGTTCCGCGTTCGAGCCTGCCCCGAGCACGACCCCGATCAGGCGGACGCCGCCATGGACGGCCGAGGTTACCAGATTATGCCCCGCCGCCTCGATATAGCCGGTCTTCATGCCGTCCGCGCCTGGATAGGTTTGCAGCATGCGGTCATGATTGCGGATCAGGCGCCCGTGAAAGGCGAAGCTCGGGGTGCTGAAGTAGCCGTAGTAGCCGGGGAAGTCGAGGATGACGCGCCGGGCCAGCACGGCGAGGTCGCGCGCCGTCGTGACCTGGTTGAAATCCGGCAGGCCGGACGCGTTCCGGAAGACGGTCCGGGTCATCCCGAGCGCGCGGGCGCGGAGCGTCATCATCTGGGCGAAGCGGTCCTCGTCTCCCCCGAGCATCTCACCTAGAGCGGCCGCGGCATCGTTCGCGGACTTGGTCACGAGGCCGAGGATCGCCTGCTCCACGGTCAGCCGGGTTCCCGGCAGGAGGCCGAGCTTTGAAGGCGCCATCGAGGCCGCGCTGGCCGACACAGGCACCTGATCCTCGAGCGTGATCCGCCGGTCCCTCAGCGCCTCGAAAGTCATGTACAGGGTCATCAGTTTGGTGAGGCTGGCCGGGTAGCGCACCTCGTCCGGGTTGATCGCGGAGAGCACGTTGCCGGACGCCGCGTCGATCACGATCGAGCTGTATCGGGCCGAGCCGATCTGAGCGCGCGCGGGCGCGCAGATGGTCAAGGCCAGTAACAAGGCGGTGAGCACCACGCCGGCAGGCGTCGGGAAACGGCCTCGGATGTGAGGAAATCTGCGCATCGCCGCCCTTCCGCTTTTTGCTGGCGCCGCACTGTAAGAGCCGCCGTTCTCAATTGTCCAGGCGAAATGTTGCGGGAAAGTGAAAACTTTGAAGGGGTTATCCAACGTCTTCGAACTCGGGTGCGAAAGAGTTCCGATCCGAGTGCCAACTGTTTTGCGGTGCACAAAAAAGTGCTTGCATCTCGGACCTCCGGCTCGTATCACGTGCCCATGTTGCGGTGCAGCAAACGGGTGGCGCGGCGGAAGCGATCCCGCCGGGCGTTCTTTGAGCCGATCAGCCGTCCGGGAACGTAACTCTTAGAAGAAGTGTGAACATCATGAGCGGACGAATGAGGGTTTCAGAGACAGTGACGGCGGCGAGCGAGGCTGCGGCGGAGAACGCGAGCAAGGGCATCGACCAGACGGTCGCGGCGCTCAAGGACGGCATGGCCCAGGCGGCCGCCGGCTTCGAGAAGACCCAGGCCAAGGTAAAGGAAGGTCTGGAAAAGGCGATGAGGACAGCCGAGGAAATGGTGCAGTTCCACCAGGGCAATCTGGAAGCGTTCGTGCAATCCGGCCAAATCTGGGTTTCTGGCTTGCAGGATCTCTCCCGGCAGGTGGCCGCCTCGGCGCAGGCCACGTTCGAGGAGGCCGTGGCCAATACCCGTGCGCTCGCCTCGGTGAAGACCTTACAGGAGGCGATCGATCTGCAGTCGAACCTCGCCCGCGGCTCGGTCGAGCAGGCGGTCGCCGAGGGCAGCCGCTTCACCGACGCTTCGGTGAAGCTGTTCGAGCAGGCGCTCGCGCCCTTGACCGCACGGATGAACCTTGCGGTCGAGACCTTCGCCAAGCCCTCTCTCTGAGGAGGTCTTGCGCGGCGGGGCTGCCCGCCTTCCCTCCCCGGAGGGCAGCCCCGATACTGAAAGGCCCGGATCGTGTCCGGGCCTTTTTCCGTGCCCAGGCGCCGGTGACACTGGCGTCGGCATACGGCTCTTTAGCGTCTATGCTCTTTTATCGGCGGTCCGGCATCCGATATGGTCGGGCTTTGGCAAGTCCGGTGCGCGGAAGTCCATGACGAAGCTGCCCAGGTAGACAGAAGATGAGCGACAACGACAAGCGCGGCGGTACCGAGGGGCCCAATACTGGCGTCGTGGTCAAGGCCAGGCCCAAGACCCGCAAGCCGGCGATGTACAAGGTTCTCATGCTCAACGACGACTACACGCCCATGGAGTTCGTCGTCCACGTTCTGGAACGCTTTTTCCAGAAGACGCGGGAGGAGGCCACCCGCATCATGCTGCACGTGCATCGCCGCGGTGTCGGGGTCTGCGGCGTGTACACCTATGAAGTCGCGGAGACGAAGGTGACGCAGGTGATGGATCTCGCCCGGCAGAACCAACATCCGTTGCAGTGTACAATCGAGAAAGAATGATCTCGCAATCCAGTGAAAGCGGCCTCACATTGAATGCCTGGGCTGAAAGTCACTTGTGAAATCCATGCCCGGACCACGCGCCAGGAGCGTCGCCCATGCTGTCTCGTAATCTTGAACAGACGCTTCATCGCGCCTTGTCGCTCGCGAGCGAGCGCCGCCACGAATACGCGACCCTCGAGCATCTTCTACTCGGCCTCGCCGACGACAACGATGCCTCGACGGTGCTGCGGGCCTGCGGGGTCGACCTCGACAAGCTCCGGACCGATCTCGGGGAGTTTCTCGACAAGGATTTGTCGGGTCTCGCGACCGACCGGCCCGGCGATCCGAAGCCGACGGCGGGCTTTCAGCGCGTCGTGCAGCGGGCCGCGATCCACGTGCAGTCGTCCGGGCGGGACGAGGTGACGGGCGCCAACGTGCTGGTCGCGTTGTTCAGCGAGCGCGAGAGCCACGCCGTCTACTTTCTCCAGCTCCAGGACATGACCAGGCTCGACGCCGTGAACTTCATCAGCCACGGCATCGCCAAGGCGCCCGGGCGGTCGCAGCAGCGGCCCGTTCAGGGCTCCGGCCCGAATGGCGGCGGTGGCGGGGACGGACACGAGCAGGAGCGGGACGAGAAGCCGAGCCGCCGCAATCAGGACGCGTTGAGCAACTACTGCGTCAACCTGAACAAGAAAGCGATGGCGGGCAAGATCGACCCGCTGATCGGACGCGAGCAGGAGGTCGAGCGCACGATCCAGATCCTCTGCCGCCGCACCAAGAACAACCCCCTCTATGTGGGCGATCCCGGGGTCGGCAAGACGGCGATCGCGGAAGGGCTCGCCAAGCGCATTGTCGAGGGCGACGTGCCCGACGTGCTCGGGAAATCCACGATCTACGCGCTCGACATGGGCGCGCTGCTCGCCGGCACTCGCTATCGCGGCGATTTCGAGGAGCGGCTGAAGGCGGTCGTGACCGAGCTCGAGTCGCAGCCGGGCGCGGTGCTGTTCATCGACGAGATCCACACGGTGATCGGCGCGGGCGCGACCAGCGGCGGCGCCATGGATGCGTCGAACCTGCTTAAGCCGGCGCTCGCCTCGGGCACGCTGCGCTGCATCGGCAGCACGACCTACAAGGAATTCCGCAACTACTTCGAGAAGGACCGGGCCCTCGTCCGCCGCTTCCAGAAGATCGATGTGAGCGAGCCCTCGATCGAGGACGCGGTGAAGATCCTGCGCGGTCTCAAAACCAACTATGAGAAGCACCACAAGGTCCGGTACACGGACGAGGCGATCCGCGCGTCGGTTGAGCTGGCCGCCAAGTACATCAACGACCGCAAGTTGCCAGACAAGGCGATCGACGTGATCGACGAGGTGGGCGCAAGCCGAATGCTGCTGCCCGAGCACAAGCGCCGCAAGACGGTGACGCTGAAGGACGTCGAGGAGATCGTCGCCAAAATCGCCCGCATTCCGCCGAAATCCGTCTCCGCCGATGACAAGGAGACGCTGCGCAATCTCGAACGCGACATCAAGGCGATGGTGTTCGGGCAGGATCGGGCCGTCGAGGCGCTCGCCGCCGCGATCAAGCTGTCCCGCGCCGGGCTGCGTGATCCGGAAAAGCCGATCGGCAACTATCTGTTCTCCGGTCCGACCGGCGTTGGCAAGACCGAGGTCGCGAAGCAGCTCGCCGCCACGCTCGGCATCGAGCTGACCCGCTTCGACATGTCGGAGTATATGGAGCGGCACTCGGTCTCGCGGCTGATCGGCGCGCCGCCCGGCTATGTCGGGTTCGATCAAGGCGGTTTGCTGACGGACGCGATCGACCAGCATCCGCACGCCGTGCTGCTGCTGGACGAGATCGAGAAGGCCCATCCCGACCTGTTCAACATCCTGTTGCAGGTGATGGATCACGGCAAGCTGACCGATCACAACGGCAAGACCGTCGATTTCCGCAACGTCATCCTGATCATGACCACGAACGCGGGCGCCTCCGATCTCGCCAAGGAGGCCATCGGCTTCGGCCGCGACGGGCGGGCCGGCGAGGACGAGGACGCGATCAAGCGCCTGTTCACGCCCGAGTTCCGCAACCGGCTCGACGCCGTGATCGCGTTCGCCGGCCTGACGCCGGAGATCGTCGGCCGCGTGGTCGAGAAGTTCGTCATGCAGCTGGAGGCGCAGCTCGCGGACCGCAACGTCACGATCGAGCTGGTCTCGGCCGCGAAGGAGTGGCTGGCCGAGCGCGGCTACGACCGCCTGTATGGCGCCCGGCCGCTGGCCCGCGTCATCCAGGAGCACATCAAGAAGCCGCTCGCCGAGGAGTTGCTGTTCGGGAAGCTGGTCAAGGGCGGGTCGGTCAAGGTGACGTTGAAGGACGGCAAGCTGGACTTCGACATCGTCGAGGCGGTCACGCCAGCCGTGCCGAAATCGGACGGCGAGGAGGGCGAGCCGGACCGGGAGCAGGAGGTCGTGGAGTGACGCGAGCGGCGTGACCCACGCGCGCGCGGCGGAGGATCTGGCCGAAGAGGCGGGTCTTTCGCCGAAGAGCGTGCGCAAGCTGCTCGATCGCTACCGGATCACGCAGGGCGCGAGGTTCCGGCTCAAGGATCACGATCCAGGGGACACGGCGGGGCTTTCTCTCGATAAAAAGGAAGGCCGCGTGCTGCTCGAAGGCGGCATTCAGCGGCTGATCTCACTTCAGGAACGGCTTTACGCCCAGAACAGCTGGGCGCTCCTGTGCTGCTTCCAGGCGATGGACGCGGCCGGCAAGGACAGCGCCATCAAGCACGTCATGTCGGGCGTGAACCCGCAGGGCGTGCAGGTCACGAGCTTCAAGGCGCCGGGGCCTGAGGATCTCGACCACGATTTCCTGTGGCGGATCAATCGCGCCCTTCCCGAACGCGGCCGGATCGGCATCTTCAACCGCAGCCAGTATGAGGAAGTGCTCGTTGTCCGCGTGCATCCCGAGCTGCTGGATCGCCAGCATCTGCCCAAGAGCCGGGTGACCAAGCATATCTGGGACGAAAGGCTGGAGGCGATCGCGATGCACGAGAGGTACCTCGCGCGGCAGGGAATGGTCGTCCTCAAATTTTTCCTCCATCTGTCGCGGGAGGAACAGAAGCGCCGCTTTCTCAACCGTCTGGACGAGCCATCCAAGAACTGGAAGTTCGAGCCCGGCGATCTGGCCGAGCGGCGGTTCTGGGACGCCTACATGGAGGCGTATGAGGCGGTGATCCGTGCAACCGCCGCCCCGCATGCGCCGTGGTTCGTCGTGCCGGCCGACCATAAGTGGCTCACGCGGCTGGTCGTCGTCACCGCAATCGTGGCGGCGCTGGACGAGCTCGATCTCGGGTTTCCGGAGTTGGCCGGGGAGGCCCGGGCGGGTCTCGCCCAGGCGCGCGCCGTGCTGGAGGAGGAGGCCGGTTCGCCCGATGGGTAGGCCTTCTCCGTCCTGCGAGAAGGCCCGTTTCCCATCAGTAGGACGAAGTCGGAGCCATGTTGCTCGGCTGCCCGCTTTGCGGCCCGTTCGATCCGGTCGGGTTGGCCGCGGGCGCGCTGCTTACGCCCGTCGGCACGCTCGCGTTGGTGTTTTCGGGCGAACCGCTCATCGGTCCGTTCGAACCGGTCGGATTGAGCGCGGGCCCGTGTCTGTGGGTAACGACAACATTGGTGTTCGTGTTCCCGGGCGAGCCGCTCATCGGTCCGTTCGAACCGGTCGGATTGGCGGCCGGGCCCCCCGAAATGCCCATTCCCGCCGGCGCTCCGGCGTGATCGTTGGCGCAGGCGGCCAGTATCAGGCAGGCCCCGATCATAAGACCGTAACGCATCGTGTTCTCCTTGAGCGATTCCGGGCCGTAATGCCCGGAATCGTCCAGTCGCGCAAACCGCCCTGCCTATCCAATCACCCGCAAGGATGAGCGCTGGGACGCTCCGATCGAGCGGTAGACGCGCAGATAGTCCTCCGCCATCCGTTTCGCCGTGAAGCGCGCCTCGAATTGCGCGCGCACCCGCGCGCGGGGCAGCTTGGGCAGGCGCTCGATCGCGGCAATGGCTCCGGTCTCGTCCTCCACGATGTAGCCGGACACGCCATCGTCGATCACCTCGGGCACGGAGCCGCGGTTGTAGGCGATCACCGGCGTGCCGCAGGCCATGGCCTCGATCATGACGAGGCCGAACGGCTCGGGCCAGTCGATCGGCGTCAGGAGGGCGTGCGCCCCGCTCAAGAAATCGGCCTTCTGCGCGTCGTTGATCTCGCCGACTAGTTCGACCCCCGGCTCCTTCAGCATCGGGCGGATCACCTCGTCGAAATAGGCCTGGTCCACCCGGTCGATCTTAGCCGCCATCTTCAGCGGGATGCCGGCGCGGCGGGCGATGCGGATGGCGCGATCGGGACACTTCTCCGGGCAGATCCGGCCGAGGAAGGCGAGGTAGGACGGCCTGACCGGCTTGGGCGTGAGGAGGCCGGCGGGAAGCCCGTGCAGCACGGTCGCCGCAAACCGGGCCTGCGGCAGCGGGCGGCGTTGGCTGTCCGAGATCGAGACCACGGGGACATGCGGGAAGCGGGCGAAGACCGGCTGCAACTCCGGCAGGTCGAGCCGGCCGTGCAGCGTCGTCACGAACGGCGTGCGCTGGCGGGTGAACAACGGGAACGACCAGTAGTCGAGATGGAAATGCAGCACGTCGAACTGGTCGGCCATCTCGCGCACGGTTTCGAGCAGCAGGAAATGCGGCGCCACGGTATCGCGCACGCCCGGATCGAGCCGGAGCGCCTTCGGCCACACCGCTTCCAGGCGGGCGGAGGTCTCCGAATCCCCGCTCGCGAACAGGGTCACGTCGTGGCCGAGCGCCACCAGTTCTTCCGTCAGGAATGAGACCACGCGCTCGGTGCCGCCATAGAGCTTGGGCGGGACGGCCTCGTGCAGCGGGGCGATTTGGGCGATGCGCATGGAACGACGGTCTCCTGCAAATGCTGATGATGGTGCAACGCGATAATCAGGGCGAAAAAGCGGCGGACCCTGCCCTACTATCGCGATGTTCGCGGTGTCCTATCCGGGCTTGGCGGGAAGACGACCGCTGTTTCCAATGCTCTAGCCGTCTCAGGATCAAGCCCGATGCCGCTTTCAAACGATCCGAATATTGAGTTGGTGGGCCTCTCGCACCGCCCCGTCGCCTTCATGTGGCGGTATGTCCGCCGTCACCCGATCGGCCACGCGGTCATCCTGCTGGGCGTCATGGCGGGCGTCGCCTGCGGCATCGGCTCGCAATACGCGGTCAAGCATCTGGTGGACGTATTGTCCGCCGGGCCGGGCGGCGCAATCTGGGCGGCCTTCGGCATCCTCGCCGGCCTGATCGCGCTCGATAACGTGATGTGGCGGGTCGCGGGGTGGCAAGCGACGCACACCTTCGTCAACGTCAGCGGCGACCTGCGGCGCGACCTCTTCGGACACCTCACCGGCCACTCCCCCACCTATTTCGCGGATCGCTCACCCGGCACGCTTGCCGGCCGCGTCACCTCCACGGCCAATGCGATCTACACGGTGCTGAGCACCTTCTCCTGGAACGTGCTGCCGCCCTGCGCCGCCATCGTCGGCTCGATCTTCGTGCTGGC
The DNA here is from genome assembly GCA_963777325.1 of uncultured Alphaproteobacteria bacterium. Taxonomy (GTDB): domain Bacteria; phylum Pseudomonadota; class Alphaproteobacteria; order Acetobacterales; family Acetobacteraceae; genus JAFAXA01. The sequence continues at coordinate 8,297 of CAVZQE010000001.1, read as the reverse complement.
GTCGGTCAGCCCGGTCATGGCGCTGGCCCTGGTGGCGTCGGCGATCGTGCTCGGCGCGGTCATCATCCGGCTCGCGTCCGGCGGCCGCCGCCTGCATCGCGCGTACGCGGCGGACGCCGCGTCCGTGGACGGCGAGTTGGTGGACGTCATCAACAACATGCCGCTGGTGCGGGCATTCGGCGCGACGCTGAGGGAGCGCAGCCGGTTCGCCGACAGCGTGCAGCGGGAAATGACGGCCCGTGGCCGCAGCCTGCGCTATCTCGAGAAGCTGCGCCTGTTCCACGCCGGCTGCACCGCGCTGCTCAGCGCCGGCCTGCTCGGCTGGGGCATCGTGCTCTGGCAGACCGGGCAGGCCAGCACCGGCGACGTCGTGCTCGTCAGCACCATGGGCTTCACGATCCTGCACGGCACCCGTGATCTGGCCGTCGCGCTCGTCGAACTCGATCCAGCACGTCGCGAGGCTGTCGGAAGCGGTCTCCACGCTGCTCGTCCCGCATGACCTGCGCGACTCCGAGAAGGCGCATGTGCTCAGGGGCGCGCGCGGTTCGGTGGAGTTCGCCGGCGTCGACTTCGCCTATCCCGGCGCGGCTCCGGTGCTGCGCGACTTCCGGGTCCGGATCGAGCCGGGCGAGCGCGTGGGACTGGTCGGCCGGTCCGGCTCGGGCAAAGTCACCGTGCTCTCGCTGCTGCAGCGGTTCCGCGACGTGAGCGGCGGCGCGGTGATGATCGACGGCAAGAACATCGCCGATCTGACCCAGGAGAGCCTGCACGCGGCGATCTCGGTGGTGCCGCAGGAGGTGATGCTGTTCCACCGGTCGGTGCTCGAGAACATCCGCTACGGCAAGCCGGACGCGACCGACGAGGAGGTCCATGCGGCGGCGGAGGCGGCGGGCTGCGACTTCATCCCGGCGCTGTCGGAAGGGTTCGAGACGATCGTCGGCGATCGCGGCGTCAAGCTGTCGGGCGGCCAGCGCCAGCGCCTCGCCATCGCCCGCGCCTTCCTGCGCGACGCGCCGATCCTGTTGCTCGACGAGGCGACGAGCGCGCTCGACACCGAGTCCGAGCAGGCCGTGCAGCGGGCGCTCGACCGGCTGATGACCGGGCGGACGGTGATCGCGGTCGCGCACCGCCTCTCCACGCTGCAGAACTTCGACCGCATCCTGGTCATGCAGTCCGGCCAGGTGCTGCAGGACGGACCGCCGCGGGTGATCGAAAACACGCCCGGCCCGTATCGGGATCTGATCCGGCGGCAGGCTTTCCAGGTGATCGAGACGCCGCCGCCGGAGGCCAAAGCCAAGGCGGCCTGATCGAGCGCACGACGACGCCGAAGCGAGACCGCCCCCGCAAGGAGGGCGGTTTTCGTTTGACGGGATCGCGCGGGGCGCTGACCTTCTCCTCAGAGAGGGAACGACCGGCCATGCCTGAAGCGAGCAACGAGCGAGAAGCGGTTCAGCAAGCGAGCCGGCTTCTGTCGCTCGCCTGGCAGAGCCGCACGCCGTGCGATCCGGTGCGCCCGCTGATCGAGGCGCATGGCCTTGATGCCGCCTATGCCGTGCAGCGGGCCGTGATCGAGACGGCGCTGGCGGCGGGGCGGCGCGTCACCGGGCCGCAAAATCGGCCTGACCGCGCCCGCGGTGCAGCAGCAACTCGGCGTCGATCAGCCGGATTATGGCGTGCTGCTGGACGACATGGAGTACGGCGACGGGATCGAGATCCCGCTCTCGCGGCTGATCCAGCCGAGAGTTGAAGCCGAGATCGCCTTCGTGCTGGAGCGCGATCTCGACATGGACGTACCCGCGTTCGGCGAGGTGCTGCGCGCGGTCGCCTACGCCGTTCCGGCAATCGAGATCGTGGACAGCCGGGTGCGGGACTGGAGGATCTCGATCTACGATACGATCGCCGACAACGCCTCGGCCGGGCTGTATGTGCTTGGCGGGACAGTGCGGAAGCTGCAGCAACTCGATCTCAGGCTGTGCGGCATGGTGATCGAGAACCGGGGCGAGCCGGTCTCGAATGGCTGCGGCGCGGCTTGTCTCGGCCATCCGCTGAACGCCCTGGTCTGGCTCGCGCGGCGCATGCGCGCGCTCGGTCGGCCGTTGCGGGCGGGCGAAGTCATCCTGTCCGGCGCGCTCGGCCCGATGGCGCCGGTGCGGCCGGGCGAGGCGTACGAGGCGCGCATCTCGGGTCTCGGCAGCGTCGCCGCCGTGTTCAGCAAGGAGTGATCCGCATGGCCGGGATCGATGTCGCGCGGATGGCCGAGCGGCTGGACGAGGCGGCCCGCCGGGCGCGGGCGACGCCGCAGATTTCGCGCGAGGTCGCGTTCGGCCTCGATGACGCCTACGCGATCCAGAGGGCAAGCATCGCGCGGCGGATCGGGCGCGGCGAGCGGCGGCTCGGCATGAAGATGGGCTTCACGAGTCGCGCCAAGATGGTGCAGATGGGCCTCTCTGAAATGATCTGGGGGCGGCTGACGGATGCGATGCTGTTCGAGGATGGCGGCGCGGTCGATTTCGCGCGCTTCGTCCATCCGCGGGCCGAGCCGGAAGTCGCGTTCCTGATGCGAAAGCCGCTATTCGGACAGGTGACGCCGCTTTCGGCGCTCGATGCGGTGGAGGCCGTCGCGCCCGCGGTCGAAATCATCGACAGCCGCTACGAGGAGTTCAAGTTCTCCCTGCCCGACGTGATTGCCGACAACGCGTCCTCGTCCGGCTTCGTCGTCGGTCTCTGGAACGGCCGCGAGACCGCGATCGACAATCTCGGCATGATACTGTCCGTGAACGGGCGTCCGCGTGAGTTCGGCTCCAGCGCCGCGATTCTCGGCCACCCGCTGCGCTCGCTGGTCGCGGCCGCGCGGCTGGTCGCCGAGGCGGGCGAGGTGCTGGAGGCCGGCTCGATCGTGCTCGCCGGCGCCGCGACGGCGGCGGTCGCGCTCGCTCCCGGCCAGCATGTCGGCCTGGAGGTGCAGACGCTCGGCCGCGTTCAGTTTTCGGTTCAGGGAGATGCATGATGCCAATCGTCCAGATCACGCTCGTGGAAGGCCGCTCCACCGAGGACGTGCAGCGCTGCCTGAAGGCGGTAACCCAGGCCGTGCATGAGTCGCTCGGGGCGCCGCTGCCGACGATCCGCGTATTCGCAACCCAGGTTCCGCCGGAGCACTACGCGATCGGCGGCCGCACGCGCCAGGAGATCGACCGCGAGAAAGAGGAGGGAGAACCGGCCATGCTGCGCCGAGAACGTGGCTGACGCGAAGGCCGGAGCCGTGACCGGGCTCTCCGGCTTCGGGGCGTTGTCCGCCCCGCTTGTCCGTCCCTAGCGACATGGACGCGGGCGCTCGCGGCGTTTCCGCTGAACAGCATCGCCGCCCGGACGCGGCCCCGAAGGAAATCCCGTTTGTAACGACGCCGCCGCGATTGACCGTATGCATGCTGATAAGCCTTGGCGGGGCCGTCGGCCGGTCACCGCAGCAAGGGCTGGGGAACTTCGGCTCGTCGTTCCCGCCTCCACCGGGTCCGCCAGGCAATAACCGGAAGTCGCGGGTGCGGCTTCCGCGTCCCTGAGGCGAAAGTCGGCCGTGTAGACCCGTAGCCGATTATCTGTCATTTCTGCCCGGCCTCGCAGGTTCATGTTGCGGGTGCCGGGGAGCGAGCCGGAGGCGTCTTTGATTGGACAGAACTGGATTCTTGCCTCGTTGCTGGCGTCCCAGGAACCGGCCCGGTTTGTTGCGGCCGTTAAGCCGCCTGAAGGCCGGGCCCTATAGATATAACAAGCAGCAATGGGAGGATGAGTTCGCCTCGGGCGGCTGGGATTTTTTACGCAATCCGCTCGAGCGGCACCGCAACGCCGTCCTTGCCGGCTGCATCGACAGCTACGCTCCCGAAGGTTCCGTGCTCGAGGTGGGTTGCGGCAATGGCGGGCTGCATCAGGTGTTGCGACTTAATCGACATCGTTCCTACTTCGGAGTCGATGTATCCGAGACCGCGATCGCCCGCGCGAAAGAAGCGCAGGATGATAGGGCGTCCTTCACGGTCGCCCCACTTTTTTTCAACTCTTAATTTATTAATCTTATTATTATTATAACACCTATACCTCCTAAAACTATCCAATACCTCACATCAATTACTTTATAAAAACCTTTAAACCACATTACTTTTACATCTAACTAACATAAACTCACTAAAATACCTTTATTACAACATATACAACTCACATCCTCATTAAAACTACCTTCACTCACTTAATACAAGCATTTTTCTATACTCCAATAATTACACATAACTTCAACACACACCACCACTCACCTCACCACATTACTAACAAACAATACCTTCTCACTCATAACACACCACAGCCCTCTTACAGCATAGCAAGTAAGAACATCACAAATAACACACATAACCACATTAATATAATCAACCCACTCAATATCAACCAAGCTATCACCACACGAAAAGACCTCAACCAAACAAACCTCATCACAAAAGTAACGCTTCTTATCCACAGTAAGCATACCATCAAGCAATACAACAATTTCACACAGCACCGCAACAACGTAATACATAATAAACTAATTTACCTTAAACTAAACAATCAAATAAACACCACCTACAACAACTTACTCAAAAACTTTTTTTAACAATACATAACATCAACAATAAACACAACAACAGCCAAACCAAACATACCAAACAAAAAATATACAACCAATATCTCATTAAACTTATCAACGCAATCGAGATACAACAACAACAGCGCCTTATCAACAGCAAACACGCTAAGCACATACGCAACGCACCAATCGAGAAAGTTATCAAAGCTATATCATAAAATCTTACCATCGATCGCCACGTAACACTAACCCTCGATCCTAACAGCATCGTTCAGCGCAACGACATAACAACGAAACACCACCTCCACCAAAGCAACATCAAGCTACCACAAAATAACACATATCATCATATAAACCAATGCTCTTCGCCACTTCAAACCTAACACATCGCACAGCCAAACGAAATAAACATCGATAAAACTATAAATCATCCAATAAAAATTAACGCCAGCAAAAATCACCAAAATCACGAACAACACAACATACAACAGCCGATACAGCTTACCCTCAACCCGCCTTAAATCTTCGATCTCAACCAGTAAAATAACAAAAAAAGTAAACAACACCATAACAACCCATCCGCAACTAAAAAAATTAACAGCCAAAAAGTTAGACTAATCCGCGTCGCAAAAATCCCCTATACCGCCATCCCGCAGCAGTTTACATCAACGTGTAACATTTCACATTCACCCCGTCCAAACTGCGAAGAGAGAGCGTGACCACCTCACGGTCGCGGCCGAGACGTTCGAACCCCCTGAGCACTTCGACGCGATCATCTTCGCGGAGACATTGTATTATCTTACCGATCCGGCGGCACAAGCCGCCTGCTACGCCCGCTTCTTGAACCCGGACGGGTTCCTGGTCGTCTCCATGGCTTTGTGCGGGCTGCGGGACGGCTTATGGAAGCTCTCGATTTGGCAGGATCTACGGGAACGTTTCGAGACAGAAAGCGAAGTGGACCTGTTAAGTTCCCGGCAATGGCCGCGCCGGGCCGGTCGCGTGGACGGTCAAGGTCTTGAGGCCGCGTCAGCCGGCCTTATTTAGCATTACAGTTGCAATTTTCGGCAGTGAGCTGCTTGAGCTGCGGCTTGGTGGGCACGTCTCCAGAGTGACCAGGCGATGATGTGCGCGGGCTGGATGCGTCGTCTTGCAAGCCGCGTTGCTATGCGTCGGATTTCCTGGACCGACCAGCGGATGAGGCCCGGGTCTGCGGCATCCGCCTCGCCTGCGTTTTTTTCGGCGTGGCCGCGACGGCATTGGCCTTGTTGCGAATGATCGCCATCATTGCGAAGGCGAGCATCACGAGCGAGACGTGCCGATGCCATCCGTGCCAGGACCGGGTCTCATTGTGATCGAGGCCAAGCTCGTTTTTGGCGTTCTCGAAGCTGTCTTCGATGCACCAACGATGACCTTCGACGGCAACCAGGGTGGCTATTGGGGTTCCGGCCGGACACCAGGTCGAGAAGAATGCCATCTCGCCGTCGGCGATGTGACGGCGGATCAGCAATCCACGCGTCCATACCTCATCCTCTCCGCCGCCAAACTCACCGGCTTTGAGATCGGCGAGTTCCACGTAACACCACTCGTGTAAGCGCGGCCCCTTGGTCCCGGCCCCGGCCGACAGGCGTTGCCAGTCGGCCGCCGCCCGGGAAGCTGCGATCTCCTCGGCGCTACCCGCGATCAGCGTTCCTTTGCCCCAGGAATGGAACCGATGCGCGGCGGTCACCCCGAGTACGTAGCCACGGCCGGCCTGGCGGAGCACCTGCTCGACCTCGCCGACGCCATAGACGGTGTCCGCGGCCACCCATGCGAATGGCACGTTCGCGGCCAGCGCTCGCTTGACCATTTGCACGGCGATGCGGGGCTTGGTTGCGAAGCTGATGTCGCTCGGCAGCATGTGCGCTGACCAGGCGAGCCGCGTCGTCGGTCCAGGTTTTCGGCAGATACAGCGCTCGGTCAATGAAGGCGTGGCCGTGGCGCGAGGCATAGGCGGCGAACACGCCGATCTGACAGTTGGTGATCTTGCCCGCCGACCCCGTGTATTGCCGCGCAACCCCGCACAACGCTCGGCCCTGTTTGAGGAATCCGGTCTCATCGATGACCAGCACCGCGTCGGAGTCACCCAGCGCCTCGACGACATACTCCCGCACGATGTCGCGCAGCGCATCCGCGTCCCATTGGCCGCGCCCCAGCACCGATTGCTGCCGCCACGGGCCAGGATCACCCGCCGCTTCTGCACGCATCCAGCCGGTCTTGCGGCGTTCCTCGCCGAGCAGACCATCCAGGAAAAGCCCCGCCGAGACCGCCATCCGCTCCTGCTTGAACAGCCTACGCATTCGCGCTTTGACATCACGCAGCGACGAGGCCCAAAGCTCCAGCGTCGTCTCGATCGATGCTCCCGACACCACGATCTCCGAATTGTGTCATGGTTACGCATCGATTTAGAGTTCAGGCATCAGCGCAACTGTAATGTTAGGGTGTGTCGTCAATTGAGCCAGATGGCTGTGGCGGCGAGGTGGACGGCGGCGAGGAGTTCCGTGCGGTCTTGTCGTAGCGCGTCGCGATGGCCCGGAATTGCTTGAGCCTGGCGAAGAAGTTCTCGACCAGATGGCGTGCCTTGTAGAGGTCGCGATCGAAGTCGCGGCTGGTCCGGCGACCGGCCTTGGATGGGATCACGGCCGTTTTACCGGCTTCGGTCAGCGGTGCGATGACTCGTTTGTCGGCATCAAACGCCTTGTCGGCGATCAGCGTATCAGCGTTCATCATGGGGAGCAGGTGATCGGCCCCGACCAGATCATGGGCTTGCCCGCCGGTCAGGAAAAAGCCCAACGGGTTGCCTAGGGCATCGACCAAGGTATGGATTTTCGTGCTCAATCCGCCGCGCGAGCACCCGATCGCCTGGTCCTCCCCGGCTTTTTTTTGGGTGCCGGCGCTGTGCTGATGCGCGCGCACAATGGTGCTGTCGATCATCGCGTATTCATTGTCGGCGTCGGCAGCCAGATGCTGGAAAACCCCCTCCCAAACCCCGGACTTGGCCCACCGGCTGAAGCGCCGGTGAACGTTCTTCCAATCCCCGAAGCGCTCCGGCAGATCGCGCCAAGGAATGCCCGCACGATAGCGATACAGGACCGCCTCGACGAACAGCCGGTTGTCCGTCGCGGTCACCCCGACGTGACCTTCTCGCCCGGAAGCAAGTCCCGGATACGATCCCATTGATCATCGCGAAGCCCGTAGCGTCGCATGGGTCAGCTCCAAAGTGGCTGACCCCCTATAAAATCGAAGATTTAGCCCGCCCGGAATCCTCTAAGTGCGAATCAGTTCTGAACTTTGATTCCCTGCCTTAACGGCGGGGAATTTGGGCATGTCGGTGGCGGTTTGGTCTGGTTCGGGACTGGCGTGTGATCGGGAGCTTTCGGCGCTGAAGAGGCGGCTGGGGCCGGTGTTCGGTCGGCCGGAGGTCAGAGCGTCGGCTGGCGCGTTCATCGACGGGTTGCTGTCAGGCATCTCCCGCAAAACTGGCTGGCTGATGGCGGAGCAGGCCGGACTGGATCGGCCGTATCGCATGCAGTCGCTTTTGGGGCGCAGCTCCTGGAATGCCGAGGCATTGCGCGATCTGGTGCGCACGGAGGTGATCAGCTCGCTTGGCGATCCGAGCGGCGTGCTCGTGGTGGACGAGACCGGGTTCCTGAAG